>NZ_RPDJ01000028.1 GCF_004023625.1 Streptomyces cavernae | reverse complement strand
CCCGAATTCAGAAAGCCGGAATACAGCGAACGGAGGCACCGGAGCCGAACGGCCCCCAGGGCCGGACGGCGGAACCATCCACCGGCATTGGCCACGCTTCCTTGCTTTTGAGCGTCACGGCCGGTACCACCCGAGACTCAGAGCCGCTGCTGCTGTCCACGACCCGCGCTGGGGCGCGGCGCCGCACGCGAAGCGAGCTCAGCCTCAGGTGGCCGGCCTCCCTCGATCCGGTGGTTGTCGACGGCGACACGCCCGTCGCTGCCAGTTGCTTGTGCCGCGCGCAGCGCGGCGTGTCGGTGGGAACCCGTGTGCGGCGTGAGCTCTAGTGACACCTAAGAGCGTTCCGTGTTGGAACGTGCCCTGACCTGCGGAGATATGAAACCGCTTGTTCTAGATATTCAGAACAGAGGTGCCCCTGGTGTTCTGGATTCTCAGAACAAACATCCGTCAAATTTGACGCTCCGTCAGGTGACGCTGAGCCACGGTTTGTTCTGCCCCTCCAGAACAAACCGGTTTACCCAGTGCTACCGTGCTCCGCGAAACGTTGATCATCTCTGGAGGACTGTGCTGATGGACCAGCTGCCGATCGTCCGCCCCGGCGAGCGCGTGGTCGCGCGGTCGGACGGCAAGGGCGGCTTGATCCTTGGTGTAGAGAAGATCAAGGGCCGCGAGTTCGCCGCGAGTGCAGAGTGCAGCGGTTACGTGCTGGACGCCCGGCTCCTGATGGACGTGCTCGGCAGCATCAAGATGCCCGGCAGCTGGTTCCAGGTCTGGTGCAAGTCCGTGGCACTGCAGAACGCCAACCGCGCCGACGACCAGATCCGCACGGTGGCCCGCGGCTTTGTGCGGACCAACCAGCGTGACCTCCAAGCCCGTTGCAACCTGTCGGCGGCCTCCGTCAACGAGGCGAGCCAGTTCTTCAACCACATCGGCTGGATGCGGAACGCCAAGCCCGGGGTCCTCCAGCTGAACCCGTGGCTGACGGTGGCCGGCACCTCCGGCGAGCAGGAGAAGTGGCAGAAGCTCTGGAACGACGCCAAGGGCCCCGTCTGCATCATCCCGCATGCCGACTACCCCACTGAGTGGCGAAAGGCACGGGCAGAGGAGAAGAAGGCCGCTGAGGCCGCCCGCCGCAAGGAGAAGGTCGTCACCCTGCGGCCGAAGCGGTCACCGCGGAAGGCGGCGAGCGCATGACCTCGCACGGCATATCCTCGTTACAGCGTCGACCTGATCGGAAGTGGTGAGGCTCCGTGAGCAGCTCTTACGTCCCTGGCCCTCCGAGCGAGGCGCCCGTCGTGATCCCTCGCGAGGTCATGCGGCTCCTGGCCCTGGTCGACGTCTCCACCGCCGGCCGCCGCGTCCTCGATCAACTGCTGTACCTCAGCGACCCGGACACCGGCACAGCCGAGATCAGCCAGAACGAGATGTGCACCGAGCTGGGCGCCAGCAAGCCGACCGTGAACCGCGGCTTCAAGGAGCTCCGCCAGTGCGGGCTCGCCTGGAGTCTGGAAGACGGCCTGTACCAGCTCCACCCGCTCCTGACCGGTGGCAAGGTCTCCTCCCCCGTCATGCCGATCCCGGAGATCAAGGCCGCCGAGCCCGAGCGCTTCACAGAGCAGCGAAGGGCCCGGTACGCCGCTCAGATGGCCAACCTCGCAGCTACCGGCTAACACCCCACCAGAATCCGCCGAGGGCCCTCCCGGGCCCTCTAGTTGGCTCCTGGCCCGTGAAGACCACAAGGCGCCGCACTCTCTGTGCGGCGCCTTCTTCGTGCCCTCTCACGATCAAGCCGGTAGCACTAGGTAAACCGGCTTGTTCTGGAGCAGCAGAACACACCAGGGGCAGGACGTGCCCCAGCGCCGACCGCGGAACCGGCTGCCGGTAGCACCAGGTGAACCGGGTTGTTCTGGTTCTCCAGAACAACCGGCGGCCGGACCAGGCCACCCAAGCATCACCCGTCTGCGTGCCTCTTGGCCCATCCAATGCTGCGGCGCTGGCCCTGCCAGCACCGCGAGTAGGCGAACCAAGAGCAGCAAGAGCGGATAGGCCAATAGCGGGAACCGGAGGGCCGTACCGATTCAATCGCTGCTCCGGTGCGTTCTTCAGGTCACCGAAGCAGACGCGCGCGATGCCCGAGTTGACTGCCTTCGTGCCGAGGAGGGAGATCCGATGGGCAGGAAGAAGCCCGGGAAGCCGGGACGTCGGAGAAGCGGGGCGTACACCCTGCAGCAGCTACAGCCTCCGGGCTATGACGAGTGGCTGTCGATCGGCCCGGACTTCACCTCGGAGGCAGCCGCCGACGATCCTCGCTTGTCCGACGACGCGATCGATCTCATGCAGCGTCTCGCGCGCTTGCGACCGCAATACGCCGGTGCGGTGCCCAAGCAGGCCGTAGCGCTCGACATGGCTCTGGATACGGGCTCGCTCCCTTTCTGTCTCGGAGGGGAGAAGGTGACCCTCGTTCCTCTCCACGAAGTCGCGAGTGCGTTGGGAGCTGACACAACCGGCGACCTGCGGAGCAGTTTCCACCAGCTCCATTCCATTGGCGCCTTGCTGGTAGACGAGGCCGGCGATGTCCCACTGGTTCGGATCGTCACCCAGCGTCCGCAGCGTCCTGGGGATCCGTGGATCTTCCACGGAAGTCCGGAGGACAAGCTCGTCCCGAAGACCTGCATCCCAGCTCAGCCAGGTGACCTGCCCGCTGACGAGTTCGCGGCGCTGGCCTTCGTCAGAAGTCACATGTCCCGGGGTACCGAGGCGACCCCCGAGGAGTTTGCTGAGCACGAGGGTGTCGGTTCCGTCGGCCGGGCCCGTGATCTCTTCGCGGCCGTCGCCGAACTCGCGACGGTACGGGGGTGCCCCGCTTGCCCGTCCGCGCACATCTGCACGCGCCTGGAACCGGACGGAGCGGAATCATGAGTCCGAGGTGTCAGCTCGTCGTGCTGCGCGGTCGCCTGTGGATCAACCCCAGCGGCGACGCCCACGCTCTGCAGTGCGTCGCACGCACGAGGAAGGGCGGCCGCTGCCAGAACCCGGTCGAGTCCGGACAGGTACTCGGTCTTCATGAATTCCAACTCGGCTCCGCTGGCTACGTCCAGGCGTACGGCTCCATCGGGGGCGGCGAGGCGGTTGACGTCGACCGTTGGCTCGCCCAGCACTGCACACTGCACGACACCCCGGACGTGACCGATTACGAGACGACCGAACTGCGCCGGTTCGACATCGTCCGAGACGCTGCCCATATCAGGGTGCACCGTGTGGACGTCGCCTACGACAGCGACCCGGTCGACTGCGCGAAGGAGTCCAGTACCACGGGCTCAGAGGACAAGATCACCGAGAACACCGGGCCCATCCTCGAAGCTGCCGCTCGGCTGCGGCCATGTCCCGGCTATATCAACGGTCACGACTACCAGGACTGGTACATCGAAGCAACGCCGGACCTCCTGCTCGCCCTGGCGCAGCTGGCCCGAGACCGCCACAGGCATGAACTGGCTGACCGGCTCGAACGGTTGTCGAAACCGCTGTGCATGGAGCCTCTGGATCCCGTGCTGTCTTACGACGCGCTTCCGAAATCTTGGTGCGGGAGGACCGTCAAGGCCACGGGACTGCCTTGCGAACTGCACATCCCTGAGCGGGCCGCGGACCTCGGACGCTGCACATGGGCCGGCCCCGGCGCACAACGGATCTGTCGCTCAGCGCCCCTCGAGGGCGATGACCGATGCACCGAACACGCCGCGCGCTGCCGAGCCGTCAAGGGCGACGGGGAGGTCTGCGACCGGCCTGACTGCCGCGTCCCCAAGCATCGACAGGCGCCGGCGTCCGACGCGGCAGTAGAGCCGGCAGCGGCCCAGCGGTGCCCCTGAGCTGTTTGCGGCCGAGGCGGTGTCTCGCGTGCCCTGCGTAGCCCGTCGCACTTCAGGGTGGCAGTTTCCGCAAGAACCCGGTTGCGAGAGAACCGGTGGCAGATACTGGCGTCCATGGCGATGAGTGTGGGCCTGGAGCCGAAGGAGCTGAAGGCGGCCCTGGAAGGTGTGATGCCCTGGCTGACGCCGACAGGTCTTGCGTCGGAGGCGTTGGAGAAGCTGGACCGACCGCTGCTGGCCTGGATGCAGGATCCCGAGCTCCACATGTTCGACTCGGCGGCGCACTACGCCGAGTACGCAGACGAGCCAGGCGGCCTGTCCCGGCTGGAGCGGCAGATCGCGAAGCTGCCCCCTCGTCCGGAATGGGAGATGGAACGGGTGTGGTCTCCGGACGAGGAGACCGACGAGGCGTATGACGCCGCCTACGAGAAGGCGTGCGTGACGATCGGCGGCCGTCGACTGCATCCGCGTGATCTCGACGCTTACACCGCAATCGCCTACGAGCTTGCCGACCTGGCTGACCAGGACGAGGAGTTCGACCCCAATGACGTGGAGAGCGAAGACGAACTCGTCCGTGGTGACCTGGACGCTGCGTTGGCCTGGGCTGCCGCCGGGGTCTGCGTCCTGCAGCAGTCGCTCCCCTACCCCTTCCGCGACGTCCTGCCGTATGGCCCCATCGATAACCGGCCGGCTCACTGCCTGGTGTACGCCTATGCGAACTTGCTGCAGTTGAAGCACCCGCGTAAGGCCGGCGCCTGGTTCACGGCAATGGTCTACTTCAGCCCGATGGACAACATGGGTGCCCGCTTCCTCGCCCCGGGAGGGCGGTCAGACTCCTTGCCGTTTGGGCTCTGACTCCCCCAGCGGTAGGCGCACCGGTGGTCCCGGCGCGGGGAGAGCCCGACGCTCTCCAGACCGTACTGCCCCTGGACAGCGAGTTATTCAAGCGTTCACCAGCGCTCATACGCGTACTCCCCAGGCCTTGGCGAGGTCGGTGAGGTAGTGGTCCCCGATCTCGCCGTCGAACGCGGCGAAGACGTCGTCGCGGGCAGCGGTCAGCTGCTCGAGCACGATCAGCCCCTCCGGCTGACGCACCAGGGCGTACCGGTCGCTTTCCGCGTGCTCGCTGCTCGTGCCGAACCGGTCGTACAGCCGCTCCAGGCGCACTTCGTGCTGATACGCGAAGAGCTCCAGCTGGGTGAGGTAGTTGCGCCCGGGCGGGACCAGTTCGCGCAGCACCGGCATCACGCTCGCGGACAGGTCGCGTTCGAAGGTGGTCTGTGCGTGGCTGCGGAACTGGCTGAGAGCGCGGCGGAACAGCTCGGAGTCGACTGCTGTGAGCGGTCGCGCAATTCCCCATCAACAGCACCTTCAGCACCGCGTAATTCCCCAGGCTGGTTGCGGCCGGTGACGGGCCGCCCGACTGCTGAGTGTGGGGGCTGGCCCGGCCGGTCAAGGGCGCCTTCGGCGGCACTCCGCGCTGGCCTACGGCCACCCTGGACAGTCCTGACCAGCCCGAACGACCGGCGGGTTATCGGGCGGCCCGGGAACCCTGGCGCCGTGGGGAACGACGACGCGCCCCCGTCCTCCCCACGGCCACGACGACGCCGACTCCGCCGTCCCCATGGCCAATTACGAGGAGTTCCGGATGGGGAAATACGAGACCGTCGACAACTGCGTCGCCGGGCCGGATCCGGTATCGGACGGCGGGCAGGTCGGGGCTGGGTAGGTAGTCCCACGCGTACCCGGCCGTGATGCTCAACGCCAGTGTGCACGCCTGGCCGTTGCCGCCGGAGTCGACGGTGAGGACTGCCGCGGTGTCGTTGTCGCTATCGTGCATGACGGTGACGGAGCCGGAGTGCCCGAGGCGTTCGGCGATGGCCGCGCGGGCGCGGCGCTCGATGTCGGCGAGTTGTACGGGACGGACGTCGGTCTTCATGAGGCCGCTCCGATCGGCATGGCCGGCGCCTGTTCGGTGTCGGCGATCTGGCGCAGGAGGTAGAGCATCCGGTCTGCACGGCCGGGTGCGACGGGCATGGGCCGCTCGCCGTCCGGGGTGACCTCGCAGCGCCACGCAGTGGTGAGCCAGGCCATCTCATGGACGTGCTCGTGGGACGGCAGGATCCAGGCGGCGCCCTGCAAGTGCAGTCCGGCGGCCAGGCCCTCAAGGTCGCGGCGCTGCCAGACCAGCACGGTGAGAGTGGACAGGGTGGCCGCGAGCATTTCGGCTCCCGGACCGGGGTCGCCCGCGCCGTCAAGGCTGCCATCAGGGATGCCTTTGGCTCGGGCGGAGACCAGGCGCAGCAGCGGGTCGGCCAGGACTTCGCCGTTCGCGCCCAGCACCGTGACCCGGGCTGCGGCCGGGCTGCGGCGGATACCCGAGGGGGTGTGGCCGCGCTCGGTGTAGTCGACGTGCAGCACGCCCAGCGACCGGCTGCTGGGGCGCAGCAGATCGCGGGCGGTTTGGACGGCGGCCGCGCGGTCGACGGCGGCTTCCTCCTGGCGGCGGCGCAGGCCGCGGATGTGCCAGCAGGTCGGGCACAGCGCACCGTACGAGTCCGTCGCGATCGGAGCGCGGTCGGGTCGGGCGCCACAGTCCGCGCACACCCGGAGCCGCACCGAGTTCTCCGACCGGGCCCGGATGGCAGCCAGTTGGGCGGCCGTGGACGCGGTCGGCACCGACTGGTCGACCCAGTACAGAGTGATCGTGGTGTTCCGGCCGATGCCGTCCAGGCCGTCGACGGTGGCCGCAGGCGGGCCCGGCTGACGCGGCAGATCCATGGTCTTGAGCTGGGTGGCGGTCGCGTAGATTCCGGTCGGCACATCCCGCCAGGACACGAAGTGCGGCCGGGTGGCCCTGGTGTCGGTGGGCGCGGTCAACGGCACGGGTTTCCTCCCGAGGTCATGGTGGTGCTGGGCATGAGGGGGACACTGAGGGCTCGGATCCCCGGCAGTTGACATGCTGGGGACCCGAGCCATTGAGAGCGGTCAGACGGCCCAGGGCGGGGCTGGCCCACGGTTGGTGGGTCAGGAAGCAGGCGACAGCGTGGGGGCATGCGGTGAGGACCGATCAGTGAGGAACCGACCGTAGGCGGTTTCAGCGAACCACCAGGCGGCAGGCGTATGCCTCCTCACGCGCCGCCGCGGCTCCACCAATGTCTCCAGCGTCCCGTCAGGGTGCTGGAGACAGACGCCGATGCCGTAGAAGCCGAACTCCAGGAACTTCTCGGGGAAATGCAGGCTTGGGGCCCGGTTGATGATCACCCGGCGTTCGCAGAACGTCGTGAACTTCTCCACCGCATCCAGCGCCAGCTGGGAGGCGCTCTCGGCCCGAACTGTGGCCAGCAGCACCCGGCACGGCTGCGTGACGTGCCGGAGGACCTGGTCACAGGTGACAGTGCAAATCCCTGCTGGGGCCTGACGAACGTAGGCCCGTTGGTGATCTGTGAGGACCGAGAGCGGGACGGGAAGGCCATGTGGGAGCGCCATCAATACATCGAGGCCGCCGAAGCCGTACCCGGTGGCGACTCCCAAGCCGACGGCGTGACGCCGCTCGTGCTCCGCGTCGTCGACGTCGACCTGGAGCTCCGCGATACCGAAACCGGCCGGCGCGGCGACCGTGGCGAGCATGCCGTCCCCCCTTACCGGATCAGAGAGCGGGCGACGGCCTGGGCGTGCTCTCGCAGCGGCACGTCCTGGCGGTCCCAGGTGGCGGCGACGTAGTTGAGGAGTCCGGCTACGGCGCGGTCGGAGTCGCTCGGGTCGCCGGCAAGGACCCGGTCGGCGGCGTACGCGACGTCGGCGGCCGGGGCCGACAGCTCCTGTCCGCAGCGCCTGGTGAGGTCGAGCTCCACGGCCAGGTAGTAGGAGAAGCCTTCCCGAGTCTGGACGGTGATGCCCTGGACCGGCAGCGGATCGGGCAGGGGTGCGGGGAGGCGCGGGTGGACGGGAATGTCGTCGTCGGGGAGCGCGACCACGAACGCGGGGTGGTTGAGGATCGCCGCAGCAGCGGCCTCCGTCGGAATCGGCTCCGTCATGGGGGCGTCGGTGAGCGGCGGGGCGCTGCTCATCCTGATCCTGTACGACATGCCCTCCGTGACGGTGAAGCGGATCGTGTCACCGGGTTCGGTGTCCACGGCGATGATGTGCGGGCTGTTGCGCAACGCGTCGGCGATGAGTTCGGCGTCCTCGTCCGCGGCGAGTAAAGGGCTCTTGTCCCGGTCAATGGCCGGGAATTCGGTGGAGGCCATGCTTTCCCTATTTCAGGTCGAAGTCGATGTAGTCAATGTCGTTGAGGGCGACATCTGAGAGTCCCATAGCGCGGCTTCCGCCGTCCTGGAAATAGATGTCTTTAAATCCTTCGGCGATGATTTCACGCATCTGCTGGTCGCTCGCTCCCGTGTCGCGGGCGTCGAACAGGCGCTGCGCGTACGACGCGGGGAGGTGGACGGTCAGGCGGCGGAAGCGGCCGTCGTCGGTGGTGCCGACCGGCGCGGTGTAGCCGAACCGGGCCCTCGTCTCCACCGTGATCCCGCCGGTGGCGGCGGCGTGCCTGCGGCGGCGCTTGCGGACGCCGGGCTGCCACCGCTGCCGAATGGCGTTGTCGATCTTCGCAGCGATGTCCTTCGGCGGGTGCTTCCGCGCCCCGCGTCGGTATCGGTTCACGGAGTCGGCGGTGACGCCGATCTCGGCCGCGACGGCCTTCGCGCTGCCCAACTGCCGGATCAGGTAGCCGATCTGGCCCTTGAGGGTCTTGGGCGGCTCCTGGGTGAAGGTCTCCTGCTCGGCCCGCTCAATCGCGTCATGGATCTCCACGTGGTGCTCAGCTCCCTTCGGGGGTCGGGTCCTGGCCATCGGGGTCAACGAGCCGGAACCAGGTCTCGCGTGTCTCACGCAGGTCGTGCCGCCACAGTTCGGCGTGTGCGGAGTCGCGGCGCGTTCGGATGGCGAGCTGCAGAGCCTCCATACGCGCCTCCATCCGGTCCAGCGCCCGCTCCAGTTCGGCCTCGGCTTCGAGCCGCGACGCGCCAGTCTCGAGGTCGGCCACGGCCTTACTCGCCCTCGTCCATGACGGCGTCGTGACCGCCGCCCTTGATGTGGCGTGCGGGGTTGTAGCCCTGCTCAATCAGGTCGACCGCCCAGGCCATCTCCTGAACGCCCTCCAGCTTGCAGAATCCCGGGTTCGCGCCGATCCGGAACGTGCCGTACACCGGGGTGCCGTCGCCGTTGCGCGGCAGGAAGTCCAGCGGGGACGGACCTGAGCTGGCGTAGACGACGCAGTCCGAGAGCACCGCCAGGGGGTACAAGCCGATCAGGGCGGCGAGCTTGGCCATCTTGCGGTGCATGTTGACCCGCGCCTTGGCGATGACCAGGGCCCGGATGAGCGCGTTCCAGGTGGGGCGTTCGAGTGCGGGCCAGCGCTCCCCGTCCTTGTAGTGCCGGCCCTGAGGGCGCTCGCGGAGCTTGCCGATGCCCCCCTTGACCGTCGCCTTGACGGCCGACAGGACCATGGCGCCCTGCCGGTGCCGGCTCACCAGGGCGGCCAACTCCGTGTGGTCGGCAGCGGCCAGGCGCGCCGCGTCCCCGCGGGGGCCGGCCAGCTCGCGCAGTACCGCACGCAGGCCTTCGACGTCGTCCTCGTCGGCTGCCGCGCACGTCTTGTGCAGTGCCATCGCCTCCAGGAACACCGCCGGGTCGGCGTCCTTGTCGACGGGAATGCCCATCTCGGCCGTGGTGGTGAGGTAGGCGTCCTTGAGCCGGTCGTGCCACGGGTCGAGGTACGCGCCCGTCTCCTCGCGCACGTATGCCTCGATCGGGCGGATCTCGTGGCCGAGTTCTTCGGCGTACGCCAGGGTCGGTGTCGCGTACCAGCCCGGGCCCTCGGGGCGTTGTCCGTTGGAGGTGAACGGGCTGGGCAGGCGCGGGTCGAGCTCAATGTGGGAGAGGTCCACCCGCCACACGCCGGGGATCTTCTTGTCGAAGGCCGGCGCGGTGACGTGCACGGGCTCCGACAGTCCGACCGTGAGGCGGGCGGCGGCCGCGAGGAAGGCGGTGTTGATGTCGATGCCGACCGCCCACGGCAGAAGGCATTCCTCGTCCGACAGCAGGTTCGGGTCGCGCACCCACTGGTAGGCCTCCTCGTCGAGGAAACCGCGTTCCCAGCCCTGGGCCACCGGGTGCTCGGGCGGGGCCTCCGGCGGGGCCGGGTCCATCGGCCGGGTGAGCGCGCCCGGGTTCGGGCCGGAGACCCACTCGCCGCTCGCCTCGTCCCTGACCGGGCGGGTCGGCGGCCGCAGTGCGGTCATCAGCTCCAGTCCGGTCACCGCGGTGGAGCCTCGTGGGGTGAGCACGCGCGTGGCGAACACCCCGAGGACGCGGGCGAGGTCAGCGGGGTGCAGGGTCGCAGCGTCGCCCCACGCACGGGTGTCCAGTGCGTCCCAGGGCAGGATCGCCAGCTGCACGCACTGCCGCTGGCCTTTCTGTGCCGGACGGTAGATCCGCGGCCATGGGCCGAAGCCGCGTTGTGTCAACTTCCATTTGGCCTTGGCAACTTGCTTGACGACCGGGTGGTCCTCCGCAAGGCGCAGGCCCCGGCGGTCTTCCAGGTGCGCGGGCAGGCCGAACCGCGCTGCGGCCGACTCGGTGAGCACGATCAGCGGGTCGGAGTCCTTGCCGTGCCGGTGCAGCCGTGCGGCACCGATCCCGGACTCCTTCAACACCCAGTCCACCAGCTGCGGGATGGTCGACGCCGGGCAGTCCAGCAGCACGCCGCCCAGGCAGTACGCGGTGCCGTCGCCGTCCAAGACCGCCAGTGGCCCGTTCGGGAAGCGCGGGTCAGCCGCCGGCGCGGCTGCCCTCGGCTTCGCCGGGCGACGCGACGTCGACGCGGGGCGGGGGGAGTTGGCCGGACGGGACGGAGCGGAAGTAGACAGCAGAGGTCGCGAGTTGGCTTCAGGGGGCGTCGTGGTTACAGGGGCGCTGGCCTGGTCCGCAGAGACAGCCGGCGTGTCCGGAGAGGCCGTAGGCCCGGTGAAGGTCTCCGGCACCGGTGCCGGTTCGGCCGGGTACTGGGCGGCCCAGCCCTCCAGCAGTCGCAGATACGCCTGGCGGCGCGGCGCGCGGGGCTCGGACCGCCCCGACTCCCAGTTCTTCACCGACTGCTTCGTGGTCCTCAGCACCTCCGCCAGGCGGGCCTGACTGACCCCGGCCGCCTCGCGGAGCCGGGCCCGCTCAGCTGGCGGCGGCAAATCCGGTTCACCCGCGAGCAGGTCGTCCACCGCTGCGAACAGCTCTTCCTCAGTCGGCTTCTGCATGCCTCCACCCTATCAGTAATTAACCATGGATGTTCCCAGGACTTTAGCCATGAATTTTCGATTGATGCTAGGCTGACCCCGGTCGGCCGCGCTGGCGGCCGTCACCGGCGACATCCGGGAGGGTTCGGTGGCCGAGGGGGACGTCGCGTCGACCGTGCTGCATGCACGTCCTGGTCGAACGGCCCGAGCGTCTCGTGCCGTTCGAGAGGGTCGGCAGCGACCCGATGCGGCTGGATGGCGTTGGAGTCGGAGAGGGCAAGTAGAGACCGCAGCGGAGCGGTTTCACGAGGCCCGGCTGTACGGGCCGCGAGGAAGGGAAGACCGGTGACCGGGATCAAGCTGCGCGACCATCAAATCGAGGCCGTAGCCGCGATCGTGCGAGGACTGGACGTCCCTCCCGGCGGGATCCCCGCGAACGGTCTGCGGGGGCAGGTGCACGCCGCGTGCGGCACGGGCAAGACCATCATCGCCGCCGCGGCCGCGAAGCGGATCGCGCCCAAGGGGCGGGTCCTCGTTCTGGTGCCGACGCTGGACCTGCTGACTCAGACCGTACGGGCGTGGCGCGCGGCCGGCCACAAGGGCCCGGCGGTGGCGGTGTGCTCGCTGCATGACGACCCGGAGCTGTGGACCCTGAAGGTCCGGTGCACCACCAACCCGATCCAGCTGTCGCTGTGGCACGGCGATGGGCCGGTCACCATCTACGCCACATACGCCTCGCTCGGCGTCCTGGCGGAGGCCTTCGAGGGCGCGTACGGCCAGAAACTTAGCCTCATGGACCTGGTGTGTGTGGATGAGGCGCACCGGACAAGTGGATCAATGGGGAAGGCGTGGGCCGACGTCCACGACCAAGACATCATCCCGGCGGCCCGCCGGCTGTACCTGACAGCGACGCCGCGGATCTGGCAGGAGCGACCCCCGCACTGGGAGGTCGCCGAAGGCGTCCGGGACGCTCTGCCGGAGGAGATGGCGGCCTCCATGGACGACGAAGAGATCTTCGGCCCCGTCCTCTACAAGCTCTCCCTCGCCTCAGCGGTCTCCCGAGGCCTGCTTGCCCGCTATCAGATCATCGTCATGGAACTCCGGGACCCGGTCGTCACCCCAGAGCGGCTGATGGGCGAGGAGCGGCGTAGCGAGGAGGTGCGCGGTCAGCGGCTCGGGGCTCTCCACGCGGCGCTGCTGCGCACCATGGCGCACCACAACCTCAACACCTGCATCACCTTCCACCACCGGACGATAGAGGCACAGGCTTACTCGAAGGGCCTGGAGCGCGCCGCGGCGAAACTGCACGCCAACCAGCCGGAGAAGTACCCGGCCAAGATCTGGGCTGACTGGCTGTGCGGAGAGCACGAGCCGGACCACCGGCGCAGGGTCCTGGGCAGCTATGCCACAACGGTCCGCCGAGCGATCCTGTCGAACTGCCGCGTCCTGGGTGAGGGCGTCGACATCCGGGCCGTGGACTCCGTCGCCCTCCTTGACCCCAAAGGCGCGCCCCACGACATCGTTCAGGCCATCGGCCGCGCTCTGCGGCAGAAGCCGGGGCAGGGGAAGCTGGCCTCGCTGATCGTGCCCGTGTTCTTGGAGGCCGGCGAGCAGCCGGAGGACATGTTCACCTCCGCCTCGTACCGGCCTTTGGTGCAGGTCCTTCAGGGACTTCGGGCGCACGACGAAGAGGCCGTGGAACTGCTCGCCATTCCCCAGGAGCCGCAGAAGGACGAAGTGCAGCCGTCCGAGTACATCGGCACGGCGCCGGAAGATGGCGAGGAAGAGTCCCGTCTACTGCTTCGTTTCGCGGCTCCGCGTGACCCGGAGATGGTCGCGAACTGGGTGTCGTTCAACGTGATCGACACGGAGAAGCAGGACTGGGCCCGGGGCTGGGCGGCGTTGAAGAGGTTCGCCGACCGTGAGGGGCACGCCAGGGTGCTGATCGGGCACAAGGAGGGCGCGTACCCGCTCGGGCGGTGGATCGCAGAGCAGCGGCGGGCCTACGGAGCCGGGCAGATGACCGGCCTGCGCGCCCGGCGGCTGGAGAAACTCGGCATGGTGTGGTCCGTAGCGGACGAACGCTTCCAGGAGAACCTGGAGGCGGCCCGCGCCTACTTCGCCGACAACTGGACCCTGTGCGCGCCCCGGACCGCGTCCGCCCTGGACCTACGGGTGGGGCAGTGGCTGTCCAACCTCCGCCGCCCCGGCGCCCTGGAGGGTCATCCCGAGTGGGAAACCGCGTTGAAAGAGATCGATCCGGACTGGAACCCCGAGTGGCCGGCAGACTGGCAGCGGCACTACGCCGCCGTACGCGAACTCCTGTGTGAGGAAGCGGAGTTCGCGGAGATCCTGACGGGCGTCACCTGCCACGGGATGGACGTCGGAAAGTGGCTGCAGAAGCAGAGGCAGCACACCGTCTGGCAGGAGCTGAAGTCCGGGCAGCGCGAGCGCCTGGAACAGCTCGGGGTCGTCCCGCTTCCCCCGGAGCAAGAAGCACCGCCGAAAGCCCGCAAAGGCAGCCCCGGTGCCTTCGAACGGGGCCTTGAGGCCCTGCGGCAGTACAAGAACCGGGAAGGCCACCTGATCGTTCCCAGGGCCCACGTCGAGACCGTTGTGGTTGGCGGCCAGGAGCACTCGGTCAAGCTGGGAGTCTTCCTGACGAACACGAAGTCGAGGCGGGCAAAGCTCACCGAGGACAAGCTCCGGGTACTGGCCGCCCTCGGGTTGGAGTGGGCGTAGCACCGACCCTTGAGGGGCTGGCCGGAAGAACCTTCCGCTGGCCCCTTCGTGCCCCGGCGCTCGGCACGGACTCGTGTAGCGCGAGCAGGCCCTCGATCACACCCATGACCGGCCCCCAGTGTTCAGCGAACAACTTCACGCCGGTGCAAGGGAACTCAACAGGGATCGGGCAGTAGTCCCAGTTCGTGTGTACTCGCCACAGGTGGTGTTCGGGCGGCACTGTCCCGCGAAGGTAGACAAGCGCAGCGGTACGCCACCGGACCTGATCACACGGATCGCTACCCACGCGCAGGTCACGACCTTCGCGAAGAAAATCTCGCAGCGTGGCCACCTGCTCCTCAGTCAGCTCCATACTCCGTGCAACGACCGGCCCCTCCGAAGGGCACCGCAGGTCAGACGACTGTGAGCACAACCTTGCCCTTCCGGACGTCCGGCCATCTCAGCGAAGACGAGACGGCTCACGAACGGTGGAAATTCGAGATCTTCCCGCTCCCTTCGCCCTACGGTTCTGGGATGGACAAGGACGAAATCCGTGACGACCTGGTGAGTTCGGCTCAGCGTTGGGCCCGGACATCTATCGACGCCTACCTGCAAGAGCCTGCGGACCAGGACTTCGCCGTCCATCACATGGCTGTAGCCGTCGAACATCTGGCCAAGGCGTGCCTAGCCTCCATCACCCTCACACTGCTGGCCGACATCAAGCCCTCTCTAGAAGATCTGCTGCTACTGGGCGGCCGGGAAGACCAGGTGGAGAAAGGACGTGCGGGTCTCAGAACCGTCAGTGGCGCGGGGGTCGTAATGAGGCTCACGAAATTAGGAAAGGGCGAGGTACCACAGCAACTTGCGGCCTTGAGGGAGGCGCGTAACGGTGTCACTCACATGGGGTGGGGGAAGTCATCCAACGAATGCCGGGAACTCCTAGCATCTGGCGTGAAGTACATCGATTCCCTGTTGCCCGAGCTGGCGAAGGAACCAGACTGGTTCTGGGACAAGTACTACCAGACGTGCAAGAGCCTCGTAGAGGAGACGACGTCCGAGCTGACAGTCCGCTACTCCGCCAAGATTCAGCGGGCCCAGGAGACCTTCGCGAGCAAGACCGACGGCTTGTCCGAAAGCGAGAGGACGGCGGTGATTGCCAGCCTGGCGGCAGCGCCACTGCCCAGCCGATGGCTTCTACACGTACCCACGACGTGTCCGGCTTGCGGGAATCCTGCGTTCATCAGCGGGCGCGACAAGAGCGGGGACTATGGGGATATCTGGTTCTTCCCGCGCTACTTCGGGTGTCGGGTCTGCGACCTCACACTGACTGGACCCGAACTGGACCTGGCGGACATGAGAGCCCATTCCCTGCGCACCGAAGAAGAGGTGGATGACGACTGGGAACCCGACTTCGACTGATCCAGCGGCGTATCACGTCGTCTGGCGGTCGGGTGGCCCCTGCCTCGATGCTGCGGCAGGGGCCACGCGCCGCCGGTGGAACAGCTACGGGCAGCTGTCAGGTGTACGGCCCAGAAGCGTTCGGAAGAAGTCGGTGAGCACGGGGCGGGCGCGCTCGCGGTCGCGCAGTTCGTCGTGGCCGAACCGGAACACCTCGTATCCGCGGAACTTCAGGTCGCGGTCACCGGCCATGGTGGCGGCGTACTTTGCGCTGTCGGGTACGGCTCCTCCGTCGCGCGTGTAGTGCTGCATGCCGTCGACCTCCAGCACCACGCGGCGGTTCCCGGGCAGCAGCATGAGGAAGTCCATGCGGAGGTTCTGCATGGCACGCTCCCCGCGCTCGCGGACGGTCTTGGGGTCCCAGTGCACCCATATCTCTGGCAGGAGCGCCGGTACGTCGAGCAGTTGGCCCTTGTAGAGGTTGTGGTAGAGCCAGAACAGGTTCTTCTGGCCTGCGGATTCACGTGGCAGGGAAGCCTGCATGCGGTCGTAAAGGGTGCGGCTGGCCGTCTCCGTGTCCGCGATGCCGCGGGTTTCCTGCCACCAGGACAGCAGGTCGCTCCAGAGGAGCCCGTTCTTGCCTACCGGGTGGTTGTAGACCAGGATCTTGTCGGCTTGTTCGGCGATCTCGATGTCGTTGTCGAGGGCGCTGGTGAAGCGGATGTCGGGCTTCCCCTGGGTGGCGAAGATGAGGTTGCGCGGTCGGCGGGCGGTGCCGCGACCGAGCTTGTGCAGGTGGAACTGGGGGTATCCGTCCGTCTCCCCTCCTTGACGGAGCTGTGCGCCGACCGGCTGCAGATGGCGGTCGGCCAGTTCGACGAAGCGGCGCTGTGCCTGCTCGTCAGGAAGAGCTTCTGGGGCGGCCAGGCCCTCGAGGAAGCGGCCGAATCGAGGATGTGGGGCTTCGAAGGCTCTGAGCTGCTCGAAGAGGTCCTCGGTCGACCAGTCGTCTGGAAACCTGATCACATGGCGCTGGATGTCGGAGCGCAGGGTGCCAAGGTGGGGCCCCCACACGTTGAACTCGTCCTCACCGAGATCCCACAGGCTGCCCAGCAGGGTCAGAAAGCGGTCCGGATACTTAAGGTGATCGGAGAGGTCGAGTTCCTTGGCCAACTCTCGCCGCGTACGGCCGGGTATTTCCACGTAATCGCCACCGAGCCACACAACGTCCTGCAGTTCCATCCGCTCGGGAGCTAGAAGCGGCTCGCTGTCGAGAACTGCCTGAGCCACATGAGGCAGTCGGTCGTCCGGGCATGCCCTCAGGCTCGCGGTCAAGCGCTCGTGTTTGGTCGCTTGGTCTTTGGGAGGAGGCGAGGGCAAGCCAAGTCGCTCGCACAGCGCTGGCAGATCCTCATGCCCATATCGCTGGTACAGCGTGATGCACACGCCTTCGATAAGGCTCCGCAACCGCTGAAGGTCCATCTGCTCAGCCATCCCACGATGATGAGCCAGGCCACGCTTCGGATTCCAGACGCGGCCGCACTGGACCGTCCACGAGTTCTCCTTCGAGGTGGGAACAGGTTCTGCAGAAGGTACGACGCCACAGGCTGGCGGTCCTCTGTCAGTGGGAGTCTCGCCGACCGGTCTCGGGGCCTCGCCTTTTCACTGTTCCTGTTCCGGCGGGCCCGTCGGCTCAGCTTCAGCCTGCCCTTGCGGCTGTGCCAGGGCGTCAGGGATGAAGTGTGAGTAGCTCTCGCGTAGGTGCTGGGTGACGCGGTCGTCGGTCGCCTCGTAGTTCAGCTGCTCCTGGAAGAACCGCAGCTTCTTCTCCCCAGCGTCGAGGATCTCGCCCCAGCTCTTGACCCAGACCTCGTAGTTGTCCTGTACGTCGGCGAGGCCGGCGGGGCGGTCCTTCTGCCGGATGTCGCGACGGATCTTGTCCGAGTAGTCGTAGGTGACGAGGTAGAAGCGCCACTTGCAGCCGACCCCGCTGTACTGGGGGTCGTCGATGATGGCCCGGGCGTAGTTCTTGATCTGATCGAGTTCCTTCGGGCCGACCTTCACGGTCGGTCGCTTGAGCTCGATGACGAGGCGTTCAGTGGAGTTGTCGTCCCGGCGGCTGCGGAACATCAGGATGTCGACGCGGCCGCTGCGCCCGTCCGGCTGGGTGACGGGTTCGAGTTCGTGCTCCAGGACGATGTCTTCACCGAGGTGGTCTTCCAGGTGGGCCTGGAGGACGTTGGTGAGTCCCATCTCGCTCCTGGTCATGTGCCAGTCCTCGCCGAACAGCCAGAGGTTCTTGTTGACCATGGGGTGGAGCTGGTCGACCTCGCGGAGGTTCTTGCGGAGGTGTTCGTCGGCGAGGATCTTGCGCAAGAGCTGGATGAAGTTCAGGCGGTTGGTGACGGTGGTGGCCGCGCCGATGACGTGGGTCAGGTCGGTGCTGTCGAGAAGGTTCTTCAAGTGCCGGCGGTCGTCGTCGCTGAGCGCCAAGACCTTTTCGAGGATGGTGTGGAGGTCGCCGGGGTTGCTCTCCAGGGCTGTGCGGATGAGATTGACGGACAGGCTACGGGCGGCCCTTTTGTTGGGCAGCGCGTGGCGGGCGGCGGTGACGACGACGTCGAAGGTCTGGCGCTCTATAGCGAGCGTGCCGGTCGCCGGTTGGTCGTCGTAGGGGTAGATGCCTTCGGTCTTCAGCTGCCGCACGACCTCTGCCGAGATCTGGGCGCCGCGAACAGCCAGGTGCTTCTGGACGGCCTTCAGGGCCGCATCCAGGAGCCCCGAATGGGACATGGTCAGGCCGTGCAGGTCATCGACGGACAGGCCGTTGAACAGATTGGCGCGCATGTACGGGGTGAAGCTGATGATGCCGTCGGACCAGTCGCTGCCGTGCTCGCCGAGGGCAATGCCGTCGGCGTTGCAGATGAGCATCCTGCGGTCGCTCATCCGCTTGTTCCACTCGACAAAAGTCACGACCGGGGGCGGGTCCTCGCCGGCGTACTCCTCCGGCAGGTCCAGCTCCAGGTCGACGGGGTCGCCCACCATGATGTCGCTGGGGTCGAGCCGTTTGCCGTCGAACGTGACGCGCACGTGCGGGTAGGCCCGGAGGTAGAACGCCAGCTTCGCGGTGAGGTTCGCAGCGGCGTCGTCGCGCTCCAGGCTGCTCAGGGGCTTGCCCTGGGGAACAGAGATGCGGACTGTCGTGCCGGGCTTGTCCCGGGTCGGCTCTGTCTCCTCAACCTGCCAGACGGTGGCGTGGTCGGCGTTGCCGCGGATCCGGACCCCGACCAAGGAGTCGCCAAAATCCATGGACTCCCAGGCAGCGGACTCCCAGGTGAGCTGGTCGCCCAGGGCGAAGGCGAAGAGCCGGCCTTCACCGTTGCGGCCGTGCAGGATGCGCTCCCCGCCCTCGGTATGCGTCCTGGTCGTCTTCCACGTAGTGCCGTACGCCTGAAAAGCGGTGCGCGCCCGCTCGGGTGTCATGCCATGACCGTTGTCGGTCACCACGACCTCGGTGATCGCCTGCATGCTGGAGCGGCGCAGTTCGACATCGACTTCGGTGGCGTTGGCGTCCAGGGCGTTCCACACCAGTTCAGCGACGGCCGTGATCTGGGGCTTCCTCTTGAACTGGAGGATCTTGCGCTCGCCGACCGAGAGCTCGAACTCCGTCAGCGGCGGTCCGCTCTGCGCCGGCAGTTCGGCGCTGACCACGCCCGCGCCAACTCCCCTGCGAGCAGCGCCTTGTGTGTTGTGATCCCCAGACATGCGGTGACCGTACCGGTTTCGCACAGTGCGGTACACATCGCCTTGCGTGATGGGGTGCCGTGTGCCGTGGTCTACCACTCGCAGCGGTGGGGCAGCCGCCGGGTGAGCCCTCCCCCCCTCGGCGGCAGGGACAGCCGAACACGCAAGAGCGGACACGATACGTCTAGCCGCCGTTGGCCCGGTCTCCCTCGCTCGCCTGGCGGACAGGCCCGGCCAGCGCTTCGGTCTCCTGCAAGAGCCGGTCCGTGGGAGTGAAGTCCCCCAGCTCGACCGCGAGCGCGGCGCGCACGAACTCGGCGAGCGCGATGCTCCCGGTGCGCACCTCGAAGATGCGCAGCACCCCGTCCGCGTACGCGGCGTGGTGTCGGCACCCGGCGTGCACGCAGTGGCCCTCGGCGGCCAGGGCGAGCCGCTTGAAGGCGGCGTTCTTCTCGTCGGTGAGTTGGGCGGGACAGCCCAGGTGGTCCAGCGTGATCCGGATGTGGGCGGGCTTCTCGGGCGGGCGGATGGTGAGCCGTCCGCCGCCGGGCGTGACGTAGCGGCCGGGCGTCACCGGGGCGTACGGATGGATCAGCGGCAGATCTTTATCCACCGGGTGCAGGGCGGGCAGTCCGTCGTACTCGAAGTAGGGGCCTGCAATGCCGTTGTGCTCGATTGCCATGCGGTCCTCGTCTCGGTCGCGGGGCGGTCGCCGGGCCGCCTCGTCACGCGCTGGTGACGGGCACGTTCCGCAGCAGTGCGGCGGTCATCGCCAGCAGCGTCTCCGCCTCGGCCCGGTCGTACTCGAAGTCCTTGGTGACCGCGTCGTTGTGCAGGGCGCCGCAGGTCTGGCTGTACAGCGCGTCCTGGATCCGCCACCACCGCTCGGTCTGGTTGCACTGGCTGGCTTGCTTCCTCGACCCGGGGTTGTCCCAGGTGACGTTCTCCCGGACCCACTCCAGCGCCCGCCTGACCTCCAGGATCGACGCCCGGACCTCGCCCACCGTCAGCAGCCGCTGCGCCTCCCGCAGCGTCCGGCCGACCTCGTCCCGCCCCGGATCGCCGAGCGGGTACGGCACCGCCATCTCGAACGCCGCGGACGGCCCCAGCTGGGCAAGCTGCTGTTCCCACCGGCTCTTGGCGATGGTGATGTGCGCCGTGTCCTGGGTGCTCCCCGGGTAGCCGGGCGCCTGCGGCAGGGTCGCGTTGAGGTCGATCTCGAACCGTACGTCGCCGGTGCGGCCCTCCTCGATGGCGTGGACCTGCAACGAGGTCAGCGGGAACGACAGGGTCTCCCGGTGGACGGTCACCGTCGGGGTGTACGCCAGGTTCGCCGTGGTCCGGGCGAGCCGGGATCGCTGCCCCGTCGCCTCGAAGCCGAACAGGTCCGCCTCCAGGGCGAGGATCTTCCCGGCCTCAGCGAACGGTGACACTCCCACGGCGAGCTGAACGGACAGCTCGTGAGCTCCCAGGGCGCGCCGCAGCCATGTCTGATCGCTGCCGACCTCCACTGTGAACCGGATGTCATCGAACCGGAGTTCCTGCATAGCTCCCCCAAAGGGCGTGTCGATCACCCGATTCTGCCGGGCGAGCCGCCGCAACACCGCAGATTTCCCCCGGCCGCAGGCTCCAGCCCGCAGACCCGCCGGGCCCGGCTCCAGCTACACCGGCCGCGGTGCCGTCCGGCGCGCACCGCCCCGGCCCAATACCTCCGGACCGCGCCGGGATGGAGTGGGGTGCGCCGGCACGGTGTCCGTCATCCCGTACAACCGGCCGGAGTTCGAAGTCGGCTGCGTGCTGGACTGCCCGCGGTGCGCTACGCGCGTCTGCCGCTGGGTGCGCGATCGTTGCGGTGATGCAGACCAGAGGACCGGCGCGGTGACCTTCTAGGCTGTCGCCGTTTCCGGATGCCGGGCCGTGGTCCGTACTGCGGCCTCAACTTCGAACCGGGGTTTGTCCTCGCCGTTGGCGTGCGCGGTGACGGCGGCCTGGACTTCACCGGCTAGCTTCCTCCAGTGCTGCCAGGCCTCTTCGTACGTCTCGGTCTGCTCTGGCGGCCACGGAGTCACCGTGGGACGGCCGTAGGTGTTCCGCAGTTCCAGTACCCGGGCGTGCGCCTCGTCGGCCGCCTTCTGCATCTCCACGAGACCGTCGAATGTGTGTGCCACGTTGATGGATCCTATGTTGCTCGCGCTATGCAGCCTCGCATCGTCGACCGCCGCGCCCGCAGGTCATGCGTTCTCGGGAGTGGTCTCGCCTCAGGCTGTCCAACGGTGGCTCACGCTGGGCGTGCCTCTTCCGCCGCCGCCTTCAGTGGTAGGCAGCGGCCGCAGGTCGGCCGGTCGCACACCTGCAGCGGACCGTCCCATCTGTGACGTCCGCGCCAGCGCTGTTCGTAGCACAGCTGGTCAGGCCCAGACTGAGGCATCACCCGCAGCGCGCGCCGCATGGCCGACCGGGCCGCCGTCAGCGCCCCGGGCACGGTGGGGTCGGCCAGAAGTCGCACCACCTCGTCGATCGCAGCACAGCCCTGGCGGTAGCCCGGCAGCTCGCCCGGGGGGACGCCTGGGCCGTGGACACGGTCGGCCGTCTCCACGGCCTGGCGCCATTCCCGGGCGCCCGGCTCGTCCTGCCATGTCGCCATTGGCCCTCCGCCCGTTCCTTCCCGCGCCGGTTCCCCCTCCTTGTAACGTCCGGGCTCCAGTCAGGGCGCTGGCGACACCGCGCTGTTCACCCGGACGGCCCCGGCTCTGCCGGACCCAGGTCCTCGCGGAGACGAACGAACCGCACGGTCCGGTGCCGGGTGGTGCCCACCTCGACCTCAGCGAGCAGCGGCGTGACCACTCGGTGGCCCCCGCCGGGCAGCGCCTCCCGGACGCCGGCGGCGAGAGCCCGGCCGACGGCGGCGCGTTGGCTGCTGTCCAGCTGCGCGGTCTGGGCGAGGGTGCCGTCCGGGAGCCGGATGATGAGGTAGGCGGGGCGGGCCGGGGAGCCCGCGATCGCCACGATCTCCGTGTCCACCGTGTCGACATGCTTGATCTTCAGCCAGCGGGTGTGGCCGGGAGCGTAGGGGCTGCCCAGGCCCTTGGCGACCAAGCCCTCCAGGCCATGGGGCCGGAGCTCCTTGTACCAGGCCAGGGCCTCCGTGCGGCTGGTGGTGGCGGGCACCGGCTGGATCACACCGGGCGGTGGCCGCAACAACTCGCCGAGCCGGTCTAGGCGTTCCTGCAGCGGGCGGGGGCGCAGGTCGGTGCCGGTGATGGCGAGGCAGTCGAAGACCAGGTACACGATCGGTGGCCAGCGCCGGCGGTCACGGCCACGGCGGCGGGCCAGCGCGGTGAAGTCGAGGCGGTCGCCGACCACGGCGCACAGCTCTCCGTCCAGGACCGTGCCGACCGGCATATCGTGCAGCTCGTCCAGGACCTCCGGGGCCATCGCGTTGAGGTCGCCTCCCTGCCGGGAGTACAGAACAGGACGGTGTTCCTCGAGTACGCCTGCGACGGCCCGCCACCCGTCGGCCTTGACCTCATAGCGGGTCTGGGCGCCCGGCCAGTGGTCCTCGGCAGGAAGGTCCCTCGCGGTGACGGGGCGTACGACCTCGACGGGCGGGCGTACGGGGACATCCTCACGGGCCATGGCCTCCAGCGCACCGGACGAGCGCTCCGCACCGGGCGTGACGCGCGGGAGCAGAAGCGGAGACCCACCGGTTGGCCGTGCCCGGCCGGATCTGTCGCGCATGTCGTCGCATAGCGGCTGGTCGGGCAGGATGGCCCCGTGGGGACATGGCACGTCACGATGCAGTTCAGGCCCAGCGGCCCGGCGGTGGAAGGCACCTGGACCGACCACGCGGTGGCGTTGGAGAAGTTCCGCGGCTGGTTGGGGATCCACGGCAGCCGTGACGGAGTGACCATCGTCTTGCTGGAGGACACCAGCGGGGAGCGTGAGCCTCTGCGAACGTGGACGAAGGAGCGGGGCGAGGTCATTCACCGTGCCGCATAACGCATCCAGCCCCCGCGACATGGTCAAGGGGGCCGGAGTTGGTAGCGGGGACAGGATTTGAACCTGCGACCTCTGGGTTATGAGCCCAGCGAGCTACCGAGCTGCTCCACCCCGCGTCGATAGACCGCAGCCTACGGCATGCGAGTGATCCAAACGGACCATTACTCACTGCCGGAGTTGTACGGCACTCCAGACGGCAACATGCCGGCCCGCCGCTGCGGCCATGAGGGGGTAGGCACGAGAACGGACCTGGCGCCCCTCGGGCGACACGTGGACGGCACCACTCGACGAGTTCGAACATATTTTCGGTTTTCGGTTATGGTGGAGACCTGGAGGGACACCGGTCAGGGGAGGGACAAACGAGAGGCAGGAGGTGCGCAGCGGTGGATTTACTCATCTGCACGTCGCCTCCGGTTACTCCGCCCGCTACGGCGCTTCCCTCCCCGATGCCCTCGTGCAGGGTGCTGCAGAGCATGGGATGACGACGCTCGCACTGACCGACCGGGACACCGTCGCGGGCGTGGTGCGCTTCGCCAAGGCCGCCGCGGCCGCCGGCGTCCGCCCCGTCTTCGGCGTCGACGTCGCCGTTGCCCCCGTCCGCCCGCCCGACCCGGCTGCCGGTCGGCCGCGTACGCCCGTACGCGGCGGCGCCCATGTGGTGGAGCCGCCATTGCGGATCACCCTGCTCGCGCAGAACGCGGCAGGGTGGGCGCGACTGTGCCGCCTGGTGTCCGCCGCACACGCCGAGGCCGACAGTGCGGCGCCGGTGGTGTCCTGGGCGGCCTTGCGCGCGTACGCAGACGAGGACCTGGTGATGCTGCTCGGTCCCTCCTCCGAGCCGGTGCGGGCGCTGTCCGCCGGCCGCCCGGACGTCGCCGAGCAGTTGCTCGCGCCGTGGCGGGAGTTGGCCGGCGAACGGCTGCGGCTGGAGACCGTGTATCTGGGCCGGGAGGGCACCGGCGCGGGCTCGCTACGGCTGGCCGCGCGCACCGTGGGTCTGGCCGACCAGCTCGGCGTACGCGCCGTGTTGACGAACGCGGTCCGCTACGCCGATCCCGGTCAGCACCGGCTGGCCGACGTGCTCGACGCGGCCCGGCTGCTGCGGCCCGTGGACCGCCGGCACCTGGACGGCGGGGAGCGGTGGCTGAAGGGCCCGGCCGCCATGTCCGCGGTCGCCGAGCGGATCGCCCAGGCCGTCGGCGACGAGTCCGCCCGTGCCGTACGCCTGCTGGCCGATACCGAGGCCACCGGGCAGTCCTGCACCCTCACCCCGGCCGACCTCGGCCTGGGCACCCCTCACTTCCCCGAGCCGTCCGTCGTGGGTGCGGGCTCGGAGCCCGGTTCGGGGATGCGGCTGCTGAGGCAGCGGTGTGAGGCCGGGATGGTCGCTCGCGGCCTGGACCGCGACGAACGCGCCGTACGACAGCTCGACTACGAGCTCGAAGTCATCGGACGGCTCACCGGCTTTGAGGCGTACTTCCTCGCCGTGGCCCAGGTGGTCGCCGATACCCGGGCTCTGGGGATCCGGGTCGCCGCGCGCGGCTCCGGCGCGGGGAGCATGGTCAACCACTCCTTGTTCATCGCCACGGCCAATCCCCTTGACCACCATTTGTTGTTCGAGAGGTTCGTAAACGAGCGCAGGACGTCGCTCCCAGACATCGACCTCGACGTGGAGTCCGAGCGGCGCCTGGAGGTGTACGACGCGATCATCAAGCGGTTCGGCACAGAGCGGACCGCGGTCACCGGCATGCCCGAGACCTACAGGGCAAGGCACGCCCTGCGGGACACCGGGCTTGCCCTCGGGATTCCGCCCCAGGTCGTGGGCGAGATCGCCAAGAGTTTCCCGCACATCAGGGCGCGGGATATCCGCGCGGCGCTGGCGGAGCTGCCGGAGCTGCGGCAACTCGCCTCCCAGGCAGAGAAGTTCGGGCCGCTGTGGGAGCTCGCCGAGGGCCTGGACGCGCTGCCCCGCGGCTACGCCATGCACCCCTGCGGGGTGATCTTGTCCGACGCGTCACTGTTGGACCGGCTGCCGGTGCAGCCGACCCCGGCCGGCTATCCGATGGTGCAGGCCGACAAGGAGGACATCGAGCTCGGCGGCTACGCCCTTCTGAAGCTGGACGTGCTCGGAATCCGTCTTCAGAGTGCGATGGCGCACGCGGTTGCGGAGATCCGGCGTGCCACGGGGAGAGTCCTCGATCTCGACAATCCCGACCACGTCGACCTCAACGACCGGCTGGCCTTCGAGATGATCCAGGCTTCGGACACCGTGGGCCTGTTCCAATTGGAGTCACCTGGTCAACAAGATCTTTTGTCCAGGCTGCAGCCCCGGCACATGCAGGACGTCATCGCCGACATCTCGCTATTTCGTCCAGGGCCGGTAGCCGGAGGCATGCCTGCGATCTTCATAGCGGCCCGGCACGGTGCGGCCCCGCGGTACGCGCACCCGGACCTGGAACCGATCCTGTCGGACACGTACGGCGTAACTATCTGGCACGAGCAGATCATCGCGACGTTCACACAGCTGACCGGCTGCGATCGCGCTGCCGGCGAGTACGCCCGCCGCGCCCTTGGCGACCCCGACCGGCTCCCCCGCGTCGAAGAGTGGTTCCGTCGTACGGCCGGTGACCGCGGCTACAGCACGGCCGTGCTGGACGAGGTCTGGGAGACCATCTCCAGCCATGGCGCATATGGATTTTGCAGGGCGCACGCTGTCGCTTTTGCTGTTCCTGCACTTCAGAGCGCCTTTCTGAAAGCACGCTTCCCGGCGTTCCTGTACGCCGGGCTCCTGGAGCACGACCCCGGGATGTGGCCGCGACGGCTCGTCGTGTCCGATGCCCGCCGCCACGGCGTGCCGATCCTGCCCGTCGACGTCAACCACTCGCGCGCCGTGCATCAGGTCGAACAGACCGAGCAGGGCTGGGGCGTGCGCCTTGCCTTCTCCAACATCAAAGGGATCAGCGAGGGTGAGGTCGCGCGGCTCGTGGCCGGCCAGCCCTACACTGGCCTGCAGGACCTGTGGCAGCGCGCCCGTCCCTCCCTGCCGATCGCGCAGCGGCTGATCCGGATCGGCGCGCTCGGCCCGCTCCCGGGCGACCTCACCCGGCGGGATCTCCTGCTGCAGGCGACCGAGCTCCATCGGCAGTCTCGCTCCCGCACTGCCACCGACGGTCAACTGCCGCTCGGCGGCGAGCTGGTGACTTCCGCCCCGAGCGGGCTGCCCGAGATGACCAGCCGGGACAAACTCGGCGCGGAGCTGGACACGCTCCAGATCGACGTCACCCATCACCTGATGGAGCACCATCACCGTCTGCTGAACGAACTGGGCGCCACCACTGCCGCGCACCTGCGGGGCATGATCCCCGGCCAGAAGGTCCTGGTCGCCGGAGTCCGCGCCTCCACCCAGACCCCGCCGATCGCGTCCGGCAAGAGGATCATCTTCGTGACCCTGGAGGACGGCACCGGCCTGGTTGATCTCGCCTTCTTCGAGAACTCCCACGAGGCCTGCGCGCGCACCGTGTTCCACTCCGGTCTGCTGCTCGTGCGCGGCACCGTCGAGTCCCGCGGCGCGCGCCGTACGGTGGTCGGCGAGATGGCCTGGGACCTGGACGAAGTGGCCGCCGCCCGCCGCGACCATGGCCCTCAAGCCGCCCTCGACCTGCTCGGCCGCACCGACCCGGCCCCCACCCCGGCCCAACCAGCAGCACCGCAGCGCACCCTTGCCGACGGCACCGCGGGCGCACGCCTCCACCCGTACGCCGACCTTCAGCCCGCCGGCACCCGGTCTGCAGACCTGCGCCGGCTCGGGCACCGGAGTCAGGGAAGCGCAGGGTGATCACGATGAGCGGACGCCACCTCCTCCACCTCCGCTTCGACGTTCCGGCCGTCGAGGAAGCCGAACTCCCCGAGGAGCTGCGCCGCTTGCTGGAGAACGTCACGCCCCGCGTGCAGGTGATCGGGCCGGACTCGGCTGCCCTCGACCTCACTGGAGCGATCCCGTACTGGAAGCGGGACGCCCGCGGCCTGACCGAGCTGGTCCAGTTGCGTGCGCTCGCCCACTTCGGTCTGCGCAGCTCGGCGGGGTGCGCTCCCAACCGGATGCTCGCCGCGATGGCCTGCGCCCTCACCCCGCCCGGGCAGCGCACCGTCGTCGATGACTCCCCCGAGGCGATCTCCGCCTTCCTGCGCCCGCGCCCGGTCCACGAGTTGCCCGGTGTGGGCGTGCGGATCGCCGCGACGCTCGGCGAGTACGGTCTGCACACCGTCGGCGACGTCGCCGATGTCCCCCAGCTCACGCTGCAACGTCTGCTCGGCGCCCGGGCCGGCCGCGCCCTCCACGAGCACGCCCAGGGCCGCGACACCCAGGTCGTCGACGCCACCCCGATTCCGGCGAGCATCAGCAGCGAGTACCGCTTTGACCGCGACGAACTCGACCCGGCCGCCCACCGGCGTGCCTTGATCGCCCTCGCCGACGACCTCGGCGCCCGTCTCCGTGCCTCCGGCCAGATCGCGACCGGCCTGACCTGCACCATCCACTATGCCGACCGGAGCTCCACCCGCCGTAGCCGTGTCCTGTCTGAGGCGACTCAGCACACCGTGCTTCTGGCCCGCGCGGTGTACGCGGTCTACGAATCCCTCGGGCTCCAGCGCGCACGGGTCCTCACCATCGCGCTGCGCGCCGACGCCCTTCGGCCAGCCGACCTGGCCACCCGTCAGCTCACGCTCGACGCGCGGGACGAGAGGCCTCTCGCGATCGAAGCCGTCGCCGACCGTGCCCGGGCACGCTACGGGCATCAGGTGCTCTACCCCGCCGCCCTCGCCATCAACTCCCGTCCCCCTACTGCCTGACGCCGGACCAAGGCGGTTTTGCCCGCGGGCCTCGATCATCGATGCACTCAACCAGACCGACAGGGCTTTGGCCCAGTTTCCTCGCAGCGTCCGGAAGTTGATCTCGAATCCCTGAGCGCCCGGCCCAACCGTGGAGCGCACGCCGGCGGATAGCATGCCCGCAGCCGCCGATCAGAAGGACCTCACCATGCCTCAGGCCGAGACCACCCAGACGGAAGCTGCGCAGCCGCACGCCACAGGCTCCGGTCTCCAGACGGTCGTGGCCATCTTCGGGATGTCCATGTTCGCAATGGTGGTCGGCACCGCCTTGTACGGACCCCCGGAGAACAGCGAACGGGCGTTCCGGCTGTTGCACTGGTGGAAGCGAGACCCGGAGCCCATCCCCGAGGCGCCTACGCCTCCTGGCCAGCGCCGTTCCCAGCGGACGAAGCGTTGACGAACTCCACGGCTGGTAAAGGCTGGGCCCGCCACCACGGGGGGAGTGACGGGCCCGGCCTGAAGTCCACGGTGCCACATCCGTCTCGAACGCGCGCGGTCTCCGGATGAAGTGTCTGTAACCACGGAAGCCACGGGTCAGGCAGGTACGGACTCCACCAGGTCGGGGGCGTCGAGAAGGTAGAGCTCGGGGGAGGTCCGGTCGTCCGAGACCAGGTCCTGCGCGGTCAGTGGTCGCTTCGTCTCAGGGTCGCGGTATCCGATCCCGGCGGCCTGCAGAGCTTCGTCCAGGCCGCTGAGCAGCCGTCGGCGTGTGGCCTCGTCTTCGTGGTCCCAGCCTGCGGAAATCGTCGCCGCCCGGGTTCCATGGGGGAAGACGACGATCGGGCCGTCCGGCTCGCGCATCCACGGCCCCAACGCGTCCAGGGCGTCGTGGATCAGCCGCGAGGAGTGCAACAGCGTGCGGCCGTCGGCTTCGGGAAGGGCAAAGGCAGCCTGCTTGACGATCTCCTCCGCACTCTTGCCCGCCCGGTAGTCCTGAACCATGGCGGCACCAAGGGCGTACATCGCGTCCTGGAAGGTCTTGGCGGCGTTGTAGGTGTGGTTCTGCTCGCCCAGGGGCCGCTCGGCGGCTCGCCGGCGCCGGAAGTTCGCCATGATCCCCTCGCCCATCCCATAGTCCTTTACACGTCGACGCCGCCCGCCCGAACGAGCCCAAGGTTATCGACCTTGCTCGCACCAACCGTGAGCGCACGACCGCAGGCATACAGCGCGGGAGCCGGTGTGCCACCGAACCTAGCCTGTGCGGATCGGCGGCCGGTTACTGATAAAGGAAGTCGACATCGAACTCTGCGAAGCCGACGAGGAGTTCGAGCGCCGTCGTTGCCGCCGCGAGCCGCTCCTCGGCCGTACACGCTGCGCAGGCCTCGCGCACGGCCCCGGTCGCCCCGTCGACGGTGCCCCAGTTGGCGTCGTATGCCTGGGCCACCTTCCGGAACGACGCCGTGGGGTGGAAGGGTGCGTCGGCCGGCTCGCTGCCCTCCATGAGCACTTCGGGCAGTTCACCGTAGGTCTCGGCAGTGACCAGGCAGGCCCAGTGGACCAGGATCCCGGTGGTCGCGGGGTCGTCTTTGAGAACGTTCAGGAGCTGCTGGCGGCACGGCTGGCAGTCGTCCAGGACCGTGTCGTAGAGCTGAGTCACCAGGCCGACGATCGCGCCCTCCCGCTCCTCTTCGTACGACATGGGAGTAGCCCAGCGCCGTCGGTCATCTCCGCCGTGGTCGTGGACGTGGTCGGTGGCGAGCACAATCCTGGACACGAAGGCCTCCGTGGGCACCGGTTTCCGAAGGACGGGGTCATCGTCTCGCGGCGGAGCAGGCGGCAGCGACCGTTTTCGGATTCCGCTACTGCCAGGCATGCGGGACGGGCTCCGCGTTCAGCAGTGACGACGGACGGGCGGCAACGCTGTAGTGGCGCCCGTGGCAGGGGTGGCAGGAGTCGAACCTGCGGCATCCGGGTTTGGAGGCCGGCGCTCTGGCCTCTGAGCTACACCCCTTCGGTGCGCTCAGCTTGGCAGGATCGACAGGCGGATCTCCAAGGGTTTTCCGGCGCCTCAGAGCACACGCAGGACGCTGACGACCTTGCCGAGGATCTGAGCCTGGTCACCGGGGATCGGCTTGTAGGCAGGATTGCGGGGAAGCAGCCACACCTTCCCGTCCTGACGGCGCAGGACCTTGACGGTGGCCTCGTCCTCCAGGAGTGCGGCGACGATGTCCCCGTGGTCGGCGCTGTCCTGGCGGCGCACGGTCACGATGTCGCCGTCACAGATCGACGCGTCGATCATCGAGTCGCCGGACACGGTCAAGGCGAAGAGATCTCCCTCGCCTACGACCTGGCGGGGCAGGGAGTAGACGTCCTCGACCATCTCCGTGGCGAGCAGGGGTGCGCCGGCGGCGATCCGACCGACGAGCGGCACGTCGACGGGCGCCTCGCTCCGGTCCCCCAAGTCGGGTGCCCACGAAGGTCTGACTCGGTAGGCGCGGGGACGGTGCGGGTCACGGTAGAGGACGCCCTTGCGCTCGAGGGCCATCAGCTGGTGGGCGACCGAGGACGTGCTGGCGAGATGCACAGCCTTGCCGATCTCCCGCATCGACGGCGGGTAGCCCTGCCGGCGGACCGCCTCCGTGATGCAGCGGACGATCGCTGCCTGGCGGGTCGTCAGCTCCCCCTCGGCAGTTCGGATGCCCGGAGGACGACCTCGGCGTGCGGGCGCGGCGTTCTCCATCCGGGGCACCTCCGTACAAGATCTCGCAGAGCGTGACCATAACCCGCCATCCCGCGTAAATGGAACAGTGCTTCGACGTCCTTGGGGAAGAAGGTGCAGGTCTGCGCGTCGAGCATCTCCAGTTCGACGCATCCACCCGACATGTCAAGGGTTAGCGGTCCCCCACTTCGCCCCACTTCCGTGAGCGCAGCCCCGTCCCCGAAGACGGGCGTACCGGACATCAGGGGCTCGGAGCAAAGGCGTAAAGCACCCCAATTTGATGCTGCGGCGGGCTGCTTCCCACTTCACCCCACTTGCGGCAGAGGCATCCACTCGCGCACCACGAGGTGCTTCGATCACCTCACGTAGACCGATCACGGGTTCTCACGCCTGGCGTGCATCGCTCACAAGGTTCACGCCCGAGGGGTCTCGTGACCGAGGCGGTGTCGGCGTTCCATCGGAGTGCCAGCAGAAGGGAGGACAGAGGGCCAGGGCGCTCCGGACATCCATGGCCCGGGAAATATGTCAACGCCGAACCATTGCCATTCCTCGGCCACTTCACGGCCATCTCGGCGAAGCGTGGCCACGTCGCGGCCACGTTCAGGGAGCTGCCTCGCACGCGAGACGACCGCGCTTCGATGACGGCACGCAAGACGATCTTTAACGGCGTTAACGGAGTCCGTCGCCCGAAGAGGGTGCTGGCGCGCATCGTGCTCGGCTTCGATCGGGACCATACCGGCGCGCGCACCGGTCCGAACTGCACCACACGATCTCCCGAGGGGAAGCCGGGCTGGACAGCCCGTCACGCCGGTCCGGCCGACTTCTCCCCGGGTCACAGAAAATCCCCGGAACTGGAGGAGTACATCCCCGTGACTCAGACCGACCGTAGCGCCTCGGCGCCTCCCTCGACCACGGCGAAGGCGCTCACCTGGATCAGCGCGTTATCCGTGCTGGGCACGATCATCGCCGTCATCGTGCTCACCCTCAGCGGCAACAGCGACTACCTAGCCCCTGTGATCGGACTCGGAGCCGCGGCGGCCGCCACGGGCGGGACGGTCCAGGTCCGCATTCACGTCCGCCGCTGAACGCTGCCTCGTGCTGTACGAGGCCAGCGCCAGGTCCGCCCTCAAGTCGGGGGGCGGACCCGGCGCCGTGCGCCCGGCTGTTCCGTCGGCGAAAGGTAGACGGCCGTCAGTTGATCCGGCAGGGCACGCGACGGCCGAACGCGCAGGCGCGGACAGCCTCTTCCCCGCTCGTCATCCGGTCAGGTGAGGCAGACCCCCGCTGGACACCAGCAGGCTGAACCGGTCGGCGGCTGCCACCGTCCGTTTGATCGCGCCCCTCGTGTCCTTCAGCAGTGAGGACGGCTTGAGCGAACTGATCGCGCCGTAGACGGCGTCGCCCCACAGCACTGGGGCGGCGACCTCGCCCCATCCGGCGATCTCCTCGCGGCCCAGGCTGTAGCCGGCGTCCCGTATCTCCGGCAGTGACGCCAGGAAGTCGTCGGCTCCTCCCAGCACTCCGGGGCCGGCACCTGCGGGGACGGCATCGGTCAGCACGGTGTCGACCAGCGGGGCAGGGAGGTGCGCCGCGATCACCCGGCCGGACGGTCCAACCCTCAGGGAGCCGCCCACAGCCACCAGTTGGTCGGCGGTCAGGCCCAGCGCGTCCAGGTCGTACCGGCCTGGCGCGTAGTCGGCCAGCACTCGGCGGGGACCGCCGTACGGGGAGATCACCCACAGCATCGCCATGGCGTCGAGGGCGCTGCTCAGCTGCTCCAGGAGTGGGTGGGACGTCTCGGTGCCCGGTGTGTGCACCATTGCCTGCATGCCGATCTTGGCCGCGCCGGGGCCAAGGCGGTATTTCCTCCCGGGCAGCTGCACGAAGTACATGCTGGGGATTCCGGACTGCAAAATGCGGTACACCGCCGTGACGCTGAGGCCGGTGACCTCAGCGATTTCGCTGGGACCGTGTGCGGGCCCGTCGAGGAGCGTGAATGCTCTCTCGACCATCTTGACCCGCTGGGCGTGCGCGGTTCCGCTCGCTGGTCGTGAATCTGTGGTGGTCGGTTCTCCATCGGTCGTGTTGCTTGCCCTGCTGAACAAGGTGGTCTTCCCTCGCCATGCAAGCCGCTTTCTCCAGGTCCGAGTTGAGCGGCTGTCCCCGTCGGGCCTGTCGACCCTTCTGGCGTTCATTCATCGGGCCTCGACTTCGGCCCGCGCCCGGCGACCACCCCCTTGATTGCTTGATCAACCACTCGGGCCTCAGGTGCATCGTACATCCGGCACGCGAAAAGGCGAGAGCGCTTACATCGCATCAAATCTGGCATTGCGGGCGGTTATTGCGTCACGCGAAAAGAGCCCGTTCCGCCCGGCGCAAAAATGCATGCCCACAAGGGTCTTGAACTGGGGATTTGCGTCACGCGAAATCTCACGGAGACGACCCCTATTTCGGAATGCGCAAAAAGTTGACATGCGCAAGAGACTTCAATTGACTTCCGTCTCGTCCCGAACGCAAAGGCATTCACGGGAGTGCCGGAAAAATCGAACGGGGAAACACGTGCGCGCACGAATAGCAATAGGCGCCCTCTCACTGACGGCCGCTTTGGCGGGCTCCGGCCTGGTCGCGACCGCCGGTACCGCGCAGGCCGCCACAGGACAAGCCGCCGCGAAGGGCTGCTACGTCACCGCGTCCTCCGCCAAGGTCCGCTCCAAGGCCTCCGTCACCTCTACGCCGGTGGGCATCGCCTACAAGGGCAACCGGTGCTCCGAGAAGGACGTCAAGGTCATCGACAGCGGCATCTGGTACCGGGTCAAGATGACCACCGGCAACGCCAAGGGCAAGACCGGCTGGATCCGAAGCGACCTCCTCCACACCAGCGCGGACGACACGGGCACGTGCATCCCGGAGGACCCCTCGTGCACCGGCTGATCAGCAGCCCGCGCGCTCGCGTCGGCGCGATCGTGGCGACCCTGAGCCTCGGCCTCGTCGGAGGTCTGGCCGCCACACCCGCCTCCGCCAACAGCTCCGGTTGGTGGACGTCCCAACATGGGCGTGCCGAGGGCTTCTACAACGAGAACAACGGCCACGTCTACGCAAATGATCTCCGGCGGGACGGCTACAGCGCGATCACTCAGGTCCGCACCAACCGCGACGGCTACTTCGTCGTCGACGTCAAGGACACGAAGGCCAACGGCCAGGGCAGTTGGAAGACACCGACGCTCTACCGCGGAGTGGTCTTCAAAATGCGGGTCTGCGCGGTGAAGGGCAAGCACAAGCCCACACAGTGCTCGGTCTGGCACACGTTCGAGCGGTGAGAACTGCTCCGTGTCCCGGAGCGGCATCCGCAGGTAATAGCGAGGACGAAACGATGAAGACACTCATGGGCCGAGCCACGGCCGCGGCTGGGCTGGGTCTCGCTCTCACAGCAGGTGTGGGCGTCTCGGCGATCGCGCCGCAGGCTTCGGCGGCCGACACCTTCAACCAGCCGATCACCTGCAAGAAGGCCGACGTGCGCACCAAGCCGAACGGCAAGGGCAAGCACGTGATGTACGTGTACCAGAAGGGCGCGGACTACGGCCACATCACCAAGTCGTGGCTCGACAAGAACGACAACATCAGCTACTGGTGGGGCACTTGGCACCACGGCAAGACTGCCAAGAAGGGCTGGGTCAAGCTCGCGTGTGCCGACCCCCGGGCCGTCTGATGGCCGGCGCAACCATCCGGAAGACGATGGTGACCGCCGTGGCCGCCGCCACGCTGGTCGTCCCCGTGCTCGCGGGGTCAGCTGAGGCGGCCACGACGAAGGCCGTCGTCGGTACCTCTGCCTGCGGGAAGAAGTACCCGGCGGGCTACTGGTGGACGTATCCGACCACGAACACCAAGTTCCGGGCCGGCTCCGGCACGAACTACGCCGCACTCGGGCTCCTGCATGAGGGCGACGGCGTCGAGGTCAAGTGCAAGGCCAAGAAGGCCGGCTGGATGCGGGTCTACGTACTCAACGGCCCGCAGGACGGTCGTACGGGCTGGGTGGCCAGCAAGTACATCGCCTGATGCCAAACGCCGCCGGGCGGGTCCACTGCGGGCCTGCCCGGCGGCGTACGTGCCACCGAAGGAGCAGACTCCATGCTCAACGCCACATGGATCAGGCTGGCCAGCGGTCAACTCGTGCGCGCGGACCGCATCGTCGGCGTCCGCCCGGAACGTGCCGAGGCCCCCGAAGGCCGGTGGGCTGGCCCGAGCAACGTAAGGATCATGGTCTGTCTCGACGTCCCGGAAGCGGACGCCGAGGAGGACACCGGTGCCTGGTGGCAAGAGGCGGCCGTGTGCGCCCAGGACCGAGGTGACCTCCTGGTCGTGAACCTCCTGAACCTCATGGCCGACGCCACTGCGGGCTCGGGCCTCCGGTTCATCTACCCGGTCGTACGGGCCGGCCAGTTCGAACGGTGGGCTTCCGGATCCGTCCTCCCGCCGGCCGAGGAGCCGGCCGTCACCGGACTCCCGCGCATCCCGCGCGGTGTGGCGGCCCGCGCCTGAGCCAAGCCTCCCGTCGAAGCACGACCTGACGCTGCCCGGCGACGGGAACGATCAACGGGGAAAGAGAGGAACATGCGCACGCGAATGCGCGTCATGGCGGTAGCGGCGGGTGCTGTGACGCTGGCTGTAGCGCTGACCAGCTGCAACGACTCGGAGCCGGTGAACAACCAGGGCGGCTCCGAGTCCCGGTCAGCGGACAGCAAGACCGTCTACCGCCTGGGCGAGGCCAGCCCGCCGCAGGAATCCACCATGCAGAAGTCCAAGGGCGCCACCTTCACGGTCACCCCCACGAAAGTACAGACGGGGACGAAGGCTGAGGTGGAGAAATCCGGTCTGCAGCTCGACAAAAGTGACGGCCCCCAGGTCCCCGTGTACGTGTGGGCCACGCTCACCCACAACAGCGGCAAGGCCATGACCGTGGGCGACATGGACGACGACCTGGTCGTCGCGACGGACAAGGGGCAGCGCACCAAAGCCCTCATCGTCCTCATGGGACAGGCCAAGTGGCCGAACTGCCCGGCGGCGGACACCGAGAAGCCTCTGAGCGGCAGGCAGTCGGAGAAGATCTGCAACGTCTTTCTGGTTCCCGAGGGCCAGAAGGCCTCCGCGGTCGAGCTGACCCAGGGCTACTACAACGATCCACTGAAGTGGCCGGTCATGAGCTGACCCGACCGGCGTAGCAATCGAGCACAGCGGACCCCGGCAGAGCTGCCTGTCGGGGTCCGCGCCGCGTTCCCGGTGCGAGTTCGCTGCGCCAGAAGCGACTCCTCGGTGCCGTCATGGCGCGAGGCGTATAAGGGGCGACATGGACTTCCGACCGATCCCCCGTGAAACCGAGGCCTTCCAGCAGTCCGTCACCGCCGAGGACATCCAGGCCATGTGCCGGCGAGCCTTCGGCACCACCGTCCAGGTCACTTCTGCCGTGGAGCTGGACGGCGGCATGTACAACACCACGTCCCGGATCACCGCAGACGGTCTCGGCGCGCCGGTCATCCTGCGCGTCGCCCCGGCACCGGAGCGCCAGTTCGCCTCGGAGCACGCGTTGATGCGCAACGAGTACGCCACCGTGCCCTTCCTCGCGCCCGTCGCGGACCTGATTCCCGACGTGCTGTTCGCCGACTGGTCGCATGAGGTCATCGGCCGGGACTGGATGGTGCAAAGCCACCTTGCCGGTACACCCGCTCGCCAGCGCCTCGGCGACTACCCCCGCGACCTGTGGCCCGGCTTCTTCGCCCAGCTCGGCACGATCGCACAGGACGTCCATGCCGTACGGGGCCCGCATTTCGGCCCCGTCGCCGGGCCCGGCCACCCCACCTGGAGTGAAGCCGTGGTGGCCTCCCTGCACGACATCGCCGCGGATGTCAGCCGCGTCGGTCTGGACGCCACAGACGTAGACACGGCGGCCGCCCTCGCAGCCGAGCACCGCGACGTGCTGGACGAGATCACCGAACCCCGGCTGCTCACGGGCGACTTGTGGACCGTCAATACGATGCTCGCTCCTGCCCCAACGCCGGTGATCAGCGGGATTCTCGACCTGGACCGCACCTTGTTCGGTGATCCGGCTGCCGACTGGACCATCCGGATGGCCAGCGCCAAGCGGGATGAACGGACGGCGTTCTGGAGTACCTACGGACCCCGCGGCACCTCGCCGGCTGACGCCTGGCGGACCCTCCTCTACGAGGCACGGCATCTGGGTGCGATCCGACTGGAGCGGTACCGCCTCAACAACGCCTCCGGGATCCGTGACACCTACGACTCCATGGCTGCCGTTTTGGCCCGGATGGCCTGAGGTGCCCGCACGGCCGCTACTGGCCGAGCAGCGGAGCAAGTGCCGTGCGCAGCTGACCGAGTTGGCGGTAGTGGAGGCCGGCCATCCCTGCGTTGCAGGCCGCGGTGACATTGGCTTCGGTGTCGTCGACGAAGAGGCATCGGTCAGCCCTCGTCCCGACGAGTTCGGCGGCAATGCGGTAGACCCGGGGGTCAGGTTTCGCGACGCCAATGCGGGCGGAGTTGACCACCGTGTGGGCGAGGCCGTCCAGGCCCTGGCGGGCGAGATCCTGCTCCAGCCGTGTGGTTCCGTTGGCGACCAGGACTACGGAGGCGACCTCGCGTACTTGGGTGAGCAGGGCTACCAGCTCCATGTCCACGAGCGGGACGAGCTCGGTCCAGGCGGCCACGGCTGCGGAGGCCTGCTCCTGTGATCCGTAGGTTTCGGCGAGGTCGGCCGCCATGGCGGACCGCCACTGCTCGTCGGTGATCGCCCCGGTGATGGCGGGGTGGACGCGGGCCGGGGCGAAGGCCGCGGTCGCGATGGCGCCGCGGGGCAGTCCGTGCGTGTGCTCGATGTCGTCGTCAGCGGGCCAGTGCCGCAGTACGCGGTCGACGTCGCACAGGACGGCGTCATACGGCACGGAAGGGCGGGCCGGGTGCTCCTCAGTCATGCCTGCAGTCTGATTCCTCGGACCGCTCGGGGCAGGATCATCCGTCCAGGACGACGGGGCGCACGGGTGCACCGTGCTCGAGGACGCCGGTGACCAGGTCGGCGAGACCGATCGGGTAGACCGTTTCGGCCGTGGCATTCAGTTCGGCGAGGGTCCACCAGCGGTGTTCGCGGATGTTGTCGGGCTGCGATGCCCGGGCCGGGTCGATGGCGGCCGCGGGGATTCGGGCGAGGAAGTACTTCTCCACCTGGCGGACTTCGCGCCCGCCGACCAGGTGCTCTTTGCTGCGCTCCGCGAGCTGGTCCCCGAGCTCGATCGCCTCCTGGAGGACACCGAGCTCTTCGCCCATCTCGCGGAGCACCGCTGCGGCGTGGTCTCCCCCGTCTGTGTCCTCCAGGGAGCCGCCGGGGGTGGCCCAGAATCCGCCGTTCTCGTCGTAGCGCAGGAGAAGGACTCGGTTGTCATCGTCGAGGACGATGGCGCGGGCGGCTTCCCTCAGCGGCGGAGTGGAGGTCGTCATGCGCTCCAGTGTGGCAGTCCCGGGGGGACGTCAGGACCGCTCGACCAGGTATTCGCCAATGCAGGCAGCGTCCAGGTCGCAGGCCTGGAGCGTGGCGAGCGCGTGGGCGGGTGTCTCGACGATGGGTTCGCGGTCGTTGAAGGACGTGTTCAGGATGACGGGCACGCCGGTGAGCTGGTGGAAGTGCTCGATCAGGGCGCCGTAGAGGGGCGCGGCGGCTGGGTCGACGGTCTGGACGCGCGCGGTGCCGTCGACGTGGACGACTCCGGCGATCTTGTCAGTGTGGTCGGGGCGGACCGGCGGGGCCAGCAGCATGAAGGGGCTGGCCACGTCCAGGTCGAACCAGGTGCTGGCGTGGTCGGCGAGGACGGCCGGCGCAAATGGCCGGAAAGGCTCGCGGTGCTTGATCCTGCGGTTGAGGGCGTCGGAGCTTGCGGTGGTACGCGGGTCGGCGAGGATGCTGCGGGCCCCCAGGGCGCGGGGCCCGAGCTCGCTTCCGCCCTGGAACCATCCGATGATCTTTCCGTCGGCGATCATCTGGGCAGCGGTTTGGGCGATGTCGCTCTCCCGCCGCCACGTGAACGGCGTCCGGCGCCTTTCGACCAGGCCGGATCGGGGGTCGCGGTTCAGCGCCTGCTCGATCTCGTTGCCGGTGTACTCGCGGCCGAAGTAGTCGCTGGACAGCGGTCGCCTGGGCAGGTCACCGGTGAGGCGGTGCCAGGCATACAGGGCGCAGCCGAGGGCCTGTCCGCGGTCGGATGAGGCGGGCGGAGCGAAGTAGCCGGTGACCGCGTCCAGGCGGCGGATCTTGTCGGCGGCGACGCAGTTGAGGGCGACACCGCCCGCGAAGCACAGGTTGCCCAGACCGGTGGCGGCGATCGTCTGTTCGGCGAGCGCGGACAGGGCGCGCTCGGTCTGGTCCTGGACGTAGGCGGCGGCGTGAAACCCGAGTTCGTGCTCGCCGCGGCTGTCTGCCGGTCCGAAGTCGAAGCCGGTTCGTTCGGCGAGTTCCGCGATTCCGGGCGCGTGGGTGCGGGTCAGGCGCCCGTGCACGGTGGCGTCGACGACGTCGAACAGCGGGGCGTGGTAGCGGTCCGCATCGCCGTACGAGGCGAGCGCCATGGTCTTGCCGGCCTCCTGCTCGTGCCAGCCGAGCCAGTTCGTGTAGGCCTCGTACGTTGCGCCGATCCCGCCGGAGCGCGGCCGGGTGGGCGGGTTGCCGCCCAGGCGCTCGATCCCGTCAGGGGTGGCCCGGTAGTAGGTCTCGGTGTCGTTGTTGTTGCCGCCGCCATCGACGACCAGCACGGTCGCCTCCTCGTACAGGCTGAGGCAGTAGGCGGTGTAGGCGTGGCTGAGGTGGTGGTCGACCGGGACGATCCGGGCTGGGTCGATGCCGAGGTGGGCCAGGCCCGCCTCGGCCCGGGTGGGCAGGGTGCGGCCGATGCCGCTGACGGCGACCAGGTCGACGTCGCTGAGCTGGAGGCCGGCCGCGCGCAGGCAGTACAGCAGGGAGGCTTCGAAACCGGGGCTGTAGCGGGTGCGGTTGAGGCGTTCCTCGCCGATCGCGACCATCACGGTGTCGGTGATCAGGGCGGCGCCTCCGTCGTGCCCGAGGTTGATGCCGATGACGCAGGGCTTCGTGCCGCTCATCACGCGGCCCTCCGTACGGCGGGTGCGGTGAGCGGGTTCCACAGCCGGGTCCGGCCGGACGGGTCGCGGTGCAGGGCGCCGAGCTGGCACAGCTGGACGGTGCTGCCGCGGTGGGTGAGCGGCGGGGTGAAGGGGTGGCCGAAGGCTTCCAGGCCTCCGAGCTCGGCGTAGGCGTCGGCGAACTCATCGGCCAGCGGCGGCCGCGGGTTCGGGGCGGTGGCGGTGGTGAGATGTCGTGCAGTCTGGTCGAGTCCTGCGTCGGCGAGGACGCCGGCGATCTGGGCGAGGACCGCTTCGGGGGTGGCTCCGTCGGTGTTGATGATCGCCGGTGGGGTCGGGCACAGCGTGGGGGCGATCTCCACGTAGAAGGTGTGCAAGCGTTCCAGCAGTCCGGCGTCGAACCACTGCTTCCAGCGCGGGAGTTCAGCGACGTTTCCGCGGCGGTTGAGGCTCTGGTCGGGGCTGACCAGAAGGATCGCGGTGAGAACCGTCTCGGGCAGTTCGGGGGCGATGCGGCGGGCGTAGAAGTCGCGGGCGGTGCGGTAGGGCAGGGAGTCCTCGGCGCGGGTGGCGTAGCAGTACGCCAGGGCGCCGAGGTGGTTGCGGTCGGAGATGAGCAGGCGGGTGTCCGGGTCGGCGGCCAGGTGCCGCATGGCGCGGGCCTTGTCCAGTTCGTGCCTCAGGAACCACAGGGTGTGTCCGGCCGGGCTGGGGTGGACGGGAGCGGCGAGGCCGGTGGCGAGGCGGGCGTTGGGTTCGGTGAACCACATCGATTCGTCGCCCAGGGCGCACACCATACGTGCGAGCAGTGACGTCTTGCCCGCTCCGGGCGGGCCGTCCAGAACCAGTACGGGAGCTCGGTTTGCCACGATCAGGTTTCCTTCCGTGTGCGGGTGCCGGGGCGGGCGAGTTCCGCCAGGGCGAGAGCGAGGTCCTCGACGCGCAGGGCGAGGTCGACGCTGGTCGGCAGGTCGGCGGGGTGCTGCCCGGACAGGCGGGCGTCGACGGATGCCCATAGGGCGGCGAATGGGTCTTTGAAGCCGCTCTGGGTGCCGTCGGCCGTGGTCAGTCGGGTGCTGTCGGCCGGCTCGTAGGGGCGGGCGAAGTCGATCGTGGCGGCGGCGTCCGCGTCGGCGAAGTGGATCTGCTCGCGGAAGACACCGGCCGGAGTCGCGGCGATGACCAGGGTGAACGGCTCCCCCTCCGGTCCGTGCAGCAGAGCGTGTACGGACTGCTCGGACGCGTCGAGCGTGCAGGACGTGGCGGTGGTGCCGGGTACGGCCAGGACCAGCGCGGTCAGCAGGTGGTAGCCCTGCCACAGGAGGATCTGCAGTGCCGTCACCTGGTGCGGCGCAAGGCGGTCGGGGACCGGCTGCGGCGGATCGCCGGCGAAGGTGTACGGCGCGAAACCGGGCGGGAGCAGACGGCGGCGCGCGGCTTCGTCGACCCCGTCGGCTTTCACCAGCCAGCCGCCGGAGGGTTCGGGCACGTGGGCGAGGGCGGCGTGCAGCGCCGGGTCGTGGGCGCGCATCGCCCCGACTTCCAGCAGCAGCCCGGCGTCCCGCGCCCGCTCGGCGAGCTTGCGGGTGCGGATGACGTCCAGGCAGACGGGTTTCTCGGTGACGACGTTGACGCCGGCGTCGAGGGCCTCCTCGATGAGGTCCTCGTGCACGCCGGTGAGGATCACCAGGGCGTCCGCGTCCTGCAGCAGGTCGCCGACCCGGGTAGCGGTGCGGGGAACGGCGAACCGCTTCTGGGCCGTGCGGGCCCGTTCGGGGTCCCGGTCGGTGACGGCGATCAGTTCGAATGCCTCGGAGCCGGCCAGGAGTGGCAGGTGCAGTCCGAAGGCGGCGGCTCCGCATCCGGCGACCGCGAGCCGCCACGGCCGCGCGGTCGGGCGTGTGGTGGGGGTCATCAGGATGCCTCCGGAAGAGTCCAGCAGGTGGTGGCCGCGTGGTGGGAGCAGCGGGCGATCTCGCCTGCCGGCAGCGCCCGCAAATCGGGGTTGAACAGCTCCACCGACACCGGCCCGCGGTAGTCGGATCGGGTCAGGGCGTCGGCGAAGGCCGTCCAGTCCAGGGCGCCGTCGCCGGGGAACTCCCGTTGCGCGTCGGTGAGTTCGCCGGCCGTGCCGGGTCCGGGCTGTGGGATATCGGCGATCTGGACGTGCGTGATCGCGCTCGTGTCGAGACTGGTGATGTGGGACGGGTCGGCGCCGGCGACGGCCCAGTGGAAGGAGTCCACCAGCACACCCGCGTTGGATGTCTTGGTCTCCTGCAGCAGTTCGGCCAGAAGGGGCAGGCTGTCGACGACCGGGTGGGGGCCGTCCAGGTCGGGCGGCAGACCGTCTCGGACGCTGACGGCTTCGACGGCGAGCCGTACCCCGTGGGCTTCGGCCGCGGCGGCGAGCTCGGCGATCCGCTGCCGTGCGAGGGTCCGCGCCTCGGCGGTGTCGAGGGGCGAGCGGGGGTTGATCACGGTCGTGGCCACCGTGCAGCCGAGGGCCGCCATGGCCTCCAGACGGCTGTCCAAACCGTCGAGGCACGCGCGGTAGGTGTCCGGGGCGACCAGGAGCGGGGCGGGCAGGACGGGCCCGGCGGGCAGGATGCCGCTCGCGGCCGCCACGGTCACCCCCATCTCCTTCAGCAGGTCGCGTAACCGGCCGATGCCGAAGGCCTGGGCTTGCTGGATGGAGACTTCGACCTTGGGGAATCCGGCGCCTGCGGCCAAGGCGAGGAACTGATCCAGCGGGATACCGGAGAGGGTGGCCGGGTTCAGGCACGGCACGAACTGCCCGGCGGCGTCGGCGAGCGCCGCGGTCATGCCGTAGCCAGCTTTCCGTCGAGCAGCTGCTCGCGCAGCGTGTCCAGGTCCTCCATCACGTCGGCGATCACCCGCCGGACGCGGGCGGCACCGATGGGGTTGGGACCGGAGGCCTGCACGATCGCCTGCCAGGGGTCGGTCAGGTCCCGGCCGGACTGGGAGACCAGCGCAACCGCGCAGTCCAGCCCGGTCTCCTCGTGTAGACGGCGCGCGGCTTCGGCGGCCGCCAAGTTGTACAACTTGCCGACGTGGTACTGGGGGTTCTTGCCGGAGACGCCCTCGGCGGACCAGGGCCTGAGCATGCTGATCAGGCCGTTGGCGCGGTTGCCGCGGCCGACGACGCCTTCGTCGCCAGACTCGATCGACGAGCCGGTCGCCGTCAGGTACAGCTCGGGCCGGGTGTCGTCGTCGCGGGTGTTGATGGCCACGGTCACGTGGTGCTCGGGCGCGATCGTCGCCGCGAGTTCGGCGATGAGGTCGCGGGCCTGGGTCCGGTGGGCGATGTACGTCTCGAGGTCCGGGGTCTCGCGGGCGATCTGCGGGACGCAGGCGGTCAGCTGCACGCGCGGGCCGTGGCGGACGACCATGAGCTTGATGTCGGTGCCGTAGTAGGGGTGTTCGGCACGGAACGCCTCGCTTGTCAGCTGCTCCTCGATGCCGAGGGCGAGCTGCTCGGCGGTGCCCAGCGGCCAGTAGGCGACGCCGGCGCTGGTGTCGTTGCTGAACAGGCGGTGCCGTTCGGCGAGGTCGTCGAGGGTGCGTGGGGCGAACCAACGCTGGCGGGAGGCCTCGTGCTGGGCCGAGTCGGGGGCGTGGACGGCGCCGGGGCTGGACGCCTGGGTCAGCCGCGGCCGGACGTCGACCCACCGGTTGACGTCGAGCAGAGGCAGCGCGCTCGCGAGGTACTCGCGCGCGGCGGTGGTGACGATGTCGACGACCGGGATGGCATGGTCGCCGAGGGCGGCGGTGATGCGTCCGTTGACCAGGACCTGGACGGGTGCGGTGAGTTCGCCGTGGCCGAAGCTGACGTCGGCGGATCCGCCGAGCAGGCTGGTCTTGTCGGTGTTGTGGTGCAGGATCGCGCCGAACTCGTCGAGGCAGTAGCGGCTGTAGGCGCGGGAGATCGCCTCGGCCACTCCGTCGGCGAGGGTGTCGGGGTGTCCTGCTCCCTTGCGTTCGACAACCTCGGCGGCCAGGAGGGCGGAGGCAGCGGACAGGCCGGATGTGCTGGTCACGTCCATGCGGAGGACTCCTTCGTCGGGGTCGGGGCGTGCTGGGCGAGGGCGATGGGGCGGCAGCCGAGCAGGCGCAGGCGGCCGCGCTCGAGGTGGTAGGCGCCGATCCGGACCAGGTCGCGGGCGCCTTCGACGGCGCGGGAGCGGTCCAGGAAGGTCCACCCGGCGGCGAGGTTGATGACGGCGGAGTGCACAGCGTCGCGGTCGGCCTGGATCGCGGCGGGTTCCACGATCACGCTCAAGTGCATGCGGGCGACGCACACGCCGTGCCCGGCGCCCTGGCGCACGAAGTACTTCAGGGTCGTCTCCGGGCGGTAGACGGGGTGGGTGGCGACGGCGGCCGGCTCGATGATGGTCTGGTGGCCGGCCTGGCGTGCGCGGTCGATGAATTCGAGGTCCTCGCAGTCCCCCATCCACCGCCCGCGGCGTCCGAGATCGGTGCGGAACAGGCCGATGTCGAGCGCGGTCCGTCGGTGGAAGAGCAGGTTGCAGCCAGTGGCCCAGTACGGCCACTCGGCCGGCTCCCGGCCGTCGGGCCAGTCGACCGCGCCGTGGCACTCGCGCAAGGCCTTCGTCAGCGCCGTGACCTGCCCGCCCGGGTAGACGACGTTGGTGCGGCCGCCGACGGCGAACACCTTCTCTTCTTCGATCGCGTCGACGAGGGTCTGCAGCCAGCCGGGTTCAGGGGTGATGTCGGGGTCGGTGATGGCGACGTAGACGCCGCGGGCCGCACAGATCCCGCGGTTGCGTCCCGCGCTCAGCCCCGGGGTCGACTCGTACAGCACCCGCACGGTGAACGGCCAGGCACCGTCGCGGACCGTGTCCGCGATGGGCCGTACGGGCCCGGGCGGGTCGTTGTCCACGACGACCGCTTCCATGCGCTCTGCCGGAAGAGTCTGCCGGGCCAGCGCGTCCAGCAAATTGCGCACCTGGGCGGTGTTGCCGCGGGCGCTGACCACCACGGACACCAGCGGCGATTGCCGATGAGGCATCGGCGCTCCCTCCTCGCTCGGTGGGGGATCGGGATGCCGTTCATGTCACCGCCACCGCCCCATGGCGGGGAAGGCGAATCCTGTTGCGGAGCTGTTGCGGACCGTGCGTCGAAGTCCTGCACAGCTGGTGCCCGGACTGGCTAACGTGACGGTTCATCAGGGAGATTGCGTGCTGAGGGGGAACCGCGATGCCCGGCCAGCTGTTACTGCATCCGTTAGTCGCCTTGCGTGCCGAGCTCGGACTGACCGGCGAGGAGTATCTGGATCTGCTCGACGACGTGCACTACGCCCTCGGGTACGGCCGGATGGCCAAGAGCCGCCAGAAGATCTCCCGCTGGGAGAACGGCGTCAACGCCCCCGACGACAACGCCCGGTACGCCATGGCTCGCCTGCACGGCATCCCGCCCGAGGCCGTCCCCGAGCTCGGCTGGCCGACTTTCCTGTTGCTGGCCTTCCCCGATGACCGCGTGATCCTCGACAGCCCGTGGACCCTGGCGGGTACCGTGACGGCAGTAGCCGCTGCCGCTCGGGGAGGCTCCATGATGGATCGACGGGGATTTCTCATCGCCAGCGGTGCCGCGCTGGCCGGGCTGGCCTTGAGCTGGAGCGAGGCGCTTGCCGAGCCGGCGGCCGCCTCCCTCGCAGTCCCGCCCGACCCCGTTCTCGCCAACACCCCGCTGTCCACCGCGCTGTTGAACACGCTGGAGCAGCGCCTGGACGACTTACGCCGCCTGGACGACGTCCTCGGCGGCTCCCGGCTGCGCAGGACGGCGATCGCCGAATACGAACTGCTGAAGGACCTGGCCGAGAACACCGGCCAGCACGGGCCGCTCGAACACCGGCTGCTCTCGCTGCTGGCGGAAGCCGCACGCATGTGTGGCTGGCTGCACTTCGACGTCGGCCACCAAGCCCTCGCCCAGCGCTACTACGTCACCTCGCTGCGCGCCTCGGCCAGCGCCAATGACGCCCAGGTCGGCGCGAACACGCTCGCTTTCATGGCCATCCAGGTCTACTCCGAGGGCAACCCGCAAGACGCCGTCGGCTTGGTGCGTACGGCCCAGGACGCCACGATGCGCCGTACGACCCCGCGGGTGAGGGCGATGCTGCATGCTCGCGTGGCGCGCGCCCTGTCCAAGACCGGCGCCGGCACCGCGTGCTTCAACGCCCTTGACTCTGCGAGGACCGAGTACGCGCGGGGGCCGCACGACGATGATCCGTCCTGGTCGTACTGGCTCAACGAGGGAGAGATCGAGATGCTGGCCGGCTCCTCCGCCCTCGATCTCGAAGATCCCCGACGTGCGCTGACCCACTTCGAGCGGGCGCGCCAGGCCCAGTACGCGGTCGACGGCTACGTACGCGACAACGTCCTCTACTTGACCCGGACCGCCCGGGCCCATCTCCAACTCGGTGACCTGGACGCGGCCTGCGCCGCTGCGACGGACGCGTTCACACAGAACGCCGCCCTCGATTCCTCACGGCCGTCAGGCGCCCTCGACGATCTCCGCGATGAGCTGGGGGCCCACCGGAACGTTCGAGCGGTGCGGGACTTCCTGCTGCTCACCGCGTAGCTGTCGCACACTCACGGTGCGGGCCGGCCGCCGTCACCTAGTTGTGCTGTCGCATGAGGTTGGTGCCACGGTCGCGATTCCGGCCGCAGCGACGCCTCGCACGCACGGTCTCCTCGGGCGGGAGGTGAGTCGATGATGTACGGATGACATACATAGCTCCCCCGGAGTGGCCGCCGCCGGCTGGGTGGCCGCCGCCGTCCGACGACTGGACACCGCCGCGGGGTTGGACGCCGGATGCGCGCCGCCCGGTCCGCATTCCGCCGGATGGACACGGCGTGCTGCTGCCGGGGCTGCCCAGTGCTGAGGAACCCTCCGCGCCCGAACCACCGGCCGCTGCCGCGGATGCGCGCCCCGGGGTCGTGGTGCGGATGCTGGCGCTGTGGGCGCGGTCCGTCCAGCGCGACGCCCACAGCTACTACCAGGCCGCGAGCAAGGCCGCGTGGACGGACCGGGCGATCGACTACGGGGAGGAGTGGTCGCCCACCGAGGACGATCTCGCACGGGTACTCGAGGACGTCTGGGTTCGTGGCTACCAACTCATCATGTCGGCCTATCAGATGGAGCGCTGGTCGCGGGCCCACCAGCAGATCACCGGCGGCGCCGAGGAGTCGGACGAGCTCCTGGAGAAACTGCGCAACACCATCGAGCACCTCGACGAGGCGTCCTTCACCGACCTCGTCGCGCAGAAGGGCCCGCCCGACCCGAAACGCAAGAGGAAGAAGTGGTCCATCGAGGAGCTGCCCGGCAAGGAGCTCTTCCTGGGGTTCGACGCCGGCTATACCGAGGCCGCGTTCGGCCTGGTCAACCTGCGGGACGTGACGGAGCGGGCGCGCCCGTACGCCCAGCTTGATGCACCCGACGAGCCGTCGTTCGACGACTACGAGCCCGATTCGTACGACCCTGAAGGCGACTGAACCGCGCCTGCACAGCGGCGTGTTGTGCGGGACCGGGTCCCGCCTGCCGAGCTATCGCTGTGGTGTCTCAGATGCCGTGGAACCAACGTCATGAGACACCACACCTAGTCGTCGTCCGGCGCGGTCCCGACCCATGCCACAGGCTGCCCTTCGGGGGTGGTCCCCAGGTGCGGGTACTCCGCTTCGTGTCCGACGTCCAGCACACAGACCCTCCCCCACCTGCCGTGTTTGCCTGGGCACCTTCGGATCAGCACGTCGAAGTCGCCGTCCTGGACCGCGCGGTCGTACCGCTCCTGGAATCGCCGAAGCAGGGGCTCAAGCTCGTGCGCCAAGGAGGCTTCCACCCGGTCGATCTCTTCCTTGAGGCGCTGAACCGTGGGATCCGACATCACGGCGGTCAGGGCCGTCTCGGACTCCCACTGCACGCGCCACCGGGCGTGCGCCGCCCGGCGTTCCTCCGCGCTGTCCTTCACGGCTTCCCTTCTTCGGCTCGGGCCTCAACCCGGCGCCGGGGCTAGCTCTCGGGGGAAAGAAGCGTAGCCGCCGACGCCGGGAGCTTTCGGCCTCACCCGGGACGTCCCGTCCTTCGACGTGCCGGTGGGCCATGCATCGGATCAGGCGCGATGTGTACGGAGCGGTTCTTCGGTTCCATCGGCCCGGCGTCCGCGCCGATCCAAGGTGGTTGGGGCCTCACGGCTCGTCCGTGAGGCACTGGTGCTTCACCATCAGTTCGAGCAGCTCGTTCAGCGTCCACGCCATCCGCCGTATGTGTCCGACGGCCTGGCCGTAGCCGCCGGGCAGTTCCTCCGAACGGAGTTCACGACCCCGCGCGACGAGGTCAGCCACCTTCCGGTCCCGCTGGTCAACCTTGGAGGCGACGGCGAGGTTCACCAAGCGCGTCAGGTGGCTGCTGAGCCGCTGGGCATGTTCGACAACCTCGTCCTCGCACGGCATGTGGTCGTCCAGGACGGCGGCGACGTCATCGAGCAGCAGGCCATCGACATAGGGCGCCCAGCTCTGGACCTTCTCAAGGAGTCTCTTCAATCCCTCTGGGGTGCCGGGCAGCACAGCTTTCCGTACGGGATGCGTCCAGCCCGGGGCCGGCACGGTGTCGGTCATCGCACTCGCGCCTCCTCGATGGAAGGGGGCGTGGCAGCTGGCGCGGGGAGTCTGCTGGTCTCACCCGCGCCGTGCCGTGGCGCGAAGACGGTGTCGCCGTAGCCGCGCAGAACGATCGCGCGATTGCTGGCGTTGAACTGGTACGTCGTGTGGTGGGCCCAGCCGATTCCGAGCCCCTTGATCTGGGCTTCAGTGAATCCGCGATCGAAGGGCGGTTTCGGCGGGGTTGCGCCCGGCGTCTTGGCGCGACGGTCGGCTTCCGCATCGTCGGCGTCCGGGCCGGGGACTACGCGGACCAGGGCGTAGAAGGTGCCGGAGGGCTTGAGCCAGCGTCCCACGTCGGTCAGCAGGCGCGCGTATTCGAGGAACGGAAGGGCGTGGCGGCAGGTCACCAGGTCGATGCTTTCCGGCATGAGGCCGGGCGGGATCGGTTCGGCGTCGATGTCCCACCGCGTGTACGACAGTCCGTCGTGCAGGCCTGCGGCGCCGGCCTGGCGCAGGGCTTCGGCGGAGAAGTCGTATCCGGTTACGAGCACGTCCCAGGCCGCGAGTTGGCGCGTCCACTTGCCGTTGCCACAGGCCAGGTCGACGGCGGTCATGCCGGGGTGGGGCTGGACCGTCCTGCGGAAGTAGTCGGCTTCCTTGTCGGTGACGACGGAAGGCCAGCCGGTGGTGTACCAGTGGTCCCAGTCGGCGGCCGTGAGCCGCTGCACCGCGGTGTTCACGGCGTACCAGTCGGCTCGTCGACGACCCGAATGCGGTGCAGCCGGCCCGGGTCGAAGCGCCGGTCGACGACTTCCCCGTGCGGCACACCGAAGAGGTTCACGGCGGAGGGTTCGTCGGGGAAGGTCGGCAGCGCGTTCAGCGCTGCCTGGGGGTCGCGGTTGGGGAGCTCTTCCTCCAAGTGCTCCGGTGCCTCGGCCATGGGTCTCAGCTTCCGTAGGTGATGAGGATGGGGATGATGAAGGCGGCGACCGCCATGGCGGTCAGGATCTGCGGGCACCACTGGCGCCAGCCGCCCGGCAGGCGGGTCATGCGCTCACCTGCCTCGCTGGCAGGGTGGCCCGGACCGTCTTGCGGCGTCCGTCGGCGGCGAGGAACCACTCAAGACGGGCGCCGAGTTGCCGGGCCTCGCGCAGGCCGCGGCCCTTGTCTCCGCGCAGGGCCGCCGGTGCGTCGGGAAAGCCGGGCGAAGGATCCTCCACGTCGATGACCAGGTCTCCCCTGTCGGTGAAGGAGAGGTGGACGTGCATCTGGGCCGTTGTCCCGTTGGCGGGCTGTGCGTGCACGACGGCGTTGAACGCGAGTCGCGCGAGCACCTCAACCGCCGAGTCGATGTCCCCAGACCACTGCCTGATGGCCAGGCGGCTGCGGGCCGCCCCGAGCAGCTGTCGCACACTGCCCGGGACCAGGGCGAACGAGCGGGACCACACAGAGGCGGGGCCGGCAGAAGGCGCCGGGGGCCGGGGATAGACCGCGAACGCCGACTGGTCGATGATCCAGCCGCGGAGCGCGGCACGGTCTGCGGGGTGGCAGGCGATCTCCTGCTCGGACGGGGCGACGAACCCCGTGGCGTCACCGCAGATCAAGGCCTGCTCGATGGCCCGCCAGCCGGTCCGGCGGTGGCGTGGCGTGCCGAGCGGCGCCAAGTCGTACGCCTCGTGGACGGCCGTCCAGCCCTGCGCGGAGGCGAAGGCGCGCAGGACGGTCAGCGTCCTGGTCGCGATCGCGGAGTCGATGGCGCAGGTGTAGAGCACGACGCGTGCCCCGGCGGAGGCGCTGCCGACGATGCTGCACGCGGGCGGGAGGGGCGCGACGTGCTCAGGGATGCCGGTGTGGGGGCGTAAGTGGCTCACGACTCACCTCGGTCGTCTTGCGTGTCATCGGTGTCGACTTCGGCCCAGATGACCGAGGTGCCGTCCTTCTGGAGGCTGTGCCCGAAGCGGTCGGCCGCCCGGATGAGGAGGTGGAGGAGGTTCACCAGGGTGGCTTCGCCGATCGTGGGTGGCACCTCGGCCTCGATCCGGACGCGGTCGTCCGTCTCGTCGGTGGCCGGGGTCGCGCCGAGCGAAGTGAGCATCGAGGCGATCGCGGTGGCCTGGGTCTTCGGCGACTTCACGGATCTCCCCCGCGCACAACTGATCACGTACCGTAGTTTTAATGCATTAGCTTGAACCTGATGCATTAACTTGTCAATCGGGTCGCCCGAACCCGGCGATCCGGGAGCCGCTGACCAGTACGGAGTCCTTGCATGGGCCACGAGGAGCCGCCGCAGCATGAGGTGGTCGCCAACGACCTGCGCCGCCGACTCGACAACAGCGAATGGCGTGTTGGCGACAAGCTCCCCTCGCGCGCCCAGCTCGCCGAGGAGTACGGCGTGGGCGCCAACGTGATGCAGAAGGCGCAGGAGCGCCTCATCCATGAAGGCCGGCTGGAGGGCCGCGTGGGATCCGGCACCTATGTCGCGAAGCCGCGCGAGCGACGCCGCATGATCCGCTCCCGGCACCGGGAACGCCGCGGCGGCAGCCCGTTCCGCGCGGACATGGCCGAACTCGGCCGCACCGGCACGTGGGAGGCGCACTCCGAGGCCCGCACGCCCGCCCCGCACCCGATCGCCCAGCGACTGGGTATCGAGCCCGGCGCTCTGTGCGTCCGCACGAGCTACGAGTTCCTCGCCGACGCGCAGCCCGCGCAGCTCTCGGTCTCCTGGGAGCCGATGTCGATCACAGGAGACACCCCGATCGTGCTGCCCGAGATGGGCCCGCTCGCCGGCATGGGTGTCGTGGAACGGATGCGGTCCATCGGCATCGACATCGTCACCGCGCTCGAAGTGCCCCGCCCGGCCCGGGCCACCCAGGAGCAGGCCAACCTGCTCGGCATCAGCCGCGGCGACCAGGTCCTCGTCATCGAGCGCACCTACTTCGACGGCGACGGCCGCGCGGTGGAGACCGCCAACATCACCGTCCCGGACGCCCGCTGGGAAGTCGCCTACGAGTTCGGGGTCGACGCCCGCTAGCGTCGTACGGGCCGCCACGCTGTCATCGGCCTCCGTCACGGGGAACCCCGTCCCGTTCCCGCCCGGGACGCGCAGCGCGCACACGGCTCGGAAGCCACAGCTCACGCACCACAGCGGCAGACGCCGGCTCCCCCACGGGCCACCGCCGCACCACGGCCTCCAGCGCCACGAGCAACGCGGCCGCCGACGTCAGACCCTGCGATCGCCCAATCAGCCAGTACGGCCCCGGCGGCGCCTCCTTGTCGTCCGGGGGCAACGCCACCCGCACCGAGGATCCGCAGGCGGTGGTGTGAGGCAGCCGCCAACCGGCGGCGGCACCCGAGGGCACGAGAAAGGACAGGGAGGGAGCGGCCGGAAACGGGTCCACGGTGACCGCCCCCGGAGCAGGCAGCCTCTCCAGCGCCTGCAGCGCGAGGAACCGGCAGACCGTGACGACGTCGACGTCCCCCTCGTCGACCGCAGCCATGCCCTGCCCGATCGCCCGAACCGTCCCGTCGCCGCCCATACGGCTTCCTCCTCCACCCGCGGTTCGCGTGAAGGTAGGGCCGAACAAGGTGAGTTGGGCGAACTGACAGTTCGCAGAACCGTGAGTTCCCTACGTCACGTGCGGGGGACGAACGCGTGCGGCGATTCAGGCCGGGGGAACAAAGGTGCCTGCTCCATCAGCTGAGGGGCGAGGTCCTGAGGCGACACGGCACATGGCTTGCCATAGGCGCGGGCCCATCCCATCGCGGCACCGCGCGTGCGTTCGCGACGAAGGACTCCGTCTTCCTCGGTGTGCACGAACCAGTCGCAGCGTCCCCACGCTGACAACCACGCACGCCGTATGGCGCTCGGCTGAAGCCACACCCTGCGTCCCTCTTTCCTGCCCGGGCTCTCACTGAGGCGGGAGATGACTGCCCGGATCCCGACCATAGATGCCGTCGACGCCGAGGCGCACCCCCGGCGACGGCCAACCGCCCTGGCCGGCGGGCGGACAGATTCTCGTGCTCAGGCGAGCTGGAGGCGATCGGCGAGGGCGTCGACCTGGCGACGGAACGTGGGGCGCACCCGCTGCCGCAGGTCTAGGACCATGTCCCGGGCCAGCGGACTGCGGGAGAGGTCCTCGGGAGCCAGGTCTTCCAGGCTGAGCAGGTGCACCAGGACGGCGGCGTCGTCGCGGCGCAGGTCGTAGCAGCGGGCCACCTCGAGACCGAACGTGAACTGCCGCTCCCTGCTGGGCAGTCGGCTGATGTCGACCTGGTCAGCCAGGCGCAGACCTTCGGCCGCCTCGCCGGCGAGCATCTCGATGCTCATCGCGTGCAGGGCCACGTTGGTGGGGCCGAACACCGTCCACTGGACGTTGCCCTCCCCCGCGTTCCGGGCGAGCGGGACGGCCCGCTGCTCCAGCCGCCGACGAGCTTCCCGCCACCGGCGGCGCCGGGCGTCGGAGACAACGGCGACCAGTTCGAGAGCTCCTTCGACCGCCCGGGAGGCGGGGGTTGCCGGGACCGTTCGCAGTTGCTCGACGGCCTGGAGCGCGACCTCCCTGGCTTCTTCCACCGTGTCAGGTTCGTTGTGGGAGAGAAGGACGTGGCCCAAGTTCCACGCTGCGGCGGCCCGCCGAACAGGGTCGTCGGCCTCCTCGGCCGCGTACTTGGCCCGGTCGGCGACCACGAGGGCCAGATCCAGACGGCCCACCCGGCGACAGTACGAGCGCAGCAGCCCGTACAGATCGGCGGCTACCCGCAGTACCTCGCGCCGCGCGCGGGGATTGCTGCCATGACGGTGGCGTCGTACGGCGTCCTCCACGTCCGCGATCAGGTCCGGCAAGTGGCGGGCCGCCTGAGTGAACCGGTCCTTCGAGGCCTGCCAGGAGTGCCATGCCCGCTCGACGCGTTCCCGCAGCTGCGCCGGATCCGCCGGTTCAGGCCCCTGTGACCGGGTGTGGCCCAGCAGAGCGCGGGCGACCGCCGGCGCCACGCTGACGGGGACCGCGGGTTCCTCGATCGGGTCCTCGGACAGCAGCGCGGCCAGGGGCACGCCCAGCACCGCGGCGATCCGGTCCAGCACGTCTACGGACGGGACCTTCGTTCCGTCCTCGATCATGTGCAAGTAGCGCGGGGAGATGCCGCACAGCCCGGCGACTGCGGCGACCGGCCGGTCGCCCTTCTCTTGGCGGTACCGCCGGATCTTGCGGCCCACGGACAGGTGCGGCGGAGTCGACGTCATATCCGTCGCCCCCTTCCCGGGCCGTGCTCGTACCGTCAGCGTAGAGGCTGGGACCGTGTCCGCACCTACGGTCTGCCCACGTTCGAGTGACACGCTGTGACCCGGTGAAGGCTGGGTAGTTGGGGAGGCGCTGAATGGCTGGACTGGTCCTGTGGGACGTCGACCACACCCTGATCGACACGCGCGGTGTGGGCCGCGAACTGTCCGCCGCCGCGTTCTTGCAGACCACCGGGCAGCCCATGCGCCAGCAGGCACGGATCGACGGCATCACCGAGCCGGTGATCTTCCGGGAGACGGCGAAACTCCACGGCCTGGTCACGGACCGCGAGGACTTCGAGCAATTCGCCCGCGCCCTCACCGTCGCGCACCTGGAGCGCGCCGCCGAGCTCCGGGAGCGTGGCCATGCTCTGCCAGGGGCGGCCGCGGCCCTCGGATCGCTTGAGGCCGCGAGGGTGCGGCAGACCGTGGTCTCGGGGAACATCCGGCGCGTCGCCGAGCTCAAACTGCAGGTATTTGGTCTCGACACCCCGATCCTGTGGGATCTGGGCGCCTACGGGGAGGACCACGACGTGCGCGCCGACCTCGTCCGTCTCTCCCTGGAACGTGCGCAGGCGACGGCAGACGATGCCGTGCTGATCGGTGACACCCCGACGGACGTCGAGGGAGCCCATGCCAACGGAGTGCGTGTGATCGCCGTGGCCACCGGTCGAAGTGACGAAGCCGCGCTCCGCGAGGCCGGCGCGGAGGTGGTCCTCCCCGACCTGCGGGATTCCGAACTGCTGGTCAAGCTCGTGCGCAACGGCGCCTAAACAGGTGTGACGTCGACTCGATCAGACGGCGGAGCCGAGGAGCACGCCGACGCAGGCTCCTGTGAGGAGGAACGGTCCGAGCGGGTGGGCCGTCCTCCGGCTGGCACGGCGCGCGACGATGAGGCCGAGGCCGTACAGCGTGAAGAGCAGGAACCCCGCGAAGGTGCCGGCGATGAGGATGTCCCACCCGTACCAGCCGGTGACGGCGCCGAGGGTCAGGGCGAGTTTCACGTCTCCGAAGCCGAACGCGGTGGGGCTGATCAGGAACATCACGAGACAGAAGGCGCCGAACGCGAGAGAGCCGAGCAGAGCCCTCCGCCAACTGCCGTCAGTGCCGGGCACCAGCGCTGCCACGCCGAGCAGGCCCAGCGTGATCACGGCCAACGGAAGGGTGACAACGTCGGGCAGCCGTTCCACCGCGAAGTCCACGGTGGCGAGCAGCACCCCGATCGGGACGATCACCAGCCAGACCACCAGTTCGGGGCGGACACCGGTGGCGGCCGCTAGGACAGCGCAGACCGTAGCGGTGACCGTGGCGAGGACGGGCGTGCTGGGGCCGTACGAGGCGCAGTCGGTGCAGCGGGCCCGTCCCAACCATCCGTTCCCGGCGCCGGTGAAGGCGTGTCCGGCTGGACACGCTGCCCGCCACGGCGCATCGGGTGGCACGGAAAGCCGGTACACGGCGCGCGGTATGAGCAGGCCGGTGCCGGCGCCCCACAGAACCGCCGCCGCGGTGATCCAGAACGTCTCCACCGGACGGAGCTTAAGCTCAGCTCCGTCCGGTGATGCGGATGGCCCGTACCGTGAGGAGCACGTGGATGCTGTTGAGGCCCGGAACGACCTGCGCTGAGGCGATTGCGTTGCTGGACCGCCTGACCGAGCAGGGGCTCACCGACCTCCAGAACGCCGCACCCCACCACTTCATCGCCCGTACCGTGGATGGCGCGACCGAGAACTGGGAGCAGGCCGCCAACCGGGTGGTGGGCCAGTACGACCGGTGGACGCTTCAAGCCGCGACCGATCTGCTGGAAGCCTTCGCAGACCGGTCGGTGGCGGCCCGGCTGCGCGGCGAGCGCTACAACGCGATCGTGCACGGCCAGTTCACCGCGGACCGGTGGACGCTCCTGCTCAACACCGAACTGCAGGAAGTACGCACGTACTTCATGGACCTGGCCAATGAACTGCGCCGGACACAGGACCGGTTCATCCGCCATCGCGTTCGGACGGTGGTGCTGGACACCAACGACCTGCTGCACTACATGCGCTTCGACAAGATCCCGTGGCAGCGGCTCTTCGGCCGAGGAACAGCCGTGATGATCCCGCACGTCGTGATCGACGAGATCGACAAGAAGTCGTACGAGACCAACGACCCCGGTGTACGGAAGCGCGCACGCGGCGTCTTCGCGCTTCTGGAGCAGACCCTGGCCCAGATCGAGGCCGACGGCCACGCGGTGGTGAACGAGGACACCGTCGTCGACGTCCTCCTGGACGAGCCCGGGCATGTGCGGCTGCCGAACAACGACGATGAGATCGTCGCGCGCGCCTGCTATCTCCAGCAGGCCATCTCGCCGGCCTCGGTCACGGTGGTCACCGGGGACAACGGGATGCGGGCCCGCGCGCTGTCATGGGGCCTGAAGGCCAAGATCCTGGACGAGAAGTACAAGATCGAGCGGCTGAGTGCTGCGGAGAAGGACGCCAACGAGCAGGCCATCACGTTCGATGTGCCCGACGACGAGGCCGGATAACCCCGAGGGCTGGCCGGGCCTCAGCCGGTGGACCAGGCTCGCAGTTGCGCGGCGACCTCCTGGACGCGGGCGCCCTTGTGCTTGGCGCGCATGACGAGAGCGAGGGCTTCCTCCGGCTCGTAGTCCAGTGTGACGCCGTTGGTGTTGAGGAACGTCTCGGCGACCAGCCAGGCGAAGAACTCGTTCTTCGCCTCCAGCGGCTCGTGCAGCGCGATGGACTCCAGCATGGCGGCGGACTTGAGCCAGTCGCTCGCGTACACGTCGCGGCCCATGTAGTGCGCCTGGGCCCGGGCGCAGACGGCGTCCAGCACACCCAGATCGAGACAGGCCGGGTCGCCCGGGAGGGTCTGCGCGATCTGTAGGAGTTCTTGCGGGGTGAGGAATCGGGTCACGCGGCGTGACCGTGCTGCGGGAAATCGTGCAGGTCACGGCTGCTCATGGGCGCGGGATCGGGCCACGCGGCCGTGCTGGTGTCGGCGGCGTGGGTGTCCTGGGTGGCGAAGACCTCGGCGAGCTGCGGGACGCGGTCGCGGGTCCGGCCGAGGGCCTTGAGGAACGGGTCGTCGGCGGCCTTGAGCACAGCGTCGCGGACGAAGTCCTCGGGGGACTTTCCGACGATGTCGGCGGCTGCCGCGACGCGCGCGTACTCCTCCGGCTCGAAGGGCGGCACCTGGGATCCGTTCTGGTCCATACGAGCGACGGTACCAGCGGATCCGGCTCCCGCCGAAGGCGTTCGAGCAAGAAGAGAGGGGCAGCGGCCGACGGACGGCGGGTGCCCCTTCAAGTCTTCAGGGAACGTACCAGGCGCTCGTCGACTCGCGCGGGGCGCGTGATCGTCACGCGCTCGTTCGCGCGGCCTCGGAGTACGTGTCGAAGAAGCGGTCACCCGTGAGCTTGTGGTGAGCGAGCTGAGCGGCGACAGCCTGCTCGTCGCCCCACCGGCCGAGGTCGCTGGCGAGCGCGAGGGCGTACTGGACGACCGCCTGCTTCAGGAGCTCGTACTTGGTCGGCGTCACCACGCGCATCCCCGGCTGCGGGGTGGCCTTGGCATCGCAGACGCGGCTGGGATGCACCATGACAGGCAGGGCCCTGACCTCGGGGTTGTTCTTGTTGAGCCAGCGGATGCTGCCGCCGAGCTGGTCCGCGTCCTTCTTGGCGATCGTGTCGGTGACGCACCCGGTCTTCAGCTCGATCACCGCCTGCCGCGCGGCCGACAGCGCCCAGAGATTGTCCGGACCCGTGCCGTACAGCTTCTCCGGCCGCGTGCTCACGAACCCGAGGTGGCGGCCCAACCGCTCCCATGCCCGCTCGGCGTCGTCGGAGCGGTCCTCATCGCCCCACACCACTTCCTCGAGCAGTGCTTTCACCCCCAGGACCAGGTTGACGCCGTCGCCGTATTCGGCGGACAGAAACGTCGCGGCCTCTCGGGCTTGCACGGCGGCCGCCTTGATCTGCGTCGGTTCCACACCGCCCGCGGGCTTCAGGACGAACTGGTTCTCGTCCAGCGCCCCGGCCAGCACCTGCTGGGCGGCGACAGGATCCGTCATGTGCAGATAGGCGGCCTTCTGCTCCCTCAGCCAGCCCCGCAACGCCTTGTCGTCGAGGTCGTTCACGGTCAGCTGGATACAGTCGGCCGCCGCGGTGGTCCGTCCGGTTGCCGCCAGGTCGAAGGCTTCGCGCAGCGCAATGGCCTCCGGTCGTACGGTCCCGTGCGGGGCGTATCGCACCTCGGCGAGCGCCCGCCGGCTGCGCTCGGTCCACTGAGGCGCTCGGCCGAGGCAGGCCCGCAGTGCCTGGCGCACGGAGTCCAAGCCCTCGCCCTTGATCTGCCGTGCGATGTCGCTGCTGAGCTTGAGTTGGGCTTGGGTGGCGGGCGAGAACAGGCTCAGGTGGCGCGGTTCGTGGATGGCGACGCCTAGGCTGGCACCGAGCAGCAGCACGGCGCAGTAGTCCTCGCTGTCGCGCACGCCGCGGCCCATGCCCTGTTCGATCCGCTGCACCTCGCGGGCCAGGCGGACCATGCTGTCGGCCAGCGCGACCGCCTCGCGCCGCTCCACTCCGTCCAGGGGACGCGGGATCCCGTCGAGGATCAGCAGGCGGCAGGCGTCTGCGGGCAGGTCGACGCCGTCGTACTTGTTGACCAGGACCACCAGGCCGACATAGCCAGCCTGTAGTTCCTTGACGCCGACAGCGAGGTCGCCGACGCGGTGGGTGCGGTCGGCGTAGCTTTCCCAGGCCTTCGCGGCCTTGTCGCTGGGCACCAGGACCACGACGTTGACCGGCTTGTCCTCGGCGATGCCGTCGCCGTCCCGGTCCCCGTTGGCGAACTGGCGGGCCAGCTGCCGTACGGCCTCGGGGTCGAGCTCCGGGTTGAGCGCGACCGGCGCCAGGATCATCCGGTCTCCGAGATCGGCCGCGCTGCCCGGGGTGACGGGCCGGGCGACGAGGGCGGGATCGGCGTCGAGGTCTGTAACGAGGGCGCTGTCGTCGGAGAGCGTCGCGGTGAGGTAGACGCGTCGGCGTGCGCGTACGAACGAGGGGATGCGGTCGATCGGCGGGCACGAAGGCCGGATCTCCACGGCCTTCGTCGTGGCCGTCGCGGTGCACAGGTGCAGCACTTCGGCGATCAGCGGCCAGGCGAACTTGAAGGCGTCGTCGAACCGGTGGGGGTGGAGGATCTCCATGACCCGGGCCTTCTTGTCCGCCCACGCCCAGAACGGGATCGGCGCCAGGGCTGTGGGGTCCTTGGTCTGGAGTTGCGCCCACGCGTTCGCCGACTGGTGTTGCAGGTCCTCAGCGAACAGGTCCAGCAGCTTCTGGTACGCCTCGTGGCTCGCCGGCACCCGCAGCCGGAACTGGTCCTCCGCAGTCGCCAGCGCGGCGTGGGCGTCGTCGACGACGACGATCCCCAGATCGACCGGCTGACGCCCGTCGCCGACGATCCCGAACACCGACTTGCCGTTGATCAGCTTGTAGTAGTTCGTCACAAGCACGGCCTGGGCGGCGAGGAACGCCGGGTCCTGGGGATCGTCGGTGGTGGCCACGCTGAGCTTCGCGGCCTCTTCGCGGACCTGGCGGACCAGGTACTTGTCCGGGGCCAGATACACGGCCTTGCCGATGCCCTCGTTCAGGGTGCTCTGCGCGATCAGCAGACCGACGGCGGTCTTGCCGCCGCCGGTGTTCTGCTTGATCACGACATCCGGTTCGTGCCGGCGGTGGTCGAACCACTCATCGAGCACTTCGCCCTGCTCGTGGCGCAGATAGGGCCACGGGCGGTTGGCCAGCCCCGCGTAGATGTCCCGGGGACGCAGGATCGCCTCGCTGTCCCCCGCACCGATCCGGTCCCAGTCCAGCGCCATCCCGGCACTCCTCCCCAAACGCACGCGGGCGGCTCGCCGCGCACCCAGATGTCACCATTCTCTACCGACTCACGGGGCCGAGGGGGTCTAAGTCGATCATCGTCCGGTCCGGGATCAGGGTTTCCAGGTACGCGAGGTGGCGCGCGGCTGGCACCGAGGGACTGCTCGTCCTTGGCGGCCGGGAAGCCGCTCTCCGCACGGGACTTGGCTGTGCCGCGCTCGGAGCGGTCCTCTTCGAGTGAACGTCCTGCCGAACGGCGGTCCGTGGCGCCCGGGCGGTTCTACGATGACGTCGATGGCTTCCTACGCGAACGACTCGCGCTGCATGGCCATGGCCGAAGCCATGGTCCCGTTGCTGCGCCGCACCTGTCCCGAGGGGGCCGGCGGCTACGGCGGCTCCTACGAGGTGCGCCTGGACGACGAGGAAGCCGTCGGGCTCGGCGGAGTCGAACTGATCAGGGCCGCGATGCGCAGGGCGGCCCGGCAGCTGGACTGGAAGGTCGAGACGATCGGGTGGATCGGCACCCGCTTCGGCACGATGGTCGCCATTCGGGACACCAGGGAGGTCCCCGAGGAGCATCGCGCGGTGGTCGACGCGGCGAGGTACGAGCGGATGAGCGCCGCGGTGGCCAGGGTGTCGGCGGAGCCCGGCGATGCTCCCGTCCAGCGCGGCTCGGCGACCCTGATGACGCAGGAGTTCCGCGCGGCTGTCGCTGACGCGAGCGCCTGATCAGCGGGGTCCGCAGGACTCAACAGGCGCGTGGGGTAAGTAGCCCGGGATCAGCTGAAAGACACGCAGGTTCGCGAGGCGGTGACGATGGCGCCGCCGCGGGAGTTCACTGGAAGCATGGCGAGTTATGACGCTAGCTCCATAAAACGGCCTCGCCGTACAAAAGCGCAGGTGGAGACCCTACGGGCGGCGATCTGCGAGCTGGCGGAGGCAGCACAGCCGTGCAGCGTCCGCCACGTCTACTACCTCGGCATCGGGCTTCTGTGGGACAAGGACACCGGCCACTCCCGCCGGAACTACTCCGTCGTCGTCCGTGAGGTCGGCTTCCTGCGGGAGACCGGGAGGCTGCCTTGGGAGTGGATCACCGACGGCACTCGCATGATCCGGCAGGAGACCCAGTACGACTCGCTCGACGACGCCATGCACCACAACACAGAGAGCTACCGGCGCAACCTGTGGGCCTCACAGTCCCGCCGCGTCGAGGTCTGGTGCGAGAGCGACTCGGTCGGTGGCGTGCTCCTGCCGGTCACCTCTGCCTGGGGCGTGGGCCTGTACTCCTGCCGCGGCCAGTCCTCCAAGACCTTCGTCTATGAGGCCGTGCAGCAATACGCGCACCAGGGCAAAGGCGTGACGGTGATCTACTGCGGCGACTGGGACCCTACCGGCCGATGTGTCCCTCGCTCGGTGGTCGAGCGGATGGCGCGCTACGGCAATGGCGAACTCGACCTGGAGTTCCGGCAGATCGCCATCACCGCCGATGACGTCCGCTCCGGCCGGCTCACCACCCACGACGTCAACACTCGCGACGTCAACTTTGCTCGCTACCGCGAGGAGTGCCTGCGCGAACGCATCGATCCGCACACGGCCGTCGAGGTCGAAGCCCTCCGTCCCGGTCTGCTGCGGCAGCGCCTCGACGAAACCATTGAGGGCCTGGTCGACGACGTCCGGCAGTGGAACATCGAGTTCAGAACGGAGGATGCCGAGCGGGAGCTGCTGCGCTCGCTGCAAGCCGTGATGCAGAAGATCGTTCGAGGCGAGTCGCCGATCGAGAACGAGCAAGACGAGTAGCAGCGTTCCCGAGTGCTCGAGGACGGCACTCTGTGTCGTGGCCCTCGGTAACTGCCGCGCTGTTCCCGGCTCGCGGAAACGAACCGGAAACGGCCGGAGCCCCGCACAGGGCGGGGCTCCGGGTGGATGATGATCCGGTGTCCGGGGCTGTTAACGGCAGTCCCGGGCACGCCTACTTCTGTTGCCCCGCGGCCACGGGGTCGCGGAGCTCGTGCACCGTCCGCCGGGGCACCCTGGCACGGATGGCGATCTCGCTGTCGCTGCGGCCCCAGCCGATCGCGTCCGTGACCAGTTGCTGGCGTTCCTGGCGGGTCGACTCCAGCTCCTTGTCCACGGAGTCCGTCGAGTGCTCCAGCTCGGCGATGTCGGCACCGAGGACGGCCAGCCGGTCCCAGACCCGGTCGCGCAGATGGTCCCGATACGCGGAGGCGGCCTCCCGTACTCCCAGCAGGCGCCAGCCCCGTCGTGCGGCGTTCTCCTCCTCGCGGTCGGCCCAGTGGTCGAGTTGGGCGTCCGTGGAGGTGGACGTGATGTCACCGGCGGCCAGGCGGCCGTGCTCGATGTCCCAGTCCCGGAACTCCTTGAGCGGCCTGGGGTCACCGTTCATGAGGACGCTCCGGTACCAGGCGCGTGCGCCCAGGACGTCGTGGCCCTTGCCGCTCCCGTCGCGGTAGGGGATGCCGAAGGCCTCGTTGACCTCCGGGTGCCAGTGCTCGTTGCTCCCGAGGTACCGGGTGATCGACTCGCAGTTCTCGGCCATTTCGTCCAGCGACCTGCGCAGCAGGTTCGGCCGGTACACCTGCGGGAAGCGGGCCACGATGGTGCCGTAGTCGACCAGGTGGGCGTCCGCCTCGGGGCCGGCGGCCTTCCGGTCCCGCTTGCACAGGCGCGTGATGTTGCGGCCGGCGTGGCCGGAGTCGGCGGACCAGTCGAGGTCACCGCCCGCGTCGAAGAGGCCGTCCAGCAGGGCCTGCGCGTACGGTGCCAGCTCCTGCAGCAGCGCGTTGGCGGCGTCGACGTCCAGGTACGGGAGTTCCTCCACGCCGGAGTCGATGGTCCAGGACAGCAGCTCGGGCACCGGCTCGAACCACTGGTGGGGTCCGACGCCCGAGAAGAACGTGCCGGGGTGCCACCGCTTGTAGGTGTCGCGCGGTACGTCGCTGATCGACTTCCAGGCGGGGTTCCACGGCTCCCAGTTCTCCGGGATCTCGTGGAAGCGCAGCTCACCGCTGCGGGTGTCCAGCAGCACCTGCTGGTAGTGACCCGGGCGCCGGCCGCCGAGCGGCTTCGCCGTGATCACTTCGGTCACCGGTACGGAACGAACTCGCGGTGCCGCGTAGCGGGCGACCGTGATCTCCGGAACCGTTAAGGCCTCGTGCGTCATGTGCGTTGTCCTCCTTGGGAGATGGGGCGATTTCGTGCGGGAGCGGGTCAGTCCGTGCGGAGCATGCCGCCGGCCTTCAGCTCCGTCTTGTGGCGGTCGATGAGGCGGCGTACGCCGTCGTGGACACCGGCCATGGACGAGCCGCGGTATACCTCGGCGGAGTACTCGATCTTCCAGTCCCTGGAGTCGACCCCGGCCTCGGCGGCGGCCTCCTGGATGAGGGCGATGGTGACGGCGACTCCCTTGAGGTGCTCGTCGGCCAGCGCGGCCATGCGCTCGGCGTGGTAGTCCCAGTTCACCGCGGCTTCCCACGCGGCGTCGTGCGCGCGGGACAGCTTCAGGATCTGCGACTTCCACATGGTGTCCGGCGTGGTGTCGAAGGCCGCGAAGATCTCCTCCATGGCGGTCTTGGCCGTCACGTAGGCGGTCCACAACGGGGCCGCCTCTTTGGCGAGCGGGCGCAGCGCGGTCTTGAAGCGCGCGAGCTGCCACTGCTGGTGGGCGACGCGGTACTCGTCGGTCAGTTCCTGGGCGAGGTCGGGACCAAGGGTCGTGCGGTGGGTGGTGTAGATGTCGTCGCCGCTGGTCGGCTCCAGCTCCTCGCCGGTGAACGGCCGGAAGACGAACTTGCGGAAGACGCCTTCGCGGTCGGTTCGCAGGTAGTGCGGGTGATGCAGGCCGGCGAGGGGGTCGGTGGTCGTGGTGGTCACCTGTGTGTCCTCCTGGCGGGAGTTGAGGATCGTCTGGACGGTCCCCTTGGCCAGGGCGCTTGCCTCGATGATCTCGGCCTGTGATGCGCCTGCCCGGGCGGCTGCGATGACCAGCGGGTTCCGGTCGTCCATGAAGCTGCGCCAGGTCCGCAACGCAGCGAGGGCCGCCTCTTTAGGGGAACGTGCTTCCATGGGACAAAAATGTACCGGGCTATTTTTGTCCCACGGAAGAGTGTCGGGGACAACTGGCCAATTCACACGCCGACTTGGCGCATAGCTCATCCTTCGCGCGGAGCCGGGAAGCGAGGGAGTTCTCTGCGTTGTCAGTGGCGTGCCTACGTTGACCGCGAACACCGGTAGCTGCCGGTTGCCAAACCCTGATGGGTGGTTTCGCGGTGAACACCGCCGTGTCTTCCGGGCGTTGGCCTACCCTGCGGTGCCATGGACATCGAGCTGACTGACGATGAGCACCTGCGAGCGCTGGCTGCGCTGGAGGCCGTCGTCGGAAACAACGACGATGCCCTCGCCGTCCTGGCGGGCAGTGCCGGCGAGCGGCCGCTGCCGGCACTGCTGGCCGCCTACGGACAGCACACACTCCACCGCATCCTCATCGCCGCATTCGGCATCGACGCCACCATGGACTACGACGAAACTGGCCGGCTGGTCGCGGAGATCAACAGTGATCCGACGGCCCGCATCGTCTTCGTCCTGACCGACGCCCTGCACAATCAGGCAGCTCTCGCCGGCGACGACCCCGCCGCCGCGAAGCTGGTCGCCGGATCCATCCTCCTGGCGATCCACGCGTTCACCGACGCCGACAATCAGGACGCCCTGACCTTGCTGCGCGCACTGCGCAACGAGGTCCTCCAGGTCGACTGAGCGGCACCGGTTCAAGTTCAGTGGCACCGGACAACCTGCCATGGCTGCCGGTCAGCGATGGACGACATCCCGGTCGATGTCACGGTGGGCCAGCTGCACGACCAGGCCCCGGTCGACGAACGCCTTCGCCGCGTCGGCCAGCCCGTACGCGGCGGCCTCCTCGACGTCGCCAGCAACGACGGCGTGCAGCGCTATGGCCGTGACCGCGGCACGGTGACGTCCGCCGGCGCACTGGGTGACCACGGTGATCGGCGCCTTGGACGGGCCGGTCAGGTACGCCAGGATCTGCAGCGCGGTCGCGGCGAGGAGCTCACGCACGCCCGGGGTGCCCATCACCGTGTCGCGCACCGCCTGGTCGTGCGCGGTCAACTCGCGCAGATCGGCGCTGACATGGGGGTCCCGGAAGTGGAAGCGGAGATCCACGGCGACCGTGGCGCGCGACAGGATGTCGGCGTACTCGGACTCCTCGGCGTCGTGCAAGCGCCCCGTGGACACGATCGTCACGACGGGGGCGGGCGGCTGGGCGATGACGCGGTCCCGCTCGTCGTCCCACGCCGTGGCATGGGTGTCCTCGCGGCCGTCGGCCCACCGGACCGAGATCTCCCACGGCCCCCAGCTGTCCGGCTGGTCATCGATCCTGAGGACCTCGTACTCCTGGCCCCAGTACCCGTTGTAGTACCGGCCTCCGACCTGCTGGGGCCCGATCTGGCGGGCGATCCATTCGGCGTCCTCGCCATCGGTGGCCGTCGCGTCGATGTGGCTGCTCACTTCGGTGTTCCCTTCCTCGTCGGTGTCGTTCTCGGCCCGGCGCGGCGGCCGGGCTGAGGTTCGTGGTGCGGGATGTGGTCAGTCGGTGTCGCCGGTGTAGGGCGGCGGGTTGGTGGCGCCGGCGAGTTCGGCGGCCTGGTCCCCGGTCAGCAGACCGCGGGCGTCGATACCGGCGGCCACGGCTTCCACCTGGGGCCACAGCATCGACAGCATCAGGTCGGCCATCCGGCACGCCGTGGTCCACGACATGCCGGAGGGGGCGTCGTCCGGAAGGTCCTCATCGCGGGTGAGGACGTGGCCGGCGTTCTCGAACCAGGCGGCGGTGTACTCGAAGTCGTCGTGGTGGGCACACGCGGCCTCGCTCTCCGCAGACCACAGGCGTGCGGACTTCAGGTAGCGGGCCTGCGCGCGCTCGCCGGCGGCGCACTGCGCGGCGAACCGCCAGAACGGGATCGGCGGCCCGTCGAACTCGGTGCGCCCGGTCAGCGACCACTCGACTCCCTCGGCGGGCACGTCGATGACGCCGGTGACCTTGATGTGCGCCCCGTACGCGGCGGCGACGACGGCGTGCCCCGCCTCGTGGAAGGCGGCCGACCGCCGCGCCAGCTCGTACGGCAACGCCACCTTCAGCAGCGGCTTCGTCGTGCCGTCGTTGTACGTACGCCAGGCCTCGGTCGCGGCGGCGTCCAGGGACGCTGTGCCGTTCACCTGATCCGCGAGGGTGGCCTGCACCGGGGTGCGCCGGGCCCGTTCCCGGCCGGGCTCGCTCACGGCAGTCACGCCGGTACCGCCTGCAGGGAGTTGAGGAAGCGGGTGAGGAACGGCCACAGCACGGTGTCCCGGCCCCATTGCGGATCGATGAGCGTGACCTGCCACGCGGTGGCGACCTCGCGTACGGCCTGGCGGTCGCAGCCGGGGAAGGTCCGACGTACCGCGCGCGGCGATATCCGGTCCCCCATCCCGGTCATGACACCGTGGCCCTCCCAGGTCGTCACGTCGACGGCGTCGCGTTCCCCGTTCTCGTCGACACGGCGCCCGGGCCGGTACGTCCGTACGACCAGTCCGGCCTTGGCGGCCTGCGCGGCCAACGTCTGGGCGGGCTCCGGGTGGGCGACGAACACGGTGACGTATGCCCGCTGCCGCCAGGGCCTGCCGTGGAGTACGGCCAGTTCGCCGGGCTGGCTGGTCTCGGTGAGGATCCCGGCGAGGTTGAGGTCCGCGAGGACATCGACCAGGGGCAACGTCTCAGGGTCGGGGCCGCCGACGTGGCCGTTGGGAGTCCACCACATCTGGCCCTTCAGCCACCGGGCCGTCAACGCCGCCAACTCCTCCAGCGTGCCCGCCTGGTACCAGGCACGGGCCTCGGCGCGCCGCCGTCGGCAGGCATCGAGCCACTCGGCGAGCCTGCCGCGTGTCTCCTCGATGCCGGCGGCCCACAGCTTCGGCGCGGCGGCCGTGCTCATGCCGCGGCCTGGACGGTGAAGACATCGATGGTCTTGATACCGGCGGGCAGGACCGGCTCCTGCTCCGCGTAGCCGCGTACCACCACCCGGTCGCCGACCTGGAGCAGGCGCCCGAGGACCTGGTCGGCCACGGCGCAGCGGTCGTCGCGGATCCGGGCGTGCGCCGCCTGCCCCGCCTCGTCCTGCAGCAGCAGGCGCACGTACCCGTTGGCCTGCCGGATCGAGGCGACCGACACGGTGGCCTCGACGCGCGCTCCCTCCGGCACCCGCGACAGCGGCTTCCGTGAGACGCCGAGGGAGGCGTGGTGCTCGACGGGCAGGTTCCCGACCATCGGCACCGTACGGACGGACACGATCTCGCCCGTCCGGTAGGCCTCGGCCAGGTGGTCGAGGTACGACGGCCGGTATCCGTCCGGCAGGTAGATCAGAGCGCAGGCCTGGTCGAGCCGCGCGTACAGGTCGTTGAGCTCACCGTCCGCAGCCCACAGGGAGTGCCACTGCTCGGTGCTGAGCTCGGTGCCCGGGATGTTCCCCAGGAGCTCGCTGGTCTGCTTCACCTCCAGGTAGCGGCGGATCGTCGCCTCCACCTCGGTGCGGGGCAGGTAGCGGGTCGCGTTCTCCCGGGCGTGCTGCTCGTCGTACCACGTGGGCAGGCCGTACGACGCGGGCTCGCTGCTGCCCGCCGGGCCGAGGCCGGCCGGCTGGCCGTCGTGTGTCAGGACCGAAGAGGTTCGGGTGATCATCAGGGTGCCTCCGCGAACGGGAAGGAATCGGAGCACTTGCGCGGGAGGGCGGATGACGCCGGATCACCTCCCGGGGATCCGGCGTCCGCCCACGTCTTCGCTCGAACTTCGGTGATCCGTGCTAGGAGCCGGGAGTGACGTCGTCGACGCCGAACTCTCCGGTGATTCCGGTCTCGCAGAACAGCGCGTCGTCATGCCGCACGCCTGTCGGCCAGAGCCCCACGGTGGGGCGCTCATCGATGACGACGCACCCGCCCTCGCTAAGGAAGTAGTTGAACCAGGCGAAGGGCCGCTCGCCGCGGTCCATGCCGGGGTCGACCACGCCCGGGACGGCGCTGTAGGGGTAGATGGCCATGGCGCCCGGGACGGTCTCGCCCTCTTGGTCGACGCCCGGGCCGAACGTTCCCATGGACACGTCGATGCGCATGCAGGCGGTGCAGTAGCAGTGCGGACGGACGAGCTGTCCGCGGTGGCCCTGCACCGACCACAGGGGCCAGTGACTGGTCCGGGGCATCCAGCCGAGGCGCTTCTGCTGACGCACCGTCTTGGCGCACGCCTGGCAGTTTTTCGGGATCCGCCCGTGGGCGTCGATCATCCGCTCGTACGCGGCCCGGGTGTCGGGTATCCAGAAGTCGGCGAGGTCGCCTCCGAGCCCGGAGCCCCAGTTGGGCTTGCCCTTGTGCGTGAGGGGCAGCATGGCCGGCGATTCGGAGGCCTCCAGGGCGAGCGGCAGCAGCGCCGCGGTGTCGGCGTCGGAAGGCCAGAGCCCGCCGGGCAGGCTGGTCACGATGCGCGCCGCAGCCGAGGCCGCGTCCGGGCGGGTCAGGTACGGGAAGCGGCTCGCGCGGTGCCCGTCGGGCGTGGAGATGTTCCAGCACTGGACGCTGCTGCCTTCGTAGGCGGGGTGCTGGCTCCGCTCGTTCGGTGCGCCGTCCAGCGGGCGGGACCAGCCGGTGTGCACGACCAGGCCGCCCGGCTGGAGGTAGCCGGTGCCCGTCTCCACCTTCAGGTCGTCCGGCAGAGCCGGGGCGAACTCGATCTCGCGCGCCCCGGCTGCCTGGCTGATGCCGGCGCTCACGCTGACTCCTCAACGGGCTGCGGCACCATCACGACCGGGCGGCCGTCGTGGTCGAGGACGACCAGGGGGCGGCGCTCGCTGGCGGCGTCGAACACGGCCTGCCCGATGTCGTTGCCGCCGACGACTGCGTCCGGACTGTCGGTGACGTCCATGAAGTCGACCGGGCACTGGAGGGCGACCCGGACGGCCTCGCGCGACGCGGCGAGCGCCGGGGGCCGCAGGCCCGCCCCGGTGGCGGCCTGGTCGAGGTCGGCGTCGGAGGCATCGTGGCCGACGCCCGAGCTGAGCGCCGCGCTCACGAGGGCGGCCTGGTAGCTGGCGGGGTTGCTGCGTTCACTGATCTTCACGGGCAGGTTCCTCCACATCCCATAAGTGGCTTGCCACTTTCAAGGTAGCGCCGAGCCTTGAAAGTGGCAAGCCACTTATGTAAAAGTTCTTCGCATGCCCCCTCAGCGACGCGATCGGCACAGAGACCCAGGTCTGACCGTCCGTCCCGACGCCACCCTGAAACAGCAGGCCACGCAGGCGCTAAGCGACCGCGACCGAGAGATGAAGGCCTTCGTCGTGGCGTGCCTCAGCGCGCTGGTCGCTGACCCGGACGGCTTCCTGGAGCAGCTCAACGAGCACTGGCCTGCAGAAAAGCCCCGCGGCCGACCACGAAAGGCCACCTCGCCGTTGACCGACGCCGACGAGACAGACGACGCCCCGTGAACTGACCGGCTTCTTCTCCGGGCCTCCGCCGCTGCGCTGTTCGCGGGCGAAGGTGGCCTGTACGCCGCGCGCTCCGGCCCGACAAGATGGCCCGATGATCGAACTCCCGCCCGTGCCCGGCCGGATCGCCGGTCTCCCCCGCGATCCCCGCGGCTACCCCGTGCCCGCCGAAAACCTCTGGCTGCGTGGCAAACCTGAACTGGCCGTGCAGGACTTCCGCCGATGTGGCGCGCTGTACGCCCACGGGTGCTGCGCGGTCTGCGGCCTCCCCCTCACTCCCGGGGAGAGCCTCTACCGGCTGTTCGCGCAGGATGACGCCGAACAGACCGTTGCGCAGAACGCGTGCAAGCGCACGGACGGTCCCGGACACCGTGACTGCATGATCTTCTCGGGTGCGGTCTGTCCCTTCTTCGCCACGGCCGGTGCCCGCCGAGGCCGGGAGACCCGCGAAACTCCCAAGGGAACACCCCGTGGCACTACGGCGGCCCTGCTGGGTTTCGAGGCCGTACACATCGCGGTCGACCAGGAGCCGCCGCACCAGGTGTGGTTCCACTACGGCGGCGTCCAGGAGCACATCGCCTTCACCGGCGGAGAGGAGATGGCGGCCTTGCTGACCGAGACCGAGCCGCCGCGCGGCCCCGCCGTCATCCGCAAGTACTGGAAGACCGAGCCCGAGGTGAAACGCGTCTGGGCACAGACGCTGAAGCTGGCCCGCCGGCACGGCACCTCGATGCGCGGCTGACCTCGCCGGGCCGCCTATCCCTTCCGGTCGTGTCCCGTCCCGCTTTCCCGAAGCCGCGGATCGCCGCTGACGGCCCGCCACCACTCCTCGGTCTGGTTCATCCCGGGCTCGTGATCAACCGTCATGTCGAGCACCCAGCAGGAGTGATCCTCGTCTGGGTGATCCCAGCGCCAGTTCAGCGAGACGATCAGGGTGAGCGGATACTCGGCCATCCAGGACCCGGCGGCGTGCAGGACATCCGACTCCTCCGAGCCGGAGAAGGTGACCACCTCAAGGGTGTGCATGTGGCTGGTCTGCTTGACCGGGCCGTGGGTGAACGCCGCCTCGCCCTGGCGGCCGGTCACGATCCGCGTCACCCGTTCGCGGCCGCCGCCGTCCGTCTCTTCACGGTGATCAGTCATGACCGCGATTCTCCCGAGCATCGCCCACCCTTGCGCGACGTGATGCAGCTCCACCGCCAGCGCAGGTTCGCTCATACCGGGATTCTGCCGCCAGTAGCCCCGGTGGCCACCAGTTCAGGAAAACGCCGCTCCCAGCACGTGCGCACCAGCTTGCCCACGGCGATCCGCAACCGCGGCCAGTGCCACACGAGCAGCTCGGCATTGAGGTAGCCGGTCAGGTCGTCGCGCAGCCCGCTCGTGAGCACAATGCGATACAGGCCCACCAGGAGCTTCTCGTCACTCACCTCAAAGCGCCTGAGCCCCGACCACGCAAGATGCAGGGGCAGCTCCACCGTCCCTGTCTCAGGTCCGGACAGCTCCTCAAGATGCGCGGGCAGACGCTCGGCCACATGAGCCCAACGGGAAGCGGAGGCACGGTGCATGGGCACGGCTTCAGTATGGGCCCTGGTGGAAGGACTCATCTCCCAGCGGTGGAAGCCAGGTCTGCCAGCGTCCAGTCCGTGCCCTCCGGCCCAGTTGAAGGCCGCCCCAGGCCGCACAACCGCCGCACTCCACAGGAGCTCGCAACGGCTCGATGCAGTCTTGCTCGCCCCGCAGCCGGACAGAAAAGATCAACTCGAACCGACCGCGACACCACGAAGACGAAGAGGGGGAGATGACGGTGACCAACTCGCCGCTGTCACCGGCCGGATGGCTCGTGCTGGGATTGCCCTGGCCGACCGAGACTCGCGACGGCTGGGGAGAGTGCGCGGTGGCCATCGCGCCGACGATGATCCCTCGCTCTCTCGTCAGCAAGGGTGCCGGCATCGTGCTCGACCTCTCCACTGGTCTGGCCCGTGAGCCGAACGACGGCCCGGGCGAGGCCGTGTTCTTTTCGGACGTCACGCTGTGGCTCGACAAGCAGGGCAAGGACTGGGGCGACCTCGGCATCGACTACGAGGCCGTCATCGACGAGCTCCTGGACGCGCAGGTCCCGCAGCTGTACCTCACCCTCACGCAGAAGGCCCACGCCATCCTGTGTGACGCCAGCCGCGAAGGCCTGCGCCTGCACTACACCAACGGCGACGTCGAACACGTCACCCCGCAGGTCCGCCAGAACGTGCGCGACGGCATTGTCCAGAGTCTGAAGCGGGACTGGCCGCCCTACATCCAGAGCCTCATCGACAGCGGCGCCCTGCAGACCCGGTGAGCCTGATACAACAGGGCCTCCCCATCCTGGCCTTCCTGGCCCAGGACCCCCGGCTTCGCTGGCCTGCCTGCGGGGTCCCGGGCGACCACGGCGCCTGCTTCGGTGTGCCGTGGGCGCCGTACGACCGGTGCCTGGCCCAATCTCGAACCGGATGAGCGACACCAGGAGCTCGGGGCGTTATCGCCCGGCGCCGCGGTGGACTGCCGCGGTGTCCCCTTCACCCGCGGACTGCTGGAAGAGCTCAAGACGGCGGTCGACAACACCTTCGGCGAGGCCCTGTTCGGCCGCGCCCGCTTCCCCGAACTAGCCGACTTCACCTCCGTCACGTTCACTGGCGAGGCCTTCTTCTGGCTCGCCCACTTCGAAGAAGACGCCCGGTTCTACGAGGTCACCTTCAACGGCGACGCCGTCTTCGAGGAAGCCGTCTTCCAGCTGGGAGCCGCCTTCGAGCACGCGGACTTCCAAGGCACCGCCTGGTTCCAGGACACCCTCTTCGGCTCGGACGCCGACTTCGACCACGCCAAATTCGCGCGCGATGCACTGTTCTCCCGCGCCCAACTGCTCGGCGAGGCCGCCTTCCACGCCGTGACATTCACCAGCGACGCCGTATTCGTCTCAGCAGAAGTCGAAGGGAGAGCAGGGTTCTTCGAATCGGCGTTCGGCCGCGACGCCATATTCGCCGGGGCCCGCTTCAAAGACGACGTCGCCTTCCCCGACACGACGTTCAACGGGCCCCTCGTGGGCCCCATCGTCTGCGGAGGCCAACTGGACCTGACCCAAGCCGTCCTCACCTGCCCCATCCGCATACGGATCGCCGCCGCGCACATCCTCCTGCAGGCCGCGCAGATCAACACGGCGCTCACTCTCGACGTCCGCTACGCCGACATCAACCTGCTGGACGCCGTGCTCTCCCAGCCCGTCGCCATAAACTTCCACCCCCGGCCCTTCCCCTTCAACAACGACCTGATCCCCGAAGAACCGCTGACCGGACAAGATCCACAGCCGTCTATCGCCACGCTGGCGGGCGTAGACGTCTCCTTCCTCGCGCTGTCCGGAGTGGACTTGTCCGACTGCCTGTTCACCGGCGCCCACCACCTCGACCAGCTTCGCTTCGAAGGCCACGTCCCCTTCGCCGACCCGCCGGCCCCCTGGACCCGCCGCCGGACCATCGCCGAAGAACACCACTGGCGCGCCCTGCCCCTTCCCGGCCGCCGTTCCGCACAGACCCGCGGCTGGGAACCCGGCCCCGCCCACCCCGATCCGGCCGCGACCCCCGGGCCCAAGGACCTGGCCGCCACCTACCGGCAGTTGCGCAAGGCCCTGGAAGACGGCAAGAACGAGCCCGGCGCCGCCGACTTCTACTTCGGCGAGATGGAGATGCGCCGCCTCGACCGCGACACGCCCTTCGGCGAGCGCCTCCTGCTACACGCCTACTGGCTGGTCTCCGGCTACGGCCTGCGCGCCTCCCGCGCCCTGGCCGCGCTCGGCGTCGCCATCACCCTGACCATGGTGCTGATGGTGCTGTGGGGCCTGCCCGATCCGACGCCGAAACAGACAGCGACCGGCACCATGCCCTCCCCTAGCAACCGGATCCACCTGGTACTCGACAAGGCCGACCCCACCCTGTCCGGACCCCTCAGCCAACGCTGGACCCTCAAACGAGCGGAGAAAGCCGGCCACGTCGTACTCAACTCCGTCGTCTTCCGCTCCAGCGACCAGGACCTCACCACCGCCGGCACCTGGATCGAGATGTTCAGCCGGTTCAGCGAGCCCATCCTCCTCGGACTCGCCGCTCTTGCAGCACGCGGCAGAATCAAACGCTAAGGACACCAAGTGCACGTGGGCGGCTACTCGTCCGGCCTAACGGCGGGGACCCCGCCACCGCCTTTGTCGTTGGGCGGGGCATGGGAAGAGCGTCACGGGCAAGGGCGGCGGTTCGGGCACAGCGTGCTGAGGCTGGAGGAATGCTGATCCGCGAGCCCCGGCTCGCTGACGAGGCCGCGGTGCGCAAGCTGCTGGGGCGGGTGGAGTTCACTGGTCCGGACGACGCTGAGGAGATCGCCTGCCTCGCGGCCAGGAATCACCGGCTCGACCCCGCCTGCGGGGTGCGGGGTGCCTGGGTCGCCGAGGCCCGGCGGGGCGACGTCGTGGCCGTGGTCGCCGCAGCGCCGCCCCTGGGGTGGGTCGGCTCCATAAAGTACATGAGCCCTGAGCACCGGTCGTGGGTTGTGAACCAGGTGGTGGACATTGAGGCGTTGTCCGTGGCGCCCGAGGCCGGCGGCCGCCGTCTGGGGCATCGCCTGATCGAGAGGGCCAGCGCGTACTACCGCGGTCTCGGATACCGGCTGATGATGGGCACCTTCACCACCAGCAGCCCTTTCCTCACGGCGTACTACCGGCAGGCCGGTTTCACCGTGCTGGAGCCGGGCGAGAGCATCGTCATCTACGACCCGCTCGGCATGGCCCTCCACCGTCCTTCCGCCCCGCACGTGGTGCAGGGGTGGAAGGCGCTTCACCCCGATGTCGCGGTCGTCGACACGTACTTGCCCGACGGGACACCCATCAAGCTGATCACCGAGGTCCTGGTGCCGCAGGACGGCGAGCCGGAGGCCGTCCTCAACGACGACGGGACCCTGACACTCAAGAAGGACGGGGCCAGCCACACCTTCGAGGCCGAGACCGCCGACAAGATGCGGCAGATGTTCCAGACCCCGGTGACCCAGCAGGAGGTGGCGGCGATCGCCGAGGAAGCCGCGCGGTACGGGATCGAGCCTGTCGTCGCCGCCCGGCTGCGCAAGGCCTCGGGGTACTCGCTGCGCGAGCTTGTCGGCACATACTCACACTGATGACCAGCGGTGGAATTGGCTCGACACACCGACCAGGTCAGGAAGCCGGGGACGGCCTGGGGCAGTCTCACCCCGGCCAGTATCCGAGGTGGTGCTGGCGGGCGGTGACCAGGGAGCGCCAGCGGGCACGGACGGTGGGTTCATCGTCGAGCCACTGTATGGCCGACTCGCCGGGCTGGGGCAGGTCGCCCATGGCAGTTGCGATGTGGATGTAGTAGGTGAAGTCGCCGTTCGCGGTTGCCTCGCGTAGACGGTCGATGGTGGAAGTCAGGGCGTCTTGTGCGCCGCGTACGGCGTGGTGGAAGGCGAGGGCGGTCTCCAGGAGCGGGGTGAGCCAGGCGAGCCCGGCGACGGTGATCTCGGTGCGCAGCACGGTGGCGCGGTCGGTGACGTCGTTGGTGCCGGCGTCGCGTACGAGGGTGGCGACCTGGGCGAGGAGAGTGGTGGCCCGCTGGTCGAGTTGGCCGAGGAGCTGGTGGGCGAGGGCGAGTTCGTCGTCGGCGCGGGCCGGGTCGGTGAAGGCGCAGGCCAGGGAGAGGAGGGTCTGGGCGATGGCCCGCTCGCCCGGGGCGTCGTGCTGTTCAGCTTCCGTCCGTGCGGCGTCGAACGCGGCGATGGCATGGACCATGTCGCCGTGGGGGAAGCGGATATGGCCCAGGACGCGGTGGTGGCGGCCCTTCCAGCCCAGGGTGGGGATGGCGGCGAGCGCGGTGGGGAAGTCGCCGCGGATGCGGGCGAGGTTGGCCAGGCCGCGGCGGGCGCGCGGAGCGAGCCGGCCGTCTGCGTTGGCGACCTGGCGGTAGCCGTCGAGGGCGGCGTCGGTGCGGCCGAGGTCCTTGTGGGCCTTGGCGCGGTAATACAAGGCGAGTTCGGTGAGCTCGCCGGACAGCAGACCGGAGTCCAGGACGGCGGTGAGGCGCTCGGCGGTGCGTTCGCGGTGCTCGTGCTGGCGGCGGGCGATGGCGGCGAGAAGCTCGGCCAGGGCGTCGGCGGGCGTGTCCGGCCCCGGCTGGTGTGCGGCGTTGCCGGGCGCGGGCTGCTGGGTGGGTGGGGCGATGGGCTCCCAGACGGAGTCGTCGGTGTAGGCGTAGGCGGCGTCGGTGAGCCAGTCGAGGTCATCGAGGCGATGGTCTCGGGCCAGGCGCAGACCCTGGCGCAGGCACGCGACGAGCAGAATCCGGCCGGGAACGACGGTCTCGGCATCCTGCCATTGCCGGCCGAGGGCGGCGAGTGCGCGCACGGCGGCCTGGTGCCAGTCGGCGGGGGTCCACTGGTCCTCGGTGTGGTCGTCGGCTGTGCGCAGCGCGGTGCGGATGGCGCCGTGCAGGTGATACGGCCAGGTCGCTTGCGGGTCCTCGCTGATCATCGGTCGTTCGATGAGTCGGCGAGCCGCTGACTGATGGGTGAGGCCGGCGGCCTGGGTGGCCAGGTCCAGGTCCCAGGCGTCCAACAGGCTGGCACTGCGCAGGACGTGGCGTTCGTCGGTGGTCAGGTCCGAAAGGGTGCGCGCGATGAGGGCGGGGAAGGTGTGATCGAAGTCGGCCGACACGGGAGTGCGGCCGGTACGACGGATCTCCAGGAATCGGCTGACGGCCAGGTCCAGGTGCAGGGGCAGGCCGTGCGAACGCTCGGTGATGACCTCGCGGATTTCCGGGCTGATCAGCGGCTGGCCGTCCTGGGTGAGGCGGCGGGCGAGGTGGTCGTCGCAGTCGCGCGGGGAGAGGTCCCCGATCAGATACTGGCGGGCGCCGCCCTGCCCTGCGGTCGAAGCCGGCTGCTGGGTGTCCAGGCCGGGCCAGGCTGCCGGACCGGTGTAATCCAGTTGGCCCTGCAAGGCGGGATTGGCCCAGGGCAGACGGTTGCGGCCGCTGACGACGAAGAACGCGTTCGGCATCAGCCACACGAGCCGCTGTAGCAGGCGCTCGGTATCGCGGTGGCGGTCGCCCGTGTCCTCGAAAGTGTCCAGCAGGATGGCTGGCACCACCGAGTGCTTCGCGGGCAGGCGGCTGATTTCCCATGCCAGCAGGTGCGGATAGTAGGAGAGCGCCTCCAGGTCGGGTTCGATCTCCAGCAGATCGGCGGTCCTCTTGCAGCCGGCCAGAGCCCGCGCCCGCTCGCGCCGCTCGCGAAGTGCCGTGATGAGCGCCGACGCGACCTGCCCGGCGGCCGAGCCGACCAGACCAGGCAGTTGCAGGGCGCTGACGGCCTCGCTGACCGCGCCCTGAACCTGCTGCGGCAGCATCTGCCCGAACTTCCCCGCTAGGCCGGTGCGCCGAACGTACTCCTCGAGCGGCTCGCCGGGGTGCTGCGCGTCCCAGTAGCGGCGCAGCGCCAGGTCGAAGCTGGGCAGGGGGCGGCCGATGTGGGCTGCAAGGGCGAGGCGGACCGTGAGTAAGACGCGTTCGTAGTCCGACCCGTTCGATGCCGAGCGGGCCAGGTCGATACGGACCGGCAGGATTCGCTTGCCTGCCCAGGCGGGCTCGCCCCACTGGACGGGACGCTGCTCGGCGTCGGTGAGCGACGCCTCGATCTTGCGCAGCAGGGTCGACTTCCCGACCCCGCCCACCCCGTGGAACACGATCACGTTGTTGCGGGGCGCCTCCAGATCCTCGACGTCGAAGCCCGAGGCGGCGATGTGTCGCAGGTGCTCCTCGATGGCGGTGGCGACGAGGTGCCACTGGGCCTGACGGTTGGTGAATGCCTCGTTGCTGCCCACGGGGTCATTGGAGCTGAACAGCGCACGAAGGTCGGCCATGTGACGAAGTCCCCCCAGAAGTGATCACCTGAGACCCAATCTATGCCGCGTACCGTGACCGGCCACAGGCCAGGTCCAGCCCAACACCGAAAATGATCTTTTCGCCGTTGGTACCCGACACCCCGGAGGTGGTCTTCCTATGCACGACTCCGCATCGCCCTCGCCGTCGTCCCCCGATCCGCAATCCCCGTCAGGGCCGGCCCCGGGCCCGGGTGACGAGAACACGGTCGGGGCTGAGGACGCGCGCCAGATCGTGGGCGCCGTCATCGCCTGGTACAACCGGCAACTGCTGCTCGCTCGGCGCTCTGACGACCAGCAGCGTTTGGATGAGCTGACGAGGCAGCGCCAGAAGTGCGTGGAGGACCAGGCACGGCTCCAGGACGCTGGGCCTGAGGAGATCACGCGTATCGCCGACTTCTACACCGGACGTCTCACGGAACTGGAAGCCTCCGAGCCGCCCGCTGAGGCATAGCCGGAGCGGGCCTGAGAGCCACCGCGACAGGCCTAAACGGGCACGGGCAGCGCGGCCGCGGGGGCGTACGTCGGCAGATGGCGCGGCTGCTGGGCAGGCATCAGCGGGCACGCCAGCGCGCCGATCGCGATGAGGTCGTCGCGGTACTGCGGCATCGCCGCGAGCAGCCAGCGCTGCGTGGCCCAGAACCGGGCGGCCTCCTCCAGGGTGTAGGGGCGGGCCTGCTCCGCGACCAGGGCGAGTTCGGCGGCGGGACGCCCCGCCCAACGCCCCTGCCCATCCTGTGCGTTGCGATACAGCGGGTGAGTATCGCGCCGCATCACCAGGACCTCGTCGACGACCGACAGCTGCTCCGCCATCGCCACCACCTGAGGCAGGACCGCGAAGTGGGCGTCGTGCCCGACCACGGTGGTGAACCGGGCGGGCACGCCCCGTCGGCTCACCTTTGTGTAGCGGGCGGCCGTGCCCTGCCGCGAATCGGCCGCGCGCACCGCCAGGACCACCAGCTCCACCCGGTAGCCGGCCTGCCGGTACAGGGACGCGTCGGCGACGAACCCGGCGGCGCTGGACGGGGTGACCTCAATGACCACGTCCCCACGCCGCTCGCGCACGTACGCCTCGGCCTGCGCCTGCCAGGCCCGGTAGTCAGCTCGGATCCGCGCGGAAGCCGTACGCGGCTCCTCACGCAACAGTTGCAGGTAGTCCGGGTGGGAGAACTTGAAATCGTCGCCCGTGATGTGGGCCGGGCTGCGCAAGGTACGGCGGACCATCTGAGCGGCCCGGGTCTTGCCCGCGCCGGGCTGGCCCACCACGTACACCGCGACCGGTTTCTCCTGCGGCGTGATCCGCCCCAGCAGGGACGGCACGATCAACTCATCAAAAACCCACTTGTGTTCATCTGCTGAGAGCCGGTGGTAATCGACCCCAGGCGCCTCCCGGCGAGGCTGTGCGATCCGCCGGACCGGCTCGGCCAAGGCGGCCGCACGCTCGGCATCACGTCGCACCGCCAGCGACCAGTCCTCCGGCAGCTTGTGGTCGTACACGCGTCGGTCGGCGTCGGCGAGCTGACGGCGGAACAGTCCCGTCTCCCTGGCGTCCCACGGGCGCTTGCGCTCAGCGAGCACCGCCTCTGCCGCGCCCTCCGGGCGGCACCAGACCCCGTCTGGGCCGAGGTCGTTGCTGTACATGACCTCCAGTGCCTCGGCGGCACGCCGTACGACGAAGACCCGGTCCACCAGGTGCGCGGTCTCCACCATGCGGAGGGTGTCGACCAGCGCGGCCGCGCACGCGTCGTGGTTGTCCCAGGAGACGTACCGGGCCCTGCCCTCATCGGCGAGACGCAGATACCGGTCCAAAACGCCGAGCTGGCTGACGGCCTCGGGCACCGCCAAGGCCACGACCTCGATGCGGTAGCCCGCCTGCCGGTACGCGGCCACCTCGTTCAAAAACCCCTGCGCGTCGGGCAAGGGCGCCTCCACCACCGCGTCATAGCGGTCGGCCCGCACCCGAGCCTCCACTTCGGCCTGCCACCTGTAGGTCTCCGGCCGCACCCGTACCCCAGCGGTGCGCACGTCCTCGCCGAGGAAGTCGGCGTAGCGGGGGTGGACATCCTTGTAGACGTCGCGGTCCACCCGCACCGCACCGCCTCGCCGCTCGAGCGCTCGGTGCACCAGGTCGACGACCAACGTCTTGCCGCTGCCCGGCTGCCCGGCGACAAACACCACGACCGGGCACCGTTGAGATACCACCCCGCCCAAAGCGCTGGGCAGGACAACGTCGGCCAAGACCTCCTCGGACCAGTCCCCCACCGAAGCGGTCGTAGCAGACGTGGCCAGACCTGTCCCCGGCCGCTGGACCGGGGGTTTCACAGGCCGGGGCCGACTCGCCGAACTCACGTACTCCTCCACGCACGGGCTGCTGCTGGGACATCAAAGTGAGGGAGAGAACCCGGCTCAGGCCGGGCCAGTTGGTCAAAGCTGCTGAAGTTGCGTACGCAGCGCATCGAGGGTCTGGCCAGCAGCGGTCCGCCAAAGTGCCCACCCGTTCGACGCCGTGCCAGTCACAGCCGAAGCCGCCTTCGACGGCGAGGTAAACGGCACCGCCTTCCCCTCGACGATCAGCCGCCCGTCAGCGGCCACCGTCGCCACCGCCTCCCGACCCGCCCGCGGCTGCTGAAACGACAAGGTGTCCCCGGCCTTCAACAGACCCTTCAGTAGCAACTCGGCAAGCGGGCCCTGCGGAGCGACGGCACGCCCCTCACCAGAGAAACCACCGTCATGCGCGTTGTCGGGTGCGACGTCGACCGACAAGGTGATATGGACCGTTTCATCCGGCCCGGCAGCCGCCAGACGGGCCACCAAGGATGAGTCGAAGTGCAGGCTCACGGTCGGCAACGCGTGTCTCCTTTGAACGGCAACATCACACCGATCACTACTCTACCTCAGAGCACTCAGGAGAACTCTGGATCACTCGTATCTAAAGAATTCAGCAGAACATGGCTGACCGGCCCGCGCACAGTTCCGACCCGGACCACCTCACATCCTCGGCGCCGGACACTCGTCTCCTGCGAGACAACTCCCCAGCTACAGCGCGGCGGAAGGGGCGGGGTAGGCGACCGGCAAGGTGAACCGTGGCTGCTACGGGGTGGAGTGCAGTGCTCGGCAGTTCGCTCGTACGCCTGCTGGACCACATGGGAAACACAGCCCAGGCTTCGGCTTGAACGCGTGTGCGTGTCGCGGGTGTTGGTGCTTGACCCGCCCGCTACAGTGCTCAGCGACACGCGCGAACTCGGGACCCCGACGTGCCCGGGTCGGCCGACACCAAGGCGCCCCCAAGCGGGCTTGAGCCTAATTGCGCTGTCCCTTGATTGCGTGGCTGTTGTTGCGTAGCCCGGGGCATGCCCCGCGAGCTTGATCGTTGAGCCCACGCCCCACTGACACCGAGCAGACCAGGATGAACAGCCACAGGACGGCCCTGGCAAGGCAGCGAGACCAGTGAACGTCGGCACGGCCTCAGCAAGATCCCACGTACACAAACGTGGTGGTCGGGCTGAGGGCCGTACACCCTGGGTCCGGCCGCTGGAAAGGGCATCCGGACCGTTGAAGTTCAACCCGTCGTTCGGCGTCAAGGTTCTGCTGGTCGTGATCTGCGCACTGGTCTCGATAATCGTGGCCACCGGCGCTGGCATCCTCACCTACACCACCGGCTCGTCGCTGGCCGAGGCCGTGCTGTCCGCAGGAGGAGCCTTCGCGGTATCCATGGGACTCGGGCTTACGACCCTGGCCGCGCTCAGCATCGTGTGAAGAACGCCCCGGCCGGCCTCGTGCGCAGCCGACTCACTGGTCGACGTGCGTCACAGCCGTCGGGGCTTCACCGCGCAGGAAGTCGCCGCTGAGAGTCTTCGCGCGGCCCCTCATTCATGCTGAACACTTGCCGCAAGGGCGCGGCTTCCGGCTCTCAGCCGTCGCGCGGCGCGTCGCCCGCACCACTGTGGCACCGCCGCTACGTTGAACGCGTGCCTTCCAAGTACGCAGACCTCGGGACCCCGACAGCCTGCCCGCGCTGCGGGGACACCGTACGACGCCACACCGACCCGGACGGCGTCCCAGTCGACCTCGACATCCGCGAGGCCCCCACCCGGCTTGCGCCAGGAGGCCTGCGCTGGCGTGTCACCGGCAACGGCACCGCCGTCAACCTCGGTTGGGCCGACCCAACCGACACCGTACGCGTTGCGCACCAGGACGTCTGCACAACCAGCCCGCGGTCCGATATGGCCAAGCTCCTGGCCTACTGGCGCACTGGCGCATCCCGTGCGGCCACCCAGGCCGCCCTTGAAGCGCTCCAGCCGGACGTGTCCCACCTGCGCCGCACCCCCAACAGGCGGGAGGTGCGAAGCGTCGCCTGCCCTCAGTGCGGTGTCGCAGCAGGACAAGCATGCCGCGCCCCGGACGGCGCCACCCGGTACGTCAATCACCAGCGGCGTGTCACCGCCTACCACGCCGACCGACACCGCAGCATCCCCGGCCCTCAGGTCGGCGGGCAGCATCGGCTGCAGCCGCCCCGCGAACACGTCCGCACCGTGCCCTGCCCCCGATGCTCCTCCCCCGCGCACGCTCCCTGCACCGGCGCAAAGGGCAAAGAACGCACCTCCCACCATTTCGAACGCGTCGCAGCCTTCACAGCCTCACACTGACCGCGCCAGCGCGCGAACCGCCTTGCCATCGGACCCCGTTCGGGACAGGCCGGAAGAGCAGAGGCTGGTCCCCCTCAGTTCCCGGACGTGCACTTCAACGGAGAGACCCGATCGTTTCAGCCGTCGTCCTCGTCCTCTTCCTCGGCGTATGGTTCGGCCAGACGCAGTCCGAGGTCGTCCTGCCAGTCCCGGACCCACGCTCGCAGCTCGGCGATGCGGTCGGGGGTCATGTCGTACGCGGCGTACTCCTGGTCGGAGGTGAAGTCGACCGCTTCGAGTCGTCCGTGCAGTTCCTCGAGGTCGAACTCTTCGTCGTGCTGAGCGCCCAGACGCTCGAGTTCACCGATCGTGTAGAGGTCGCGTGCGCTGAAGACGTCGATGACGTCCCGAGGGAAGCCGCGGTCGTGCAGGGCACGGACCTTCAGGCCAACGGCATCGTCCCGGGACAGCGTGGGCCCGGCGTCCGTCTGCGCGGGAGGTCTGTGGAAGATCTCTTTCAGAATGTCGAGCTCGCAGGCTTCGCCGGTGGCCGCGTCGGTGGCAAGCAGACGGGCCATCCGAGGGGCGACCTCGACGACGTGGATCGCCCAGCCCTTGTCCTCCAGGCCAGCGGCGACGGCGCCGGTGATCTCGTGCAGGCTTGCCGATGCGTCGGTGGCCAGGTCCAGGTCCTGGCTGGTTCGGCTCACGAGTTCGTGAGCCTGGATCGCGTAGCCGCCGGCGAGCACCAGCCGGTAGGCATGGCCGCTGTCCAGGGCGTCGCTCAGCAGACGTCGGTGCAGTTCCGGGAGTCTCATGCCGCGGCGGCGGCCACCAACTCGGGAAAGCGCTGCTCCCAGCATGTGCGTACGGGCTTGCCCAGGGCGATCCGCAGCCGTGGCCAGTGCCTGACGAGCAGTTCGGCGTTGAGGTAGCCGATCAAGTCGTCGTGCAGGCCGTTCGTGAGCACGATGCGGTAGAGGCCCAGCAGCAGCTGCTCGTCGCCCACCTCGAAGCGCCTGAGCCCCGACCACGCCAGATGCAGAGGAAGCTCCACCACCCCGCTCGCGGGGCCGGACAGCTCCTCAAGATGCGCGGGCAGACGCTCGGCCACATGAGCCCAGCGGGAAGCGGCGGCATGGTCCACGGTCACAAGGTCAGTATGGCCCCCGGTGACGGGACCCATCACCCATCGGCGGAAGTGAACCAGCCGCCCGCGTTTCCGGCCAGCACCCGCCGCAGCCGCCAGACAACGGCCTGACCTGCTCCTATCGAACCGTCTACTCGCAGATCTATCGTTGACCATGGACGATTGGGGGTCGTCGTAGTGCGCGACACACGGCTGGTGCAGACGGCAGTGATCGGCGACGAGCACTCGGATGTGCCTGTCGTCCTGCCGACCGAGGCCATCGAGCTGGACGGGTTCCGCCACGCGCACGCCCACGACACCTTCTGGTGCGGGCTCCTGCTGGGCGGCTGCGGCGCCCAGCTCGCCCACAAGCTGTACGTTGACCGGCAGTGCCACTTCCAGCACTTTCCGCAGGTCAACGGCACCCCGCACGCTTGCCGGAGGCCGAAGGTCGGCGAGTCCAGCGCCGACCACCTGTATGTGAAGGCGGCCATGTCCCGGTCCCTGCTCGACCATGGCCTGGCCGGCCGGTTCGCCTTCCTGCCACCGATCGGGTCGCTGCTGGACCTGGACCTCGACGACGGCGTCGCATTGCGCGTCTACATGGACGGCACGGTGCCACCCGACTGGGCAGGCGACCGGATCCCCGTCCTAGGCCCCGGCGTAATGCCGGAGCCGGGGTGCTCTCCCGGTGCCCATACGTGTACCGGGTGCGGTGCGAGAGCAGCGGAGCCAGCCGCCAGGTCTGGATCGGCACCCAGAGCCTGGCCCACCCCACGGAATGGATCCCCCTCGCCGACTGTGCCTGGACCGACGACGGCCTGATCACCCCGACCGCCACCGAGATCCTCCGCGACCGCCCCTCCCCCACCGCCCCGGCGGCCGACAGGCACCACGCGGGAACCCTGCCGGAAAACGTCACCCGCTTCATCCGAGGCCTGGAGGCAGCCCAGCGCACCGGCACCGTCGAACACGTACGACGGCTGTGCGACGGCAGCGGCCCCTTCCTCGAAACCCTGGCCCCCGCCGTCCGTGCCGACGCCGAGCAGGCCCTGGCCGAGGCCCGGTCCTGGCTTGCCGGCCACGAGGACTATCAGCAGCGCGTCTTCGCCGACCTCGCCCAGGCCGTCTCCGAGAAGCGGGCCTGGGACGTACGCTCCCAACTCCAGACCGCCACGGCGCTCACCCGGCGCGGCGCCAGCCCCGCCGAGCAGCGCATCCTGACCGCGGCCCGTGCCTTCCTCCGCCAGCAGGACCATCTCTCCGATCCTGGCGCGGCCCGGACCGTCCTCCACCCTCTCCTGGCGCCGCGCCCCAAGCGACGCCGCAAACCGAAGGCAGCACCCAGGCCACAGCAGGCGCCGACGGAGAAGAAGGAGAAGGGGAAGGGGAAGAAGGAATCGAACAGTGCCCGGACGGAACGGCGCGAACGCAGTGCAGCCGTACGCCAGGCCCGGACGATCCTGAACCGCCTCCAACGGGGGGACCGCCTCCCCGCCGATGAGCAGCGGAAGCTGACCGACGAACTCGCCACCGCGGTGCAAACCGCCGGCGACTGGCTGTCCGCCGGCGAGCGGCAGCAGGCCAGGTCCTGGATCAAGAAGACGTCCCAGGCGAAGAAGCAGGCCCAAGCCCGTGACCGCCAGGGGCGCCGCGAGCTCCCGCCGGACGTCCTCGAATCCGCTGCCGCCGCTGTGCGCGGGGCGCTTAAGAAGACCGCCCGCGAGCAGACCACCACCACCTGGTCCCGGCTCAGGCAGCAGCTCGGCTCCGCGCTCCCCCACATGACGCTCGCCGACCGCGTCGAGGTCCTCACCCTCGTCGACCGGACCACGCCCGCCGACCAGGCACTCCTGTCGTCCCTCGTCGCCGCAGGAGACCCGGACATGATGACGTCCTACCGCAAGGTCGCCGGCGAGCTGGGGCTGGACGTCCCCGCAGACGACAATGACCTGCGCGACATTCTCGAAGCCGACGTGCACCAGGTTCACCACCACTGGCGCCGCCAATAGCCCATCCGTACAAGGCAATTGCCTGGATGCGCTTGTACGCTGGCGGGCGCCGTGGCGGGGCGGCGGTGCTTCTCGCTACCGTCGCCAGATGACCTTCAATGATGCGTTCGCCGCCGACTTACGACCGAGCGAGGCTCCGACCGGCGTGATCGTCAGTGCATTGCGCTGGGACATCCTGAACGAGTGGGTCCGGTACCTGAACGACGACAAGCACCCGGACAAGACGGCTGAGATGGCGTACGTCTGGGGCTTCATCAACCGGGATTTCGGCGGCGACGCGCTGCGGTGCCTGTGGGGCAAGCACGAGACCAACTACCCCATGTTCGCCGAGGCGGTGTGGCTGCTGCACCGCGAGTTCAGCGAAGGCGCCGGATCAGACCATCATCCTCTCTTCGCCGACCTGCCGCCGATCCCTGCCAACGTCCTGTTCCGAAAGATCGCGAACTCGTCCGCGGTGGCCTTCCGGAAACTGACCGAAGACCAGATGCTTGAGATCCTCCGCAAGGCACCACAGGACTACGCGGCAATGCGGTAGGCCCACCCGAGCCGCCGACGGCCCCGCTCTGGAGTTCGCCTGATGGGCGGGGCCGTCCATGGCTCTCGCCAGCCGCGCCGGGGTCCTGACCCGCGTCGGCTAACCGCGCCCGACAGGTCTGCCCACCGGGACGGCCAGCCTCACCAGGCTGCGCCGCGGCGGATGCCAGCATGAGAGCGATCACCCCGTCCGACGCCCGGGAGCCGTCGCATGTCATCCCGTGTTCCGTTCCGCATCGCCTGCTGCCTGTGCGGCAAGAACATCCCGCTCACCCAGGACATCTACGCCCTGGACCAGGAATGGGAACGGCGCTACCCAGCCATGCTAGGAACACTCGCCTGCCCCAAGTGCGCTCTCACCACTTCGTGGAGCTGCACCGCACGCGACGGCAGCTTCGTCGACGGACACATCCCTTCCGCCAAAGGCACCGACTTCGACGCGTGGAGCCACATCCTGGGCAACGGCACCCACCGTGCGATGGTGCTGTCCTACCCGCGATCCGGCCTCCTCCAAGGCGCCGAGGCGTACCTGCGCACCGCCGCCGAGCGCCGGACCACTCATCCGAAGGTGGCCGCGCAATTGCGCGCCGCTCTCCACACACAGGCCACGTCGCCGGCCTGCAGCGACCTCTGATCAGGACGGGCGGTGCGCACTCACCAGCAGCGTGTCGGCGGTGCGTGTTCCTTCGGTGGTGGCGGGGAGCACGTTGACGGTGATCTCGGTGAGTCCGGCGTCGTCGAGCAGCTTGGTCCACACGTGCTCCTGCAACACCCAGCGGCGCATCGTGGCTTCCTCGCCGTCCGGCGTCTTCGCCAGCACATCGGCTGCGACCACACCCGGTTGAGCAGGCGCCCCGCTCAAGTAGTGGGCGAGCGTGGCGAACACCAGCCGCCCGCGCGGCCGCAGCGCGGCGGCCGCCGCCGGCAGCAGCTCGTGCGGGTCGGCGAAGTCGATGGCGCCGAAGACGCTGTACAGCACGTCGTACGTGCCCCGCATTGCGTGCAGGTGAGACACCACGTCGGAGTGCACGATGTGCAGGCGCGGCGCGAGATACCTGTACAGGTCGGTCGCCATGGCGTACTGGGCGGGTGAGGCGTCGACCGCGGTGACCCGGGCTGGCTGGTGCTGAACCGCCAGGTGCGCGGCGTGCCTTGCAGCCCCGGCGCCAAGGTCGCCGACACGGCGACCGATCAGGTTGCCCAAGACCTCCGCGCCGGGTCCGGAGTCCTGCCCCCAGGCCCAGTAGAAGCCGTCCGGAACAGCACGGTCACTGGCGGCGCGTGCACGGCCATAGTGGTGCCAGAGGTCTGCGGTGCTGGTGGTCCCCCGCCCATCGTGGCGGCCGAGGGCCGGCGGCGGGCGGCTTCGACGAAATGTCACCCGGGGGGCATGCCGAGGGGCCCCGGCCGTCTCGCCAGAGCCCCCAGGTGACCGCACTACGGCATGGTCAGTGCGAGTCGTTGCCCGGGTGGCACGGCCCGCACTCGGCGGCGTCCGCCCACAGCGACAGGTCGACCTCCCAGCCGTCGGCGGCGACGATGTGCGCCGGCGCCCTCGCCCCGGACATATCGGGCGTCAGACCTGTCCTGCGCGGAATGCAGCACCGATCTGCGGCATGAACCCCGCAAGGCCAGCGCCCTCGTATCTCTTGACGGGAGCTCAGTTTCCGAAAGCTGGTCTGTCGTCGAAGGGGAGGGCGGTCCACTGCCCTCTCGGGAGCGAGAGAGCGTGGGCACCGGGGTGCTGCTGAGGGTCAAAGACCTCCCACTGCGGCGAGATGTCGTCCGCGAGCGGCGTAGAAGCGGTGTGGTGACGGGTGCAGTGCTGGGCCGCGTACTGCTCGGCGAGGTGGTCAGGCACCTGGGTGGCGCGTACCCAGAGCAGGCCGCTCTCGGTGGGGAGCCCGAGCAGGGACTGCTGCCAGGGGGTGAAGCTGGGCAGCTTGGTCACACAACGCCCACCGCTCTGGTTGCGGATCACGCAGCGGATGCTGGGAAGGCCGGGCATGAACATCAGCTGACCACTCAGCAGGTAAATCTCACCGGGCTCGGTGTCCGGGGTCGGAAGCTCGGGGGGTTCCATCAGGCCCTTTCTGCTTGGGCGGCCAGAGCCGCCGTTTCGTGCAAGCCCCCGTCAGACGGCGGACTCGCCGGCGGGCCGGAGACGGTCGAAGTAGTCCTTCAGGACTTCCTCGCTGAGTTCTCCGTCCAAGTTCAGCGCGCTTCGCAGGGCCTTCACGGTGGCCTCGGGGGGAGTGCCCCATCGAGTGTGCGCGGCACGCATGATCTCGCCGATCGTCCAGTGGGCTGAGTCGGGGTGGTGCCGGACGAACCAGTCGAGCATCTTCGCCACCGGGATCGTCAGGTTGAGGTCCCACCAGTAGGGCTCCTGGGCCGCCTTCTTCCGGTCCTTCGCGTCGCGGAGCTCGAGCATCTGACCGAAGTCGTCGAGGACGGCATGCCGGATCGTCGCGCCGAGGATGTCGGTCGGCAGAATGCGGTCCAGGCTGACCGCGACGCTCCACGCCAGATTGTCGGCGACCTCCTTGACCGACGCCTCGTTACGCTGGCGCAGGATCCACCGCTTCCGGACGTCCGGGCGCTCCCAGAGAGTGTTGAGGAAGTCGTTGGCGAACCGGTCCCGGACCTCGGCGGCACCTGGTGACAGGGCGTGGCGATCACCGGCGGACATGGCCGCCCGCACACCTTCGGCGGAGCGCCGGCGTGCTTCCACCCAGTCCTCGGCCACCGGCCGCGACCACTGCGCGCGGCCACCGACGGTCGCCTGCGGCAGCGGTACGTCGCTCTCCCGGCGCGAGATGTAGGACCGCAGGGTGGAAGCGCTGATCTCCCCCATCGCGGCCATTTCGGGGATTCCCAGCAGCTGGTCGCCGGACAGCTCGGGGCTGGCCACGTTGACGACGCACCGTTCCAGTGGCAGTGCGTTCTCCTGCTGCGCGTGCAACTGCCCCCACAGGGCCAGGTGGTCGAGCCAGTTCGCCAGCGCCGACGCCTCGCGGTCGAAGGTGGCGACCTTCAGCACATGCGCGCGGGAGGGGTTCGCGCGGCCGTCAAGCATGTCGGCCGCGGTGACGGTCACCGCGGCCTGAGCCTTGCGGCGCTCGTAGTCCTGGCTGACCGGGTCCCAGATCTGGCCGGGCCGGTACCAGGTGGTGCCGTCCCACCAGTAGCCGCCCGCGCGGTACAACAGCGGGTCCCCCGCCCAGTCGCTGTGCAGGGACGAGGTTCCCTCTCCCATCAGGATCACGGTCCGGCCGTGCTGGGGGTGGTAGCGGATGGACCAGGCGAGGCTGTGGTTGATGGGGTCGGTGGTGAAGGCGCGCCATCCGTCGTTGGAGCGGTCGAGGTCGAAGCGCCCCCACGTGCCCTGAGCCTCGTGGCGGCCGACCGCCTCGATGGCCTCGGGGCCTTTGTCCAGCGGGAGATGGGAGTCGTCGACGAACGGCAGGCCCGGGACCGGGTGATCGGTTCGGGTGCCGTTCGCGAGGGGACGGAAGTAGTGCGACAAAGCGTTGCCCTTCTTTTCCCGGCGAGTGCTGTGTTTCTAGTACAGCACTTCCGTGCCCGCTTCTACAACGAATCAAAGCCCTTTAGTACAGCGGTATTTGGCCAAGTTGTGCGTTCATGCCGTACGCCGGTCAGACCGGGTCTGGTCACCAGCTGCGGTACTGCCGCGTTGGGCGCGCTCGGCGCGGGCGCGGCGCAGCGCCTGGGCGTGCGTGGCCTTGGCTTCGCGGCGGCGCTTGGCCCGGGTGTTCTCGATCGAGTCCGGGTCCGGATCGGGGAACGCACGCCGGCTGAGCTCGCGCAGGGCGCGGGTCTGTGCCTCGATCGCCTCGGCGATCGCCGGGTCGACGTGTCGCTCGGGCCGAACTGCTTGGTGAGCGGCGAGCGCCTGGTGATAGCCGTCGGAGGCGGTCGCCCGGGTGCGCACTGGTCCGGCGGGCGCGGTCGGGACCGGATCCGGGTCGGCGGCCGCCGTGGCAGGGCCGGTCTTTCCGAGTCCGGGCGAAAGGACGTTCAGGGTGCGCACGTTCGCGCCGCGCACCGTCGTGTTGGCCGCCTCGATCAGCTTCGGCGCGCTCCAGCGCAGCTTCGTGCCGTACGCGGGGGCGTCGGGGGCGACGTCCAGGCGGCCGGTGTCCGCGTCGAACCCCACGGCCTGGACGTGACCGGCGAGTTCGGGCGCGGCCGCGGCGAGGACGTCGCCGAACTGGGCGAGGACGCTGCCGCCGGCGGCCGGGGCGACCATGCCGCGCTCGGTCATCATCATGGTGATCGCCGTGCCGAGCCCGAGCGGCTCTCGGCCGTCGCGCCGCACCACCTGCGTCCGGGACCGCCTCGGCTTCGCCTTCTGAGTGCTGCCGCCGTTCTTCTTCGCCGCCTCCCGGGCCGCGGCCAGGGCCTGGCGCGCGAGGTCGACCCCGCTCACCTCTCCGGTCACGCGATCACCATCCCGGCCATCTCGCCGTCCAGCGGTCGCGCCGCGAGCTCGGTCAGCCGGGCCGACCACGGCGCGGGCGCAGCCGTCTCGGTGCGATCCGCCGTCCGCTCGCGCAGCTGCTCCAGCCGGACCGTGAGCAGGTACTCGGCAGTGCGTTCCCGGGCGGCTTCGGCTGCCGTTGTCGCGGCGGCGACCGCGTCCGCGCCGTTCGGGTTCGCGCGGAACCACCTGCGGTTTTGCTCGGTCTTGTACGCCCGGCGGGCTTCCTCCTCGGCCTCCGGAGTGCTTCCCAGCCGCCCGAGGGCGCTGCTGCGGTACTCCGGCAGGGCCTGCTGTACGGCCTGGAGGGCGTTGAAGGCCAGCACGGATGCCGCCGCGACCGGGTTCGTCTCCAGCTCGCCCGGTTCCATCAGCTCCAGGAACTGCAGGTGGGCGGTCTCGATGTCGGCTTCCAGCGTCGAGCGGACGTGCGCGGCCACCGCGGCGACGTCGGCGGCGTCGTCCAGGTCGGCCGCCCAAGTGGCCGCGACCAGCCCGGCCTCCGTGATCGCCGCCTCGGTCCGACGCCGGAGACCGCACGCCTCGCACAGCCCGGCCGACCGCTGCTGCCCGCAGTCCTCGCACGGCAGCTCCTGGCGCGCGGCTTCGGCGGCCGCCGCCTCCTGGCGCTCGTGCTCCCCCCGCTCCCGGGCAGCCGCACGAGCCGTCTCCCGCCGGGCCTGCTCCGCGCGGGCCTGCTCCCGGCGCCACACGAAGTCCTCCGCCTCCGCCTCGGCGTGCTCGCGCAGCCGGTCCTCGAGGACCTGGCGGCGCTTTGCCTCGCCGATGCCGGGCAGCTCCCGGTCGATGTCGGCCGCGATCCGCACCCGGCGGGCACGGCGGATGTGAATCACGTTCCCGCAGTTCGCGCAGTCGCCGCCAGTGTCCAGCCGGATCCCGTCGTCGCACCGCACGTCCGAGCAGGCCGGCCGCTGCACCAGGCCCCGCCTAGTGATCCAGCCGAACGGGCTGCTCACCCGCGCCTCGCCACCGACCTCCTCCAGCCGGTCGGTGAGCCGATCGGCCAGCAACCGAGGCGCACCCTCCGGCTGCATCAACAGGTCCTTCAGCCGCTCCAGCTCGGCCTTCACGGCCGCCACCACATGGTCCTGCTGCCAGCGGTTCAGCCCCGCCCACAGCCACGCGACCGGCCCCAGAGCCACCCGCAGACCAAGATCATCGGGAAGGTCCACCTTCCCCTGCTGCCGCGTCTTTCCACCCACCACGGCCTTCGGCCAGCCACCGGCCTGTGTCCCGGCAGCACGCTGCCCACCCTGCTCATCGACCGCGGACTTGCCAGGCTTTTCCCCGCGAAGCGGGCCGACCTTCGCCACCGGCAACGCAGACTCGACAGTGGAGTGCTCGCCATCCGGGGCCTGATTCTCGCGCACGCACACGCGCTCCGGCCGACGGTCCTCACCCCCACGGCCTTCGCCGGAAAAACCCCCAGAGAGCGGGAGAGGAACGACGGGAGTAACCACAGGTGCGTGGTCTGCGTGGAACTCTGCACCACCGGGACGCTCCCGATCCCCCGTCTCCAGGGCCGTCTCGGCACCACAAACCCCAGGCGTACCAAGGGCATTGGCATCCCGGCCAGGAGCAAGATCTCCGACTGCACCATCGGGACGCTGCGAAAACACCGACCCAGAGCCCTGGACAGCCTCCACAGGGGCCACAACACGGCCGTACGCACGGGCGACCGGCAGCAGCATGACCCGGCCACGGCCGCGCATCCGCGTCACCGTCGCCTTCCGCCCCCGGGAGACCACACCGGCCTTCGTCAACCTGGCCAGCACCTTCCGCGCGCCAGACGCCGAGCAGCCCAGCAGCCGGGCCAGCGTCGCCGCCCCGCGCCCCTCCTTCTTCCGCACCGAGCCGCCGCACAGCTGCAGCCAGCCCGACGCCCGCGTGTTCAGCACCATCAGCAGCAGCCCGAGCCGGTCGGTCGCCGCCCCCTTGCCCGTACGGCTAGCCAGCAGCCCCGGAGGTGTCGGCTCCTTGCCCTCCGGCGCCCAACCAGGACCGAACAGCGCCTCCAGCAGGCGCAGCAGCACTGACAGCTCCACCTTCGACAGCGCCAGCGGATCAGCCGCTCCCCCGCCCTGGTGCGCCCGCCACAGTGGCATGACCAGGCAGTCCAGCCCGACCGGGTGCCCCTCATCGTTCGTGACCATCCGGGTGTGTAGAGCCTCGGCCTCCCGCAGCACCGGCAGCACGTCGTGATGGACCGTCGACTCCGACATGCCCAGCCACCGGCCCAGCTCCGCACCCCAGATATACGACTGCAGATCGTCCTTCCGGCCTTCCGGCGCCCGCGACTTCGCGTACAGCACCACCGCCGCCAACCGCGCCGCGTCCCCGAGCCCGGCCAGCGACTCATCCGCCAACAGCGCCCGGATCGCAGCCAGCAACCGCAGTCGCATACTCCGACCCAACCGCAGCGCGTCATCTAGGCCCCCGCCCGGTAGCAACCGCAGACCACCCCGCCGTGAGGGAAGCTCCGGAGCGTCGACCACGGAAGAGTTGATGAACGCCGGCGGCACCGCGGCCGATGCCGCAGCGCCGCTCATCCTTCTGCCCCCGGAACAGGCACGGTCAGCCGCACCGGGGCCACGACCCTGCCGAGGCCCCTTCTGCCCAGGACGGCCCGCACCTCGATCGCCAAACGACCACGACCAGCCCAGCCGAACGCGAGCGGATGCCCCGGACCACGCTTCACAACCGGATCAGCGGTCTCCGGAACAGTACGTAGCCAACGCAGCCTCGAAGATTGGTGGCCGACAGACATAGACCCAGCGCACCGGGCACCCCAGAGAAACCGCGCACGGGATGCCGCGCCAGTCGGCTCGCATGGCGAAGTGGTCGGCTGATGGGAAAACTGTGACGCGGAAGACGGCGCAAAATGCGCCAACCGGGCATGGATGGGCTGACAAAGGGCAGCACGATGCTGCAACATAGTCGTGCCTCTCTTCTTCAGGGAGGAGGGCATGAAAAAGGCGCCTTTGGCGCTGGTTCGCGGAGAACCAAGATCGAACTGTTCGGCCGGCGGCTAACCGGACGGACAATCCCTTCAGGGGGTCGGCAAACCCTCTGGTGGCAGATGGGACGCTGTAGCCGAGGTGACGGCTAATCACCTGGGTGGCCGGGCGTCCCGGCGGCTCGAAGACCCGTTCAACGGGCGCCGCCGCAGACGACTACGACATCTCGCCCCCTTCCGGGGCGGAGGTACGCCCGCAGCCGGATCGGCGCGGGAAGACAAAGAAGGCACCCAGCCGGAGCGACGGACGAGCCATCGCTGCCACGGCGAGTGCCTTGGTGTGTGTCTGTCGGAGGGTACGGGTACCCTGCATCATGTCGTGACCTTCCCTGGATAGGTCAGCGGCCGTGCCCCGGAGCACCACCTCGCGGGGCTTAACCATGTCTATGTCGATCTTATTCACGGACACGGTACCCCTCTGAGATCCCACAACGACACCCCGGTACCCCTCGTGTCGCCAATCGACGAGCGGGTCCTGACGGAGCGCCAGGACCCGCAAATAACCCGCCCTGCTCCACACCCGAAGCACCATCCGGGCATGATTAGTGGTATGCACGCGACGCGGAAGCCCAGGAACGACGATCACCTCGACGTGGAGACCTTCGCTCACCCTGAGCAGCAGCGCCGCTACACCGCGGCCATGAACCGGATCGCCGCAGAACGCTGCCCCGGCAATCCGGTCCGCATCTACGTCAGCGCCAGCCCCAAGACGGTCAATGACTGCAATTGGGAGCGATGGCTCAAGCGCATTACCGAGGACCTGCCCGACGGAGTCGAACTCCTCCACTACCGCTCCGCCTTCGGGGAATCCGCGTACGACTGGGACACGCTCGCAGATCAGCTCGACGGACTCGTCGTCATCGGACGACCCAAACGACTCGGCAGTCGCGTCCACGTCCTCGGCCCTGTTGCCCGCCTCGAACTCCGATCGCTGGTCGCGAAGAAGCCCGTCTTGCTGTTCACCCACAACCTCGGCCTCATCCCGGTCGTCGACTGCATGAGCCAGGTCATGCCCCCGGCCGACGCGCCGCGGCTCAAGCTCATTGCGCCCAAACGGTGGAACCGTGACTCGCGCACGCTCCACGCTGCCCTGAACGCCCTTCGGCCAGCTGGCCTCGCCAGGCAGGAGCCTGTGCCGCGCCGAAGTACGCAGGCTCACCTGGGGGCTCCGTTCGCCGTCGGCGCGAGCTGACCGCTGATGGCGGGTGCATCGTGGTGCCCAGCCTTTCGGGAGGGTCATCGAACCCCGCCCCCACTGGGCAGCGCGGTCTCGTAGTAGTAGGTGAGCACGGCCTCGGCTGCCGATCCTTGTGCGGTGGCTATGCGCTGGTAGCGCGCCGACCGGAGGTCGCCGGCGATCCAGATGCGCCGGTGCTGCCTCTCTGGTGGGCAGTAGCCATCTTCACCAGAAACGAGCCCAGTCACAGCCGCCGGCTTGTTGCCGAGGTTATTGAGCACCGATGTGGCGGCGTAGATGGTCTTGGCCCCATCGTGGCCTTCCACCTCGACTGTCCAACCGCCGCCGTACGAGGGCTTGGTAATCGCGGCGTGCGAGATGGGCACGAGCCGTACGCGATCGTCGGCCTCGACTTCGGCCGCCTTGTATGCGTCGGCCGGTGGGCACAGCACGTGCAGTGTGGTCTTCACATCCGGGTGCGCTCGCAGCCAGGTTCCGAGTGGACGATCCGCCCCGAGGACGTACGTTCGCGCGGTGAGGTCCTGCGGAGTGGCGCGCCAGAGCGGTGGAGCGGAGAACTCGGCGGAAGCGGTAATCCATGCCGCGTCGGACGGCGCCAAGTCGGTCACGCCCGTGGCGACCACGATGAACTCCGTAGTGAGCACGCGTCCGTCGTCGAGGGCGAGTTCTGCCCGGTCGTCGTGTCCACTTACCCTCGCGGCGATGCCCTGCACGACCGTGCATCGCCCGGCCTTCTCCAGGCGTTCAAGGTCCACGGCCAGGGCCTTGGCGAGCTGGGGGCCGGTCGACCAGCTGCCCGGGACGTTCTCCAGGGCTCCGATCCTGTGCAGCTTGCCGCCCACCGGGCCGGCCTCCACGACCATGGTCCGCAGGTTGAGGCTGGCCGCCATGACTGCGGCCGCCACCCCGGCCGGGCCGGCGCCGACCACGAGAACGTCCGTGTCGCGTGACCGTGTGTTCACGACTGCGCCTCCGGGATTCCGTGGATTCGTGACAGGACGACGTCACTGGTGAGTAGGTGGTCCGTGCCGATGTTTCGGGCCGCCATTAGCAGCGCCGCGTCGTGGTACTGGGGCCCTCCGGTGGAGGCGCAGGCGTCAGTGACGATCCACGGCCGGAAGCCATGGTGATAGGCGTCTCGGGCCGAGTCGTACACGCACGCGTCCGTGTCGATGCCGCACAGCACCAGGTCGGTCCATCCCGCGTCCCGAATGAGCTGGGCGCCCTCGGGCGTGAAAACGGATGCCTGGTCCTTGTCGATGACGGCGGCCGCGGTATCGGCGAACGGAGCGAGCTCGGCGGCGAGAGCCTGCTCCTCGGGAGAGCGCAGCCGAGTCCAGCCGGTGATCGTTTCGTACGCCGAACCTGGTGTGTTGTGGAACCGGGTCAGCACCACGGGTGCGCCCGCTGATCGCCAGCCCTCAACGAGCCGCGCGATCGCGGGGAGCACACTACGGCTGTGCTGGTTGACGAAGCCCTGCTGTACGTCGATGACCAGCAGCGCTGTCGAACGAGGGTCCACCCAGTCCCGCCTTCCATATGTATGTCTGTTATGGGTTGCTGTCTCGCAGTGCGTCCTGTGCGGCGCGCAGCCGATCAGGAAGTTCACTCGTGGCGAGGATCGCCTCGCGCATCACCCGATGCTGGGCGGTCTCCGTCGGCCTTGCGGTGGTCAGCCGCACGTATGCGCCGCGCAGGAAACGCCACCCGTACGCCGGGGGCATCACCGGGTCGTGCCCTTCCTCGATCACGCGCAGGATGTGCGACGACAGAGCCCACAGCGCCTGGACATCCAGCTCTAGGGCAACGATCTGGCTTGTCGTCAGGGCACGTTCGTCCGGCTGGGGGTGATAGGAAACCCCAGACCAGCCAGCTACTCCCCGTGAGGCACCGCCGTCGAACGCCACCGCTTCCGGATGTGCCCAGCCATCGCGGAACTTGGCGTCTTCAACACCCGCTCCGAGAGGCCTGATGTTCTGTGGGTCCTGGCGGTTGACCAGGACCGACGGGGTGGTCAGCAACTGCAAGGCCGGATCGAGCCCTGCTTTCGTCCAAGAGTGATCACGCAACTCGTACACGGACAGGACGTACTCCGGATCCGGTGACGGATCAACGGCTCCGGGGCTGCACTGCTCCAACAGGCGCGTCATGCGCTGGCCGGTCCAGGCCCGATCCGTCAGGTACGACCGGTACCGCCACAGCGCCAACTCGGTTAGGGAGTCAACGCGTTGGTGTTCTTCCAGGAGCGCCAACGCGATCCCGCAGGCAAAAATGTGGACTGTGGAGGCATGCGCCGTCCGATGCTCCCCTGGGAGAACCCGCTGCTCAAGCCCTCCGGGGCCCGACGGCCGGGGCGCCCCGGCAGCGTAGAGCGAGCCGAGTCGATCGCCTAGGTACACCGGCAGGAATTTGTACGAGACAACGGTGCATGGTGCTGGCTGGGCTGCTTCAACCCCAGCCGCGCCAACAGGTTCCCCGCGCAGTGCCGCGAGCCGGAAGCGGAACGCTTCCTGCTCTTCCGGCGTACACCGGGCGAGCGCGGCATCAAGGATCTGTGCCATATGGGGACGGCATTCGCGAGTTGGGTCCTCTTTCCAGTGCGAGACCGTCCGGGGGCTGATGCCGAGGTCGTCAGCGAAGTCGCGGACGGACTGGCGCTTCACGGACCGCAGCAGCAGCCCCTCTTCACCTGTCCACTGCTCCACAGCGATCACTACACACCCCCAAACGGGTCCTTGACCAGGCAGCAGAGGCCGTATTGCCACGCTAAGTCCACACCACTGCTACGCGGGGGCATCTCGCTCACAGCCCATGCCCCGGAAGCTAGTTGGCGACGGAACCAGCCATTCAGCGATCGGTCGGTAGCCCCCATGTCGTCAGGCGTCGAACTCGTAGTCGAGGACGTACGAAGCCGAATCGAGTGTCATCTCGTTGACCTCAACTACGCGTTGGTCCGCGGCGAACGCCGTCCTGCAGATCTTGAGAACAGGACGTTCGAGGGACATGGCCAGGGCGGCTGCCTCTTTGCTCGTAGGCAGAAGGCACCGGACCTCCTCGCGGAAGTGCACGGGTGCGTGGCCGAGATCGGCGAGTCGCGCGTACACCCCACCCGGCCCGGTATCCGCCTGAGTGATCGCCGACCCTGCCACAAGGCTGTACGGCAGGTACGACGTTGCGACCATGACCGGACGTCTGTCGAGCATGTAGCGCCGCGACCTTGCACAGGCGGCTTCCCCCTCCCCCAGCTCCAACATGCGCTGGATGTGCGCCGGTGGGATGAGTTCCTCGACGGTCACGTGGTCCACGTCCAACGGACGGTTCTCGTCGGCGGCCCAGATGGATTTGCCGCTCCCCCACTGATCCCGCGCCAGGCGCTGAATGCCTCGTCGGCGGATGGGCTGGAATGCCTGGACGAAGAAGCCGGCCCCCTTCCGGGACTCGGCGAGCCCTTGGCTCGCAAGCATGCGGAGAGCTCGTCGGGCGGTCATCGGGGACACGGCGTACTGCTGCGCGAGGAGGCTCTCTCCCGGCAGCCGGTCGCCAGGGCCGTACGTGTCCCCCAGCTCGATCGCTTCCTTCAGTGCGTCAGCGATCTGCAGGTACTTGGGCTGCTCGGCGCCCGGTTCATCCGCCATACGACTCCTCACCTCGCTAGCGATCCTAGGCGCCTCGATGTCTAGCGCCAGCGTCGTGGGCGGCCCAGGTCGCTGATCTGTAAGCCCTTGGCCGTATTTCGATATCGAACCTCTTGACTTCGATAGCGATCATAGCCTCTACTGGAAGCAACTTCGATATCGAAGTGCGGAGAACTGGACTCCGGTCTCGGCGCACTGAGTTGGCGCCGGCTCGTTGTCGGACCTTCGCCCGGAGCCGCCGTAGGCGGGGCCGGTAGGGAACGGACGCAAGTCCCGGTCCCGACGTACGACCAACCAAATAGCGCAGCTACGTCGGAAGCTCTGCGCGCCGGGTGACGAACCACGAGGTCCCTGGCCGGCCCGACGGGAGCTACAGACAGCAGTTGCGCTGCCTGTCCTCCACGATCTGACCAGCAATTCTGTGTGCGGTCGGCTCTTGGCGGGCGGGGAACGCAGCGAGTGTCACACCACCCAGGGAGTTCTTCGTGCGCCCCAGCCCTCTCCCCCCTTACCTCGCCCGCGAGTTGAAGCCACAGGACCTCAATCTCCGCGACGGTGAGAAGCCGATGATCGTGTGCCCTGAGTGCGGAACCTGGCGGTTCTTGAAGCGCAGCATGATCCAGGCGCATCACCCGGGCCAGGAGGACCTGAAGAAGGGAGAGCGGGCGCCGCGCTGCCTTGGCAGTGCCCGGCTGGTCGACTTCTCCGGGCTGACCGTCGAGGAGTGGGGTGCCGCCCTGGTGGAGGGTGACCTTGAGGCTGGGGCGCGACGGAGTAAGCAGCAGTTCAGCAAGCCGACCCCGCCCTCGGGGCAGGCGGTCCACCGCCTGCCCCGTACCACCCAGACGCCGCTTGAGCGTGCGCGTCAGGCGATTGCCCGTCACCAGGTCGACTGCAAGATCTGCTCGGGTGGCAAGAAGTGCCGGATGACCGTGCTTCTGGCCCAACGCGAGGCGGGCCGGGCGGGGTTGGCGGCGCTGGAGCGTGCTCTGCGTGCGGTCGCCCGTCACCGCGTCGGGTGCGACGACTGCCGGCGAGGCGAGTTCTGCCCGCTGGGCTACGAGTTGGCCGAGCGGCGGGTGTGGACGGAAGAGACCCGCGCAGACGTCGTCCAGAAGCAGATCCGCGAGCAGCAGGAAGAGCAGAGCTGGGAGCGCGGCCGCGATCGCCGTCACGCTCGTCGGCGGGCAAGGGACTGGCGTCGTCTGGAGTCCGACGTCCGGCGTACGGACCGCGCCCGCGCGCAGCGCCCGGTGGGCACTGACTCCCCGAACGATCACACCAGCGTCCCGCTGGAACCGATCCACGTCTCGTGCTGACACGGAGGGGCTTCATGGAAATCGTCGAACCCGGTACGTACGACTTCGATCTCGGCGTCAGCTTCCCGACGCCGATGAAGGAGCTGTTTGAGCTCCCGGGCTCCATGGCCAAGGACTCCGAATGGACCACCTTTCGTAGGGCGACCGGCAAGACGACGCTCAAGGATCCGATCGAGAAAGACGCGCTGGCCGAGCGGCTGTCCGCTGAGGCTTTCGAGGACCTGGCCGAGGACGTCACGGTCGAGCGGCTGGAGCTGACTCTCACGTCGGTTCCGACGGTCGAGGAACAGGTGGTCCTCGACTACTTGGCCTGCATCCGGGTCGCCGGCAAGCACGTGGATTCCTGCGTGGCCTGCCAGAACGAGCAGTACTGCGAGGCGGGCGAGCCGATCCTGTACCACTTCGGGCTGGCGTTGGACCGGTACCGGCGCCGCGAGAGCCTCCTCATCTGATCTCCGCGCACCGTGCGACTCCTGTGTTACCTGTGATCGCCGCCTGTGTGACGTGCGGCGATGGCAGGGGGCAGCAGGATCTCTTCAGGTCAGCAGCCCTGCTGGGGTGGCCTCCGCCAGGGAAGGCCACCCCAGCCCGAGAAAACCGAAAAACGAGAACGGCCCCGGGGTGCATCCCGGGGCCGTTGTCGGTCGCTTGTCGTTCATCGCGAGAGGAACACGACCTTGTTGGAGAACATGATGACATCCCCCGGGCCGATCAGTGCGCAGGGGGACGGGAACCCGAGCCAGGAGGACGAGGCGCTGCGCCGCGCCAAGGAGAACGACCAGAGGGGCGGGAGGCGGTGACCGCCACCGTCTACGGCACCGGCACCCTGCACGCCGTGGCCGTGGACGCGAGGCCGTCTCTTCCCGATCCGGTGCCGGACCTGGTGGTGCACGAGTACGAGCGTGGCTTCCGCGCTGACCTGACGGCGTCCCGTGAGGCCGTCAGCGGTGTCCGCGCGCTGACTCGCTCGGTGCCTGCGACGTACGGCACCGACCAGGGCCTTGCCGAGTCCGCCGAGCTGGTGGTGTCCGAGCTGATGGGCAACGCGGTTCGGGCGAGTACGTCGCGCGAGGCGGTTCCGCTGGTCGTCGAGGTGCACGCCGCACCGGTCGGCTCGCCGGGTATCGAGGTGATCGTCCACGACACCGTCTCAGGGCAGCCGAACCGCGGGGATGCCGCGCTGGACAGTGCTGAGGCGGAGTCGGGCCGGGGCCTGGGCATCCTCGAGGCGCTCACCGACCGCTGGTCGGTCGAGCCGTCGACGGAGCCGTCCTTCGCAAAGATGATCAGGTGCCTCGTCAGCCGAGCTGAGTAGCACCGCCGCTGTACGGGTGGGCGGGCGCGCGGAAGGTCAGCCCCCTCCGGCGTTGCCCTCGCGCCCGACGGGGCCGGAGATCACCTCGCGCCCGCCCCCCATCCGCCCGAGCGGGCTCAGCAAGACCCCCAACTTCTGGTGCTGGCCGTCCTGTTGGCTGGCACGCCCATCGATTTCACGGAGGAATCACATGGACTGGCGTCACAACGCGGTGTGCCGGGACGAAGACCCCGAGCTGTTCTTCCCGATTGGTAACACCGGCCCGGCGCTCCTGCAGATCGAGGAGGCGAAGGCCGTGTGCCGTCGCTGCCCGGTCATGGACCAGTGCCTGCAGTGGGCGGTCGAGTCCCGACAGGAAGCCGGCGTCTGGGGTGGCCTGAGCGAGGACGAGCGTCGGGCCATGAGGCGCCGCGCCGCCCGGAACCGCGCCCGACAGGCCAGCGCCTGACCGTCCCGCCACCTGCAGCCCTGCGCTGCCCGGGCGCCACCGGACCAGCCCCTCGTTGGCCCGGTGGCGGCGGAGAACGCAGGGACCAGGCCGCACCAGACCAATGGCGCGGCCTCTCCCGGACCACCCACACCCCTCCGAGATCCCCAGGGAGATCCCGATGGTCGCGAACACCCCGTGCAACCACACGCCGCCCTGCCCGTCCGCCGGCAGCCCCGATCGCGAGGCCGCCCGCGTCACCTCCGGCCACCCGGAGCAGGGATGGAGCCTGCTGTGCAACGGGCTCCTTCTCTTCGAGGACACCGGCGAACTGCTGCCCGACGGACGGGTCATCGCCCCGCACCGGCCCACGGACAAGCTCGCCCTCCAGGGCTCGGTCGGCGGGCAGATGGCTCCGCTCCCCATCCACTTCGCGGACACCAAGGTGCTCCTCGGCGGCACGGCCGGCAGGGGGAAGACCAGCGCGGCCGCGGCGATGCACCGGTTCGCCCTGGCTCCTGAACGCGACTGCACCGACGCTCCTGCGGACCACCCGTCGGTCTGACGGCTGCCTCCCCCGTCCGTCCCGGCCCGGCGCCGGCACGGACGGGGTCGAAGAGAGCCGGACAGCCCGGACGGCACGGCCACAGCTATAAGGGGGAGCACATGCTCCGTGTCATCACGCGCAGCACCCACCGTCGTCTCCAGGATGCGGTGACCGAGGCCGAGAGGATTCCCGGCCTCGAAACCGAACTCGCCGACCTCCGCAGGAAGTTGAGGATCGCGCAGAGCGGGAAGGACGACGCCGCGCGCACGGCCGAGGACCTGGAGGACGCCCGGCAGGCCGGTGCCGAGATCGCGGCGACGCTCACCCAGCCGGACGCCCTGCAGCGCGATGCCATCATCGACATCGCCGCCTCGCTCGTCCGCCACGCCCAGGGCCTCGGTCTCGATGTGAAGCGGCTGCACAGCGGAGAGCCGTACAGCACGTCCCCCACCGCCTCCGTCGAACCGGAGTCACCTCCGGCCGGGGCCGAGAGCGGGGAGAGCGAAGACCTTCCCTACGTGCACGTCTACGTCCACCAGGGGCAGATCCGTTCCGTGCACCGCTGGAGCGAGACTGCTGTGCGCCAGGCCCATGCCGACGGCGCTCCCCCGGAGGGCTGGTGCCAGGACCGCAGCTGCTCCGAGTTGCCCGGGCCGATGCCGTACTCGCTGTACCCGCTGCCTGTGCAGGTGCCGTGGCCGGACCGCAGCCAGGTGCACCTGCTGCTCCACCAGGGCCGGCCGATCGCGGCGTTCGGTACCGAGCAGGCCGCCCGGCGCGACTGCGCCATCACGAGCATGGCCGCCACCGAGCCCGCCCTCGTCACGGTCGTGAGCTGGCCGATCCCGGACAGCCAGTTGTACCCGACGGGCACCGAGGATGAGCACGGCCTGGACGCCGACGCACACCGGCATCACGCCCGGCTGCTCGCGGCCATGGCCACCGGCCGGTGCGCGGCGATGCGCCTCAAGGACGTCGAGCCGCCCGAGGCCTTCCTCCAGCTCTGCTCGAACCTCAGGGCCGCCGCGGTGAAGCTCTCGGTCACCGAGGCCGAAATCGACGAGTACGCCTCGACCTGGGCGGCACTCCTCTGATCGCGACTTCACGGAGATCCGACCACGGAAGGGCATCTGCCATGCCGATCGCGCTCCTCCTCGTCCTGGTGCTGGTCGGCGGCCCCGCGCTCGTCCTGGCCGCCAACCCGAAGCAGCCGTTCTTCCTGCAGCTCTTCGGCAGCCTCCGGTCCGCCGAGCACACCCCCACACCCGAGCAGCGGTACTGGGCTGAGGTCAACAACGACGGGCTCACCAACGACCAGCTGCGCCGCCGGGCCATGCGGCTCGGCGGCACTGTGGGCCTGGGTACCAGCGGCGATGTCACCACGATCGAGGTGAGGGGCGAGAACGAACTCGGCCCGACCTTCTCGATGGTGCGCTACATCCGCGGCAAGGACGGCCTATGGCGGGCCGGGTGACCACCCGCAGGCCCCTCCCCTGAGTTGCCTGTCGTTCCCGGCGATCCGAGTTGCCGGGAACGACAGGGAGCAGCAGGGATTTCCCCCGATCCCGTGCTCCACGGCCGGCCTCCCCCGTGGGAGGCCGGCCTCGTGCCGCCGGGTCCGGTACGACCATCCCCCCGTACCGGACCCGGCTTCCCTATCCCGACCACGAAGGGTTTCGTCATGCCGATCGTGCTCGCCCTTGTCCTCGGCCTGGTCCTGGTCGTCGGCGCTGCGATGGTCCTGGTCGCCAACCCGAAGCAGCCGTTACTCCGGCAGTTCTTCGGCACCGACCGGCCCACTGAGCAGCGCCCGGACAGCCAGAACTGACCTGCTTCCCTGTGTTGCCTGTCGCCCCCGCCGACCAACTGGACGGGGACGGCAGGGAGTTGCAGGGACGATCCCCCGATCCCGCGCTCCACGGTCGGCCTCCCCCGTGGGAGGCCGACCGTTCTGCTGTCCCCGCCACGACCCTTTCGTGCCCGCTCGGTGTGCAGCTCGCCGCCGAAGCCTGAGTTTCGTGCCCGCTCTCCAAAAACTGCGGGCTGTTTCGCACCCGCCTGCCGACGCTCCCCGGAACCCTCGCCCGTCCCGGGCGGGATGACCTCTCGCCATAGCCCAGTTTCGGGGGCGCGTCGGCGCCCCGGAGCTCGTTTCGGCTCCGGCGACTGCCGTTTCGGGAGCGGCCCTCACCGTTTCGAGCACACCCTGAACCGCCCCTTCCGGAGGCCATCATGACGATCACCGAAGTGCCGCAGAAGGCGGCACACGAGACTCCCGTTTCGCACTCGCCGACACCCGCTTCGGAGGCAGCCGATTTCGTTTCGGATGCACGCGGGACCGTTTCGGGCGCGGAAGAGCGGAAGCCGATCAAGCCCAAACGCGACCGCCTGATGACCGCCCTGTCCTTCGTTGCCGCGGTCGGCGGCACGGTGGTCGGCGCCATCGGCTTCGCCATGTCCTACAGCACCTTGGCAAAGGTGGCCCTGAGCTGGGGGTTCAGCGAACGGCTCGCTCCCTGGTTCCCGGTCGGTGTGGACGCGTCGATCATCGCGTTCCTCGCGCTGGACCTCTATCTGATCCGCAAGGGCACCCCGTGGCCGCTGCTGCGGCTGGCCGCGCACTGCATGACGGGCGCGACGATCTGGTTCAACGCCAGCTCACAGGGGCAGATCGCCGCCGATCTGGTCAAGGCCGCCTCGCACGGCATCATGCCGGTCCTCTTCGTGGTCGGGGTGGAGGCCGCCCGCCGCCTGATCATCCAAAAGGCCAGGCTGGAGGCGGGAACCGCGACCGACCGGATCCCGCTGCACCGCTTCATCCTCTCTCCGCTCGCCACCCCGAAGTTCTACCGCCGGATGAGGCTGAACGGGGTCACCAGCTACCCGGAGATGGTCCGGCGCGAGCAGGAGCTCATCGCCTACGAGCAGTGGCTCAAGCGCAAGCACAAGGGCGACTTGAGCAAGGCGACCGAGGACGAGCGGCTGCCGATGAAGATGGCTGCCTACGGCTACACCGTCTCCGAGGCGCTCGCCCTTCCTGAGCAGCAGGAACGCGAGGCGGAGAAGCGGGCGGAGGAAGCCGAGAGCCGGCGTCTGGAGGCGGCCACCCGCCGGGAGATCGAGCAGAAGCAGGCCGAGGGCCGGCGTCTGGAGGCCGACGGCGAGCTCGAAGCCACCCGCGCCCGGGTGGAGGGCGAGACGGGCCAGGCCCGCGCACACGCTCGTGCCCAGGTCAGCGCCGCTGAGCGGGCCGCCCAGCGGGAGGAGCAGGAGCTGGAGACCGCCGTCATCCTCGAGGCCCGGGCCCGGCAGGCGGAGGCGGAGCTCCAGGAGTCCGAGGCGCGTGAGGCGAAGGCCGCCGCCGACCTGCGCGCGGCCGAACTGGAGGAGCAGGCCGCCGAGAAGCGGAGGGCCACGGAGGAGGCCGACCGGGTCGCCGCGGCGGAGGCTCAGGCGATCGAGACGGCGACCATCGCCGAGGCCCGCCAGCGTAAGAACGAAGCCGACCAGGCCGCCGCCGAAGCGGAGTTGAACGCTGCCGAAACGCGCCGCCGCACCGTCGAAGCTGACCGGCTGGCGGCGGAAGAGGAAGGGCGTACGGCGACCGCCCGGGCCAACACGGAGGAGGCCGGGCAGCGCGCGGCCGAAGCCGCGAAGGCCGCCGCCGAAACGCGGCTCGCCGCCGCCGAAGTTGAGCGGCGCGCGATCGAAATCGAGGACGACGCGAGGCTCTCGCCGCGCGAGCGTGCGGTCCGCAAGGTCGCCCGGATGGTCATCGCCGCAGGTGGAAACGCCGACCAGGTGCTGCTGGCCGACATCCAGCGCGAGACGGCCGTGTCCTCCACCGACACCGCCTCGAAGTACCGCCAGGAGGCCGCCGAACTCCTCGCCAGCGGGTACGCCGCCGCGTAGCGACCTGCACGAACTGCTTCGACGGTTCCACCGGCCCCCGAGATGACGTCAACACCTCGGGGACACGGTGAAGGCGCCGAAGCGCCGGGTCCCACCCTCTCACCCAACCTGCCCGTCAGGAAGGTGAATCGGGGGGTGACCAGCACAAACAGCGGCCGGGTGATCGGGCATCGCATTCTGCGAGCCGCCCGGCCGTTTTGACCCTCTTTGACCCAGCGATCGAACGGAGGATCACGACGACGTGGGCGGCACCGCGTTCTGGACAAAGCAGATAAGACGGGCGGATGGACGGTCGCCGAAAGAGGGTGCGACCAGGCGGCTGGACCGCCTGCGCGGACTGCTGAAGGAGGCCGAGCCGGCGGTCGCCGACCGCGTCTGGCGCGAGGTCGTCGACATCCTTCAGCGGACCACCGACCGCCACTCGGCGCGCGGATCCGAGTACTGGACCAACGAGATCAAACGGGCCGACAAACGATCGCCCAAGGAGGGCGCGACCAAGCGGCTGGACCGGCTGCGCGGCGTGCTGCAGAGGGTCGATCCGGTGGTCGCCAACCGCGCCTGGCGCGACGTGAGCGACACCCTCCAGCAGATCACTGTTCGTCACACACGGTGATCGTTCACCCATTCATTCACCCGGGGGAGAGATGAACTCGACCCGCCCCTACACGCGTACGTACGCGCACGAGGGCAGGCGTTCACTCCCCCGGTCGCAGACCGTGAGGGGAAAGCGATGGAATTGCTGCTTCTCGCTTGCGCATGGCTCGTGTACACGGCGGGCGCGCAGAGCGAGCAGGCAAAGGTCGGGCTGTCCCCGGCGCAGCGGGAAATCCTGAAGGAGCGGACGCGGCACGAGAAGGCCGTGCAGAAGATCGCCGACAAGCACGGGGTCTCTGCGCCGGCCGACCGCAAGGCAGGCGTCTCGCCCTGGAAGGAACCGCCGGCCTCGGAGCGCGATCCGGTGCTCACGCTGCCGGAGGCGTTCCGCTCGGGCTACCGCGGCCACACCCGCGTCGAGCGGCTGGCGACCCCGGTGGGCCGCCGTGCCGGAGGGTGGGCCGCGCAGGGCGTCGGCTGGGCTGCGGACACCGGCCGGGGCGCGCTGCGCGAGTACCGCAAGCGCCGCAGGGCCGGGGGCCATGACGATCCGGCCCCGGTGCTCGTGCCACTGCCGCCCACCCACGCGCCGGATGTTCCGCCGATGCCGGCGGGCCCGCCGACGGCGGGCACCGACAGCGGCGACGGCAAGAAGGGCGTCTCCCTGGAGAGGCCGAAGGAGGCGACCGAGGCTCCGGAGCCGGACGGCACCGTGAAGCCGCCTGAGGGGGCCACAGAGCCTCCCGCAGGCGGCGATGGCTCCCCGGGGACCCCGGAGGCCTCAACAGGCCCTGAAACGCCGCCAGATGGGGCCGCAGAGGCGCCGGTGAAGGAGCCTGCGGCTCCAGCCCCGGAGGCCTCACCGGCTCCCGAGGAGGCTGCGGACGGGCCCGAAACCAAGGAAGCGGCGGCCGAACCCGAGCCCGCCGCCGCCGAAGCCAAGGACTCCGCGGACCCGAAGGGCCCCGAGGAGCCCTCCGGCGCAGCCGAAACGGAACCCGCGCCGGCCCCGGCCGAGCCGGAAGCCGCCGCGGTGGCACCCGAAGACTCGGCTGCCGGGCCCGAAAGCCCGGCTGCCGAACCCGAAAGCCCGGAGGCGGAGCCCGAAGGCGCCGCGTCGGGACGGATGAGGAACAGCGAACCGGCTGCCGCCGGTGAAGGAGTTGGTCGTATGGCAGCAGAGGTGACGTACGAGTCTGTCGCGGAGGAGAGCGACGAGCTGTCCCTGATGTGCAAGGAGGACCAGCAGGTCTGCGACCGGATCAAAGACCGCGCCGACCGGGAAGTCGGGCGCGGCGACAAACTCCTCGCGGAGATGGAGGCGACGGGCTTCGGACAGTCCCTCCAGGCCTGGGTCACCCGCTGCAAGGAGGACTACCAGGGGATGGGCACCCACCTCGACAACCTGAAGGCGAACACGATCGCCCAGGACGAGGCCGTGGTGAAGGCCAAGGCGCTGCTGCTCGCGGGTCAGGGCGTCTACTACGACATCGCCCTGGACATGGAGAAGGTCGCCGAACGCGAGGCGTACGTCAGCGACGCGGTCGACTCCGAGGACACCTCCGCACACACCGAGATCTACGAGACGAAGGGAGCCTGACCATGAGCAGCGTAGGCAAGGCTGTTGCCTCGTTCGTCACCGTCGCCGCCATCCTGGCCAGGGCGACGGCGTACGGGGTCCGGGCCGCTATGACCAAGAGGGCCGTCGAGCGGCTGGAGAAGCGCTACCACGACCGCGCTGACTCGGCGAAGTACATGTCCGACGCGATGACCAAGTTGACCGTCGACGTGCCGACCACCTCCGCCTACATGGAGGTCTTCACGCTGTCGGAGGCCATGGCGACCGACGTCGCCGGCATCGTCGGCCGCGCCGACTCCCTGCAGGCCAACGCCCAGGGCCTGTCGCAGGCGACCGAAGCGGAGCACGGCCGGATGAGGGACGCCAACCGCACCCACAGCGTGCAGATGGCCCAGGCGAGCTTCATCCAGCCCCGCTAGGCACCAGACACCACCCCACCTCGAAGGGCGGGACCGCAATCCGCGGTCCCGCCCTTCGTCTTCGCTGAAAACGGAGAAGAACCGGATGGCCACGACCACACCGATCAAGGAAGAGACGGAAGAGACCGCTCCCCAGGAGCTGACCGGACTGCGCGCGCAGATGGCCCGGATGCACAACCCGGGCCTGTACGTCGGCTCCGGACTCGGCATCGCCTCCGGCTGGCTGTCCGGTGACCCGCTGCTGCTCACCACCCTCGGCTCCACCGGGGTCGCGGCCGGCTGGGCCGCGCTCGGTATGAACCCCGGCCCGTGGCGCTGCCTGCCCGGGCAGGGTGAGCCCTGGGAGTGGATGGTCCGCAGCAGCCGGCGCGGCTACCGGCGCCGGGTCCGCCGGATGCGCCGCCGCCTGGGACTGGACCACACATACGGGCCGGCCGTCGGCGCCGAAGGCCTGCTCGTGCCCACCATCGGGATCGCCGACGGGTGGCGGCACCGGGAGGACCGTGCCGCGCTGGTCCGTGCGGCGAAAGCCGACGCCTACCGCACACGGGCCGCGGCGCTGCGCGTCATCTGGGCCAAGGCGCTGCCCGACTGGGAGCGCGGCTGGTGGCGCCGCTACAGCCCGACGGAGATGGCGCTGCGCGCCGGCCCTCTGGCGGTGATCCCCGCCTCCGGCTACATCGACGTGCCCTGGTGGGCCCGCCTCCTCGTCGCCTCCACAGCGGCGACCTGGGGCGCGCGGGTGTGGGACCTGCCCGACCGGGGGACGCCCGCGGCGGCCGGGGACCCGGCCGGCGTCGACTGGTACCTGGCCCGGTGGGCTGAGTGGATCGCCTGCGACCAGGGTCCGCTGGCCGCGTCCAAACTCACCGACGTCCACCTGGACGAGGACAGGCTGACCGCGATCATCGTCTCCACCACCGCCAAGCCCGCCCTCGGCGTCGGCCAGGACGAGGTCTCGATCGCGTTCGATGTCCCGCCGCGGGCGGTCAACATCTACCGGCCCGACGACATGGCCGCCTCCCGCGCCAAGCTCTCCGTCCGACTGCGGACCAGGACCTCCGACCTGGACATGGACGACCTCGCCGCCGTGTGGGAGGAGTACACCCCCTACCACGGCAGCGAGCTGTACGACGCCGAGGAGACCGAGTTCGGCCGGCGCTTCAAGCTGCTGATGCCGCGCAGGGGCTCCTCGGTCGCCGACGTACAGCCGCTCGCCATCGCCCAGGCGCTGGACATGGACGGCGAGGATGCCGTCTCCCACCTGCACCTGCGGGTGATCGACGCCAGGCGCGTCGAAGTCAACGAAATGAGCATCAACCCGCTCCAGGACGGCGTCCCGCTGGACCCGCAGGCCCTGGTCATGGACGACCGCGGCTACGTCACGGTCGGCAAGGACATCTACGGCGACCCCGCCCGCTGGCGCCTGATGATCCCCAACGAGGGGAAGTTCGGGCTCACCGGCCAGCAGGGCATGTCCGCCGTGCACTCGTTCTCCTCCGGCACCACCGGCTCCGGCAAGAGCTCGCTGGAGGAGACCCTCCTGATCGCCCAGATGATCAACGGGATCGTCGGGTGGCTGGCCGACGGCAAGTACGGCGCCGGCTTCGCCTCCTGGACCCACGTGCTCGACTGGATGGTCAAGAGCCACTACGGCGCCATGCTCATGGGCCAGGCCGCCGTCGACGTCGGCAAGTTCCGCTTCTCGACGCAGATGAAGATGCAGTGGCAGGACGCCGACGGCTACGTCATGGACGGCCGCTCCTTCTTCGTCCCCGGCGAACCGTTCGCTCCCATGCAGTTCACCGCGGACGAGTTCAACGAGATGGTGATGGACCCGGCCAAGGACCACGTCAACCCGCTGCTTGCCAGCGTGTCCAACCTCGGCCGCCAGACCAGGTCCGCCGGAATCGGCGCCCGGGTCTACGTCCAGATCCCCAACCTCGACTCCATCGGAACCAACAAGCACGCCAACGCCATCCGCGACATGCTCCAGTCCGGCAACATCGCCTTGTTCCGCACCGCACGCGCGGACGTCGACATCATGTCGCTCGGATCCAGGACCCCGAAGTTCCGGCTGGAGCCGATCCCGGAGACGTTCCCCGACGGATCAGGAACCGGCGGCCTGGGCTACATCGCCGACGGCTCCGACCAGTACACCCAGTCCCGCATGATGTTCCACCCCAACCCGGTGCGCATCGCCCGCGAACTGCCCCGCCCGACCCTCACCAACCCCGAAGCCGACGCGATAGCCGACATGAGCCCCGCGGGCATCGCCTACCTCCGACGGGACGAGTACCGGCACATGGACGCCGGCGAGGAAGAGGCATTCCTGCGCGACCTGGTCCAGCAGGAGAACGAAAAGCGCGGCAAGAGCACCACCGTCGTCGACCTCGCCCCCGCCCCGGCCCTCCAGGCCGTCGCGGACATGGACGTCGAAGACGACGACCTCGACGACCTGGTCCCGCCCAGCCGCTCCGAGCTCGTCTGGCACGCCGTCGACCGCGGAGCCCGCCGCAACGGCGAGATTGCCAAGGTCACCGACCTGAAGCCGCCCAACGTCGCCAACGCCACGAAGCGGCTGGAGCGGCTCGGGAAGCTCACCCAGATCGACCGCGACTGGCACACCGTCGACCGCCTCGACGCCTGACCCCCACCCCTTCCCCCTTCACGAAAGTTGGAGATCAACCATGGAACTGACCGTTTCAGGTCTCGCGCTGCTCGTCGCCATCGGCATCGGCATCTGGATGAAGAAGGACAGCAGCTTCCGCAAGCGAGAGGTCGCCGTCGTCTCGGTCTTCTGGATCCTCGTGATGATGACGCCCCTCGGCGCGGACGGCGTCGAGAAGGTCCAGGAGATGTTCGGCAACGGAGCCAAGGGCTTCAGCGACACCGTCAACAACGTCTCCTCCAAGTAGACCCCGCCGGACACGAGAGGCGGCCCGCTCGATGCGGGCCGCCTCTCCTGTGTGCACACCCTCGGCCCACCAGTAAGGAGTGACACGACATGGCCGACTACCTCGCAGGCCGTGGGCGGGGCCAGACGGCTCAGGAAGCGTTTGATGAGGCGCGCATGCTGGCCAACTGGTACAGCAGCAGCGTCCCCACGACCACCAGAGCCGCCGCTCCCACCCCCACCGCCCTGCCGACCCCGCCCACCGCGGGCACCGTGCCGTTCGACCCGCACGGACGACCCCCCATGTCCCAGAGGGCCACCGACCACGCGGTCCTCGTGATCGTCTACTCCTGGGGCTCGCTCCCGGTCGGCGGCGCGATCTCCCTGGTCCTGTGGCGGCTGTCCAGCATGAGCCCCACGCAGCTCACGATCGCCGGCCTGAGTGCCTCCGGCCTGTTCATCGCGCTCGGCGCCGCCGCCCGCATGATCGGACGGGCCTTCCGCGACGTGGCCTCCGAGATGCCCGACCACACGGTCAACCAGTACTCCGGCACGGTCTACGTGCAGCACACCGAACTGCACACCAACACCCGTGGGTTCGGGCGGACCAACAACGAGATCACCGACGGCAAGCAGTAACCCAGCCCGCCGGAAACCACCAGCTCACGACGCGCGCTGACGTTTGCCTGTCCACTCCCGAACCCCGCCACGGGGGCCGGGGGCGGGCAGGGAGCCGGAACAGCCCCATCGACTGGATGAGGATTCACATGGACACCACGGATCCGTCCGAGGACGAGACCGCGGCCGTGGCCGCGCTCCTCCTGACCCGCCACCCGGCAGCAACATTCGATACGACTGGCGCCGTCGCGACGGCAGGATTTCTGTGCTCCCCTGGCGCACCCGGCACTGGACAGACTCGCGTCTGCCACCGCGCCCCGTTCCCGAGCGTCTTCAACGGCCGGTCCTTCGCCGAGGTCGAGGCCGAGGAGTACGTCTTCGTCGCTACCTATGCCGATCTGTTGCGCGAACACGGCTGGGCGGTCACCGAGCTGCCCCTCGGCCGCCCCGGACTTCTCGTCTCCAAGAACACCGTCGTGGCCGGGGAACTGGTCCATGGCTGACCACGACCCCCGGCCGTTCAACTGCCCCGACTGCGCCGCCGCGCCCGGCGAACTCCACGAAGACGGCTGCGACCAGGCGCACTGTCCGGACACCGGCCGTCAGCGCTTGGTATGCGACCACGACGGCGCCTGTACAAGCCGCTGGAGCGGCGACTTCGTCGGAGCCGCTGAATGCCGTGAGTGTGACTGGTGGCTCGTCGAGGACCCCGAACTCGGTCTCATTCCGTGCCCCGCCGGCACCAAGGACGCCATCGAGGACTTCAACCGGCTGTTCACCCACGCCCGCTGGGACGCCGAACTGCAGCGCTACGTCCGCACCGACCTCACGACCACCTGATTCCGCGCCGCTGAGCGCCCCGTGAAGAGAGGGACACACACGATGACCACCAACTCCGCCGCCGGGAACGGCCACGAGCATGCGCCCCGGTGGAACCCCGTCAATGAGGTCCTCGGCTGGATGAGCCGCCGGTGGAGCCAGTCCGTGAGGAACCTGGCGCAGCTGTGGCGGCAGGAAGCCGTCCGCCACGTGGCCTTCAGCGCCATCGCCACCCTCCTCGGCGCCTTGCTGCTGAGCCGCCTCATGCCCCATGTGCCCGGCTGGACCGAGATGGTCGACGAGGTGCGCGCCACCGTCGACGACCCCGTACGCCGCTACCTGACCACGCACACGCAGGCGCTCCCCATCACCGCCGCCACCACGTACAGCATCTGGAAGGTCATCGGCTTCGGCTCCTTACTCCTCGGCTTCCTCCACAACGGCCCCGCCCGTTTCACCTGGACGGTGATGGGCGCGGCCACCGTGATCATGGTGTGGGTCGAGACTCCCGGGCCCGGCCGTCCGATCGCTACCGGAGTCGCGTTCCTGGTCTGGGCCGCGCTGTCCGTCCTGGCGCTGCGCGGACTGCGTCTGCCGCCGCTCTCGTTCGTCCACGTCGACGTGCACAACGAGGCGCCGCCCCCGCCCGAGGTCGAGGTCCGCACGGAGATCCACACCCCGCAGCAGCAGCCCCAGTACCTGCCGTACGTCCTCCCGTACGTGCCGCCGTCGAAGAACTGACGTCTGCCTGTCCGCCCTTCGGCCCGCCACGGGGGCCGGGGGCGGGCAGGGAGCCGGACCAGCCAACGCGCCGCTGCCCTCCACCCCGCCTGCCGGCCGCCCCTGTCGTCCGCCCCGGCCCCGGCCGACACGGACGTAGGGGCGCCGGACACCCTGTCCGGAAGGGACTTCATCGACCATGATCATCGGCACGGGCAACGAGACGTACGTACTCGACTCTGCGCGCGACGGTCAGCGCATCCTCGCAGGAATCGACGGTGACGCCGCGGACGCTGTCGAGGCACTCATCAGCGGATACGTGGAGTTGCGCGACCGCGTCCAGCAGCTCAAGGACGGGCTGCCCCAGCATCACCCCGACCCCGAACTGTGCTCCGCCTGCGAGGCGTTGGAGCAGCCCTGCCCGTACCACGCCGGACGAGCCGAGGGCTGGATCAAGCTCTCCAAGGTGGTCCGCCTCGTGGCGGGTGACGACTCCACCTACGCCACGCTCGTCGAGGAGCACGCGGACGCCGCCGGGGACGACGCATGACGGTCGCCACCGACACCCCGCTCTCCATGACCACGGCCGCGGACATGCCCGAGAACGGCACAGTCCACGACGTCGACGCCGCGACGACCGCCCCGCAGGCCGCGGGGAACGCGGCCCTGGCCGCCGTACGCGCCGGGAACCTCGAAGCCGCTCAGCTCATCATCGCCGAGTTGCTCCCCGACGAGCGCGCCGACCTCGCCGGCCACGTGGAGGAACTCCGCAAATTGCTCGGCCCGACCTGCGCCGAGTGCGGCGCACTCACCGAACTCGGCGCGTGCACCACCGATCCCTTCAGCGCGGAGTGCCGCTTCCTGTGCAGCCGTTGCACGGCCGCCCGCCGCACCCCCTGAACGACCCCGCCGGGGCAGCCGCCTCAGTCCCCACCGGGCTGCCGCGTGCTGTCACCCCACCTCGACAAGGAGCCAAACTCATGGTCCTCGCGTTCTTCAACCGCGCCCGCACGGCGCCCGTCGAACCCCCGGACCTCGAGCCCCGGCCGGAGCTCGGCAAGACATGGATGCCCGAAGGCGTCACCGTCGTCGAGCGGCACTGGAACCAGGCGAAGAGCGCGATCGTCCTCGTCTACTCCACCAGCGACAGCGGCTACCACGTCGTCGCCTGCCTCGGCTGCCACTTCAGCGTCGCGCAGGACCCGGACCGCGGCGTCGTCAGCGGGCTGAATCTGAGCGACGCGAACCGGATCGCCACCGAGCACGCCACCAAGTGCCGGGCGGTGTCCCGCGCCCTCCCGGACTGCCCGGACGACGCCACCGCCCGCGAACAGTTACGCAAGTTGACGCTGAGTTGGCGGCGCACGGCCGACAAGGTCCAGATCATGGTCAGCTACTTCGACGTCCACCGCCTCACCCTCCAGCGCAGCAACGAGTGGATCGAGGCCGAGCTCCAGCAGCTGGCCCTGGACCGGCCCGACGTCTTCGCCGTACAGCGCAGCGACTACGACCACACGACCTTCTACTACTACGTCCTGCCGATGGCCGCGGACTGACCAGCCCCTTCGTTCGGCCTCGCACGCCGCCCGCCGGCAGCTTCGCGGGCCACGCACGGTCCGCCCGACACGCATCCGACGCCCTCCCCGGCCGGGGAGGGCGTCCTTGCGCTCGGGACATCAGGAGCTCAACCCCGTGAGCCAACGCCCCACCTGGACAGGAGGCATCCATGGCTGACACCGCAGCCACCCCGACCAACCGCACCTGGCATCCGGTCACAATCGGCACCGGACACGGCCGCAACAACGTCATCTGGCACGACGACCGCGTCCACCAGCCCGACCGCTGGAAGAAGACCGGACGCGTCCTCGTGCCCCACCTCTTCCACCACCTGGTGCCGGAGTTCTTCATCACCCGCGTCCTGGACGTGATGGAGGACAACCCACACATCACCTTCGTCGTCCCGACGGAACACGCGGTCCGGATGCGCGACTTCGTCCAGAAGCGTGAGGCCGGGATGCGGCAGGACGCCGCCCAGTTCGATGGCCCGCCGGACGACGGCCTGCACGCCAGCCCGGCTGCCAAGTCCGCGCGGGCCCGCGCCGCGAAGCCGCCGGCGAACATCTGGCTCGGGGTGACGGTCAACGACCAGTGGACGGCCAAGACGCGCATCCCCGCACTGCTGGAGACTCCGGCCGAGAAACGGGTCGTCGTCTGCGAGCCACTGACCGGCCCCGTCGACTTGGACCGATTCCTGATCGAGCGCCGCGAGGTCACCCACCCGGATGCCGACGCACCGGAGGACGCCGTCGTCGACGGCATGGTGCGCCACGGCGACCAGTGGCATCGCACCGAACGCCTGCACTGGGTCATCGCCGGAGGCGGGTTCGGGCTCAACGCCCCTCCACTGCACCCGCAGTGGGCCCGCGACATCCGCGACGCGTGCGCGCAGCACAGCGTGCCGTTCTACTTCACCCAGCACGGCGACTACGTCACGGCTTCCGTCGTCGACGACCCGGCATTCGGCGGCGGCCGCGCCTACGACGACCCGCTGCACGGCGGCCGCAGCTCGGCCTCGCTCCGCGAGCGAGGCCCCAGCCGCACGTTCCGCTCGGGCCCGTGGCGCGCGATGGAGCCCGGCGACCGCACCCGACACACCTGGATGCTCGACAAGGACACCATCGCCGTCCGCGTCGGCAGGAAGTCCGCCGGCCGCGAGCTCGACGGCCGCACCCACGACGCCGTGCCCAGCTCCTCGACGGCCACGAGGCCGACAGCCGAGGCGGCGGCCACGCACTGAGCGCGCCGGACCGCCGGTGAAGCGCCCACGGCGCCAACGGCATCCGACTCCACCCACACCCGTCCACGACTGGCACGGGCGACGCAAACACCCCACGAGCGGCGGGCGGCGGGCACACCGCGCCCGCCGCCCGCTCACACTCCGAATCCCCTACAGGAATCCTGATGACCAGCCGCTCCGAGGCCACGGACCCCACTCCGTTACCCCACTTCATCGACCTGCGCTCCGTCGAGAACGACCTGCGGACGCTGCGCGGCCGTCTCCGTACGGTCGCCGAGTTCATCCACGACCCGGCCCACGACTTCGCGGCCCGCCACGCGCTCGCGCAGCGCCTGGGCCTGCCCGTGCCGACCCCGGCACCCGCCGCGCGGCAGACGACGGAGGCCACCCGGTGAACCCGTCCCCGACCACCACCGAGCCTGGCACTCAGCCCTCGCTCGTCGACCAGAACCTCAAAGACGCGCTCGCCACCGTGGCATCGGAAATCGGCCGTACCGACAACAAGACCTCCTTCCTCCTCGCCTTCAACGGCGCAGTCATCGCGGGCCTGGTGGGATCGGCCGACAAGGATCTCCCCTTGCTGCGCCTCGTCGCGGGCGGACTCGCGGTCCTCGCCCTGGCCGCCTCCACCATCTTGCTGCTGCTCGTCGTCCTGCCCCGTCTGCACGGTGCGGACCGCGCGAGCTTCCCCTACTGGGCCAGGTGCGACTCCCAGCAGATCCTCGCCGAGATGAGCGACGACCGCCGGGCGGACCGGCTTCGTGTCCTCTCTCAGATCGCGCTGCCCAAGTTCCTGGGGCTGGGGCGTGCCATCCGCCTGTCGCTGGCCGCCGTCGTCCTGGTCGTCCTCGCTGTCCTCGCGCTCATCGCGACCGCGCTCGCCTGACAGCACAGGACCCGGGCCACGTGACGACGCCGGACGACGACCGCTTTGCCCAGCCCCGTCACCCGACCTTGCCCCGCCTGCCCGCCCAACCTCCCTGGAGCCCGCTGTGAAGAAGACCCCCGCCAAGAAGGCGGCCGCGAAAAAGCCCCCTGCGAAGAGGTCAACGGCCAAGACGACCGCCGCGAAGAGGGCCCCTGCCAAAAAGGCCGTAGCGAAAAGGTCACCGGTCAAGAGGCCCGCCGCGAAGAGGACCTCCACCAAGAGGGCCGCGGCGAAGCCAGCGCCGAGCACCAGGATCGTGTACTGGCTCTTCCGCAGCATGGGGCGGAGCGCCAGGAACCTCGATCCGGCGCACCGCAAGGACGGCGCCGCGCTGCTCCTGCTCGCCAGCGCGCTGATCGTCGCCGTGGGCACCTGGGCCGACCTGCGGGGTCCGGTCGGCGACCTCGTGGAGGTCCTGGTGACCGGCTGCTTCGGCCGCCTCGACCTGCTGGTCCCGGTACTGCTCGGCGCCATCGCCGTGCGCTTCATCCGGCACACGGAGAAGTCCGAGGGCGACGGCCGTGTCGTCATCGGCCTGTCCGTCTTGGTCATCGGCGTTCTCGGGCTGGTCCACATCGCCTGCGGCTCGCCGGCTCGCAGCGACAGCATGCAGGCCCTACGGGACGCTGGCGGCCTGATCGGATGGGGCGTCGCAACCCCGCTGACGTACAGCATGGGCGACGTGCTGGCCGTACCGCTGCTGGTGCTGCTCATCGCCTTCGGGCTGCTGGTCGTCACGGCCACCCCGGTCAACGCCATCCCGCAGCGCCTGCGGGCGCTCGGCGCGCACCTCGGCGTCCTCCAGGGGCAACCGGCCGACGTGCCCGGCAACGACGAGCGACACGCGGAACAGAGGCGCGAGGCGATGCCCGCACGCTCCAGCCGCAGCGGGCCCGCCGGGGAGGCGAACGACTCCGGCGGAGTGCAGCAGGAGGCACTCCCACGGCGCGGGAAACTCGCGGCCGCAGCAACACCGGCGCCCGCCGCCGCTCAGCCGCACCGGATGGTGCCGTCCCCCCGGGTCGTCCCCGACCTCACCAAGGCGCCGACCGCTGGCGAGGAGCGCAATCCTCCCGCGCGCGCCGAGCAGCTCCAGCTGTCCAACGACATGACCTACTCCCTGCCGGCGCTCGACCTCCTCACGCGTGGGGGTCCCGGTAAAGCGCGCAGCGCCGCCAACGACGCGGTCGTCGCCTCGCTCTCGAACCTCTTCACCGAGTTCAAGGTCGACGCCCGCGTCACCGGCTTCACTCGCGGGCCGACGGTCACGCGCTACGAGGTCGAGCTCGGCCCGGCCGTGAAGGTGGAGCGGATCACCGCGCTGACGAAGAACATCGCGTACGCCGTCGCCAGCCCGGACGTGCGGATCATCAGCCCGATCCCGGGCAAGTCCGCGGTCGGCATCGAGATCCCCAACACCGACCGCGAGATGGTCAACCTCGGCGACGTGCTGAGGCTCGCGGCGGCCGCCGAGGACGACCACCCGCTGCTGGTCGCGCTCGGCAAGGACGTCGAGGGCGGATACGTCATGGCCAACCTCGCGAAGATGCCGCACATCCTGGTCGCCGGAGCCACCGGGTCCGGTAAGTCGTCGTGCATCAACTGCTTGATCACGTCCGTCATGGTGCGCGCGACCCCCGAGGACGTGCGCATGGTCCTGATCGACCCCAAGCGGGTCGAGCTGACCGCGTACGAGGGCATCCCGCACCTGATCACGCCGATCATCACCAATCCGAAGCGGGCCGCCGAGGCGCTGCAGTGGGTCGTACGGGAGATGGACCTGCGCTACGACGACCTGGCGGCGTACGGCTTCCGGCACATCGACGACTTCAACGCAGCCGTACGAAGCGGCAAGGTGAAGGCGCCGGCGGGCAACGAGCGGGAGCTCACGCCGTACCCGTACCTGTTGGTGATCGTCGACGAACTCGCCGACCTGATGATGGTCGCGCCTAGGGACGTTGAGGACGCGATCGTGCGCATCACGCAGCTCGCGCGCGCGGCCGGCATCCACCTGGTGCTCGCCACCCAGCGGCCCTCGGTGGACGTCGTCACCGGTCTGATCAAGGCGAACGTGCCCTCGCGGCTCGCCTTCGCCACCGCCTCGCTCACCGACTCGCGGGTCATCCTCGACCAGCCCGGCGCCGAGAAGCTGATCGGCAAGGGAGACGGGCTGTTCCTGCCGATGGGCGCGAACACACCCGCCCGAATGCAGGGCGCCTTCGTGAACGAGGACGAGATCGCGGCAGTCGTCCAGCACTGCAAGGACAAGATGGCACCCGACTTCCGGGACGACGTCGTCGTGGACACCAAGCAGAAGAGGGAGATCGACGAGGACATCGGCGACGACCTGGACCTGCTGTGCGAGGCGGCCGAACTGGTCGTCTCCACCCAGTTCGGATCGACCTCGATGCTCCAGCGCAAGCTCCGGGTCGGCTTCGCCAAGGCCGGACGGCTGATGGACCTCATGGAGTCCCGCAACATCGTCGGGCCCAGCGAGGGTTCCAAGGCGCGCAACGTCCTCGTGAAGCCGGACGAGCTGGACGGGGTGTTGGCAACGCTCCGCTCCGTCCCCGGCAGTGCGCAAGGAGAAGACGCGGACACCGACCGCCTCCAAGAGCGGGTCCAAACCGGGGCTGGCGGAGCGTAGCTGCGATGAGCCGCTCCCGCTGCAGCGTGGACGCCGTGAGCCGGGCACCACCGCACTGACCCGCTGCCTGGGATCCGGCCGCCAGCCGGTACTCCGCGGCGGTACAGGGTGCGACCAGAGCATGGGCCGAGCACTCCAGTGCCCGGGTCCGCCATGGTCGGCCCGACCATCACCCCGACCACGGCAGCCCAGGTAGCACGTTGCCTCAGTGTGACCGGTGGTCGGGGCTGATGGTCGCCCGCGTGGTCGGGGGCTCAGGGTGCGGTACCTCAATGGCCTCCTACTCGCCTTCGCATCCCGACACCGGACCGACGTCCGAGTTCCAGACCGCAACACCTCTAGGCCGCCTGATCCCAGATCAGGTGGCCCACCTGCGTTTTTCCACCTCTCCCGACTCCAGAAGGAGCACAACCTCATGAGTAAGATCACGCGAACCGGCGCCGCGCGTGGCGGTGCCGTCGCAGTGGAAGGCCTCGAGTTCATCCTCCTGGCGGCGGTCGCCGGAGTCGGCGGCTGGGTGGCCTTCAACGCGCCGGGTCTCCCGCCCGCTTGGGCCGGAGTGTCCGCCGGAGTCTTCGGGCTCGGCCTCGCCGCCGGAGTCAATGACCTCCTCGACTCGTTCATGGCGTCGCTGCGCGCCCGCACCTCGCCGTCCCCGGCCACACCGGCGTCCGAGCAGAGCGCGGAGGAGCCGACGCTTCCCAGCAACACCGACGACGTCCTGGAGCTCCTGACCGAGGCGGCGGCGGCCGGTGCCGCCTACCAGGCCGCGATGTACTCGGGGAAGGTCGACCCCGCACACGCCCTGCTGCACAAGACGGAGCTGTGGGTGGGCGTCGACGGCACCAGCGCCCTGTTCCGTCTCGCTGATGGCGCGTACGTGTACTACGAGAAGGACGAGAGCGGGAGCCACCCTGCCCACCTGTACTCCTTCGCCACCCCCGAGACCGGGCACGAGCCGGTCCCCGTCACGTCCCTGGAGCAGGTGCGTGACCTCCTGGAGCAGCACGTCACCCGCGAGCTGAAGGGCGAGCCGGTCGCGGTCTGACCCTGCCGGCCCCCTGTGCCGCCCCGGTCCCTCGCAGGCCGGGACGGTGCGGAGGCCCGGCAGAGCGGATCGCGCCCAGCGCGCACAACTGCAGCAGAGCCGTTCTTTACGGCGTAAAGAACGGCTGCCGCGCCGGAGTTGATCCACGAGCTCGTGCGGAACGGCCCGAGTTCACCGGTGCGTCGGCCGCGCACGTGACGCGTCCTCCCTTCCCAGCCCCGCCAGCCGTGAGCTGATCAGCCGCCACCGGACAGCACACGTCTGTCGTAGGGCCTCGGCCTGACCCGACAACCCCTGTGTCGAATCCACCAGTTGAGGAGCACACCCGACCATGATCCGAACCCGCGCTATCGAGCGACTGGCGCTTTTCGGCAGCCTCCTCGCCGCCTTCGGCGAGATCCACCCCTTCTGTGACCACTGGGCCCAGGGAAGTGAAACTGCCCGCTGCAAGCGCCTCTACGGCCCGCAGCTCGTTTCCCGCGACGGCCGCCCCGTCGACGCGGAGGACACCGCTCGGTCAGCCGAGCCGACCATGACCGCCAGCGCACGAGGCCGCCGGGCCGTCGCCCTTCACGTCGCCACATACACCGCGATCCAGACCGGCGCGGCCACCGGCCTCACCCGCGCGTTCGGCTACCGCGTTCCGGCCTCTGCCCTTCTGGCCGGGGCCGCCATCAACGGCGTGACCCACGCCGCGATCGACCGCGGCGCCTTCTTCCTGTGGCTCGCGAAGAAAGCGCGCCAGACCGGCTACATCGAGCACTGCCAGGCGGTCCGCCTGGACAAGGACGACACCCCGAAGAAGGAGATCAACGGGCCCGGCACCGCGTGGATCGAACTCGATGCCGCGCTTCACCGGGTCATCGGCGTCGGCGCCGCCGCGGTCACCACCTGGCTCGCCACCCGCAAGGGCGGCCGCTGATGAAGGACCTCGATCTCAGCCTCGCTCCCGATCCCGTCGAACGCCTCGCCTCCCTGCTGCGCCTGCGCTTCGGGGAAGCCTGGATACCGGAGCCGGCCGCCGACGGCTGCGGCGCACTGCTGCGCACCCGGGAAGGCCGCGCCATGTGTGCCACCCCCGACCCGGTCGCGAACCGCATCATCCTGCAGGCCTGGGTCGACTGGGACTGGGTGACCCCGACCGCCGTGTTCCCGGTCGACCTGGCGGGCCACCGCCACCTCGACCACTGGCTGTCGTGTGCCGACCTCACCGACGCCGGTCACGCCATGAAGAAGCTGATGAGGGGCCTGCTCGACCAACTCGAGTCGGTTCCGCCCCTCTCGGACGGCGGGGAGCCCGTGGACCTGGACGCCGCCGAGCAGCAGCTCGGCAACCTCGCCGGGCAGGCAGGTGAACTGGCCCGGCAGGCCAGCCAGTTCACCGCCCGGCTCATCTACCGCAAGCCCGTCGCGGCTGGCGCGAAGGGGCTGCTCCGGCTGGCCGGGCAGACCGCGCGCACCGCGACTCGCGTCGACCTGCTGCGCGGCAACATTCCCACCGACAACAGCGCCTCCCGCTGCTGACGGCTCCCCGTGCTGGCCCGATCCATCCCGGATCGGGACGGTGCGGAGGACCGGCCAGACCAGCCGGCTCCCTTGGATGGCGGATCACCTCCACATCCACTGCGGCGACCGCCACCACCTGATCCTGCGCACGAGGGGCAGGCGGCTCCAATGCCAGTCCTCCGTGCGCCTCCGACGCCCTTCTTGGAGGACTGCGTGCGCTCCCAGAGCGAGTCCGTACTCGCCCCGCTCTCCCTGCCCGACGGCCCGTTGCTACTCGCGATGATCGGCGCCGCCGGCAGCGGCAAGAGCCGCGTCGCCCGGGCGTTCCCGGCCGACTGGCGGCTCGAACTGGACAACTACCGCTGGCAGGCCACCGGATCGCCCGGAGACCAGACCGCGACCCCGATCGCGAGCGTGGTGTTCCGCGAATTTCTGGACGCCCGCCTCACCCGAAAGCTGCCCGTCCTGGCCGACTCCACGAACAGCGAGCGCGACGTGCGCGCCTACCTGCTCCGGCGTGCCCGGCACTGGGGGATGACCACCGTGGCGATCGTCTTCCGCGTCCCGGTGGAGGAATGCCTGGCCCGGCAGGAGACGCGCACGGAGACCAAGCAGGTGCCGCCCGACGCCGTCACCCGCCAGGCGGTCGGCGTGCCCACCCCGGACCAGTTGATCGACGAGGGCTTCCACCACGCGTACTACGCCGACGAACTCGACCTGCTCGGCCTGCTGCTGAGCCGCTCGGCCACCGCCGACCCCGACCCGCTCGCCGACGTACGGCGCACCTTCGGCGAGGACCTGGCCGCCGTGTTCGCCTGGCACCACGGGCGCGAGCACGGCTTCGCCACCGGCACCTTCGCCGTAGCCGACCGCGAGATGACGGTGCGCTGGATGGACGACGGTGACCCCTACGACCACCACTGGCAAGCCCGCCTCAACGAGGCCTGCACCGACGGTTGCCCGGGCCCAACGTGGGTGAAGGTCACCGACGCGGCAGACCTGCAGGACGTCTATCTCGGCGGCGCACCCGACGAACCGTGGTGCGACAGCTGCGACAGCCACCGCTTCACCGTCGGCTGACCGGAGGCCCCGATGGACGTCGTACTCGCCAGCCTCGTCGCCGTGACAGGCACCCTGGTCGCCGGCTTCGGCGGCATCCTCATCCAGCGGAACACCACCCGCAAGGATCAACTTCGCACCACTGCAGCCCGGTTCGCGTTCCAGCTCTCCGTCCACCGCGGGCACCTCTACAAACGCTGGGAGATAGCCCGGCGGGAGGACTCGGACCCCCGCGAGACGGAGGCTGCCAACGACACGAGCAACGCCTCCCGCGACGACGTCACGCTCCGCCTGTACGAGCTGCGCGTCTTGACCCGCAGTACGGAACTGCTGCGACTGGCCGATGCCGCGGTCGACGCGACTTACGCGGTGAAGCCGCGCGGCGAGGATCTATCGACGGTCACCCGGGCAGAGATGGACGCTCGCCGACACCGCGCCATCACCGCGGACCATGCGTTCCTCGCGGCTGCCGCCGCCTTCTGAGCCCTCTGGCCTTTACGCCGTAAAGACGCTGACGGCCCCCGCCCGGCGAGATGAATCCGCCGCGCTCACACACCGGACGTGATCCGGCTGCACCTGAACCGCACATGCGCAGGGCGCGCCCCTGGCCTGCAAGCACCGGGCGCGCCCTGCTCCCCCAACGAAGGAGGTCTCACGAGATGACCACAGCCAGCACCAGCACCGCAACCACCCACCCCGGACAGGTCGCTGCCACCTTCAGCGCGCCCGGGTGCAAGACCTGCGGCGGTCGCCGTGCCCGGCGTCTCGACTCCTACGGCGGAGGCCAGCCGCGATCCGACGCCGCCGCCAAGATGGCCGCCATCCGCCTCGGGGACGGCGCCCACGTCCACTTCAGCCTCACCGACGACTGCTTCGCCGTCGTCCGCGCCGTCGACCCGGACGAGGTGACCCCGTGATCACCGAGGTCATCGCCGCGGCCCTCCCCACTGCAGGTTGGGCCCTGACCACCGGACTGCTGGGCTACAAACTGCGCGCCGCGCGCCGCGACCCGCTCAGCCGCCTGTGGACCCGCATGCCGTGGATGCGCCGCACCGACCGGCTGATCCGCCGGCACCAGGCCACCCACGTGCTCATGCTCGACCTGGACGGCTTCAAGCCGGTCAACGACGTCTTCGGCCACCCGGCCGGCGACGCCGTCCTGCGGGCAACCGGCGCACGTCTGGCCGACTTCACCGCCCAACACGGCGGACGGCACACCGAGTGCGGCCGCCTCGGTGGAGACGAGTTCGTCGCCACCCTCACGCTCGACGACACCGACGTGGCGGCCTTCACCGACGGCCTGGCCCACGAGCTCGCCCAGCCCGTGCCGTGGCCCGGCGGCCCCCTCACTGTCACTGCCTCCATCGGCATCGTCGCGATCGCCGACCTGGAGCAGCCGTCCGCATCCACCGTGCTCAAGCGCGTGGACGAAGCCATGTACGCCGTCAAGAAGGCCCGAGGCGGACGCGGCCACCGCGCCCCGCGCCGCACCACCGCGACCACCGGCACCGAAGCGAGCCTTCAGCCGACACAGGGGGTAAGCCGATGAACTCGCAGGACAACGCCGTGATCCTGGAGGGCTTCCTCGACGAGGAGACCCTGCCCGGCACACGGGACGACGTCGCCCGTTTCCGCATCCACCTGGCGGCGGACGAAGACCGCGTCGACGAGGCCGTGCTGCCCTGCGTCGTGCACAACCCGGTCCTGGCCGTCTCCGTCCTGACCGAACGCAAGCGGGGAGACCTGCTCCGCGTCACCGGCCACCTCCGCCTCCCCCAGACACCGGACGGCGCCATATGGCTGGAGGTCCACACGATCGACGTCCTCCACCCCACGCTGCTCACCGACCCCACCGACGAGGAGGTCACACCGTTCGTCGAGCGCTACGCCTCCTACGTGACCCTCTACGAGCCCGACGGCCTCACCCACGTGTGGCACGAGAGCGGCGAACAGGTCGGCGTGACCGATGACCCGTCGGAGATCAGCGACCTCATCCACGCCTACGAGCACCCCACCGCCTCCGGCGAGACAGGAGGCCTCACGTGATCGACATCGCGTACGCCTGCGCTCTCTACCCCATCGCCGGCTACCAGCTCACCGCAGCCGCCCTGCGCGCCGCTCTCACGGCGGCCGCCGGCGACAAGCGCGACCAGACCCGCGAACCCCTTGCCCAGGAAAAGGAGGGGCACCGATGAACAACACTCCTGAGATCACGCTCACTGGCGCGCTCGCCGAGCAAGCCGTCCTCGACGACGGCGAGGCCCGATTCCGCCTGCTGCTCGCACCCGAGGGCGACGACGGCCAGGAGCTCACCCCGCAGGAACACGACGTCCGCGAAGCGGTCCTCCCTTGTTCCCTGGCCGATCCCTTCTACGCGGCCGACGTCGCCGCGCTCCCGCCCGGAGCCCCGCTCAAGGTCACCGGCTACCTCTCCCTGCCCGACCAGCCGACCACGCCCCTGCGCCTGGTCGTGCTCACGGTCCAGCCCGAAGACCCGGAGCACGAGGCCTTCGCCGACCCTGCGCCCCCTCCCTCGCAGCGCCCGGCACTGCGCCTCGTCCGCGCCAGCGAACCAACCGCCCACTGAACCACCGCACCCCGTGACCGAAGGACTTCCGATGGCGATACCCGCCACCCCCGCAAACCCGCTGGACCTCACCACCGCCGTTGCCCTCCACCTCCTGGCCGCCGGCTTCCCCGCCGACGACATCAAGCTGCGTACCGACATCGCACCCGACGACCTGTACCGCCTCGCCGCCCTGCACAACGTGACCGCCCCGCACGGCACCGTCGAGGGCTTCGGCTGCCACCAGGCCCGCCGCGAATCACCTTGCGAGCAGTGCGCACCCCTCGAAGCCCGCTTCGAGGCCCAGGCCCGAGCCAGGCAGCGCATCGCAGACGCCGAACGCACCCTCCACCGGCAGCCCGCCGGTCGCCGCGGCCGCCGCAGCACTCGCACTCGCGCATAGCCCCCGTCCGGCCCGGGGCGGCCGTCGACCTCCGAGCCCGGCCGCCCCGGATGCCCTCCCCCCCCGTCCCGCCCGCATGACCCCGCGCTGGGACAGAGCCAATCGGCTCAAGTGCCTGTTTCTGAAGCCCCGTATCGGGAGGAATCATGAATACGACCCGCAACGCCGCTGACGTCGTGGAGCCGGACGGCTACGCCCCGGTCGACCACCCCGGCGTGACCGTCCCCGAAGAACTGCGCTGCTGGTCGGTGAGCTGGCCGGAGTACGCGCCGGTGACGATCACGCCGCCCGAGCTGCGGCCACTGGCGCTCACCCAGCACGTGCCCGGCTGGGCCGAGCCGCACGCCACGCCGGACATGGTGCGGGACTGGGAGCAGCGCCAGGCCGACGCCCTGGTGCCCTTCGAACTCGATGAGCAGGGGAGGCCGCTGCACCCGCACGGTCGCACCGGTCGCACCGGGCGCAACCTCGGCCGATGGGGCGAAAACCAAGCCGCCGACCCCATCGTGGTCGCCGGGACCAGTGAGCAGCGGTGGGTGCTGCTGATCACCCGCGACGACATCGGGGTGGAGGCCATCCCGGGGGGCATGGTCGATCCGGGCGAGACGGCCCCGAACGCCCTGGTGCGCGAGCTGCGCGAGGAAACCGGTATCGACCTCACCGACCAGCAGCCCACCATCCTCGGCCGCCAGGTCGTCGACGACTGGCGCACTACCGACCACGCCTGGGTTGCGTCCACCAGCGCGCTCTTCCAGCTGCCTGGACAGGTCACCGCAACCGCCGGTGACGACGCAGCGGACGTGTGCTGGTTCCCGTTCGGCTCCCTCGACCAGCTCACGGCAGCGGTCACCGCAGCCGGACGCACTCTCTACGCCGCGCACCGCCCGCTGCTGCAGCGCGCCCTCGAATACCTCAACCAGCAGTCATAGCCCCCACGCACAGGCTCCATCGAGGCCGCTGACCATCACCTTGCTGAAGGAGAACGCAATGCCGGAGTGGCACACACCCGGTCAGGCCAGCCTGTCCCCGCATGACGAACCCACCACCATCCGCGCACTGACCATCCATCCGCCCTGGTCCGACCTGATCGCCCTGGAGGACGAGGCGATCGCCAAACGGATCGAGAACCGCAGCTGGACCAGGAGTTGGCGCGGCACCCTGCTCATCCACGGCGGGCTCACCCTCGACGAGACGGCACTGAAACTGCCCGCCGTACGCGAGGCACTGCCCGACGACTACCAGCCGGTGAAGGGATTCGTCGTCGCGATCGCCGACCTCACCGGCATTCACCCCGACGACGGCCAGTGCACCCCCTGGTCGGAGCCAGGCTGTTTCCACTGGGAGCTCACCAACGTGCGGCGCCTCCAGCCGGTCAAGGCCCGCGGGATGCAGGGCCTGTGGACCCCCAGGCGGCCACTGCTCGACCAGGTCGCCACCGCCAACCCGGACCTCGCAATGCGGCTCGCCGCCTAGGCCCCGTCACACCCCACTCCCTCCAGGCCAGAGTCCACAGAGGGCCAACTCCCTTCCAGGCCTGAATCCCCCGACCGCAACACCACAGACAGGAAGCCGTTCGTGAAGCTCATCGTGGAACACTCCGCCCTCGCCGCCGCCATCGGCTACGCCTCCCGCGGCCTCCCCGCCCGGCCCCCCGTCCCCGTCCTTGCCGGGCTTCGGCTGGACGCGAGCAACGGCCAACTGCGCGTCAGCGGCTTCAACTACGAGGTCTCCGCGGACACCTCGGTCGCCGCCACCGTCACCAAGAAGGGGCGTGCCCTGGTCAGCGGGCGGTTGTTGTCCGACATCGTCGCCAAGGTCCACGGGGACGTGCACCTCGAACTCACCGGCCCCCGCATGGTCCTCCTCGCCGGAGCCGCGCGGTTCACGCTGCCCACCCTGCCCCTCGGCGAGTACCCGACCCTCCCCGAACCCGGAAGTCCCTCGGGCACACTGGCCGGCCCGGCGTTCGCCGAAGCCGTCGCCCAAGTCGCGTGCGCGGTCGGCAGGGACGACACCCTTCCCGTCCTCACCGGCATTCAGCTGCGCCACGACCAAAAGGACGGCACCCTGACCCTGGCCGCCACCGACCGCTACCGGTTCGCTGTGCGCACCGTGCCCTGGAAGAACAGCGACCTAGCCGCCGACTGCACCGCACTCGCCCCGGGCAAGACCCTCCTGGACGCCGCCAAGACCGCCGCCGCCGACACCACCATCGATCTCACCCTCGCCGGCGTCGCCGGGGCCGACAGCCTGTTCACGGTGCGCGGCGAGCACAGCACCACCACCCTGCGCGCCCTGGACGGCGACCTGCCCAAGTTCAAGGAATTGTTCCCGACCGAGTTCAACCACACCGCAACCGTGGAGATCACCGCACTCAAGGCCGCGGTCCAGCGCGTCGCCCTGGTCGCCAGCAAGGAATCCCCGGTGCGGCTCACCTTCACCGCCGACAACACACTCCGACTGGAGGCCGGCACCAGCGACGAAGCTCAGGCTGTCGACACCGTGGACACCACCCTCGAAGGCGGTGAAATCTCCGTTGCCTTCAACCCCGGCTTCCTACTCGACGGTCTCACCGCCCTCACCGCCGACTCCGTCGACTTCAACTTCGTCAGCGCCACCAAGCCCGCCCTCCTGCGCGGCCACGACACGGACGACCAGGCGCTGCGCTATCTCCTCATGCCAGTCCGCCTCACCGGCTGAACCCCAGCCCCTCCCCGGGTCTCGCGCTCGCGACTCCGACCGGCGCGAGGCCCGGTTCTTTACGCCGTAAAGAACCCAGGAATCGTTCCCGGAGCCGCCCTGCCTCGCCGCAGGGCCCCCTCCGCTGCGCCTACCACTCCGCCCCGCCCAGATCTGTGCGCGTTGGTAACGCGCCCCTCCCGACCGGGCCCGAACCAGGAGGATGAGACGCAATGGCACTCCTCTCCCAACAGGCCGTGGGGCCAACTCGCATCCAGCGCAAGCGAACCAAGAACTGGCGCGCTGGAAGCGCGAGGTGTGTCGACCGCAGCAGCCGCTACGGCAATCCGTGGCGCATCGTCGACGACGTCGCTCTCCTCGCCCCGGACGGCACCACGCAGCGCCTGGCCTCGCCCAGCGAAGCCCGCAAGGAAGCCAGCAGCCGCTACCGGGCCTGGCTGCACGGCGAAGGCCCCGACACCTACCGCGTCGGCAAGAGGACCTTCGACCGGCGCCGGGTCCACACCGACCTGTGGCGCCTCGAAAACCGTGACCTGGCCTGCACGTGCCCACTGCCCGGCGACGGCGAGGACGACCACTGCCACGCAACCGTGCTCCTGGAACTGGCCAACCACCCCGAGAGGACCAGGACGTGCACGTGACCGGCTCTGTACAGGCGCCGTCGCCGCGCGGCTACCGCGCCGCCACCCTGCACCTGACGATCGACGCCGCTGAGCACGCGCGCCGCCAGGAGGCCGGCCTCGGGCACATCAACGACTCGCACTGTGCCCTGCTGGATACCCTCATGTCCCTCCCACCCGGCATCCCCGTTCCCCACGATGACCTGACCGAGCGGCAGCAGGCCGACGTACGGCGCGCCCCCGCCGGGATCCTGGACCTGACCCTCGGCATCGTCACCCGGCACGCCATACGCCCCTGCCGCGTCGACCTCGCCACCGTCCACGCCACCTGCACCCGCGACAGCATCGGTCGGACAACCTCCTACGCGCCGTTCTGCACCCGCGCTGTCGTCACCCCCACACCGCCCCGCCGCAGCTACCTGCTGTCCGAGGCGAACCTCTGGGGAGTCGGCGTCTTCCTCGACCACGGCAACGGCGAGCTCGAAACACTCGTTGAACCCGAGCCGTGGCGACCCAAGCGACACACACCGGCCGCCTGGCGCTTCGCGGAGGCCGCGTACGCCTCCTACCTCACGCACACCCCAACCCCCGAGACGACCACAACCCATAGCCACGCAGGAGAACAGACCCGTGGGTGACAACACCTCCATCGAATGGACGGACCACACCTTCAACCCGTGGTGGGGATGCTCGCGGGTCTCACCCGGATGCAAGAACTGCTACGCGGACCAATTCGCCCGCCGCTGGGGCCTCGACCTCTTCCACCGCGGCGGCGAGCGCCGGATGCTCTCCGACCAGTACTGGCGAAAGCCCCTCGCCTGGAACCGCCAGGCGAAGGACACCGGCCGACCCCGCCGCGTCTTCACGGCCTCCATGGCCGACGTATTCGAAGACCATCCCCAGGTCACCGAGGCCCGCGAACGACTCTGGCAGCTCATCGGACAGACCCCCTGGCTGCGCTGGCAGCTGCTGACCAAGCGGCCAGAGAACATCGCCACCATGGCCCCGTGGAGCGACGCGTGGCCGGACCACGTATGGATCGGCACGAGCGTCGAAGACCAGCGCTACGCCGAGGAACGCATCCCTCTCCTCCTCAAGGTCAACGCGAGCGTCCGGTTCCTGTCCTGCGAACCGCTCGTGGAGCAGATCGATCTGGAGCCGTACCTGGCCGACGTCACCACCGGCGCGGGCATCAACTGGGTCATCGCCGGCGGCGAATCTGGTAGCAAGGCCCGCCCGATGAACCCGGCTTGGGCCCGCATCCTCCGGGACCAGTGCAACGCGGCGGGCACTCCCTACTTCCTCAAGCAATGGGGAGAGTGGGCACCGTCCGGCCGCATCGCAATCGGCGGGAATCAGCGCGGCCACGCCCTGGTGGGAGACCCGGTCGACGAACTCGGCCATCGCGTCGAGATGGTCCGCCTCGGCAAGAAGAAGGCCGGGCGCCTCCTCGACGGCCAACTGCATGACGCCGTGCCGCCCCTCAGCCCTGCCCGGGCGTCAGCATCCGAAGGCTGACTCCCCCTGCGGCCTTTACGCCGTAAAGACCGCCAGCCTCCGCACGCTCCTCCTCCACCGCCCGCCGACGACACCCGCACCGTTGATACCCGCCCTGGAGACCTGCCAGATGATCGGCAGCCCGGCTGACAACATGGGCGCCAGCCCCGACCTCGGGAGACACGAATGGACTCGACCGCACCGCCCCCCTTCCTCCCGCTGCCCCCGGTCCCCGACGCGCGGGCAGCTCTCATCCGTGACGATCCCGCCTGGTCTTACCGATCGGCGTGCGCAGCCGGCGGAGGCATCGCTCACCTCCGGGTCTGGAAGGCCGGAGACGAAGGCCACGTCGCCATCGTCACGGAAACCGGCCTCGGAGCCTCCACAACCAACAGCGCGGGCGAGATCTGGACCGAGCTCGCCTCCAGCCTCCCCGGCCCGCTGGTCCTCTTCGAGCACTGGCCCGCGGGCGACTGTGACGACCACGACCGCCTCGACCAGGTCGCGATGGAAGGCCGGCGCCCGACCTGGCGCCGCATCTGGCCGACCGCCCCGGCCAACCCCGACCACGACCTCTGCACGGCGTGGATGCAGGCGTACGGACACGACCTGCTCGCCACATCCAACCCAGCCGTGTGAGCAGCACGATCAGCTAGGCCCCGCAGCCGCCCCGAATCGCTGGAGTGGCTGCGGGGCCTAGCTTCTTGCGCTCCTCTACGTCGACACCTGCCCCCGACCCATCTCCTGGCCGTAGCTCGTGGACAAGGACGATCTCCTCCGTCTTTACGGCGTAAAGACTTCCGAGCCGTCTCACCGGGGGAGTGGGGGAAGGGCAGCACACCCACACAGACGGTCCACGGCCGAACAAGGCCACGGCCGTACCCATCGACAACCTGCCTTCAGGGAGTCTCAATGACGAAGTCAAGGCGCCTGCGTGACCGGTGGGGCGGGGGTGAAGAGTCGTCCGTCGCGCAGGAGGGCCCACAGCACGTCGGCTCGTCGGCGGGCCAGAGCGATGACGGCCTGGACGTGTTTGCAGCCCTCGCCGCGCTTCCTGAGGTAGAAGTCCCGGTTGGGGCCTTCGCGGATGATGCTGGTCTGCGCGGACAGGTAGAAGACGCGTCGCAGGCGGCGGCTGTAGCGCTTGGGACGGTGCAGGTTGCCGGTCCGGCGGCCGGAGTCGCGTGGAACAGGGACCAGCCCGGCTGCCGAGGCGAGGTGGCCGGCGTCCGCGTACGCCGTCAGGTCACCGGCCGCGACGACGAACTCGGCGCCGAGTATCGGGCCCATGCCGGGCAGCGACTCGATGATCTCTGCCTGCGGATGGCCGCGGAAGGTGTCGCGGATCCGTTTGTCGATCCGCTTGAGCCGTTCGTCCAGGGCCAGGATCTGTGTGGCCAGGTCGGCGACGATCTGCGCGGCGACATCCTCGCCGGGCAGCGCGGTCTGCTGGGCTCGGGCGGCTTCGAGTGCGGTCGCAGCGACATCGTCGGCGCCCCGCACGCTGCGGTTGGCCAGCCAGGCCGTCAGCCGTGCCCGGCCACGGCGACGGATCGCCGCCGGAGTCTGGTAGCCGGTCAGCAGGACCAGCGCGCCTTTGTGGGCGGAGTAGTCGAAGGCCCGTTCCAGTGCGGGGAAGACACCGGTCAGCACGTCACGCAGCCGGTTGATCATCCGTACCCGGTCGGCCACCAGGTCCGAGCGGTGAGCGGTCAGCAGGGCCAGGTCGGCGGCCAGCTGGGCGGGCACGTCGATGGTGGCGAAGTCCCGCCGCTGTCTGGTTGCTTCGGCGATGACGTAGGCGTCGCGGGCGTCGGTCTTGGCCTCGCCCCGGTAGGCGCCAGACATGCGGTTGACGGTGCGGCCGGGCACGTAGACGGCCTGCTGGCCGTGGGCCGCGAGCAGGGCGAGCAGCAGTGCGGAGGACGTGCCGGAGATGTCCACCGCCCAGTGGACTTCGTCCGCCAGGTCGAGGATCTCGCCGAGGGCGGCCAGGATGGCCGACTCGTCGTTGTCGATCTTCTTCGACCACAGCGTGGCACCGGTCTCGTCGACCACCGCTGCCCAGTGATGGCCCTTGCCCGCGTCGATGCCGCACCACACGCAGCCAGGTCGCTTGCCCACTTGCCCCTCCTCGTTCCGCACAGCATGCCGTCGGCCCGAGGAACACCCCGCTGTCATCTCCGTAATCAGCGACCGCACACGGCGCGCACATCTCAATCAGCAGCCAGGGCGCCCCGGAGAGCCGGGCGGCCACTCCTTGGAAGCCACTGAAGGCAAGCAGCAATGAGCCACACCCGGCCCTCCCGGGCCGCCCAACAACTTACGGAGGCAGCAATGCGCGACAGCACCGACTACATCGAACCCGGCGACCGCGCCGCCGTCTGGAGGGCCCTGGCCCGCGAGTACGCCGCGCAGAACTGGCCCCGACACGAGATCGCCTACGCCCTGTGCGTCGACGAGCCCACAGTCGACCGGCTGCTGGCCGCTGAAGGAGCGGCGCAGCAAGAGGCCACCACACCCGCCCCGTGACCAGTACAGCCGCTCGTACCTGGGCCCCTGACGGACCCGGCTCGTTCCAGGCCCCCGCCGGCGTGCGCGCCGTACGGGACCGTGACGGACGCCGCTGGACTCGCGGCCTAACCCGCTGGACATGCACGGGCTCGCACTGGATCCGGTGGCGTGTCCTCGTCGCCGAACACGGGCCGATCGCCGAAGACCTAGCCCCGTGATGCAGACGAGCGCACCACGGGAACCAGCCCGTGCCATCCCCCTCAAGTCCCCGCGTCAGGCCGCCCCCGATTCCCGTCGCGGCCTTCGGCCTGGCGGCCCCACTCAAAGCCACGACACCTTCGCGACCACCCGCCGTACGAACGGACAGCCATGGAATCCCCCGAACAGACCCCCACCGCGGCCCCAGAGATACGGCGCTCCGCAGTCATCTCGGACTGCGGCCAGTACCGCTATCTGCTGGTGCGGCAATGGAAGAACACCGGCCCCACAGCAGTGTTCGTGCTGCTGAACCCCAGTACCGCTGATGGGACCACTGACGATCCCACCAGCCGGCACTGCATCCGTTACGCCCGGAGCTGGGGCTGCGGCGCACTGCTCATCGTCAACCTGTACGCCTGGCGGGCGACCAAGCCGATCGAATTACGGACGGTCGAAGATCCGGTGGGCCCCGAGAACGACGCCTTCCTGTACGCCGCAGCAGCCACCGCCGAGGACTCAGGCGGGCCACTCGTCGGCGGATGGGGCACCCATGCCCGACCGGACCGCATCACTCAAGCCCTCGCGCTGCCTCACATGCACCGACTCAGCGCCCTCGCAGTCACCCGACTGGGTCAGCCCCACCACCCGCTCAGGCTGAGCAAGGCCCGGACACCTGCCCACTGGACACCGCCGAGCACCCAGGTCCCAACCACCCCGCCGTGGCAGAGCGAGCCCAGCACTGCGCTGGCCGTGGTCATCATGCGCCCCGGCCTCCCCGACATCCGGCTGGGTCCCTACGCGTACCCGCACCAGGCGACCTCGGTGGCGAGTAGCCTGCGCCTCCAGATGTGCAGCACCCAGCACGTGGACGGCACCACCGTGACCGTTCAGCCGTTCCGGCCGGACCTCACGTACCAGGATCCCCGCGTCCCGACGGATCCCTTCCAGCTCGCCAGCACGATGGATGAGGAGGAACCGAGCGCGGTGATGGGGCACGACTTCCCCGACCTGTGGGCACGGCTCCAGGCACAAGAGGGGCACGACCGGGCGAGTTCCATCTGGCGCGCTGCCTGCACCATGTACGACGCGATGCACAGCGAGTTCGCTTCCGAGTGAGGCCCGCCCACTCGTCCCGTGCGCCTCGCAGCCCCCCGGCCGACCCACACCACGAAGAGCCCCGCACCCTGGACACGTCTCCAGGGTGCGGGGCTCTTCGTGTTTCAGGGCCGATCTTTACGGCGTAAAGAGCCTGCTGTGCCCGACCGGGCAGGGGAGACCTCCGTGCTGACACAGCACGCTCCGTGCCTGGAACCCCGTGCGAGTGAAGCCCTGCGGCAGCGGCCAGCGCTCAGGGGGGTGATTCGGATTGCCCAGTTGACACGCTGGGCAGTGTGCCGATGGCGGACACCAGGTCTGCCACCAGGCCCTGCGACACCTCGCGACCCCGGTCTTTACGGCGTAAAGACCGGGGGAGTGCGAGCCATGAGGCGCCGCGCTCGTTAAGCTCCAGCCCGAGAAACCCCATCTCCCATCGAGTACCACCCCAGGAGCATGCATGGCCGGCGCCCAGAACGATCTGACCGTGGCGGAGCGGCGCAAGCTGAAAGAGGACGAGCGGCGGCGTGCCGCGGAGGAGGCGCAAAGGAGCGCTGCAGGCGAGCAGAATGCCTCAGGCGACGCCTTCGACGCACCGATCGAAGACCTCGCCCACAACCCCCGCAACGCGCGCGAGGAGCTTGAGGGGCTCGAAGGACTTGCGAGTACCTACGAGTCGGTCGGCCTGCTCCAGTCGTGCGCGGTGGTCCCGGCCGATGTGTTCAACAACGCCTTCCCGGAGAACGCGGAAGAAGTTGGTAGCGCCCGGTTCGTCGTCATCGGCGGTAACCGGCGGCTTGGTGCTGCACGGCTCGCCGGCCGGAAGACGGTCCCCATCCTGGTGAACAGGAAAGCCACAACACGCAAGGACATCCTGGTCGCGGCTGCCACGGAGAACCTCTCGCGCGAGGAGCTCAAGCCGTTCGAGGAGCTCGCGACCATTGAAGAGCTCAAGAAGGAATTCGGGACGTACGACGCGGTCGGCAAGGTCCTCGGGAAGAGTGCTGGATGGGTCTCCCAGCGCCGCCGGCTGCACAACCTCCAGCCTGAGGTCCGCCAGGCCCTTGAGCAGCGCACCCCTGGCATGACGATCGAGTTGGCCCGGTCCCTCGGCACGATCAAGGACCGTGACCGCCAGCTCGCTGCCTGGGAGACAGAGAAGGAGCTTGCCGCGGCCCGTGATTCGGAGCCCAAGCCGGACAAGGGGCGGGGGAACGATGGGGCCGGCCGGAAACCGGCAAAGAAGGCGGTCCCTCGGCAAGGCGGCACCGGGGTGGATGCACTGGACGAGGCTGCGAAGGCGCGGCGAGAAGCATGCCAGGCGACCGTCATGGATTTCAGTGAGGACGCATCCCGGCTCCACATCATCGCCCTGCAGACCTCCATCGACCCGGATGAAGCTGTCGCGCTCGCCTCTCAGTGGCTCAGCGAAGCAGGCGTCGGTGCCTCATCTCTGAGCCTCCCGACGCTTCCCGGCGATGAGGGCAAGGGCCGACAGGCGAGGGCCGCACTCGCACTCTCACTCGCGCGCTGCGAGATCCACATGTCGCGCAACGGCGGCAACGACGCCGCCCACGCCAGCGCTTACTTGGACTGGCTGGGCACGCATACCGACTACCAGCCGGCCGACGACGCCGAGCCCGCCCTCACTGCGTAACGACGGAGACCTTTCGTGACCACAGATACTCACCTCCCGGAGGACACGGGACGCGAGACCCGCGTGCTCGTGTGCACCAACGGCTCCGCAGGATCCGGGAAGTCGACGACCGCCGCCGCTCTGGCCTACGCCGCAGCCAAGAAGAAGAAGCGCGTCTGCGTCATCGGACTCGACAAACAGCGGGACATTTCTCGGCTGCTCGGGTACGACGACCCGGACGGAGACGAGGATCTCCCCACCCTGTACGACGTGGTGGACAAGATCTGCTCGCTCGCCGAGGCGGTCCTACCCGCCAAGAACAGCAAGACCAAGGAAGTGATCCCCAATCTGTGGGTCGTCCTTGAGTCGAAGAAGCTCGATGAACTGGAGTTCAAGCTCGCGGCGGAGACCGCGCGGGAACTCTGGATGTTCCGACTGATCGGTGAACTCAAAGGGCGCTTCGACGTCATCATCTTCGACTGCCCTGGCGACGTGAAGCTCGCGACGATAGGAGCGATCATCGCCGGTGGCGAAGTCGTCGGCTGCACCAAGTCCCAGGAGAAGGAGGCCCGCGGCCTCACGGAACTTGAGGACAAGATCGCCGACGTGGTGAAGTCGTACGGCCACACCGGCATGCCCACGGGCATCGACTGGGTGGTCATCAGCGAAGGCGTCGATCACAAGTCGCAAGGCAAGGTCTACAAGGACATGGAGGACCAGCTCCGGGAGGCGTACGGCGACATCGTCCTGGAAACGGTCGGAGACGATGTCAAGGTCCCCGAGGCGTACACGGCCGGCCAGCCCGTGACGCTCTACGCCCCGGACTGCCGGGCCGCCAAGGCCTTCACGAAGATCGGTCGGCAGATGAGTCTGTACCGATGAGTGCTTTACGCCGTAAAGACCACCACCCGACCCCCGGAGCCCCTGCCGGGGGTCGCGTCTTTACGGCGTAAAGAAGCAGCACGGGCTGCGACAGGAGCGCCCAAGCGATCACTTTTCGCTGACGATCCTCAACAGACAGCCCGCGAGACGCTACAACCCGCCACACATCGTGGGAGTGTGAGAGCTGCTCATTAGTGAGGCTCGAACAGGGGAGTGGTACGTGAGCGCGGGGAAGGGCGGCATACCCACGCTGACCCGGGTCCACCGGATCTTGATCGGTGTGGTGGTCTTCGGAGCGGTCGTCATCGCCGGGATCGGCTTCGCCGGATCGTACGCGGCCGTTCGTGAACTGGCCCTCAGGAAAGGCTTCGGGAACTTCGCCTACGTCTTCCCCCTCGGCATCGACGCGGGCATCTGTGTCCTCCTCGCCCTGGACCTGTTGCTCACTTGGATCCGCATCCCCTTCCCCCTCCTCCGCCAGACAGCATGGCTGCTGACGGCAGCCACGATCGCCTTCAACGGCGCAGCAAGTTGGGGCGATCCGCTCGGCGTCGCGATGCACGCGGTGATCCCGGTCCTGTTCGTGGTCGCCGTCGAGGCAGCACGGCACGCCATCGGCCGGATCGCCGACATCACCGCCGACAAGCACATGGAGGGCGTCCGCCTCACCCGCTGGATCCTCTCCCCGGTCCCCACCTTCCTGCTCTGGCGCCGCATGAAGCTGTGGGAACTGCGCTCCTACGAACAGGTCATCCGGCTCGAACAGGAGCGCCTGGTCTACCAGACCAGCCTCCGCTCCCGGTTCGGCCGAGCCTGGCGCCGCAAGGCCCCGGTCGAGTCACTGATGCCGCTGCGCCTGGCCCGGTACGGCGTTCCTCTCGCCGAGACGGCACCCGCCGGCCTTGCTGCCGCGGGCATCGACGAGTTGCCGATCGAGTTCACCTTCACCGTCGAACGGACACCCGCCCCGATCCGCGCGGAGGATCCCGCGCTCGAGGCCGCGGCCGCCCCACAAGAAGACCCGGGCCAACGGCGCACTGAACCAGACCAACCCGAGACGCAGGCCCCGCCCGCTGAACCGGACCCGTCACCCGATACGGAGCCGACCGACCAGGATGCAGCCGAGGGCTTCGCCGAGGCCTACCAGGCATGGGTCGCGAACTTCCAGACCGAGCCCACCGCCGCCCAGTTCGCGTACTGGCTCCAAGACCACGGCATCACCACCGCCGCCGGCGGCCTGCTCACCGAAGAACAACTGCAGCCTCTGCTCCAGGTCCTCAACCAGCGCTACGGTCCGTCGCCCGAACCCGCTGCCCAAGAGCAGCAGACGGACGACGAACTGTCCTGGCACGACTACTTCTACAACTCCTGGCTCATGTACGCGCAGGAACACGGCGCTTATCCCGACGCGGCCGCGCTCGCCACGTACGTCTACGAGCGGGACAACATCACCGGCCCGGACGGACGTCCCATCACAGGCGGGGACCTGAAGGCCTTCGTCGATGCCTTCCAGCAGCGTGAGTTCGACGAGGTAGACCCGCCCGTCGGTCAAAAAGCCGACGAGCCCTACGAGGACCAGGCCGACGAGCCTCTGCCGCGCGAAGAGGAGCCCGAAGCGGCGGCCGCTGGCGTGGGCTCGCAGCCGGCCAAGGGCCAGCGCGGGCCCCGCGTGGACGCCCCCATCGACGCTCCGCCGCCCGGTGAGGAGGAAGAGCCAGCCGCTGCGGGTGCTGAACTCACCACCGTCGACCGGTACTACCTGGCGTGGTCGGAGTTCCAGACGCAGCGCGGCGACGAACTCCAGTCGTCGACGCAGGAGGCCGAGCAACTGTCCGCTTTCCTCGCGGAGAAGAAGGGCATGAAGGGGCGCGGGGGAAAGCCGGTCAGCCCGTCCACCCTGCGCCGCTACCTCCTGCCGTTCCGGGTCTACAACCTGTGGGCCGAGCAGCGAGTGCGCAGCGACATTCCGTCGCTCGACGCCATTGCGCAGGAGTGCGCAGCCCAGGGGATCACTGCGCAGCACAACAAGCCCGTCACCACCGCCTACCTCGCCGAACAGGTCGAAGACTTCGAACGGCGCTGGCAGGTCCTCACGCACCACCATGCACAAGCACAACGTTGAGACCGCTGCCCGGCACCTGCGCAAGGGCTGATCCCACCCGCCCTCACAGGCTGCGCAATCGCAAGAAACCCCTGGTCAGCCATGCATTGCGCAGCTTTCTTGATCATTGCGCAGCCCGTGTCACCGGCGACCTGCGCAATCGCCGCCCTGCGCAGCGCGCACCCCACACCCTCGAACTCGGGAGGATCCATGCGAGCCCTGCTCATCGCCCCCGCCGGCACCGTCACCGAACTCGACCTCCCGGAGGCCGGCGAGCGCTCCGCGATCCGTGACCACGTCGGGTCGACCGAGGCGGTCGATCAAGGCCTGTACCACCCGCACGCCCTGCTGCACGTACACGGCAACGGGCAATCGATCGGCCTCGACAGCAACCTCACCGCCTGGGCCCTGGCGAGCGCCTGGCGAGGCATGCCCTTGTACCCGGTCCACGGGCCCGTCGTCGTCACCGGCCGTACGCAGGACGGGGAGACGAGCTCGCTGGACGACGAACTCGCCGCGCACGTACACGCGGTTGCGCAGACCGTGAGGGAGACGCGGGAGGCCTGGCAGGCACGGCCGCCCACGTCGAACGAGACGGCCGTGCGTGAACTGCTCGCCTACGTCGCCCGGGACGTCTCCGCCCACCGGTAGAGCGCACTGCGCAGCCTGCGCACCCCGTCTACTGCGCCTTGCGCAGCGCTGATCCGGTCCCGTGGAGAAGATCGTTGATCAGCTGTTCCGTCTCCATCTCAAGATCGCAGTCCAGCGATCGGTTGACCTGTTGGACCTGAGTGATGGCGGTGTGCAGGCCGGAGCGGTTCCCGGCCGAGTGCTCAACTCGCATCCAGTCCCTGTAGAGGAGCTCGGCGCTGCTGTCGACGTCGAGGCCGGTCGCGATAGCCTGCCGGGCCGCGGTGAGGTCGTGGTGCGGGCCCGACGGGGTGCGGTGCGTGGCCACCGTGTGGGCGACGTCGATGATCCGCGTGATCATCTCCTGCTGGAAGGGCCCGGCCCAGGGCAGCGGCCTCGAACCGAACGGCCGCCCCCGCACCAACCCGAGGGCCTTCTCCAGGTCCTGGAGACCCGCGGGTCCCTGGGGCAGCGCGCGCTCGGCGAGCTGGAGGAACCTCGTCCAGTCACACCGCACCGCGGGGGAGAGGCGATACGGGTCTTCGCCGGTGCGGCGGCGCGGCACGTACGCGTCGCCGGCCGGGTCATTGCCGAGGGCGCTGCGCAGGCCGCGCAGCCGCGCGTTGAGGGTGCTCGAACTCCACGGGGCGAGCGGGTCCATGTCGGTGCACAGCGCATCGGCGGAGCGACCGGGCCGGAAGAAGAGCAAAGCGGCGAGCTGCGCGATCCGCGGGCCGTGTCCCGAGGCGGCCACGCCGTCCACCTCGACCGGGCCCAGGACACGGATCTCCGGGGCATGCAGATCGTGTGCCTCCGACTCCTCTGCGCTCTCGCTGTTCGCCGGTTCCGGGAGTTGAGCGGCCGGTTCCTCCGCCACTTCATCCTCTGCCGGGTCTTCGACGAGCGCCTGGTCCTCGTCGGGATCCCCCTTCCCGTGAGGCGGCGCGGTGTGCAGGAGACGCAGCCCGGCCGGGTCCGCGGACGCGGCCAGCAGGGCGGGGAACACGTCGCTCTCGTGGTCGCCTTCGCCGGTGTGCACCGTCACCGATGCCACGGGGGCTTTGTGAGCGGCGTAGGTGTCGGCGCCAGCGGCGTGGCCATCGGATTCCGCCCTGGCCGGTGGGGGCGTCATCTCGGGCTCGGGCTCGTCCGGAACGTCCTCCCATGGGCCCTCGGCCGGTGCGGCGGGCTGCCCCGAGACGGCGAGCGCCGTGGTGATCTGCTGGTACGCGGCGCGCTCAAGTCGCTGCACCGTGATCTCGGCACCGGCGAAGTCGAGTTGCTGCGGCTCGTCGAGCTCGGCGTTGAGGATCTCAGCATCCGGGAAATGCGCGGCCGCCGTAGCTGCCGGTGCGATCAGCGTGACCGGAATCCGGGCCTTGTCGATGACGTCGGCGAACTGCCAGGCCGTGTCCTCGTCGAGAGAGGCAGCGCACAGCAGCAGATAGGGATGGTGGCCGGTCTCCGGCATCTGGTGCACCTCCAGCAGTCGCTCGGAGAGATCCCGCAGGGCGTGTACGGCCTCCCGCATGTGCATGATCCGAGAGGTCGGCAGCAGCCGGGGCAGGTCCTCACCGAACCCGACGGCGACGACCTCGACCACGCTGCCCCACGGGCTCATCCCGATCTCCACCGCGAGCGACGTGCACACTTCCGTGATGCGCGTCGGATCGCCGTCGAGCAGCAGGGCGGGCACCTGGGCCAAGTTCACCAGCAGGAGGTCACCGTCCTCGGTGCTGCCGAGGGTCACCAGCCCCGGATACGGTGCCGGCACGTCGCGGGCGGCCTCGTCGTCCAGGAGCTCGGCGTCTCCCGGAAGTACCCACCACCCATCACGTCCCGCCGTGAACGGCGCCAGCGGCTCCAGCGCGAGGTCCTCACGCAGAACCTCCAGCGTGCGGGCCCCGATCCGTGCGGCCCGCAGGCCGGGCAGGCCGGCCTCGTCCTCCAGCCGGTGGGCCATCGTCCGCAGGGCCACATCCAGACGGGCCGACCCGCCGGGCTCGGCGGCGGCCGCCAGCTGCGCCTCGGCAGAAGAGGTCTCCGAGGCGATCGAGATCGTCTCACCGGGCTTGCGGCGCCGGCGCTGCAGCATGCGGCGCGTGGCGAGAGCACCGGTTACGGCGGCTGCAAGTAGCGCACCGGCGCCCAGCACCATCCGCAGCTGCAGCACTTGACCTGTAGGCGACGACGCGGGCGTATCGGCCGACGGGGTCTCGGGCGCCGGCCTCGTGTGCGTGTCCGATGCCGACGGCGCGCCCGATTCGGGTGGCGTCGACGCGTTGTTGCCGGTCGAAGGTCCGGTAGGCGCGGCACCCTGGCCCTGGCCCTGGCTCGGCTGCTCGGCTGGACGGCTCGACTCGCTGGGAGCGGGAGTCTCCGTTCCCGAGGAAGCGGAACCACTGGGAGCCGCCGACTCACCAGCCCCCGTGCCGGCACCCGGTGCTTGCTCAGTGTCGTCCGAGGACGGGGGAGCGGAGTGCTCGGTGCCGGAGCCGCCCTCCGTGCCCTCGCTCGGATGGTCGGGCCGCTCGGATGCTGCCCCCGGCACCGTGACCTGCTGCCCTGGATAGATCACATCCGGATCTGTGATCTTCGGCAGTCCGTCGGGCTGCGCCGTGCCCTGGCTGGCCTCGAACAACTGCGGCCACTTGCTGCCGTCGTGGAGCTCCTCGGCCGCGATCTCCGAGAGGGAGTCGCCAGCCTCCACGGTGACCACGTCCCCGCCTTCCTTGGGGGCGTCGTGTGTGCTGGAGGCGAGCTGCGTGCGGATGCCCGTGTCGGTCGACTCACTGTGTACCTCGGCGTGGCCGGGCACGCGCAGGGTCGTGCCCTGCGGCACCACCGTGGCAGTAGTGGGCACTTCCGGGTTGAGACGCTGCAATTCGGTGTAGCGAGTGCCATCTCCCAGCAGCTGCTCGGCCAGTTCCCACCAGGTGGTGTCCTCCGCTCCGACGGTGAACTCCCGGACATTTCCAGCAGTTACTGCCGCCTTCTCCGCGGCCGCAGCCGGGGCGGGGGTGCTCTGCTGGCTGCTCGTCGCCTGGTCGGCAGACGGCACGTGGGTCGCGGTGGCGGCGACCGCCGGAGTGGCTGCACTGGCCGCGGCCGCAGGCGAGGCCAGCACGATGCTGCCCAACAGGAACCCGGCCAGACGCTGACCGGTTGCCATGCCCGGAAGCCGCGGGGTCGTACGCCGCGCCAGGACGGCGACGATCTCGATCAGGACGGGGACCACGAGCCACAGCCACGCGATCCACGCGGCCACAGTCATCGTGGCCAGCAGCCCCGAGCCGTCATCGTCCGGGCTCAGCAGCACCTCGCGTGCCTCGTCCAGCGTCGGCACCGTCGCGGGCAGCGTGCCGACGGCGAGCAGCAGCGCGGGCACACCGACGACCAGCGCGGCCAGCGCGACGAGCGCGAACAGGCCGCGCACGACCGCCCGTGGCCAAGAGCGGTCCTGGCGGCGCACGGACGTGGGGGAGTGGGGCATGGGGTCAGCCTCCGGGCTGGTGAAGCAACGTGGCAGTGCCGTGTCCCGTCACGGACATCTCACTGACGCCGATCAGGGAAGCGAAGTAGGGGTGGTAGGCGTCGCGCACGGTCACCGTGAGGCTCTGCCCGTCCTCGGCGATGGCGACGTCACCGTCTACACCCTCGCTGCTGAGGAAGGCGCGGGCGGCTGCCTGGGCGGCGTCCGGGTCGACCACGATCGCCTCGCCAGTGATGGCCTGGCCCGGGTCGATCTGCTGGGCGCCGGCCCGCGCAGCCTCCTGCGCGATGTAGTCGGCATCCGACATACGGTCCAGGGCCAGCCCGCCATCGATGACCAGGCCGACGATGAGGAACGCGATCAACACGGTGCCCGCGTAGAACAGTTCCATGCCGCCCCGGTCCCAGCCGGAAGGGATACGAAGTCGTCGACGCCACCTGGTCATGAGCCGCCCCGCGTTGCCCACGTGTCCACGACGGACGTCTTAGTGCTGGTGAGCGTCTTGGACCCGGCGACGCCGGGCAGCGCGAGCTCGCTCAACGGCGCGGTGCACGACACGGTGGCCGTCACACTGGCCGCCTGCCCCACCGGCGCGGACAGCCCGCTGGTGTCCAACTCGACGCTGATGCCGGCGCAGTGGATCCCGGAGTTGGCCAAACTGGACTGTGCGGCCTGGCGCGCGTCAGCTTCGCCGGAGGCCGGGTCGCTGGCCAGCGAGGCGGTGCGCGCGGCATCTCGCGCGGCCGCGTCGGCGGCGCCCTCGGCCAGCGCCACCCGCCCGCAGGCGATCGTGAAGCCGATCAGCACCAGCGCCACCGGCACGAAGATCGCGAGACTCAACGCGGCGCTGCCACGGTCACGCTCCAGCCGGTCGGGCCACAGTCGACGCCTCATGGGCGGAACTTCTCGACGGGGGCCTGGACGCTCTGGCTGACGTGCCCGCTCCACCCCGGCACCAGGTTGATCACGTTGCCTTCCACAGAGACGCTGACAGTCTCTCCGTCGTCGCTGACCCGTACCGCAGCACCGTTCAGCGAGCCACCCATGCGGGCGAGGAACTCGCCGGCAGCCGCCTCTCCCGCGCCCGGCGCGGCGTCGTAGGCCCGCTGCGCGTCCACGGCCTGCTGCGCAGCGTGGTGCGCCACCGACCGGCCATGGAACCAGACACCGCCCTGAATCAGGGTGAACACCAGCAGGAACGCGAGCGGGACGACCATCGACATGTCCAGGGCCGTGGCGCCGCGGTCCTCCCGCCACCACTTTCTGCCTGCCAGGTGCCGCCACGGGCGTATGCGTGTCGTCGGCATGCTCAAAAGCCCAGTATCTGCGCGGCCTTCTCGCCGACCGTGGTGTTGGCCGCGGCGTACACGACGCCGACCATGGTGCCTCCGGCGACCAGGATCAGGCCCCACTCGGTGGCCGAGGCGCCACGGTCCTTCACCTGAGCGCGGATCACGGCGCCGTGCCGACGCAGTGCGTCCAGCACGAGTGAGAAGCGGTTGCGGATGGTGTGCATGGGTTTCCTCCAGAGGTTCACGGCGCTCACTCGACGGCACCGTGGGGGCGGGTCAGAACGACAAGATGCGGACGAGGGCCGGTGCCAGTAGGAAGACGGCCATCAGGAAGACGATCGCCAGCGACGGCACGTGCATCTTCTCGGTGGCCACGTTCGCCTTCTCCTTGCGGTCCGAGAGCAGGCCCCGCCGTACGACCTCGGCCTGAGCCTCCAACTGGTCGTAGACGGCCGCCTGTTCCTCGCCCGCGAGGCTCAAGCTGGCGGACAGCCGGGCGATGTCCGGCACGCCGAGCTCGGTGCCGAGTCCCCCGAGCGCATCCCAGGGGCTGACCCCGGCCAGACGGGCGTGCTCGACGGTGTCCCGGATCCGCACCGCGGCGCTTCCGTCCCCCGACTCCACGGCCCGGGCGAGGGCCTCGGCCGCGCCGGCGTCGGAGTTGCGGGCCAGGGCGACGCGTTCCAGGACCGAGGCGATGTAGTAGCGGTACTCAAGGCGTGCGTCGGTGGCCTTGTCACGGACATCGTCCAGGCACTTGAAAACCATGAACAGCGCGACGCCCACCCCGGCGGCCGCCGGGACGACGAACGGCAACGCCAGTCCGCCCAACCGCAGCAGGAACATGATCCACTGAGGGATGAGGAACCCGCCCAGCGCGTACAGGGCGCAGCGGCCCAGCAGGGAGGCGGGCGCCATCTCCAGAAGGTTCAGGTCCCGGGCGGGCAGCCGGGTCACGAACGCATCGGTCTCCATCAGCCGGGCACCGACCCGGTCCGCCCACTGCGCGGACCCCTTCGCTGCCGTCCTGGTGGACGCGGTACGCGGGGCCGGGGCGTGGGTGCGGCGCAGGACCTGATCGAGCGGGGTCCGCTTGGGCAGCAGGCTGCGCACCGCGAGCGTGCCGCCGAGCGCGGTCAGCCCGCCCAGCAGCATGCCGGGGACAGACAGGCTCATACCGCCTCACTTTCCTTTTCCTGCTCCTTCGCGCGTTCCTCGGCGGTGAGCAGGGTGCGCGGCTCCTCCTCCATCACAGCCATCTTGCGCAGCCACAGCAGCGACGCGACGAACAGCACACCCAGCACCAGCAGCCCGAGTTGGCCGATCGGGGTCGCGAACGGTTCGGAATAGGAGCCGTTGACGAGGATCACCGTGACCACGGCGATCGCGAACAGGGACACCCTTCGGGCTTCGGAGCGGGCCTTCGCACGCTCGGCGTCGATGTCCCGCAGATCTGCGGCCTGCCGGGCGACCAGAGTGGCCTGCGCGGACAGCGCGCGCGCCAGGCCGGGGCCGCGGCTGGTGACGTGATCCATGAACAGCTGGGAGATGTCGTCGCCGATGCGGCTGGCGAGGTCGTCGGCAAGCCCCCGGTAGGCCCACCGCGCGGGCATCCCGGAGCTCAGCCGGTCGGCCAGCCGGCCCACCGGACGCTCCAACAGGCCCGGAACCGTGTCCAGTTCCACGATCGTGGACTCCAAAGGCTTGCCGCCGGCCCGCACACTGGCGAGCTGCTGCAGCCACTCCGCGATCGCCTCCAGACGGGCCACCTCCGTACGGCCGGAACCGCCCGGGTACAGCACGAACGGCAGCCCGGCCACCGTCGCGAACGCGAGTAGCCCGTGCACCGGCCAACCGGTGATCGCCCACATCAGCGCTCCCGCACCCGCGGCCCCGGCCAGCAGCAGCCGGTAGTTGTCCCGCCAGCCGGGCGGCAGTTCGTCCACCGCCCGCACCAGCCGGCCCTTCACCCGGCCTGGCCGCACACCGCGTACGGCAGGCCGCCAACCGCGCAAGGCGGCGACGACCCCGGCCAGGCTCAGGGCCACGACCGCGCCGGCGAGCATGCCGAGGGCGGACAGGTACGACTGGGTCACGCGGCACCTCCCGTCCGGCGCATCGGCCGCCACTGCCCATTCGGGTACTCGATCAGCCAGCGCCGGTGGAAGCCCTTGCGTTCCAGCTTGCGTAGCCGTCGCTCGTTCATCGGCGTACGGGTGGGCATGGCGCGCACCTCGTCCCCGTCCTCGCGGGGTGCGAAGAGCTGCGACAACGCCACCCCGCCGCCTTCGCTGCGGCCGGCCGTCTCCCACACGTGCGAGACGAACCGGTGCACCTGGCCGCCCTGGTCGGTCTCGTCGATCGCGTCCACGTACACGATGAGGTCGACGGCGGCCGCGATGAGCCGGTAAGAGGCCTGATCACTAAGCCCGGCCCGGGCCAGCGGCACCATCAGCCGGTCGACCACGGCCTCGGGGTCCTTCGCGTGCAGGGTGCACATCGAGCCCGCACCGCCCGCGATCATCGCCTCCAGCATGGCCACGGCCTCATCGCCGCGGACCTCGCCGACCATGACCCGGGTGGCCTTGTAACGCAGGGACACGGGCACCAGGTCGGCGAGCGTGACCCGACCGGTGGCGTCCCGCTCTCCGTTGCCCTCCCGCGTACGGAAGGCCAGCACGTGCGCGTGCCGGTCCGGGTCGTCGTAATTCAGCCGCAGCTCAGGCTCGCTCTCCAGCGTCGCCAGCCGTTCGTGAGCGGGAACTTCGCGGCCCAGGGCCCGCATCAACGTGGTCTTACCCGTCGCCATGTCGCCCGCGATGATGATGGACAGGCCCGCTTTCACCGCGGTCGACAGGAACGAGGCGACGATCGTGTCGACGGAGCCCCACGCCTCCAGGTCGGCGAGCGTGGCCGCTTCCGCCACGTGGCGGCGAATCGCGATCGTCACGTCGTCGGTCAGGAGCGTGGAGGCCACGCGGGAGCCGTCCGGCAGATCGAACTCGACCTTTCCGGTGGCGTACGACAGCAGCCGCTCGCCGTGCCCGGACGTCGCGGCCATCTGGTTGACCCACTCGACGGCCTGCGCCTTGCTGGAGAACGGGGAGCGGACCCGCTCGCGCGGCTTGCCGTGGGAGTCGATGTACATCCACTCGCCGTCGACCAGGACGTCCTCGACGCCCGGCCGGTCAAGGACGCGCTGCAGCGCACCCGCCAGGAAGATCAGGTTGAAGACCTCGGTGCGGACCCGCTCCAACTGCTCGCCCGACAGCGGCGGGTTCCTCAGCGACCACTCCTGCGCCCACTCCGCGACGCGGAAGCGCACCCGTGCGCGGACAGCCTCTTCCAGGTCCTTCTCACCCAGCGGCGCGCCGGCCTGGCGCCGGTCCTTCTTGACCTGGTCGACGTCGTTGGCGACCTGCTGCCGCAGCTTCGTTATCTCCCCCCAGGGCACGGGCAGCGCCCCGGGCAAGCCCGTCGCCGCGGCGATGTCGGCAGGCCCGGCCCCAGGCGGAACCGAGGCCGGGGGACCAGGTTGCGCTGCTACTGGAGTCGGGGCCGGCTGAGGGCCGGGCGGGGCAGCGGGCGGTGCGGACGGGTGAGTCGCGGCGTGCTCGGACAGCAAGCCCCCCAGCCGGGTGGCCACGTTCTGTCCGTTGGTGCCGTTCTGGCCGCGCCAGTCAGCCATTCCGCACCCCCCGCTGTGCGAGCTGCTGGACGATCCGCTCCACCGCAGGGTTGGCCGCCTGGACCGAACGCATCTGCAGGTGCAGACGCCGCCGGTCGGCGTGTTCACGCAGCGGCCCCATGACGTCCCGCGCCGCGCGCATCAGCCGCGAGCGCGTCACCCCACGCGGCATCCGTCCACCGGTGCGCAGATAGGCGGCAGCCGGCTCGTCCCACGGCAGGGTGGCCATCACCGGCGCCTCCAGTCCCCGGGCGACGTCGGCGGGCCGGTAGCCCTCGCCAAGGAGAAGCAGCCCGAGTGCCCGTGCCCCGGCTCCCTGTGCGGCGAGATCGTCCTGCAGAGCGCGCACCATCGGGTAGGCGAGCGCCTGGGATTCCTCGGTCATACGGACCACCAGCAGCACCAGGTCGGCCTCCCGCAGCACGGGCGCGGGGGAGAGCACCGGGTGCAGGCGGCCGCCCTCGAGCACCATCCGCCCGCCGTCGACCAGGACGTCCCAGCCCAGTTGCTGGTCCGTCAGCTGCAGCACGTTCAGCAGCGTCGGCCAGGTCGACGTCAGGGAGGCGGCCTGCCTCGGATCGATCAGCCCGGGCAGCGCGACCCGGTAGTCGCTGTCGTCCAGCGGCCACAGGTGCTGGGCGACCTGCGGGGTGAAGTCCTGCTCGGCGCTGGCGCGTTCCCAGTCGGCCTGCGGCAACCGGTGCAGCCCGATGTTCCCGTCCAGGCGTTCGTGGTGCTCACCGCGCGGCACGTCGCGCAACAGGCCGTGGCGCAACGTTCCGCCGGCCATGTCGAGCTCCGCGAGCAGCACCGGCCTGCGGCTGGCCAGGGCCAGAGCCGCCGCCGAGGTAGTCGTGCCGTCCGACTTCGCGGACACCAAAGCGATCAGAGCCACGGTCGTCAGCTCCCGTTCTGGCGGGGCTGCCGTACGAGCGCGATCTGCTTGGCTGCGGCCTTCGTCGCCAGCAGGGGACCATCCGCAGGCGCCACCACCAGGTTCACGACCAGCGCGCCGGTGGAGTCCGGGGTGCCGACCGATTTCACCGTCGCGTCGATCGTGTCGGGGGTTGCGCTACCCGCGGACCCGGAGCCCGTAGACCCCGTATCCGTTCCCTGGGCGGGAAGGACGACGGCGGCCACCTTGTCACCCGGCCGCAGCTCGTCGCGCGGCACGAAGCCCCGCTTGAGTTCGACCCCGACCACCTGCTCGGTGTCTCCCAGCCCGCCGCGCGCGCTCAGCTGGGAGCGGGTCAGCAGATCGCCGGGGTGCAGGTCAACTGCCGCACGCTGGCCCACGACCGAGGCACGATCGTCGGCGGGAATCGGGGACAGACCGGGATCGTCGGCGAACGACACGACCTTCACGTCCTGCGCGGTGACCTGCTGGCCGACCGGGACATCCCGCGCGACCGCAAGGACGTCGACGCGGTCCCCGGCGCGCGTCACGACGACCGCCCCGCCGAGCGCGCCGATCAGCGTCACCAGCACCAGCAGAACGGGTACCGACCACGTGCGGCCTGATCGTTTCTTCGTCCCGGTACTGACAGGCAGGTCGGGCTGCCGCTGCGCGTCGCGTCGCGGCGCAAAGGAGGTCTGAGAGCTTGTCATCGGCCTACTGGCCCTTCGATCTCGTGCGACGTTTAGGAGTTGACGGCCTGCGACTCGACGATGGTCACGGCCACCGAGGAGTTGCGGACCTCGGTCAGCTGGCCGTTCGCCCCGCCGCCGTTCCAGTTGATGACCCAGGTCGAGGTAGCGGTGACCTTGTACGTGCCGCCCTGCCCGTCGGTCGACGGCTGGCTGTACACGTGACCGCAGTCCGGCGACTTCCTCAGCCCGTACGACTTCTGGTAGACCGTGCCGGGAGTTGTGCAGGTCACCGAGGAGCCGTCGCCCATCGACCACACGACCTTCGCCACCTTCGCCGTCGCGGTCACCGTGACCCCGCCGGCCGAGGCGGTCGCCGTGTTCGGACCCCAGGTCGTCTGGGACTGGTCCACGGCCATCCACACCGGCATGCCCACCAGGCCCTTGCCACCGGGCTTGGGGTTGATGTCGATGTCGGGGCCCAGCAGCGTCATGGAGTCGACGGCTTGCTGCGCCAGCTCCTGTGGATTTGCCTGCTGCTGTGGTTGCTGGCCGTTGGCAACGGTGACGAACCCGTCGGGGTTGTTCTGGCCGCCGTCCGAACACGAGTAGAAGTACAGGTCGCTCTTCTTCGGGTCGGCGCCCTTCCAGAGCTCCTTCGCACTGGCCGGTGGCTCCGGGTCGATCTTGGTGTACTTGCACTTCAGCTTGCTGTCGCCGCCGCTGTCCTGCGAGCCGGTCTGCTGGTTTTCCCCGCCGGTCTTGCCGGGCACCTTGACATCGACACAGAATCTGACGACCTGGCACTTGCCCGCGCCGACATCGGGGTCGTCGCCGGCCTGGGCGGTGCCCGCGGCGGCCAGAACGAGCGCGGCACCGAGCAGGGCGGAGCGCCGTATCAGCAGGTCTGCTTTTGAGCGGTCAACTCGGTGACCATCCACTTCGTCCCCCACTTCTCGAGCTTTGCGGTGCTGACGTACTTGATGAGCCGCGTTGACGGCAACGGGACCGGCTTCTTCGTGGCCTTGTCGATCAGAATCCAGTTCGTGGTGTCGACGCAGTCCGTGAGGGTGGCCTTGGGAATCTCGCCGTCGGTCACCTTGGGATCCCTGGGATGGATCACCGGCTTTCCGGTCGTCACCTGTCCGGCCTTCCGCATGGTCTCCAGGTCCTGCTCGACGAGCCCCAGGGCCCGCAGAGTGGTGGTCTTCCGCAAGTCGGTGCCTGCGGAGGACGCCTTGGCATAGGCCTCCGTCTGGGCTTGCCAGGACTGGGTGTAGGCGGCGAGGACCGCGGCCTGCTCCGGATCAACCGTGGAACTGGGGGAGGCGGACGGTCTCGCGCTGGGGCTCTTGCTGGGGTCGGAGGGCGACGCCTCCGAGCCGTTGTCGCTGCAACCGGCCAGCGCCACCAGGCTTCCCGCGAGGAGCACGGCGGTTGCGTGCTTCCTGATGCGAACAGCGGTGAGCCCCGCCGGGCGGCGTAGTGCTCGTGTCACGTGGTCTCCCCGTACGACGCGGTGTGGCAGACCGCTGCCCCAGATGCCGCGTGCGGCAGTCCACAGCCGCGGCCTGATCCAAGCTGCGGTTATGCGTTTGCGTAGCCGCAAGATTACGCATATGCCAGTCAACTTCCCAGTACGATATTTGAGTTCACACGTACAACTCGGGACGTATCCGGTCACTTCCGAAAGCGGATGTCGATTTATCGCTCTATCCCTTCGCTCGTTACGTGTGCTAATAACCCCACTCCGGCAGGTACGTTGAAAAGGCCGCCATACCCGGCCACCGACACACGCCACAAGGAGTGAATCCGGCAGTGAGCACGGGAGACCCCGAACGGTTCGGGCCGTTCCTCGTCCTGGAACGCCTCGGCGCCGGCGGCATGGGCACCGTCTACCTCGCCCAGTCGCCCGGTGGCCGCCAGGTCGCGGTCAAAACGGTTCATGCCGACCAGGCCGCCGATCCCGGCGTACGGGAACGCTTCCGCCGCGAGATCGACGCTGCCCGCCGCATCAGCGGCTTCTGGACCGCGCCCGTCGTCGACGCCGACCCGGACGCCGCCACCCCGTGGGTCGCCACCGCGTACCTCGACGCCCCCGACCTCGGCGAGCACGTCCGACGCCACGGACCACTGCCTGCCACGGACCTGCTGGTGCTCGCGGCCGGCCTGGCCGAAGCGCTGGCAGCCGTCCACGACGCAGGCCTCACCCACCGCGACCTCAAACCGGCGAACATCCTGATCACCGAAGACGGGCCCCGCATCATCGACTTCGGGATCGCCCGCGCGGACACCGCCGCCACCCTCACCACCGTCGGCGGCATCCTCGGCACCCCCGCCTACATGTCGCCCGAACAGGCCAACGGCGCGAGGACCGGCCCGGCCAGCGACGTCTTCTCCCTCGGCGCCGTGCTCTACTACGCCGCCACCGGCACCGGCCCGTTCGGACACGGCACCGTACCCGCGCTGCTGCACCGGGTGGTGCACCACGAGCCAGACCTCACCGCGATCCCGGACACCCTGCGGCCCGCCCTCACGGCCTGCCTGCACAAGGAGTCCATACGGCGCCCGACCGCCGCGGCCCTGCTGGCTCTGCTGACCAACCCGCCCGCCCCCATCGACGGCGGACGGCCTCGAGGACCCGAGCCCGCACCCGCACCCGCACCCGCGACCCCCGCGTGGTGGGAGCAACCCAACCCGACCATGCGCTACACCATGCCCCTGCCCCCGGAGCAACCCCCGCACGACAACTCGCCTGCGCCCGACGGCGGCTGGTGGTCGGTCAAGGCCACCGTGCCCGAACAGCCCGGCCCCGCCTTCGCGACAGGCACCCAGGCCGTCATGGAGTACCAGGCTGAGCACCAGGCGCAACGCGGCCGCGCGCCCGGGCCGCGCGTCGACGCAGTGGCAGCCGGCGACGTCGTCGACCACGACCGCTTCGGCATCGGCACCGTGATTGAAGTCGAGGGCGAAGGGCTCCACGCCGTCGCCCGGGTGTCCTTCGGCCCCCAGAAGAACATCAAGCGACTCCAGCTCCGCTACGCCCCCATGCGAAGAATGGGCATCTGACCGGGAGCACGACGCGGACCCGTAAACGACTGCGGTCACTGGTATCCCTCCGCATGCTTGCTCAGGCGTACGTCCGCCGTCGCGGCGGGAGCGCGCTGGGCAAGGAAGTCCTTGACCCGTCCCTGCTGGGCGGCAGCAGTGGCGGTGAGCTCATCGAGCGGTGCCGCCTCGGCCGTCATCCGGGCGGCGCGCTCCAGGGCGCCGACCTTGCGGGGACGGGCGTAGTCGGCGAACACCTCGTCCAGGTGCGGACCGGTGATCCGGACGGGTCCGACGCGGCGGCCCTCGACGGTGAACGAGATGTAGTGGTCGAACCGGTCGAGCACGGCCACCTCGTCCGCGCTCGGCTTGTCCCCCCACTCCGCGGTGATCGGAGCGATCGCGGTCTTGGATCCCGCCGTGGACGCCAGCGTGGACGCGTTCTGCGTCAACGACATCCGTACCGGAGCCGGCAGACGGCCCAGCAACTGGGTCATCCCGTGCACCGTGACCCTGAACTTGCGGAAGTCCTCAAACATCGACGCGATGGTCTCCGGGGCCGCACCGGTCAGGGTGATCAGCTCGTCGAAGTACAGCCGGAACAGCCGCCGTTGCTCCTCGGGCGTGTCCCGGCGCGAGCGCACCGCCCGCAACAGGTCCCGTGCGATGAGCGCGGTCAACAGGCGGTCGGTGGGCCCGTTCCCGGCCGGGCACACCCACACGATCATCCCGTTGTCCATGGCGGCCCGACTGTTGTAGACCCCGACGGGCTGGCCGAGAAAGGCACGGGTGACCGGGTTGGCGGCCAGCCGGGCGAGGGGGTTGAGGACCACGCCGAACGCGTCCGGCGGGAACGTCGGAAACACTGTCCGCCACCATGCCCGCGTCTCCTCGTCCAGCAGGTCTGCCACGGCGGCCAGCGCCGCCCCCCTAAAGCCCGGGTCGGAGATCAGCGACCGTATGTGGAAGAGGGTGGCCTGGTCTTCGCGGCGCCCGGCCTGGCAGGCGGCCTGGTTGACGGCGACCAGCACCGCCAGGCACGACGTGAGGATGGTCAGCGCCCGGGGAGCGGCGGCATCGTCCCAGCCGAGGACGGACGCGAAGGCGTCGGTGACGGCCTCGACGACGTCGTGCGGGGCCTGCCCATGGTGCATGGCGATCGGATTCCACGAGCTCAACATCGGCGAGGGCCCCGCCGCGTTGAGGTCGATCAGCGCGATCCTCTGCATCAGGTGGTCGTGGGCGAGGAACGTCGCGGCACGGGGCCAGGAGTCGCGGTGCGGGTCGATGAACATCAGCCCTCCGCCGGCGTGCGCCACTGCGATCGCCTGTGCCAGAGCTCGTTCCGTCTTCCCGCCACCGGCTTTGCCCACCCCGCACTCGAACAGCGTCTCGGCCGTGTACGTGGCGACCAGACGCTTCCGGCCGTCGGGTCCCCGGTGGATGCCCTGCAGCAGCAGGTCAGGATTGCCGAACTCGAAGGACGGGAGATCACCGGCGAGCAGCGGAAGCCGGCAGTGGACGGTCGGCGGCTTGAGCAATCCGGTCAATTCCTCCAAGCGCACCCAGTTCGCGCGGGGCGGCTGGCACTGCCCCAGCTGCCAGCGGCGCTCCCAGCTGCGCCGGGTGGGCCAGTGATCGGCGCCGAGCCGCCAGGGTCCCAGCCGCCAGCCGCGCATCGCCCACCGCGACCGGCCGCCGAACACATCGAAGCCGGCCTGGAGTTGGGCAAGGCGGGCCTCGGCGCGGCCTTCGATGTTGGACGCGCACATCACGAGCAGCTGCACTCGTACGAGGTGGTCGTCGTCGGCGAGCTTGCCGAGTGCCTCGGCCGGGTCCACCCGGCGCGGCACCGGGGGCATCACCAGGCGCCTCCCGGCTGACGCGTCCTTGCCGGTGATCAGCGATTGCAGGTTCCAGGCGAGCGAGTCTTCGATCCCGGTGGCGTCCTGGCGCACCCAGCGTGACGCACGCTGGGTCTCCCGGCGCTCCTGGCGGCGGGCGTCACTCATGAGCTGCAGACGCCGAGCGCGCAGTGCCCACTTGGGGGCACGCTGGATGTCGAGGCGGATCTCGGCGAGGTCGCCCAGTTCGGCGCGCAGGTCGGACACGGCGTCTACGAGGGGCTGCAGCGGGTCGGGCTCCAGGGGCACCTCCCGCAGCGGAGAGGTGAGCTTGCCGCGCAAAATGAACTCCGCCCGCACCACGTGGTCGCGTGGCTTGTCCACGATCGGACGAGCCCGCTCGACGGTGACGTTCGGCCCGAAGGGACTGATCGACAGCAGCCGTTCGCCACCCGCGGGGCCCTCGACGCGGTAGCGCAGCGGCTTGGTGCCGTCCGCGCGCAGCCTGATCTGCACGGTCTTCGACCGGCGCGGCGCCCACCACGGCATGCTCGTCGAGGCCCGCGACAGCTGCACACCGCGGCGGAAGATCTCCTCGAAGCCCGGGTCGAAGTGCCGGGCGGGTGTGAGCTCCAGGGCCATCCGCTCGGCATAGGCCCGCTCCGCGAGGTGACGCACCACCAACTCGCCCACGCCCCAGGGGATAGCGACGGTGAGGGCGAGCAGGTACCAGTGGTCGTAAAGCCAGTCGACGGCTTCGACGAGCCCGGTGATCAGTCCGAGTACCTGACCGTAGGTCCCCTCAGAGGCCTGACCCGTCAGATACGAGGCTGCGGAGTCCACGTCGGCTTTCCCTTCTTGATGGTGCGGGTGAAGAACAGATCGGTGATGCGGCCGTCCGTGTAGGTGCCGCCGCGGTCGGTGCCCGCCCACACCAGGTGCACGACCGCCTTCGTGGGGTTGCCGTCGCGGCGGGCGATCGCGGCCTGGACACGGAAACGGGCGGAGGCGAAGGCCGGAGCGACCGCCTGCCCGGAGTCGCCGAAGACACGGGGCCACTTGGAGCGGCCGATCCCGGTGGCGTCCGCACGCAGCAGGGCCCGGCCGTCGGTGAGCAACTGGCGCTCGTCGTCGGCGGGAAGGTCGGCGGGCCAGGACTTCTCCAGGACCTGCTGGATGGCAGGGTCGCCAGCCGTCCCTTCGCCGTGCGGCGGCAGCGCGGAGGCGCGCGTGGAGGGCGCTGTGGCGGTGGAGCGCGTTCCGTCCGCCGGCTCACGGGGGGCGGCCGACGCGAGGGGCGGGGGAGCGGTCGGTGCGGTCGCGCTGGGCGGCTTTTCCGAGACCTTCGCGCCCTGGCCGTGCGGCACGGCCAGGAGCACGCCCCCGGCGACGACCAGGATGACGGTGGTGATCAGGAGCAGGCGTGGGGATCGCGGGGTGGCGGTCATAGCAGGCGGGCCCCTCCCGCGTACCCAGACATTGCGTCGACCGCGTCCAGCCGGACCACCGTGTTCGGGCGGGCGGCGTTGATCATCTGGCCGCTGCCGACGTAGATGCCGACGTGATAGATGCTGGAATCGCGGCCGGGGACGTACGCGAAGAAGACCAAGTCCCCCGGCTTGAGCGCGAACGTGCCCAGGGCGGCGGGGATCCGCGTTCCGACACTGGCCTGGTCGGCCGCAAGGCGCGGCAGACGGATCCCGGCCCGGGCGAACGCGTACTGCGTCAGCCCGGAGCAGTCGAAGCCTTTGATGGTCTCGCCGCTGAACCCCTTCGGTGAACAGCAGATCCCGGTCGACTTGCCGTTCGCGTTGCCGCCGCCCCACGAGTAGGGCACCCCCCGTTGCGACAGCGCCGCATCAAGCACGGTGCGGACCTTCACGGACACGCTCTTCAGATCCGGGTCCTTGGCGGCCGCCGTGTACTGGTCGATCCAGCCCAGCACGTTCGAGACGTACTCGCCCGACTGGTTGTACTGCAGGATCGCCGCCTTGAGCTGGCCACGCTGGGCAAGGTCACGCCCCTTGCCGCACAGGTAGATCGCGGCGCCGAGCGCGGCATCGTCCGCGTTGTGCGGGTCCGCCCTCTTGTCACCGTTGGCATCCTCACCGACGCCTTCCCAGGTGGAGGGCAGGAACTGGAAGGGGCCCACCGCCCGCTCACCTTGAGAGGTGCCGTCCCACTTGCCGCCGTCGGTGTCCGGGAACGCGGTCGTGTTGCCGCCGGCGCCGGACCCGTTGAGGAGCACCCCGTAGATCCTCGGGCGGATGTCCCCGTTGTCGGCGACGTTGCGCCCAGTGGCGTGGTTGGACTCCACCTTGGCGATCCCGGCGAGGATCGGCCAGCGCATGCCCCGGCACTTGGGCACGTGCTTGCCGACCTGCTGGACCGCCTTCTTGTAGGCGGTGAGCATGCGCGGCGGGATGTCCGCCGCCGAACCGCCTTCGGCGATCCCGCCGTCGTCGCTGCCGGAGACACCCGTCTTCAGCGCGACGTACGCGCTGATCGCGTTTCCCACCGGCGCGGCGCAGCACACGGCGGCGAACAGCAGCATCAGCACCATGAAGGCCCACCTGGCCTTCCGCCCGCGACGCCTGCTCACGAACCGTCACCACCGTCACCGGAGCCGTCGTCGTGCCCCCGGTTGAAGGCGTCCCGCATCCGGCGGCGCACCTCGGAGGGAGCGTCCGTCAGCCGCCGCCGGGGCGGGCGCGGCGTCGGCGCCGAGCCCGGCGAACCGGAACCGCCCGGCCGTGCCGTCGGGCCGCCGGTGGGCAGGCGACGGCTGCGGAAGGGCCCCGTTCCGCCCCCGTCGTCGCCGTGATTGCGGATCCGCTGGGCAGTGCTGCGTCCCGCGTCGCCCCAGGCACGGCGGTCTTCGCGCACGGTGTTGCGCCACACCTGAACCTGCTGGCGGGCGTCCTGGGTGTAGCGCGAGCCGCCCTGCCGGGCCCGGCGCACATTCGCCGGCAGACCCGCGGTCGCCCCGTAGGCGGTCCGGCCGCCGCGGTTGAGGATGCGGTAGCCGCGGAAGCGCACCAGGCGGTTGTGGGCACGCGTGGACAACAGGGAACGGTCGGTGTTCTGGTCGTGCAGCACCTCACCGGTGTCACGGTCGACGACCTGGCCCTCGTCATCGCGGTAACGGTCCCGCGGGCCACCGCGCCGGAGCCGGCCGCCCTGGCCGTCGCCGTCGCCGCTGCTTGTGGTGTCGCCCTCACCTTCGACGCCGGTGGGCTTTTGCCACTTGGCCAGCTGCTCCTTGTCCGGCCGCTTGCCGATCAGCAGCCAGCCCGCGCCCTTCGCGCCGAGCCGCGCGCCGAGCCCGCCCACAGCCGCGGCCGCGGTCAGCGGAGCGAGGCCTCGACCGGCTTCCGCCGTAGCATCGGCGAACATCCGCCCGGTGTCGACGGGCATGCCCGCCCCGTCGACCAGCGAGGTGAGGGCGCCCATCAGCCGCTGGCGGGTGCCGAGCATGCCGAACCGGCCGCCTCCGCCTCCGGTGAAGGCACGCAGGCCGCCGCCGTATCCGCCCATCGCCGCAGGGGAGTTCATGGCAAGCGCGGCGCCGAGCTCCGAGGTGTCGCCGGGCATGTGGGTGCCGCCGACCTTGGCATAGCGCATCCGCATCGCCATGCGCTGGCCGAAGGACGTGATCCCGGTCAGCAGGCGGCGGTGCCCGGCCGCGCCGGCGATGGCCAGCACGTCGATCAGCAGGATGCGTTCCACCATCAGGTCGGGCCCGTTGGTGATGGTGGCGTCGACGGCGATCCCGAAGAACGGGACGAACGCGCACACGCCGACCAGGGTCAAAATCGCGATGCCCCAGATCGACAGCCACTTCCACACCGACTGGCGGGCCGGACCGGGCAGCATGCCCGCAACGAAGGTGACGCCCCCGGCGGCCGCCGCCCCGGCACACACGCCCTGGGTTCCGAGCAGGACGATCGCGCTGGACAGGAGCATGCCGCAGATGAACAGGGCGGCGATCAGCAGCAGGAATGCGCCGCCGACCCGCCACCAGGTGGGTTGCTCGGCGTAGGCAGCGCACGACTTCCCGACGTCCCCGGCCTTCTTCATGTCCGCCATGAACGCGGCGAACTCCTGGTCCTCTTCGGACACAATCGGGCTGGCGGTGTCCAGCAGATCACCGCCCGGCGTCAGCCCAGGTAGCCCGTCGCCTTCGCAGACCTTCTTGGCCTGGCCGTCGAGGAGGTCGCAGCTGTTGCCCGACTCCTCCTTGTCGCGCTCGCAGTACTTCTTGGCCGGGCCGTGGACCAGCGAGCAGGCGTCCTTCGCCTTCTTGTGCTTCGCGTTCTGCTCCTCGCAGTACTTCCGCGCCGGTTCGGCGACCGAAGAACAGTCGGCGTCCCCGTCCCCGTCGTCGCTGTTGTAGGCCTTGTATCCGCCGGCGACCCATTTCAGATGGACGGCGTACGCCTTGCGGTCGGACTTCTTGGCGGGGTCGAGGATGCGCCCGTACTCGAGCAGCATGTAAGGCTTGACGATCAGCGCGTTGGTGATCGAGTCCTGGAGTGGGCGGGCCACGTCCGCTGCGGAGACGGGGGCTTCCTCTTCAATCTCCAGGCACTTGAGCTCAGCGTTGCCGGCCATCTTCGCGCACGGGTCGGTGCTGGCGATTTTGCCGCCCCAGTCGTAGGAGTTGACGCTCTCCTGGGCGACCTCCGCAGCCACCTGCTGGGTCTGCCCCAGCGGCCCGTTCTCGGCGAGCAGGTAGTCAGGGCGGACGAAAGTGGAGGCAGCGAACGCCGCGATCAGCAACGTCAGGAAGATCTCGCCCAGACCGCGGCCGACCCGGCCGCGCACAATCATGAACCCGGCAAAGACGAAACCCCAGGCCAGCAACAACCCCTTGATACCGAGGGTGTCGACGACCACGTTGTTGTAGGCGTCGGCGACCTTCTGCGCCGGGGCGGTGAGAATCTTCAGCAGCGGAAACCGCAGAGCGACCTCGATGGACCAGCCAGCCAGTCCGACCAGGAGCCGGATGAGCGTGAACAGGCCGGCCAGCGCGAAGGCGAGGGACTGCGTCTTGAAGCTGACGATCGAGCCCCCGTCCGCGCCCAACTCGTAGCCGTTGATCGGCAGACCCTCGGAGGAGTCGATGTTCAGCGGCGCGAGGAGGTCACCGGTCTCACTGCTGCTGCTCGCCGCGTACACGACCTGGCTGTTGACCAGAAGGAACACGCCGGAGAGCAGGACGACGACACCGGCCGAGCGGAGCGTGCCGCGGTCTGGGCGCCACATTCAGCGCCGCCCGTGTCCAGCAACGCCCCGGCGCCGCCACACGACGACGGCGGCCAGGCCCGCCATGGGCGGAATCACCATCCATGCCGCCCTGGCGCCCTCGTGGGGGGCCTCGCCGGCAGAGGCGGACGACGTAGTGGCGGAGTGGTGGCCGCGCTCGCAGTACTCCTTGGCCGGGCCCACGATCAGATCGCACGGATCCCGGCGCGCCGATTCGGCGTGAGGCTGGTCGGCGGCGAAGGCCTGTCCGGTCTGCGGCCACCACGCCTCGGGCACTCCCGCCCCCACGACCAGGGCGAGCAGGACGGCCGGGAGGGCGATCACGATCAGGGTGCCCGCCGCGCGGGCGATGCGCCGGGTGCGGGATGAGCTGAAAGACGACGTGGTCATGAGACGTGTTCCTTCGGTCGGGCCGTGTCGGCTCCGCTGGAGGCGTGCGCGGTGCTCGCGCTCGTACGGCGGCCCGGTGTGGTGGTGATGGAGGTGGTGATCCGCTCGATGCGGGGGATGACGGCCTTGATCCGGCCCGTGTTCTGCCGCGGGCAGGCCAGCAGGAACTCCCCTTCACGGCCGCGCTGCCCGACGGGGGACAGGCCGGTGGTCACCAGCCGCAGCAGCTCCGGATCGTTCGGGTCGAGCCCGACGAACTCCAGGCCGCGGCGGGCGCGTCCACGGTCGGCGGTGCGGGCCAGCGCCCGGTACGCCATCAGCCCGCGGTCGGGGCCGAGTTCCTCGGCGTCGTGGGAGGCTGCGAGCAGGCCGGCGCCGTGCTTACGGCCGTCGTGGAGGATCTCGTGGATCAGTGCGGTGCCCTCGGCCGATGAGGTGAGCCAGTACAGTTCGTCCGCGACCACCGCGGTGAACCGCTCCGGGTCCTCGAACGCGGTCTGCCTGGCCAGCGCCGCGATCAGGTAGAGCACAGCGCGCCCGATCAGGGCCTCCAGCGGCTGCTGGTGCAGGACCTCCGGATTGGCGAACGCCGCCTTGGGCGGCAGCTTCAGACCCGCGGTCGTGATCACGATCATGTCGGAGGTGCTGGAGGCGTCCAGCCGTACCGGGGGCAGGGTGGGGTCGAACACCATCCGGGCCAGGGAGTTGGTGGCGACGACGCGGACGAGACCGGCGAGTGTGGACGCCGCGTCCTGCCGCTTGCCCACCTCGCTTGTGGCCATCTCCTCCAGGACCTCCAGCACGCGGCGCATGGAGGGGGCGTCGCTGGCGGCGGCCTTCTCGACGGCGTGGTGCAGGACCTCGCCGTTGGTGCTCATAGGGCCGATGCCGAGTTGCAGGGTGAGATAGGACAGGGCGTAGTGGCGGCCCTCGGGCCCGTCGAACATGCGCAGCGGGTCGATGGACACCTCGGCCTGGGCGGCGTCGATGATCTGAACACGGCCCTTCGCGGCGGTACGGGCGAAGGTCGCCCACTCGCGCACTGGGGTGCGGTCGATGCAGATCGCGCATCCGCCGCGCGCCCACACCGCCTCCGCGATCAGCTTCTGCAGGACCGACTTGCCGGCCCCCAGGTCACCCACGATGCCCAGGGAGGCGCTGGCGTCGTGCTTCGGCGCGTCCGCCACGTTGATCATGACGGGGCGGGTGGTGCCGCAGTCCAGGTCGAGGCCGAGGAACATGCCGTTGGGGTCGCCGACCTCCCCGAGGGTGAAGGCACCGCCCAATGCCCAGTCCTCCGAGACCTGGTGCTGCGTGAACTCCCGCACCACTCCCGGCCGTGTGGTGCCCGGCAGCCCGAGCAGGAACAGCGCCTCCTGCAGGCCGGCCGGGCGCACGGCCCGGTAGTCGGCGCCGCCGAGCAGCGAGGCCAACGCCCGGGCGCGGGCGTCACAGATCGCCGCGGTCGGCCCCCACACGCTCAGCACGGTCACGGACTGCACCTCGACCTCGACCGAGGTGCGCGACAGGCGGGCGTCCAGCTCACCCAGGTCGCGGGCGGCGTCCGTGAGCGAGGCGGGCATGCCGGTCGGCCGGGCGTCGTACTGGTCGGCCTGGTCGACGAGTTCGTTGCGCTTGCGCCGCACCTGATCGCGGGCCTTCTCCGCGGGCACGAGCGTCAGGTCGACGGTGTAGTCGACGGGAAAATCGAGCGTCTCCAGCTGAGCGAACAGATCGGCGGCATCCACGCTGACCGCGGGCGGGCACTCAGCAAGCGCCAACTGCGCCTGGTAGCCGGTGCCGGCGTCGGACTCGATCTGCAGCCACCGTCGGCGCAGCGGAGAGGCCGTCTTCACCCGCCACCACGCCTTGCGGCCCGACCGGGTGAGCTGGTCGGCGCTCTTGAGCTCGTCGACGTCGTCGAGGTCCGGGTCGATGCCGCCCTCCTGGAGGCGGACCTGCCCGAGATCGGCGTAGCTGGGGGAGTGCAGCACTCCCTCGCGCACCTGCCCGCCGTACAGCTCGCTGCTCTCAGCCTCGGCCAGCAGCGGCTCGTCCATACCGCGGTGCAGAGCGTGCTGGACCATCCACACGATCTCCGCCGGGCGAGCGGGGCGGAACGCGGCGCCGCCGGCGAGAGCGGCCTCCACCCGCGCAGCCTGCTCCTGGTACGCAGTCACTTCCCGCCGCGCAACCGGCGTCGGCCGCATGCCCAGCGTCGGGGCGATCTCGGCCCACATCGCGCCGACCTGAGCAGTCATCTGCAGGCCGGCACCTTCGGTCTGGAGCGGGACCGCCAGCCACAGGGTGCGGCGGTGCATCTCCTGTCCGTTCAGCAGATCCAGCGTGGATTCGACGTTCTCCACCCAGGGGTGCGTCTGGCCCGGCGGAGTATCGGAGGGCTCGATGCCCTCGATCATGCGCAGCGCGACTTCCCCCGGATCGACCCGGGCGCACAGGCCGAAAAGCCGTGGCGCCCCGGTCAGGGACCGCACCAGATGAGTGATCTTGGCGAGCTGTTCTTCCCGTACGGCGGCCGGCACATAGGTGCCCTGCACGGTCTCCTCGTGGCGGCCCTGCTCGTCGGGACCCGGGTGAAGCCGGTAGACGGCCCACACGCTGCCGTGCGTCGACCACACCAGGTGCCCGGCGATGTGACGGATCGGCACCCTCATCGCGCACCCCCCTGTTCGGCGAGCGCGAGCAGCTGCTGCACACCCGACACCGGCCGTACCGGCTGAGCGGCGACGGCCGCCGGGCGAGGGCCCGACCGCGACCGTGGCGCCTCCCGGCGCTGCGTACGCTCGGCGGCTCGCGGCCGCGGAGCCGAAGGGATCGGCGCGGCCGGGGCGTTGCCCTCGATGACGAAGCCACCGGTCAAGGGGCGGGCGGCGTGGTCGCGGGCCGCGCGGCCGCCGATCCGGCCCCCGCGCGGCTGCCAGAACAGCAGCAGCCAGCCCAAGGCGGCCGGGAGCGGTGCGCGCCCCCCGATCTTCGGACGGCGCACCGCCCATATGCCCAGCAGCCAGGCGGCGATCGGGACGGGCCCCAGCCACGACCACAGCGGAATCGTCTTGACCAGAACGAAGCCGCCGCCGACGGCGAGGAGGATCTGCGCGGGCGTGAACGGGCCGAGCGGGATACGCCAGTCGGCCACCTTGCCCAGCACCCACGGGTGGCGGCGGGCCGAGGTGTAGAAGCGGCCCATCCGCACGGAGCCGGTGGCGGCGCTCACAACCAACCTCCGACGCCTGCGGAGTGTTCACGGTCGGCCGGAGGTTCGCCCTGCACGATGCCGGGAACGGCGGGCGCCGACTTCGACGGGTTGTTGACCTCGTCCTCGAACATGTCGGCAAGGCTGTTGCGCGAGTTGTACAGGCCGAGCGCGATCACCATCAGGATCAGCGCGCCGATCCCGGCCTTCAACGAGAACTTTTGGATCATGATGACGACTACGAGCACGAGCAGACCGGCCTGCAGGCCCTTGGTCGCCCAGTTCTCGAACATCGTGATCCACGAGTCGCCAAGGTCGTCGAGCTTTCCGGCGAGCAGCACACTGGTCATGACCGGGCACCCCCCGCCTGCGCGGTGCCGGACTCCAGAGAGGCGACTTCCCAGCGGCCCGAGCGAGCCTTGAGCGTCAGTTCGTACGCCAGCGGCCACCGCCCCGCACTGTCGCGAGCCTCGACCTCGGCCATCACCCGCACCCGGGTCCCGTCCGCCGGGACGGACTCGGCAGCCGCCTCCTGGTCGGCGGCAAGCATCTGCTGGACCGTGACCGTCTGGTACGGGGCGGGGGAGACGGGCGACAGACTCACGCCGGGAGCGAGGTAGCGGTCGACCTCACCGGCTCCGGACAGATACGCGGCCAGGAACTCCCCAGCCGTGGACGACGCATCGCTGTCCGCCGGGACGGTCACCGTGTACGGCGACTGAACCCCCTTGGTACGGGCCGGGCCGGCCACCACCCCGGGGGCACCGGACACCGTGAACGAGGCGCCGCCCGAGTCGGCGGCAAGCGGCACCGCGAAGTAGCGCACCGAGCCGTCGGCGTACTGCGCAGCCACCGTCACCGACCACGCCGTGCCGGTCTGCTGCGTACTGCGCACCGCCACGACCGACTCCGGCTCGGGCTGCGCATCCGTCGTCCCGGGAAGATCGACATCCGGGGCCATCGACTGCGCAAGCCGGGCCTGCGCAGTGCTCTCGGCGCCTGCGCGGCTGCGCAGCCACGCGCCGAGGAACACCGTGGCGTACCCGGACGGGTTGGCCGACACGGTCGTCTTCACGGTGGTCGGCTTCGTCGCGGGCGAGGCACGGACCACGGTCGCGGGCGTGGCCACGGCGACGGCCAGCGCGATGGGGCCGGCTGACACCGCAGCCCACACGCCCAGGCGGCCCAGGCGGACCCGGCGCCGCATCTGCTGCAGCCGAGCCCCCGCAGCGGTCGGAGGAGCAGCGTGCTCCTCCGCTGCCTGCATGGCAGGAGACATTCCAAACTCCCAGGTCAGAGCGAGTTGTTGCTTCTGACCCGAGGCAACCCGTCGACCCCGACCCGACCACCGACCACGAAGGCCCGACCACGATCACGAAGAGGACACAAACCCGTGGTCGGGTCTGTGGTCGCCCCGACCACAGACCCGACCACGACATTTCGCACCCCCGCGGAGTCCCGCTCCGATACGCCGGATCACACGGCGATCGGGGCGGTCGGCGCCCAGTGCGCAACGCGGGGTGAAGCCCGCAGGCACGCAGCCCCCGGACTCCCGCGCCGGGGGACTGCGCAGCGGCAGGCGGATGCGCAGCCGGCTCCCGAGCACCCGGGCGGAGGCTGCGCACTCACACGCGCACGTCGATTGCGCACGATCCGCGACCCGGTGCGCAACGTCTGCGCAACGGCCCGCGCGCGGCTGCGCAGTCGGCAGTGCGCACCGATTGCGCAGCCGGATCAGACCGTCGTGCGACGCGGGCCGCGGGACACAGTTGGCAGCCTGACCGCCGAAGCGGGGGGCCTCAATCCGTGCCGGAATCTCCGAGGACGGCGTCGCGGACCGCGGCAGCCACCACACGGAACGTCCCGGAGAACGCACCGCCGATCGCAGCCAGGCCGGCCTTCTTCACGAAGTCCTTCCGATCCGCGGCCTGCTCCCCGGCCTCCCGCGCGGGCTGCGCCGGATGCCCACCGACCGCCACGCCGGACGGATCGGGGCTGGGGGTGCCCTGCTTGTTACTCACTTGCTCCTCCAAGAGCTGGATCGGAAAGGTGCGCGTACCGGACCGGGACGGCGATGAGGACGATGGAGAACCCGGGGGTTAGCGCCGCAACTCGACGTATCGACGCGCACGTTCAGCAGGTCTGCGTCAGGAAGAACGCGACGCTGGGACGCCAGGCCGCAACCCACCACTCGTCCGTGTCGGCTTCCGTTGGTTCCGGAGATGCCGCTCGGTGTCCCGACGGCCGGGAACGCAAAAGCCCCTGCCGGTGGGGCAGGGGCTCGCGTTGAGGCCAAGAGATCAGACCCGAGACCCCCATTCAAGGGGCGGGCCGCATCACCTCCCGTAGGTAGACGATGTGGCGGTGCACCGGCTCGGGGCCGTGCACCATGGCTCGCCCGTAGCGGACCCGCTCGTACAGCAGGCCACTGCCGCCTCGTAGTGGTGAAGCAGGCGGGAGCCGCCCCGCTGTGCCCGCAAGTCCGCTATCCGAGCGCCGTGCGTATGGGACGTGGCCGAGGGCTGGTCGGGCCCGACCACGCCCCCGACCATGGCAGCCCAGCGCGCATGTTGCCGGATCGTGATCGGTGGTCGGGGGTTGTGGCCGCCGTCCTGGTCGGTGTCGACGGGTGAGCTGCCTGTATGGATCTCACGCACGTCCCCCCGACCGCAGGCACCGGCCGTCTCGCTCACGCGAGCGGTGCGGGCTGCCCCGGCTGCCGCGCACACAGCGCACTTGCGGACGCGCGATGACCGGAGCACGGGTTCGTCGCGGTTCGATGGCCGGGGACCAGTTCACGCAGATCGCCAACGGCCTGTTCCGCGACAACCGCCTCAGTTACAAGGCGAAAGGCATCTTCGGATACATCAGCACCCACCAGGACGGCTGGCAGGTGACCGTCGCCGGCCTCGTCCGCTCCGGGCCCGACGGCCGGGACGCGGTCCGCACTGGGCTGAAGGAACTGGAGACCCACGGCTACCTGATCCGCGAACGCCTGCGCCGTACGAACGGCACCCTCGGCGAGATCGTCTACTCCATCACCGACCACCCCACCTTCGTCGACGCCCTCATGGCGGACGCCGCCACAGCGCTCCATGCGCCGTCGGCACCCGCGGACGGCCGGGGCGACTACGGCAGGGGAATCCGCCGCGGCGTGATGGCCGGGGACCAGTTCACGCAGATCGCCAACGGCCTGTTCCGCGACAAGCGCATGTCCTTCAAGTCGAAGGGGCTGTTCGGACTGATCAGCACCCATCGCGAGGGCTGGCACATGACGGTCGCGGACCTGGCCCGGCGGGGTCGCGAAGGCGTGGACGCGGTGACGACCGGGCTGGAGGAGCTCGAGCGCTACGGCTTCCTGCAACGGGACCGCGACCGGAATCCCGACGGCACCCTCGGCTCGGCCACGTACTTCATCACCGACCTGCCTGCCCTGCAAAACACCAGGTCACAACCAGAGTCGGGAAATCCAGGACTGGATAACCCTACGTTGGCTGACCGCCCCACAAAGAACACCATCAGTAAGAAGACCAACAAGCAGAAGACCAGTTCCATCCCTCCGTGCGCCCGCGGCGAGCGCACGAGCGGCCGCCCGGCTGCGCCTCCGCAGCGGACGGCCACGCCGACGCCGCAGGATCTGGATCCGGGCACCCGGCTGCTGCTGTCGATCGGGTCAGCCCATCCCGAACTGCTTCTGCAGGAGAAGGCCTTGTACGACCAGGGCCGGGTCATGACCGCGATGCTGGATGCCGGCTGGAGCTCCGAGCAGCTGCGCCACGTCATCACCAGCCGTCCGCTGCCGAGCCAGATCCGAACCTCTGTCGACGCGATCGTCGCCGCCCGGCTGCGCTCCGCTCAGCTCTACCCGCCTCCTGTTGCCAGCTTCGACGACGTCGACCCGGGCGAGGCCTCGTGGACGACGCAGCCCTCCACGCCGTCGTCCGCCGCCGCCCGCACGGTCGACCAGGCGCTCACCTACCGGGCGCTCGTCGAATGCGCGGGCTGCGGCAGGCCCGGCACCGCCCCCGGTGAAGACCTCTGCCCGGCCTGCCTCGACTGGCCGCTGTGCCGCACCTGCCCCGGGCCGACTCCCCGTCGCGCTCACCCCGACGGCGACGGCCGCTGCGCCACCTGTACCTCGGCCCTCACCGCCATGACCGAACTTCTGGAAGGGAGCACTTCATGACGGACACGCTTCACACACCCCGGACGGCCCCCCAACAGCCTCTCCGTCCCTTCGCCCGCGATCCGCGACGGTGGGAGGAAGAACGATCCCGCGCGCTGCTGACCGGCCACGTCTGCCGCGACACCACGTGCACCGGCGCGTGCGAGCCCGCGCTCGTGCACGAGCGCACCGGGTGGGGCTGGCTGACCTGGACCGTGCCCGGCGACGGCACCCTGCCTGAGCTCCCTCGGCAGATCGGGGTGCTCACTCCCGGCGCGACGTTGACACAGCGGCTGGCCATGCGCTGGCTGACCCGGCGCCCCGCCCACCGCATCGCCCTGACCGCCACCAGCCCCGCATCCCTACGGTTCTCCACGGTCCTCGTGGGCGTCATCAGCCTCTTCGCCGCCCTGTACACCCTGAACCGTGGCATACCCGCCGACCTTGTGCTGCCGGCGATGCTGCTCGCCCCGCTGCTCACCGAGCACCTTCCCGACCGGCTCGACGACCGGGCCGGCGAACACGTCCGCAGCGTCGAAGGGGACGCTGCCTGCCGGTACCTGCAGCGACTCGTCGCCCTGCACGCCTACCTCGTCCAGGCCGCCGCCGACAGCGACCGCTACGAACTGCGCCGCTCGGCCGAGATCGGCCACAACCTCTTGTGGGACGCCGCCGACCTGCTCCAGGCCGAGGACACCAACTCGGCCTCGGCTCGACTCATCGACCGGGAGCGGCTGATGGTCCAGCTCGCCGACCAAGTCACCGAGACCCGCGAGCGCACCCGCGCCGGATCGGCGTCCGGACAAGCGGACCAGTCCCACGGCGGCGAAGGCCCGTTGGGCCCACTCCCGCCCGGCTTCGAGCGAGCGGCTCGGCCAACCCATGCATCCGCGCCCGGCACTTCACTGCTGAAGGGATCCCAGCCCATGACTCAGAGCCAGACCGACGACTCAGCCCGTGCCACGGACACCTATCTGCTCTTCGCGCACGAGGCGTACTACCCCGACTCCGGTACCCAGGAGATCAACACCACCGTGGTCGCCGCCGACTCCCTGCTCCACCCCCAGGTGCGGCAGCCCGACGGCGCCCGGATTCACGACCGCCTCACCCAGGGACGCCAGCCGGGCGAGATCATTCCGCTGTCCACGCTCACCCATGAACTGGACGGCGGTGCAGGCTGGCCGTGGGTCGGCGACTGGGAGACGGTCACCACCGACCTCGTGCAGCTCGTCCGCACGGGAGAGTGTGACGCCCTCAGCCTCGGCCTGCCCGAGATCGGGCGCGCCCTTGTCTGCGTCGGCCCCAACAGCCACGTGCGGGCCTTCGACGCCGCCGCCGACCAGTTCATCACCTACGGGCCGCAGGAGCGCGCCGCCGTCCTGGCCGAGGTCGACATGTTCCTCACCGGCCTCGTCGCCGAGCAGGAGTTCTGGCCGGGCGATGGCCTGCTTCCCCCGCTCTTCCGCCAGGCGTGAGACCACCACCCTCTTGGCGCGGTGACGGTCGGCGGCCGCGAGGTCCGCTTCCAGAGCCGGCTCATACGTTGGTCGCCGCCGTCCCGCGCCATCGGCACCTTCAAGGAGACGCTGTCCATGCTCCCCACCACCGGGCCCGAGGCCTCGTTTACGGTCGTGCTCGTCGCCGTTCCCGCGTACAGCGCCTCACAGTTGCTGATCCCCCTGTGCTTCGGCACGCGCCTCGAACGAGAGCTGCGCAAGCGCCACGTGCTCGGGCTCGCCGTCGCCTGGCCGATCCTGCTGCTCGGCGGGCTGATGATGAACGCCGCGACCCGCAGGGCGCGGGCCGAACTGGGCATGGGCAGCAGTTCTTCCTCCTGGTACCTGTGGATCTGCGCCACCGTCGCGGTCCTCCTCATAACAGCAGCAGCAGTGGAAGCGGTCCGTGCGGCACGCTCGGAGGCGCAACTCCGGCCCGTGGCCGAGGAACTGCTCCAGGACGCACACCCGCTGCGCATGTGGCTCGGCGCATCCACGGCCGATGATGCGCGAAGTGCTCTCAACTGGCTCGACGAGGCTCAGGAGGCCCTCGCCTCAGGACGCGGTCGGACGGCCGTGCGCTACCTTCACCACGCCGTTGGCCGTGCCGAGGACGCTGCCTGCGGCGGTGCTGGGCACGGCGTAGACGCGACGGTCGTCCCATTCGACAGCCTCCGTCAACGCGTGAACACGGTCGACGAATCGGCGGGCCCGTTCAGCGGCCCGCCGCTCAAGGCGTAGCGGATCGGACCAACAGCACGGCGCCCCAGACCCTGGTCTGGGGCGCCGACTTCGTGTTCTCGTCTTCCCGTTCTGCACAGAGCGGCGGTCGAACCATGCGGGGCAACTCCCATTCAGAACTTGCCCATGTGCTCCACGGTGCGGTGCCCCAGCTGATGGCTGAACTCCGTGCAGAAGCTGACGGAGAGAGGCGGCCAGCCCCAGAAGTCGAAGGCGAGGGCGCCGACCGCGAAGCCGGACTCCCACCGCCACTCGGTGACCGAGACCGCGGCACCGCAGGTGGAGCAAGGGGCACGCCCCTGACCTGTTTCCTTCCAGGCGGCGATGCCGTCCTTGAACGGCTTCCAGACCTCCTCGTCCGCCTCGAACTCCTCGGGATAGTTGATGATCACGGTCTTGGTCTCGCACCGTGGGCAGACGGCGTACTCCGCATCGTCCGCACCCTGACCACCTACGTGGTAGTCACGCCCGACGATGACGGCCACCGGGCCCGGCAGCCAGGTCGGGTCCGATGGGTCGGCAACGGCCCGCGCCCAGTTGGGGCCCGGCACGTACCCCTCGTCCACGGTCAGGCTGTACACCCCGTCACTCGAGACCTCACGCGTGATCAGGCCCTCGGTGACCATCCAAGCGACCATCCGCTCCGCGAGCGCCCCGGCCTCCTCGCCGGTCACCTCGACGTCGACGATCCGCTCGTAGAAGTCACCCACGGTCTCCGCCTCCGATCGAAAGCTGGGGGCGGTCGGCCTCCTGGCGGGCTTGGGTGCGAGCGACGACGTCCAGGAGGGCTTCGTGCCGCAGCGCGGCCTCCCGATCGGTCTCCGTCTGGGCGATCGCACGACGTCCGTCCGCCCGGAGCTCCTCGTCCTGCCGGAGATCCTCCGCCAGTTGGCCGGCCTCGGCTTCGATCGCCTCGACGCGAGCCGTGACCGCAGCCACGGCCTGCTGTACGAGGTCCTCGTCCGGATCGGCGTCTGTCGGGCCGGAGGGTGAACCAAGGTCGCTGATCTTCTGAAGGTCCTGTCCGATCTCCCACAGCGCATAGGGGAGGCGGGCTTCGGCCTCGGCACCGCCGGCTGCGGACCGCTCCGCCGACATCTTCAGCACCGCATCGACGGAGCGCAGGGCACGCTCACCCAGACTCCGGCACACAGCGTCCAACTCGCCGACCACGACTACCTGGTCGCGGTGCCGAGTGGCCAGGCGCTTGTAGGCGCGGCGAGCCAGAGCGGGCCGGATGAGCGGGACCCCGCGGACCAGGCCCCAGCCAAGCAGGGCAACTGCCCCCAGCCCGGTAAGAACCGCCCCGAGACCGCCCAGCAGCGGGCGGGCAATGTACTCATCCCACACGGTGGATGACTGCCGGGCGAGCCAGAAACTGGCACCGCCCAAAGTCGCCGAGAGCACGATCGCGATGCCGGAGAGACTGGTAAAGACGGGCGCCTCATCCTCGGTATACAGGGAGAAGTCGGAGTACAGAGGAAGCCCGGCGGCGAGTGTCTTTCGCGTCCTGGCTGGCAGGTCCGGATCGACGATCACACGATTACCCGCCGCGTCGAGTGCCCTCCGGGGCTCCTCCATGTGCGACATCTCAACCACTCCAAGGTGTCGGGAGCTGTCTGGGACTCGTTGGGACTCGGTGCGGGACGCCAGCAGTCGCCGTGACGGTACCGCGCAAAGAAGTACAGCCCGGTGAAGTCGGCAATCCCACCAGCCAGGCTCACCAGGCTGAACGCGTCAGCCATCCGCCAACCCTCCCGGCCGGCACGGACGACGTCATTACAGATCGGTCCATGGGCGAGGCTCGCCCCCGGTCAACGGTACCCACACCGACCCGGACGGACCGTGCTCCTCGATGTCCTCTAGGACGACGGCCCCCAACTGAACCTCGCGGGCGAGGGCTGCGACGAGCGGGTGCTGAGCGACCATCGCCTGCAGATCGCTGATTCGGTCACCCAGCCTGGCTCGGGAAGCACCGGTGAGCACGAAAAGCAACCGAGGGAACACCGGATACCAGCGGAGCCATGCCGGGCCGGTGGAGACGGGCCTGCGGCGTCCGACGGACTGGGCTTCGTACTGGAACAATCTGGCGTACTCGATCAACTTCACGGCCAGGCGCTCGCTGCTCATGGTGCTGCGATCGACTTCCACGAACGCGCGCAGTTTCCGCCGGTGTTCGCCGTCGACGACGGTGTAGTGCATGACGGCGTCGGCAACGAGCCGCTCGCCCTCTCCGATGGGGTGAGCCACCTCGGGAGTCCAGTCCCACGGGCCGTGCTCGTGCCCGAGCCGGCGGGCGTCTACCGCAAACGGCAGGTGGGACCGTACGACGGTCAGCGTGTGCGGCGTTTTGAGCGACGCTGCGGTTGTCGAGGTGATGGGATACGGCGGGCGCCCCCGAAGGATGGGGAGATCGCGGGTCAGACGCGCCCCCTCCGGGGTGAGGTACCAGGCGTGCGTACGCGACCGGTCCGAGTCCGGCAGCGGGGTGAGGTCGACGAAGCCCGTGGAACGCAGCTTGTTCAGCACGCGGGAGACCAGTTGGCGGGAGCTGTCCGGTCGCAGCATCTGGCGCAACTGGCCGGTCGTGACCATGCGGTGCAGGGCGAGCGCGGTCAGGACCTGCAGGCGCAGCGGTTCAGCTGGGCTGGGGGCCAACTCGGCGGCCGCCGCAGCATCTGATGTGGGACGGGTCATGGAGAAGAGGCAACCCTCAGCCCCCGACCTCACCCCCGACCACGAGACCCCGACCAAGGTCACAACGCAGGAACACTCGCGTGGTCGGGGCAGTGGAGCCCCGACCATGGCCCCGACCACGCGACTGCGCGAGTGCTCAGGAGGACCCGCGATCGTGTGGGTTTTCAGGCAGGAGCAGCCCACGGCAGCGGTCATGGGCGCCTGATCTCGGAGACCCTCGGCGTTTGGTCAGTTGAGGCTGAGGCTGAGGCGGCGCAAGGCGAGGGCTTCGTCGAGGTGGATGTCGGCCACCGTGCCGAGATGGCGGGCAAGCTCGTGGTTGCCGCGCGCATTCTCCTCGACCTGACACGCGCGGGCCGCAGCGGCATCGTTCAGGGCCGTGGGCACAAGCCCCTCGACGGTGGCCGTCGGGCTGGCGGTGGCACACGCCTCGCACGCATCGCGGTCAGTGTTGAGAGTGCCGCAGCCTCCGCAGGTGAAGCGGGTCATGGCGGTTCCCATCGCTCTGGGGTGATCAGGTCCAAGTTCAAGAACAGGTGCTGGAAGATAAGCGATGGCCGGTCCGCAGCAGCAGATGCTGCTGCGGGGCGTGGTGGCGAACCACGCCATGCCGGCCATCGTGCGACGCCCGGCCCGCAAGGGACCAACTCCCAAAACCGGGGGCCGCGTTCATGGGGCGGTGCGCGGAGGTCCGCTCACCGCCGGGTACTACTTCTTGGACCGCTGGGCGGCCTGCTGGAGGATGCGCCGGCGCGTCCACCGCCGACGCCCGTTCTGGCGCCCGGCATTCTCGGCAACCCCGTCCGTATCCTTCAGTAGCGGAAGGTTGCCCTGGGACAGGCTGCTGGAGAAGGAGCCGACGCTCTTGTACCCCAGCAGCGCGGCCGCCTGGCTCGCCCCCAGCAGTTCGTCGGGATCGCCGTCGGCGGGAACCTCGGGCAGGGGCGGCGCCTCCTTGGCTCCGGCTCGTCTTCCGCGGCCGGGCCGGGTGGCCATCCACGCCTGCAGGGTCTGCACCTTCCACAGCTGCCGGCGGTAAGGGTTCTCGGCCGTCCCCTTCTCTTCGACGTCGTCCGGTTCGGGGAAGTAACCGGGGTGGTCGCGGAGGAAGGTGTTGACCTGGTTGGTGTTCTTGTAGCCGAGGTACCTCGAGGCGTCCGAGGCGTTCAGCAGCTCCTCCGGGTCGCGGGAGGGCGGTGTGTGTCCAGCGAGCCGCGCCGGCGCCCGGTGGGCGAACCACTCGGTGACCTCCGCGTGGTCCCACAGGCGGGCGCGGCCGCGCTTGTCGACAGGCTCGGGGAACGCTTTGCCGACCGTGTTCTCCGTGCGCTCGGTGTAGAACTGGCTGATCCGTGCGGACGTCAGACCATGTTCAGCCGCGATCTCGGCAGCGTCGGCCAGGCGAGGCTCACGGCGCGAGGTCATGGCAGAACCGTCCGTTCTGTCAGCAGTGCGCCGGCCAGCCCGGCTCACAAAGCAAATAATGGCAGAAGTTTCGGAGGGAGGTCCAGCCCGCGGCTCAAGGTTTTTCGCCGGCGGTCGCGCTGACGGCTCCCGGCCTACTCCTCGGGGATCAAGCAGACCCCGCGGCGCGCGGCGGCCTCAGCCATTTCCATGAACGCCATGGCGGCCGGAGTCAGCTCCCACTCGACCAGGGCCAGCAGCAGGATCACCTCGTCGCGATCCGTTGAGGCCTCACAGGGCATGCCGGCCTTCTCCGCGGCGAACATCAGGTCCGCGGTGGCCAGTCCGCCGAGGCGCTCTGCTACCTCCCGGTGCAGAGCCTGCAGGCCCTGCTGGTACAGCTCGTTCGCCTCGCCCAGGAGCAGCACCAGGTCCTCGCCGTGGCTGGCCGGTGCCGCCGCAGCGAGGTCGAGGATGCGCTGGGTCGTCGTCATCGTCATTGAGTATCCCTCCCAGATGGGGGTGATCGCCGGTGTGGTGGTCAGCTGCAGCCATCGCACCCGGCAGCGCTGTGCAGGAGCTCGCCCGGCCCGGTACGGGCCTTGGAGTCCCATGTGGGCGGCTTGCGCAAGGCGGCGTGGACGTCGCGCTCCATCCGCTCGAAGTCCTCGGTCTCCTCAACCTCGACGCCAGGGTCCGGGGCGTCGCGCCGGCGGGACAGCGCGATGAGCTCGGCCATGGTGATGTTCGGGTTGAACGGCACCTGGCGGACGCGTTCGACCAGCGCGCACAGCTCGGCGAGCCGCGGGCGGCGCCCGGCGGTCAGCAGCAGATCGCGGTGGTTGGCCAGGGTGCAGGCCGAGCACGAACAGCGACTGGAACCACGCCGGTCCTTGGCGCCGGGGTACGAGTCGTAGCACCAGTGGTAGGGCAGCCCCGCACTGATCGTGCGGTCCCAGACCTCCTCGGTGCTCACCTGGTGGGCGGGCAGCCACTCGTCGACGACCCGGGCCGAGTTGTCGGTCGTACGGCGCCACGCCTCCCGGTTGCGGCGGTCCGGGCTCTCCTCGGCCCGCATCCCGAGCACGTTGGCGAACATCAGAGGGCCGTCCGTTTCCCTCCTGAGCGCGCGGACCTGCGGGGTGAACGCCTGGTACACCATCTTCGTCTTCCACGGGCCGGTGCAGGTGCGGGCCCTACCGAGCCAGGGCCAGTCGCCTCGTTCCGCGATGAAGGTCAGCAGATCGAACGGCACCCGTTCACCGTCGACTTCACGGCTGCGGCGGATCTCGACATGCCGCTCGGGCGGCACGCCGAGGGCCTGGCTGTGCTGTGCGGCGAGTTCGCTGGCACTCGGCCAGCGGACGCCGTCCACGGTGACGGCGGGCCACTCCATCGGTCCCAGACTCGCGTGGGCGGTCCAGACGCGGTCGGCGACACCGGCCTGGCGGGCAGCGTCCATCGCGGTCAGGCCGGCCACAAGTCCGTCTTTTCCGCCGGACAGGTTGATGACAATGCGGTGCCGGGTCGCGGCGAAGGCGACCGGGTCGGCGTACAGGGGGTTGGAGTGCGACATGGTTCCTCTTTCCTGGTGGGCGGGTTAGCGGGCATCCCTGACGGGGCCGGTCTGGTGAGGCTGGGAGGTGGTGAAGTAGGTGCACTGGGCCTCGGGCGGGCGGGCTTTGCAGTGCCAGCAGGGCCGTGCCTCGGGGTAGGCACGTATGTGGTGGTGGCACTGGTGTCCGGCGTACGAGCCGCTGGTGCGCAGGTGGGTGAGGAGGATGAGGTCGAAACGCGTGAGGGGGGCCCAGCCGGTGACGCCTCGTTGGGGGTGCGGGTACTCGGTGTCTCCGCCGGCGATGACGACGCTGCTGATCGACACGAGCAACTTGCTCTGGGCGGTGTCGACGGCGTGGATGCTGTATCGGGTTCGGTTCCCGGGCCGCGTCGACCAGGGGGCGGTGTTCTTGGGGCCGTGTGCGTGGCCGATCACGGGAAGGCCTTCGAGCTGGTGCACTGAGAGGGTCGGCGGCGGATTCCAGAGGGCGGGCATGGGTCTCCTCCTGAGGGAGCACGGGACAATGGGCGGCGACCGCGGCGGGCGGTACGGACTGCGCGGCTGAACAGCCCTCAGACCGCGATCGCTTCGGGGTCGGGCTGCTTGGGATAGGGCCGTTGGGCGGGGAGGCCGAGCTTGATCTGCTCGCGCTCGCGCCGGTTTCTGCCGAGCCGCCATACGTAGCGGTGCGCTCCGCGGTGCCGTACGTTGCGGGCGCCGACCGCGACCAGGGCCTCCCGAAGCCAGACGGCCGGGTTGCACCCGGCCTGCGGCACCGGAGCCCCGAGCGCGATGAGCTGGGATTCGGCGTACTGGTGACCCTGCTCCTGGCGGCGGATCTTCTGCGCCGTGCGCTCGTGGAAGACGGTGCCGTCCGGCAGGAGCTTCACCGTCCGGGCGGTGGCCCGGCTGGCGTACACGGCGTTCGTCGCGGCGTAGATCGTGCCGACGTGCCCGGGCATGACCAGCTCTCCCGAGGATGTCCGGCGCGGGACAGGGTCCGCGAACGAGACGACTCCGTGTACACCACTGGCGAGCAGGCGTTTTAGGCAGTTCGCGAGGAACCACGACTCCGAATTTGCCGGGCACTCATCCAGCAGGACGAACCGCGAGCACACCAGCGACTCGGTGTACGGCCGGAGCTCGGGCAGTGGCTTGGTGAGGACGGCGGTGCTCACCGGCACCCCGAACACGGCCACACCACAGAGCCGCCGCTCGCCGTCGACGACGTCGTACAGGCCGAACTGCGCCGTCACCGCCGGGTACGAGCCGGAGTAATGGTGTGCGAGCACGAACCCCTTGGCGGGCTCCTCGTCGGGGATGACGTCCACGGTGTAGCGGCGAGCGTCGAAGCCTCCGTCCCGGACATGAGCCCAGGAGTGCCTCCGTTCGCGCCACCGCTGGCACCAGGGTGACGCGGTCGGTACCTCCGGCAGGTCCTCGAACGGCAGGGTCTCCTGGACCGGGGACCTCACGGTGCCTCCCCGTCCCCGGGCTCCTGCGGGGCGTCGGCGAAGAGCGTGAGCTGGTCCTCGGCGTCCGGAGCAGGCCCGGATGTGGGCACGGCCCGTCGGGCGGCGGTGGGTTTCCCGGGGCCGCCGGTGTCGGCGGTCTTTTCGACGTCCGCCGAGTGAGGGCAGGGGCAGAGCCACCGGCAGGGCCGCTGGCCCGGTCCGTACCGGATCACGGCGACGACGAACCCTTGGGCGTCGGTGACAGTGTCGGCGTGCTCGTCGACGCGGGGGCCGTCGGCGCTGACGCACCGGTCGTGGTGCCCGGAGGCGCAGCCGGGGCAGATGCCGCGCTCGCAGGAGCACCAGCGGTGGAAGCCGTGGGGGTAGGCGTCGTCGATCTTGCGTAGTCCCTTGGTCCAGGCGTGTGCGCGGACCCAGGCGCCTTCCTCTTCGCTCATCGGGGAGGGGACAGTGGAGGGAATGGGGCTGAGGATGCCCATGATCGCGGCGCCGATATGGCGCAGGCGGGTCGTCATGTTTCGTCTCCGAACAGCGTTGGGGTGGTGTGGAGTTCGTTCATCCAGGCCAGGAGGCGGGGGAGGTTGGTGTCGGGCCCGAAGGCGAGGTAGGTGCCGTCGCAGCTGGTGCAGCCGAAGGCCTGCGCGATGCGCAGCCGCCGGCGGGAGTTGACGCGGCCCATGTGGACGGCCAGGCCGCGCTCCCGGGCCTCAAGTGCCAGGCGGTGGGCGGCCGGTGAGGTCTTCCACTCGGTGCTGCCGGCGAGGAACAGGACGTCGATCGAGTCCCAGGGGATGAGGCCGTGTTCGCTGCCGTCCTGGGCGGCGAACGCGGCCGGGATGCCCAGGGCGCGTATGGGCTCCAGCCAGGGCATCGACTCGGCGAGGGTGGCCGCGGCGTCCATCGGGACGTCGGGGGCGACGGCCCATAGACAGCGGTCAGGGCCGTAGCGGTCGACGGTCGCCTTCAGCCACGCGAACCAGGCCTGCTCGCCGGGCCATCCCTTGCCGAACTTGCCGTTGTCGCAGGCATACAGGGCGCCGGGCGGGATCACGTTGCCCTGGGCGGGGGTCGTCATGCAGGCCAGGAGTCCGGCCTGCATGGCGGCCCGTACGTCAGCTCCGGAAGGCGTGGCCAGGTACAACACGGCGGAGAAGCGGAGGAGGAGCAGGGGCTGAGGGCATGGCTGCGCGCACGGGAAGTCCTTCCGAGGGGGCGGTGAGGGCGGTTCAGGCGAGGGGGAGTTGGGCGGCGGAGCCCGAGACGAGGGCGTCCCAGGACTCCTCGAAGTTCTTGTCCTGCTTGTTGATCACGCGGGCGGGGGCGGTGGCGAAGAGTTCCTCCGCCATCGGCCAGCCATCGGCGCGGGGGCGGACCCACGCCCGGGCACGCCCGAAGACCGGGTCGTGCTCGACATCGACGCCGTGCCGCTCGGAGATGGAGATGAGACGCCTGGCGAGCTGGTGTGGGCGGCCGAGGTCGACGCGCTCGGTGGAGCGCTTCACCGGGCGCCGCCTGCCGTCCTCGGACAGCAGGAACAGGCGGCGCACGTGGTACAGCGCCCACGGCATGTCGAGCTCGCGCTCGAACGCCTCCAGGCACGCCCGGTCCCGGGGCTGGGTCGGGTCGAAGAGCTCCAGGAGGCTCTTGCGCCCGTAGAGCTTGGCGTTCGGGTTGAGGCTCATCGCCGTGTACTCCAGGCGCAGCACCTTGCCAGCGATGTCCGGGTGGGAGCGCATGCGCTCCATGTGGGCGGGCAGCGCGCCCATGGAGGCGGAGAAGCAGCAGAAGGTGCAGTACGACTTCGGCCAGAGCACGCCGAACCGCTTCAGCAGGTAGGCCTCGCACTGCTGCCGGTGCCAGCCCCAGTCGATCAGCGGGAACTCGCCGGTGCGTCCGGGCATCTTCGAGGTGATCTGGTCGCTGAAGCGGCGGCCTTCCTCGTCGGCGTTGAAGCCCATGATCTGCCGGAATGGGCGGCCGCCGAAGACCTGCTTGAGCCACCAGTCCCCGACATCGCCCTTCGCCCACAGGGAGCATTTGCGGGTGCCGGCCACCTGGGGCACCGTGCCGACGGATTCCTGGTCGTCCCACAGCGTCCACGGCCCGCGTGCGAAGAGCTGCTCGGGCTGGCGGGAGTCGTCCAGGATCGTGAACCCGTCGGACTGGAGGTGCCCGTTGCGCGCCAGCTGGACGAAGCGCACGCCGTTCTCGCGCAGGAGCGGGATCATGAACTCGTCGGCCAGGAGCCGGGTTTCGGGCCACTCGCTGCCGGTGGCCATGTAGAGGACGGCGGTGCGATCGAGGTTGATCCCGTGGGCGTCCGGGGCGGTGAGCATCTTGGTGATGTAGGCCGTGCTGTCGGCGCCGGCACCCCAGTTGATGACGGTGTCCAGGTTGTCGTCGGCGGTGAGGCCGGGCAGTGACGGCGTGTAGGTCGTAGGGGACATGGCGGCTCTCACTCCTCGAGGGGCCGGTCGGTCAGCCGCTGGGCGGAGACGATGAGCAGGAGGTCGTCGGCGGGCCACGGATCGCAGGACTCCCAGGGATCGCCCTGGGACAGCACCACCACCTCGCTGGGCTCCGTGATGAGGCAGCACACGCCGCAGCCGCACGACGGGTCGAAAGGCTCGGGGTGGGCGATGTAGGGGGTGGTGAAGTAGTCGGCTCCCTGCTCCCCGACCGCGGCCAGGAGCAGGTCGCCGTCCGCGACGTCGCCGGCGCGGGCCACGCGCGCGTGGGGCAGAGCGAGTGCGAGACGGGGGTCCGGGCTGTTCACGGCGAGCTGCCCGTCGAGCAGGCGGGCGTTGCCGCTGGAGCGGACATCGCCGGTGGCGGGCGCGGCGAGCAGGGGCCGGTGGAGGTCGACGGCCGTCTCGGCCGCGTACATCGCCACGACGTGGTCCAGGGCCTCGACAAGGATCACCGCCCGGGCGAGTGCGGCCAGCACGACGGCGCTGGCCTTGAGCGTCGCGCCGCTGGCTGCGGTGCCGGGCCGGTAGAGACTGACCGCCGCGCCGCCGCCGTCGAGGACGGAGCGCAGCAGCGAGGCGTGCGCGTGGGGGTGGGGGTGGGCGCCGTCCAGGCCGCGCGGCAGGACGGCGAGGGACGCCCGGCCCGCCTCGGCGGCCGCCTGGTGGGCGGTGGAGTCGACGCCGTAGGCGAGCGTGGCGGTGACCGTGTGATCGGCCTCGGCGAGGGCGGTGGCGAAGTCGTGCGCGCGGGTGATGGCGAGCTCGGTGGGGACCCGGTTGCCGGTCACGACGACGGCCGTGCCGGTCAGCCGCGGCAGTTGCTCGCGGCCGCGGACCCACAGGCCCAGCGGGCACGCAGGCCCCAGGTCGGCGAGGGCGGTGGGCCATTCCTTGTCCGAAGGGATGACGAACGAGCAGGTCAGCTCTGCTTGGGCGAGTTCCTCGCGCGGCCGGTAGGAGGAAAGGAGCCTGCTGCCGTCGTCGCGGACGCGCCGGTCCCACACCTCGGCCGGGGTGTACTCGGCGAGTTCGGCGGCGAGTTGGCCGGGGGCGAAGTGGGCGGCGAGCGCGGCGCGTGCGGCTCGTTCGGACAGGGCGCGTGCGGGCATGGATGGCCGGCCTTTCGGGCAGGGCGCGGCACCGGCAGGCGAACCGGTACCGCGCCGGGGGGCGGGCGAAGGGGGAAGTGACCAGCGGCCGACGGGAAGGGGAGTGCCGTCGGCGGCTGGGGTGGAGGGGCCGGGCTAGGACCAGTTGGCGGCCCGCTTGTGCTCCCACCAGGCGGGCGGGCCGCCCGGCCCGGTGGCCGGTTGGGACGTGGCAGCAGGCTGCGGCGCCGGGGGAGCGGTGACCGGGCGGGCGGCGATCGGACTGGGCAGGCTGGTCTCGGTGTAGGCGATGCGCCTGCGCAGGCTGATGCCGAGGTCGTCGACGCTCAGGTAGATGGAGTCGTCCTTGACCCCGGTGATGCGCCCCTTGACCAGGACGTTGACCCCGTCGACGAGCGATTCGGCGGCGTTGCTGGCCAGGTCCCGCCAGGCGGTGCAGATGTAGGGAATCGGGTCCAGGTCACGCCACTTCTGCGCGGCGGCATCCCACTGCGTGGGGGTCTCGGTGAGGCGGAACCGGCAGACAGCAATGCCGTCTTGGGTGAAGCGGACTTCCACGCCACCGGCGACGGTTCCGGTCACGTGCGTGACGGACGGGGCCATGCGAACACCTCCTACATCAAATAATAGTGTTTCTCAGGGGAGGGTCAACCCCCCTGTCGGCACTTCCCGCCGCCGGGAAGTGCGGTACGGCGGGTGAGACGCCGGAAGCGGGCCTTCCACCCGGTCGGCTGCGCCGGGGCCGGCGGCGGGGTGAGGTTGTCGAACACCGTGGCGTCCTCGATCTCCACCTGCAACGGGACCGTGCCGTCGGCCCGGATCAACTGCTCGTCGGTGGTGTCCAGATGAACGGAGACCCGTACGGCTCCGCGGTCGGCGTCGAGGTAGGCGAACACGAGGATGCCCGCGATCTCAATGCAGGGCAGGCCTTCGTCGTCGGGGCCCTCCATCGGGTGGAAGACCGCCGAGCTGTTCGCCGCCGCGCAGGCCTCGGCGTCCGAGAGGCTGAGGTTGAGCGGCGTGCGCACGTGACGGGAGATGTCGGCGGGGTACAGCGTGTAACCCGCGTCGCCGCGGTTGTTCTCCGGCCCGTAGTAGAGGTCCACGGCCGTCTGGTCGTCGGCGGGAGGCCGGTACGGGAAACCGTCGGTGCCCGCCACGTCGTCCCAGGAACTGCGTACCTCCTGCGCGAGCGAGGCCAGGGCGGAAGCCTCGTCGGACCAGAGGGTCACGTCATCGCTGTGCCGGTCCCACTGACGCAGCACCCATGCCCGGCCGGAGGACTGCGTGGTGAGGTCGTCGGTGACGGCGAAGCTGAAGCGGCTCAGCCACCCTTCGACGATGTCGACGGTGTCCGCACCCGGCCATTCGCCGGTGCGCTCCTGGAGGCCGTCCATCAGGTCGGCCAGGTCGATGATGGCCTCGCCTGCGAGCGTGGCCGGGTCCGGTTTGATCAGCATGGCGGTTTCCTTCCGTGCGGAACGGGGCGGTCAGGCCCCGTTCATGAGGCCGTTCCAGAGGTCCATCAGGTGTTGCTGTTCGGGGGTGAGAGTCGCGGTGCGCAGCACGCGTTTGCGCAGGACAGGCACGTCGAGGCTGATGCCGGAGGGCACATCGGGCCGCTCGGGCAGCGAGACCAGCTGGTAGTTCCGGGTGTGGATCATCCAGGCCTCGTACCGGTCGGCAGGGCTGCCGCTGCGGGCGGCGTGACCCTCGTCCGTCGTGCGCGACAGGCAGAGGCAGGAGGGATCGGTGCAGGGCCGTCCGGCGGGGTGGCTGGCCAGGACAGGGCTGCGGCGGTAGTGCGTGGCGGTGCCGTTGAGCATCGGGCAGTGGTCGGCGGTGTACGGCAGGCACTCGGGGTGCAGCGCCGGTTCCGGGGAGCAGCCCTTGAGGACGTCGGCCGGGCGCACCAGCAGGAAGCACCGTTCGTCCAGCGGGTGTTCGCAGATCTGGCACAGGCGCTGCCGGAAGGCATTGATGGTCTTGTCGGCGTCGAGGACACCGAAGGCCGCGTGGCCGTCGTGGATCAGGGTCACGTACGGCACCACCAGCCCGCCCGCCAGCGGCCGGTGGGCACAGCGTTGGGGTATCGCGTGCATGGGGTGAGTTCCTTCGGATCGCGGGAGCGTGCCACGGGGGCTCGTGCTGCCGGATGTCAGCTGCTGGCCGGTGGGGGAGGGTCGGCGGGGCCGCCGGCCAGGAGCGCTTCCCAGTGGGCGTAGCGGCAGCCGGTGGCGTCGTGCAGGCGCAGGTGCAGCCAGTTGAGGTTGTCTCCGGCCCGGAGGACGGCCTCGGCGCCGATGGCGGCGGCCCGGGGGTAGATGGTGCCGTCGTCGGGGTCGACCAGGACGACGATCAGGCCCCGGCGGTGCGGCACGTGGCGGAGCGTGAAGTCGGTGTAGCTGCGGTCGTCCAGGAGCACGAGCGGAGCGCGCTGGTACTCCTCGGCGCTGAAAAGGGGTGATGGCAGGTGCAGGCGGGGGACCGGGTTCGTCCGCAGGCCGACCGGATCGTTGTCGGGGCTGTCGCTGATGACCAGCACCGGGGCCTGCGGTCCTTCCCGGGGGGCTTGTGGTGGGGCGGACATGGCGGTGAGACGTCGCTTTCGTGAGGACCGTGGCCAGGAAGAGGCCTTGGGAAGGGGGGAGTTGGCGGCCTGCGGGCGGGGCGGCCGACGGGGTCCGCCCCGCCCGCAGGCGTTCGCTCAGCCGAGCGGGTAGAGCACCAGCGCGGGGAGAGCGGTGTCGGGGATGCCGTCCGCGTACAGCTCGCGCAGGGACGGGTCTGCCTTGAGCTCCTCCGGCAGCGGGAAGACGTCGCCGACGAGATCGCTGTGGGTCGGCGCGTACCGGGCGAAGCTGTAGGTGGAGAACGGCGAGTAGAGATTGCCCTCGGTGTCCCGGGACAGCACGACGAGCGTGTCTCCGGGCAAGTCCTTCCAGTCCTTGCGGACCAGGTGGCGCAGCACGGCGAGAGTCAGGGGGCGGTCGGGGGCCTCGCCGTCCGGGTCGGGGGACGGGGCCTGCTGCTGGTCGGTCATGACGGGCCTTTCACGTGCGGGCCGGGCTGGGAGGGGCCCGGCCGGTTGATCGGCGGAGGGCGGGCGCCGCCCCGTTGGCGGGGCGGCGCCGTCAGGCCCGGTCAGTCGTCCTCGATCTCGTCCAGGCAGGCGACGGGGATACCGCTGCCCGGGATCCGGAAGCGCGTCATGTCCTCGGGGATGCGGTACTTGGGCCTGCCCGGCTGGCCGTTGCGCGGGTCGCGGCGCAGGATGCGGGTGGACTCCTCGTCCAGCAGGAAGCCCGCCCGGCTGCCGGTGCGGTTGCGCTCCTGCACGGTGCCGGTGAGACCGCGCAGCAGGGCCGGGCGCAGCGAGTCGTTGATGCGGGCCCGGCGTCCGGCCACGAGGCCCGCGAACGCTTCCTTGTCGATCGCGCGGAGCCGCCGCGCGGAGGCCTCCTGGACCTTCGAGACCTTGATTGCGTCCGGCAGTTGGCCGATGAAGTCGAGGACTTCGTCCATGGTGGTCATGCTGGTTCGCCTCTCTGTGACGCGGGGTGGGGAACCCGGCCGGGCACGGGCGTGCCCGGCCGGGGCTTGCGGGGAGGTTCGGTCAGGCGGCGGTGTCGGGCCGGTGCCGGGCGACCGCCTCGTCCTCGACCTCGGACAGCCGGTAGCTGCCGTTGTCGTCCTGGCCGAGCGCTTCGAGGAGCAGCAGGTAGCGGGCCTGCCGCACGGTGAGGTTCGACCACGTCTTGGGCTCGCGGATGTCGTACTCGCAGGCAGCGGCAACGTGCGCGAACAACGCGTTGACGACGCGTGCCTTGGGCAGCTGCACCGCCGTCTCCGCCAGGTCCGCGTGCTCGGGCTCCTTGATGCCCAGGAAGCGGGCGACGGTCTCGGACTCGTGCTTGTCGGTCCAGGAGCTGTAGAAGTACGGGAGGGTGAGCACGACCTCCTGCGCGAAGACGCGGGCCGCGTCCGGCAGGGTCTTCTGGCGCACCAGGCGGGCGACGAAGTCCTGACGGGGACCGGCGGCGGCCTTCCAGGCCCGGTTGCAGGCGATGACCTTGCGGCGCTCCTCCGCCCTGGCCTCGTCCTCCTCCGTCCTGGGCTTCTTCGGCTGCGGGCGGACCTTGTGACCGTGCGCGGCCGGGTCGGAGCAGTGCCACACGGGCTGGTGCTCGTCGTCGAGCCGGGCGCTGTGGCCGGGGCAGTTCCTGTGGTTGTCCTCGGTGAGCGGATTGCCCAGCCCGGTGGTCAGCTCGGCCAGCGGCTTGGACAGGTCCTTCTCCCCCCACCCCGGCCGCCGCAGCAACGGGATGCCCGCCGTCTTGAGGTCTTCCTCGGCCTTGGTCCGGGCGTCGGCGTCGTCCTGCTCGGCCTTGAGCAGTGCCATCTCCTGGTCCCAGTGGCCGCGCCCGCCGTTGCCCTCCTCGTGGTCGCGCTTCAGTGCTTGCAGCAGACGGCGCTCCGCGCCGGGCACGTGCTCGACCTCGGCGAGCTGGGCGGTCTGCTCCAGGTCCATGCCTCCGGCCGTTGCCCGGCGAAGGGTGGCGTCGTCGAGCTTCTGCGCCGCCTTGGCCTGCTTGGCGGCGTTGCGGCTGACGCCGAGGGCCTTGGTGGCCTGGCGTCGCTCGACGTCGCTCATGTCGATCAGGGACAGCTCCTGCGACTTCAGGATGTCGCGCTCGCTCATCCCCTCGCGGTGCTTGTTCTCGACCAGGGACAGAAACCGGGTCCAGCCGTCGCGGCCGACCAGGTCTTCCCGCACGTGCGCCTTGATCCTGCGTACCGGGCGGCCGTCCTGTTCGGCGGTGGCGTTGGCGACCTGCTGCGCCTGCGCGCGCCGCCAGCCCTTGAAAGCGCCGTACGTGCCGTCGGGCCGGGGCCGGACACTGATGGTCTCCTCGACACCGATCTCCTTGACGGAGGCGATCAGCTCCTCGTCCGGTTCGGTGTCGGTTTCGCGGGCGTTCTGCTCGTCACGCACCACCTGCGCCGGGTCGAGCAGGACGATCTGCGGCGCGTCTTCCTCCTCGTGCGTGACGGGTTCGGTGGGCTGGGTCGAGACGGCGGTGGCCATGGGGCTCTCCTTCTCCTTGCCTGTTCGGCGAATTGGGGCGGTTGGGGTGTCGCCCCCTCGCTTCATGTAAAATAATAGTGTGTTTCTGGGTGAGGGCTAGATACCCTCTCACCTGCACAAACGCGATGCTTGGGGGTGCCTGCGGTGCTCCGTACGGTGGTCTCGGCCGACGAGTCCCGGCTTCAGCTCAGGTCGTGCACGACGTGCCAGCACGGACCGGACCAGACCGTGAGCCCCAGGTTCCTCACCTGCTCAAGCAAGGCGTCGTCCCACCCGGCGCAGACCGGGAGAGAGGGCACTGCCCGGTACGTGTTGGGTCCGAGCTGCTCGTAGCCTGCTCCGAGAACGACGTGCTCGTCGTCGCCGACCGTGAACAACTGCACGCGCACGTCGGCAAGGTTTCTGCTGGCAGGGCGGTGTGCCTGGGCTGCCAGCGACTCATCCAGCGCTTCCCGCTCCCGGGGCGGCGCGACCACGACGCCGTAGACGGCGTACACGGAGTGGGACACGGACATGGTTCAACCTCCCTGGCTCAGGGGCCGGTTCGGCGTGCGGCGACGCGGGTGCGGCCGGCCGGAGCGGACGGGCGCGGTGGCGGCGGTCGGGAAGGCGGGGCCTCACGTGGCGCGCGGGTGCCGGCTGCGTGTGTGTGCGGCCCGGATCTCCGCGTCGAAGTCCGGGTACTGCCGGGACGCCGACGGCAGCAGTGCGTTGCGGACGTCCATGGCCCGGGTGAGGACCTCCAGTTGGGTGGGAGACAGCACCCAGGGGCCCCGCTCGTCGGCGTCCAGGACGGACAGCAGGTCCTCGGCGGTGCCGATGTCCTCGGCCTGCCGGAACACCGGGTGCGTCCGGTTGACCCGCAGCGCGAGACTCAGGCTGGCTCCCAGGTGCGGGGCGTAGCAGCGCCGGTCGGGGGCGATCACCTGGTGGCCGTTGGGCACGGTGAGGATCTGGAGTACTCCCGCGAGCACGACGAGCCGTTCGTCGCTCTGGACGGGGAACGTCGACTCCGTCGCCGGGCTGCCGCAGGAGCGGCAGCGGTAGGTGCCCGGGTTCTCGGGCTGGTAGCGGCCGCCATGGCAGACGTGGCAGAGGATCGGAACGGGCACGGTGCACCTCCGCGCGGGCGCCCCTGCGCAGGGACGCCCGCAGGCATGGGCGGTCAGGGCTTCACGCGGGTGACTCGGGAGGTCGGCAGGTGGACGCGCAGAACGTCCGCGTGCGCGGGCGGGTCGAGTGCCGCGAGCCGGTGGAGCGCTTCGGACAGCCTCGGGTCCGCGAAGTCCTCCTCGGCCCTCGCCGCTTCGTCGACCGGCACCATGCGTGCCGTGGTCTCGGTGTGCCGGAGGTCCGGCATCTCCTCGGTGGGCGCGAGAGCCGCGATGAACGGGCTCCAGCCCACGGACATCCCGCTGCCCGCCCGCTGCTCCGTCGTCGTGAAGTACGCGGTCACGGCCTGCGGTCCGTCGCCCGGCTGCTCGTCGGCGAATGCCCGGACCCGGTCGGCGACGACCTGCTGCCATCCCCGCTCCGCCGCCTGGTCGGCGACGGTGGCCAGCGTCTCCAGGGTCTTGGGCGGAAGACCGCGGAGCGCGGCGCGCATCAGGGGCGTGGTCGGCTCGGCCAGCAGCGCGGCCAGTTCCTCGTGTTTCATCGCCGGTGTCCTTTCCGTGGCGTGGCGGTGAGGGGGCCCGTACGGCGGGGTGGTGGCCCCGCCGTACGGGGTGTTCCGCAGGACCAACAACATCAATAATAGTGTCTTTTGGGGTGAGGTGAACCCACCCCTGACCTGCGGTTTTACGGCCAGTCGTGCTCTCGGCGGGGCGGCAGCGGGAAGGTCCGCCGGGGGTCCATGCGCACGCAGCGCTCGCAGTAGGCCGTGACGCGGTTGGCGGTGCACTCGCCCCACTGGCACTCGAAGCGCTCGCGCGGCCCGCAGATCAGGCACCGCCACAGAGTGATCCCGTGCAGCTCGCACGGCTCGTACCGCTTGCGCGCGGGCAGCAACTCCAGGGCCGGGCGGGGGCGTTCGAGGCGGGCGACATCGGCGGCTGGGAACGACTCGTCGCCGTCGCGTATCCAGCGCGGCGACAGCTGGGCGTACCGCTCGGGCGTGGTGTAGTACGGCTGACCGGCGGGGCTGAACACCATGGCCAGATGGCCGCCGGAGATCAGGGTCTCCAGCCGGTCATGGCTGAACTCGCCGCGCAGGGACAGCATTTCGTCCTGGCGCAGGCTCCAGGCGTACCCGTAGCGGCGCAGGACCCGGCGCTCGGTGGCGGCCGGGCCCCTCTGGGCGGCGTCGAGCTCCTCGACGGCTTCGATCGCGGCCGTCGGGCTGGCGGTCGGCTTGCGCACCGCGTCCTCGGCGGCCGCACGGGTGGCGTGGCTGCTGAGCGCGTACCCGTGGAGCTGGTCCACGGCCTGGTGGCGTCCGTCGTGCTCGGCGGCGGCGTACCGGACGGGCTGCTGCGGCTGGGTGCGGCGGCGGGGCATGGCGGAACTCCATCTGCGCAAGGGGCGGGAAGTGGCGGCGGAGGCCGGCCGGGCGGCGGTCACCTCCTGGGCAGCGGCCTGTAGGCGGAGAAGACGTAGTGGCCCAGCTCGCGCAGCATGCCGGCGGTGCCGTCCACGGCCGCGGGGTCGTGGTCGGCCTGGCGGGTGTACGCCTCGATCTCGTCGTTCCAGGCGAACCCCTGGGCGGCCAGCGACTGTTCGGTGAGGGGTGTGAGGTCGTCGGAGGACTGCGGGGCGGCAACGAGTCCGTGGGCGGGGTCGGGTACGACGAGGAACACCGGGCTCCTTCCGTGTGGGCCGCCCTGGTCGGGGCGGCCCACGGCCGGGGCGGGCGGCTGGTCAGCGGGTGACGGTGACGGTGTAGTCGGCGTCCAGGACGGCGAGGGCGGCGCGGATGGACGCGCGGGTCTCCGCGCTCGGGACCGAGTAGGGGAAGTCCAGGGCGAGCACCGCGTCGTCCAGGTCGTCGTCGGTCATCGGCAGCGTGTATCCGCTGCGGTAGAGGGCGACGGCGGTCGCGGTGGCGACACGGACGCGGTTGTAGGCGATGGCCTCCCCGGCCGTGACGTCGGTGCCGAGCGCTTCGCGCGCGGTGGGCGGCAGTTCCGCGATCCCTGCGGAGAACCGGCGGGCGGGAATGCGGATACGTGCCGGTCGCAGGGCGCGGCGCAGCGTTCGAAGCATGGCAACTCCTGGGGCTGGGAGTGGGGAAGGGGGCCGTCACCTGGTGAATGAAGTGGGGGAGGTGACGGCACCCCCTCGGCTCACTACTAATAATAGTGTAAGTTGGGAGAGTGTGAACCCACCCCTGACCTGCGCAAACGGGGAGGCGCGCGCGTCCGCGAGCGGTAGGTCAGAGCTGCGGCGCGTACGCGGCCAGGGACTTCGGTGCCGCCCTGGTGTAGATGCCCTCCAGGCCGGACGGGGCGATCAGGCCCCAGGTGAAGGTGGCGGTGTCGACGTGGAACTGCCCGCGCCGGGGGTGCGGTGGGATGAAGGCGCGTAGGACGCCGACGCCGTAGACCTCCAGCGTGCCGTCAAGCAACGCGTCGCGCTGCTCCCCGGTCACGTCCGGTCCGTACTTGTCGAACTGCTCGTCGGCGACGACGGCGAGGACGGGGCTGAGGTCGTCCTCGATGGGGCCGAACATGCTGTGCCAGTGGGCGAGGTCGGCCATGGCCTCCGCGCGGCTGGCGCGGGTGCTGCGGTAGTTCACACCGTCGCGGTGGTCGGCGAACTCGTCCGTGTCGTATAGCCATGCCTCGAACTGGTGCTCCGTGTACATGCCGACGCCGTTGTGGCGGCGGCGCAGGAACCCGAAGGGCTCGCCGTCGACGAGTACGGGGTGGCGCTCCGTGCAGAACTCGCAGGTGACGCCGACGTGGCGCAGGAAGCGTTGCAGGCGGGGGAAGCGGGCGAAGCGGGTGGCGCAGTTGCAGCAGGTGTACACCTCCCAGCGGGAGGGGCTCGCGACCGTGTCGTGGCGGCACTGCGGGCACTGGTAGGCCTTGTTGCTGTTCCAGTCGATGACCGGCATCGGGGTCACTTGCACGGCAGGCTCCTGAGAACTGGAAACGGGGGAAGGGGGCGGGCCGTCGCCCTGGCGGGCGGGATACCGGCGCGGCGACGGCCCGGGCTCACTTCCTATAATAGTGTGAGTCGAGTTGGCGTGAACCCCCATCTGACCTGCTCGTTTACGGTGTACCTGGGGCCTTTCAGTGCCGGTGGGCCGACGGCGTGGCTTCGTGCCCGAGGTCCGGCGGCACGCAGTAGTCGACGTCGGATTCCGGGGAGACGAGGCCTCCGGAATCGGCGTCCGTGCAGTAGGCGTCGAAGATCTCGCCTGCCGTGAGGGGTTCGAAGTCTCCCTTGCGCAGGCGCCAGCCGTAGACCTGGTCCGGGGCGCCCGGGGTGGTGGTCCGCATGACGAGTCCGCCGGGGCTCCGGGTCGCCAGACCGAGGGCAAGGACCGTGGTGAATTCGAGGGCCTCGGCCTCGTCGAGCTGGCTCGCGCCGTCCGGGTCCGTATCCGCGTGAAGGACGGTGACCAGGGTTTCGGGTGCCGCCGAGACGCTGCAGACCAGGTGCCGGTGGCCCGGTCGGGCCGTGTCGAGGATGCGGGCCAGCAGGCCCGAGGACCGGGCGAAGGCCGTTCGGCCGATGTCCTCGCCGCAGCAGGTGCAGGCGCCGAGACGGGCCAGAAGTGCGGAGGCGTACTCCCAAGTGGCCTGGCGGACGGCTTCGTCGACCAGGGACGGGATCAGGTCGGCCAGCGGCTGGCCGTCGTACGGGAGGGCCGGGCCCACGGTGGCGAGTTCGGCGGTGAAGCGGGCGCGGCTGGTCGGGCTGTCGGGGTCGAGACCGGCGTCGGCGCAGAAGTCGGCGTACTCCTCGGGGTCGAAGAGAGCGACCGTGGTGTGTGCGCCCTGGGACGCGCGGCTGCTGAGAAGGTCTTCGACCGCTGCCAGGTAGGTCGCGAAGTCGGCGAAGGCGAAGGTGCGGTAGTGCCGCATGGCACGGAAGTCGTGTTCGTCGGCGAGCAGACCGACGGTGCCGGCGACTTCGCGCCGCAGAACGCGCCGCGTGGTCTGGCGGTCGGCGTGCGCCCTGTCTCCCGCGCACGGTCGAGCAGCGTGGGGCTCGTCCCGGCTGCACTGGGAGGGCTGAGGTGTGTGGGTCACGTGCACGCCTTTCTCGTGGGCGGGCTGAAGGGATTCGTCCTGGGTGTCGGCAGGGGCGGGGCTCCAGTGCATCCCGTCGGCCGCGAGCGAGACGCCTGCGGGCACGGTCCCCTGAAAGTGGCGGTCGTTCGGCTCGTCGTCCTCGGCGTGAGCGTCGATCCATTCCTCGGCGGCCTGCTCGGCACCGAGGGCACGGAGCAGGTCGGCGAGTGCGTCGGCTTCGGTGCATCCGAGGCTGGCGGCGACGTCGGACGTGATGACGGTGTTGCACCAGGCGTCGGTGAACGCCTCGGCGACATCGGACGGGATGCTGACGGTGTCGGCCATCGTGGCCTCCAGGGGCGGTCAGGTAGATGCGTGCCTGCGAGGGGATTTGAACCCCTGACCACCCACAAGTGGAGCCGCTCTACCGCTGAGCTACGCAGGCTTGGGGCCGCCGGTGCGGCGGCCGGGTGATGGTGGGTCAGCGTCCGGCGATCTCGCGCAGCCGCTTCAACGCGGTGGGCGCGTCGACATACCAGAACGTCTCGCTGGGCCTCAGGCCGAGGGCTTGGGCGGCAACGTCCCAGATCAGGCGGCGCTCGTCGCCTCGCTCCGCATAGACGCTGGCGAGCTCGTCGTACTCGTTGCCGTCGTCGTCCAGGGCCGTGACCTCCGCCTGCTGGTCGTCGGGCAGAGCCACGAGCGTCCAGCCGGTGAGGCGCGCCGTCCATCCGGCCGCGCACAGTCGGGAACCGCACGCCGGAGCCTCCTCGGGGGCCAGTCGGAGGGCCTCGGGCAGATACGCCCAGTGGTCCATGCTGAAGACGCTGGGCTGCGCCTCGATGGCGTCCAGGACGGCAGACGCCACCTTGGCGGGCGTCTCGGGCTTCGGGGTGACCTCGGTGTCGGTCATCACAACTCCAGTCATGTGGAACGGCGTTGGAGTAGTGCTGGTGGGACTCGAACCCACGACCTCACGACTTATAAGATCGGCGCTCTACCAACTGAGCTACAGCACCTCGGTGTGCGGTTGTGAGGGCCGCGCCCTCGGCCCGGTCGGGCGGGGCGCGGCCTCGTTCTGGGGGCCGGGCTGGGAGGGGTCTGCGGAGGCGGGGCGGGAACCGGGGGACAACCGCTCTCGACTTCTAATAATAGTGTCTTTCGGTTGAGGGGGAACCCGCCCCTGACCTGCGCTTCTTACTCCCGTGCCGCCTGGGCGAACGCGGCCAGCATGGAAATCACGGAGCTGGGGCGCCCGGACACTTCGGCCTGCACCCCCTCACCGGAGGCGCCGACGAGCACGGTGACGCTGTCGACCTGGACGGGGCCGCGCTCGCCGGGCGGCCTGGTGTCGTGCTGCCAGATGACCCGGGTGCGCCGGTAATGCTCCTCGATCCGGGCCCCGGGCAGTGCGCCGGCCACGGCTTCGGCGACGGCGCGGCGGCCGCTCTCCTCCGCCTCCTGCCGTGCGGCGATTTCGGCGGCCTGCTGCGAGGCCTCCGCGTGCAGCGGATACAGCCGCCGGGTGATCTCGCGTGCCACATGCCGGGGGCTGCGGGCTGTGACCCCGATCGACGGCGCGATCATCTTGGTCTCGTCCGGCAGTGCGGCGTGGATCTTCAGCCGGTCGGGGCGGCGGTCGTCGGGCTGGCACAAGCGCAGGGCGCGGCCGTCTCCGTCAATGACGAGCCGTCCCAAACCGCGCCCGTAGTCGGTGAGTTCGGCCGTACGGCAGTGCGTACCCAGCTCCCGCGCCACTTCCTCCGCGAACGCGTCGAACTGCTCCTGTGTGGTCAACTCGCGTGTCATGGCGCTCTGTTCACTCCTTCGGATTACTGGGGGGTGTGCTCGGCGCGGGGCTCCTCGCGCCCTGGTCGCGGATCTCGGCATCCCGGCGGGCGTCCTCGGCGGTGTATCCGGTGTCGCACCATGGGCGGCACAGCTGGCCTGGGGGTGCACCGCACGTCTCGCACCGGTCGTCGAAGTCCTCCGGGCGCCACGGGCGCAACTGGCCGCTCACGCGGGGAGCTCTCGGATGTGGTCGGCCAGGGCTCGGGCGGACATGACGGGGCTCTGGTAGGGCGGGGTGGCACGGACGGCCCGCCACAGATTCGAGGGCTGCCATGGGTCGAAGTCGATTCCGGGGACGGGCCGGATGGACCACTGGCGGCCGCGGGGGCCGGTGACGGTGTACATCGGACGCCGTGGGGTGGCCCGGCGTCCGTGCTCCGCCCAGGAAAGGCCGGCGGCCGTGAGTGCGCTGCCCAGCTCGTTGCGGCGCGACCGGGTGATGTGCTCGAACTCGGCCGGTATCAGGTGGAAGTCGGCCATGTCGTGGCCCCGCCACTCCTCCTCGTGACCGTCTTCACGGGTGACGACATACACGCAGGCCTGCTGCCGGAGGGGGCGGCCGCCCCACGTCCATACGCGCTGGGAGCTGGTGACTTCCCACACGCCTTCCGGGCTGCGCAGCTGCTCACCCACCCGGAGCGGACGGGGCGGCTGGGTGTGGAAGCTGCGGGGGCCGGGCGTCAGGCCGTTGTCCTTGAGGTCGGTGCACCGCGAGCACATCCACGCGGTCTCGCCGTGAAGCCGGTGGATGGCCCAGCAGTTGGTGTAGCAGGTCGAGCACACGAACCGGCAGTCCGCAGAGGCGAGGACCGTTGCCGCGTACGTCAAGCGGGGCAAGCGGCTCATGACCATGCCGAAGTGGCGTCCGACGGACACGGTTTCTCCTTCCAGGGGGGGGTGAGCAGCGCGGGCGGCCTGCCGGACGGGTCAGGGGGCTGCGGTCCACAGGGGGAGGCCGGTGGTGGTGCGGGCGCTGATGCCGGGGCGTACGGGGACGTCGCGGTAGTCGGACACCTTCACGTAGCCGCCCCGTTGGGTGTCGAGGCGGACCGGCGCGCCCTCCCATTCCCACTGCGCGATGAGTTCCGCGGGGAGGTTCTCGACGTCGTCGGCCTCCACCTGCACGGCCCACGCGGTCAGCTCCTCGCCGTACTCCTGCCGCCACTCCGTCAGGACGGTGAAGAGGTGGGCGAAGTCGTCGACCAGGGCCAGGGCGCGGGCCTGGTCGGGGGCGGGGTCCTCGGCGTAGGTCGGTGCGTCGGGGCGGGGTCGCTCACCGAGGCTCATCAGCCAGCGCATGATCAGAACATCTCCCTCGTCGGGTGGGCGGGGCGGTGGGTGAGGGGCGGTGGGTCAGGGGCGCCCGGATTCCTCGGGCTTGCTGTAGCGGTAGAGGAAGCGCGCGGCCCATGTGCGGCTGGTGAAGCCGGGGATGCCGCCGCCGCTGCCGGGGCGGTTGCCGGGATACTCGGCGACCCACGCGCAGACGCCGTTCGGGTCGCGCCAGACGACCCCGTAGCAGGTGCTGCGGTCCTGGGGGTCCAGCACCCGGCGACCGATCGAGCCGGTGTTCGCGGCGAATGTGAACTCCTTGGTCACTGCGGCTCCTTCGGTCGGTTCTGGGTGCGAGAGGGGGCGGGGCAGGACCAGTGGCGCCCCCTCTCGCAACTTCAATAATAGTGTTTCTCGGGGTGGTGTGAACCCGCCCCTGACCTGCGCTTTCCTCCGTCTCTCAGGGGGCGGCGACCAGGGCCGGGCGGCGGCCGCGCGGGCGCCTGCGCTGCTGGGCACGCAGGGAGTCGGCCTCACCCTGGGCTCGGCGGGCGCGCTCGCGCTCTTCAGCGGCCGCGTCGACGCAGTAGGGGGCCCACCACTGCTGGACGTCGACGGTGCGGGCCAGCGAGTTGGGCAACACCGAGTACGGGAGGTCGGCCAGCATCAGCAGCAGCACCGGGTGCGGGGAAGCCAGGAACCAGCGTGCGACGGTCCACCAGGCGGCCACGGCGGCACGGCGCGCGGGTTGGGCGGCGCGGGCTTCGCGCTCCAGGCGGACGGCTTCCGACTGGTGGTAGGAGGCGGACCAGGTGAGGAAGCGCAGCAGCCCGGGGGTGTCGCGCTGCCGTGAGGCCTCCAGGATCGCGGGCAGGTCGGTGCGCTGCTCGACGTGCTCGGCGCACCCGCGCAGTACGGCGGTGAGTACCGCTTCCGTCTTCTCCGACGGCGGGTGATCGGCGGCGGACAGTATCGGGTGCACCGAGACCTCGGGGCGGTCGGTGTTGTCGCGGTAGAGGGTCAGGCTGCCCCGGTAGCCGGTGCGGCCGCGTGCGAGCTGTGGGAGGTCCTCGTCGGGGGCGGTGGTCTTGAAGGCGTTCACGGGGCCGAGACAGGCGCGTACGGCGGTGAACTGGTCCCAGCGGTGGGGGTCGGTGGTACCGGTGACGTGCACGCTGCCGCGCATCGCCCCGCCCAGCTCGAACACGACGGCGTCGTCCTCGCGGGGGCCGGCGGTGGCGCGCACGGGGCCGGCGGGCGTGTCGATGGTCAGGCTCGGGCTGGTCATGGGCTGCGACTCCTCGGGACTTGGCTGGATGGGCTGGGGCGTGCCGCCCCGCGCTCGCCGAAGGGGGAGGGTGCGGGCGCGGGGCGGCAGTCGGCCAGTGGCGCGCTGGCCGGGGCGGCCGTCCACGCCCCCGTACCGGGGGAGGGGCGTGGACGGCGTCTGCGGGGGTTACTCCTTCGGCGGCTTGTGTCGGCGGAGGTTGCCCCGGTCGGTCACGCTGGGACGGCGGCCACACGGACAGTTCGCGTAGCGGCGGCCGTGCATCTTGAAGAACTTCCCGCCGAGTGCGTGGCCGTTGACCTGCTCGATGGTGCCGGGGACCGGCTTGGTGTTGGTGCAGTAGCCGTCCGGCGTGACGGCGGGCTTCTCGCTCATGAGCGCTCCTCAGCGGCCTAGTGGGGGCGGGGCAGTACGGGGGCGTGACAGATCACGTAGGGCGCGGCGTCGTCTGCGGGGAGGGCCGTGACGGTCTTCTGGAGTTCGGCCGGGCCGATGGGGTGCAGCCATCCGGCCCGGACGTCCCACCCGCACGCGCGTATGCCCGCGTCGGTGGTCGTGGCGACCAGGACGGCGTCACGCACGGTGCTGTCCTCCAGGGCGAACGTCAGCAGTACGAAGAACTGCACGTACTCCTCAGCGGAGTGATCCACGCGCACCGAACCCGGCTCGACGGACACGTACAGGTCGGCGCTCACCTCCGTGCCGTCCGTCCGCTCGGCGTTGATGCTGAGCTCGTGGCTCCCCTCGCCGAGGGCCGGGAACAACGCGGTCAGTGCGTGCAGGGCGCGGCCCATAGCGGACGCCGTGGCGGCGTTGTCGGGGCGGGGTAGCTCGGGCTCAGGCATGCGGGGCCTCCGTGTCGGAGTCGGGGAGCTGGAGGAGAACGGGGGCGGGGTAGACCTGGCGCTCTACGGCGGCGACGTCGGGGCACGGAATGACGGCGGCCTGGAGGTCGTCTGTGTCCATGGGGTGCAGCCACCCGTCACGTACGGACCAGCCGCACGCGCGGGGGTTGGGCTCGGCGGCCGTGGTGGCGATCAGGACGGCGCTGCGCATCGTGCTGCCCTCCAGCGCGAACACCAGCAGCATGCGCAGGGCGCAGAACTCGTCTTCGTCCAGGACGGCCAGGCGCAGCGGCTCCATGCCGATCGAGAGATCGGTTCGGCCCGTGACGAACGCATTGTCGGTCCGCTCGGCCACAAGGTTCAGCGTGTGCTCACCGTCTCCGAGTGCCTGGAACACGGCGGAAAGGGCGGTCAGGGTGCGGCTCATGGCGGCCGCGATGGCGTCGTCTCCGGGGTGGGTGATCTCCGGGCGTGCAGACATGAGGACTCCTCACGGGGCGGGGCGGTGGGCGGTGGGCGACGGTGGCCGGCCGCACTGCGCCCCTGGGCACAACGGGCTTCTTGTGGGCGCGCGGGCGGCTCCGCCGACGCGTCGCGCTGCCGCTACGCGGCAGGGGCGGGGCGGGCGCGCTCCGCGCTCCCTGCGGGGCTGGGTCGCGCGCTCCGCGCTCTCGGGTCGGTCGGGCCCGTGCGGGCCGGGCTGGGGGAGTTGCCCGGCCCGCACGGGGGTCTGTCAGCCGTGCGCGGCGGCGGCCGTGAGGGCGGGAACCGCGAGCGCTTCCAGGGCGGCGGCCTGGTCGGCGTCGGTGAGGGTCTGCGCGGTCGACGTGACAGCCTGCATCACGCCCCCGGCCGTCATCTGACCGCCCCGGATGAAGTGGGAAAGGATGCGGTCCTTCGTCTCGTTGCCGATGCTGAGCGACTTGGTGACGTGCTCGATGGTCTTCGTCGGCTCGTCCAGCGTCTTACCGGCGGCGGCCTCCATCTCGTACACCTTCGCCTCGACGTACTCCTGTGACAGGAAGGTGCGTACGGCGTCGGTGGTCTTGGAGGTGATGAGCTCCAGCGTCTTGCGCTGGGTCTGGCCGGACCAGGACACAACGCCCTCGTCCTGCTTGCCTCCGAGGTGCACGGCGCGCATGACGTCCTTGGTCTGGGTCAGGCCGTTGCGGCAGACCTGGATGACCGCGCGCGGGGTGATGGTGTACGCCCCCGCGCCAACCTCGCTGTTGGTGATGACAAACCCGGCCGAGATCATCGGGAGTTCGTCACCGCTGCGGCCGTCGAACGGGGAACGGTAGCCGCGCAGCAGGTTGCGGGCCTGGATCGCGACGGCTTCGGACTCGACGCGCACGTACATGCGCCGGTCGGTGAGGTCGCACCCCGTGATCCGGGTGGGGTGGCCGGACTGCTCCACCCCGTCCAGGGCGGCGAGCAGCATGTCAAGGTTGTCCATCAGCTTGTAGCTGTCGGACAGCAGCGCGCGGGCCACGCCCTCGCCGGGCATGCCGGGGCCGTTCTCGCCCCGGAACGCGCGGAGCATGAAACGGCGCTCCGGACCCTCACGGAGCCACGCGTTTACGTTCTCGTCCAGCAGCGGGACGTTTTCCGCGCGCATGCGGCGCAGGTAGGCCAGAGGAATGCGGAGCTTGTCAGAGATCCCCTCGTCGGCAACGGCGGTGGGCCGGTAGATGCCGTCAACGGCCGTCACGCCGCGCGCGCTGAGTTGGGCCTCGACGCCTTCGACGTGCACGTTTCCCTCACGCATCCGCAGCGCGGACGCGGGGGCGATGACGTCCAGCTTCTGGCGCTGTCCGTCCTCCAGGATGCGGACCAGGTCGGACAGGTCGGCGTTACGGGCACCGGTGGGGGCTACGTTCGTAGCGCGCTCGGCGAACTGCTGAGTCATGCGGTGTTCCCCTTCGCTGTTGGTCTCTGCGGGTCGGGGGGCGGAGCCACCGCCCCCCGAACAACTTCAATAATAGTGTGTTTCAGGGGTGGGTAAACCCACCCCTGACCTGCACACTTAGACCAACGTGCGGTAATCCGGAAGCGGCGTCAGGCTCCGTCGCCGTACGTTCGTGACAGCAGGCACCGGAATGCCGCCGATCACCTCGCACAGGTCGTAGCGGACGCTGTGACCCCCGCCGACCGGACCGGCCTCCGCCTTGATCGCCTGCACCCAGTAGACGCCGTGACGCCGTGTCAGGCTGCCGTGATACCTGACCTTCTGCCACAGCACCGGACCGGAGTCCTGCGGGTCAAGGCTCCTCGCTACGGCGATCACAAGCTGATTCGCCACCCGCTCGGACAGCAACTGCACGAACGCGCGGTCAACCGTCGTCCGGTCGACCGGCACGTCTGCCATGGCCGGGCCGGTGTGGCCGGTGCGCACACCCATGGCCCAACCCAACTCGAAGAACGGCCGGACCATCTCAAGCTGCTCGTGTGACACCCGCATGGCGTCCGGGTCCCGCTCGCTGCGTGCCAACTCGGCCAGCGCGTAACGGGCCTGCTCCTTCTCTGCGTCCGTGATCGGCGCTCCGGCTTCCTGCGTCCGCTCGGGAATCCGCGTGTACTCCATGGCCTTTCTCTCCTCTCGGTGATGCCGGTTGGAAGGGGGCGCCCCAATCGGGGCGCCCCCCCCGTGCGGATTACTTCAGGAACCCGTTGGACCGGAGGAAATCGGCCGTGATGTACGCGATTCCGTGGGGCTTGTAGATCTGCGGGAATCGCCGCAACTCAACTTCCATGCGCCCCGCCTTGTCCGGGTCGATGAATTCCTGAACCAGGCGGTACGGCTCCTCACCCGTCGGCATTTCCAGCACGACCGGACCGGCGGCCTTGGTCTCGAACCGAATTCCGGTGTAATTCCGGTCGGAGTTGTGCACGATCTTCACTCCTGCTCGCGCGCACAGCAGGGGCAGAAGGTTCGCGATCGTGCGGGCCCGAATCGCCAGCTCGGTCATGGGCGCGTCTGCGCCGCGCACCCCGCGCACGATCCCGTCAGTGATCGTCAGTTCCACGTCTTTCCCCTTCGTTGGTCCCTTGCGGTTCCCGGGGGTCGCCTCCCCCAGGACTTCAAATAATAGTGTCTCTTCCGTTCGGATGGAACCCCTGTTGCGCTGCGGGTTGCGCTGGATGTTGCGCCACGGTGTTGCGGTAGAGGTTGCGCTAGAGGTTGCGCGGCCTCCTGGGGCGTCCTCGCGTCACCCCTGGTCACCCCAACAATCAAGGCTGGTACGCCTGCTGACATCCCCTCTGCGGCCGCTGCTCCCTGCCCAAGTAGAAGAAGAGAAGGGGTGGGGGCGGGGCGTGGTCGGCGCGGCGGCATCGGGGATCGGGCGCGGCTCTCTCCTGTTGCGCGTCGGCTCCGCCTCCGCGCGTGGGGGCCGTGGGGGGTCGCCGGTCCTGGTGACTCGGGCTGAGCTGGGAATGACCGACAGACGGAATTCAGACGGCGACTGATAGAGTCTCAATTCACCGCGCACGGCGCAGAACTCAACGGGGCGATTGGGACCGAGAAACTTAAATATGGTGCGGGCGGCGTGTCTCGCGTTCAGGCCCTGGGGGCCGTTCGGCTCCGGTGCCTCCGTTCGCTGTATTCCGGCTTTCTGAATTCGGG
>NZ_RPDJ01000027.1 GCF_004023625.1 Streptomyces cavernae | reverse complement strand
CACGCAACCCGTCGACCCGACGACGAGCAGCGAGCTCGTGCTCTTCCAGCAGTCCGACGACCGACGGCATCCGCAACCTCCCGGGGAGCGACGACACAACACGCCACCACTCCCACCGATTCACCGGCCCTATGCCTGACCAGCGAAAACACCGCCCTCAGATTCGGAACGACAACAGCTACTGAGAACACTGGTCGATCTGGCTGGCTATCTTCTCGACCGCTGACGGACCGGCCAAGGCAACTTCGATCCATGCCTCTCGCACCTGATATGCGGTCTCTCCGAGCCTCACCGCATAGTGATCCATGACCTCTGGATCGTCTTCAGGCTGGTCGATCAGGGACCCGGGCCGCGTGTGATGCTCCATATCCCTGGCAGCGTCGATGAATCTCTTGTAGATATCGCTTCGCGGTTCTCGCCTCTGACGCCGGTGTTCGGCCCGAGCAGTGATCTTCGCTTGCTCGCGCATGGCCCATCCGGTGGCCAAAGCAGCACCCGTCGTTGCCAAGGCGCCAGCCACCGCTCCCAGCACCGCAGCTAGCCCTGCGTCCATGGTGCCTACCTTCCGCGCGAGTGTGTCGGAGGTGTGTCGCGAACGCTGAGAGACAACGAGAGAGAGCGGGAGTCAGTGAGACTGACTCCCGCTCTTCCAAGTCGGCATTCGCGCTGGTCAGAGCTTGATTGTTGCTGGCTGACTGGCGAGTGCCCCCGGCAGGATTCGAACCTGCGCACACGGCTCCGGAGGCCGTTGCTCTATCCCCTGAGCTACGGGGGCGTGTCGGGCGCGGTGTGCGCGGCGACGGGTAGAACCCTACCAGCTTGGTCGGGGTGGTCATGAACTGGTTTTGCGGGGTGCCTGCGGTGGCTAGACCGGCCCGGTTCTGGTGCGTCGGAGGTGAAGGGGTGGCTCAGTGGCTGGGGCTGCTGGTGTTGTCTTATGGGTTTGGGGTTCTCGCGGGGGTTCGAGGGTGGGGGGTGACCTGCAAGCGGGGCTCCGCCGTTCGGGGGGTTCGGTTTGTGGAGGCTTGCGCTCCTCCTTGCGGGGTGGAAGTGGGGAAAAGCCGGACGCGGTCGCGGGTGCCGACCTACTCTCGAGTTGTGCCAGGCGCGTCCGGCCGGGTGCTTGTTGTGGACGACAACAAGGTCATCCGGCAGCTGATCAGGGTCAACCTCGAGCTGGAGGGCATCGAGGTCGTGACCGCGGCCGACGGTGCCGAATGTCTGGAAATCGTTCACCAGGTGCGGCCTGATGTGATCACCCTCGACGTGGTCATGCCTCAGCTCGACGGAGTCCGGACCGCGGCACGGTTGCGGGCCGATCAGCTGACCCGGCATCTGCCCATCGCCATCATCAGCGCCTGTAACCAGTCCGAGGTCGAGAGCGGGCTCGAGGTCGGTGTCGACGCCTTTCTCGCCAAGCCCTTCGAACCCGCCGAACTGGTGCGACTAGTACGGCAGTTGATGCAGCCGCGGGAGCGCCGCGGGAGCGGTGTTCCCTTCGGGGCGCTCGGTGGGTCCTACGGAGCCGCCGGGGAGGCCGAGCGGGCCGGGTGGGCCGGCGGGGCGGCCGGCGGCTGAGCCGCGGCGGGCCGCATGGGCTGTTTGCAGGCCGCGGGTGGCGCATGGGTAAGTGGTTGCTGGGCGGCTTTCGGGTGCGGGTGCCTGTGCCGGTACCGGGCTTGGGCTGCCGGTGATTGGTGACCGGCTTGCGGCTGCCGGTGACATTTGGGTGCCACTTCGGGTCCCACCCCGTACACGAGCCGGGCGCCGGCCAACGACCGCAGCGGGTCCAGCCGCCTCCGGCGCCATCCCAAATCCCGGAATCCAGCCCAAACCCGTTCGCTTACCCACCCCCCACCTCCCATACGCTTGTCCCGTGACCCCCGCCGAGCTCAGCCGCACCGTTCTGCACGCCGTGCGTCGGGCTGTCGCGGATGGCGAGCTGAGCGTGGTCGTGCCCGCACGGGTCGTGGTCGAGCGGCCGGGGGCCGGGGGCAGTGGGGACTACGCCAGCACCATCGCCCTGCAGCTGGCCAAGCCCGCGGGGCAGCCGCCTCGTCGTGTCGCCGAGATCCTGAGTGCCCGTATCGCCGAGGCGCCCGGTGTCGACGGCGTCGAGATCACTGGGCCCGGGTTCCTCAACATCCGGATCGCCGACGCGGGGCCCACCCTCGTCGAGGAGATCCTGACGGCCGGGGCGGGCTACGGGGCCACCGAAGCCCTCGCCGGGCAGGTCGTCCATTTGCGGATTCCGTATGACCTGCGGGCCGAGGTCGTCGCCGACGCGCTCGTCCGGATCGTCGCCACCCAGGGTGGGCGGGTGGAGGTCGACCATGCCGAGCCCGTGAACCTGCGGCCCGTACCCGCTCCGGAGGACCCTGCCCCGCTCGGCCTCGACGCCGCCCGCTGGGCCCTGCTCCACCCGGCCGCCCATGACCGGCCCCGGATCACCGCCGACCACCTCGTCAGGCGGGAGCACAATCCACTCTTCCGCGTTCAGTACGCGTACGCCCGCGCCCGCGCCCTCACCCGCAACGCCGCCTCCCTCGGATTCAGCAGTGATCCTGCTTCCGGGGGTGCTTCCGGTCGTTCCGGGGGTGCCTCCGTTCGTTCCGGGGGCGACCATTGCGTTCCCGGGGGTGTTCCCGGCCGTTCCCGTGGTGCTCCCGGCGCTTCCGGAGGTGCTCGTTGCGCTCCCGGCGCTCTCGATGAGCTGCCCGCCGGCATCGGCGAACCCGCCGGCATCGGCGAACCCATCGGCGTCCAAGAACCCATCGGCGTCGGCGGCCCCTCCGCGTCGGCTGCCGGAACCCCCGTAGAAAACGCCGCACCCGCCGGGCCCACCGGACGAGGCCTCGAGCCCCCCGCCAGGCCCGCCCGGGAGAACCCCGCTTCCGCCAGGCCCGCCCGGGAGAACCCCGCCCCCGCCAGGCCCACCCGGCAAAACCCCCCACCCCCCGAGGCCCCGCTCCTCACCGCGCTAGCCCACTACCCGGCCGTCCTCACCGTCGCCGCCAGGCGGCGTGCCCCCGACCGGCTGGCGCGGCATCTTGTCGTCGTCGCCGACGCCTTTTTCCGCTATCACGACACCGTCCGCATCCTGCCGCTCGGCGAGGAGAAACCCTCGGCCGCCCACCGGGCCCGGCTGGCGCTCGCCGAAGCCGTCGGGACGGTGCTCGCCGGTGGCCTGTTCCTGCTCGGCATCGACGCGCCCGAACACCTCTGAGAAAGCCACGTACCGACATGAGCCGTTCCGCACACCCCGCCGGGCCCCGCCACGGAGACGTCCTGCCTGAGGGGCACTACACAGCACCGCCCGCCGACCTCAACGCCCTCGACCCCAAGGTGTGGGCCCGTACCGTCACCCGCACCCCCGAGGGTGTCCTCAGCGTCGGTGGGCTCGACGTGACGCGGCTCGCCGAGGAGTTCGGCACCCCCGGTTACTTCATCGACGAGTCCGACTTCCGTGCGCGCGCCCGTGCCTGGCGCACTGCCTTCGGTCCGGACGCCGACGTCTTTTACGCCGGCAAGGCCTTCCTCTCCCGCGCCGTCGTGCGCTGGCTGCACGAGGAGGGGCTCAACCTCGATGTCTGCTCCGGGGGCGAGCTCGCCACCGCGCTGTCCGCGGGCATGCCCGCCGACCGCATCGCCTTCCACGGCAACAACAAGTCCGTCGACGAGATCCGGACCGCCGTCGAGGCGGGGGTCGGGCGGATCGTCCTCGACTCCTTCCAGGAGATCGTGCGGGTCGCCCATGTCGCCGACGGTCTCGGGAAGCGGCAGCGTGTGCAGATCCGGGTGACGGTCGGGGTGGAGGCGCACACCCACGAGTTCATCGCCACCGCGCACGAGGACCAGAAGTTCGGTATCCCGCTGGCCGGCGGGCAGGCCGCCGAGGCCGTGCGGCGGGCGTTGAAGCTCGACGGGCTGGAGCTCATCGGCATCCACTCCCACATCGGCTCGCAGATCTTCGACACCTCCGGCTTCGAGGTCGCCGCCCACCGGGTGGTCGGGCTGCTGAAGCAGATCCGCGACGAGCACGGGGTCGAACTGCCCGAGATCGACCTCGGTGGCGGGCTCGGTATCGCGTACACCAGTGACGACGACCCGCGTGAGCCGCACGAGATCGCCAAGGCGCTGAACGAGATCGTCACGCGTGAATGCGAGGCAGCCCGGCTGCGGACTCCGCGGATCTCCGTCGAGCCGGGGCGGGCCATCGTCGGGCCCACCGCGTTCACCCTCTACGAGGTGGGGACGATCAAGCCGCTGGACGGGCTGCGCACCTATGTCTCCGTCGACGGCGGGATGTCCGACAACATCCGCACCGCGCTGTACGACGCCGAGTACAGCGTCGCCCTCGCCTCGCGCACCAGCGACGCCGAGCCCATGCTCGTGCGCGTGGTCGGCAAGCACTGCGAGAGCGGTGACATCGTGGTGCGGGACGCGTTCCTGCCGGCCGACGTCGCGCCCGGCGATCTCATCGCCGTGCCCGCCACCGGTGCCTACTGCCGCTCCATGGCCAGCAACTACAACCACGCCCTGCGTCCGCCCGTCGTCGCGGTGAACGACGGTGAGGCCCGGGTGATCGTCCGCCGTGAGACGGAGGAGGACATCCTGCGCCTCGATGTCGGGTGAAGGACGATCGATCTGCGCACCGAAACGAATGATCTGCGTACGGAAACGAACGGCGGAAGATCTTCGGTCTTCTGCCGTTGAAGAAATGAAATAGACGTCTCACGATCCGGACCGGGGACTGGAAACTCCGGTCCGGTGAGTGAAACTGGCCCAACCGTATTCGGTATGAGGAAACGAGGTCGGATGATGCGTACGCGTCCGCTGAAGGTGGCGCTGCTGGGCTGTGGAGTTGTCGGCTCAGAGGTGGCGCGCATCATGACGACGCACGCCGACGACCTCGCGGCACGGATCGGAGCCCCGGTGGAGCTCGCGGGGGTGGCCGTGCGGCGGCCCTCCAAGGTGCGTGAGGGCATCTCCGCCGACCTCGTCACCACCGACGCAACCGCCCTCGTCAAACGCGGCGACATCGACGTCGTCGTCGAGGTCATCGGTGGTATCGAGCCCGCGCGCACCCTCATCACCACCGCCTTCGAGCACGGCGCCTCCGTCGTCTCCGCCAACAAGGCGCTGCTCGCGCAGGACGGGGCGGCCCTGCACGCCGCCGCCGAGGAGCACGGCCGCGACCTCTACTACGAGGCCGCCGTCGCCGGTGCCATCCCGCTGATCCGGCCGCTGCGCGAGTCCCTCGCCGGCGACAAGGTCAACCGGGTGCTCGGGATCGTCAACGGGACGACGAACTTCATCCTCGACAAGATGGACTCCACCGGGGCCGGCTACCAGGAGGCCCTCGACGAGGCCACCGCGCTCGGGTACGCGGAGGCCGATCCGACGGCCGATGTCGAGGGGTTCGACGCCGCGGCCAAGGCGGCCATCCTCGCGGGGATCGCCTTCCACACGCGCGTGCGGCTCGACGACGTCTACCGCGAGGGCATGACCGAGGTCACCGCCGCCGACTTCGCCTCCGCGAGGGAGATGGGGTGCACCATCAAGCTGCTCGCGATCTGCGAGCGGGCGGCGGACGGGGAGTCCGTAACGGCGCGCGTGCACCCGGCGATGATCCCGCTCAGCCATCCGCTGGCCTCGGTCCGGGGCGCGTACAACGCCGTGTTCGTGGAGTCGGACGCGTCCGGGCAGCTGATGTTCTACGGGCCGGGCGCCGGTGGCGCGCCCACCGCCTCCGCGGTCCTCGGCGACCTGGTGGCCGTGTGCCGCAACCGGCTCAGCGGGGCGACGGGGCCCGGCGAGTCCGCCTACGCCCAACTGCCCGTGTCCCCGATGGGGGAGGTCGTCACGTGTTATCACATCAGCCTCGACGTGGCGGACAAACCGGGTGTTCTCGCCCAGGTCGCCACCGTTTTCGCGGAGCACGGTGTCTCGATCGATACGGTGCGCCAGCAGGGCAAAGACGGCGAGGCCTCTCTTGTCGTCGTCACCCACCGCGCGTCCGACGCCGCCCTGAGCGGGACCGTCGAGGCGCTGCGCAAGCTCGACACCGTGCGGGGTGTCGCCAGCATCATGCGGGTTGAAGGAGAGTAACGAGCAATGACCCACCAGTGGCGCGGAATCATCGAGGAGTACCGGGACAGGCTGCCCGTCTCCGACAGCACGCCGGTAGTGACGCTCCGCGAGGGCGGTACGCCGCTCGTGCCCGCGCAGGTGCTCTCCGAGCGCACCGGCTGTGACGTCCACCTCAAGGTCGAGGGCGCCAACCCCACCGGGTCCTTCAAGGACCGCGGTATGACCATGGCCATCAGCAGGGCCAAGGAGGAGGGCGCCAAGGCGGTCATCTGCGCCTCGACGGGCAACACCTCCGCCTCCGCCGCCGCCTACGCCGTGAAGGCCGGCATGGTTTCCGCCGTGCTCGTGCCGCGGGGCAAGATCGCGCTGGGCAAGATGGGCCAGGCGCTGGTGCACGGCGCCAAGATCCTCCAGGTCGACGGCAACTTCGACGACTGCCTCACGCTGGCCCGCGAACTCTCCGACAACTACCCCGTGGCGCTGGTCAATTCGGTCAATCCCGTCCGGATCGAGGGTCAGAAGACGGCCTCCTTCGAAATCGTGGACATGCTCGGCGACGCGCCCGACGTCCATGTCCTCCCGGTGGGCAACGCGGGCAACATCACGGCCTATTGGAAGGGCTACAAGGAGTACGCGGCGGACGGGATTTCGTCTCGGACGCCACGCATGTGGGGCTTCCAGGCCTCCGGCAGCGCGCCCATCGTGCGCGGTGACGTGGTGAAGGACCCGCAGACCATCGCCACCGCGATTCGCATCGGCAACCCCGCCTCGTGGCAGCACGCGCTCGCCGCGCGCGATGAATCCGGCGGTTTCATCGACGAGGTGACGGACCGTGAGATCCTGCGCGCCTACCGGATGTTGGCCGCTCAGGAGGGTGTCTTCGTGGAGCCGGCCTCGGCCGCCTCGGTCGCCGGTCTGCTGAAGGCCGCCGAACAGGGCAAGGTCGATCCGGGCCAGACGATCGTCTGCACGGTGACCGGGAACGGGCTCAAGGACCCGGACTGGGCCGTCGCGGGCGCGCCGCAGCCGGTCACCGTCCCCGTCGACGCGCCCACGGCCGCGGAGCGGCTCGGCCTGTCATAGGCGGTGCGGCGCGGCGAGTCGACGCGCCGCGCACCCTCGGTGCGTACCGGCGGCGCGCGCTCCGCATGCGCAGCCGCAACGCACACGCTGGACGCGCCGGCCGCCACGTGGAGGGTGTCGCCGCGCCGTAGTTGCACCGCCGACGGCGCGATGGTGCACCGCCGACGGCGCGATGGTGCACCATCGAACGCGCGATGGTGCACTACCGACGGCACGACGGTGCGTGTCCACGGCGCGGCGGCCACCAGTGCGCGTCACCGCCGGGCGTGCGCGCCCATCGTTGCGGCACATGCGCGGGAGAGCGCTTAACCTGGCTCCAACGCGGCAACAATGACCAACAATGACAGTGGGTGCACTGGGGGCTTACGACACGCATCGTGCGCCTCCTGTGCGCCCTATGTCGCCACAGAACCTGTCTTCGATAGGCTGTGGTGAACCCGCCCCGCGCATATGCCGCCCGTGCTTATGCTGCGGTGCCGCCTTCGTCGCGGCCTTCGGGTATTTGCCCCACCTGTCGCAATTCTTTGTAGAACTCGCATAAGAACTCGCAGCTCAAGGAGAGTCATCGAGCGATGGCCGGTCCAGCGTTCCGCGCCGCCGCCGTCAGGGTGCGCGTCCCCGCCACCAGCGCCAACCTCGGCCCGGGCTTCGACGCCTTCGGGCTGTCGCTGGGGCTGTACGACGACGTCGTCGTCCGGGTCGCCGACTCCGGGCTGCACATCGACATCGCCGGTGAGGGCAGCGAAACCCTGCCGCGTGACGAGAGTCATCTCCTCGTACGCTCCCTGCGCACCGCCTTCGACCTGCTGGGCGGACAGCCGCGCGGGCTGGAGATCGTCTGCGCCAACCGCATCCCGCACGGCCGCGGCCTCGGCTCGTCGTCGGCCGCCATCTGCGCCGGAATCGTCGCCGCCCGCGCCGTGACCATAGGCGGCGACGCCAAGCTCGACGACACGGCCCTGCTGGAGCTCGCCACCGAGATCGAGGGCCACCCCGACAACGTTGCGGCCTGTCTGCTCGGCGGGTTCACGCTCTCGTGGATGGAGGGCGGCGCCGCCCGGGCGATCAGGATGGATCCCGCCGATTCCATCGTTCCGGTGGTTTTCGTTCCCGGAAAGCCAGTACTCACCGAGACCGCGCGCGGACTGCTCCCGCGCGCCGTCCCGCACGTCGACGCCGCCGCCAACGCCGGCCGGGCCGCCCTGCTCGTCGAGGCCCTGACCCGGCGCCCCGAACTGCTGCTGCCCGCCACCGAGGACCGGCTCCACCAGGAGTACCGCGCCCCGGCCATGCCGGAGAGCGCGGCGCTGGTGGAGCGGCTGCGGGCGGACGGAATTCCCGCGGTGATCTCCGGCGCGGGACCCACCGTGCTCGCGCTGGCCAAGGGCGACGCGGCCGACAAGGTCGCCCGGCTCGCGGGCGAGGGCTGGGCGGCCAACCGCCTCGCCCTCGACGCCCAGGGAGCGAGCGTGCTGCCGCTTGCGCCCTGAGACACGGTTACCGGATTTCGAGAGGGGGAATGTTTGTTGGATCCGGTAGTGTTAACCTCAAGTCTGCACCCGACCCCACCATGGCGAGGTGCTTCACGTCCCCGTCCGGGACAACACTTCTTCCGGGAGCCTCCCAAACTGCTTAGTGCCATTGCCGCGAGTGCCATGCGCTGAGCAGTGCCGAGCACGCTCCGGAACCGGCGTGACCGAGCCCTGTGACACATCAAGCCAGTGGCACGGCCGAGGGAAACGCCATCACCAGATATGTCTTCCGCCGCTGTAGGCGGACCACCGCCCCGGTCCGGTCCACACAAAAGGACCAAAGCCGGACAGCACAACCGGTCGCCGAGCCAGACAGGCCGACGTCCGCTCCAGGGAAGGACCCTTCGTGAGCGACACCACCGATCTGATGGGCGCACGTGTCGAGGAGACCGCTGCCGCGCCCGCCACGGACGCCTCAGCCGCGCCTGCCACTGGTGCCGGCTCCCGGCGGCGCCGCGGTACCGGCCTCGAGGGCATGGTGCTGGCCGAGCTGCAGCAGGTCGCATCCGGCCTCGGCATCCGGGGCACCGCGCGCATGCGCAAGAGCCAGCTGATCGAGGTCATCAAGGAAGCGCAGGCCTCCGGTGGCGCCCCGGCGAAGGCGGCAGCCACCGCCGGTGAAGCCGCCACCGAGACCAAGCCGAAGCGCCGCGCCACCTCGAAGGCGCGTACGGGCGAGGACGCCCCCGCCGAGAAGAAGGCCGAGGCGCCTGCCGAGCAGGCCGTGGCCCAGCAGCAGATCGAGATCCCGGGACAGCCGTCCCCCAAGGCCTCCGCCCCCGCCGAGCAGGGAGCCACCGTCACCGACGAGGCTTCCGTCGGCGAGCGCCGTCGGCGCCGGGCCACCGCCGAGGCGGGCAGCCCCGAGACCGTCACCGCCGAGGCGAAGAGCGAGCCCAAGGCCGAGACCCCGGTCCAGGGCGAGGCCAAGGACGCCGACGGCGGCGAGGGCCGCCAGGGCCGCCGCGACCGCCGGGACCGCGGCCGTGACCGCGGCGAGCGCGGTGACCGTGGTGACCGTGGTGACCGCCGCGGCAAGGGCGACGACCAGCAGGGCGGCCAGAGCGGTCAGCAGCAGCGCGGTCAGCAGAACCAGCAGCAGGGCGGCGGCCGGCAGGACCGCCAGCAGGACGACGGCTACGACGACGAGGGCGGCCGCCGGGGCCGTCGCGGCCGCTACCGCGACCGCCGGGGCCGTCGCGGCCGTGACGAGATCGCCGAGCCGCAGCTCGCCGAGGACGACGTCCTGATCCCGGTCGCGGGCATCCTGGACATCCTCGACAACTACGCGTTCATCCGCACGTCCGGCTACCTGCCGGGTCCGAACGACGTGTACGTCTCCCTCGCCCAGGTCCGCAAGAACGGCCTGCGCAAGGGTGACCACATCACCGGTGCGGTTCGCCAGCCCAAGGAGGGCGAGCGTCGCGAGAAGTTCAACGCGCTGGTCCGCCTGGACTCCGTCAACGGCATGGCGCCCGAACTCGGCCGTGGCCGCCCGGAGTTCAACAAGCTGACCCCGCTGTACCCGCAGGACCGGCTCCGTCTGGAGACCGACCCGGGCGTGCTGACCACCCGCATCATCGACCTGGTGTCGCCGATCGGTAAGGGCCAGCGCGGTCTGATCGTGGCCCCGCCGAAGACCGGCAAGACCATGATCATGCAGGCGGTCGCCAACGCGATCACCCACAACAACCCCGAGTGCCACCTGATGGTCGTCCTGGTCGACGAGCGTCCGGAAGAGGTCACCGACATGCAGCGGTCGGTGAAGGGCGAGGTCATCTCCTCGACCTTCGACCGCCCCGCCGAGGACCACACCACGGTCGCCGAGCTCGCCATCGAGCGCGCCAAGCGCCTCGTGGAGCTGGGCCACGACGTCGTCGTCCTGCTCGACTCGATCACGCGTCTGGGCCGTGCCTACAACCTCGCGGCACCGGCCTCCGGACGCATCCTGTCCGGTGGTGTCGACTCGACCGCGCTGTACCCGCCGAAGAGGTTCTTCGGCGCCGCGCGCAACATCGAGGACGGCGGCTCGCTGACCATCCTGGCGACCGCGCTCGTCGACACCGGGTCCCGCATGGACGAGGTGATCTTCGAGGAGTTCAAGGGCACCGGCAACATGGAGCTCAAGCTCGACCGGAAGCTCGCCGACAAGCGCATCTTCCCGGCGGTGGACGTCGACGCGTCCGGCACCCGCAAGGAGGAGATCCTGCTCTCCGGTGAGGAACTCAACATCGTCTGGAAGCTGCGCCGGGTGCTGCACGCGCTCGACCAGCAGCAGGCGATCGAGCTGCTCCTCGACAAGATGAAGCAGACCAAGTCGAACGCCGAGTTCCTGCTCCAGATCCAGAAGACGACGCCCGCGCCGGGGAACGGTGACTGAGGTTTCGTGGGGCCGGCCGGGATCCCTTAGCGGGCTCCCGTGGGGCTCGCCGTAGTACCGCAAGCAGGAACAGGGCCGCTCCCGTCGCGAAGGTGACGGGGGCGGTCCTTTTCGTGCGCTCGTCCGCTGCCCTCTTCCCGGCCCGTCCGTCGCCCTCTTCCCGGGCCTCGTCCGCGGCTTCTTCCCGGGGCTTGTCCGCAACTCCTGCCCAGGCCTCGTCCGCTGCCCTCTTCCCGGCCCGTCCGTCGCCCTCTTCCCGGGCCTCGTCCGCGGCTTCTTCCCCGGGACCGTCCGCCGCCCTTTTCCTGGGCGCGCTCGTTGCCGCGCCACGCCGGACGCAGAAATCTTCGAGATGTTCGCCACACCTGTCCGGATCGCCAACGTCGCCCGGTCCTTGGTCGACATGGCTGGAAACCGCTGGTGAACAGGGCTGTTGGCCGCGGCGGCCGTGACGCTCCGTACGCCCAATGCACACGTAACAGCCACAGGGCGACATGCAACCCTTTCCCCGATACGACCGTCTGACCGAACGAGTCGCGACAAAACAGGCCTTGCCCTGGAAGCAGGGGGTAACCGACCGACAAGGACTTGAGGAGCCGATGTCAGCCGAGAGCATGCCAGAGGATTCCAGCGCCACCGGAGCGCGTCGTCGCGGAAAGGGGCGCCGTCGCAAGCCCCCCAGCAGGGGACGCAAGGCCCTCGTCGTGACGGCCTGGGCGGCGGCGGGTGTGATCGTCCTCGGTGGTGCCGGGCTCGGGTACACGTACTTCAAGCTCAACGGCAACATCAAGAGCGTCGACATCGACCAGGCCCTCGGCAGTGACCGGCCCGAGAAGGTCGACAACGGCTCCCAGAACATCCTGGTCCTGGGTTCGGACACGCGGTCCGGCAGCAACAAGAAGCTGGGCGGTGGCACGGACGACGGCACCGCCCGCTCCGACACCGCGATGGTCGTGCACGTCTACGAGGGCCACAAGAAGGCCAGCGTGGTCTCCATACCGCGCGACACGCTGATCAACCGGCCCTCCTGCACCGACACCAAGGGCGTCAAGCACGCCGCGGCGTCCGGGGTGATGTTCAACTCCGCGTACTCGACCGGGGGAGCGGCCTGCGCCGTGAAGACCGTCGAGTCCATCAGCGGCATCCGCATGGACCACTACATCGAGGTCGACTTCAGCGGATTCCAGGAGCTGATCGACGAACTCGGCGGGGTGGACGTCACCACGACCAAGGACATCAAGGACACCGAGAGCCATCTGGACCTCAAGGCCGGGACGCACACACTGACCGGGCAGCAGGCGCTCGGACTGGTCCGCACCCGGCACGGGGTCGGTGACGGGTCCGACCTCGGCCGTATCCAGCTCCAGCAGGCCTTCATCAAGGCGCTCGTCGACCAGGTCAACCAGCTGGGAGTGCTGAGCAGCCCCAAGAAGCTGTTCGATCTCGCGGACACCGCGACCAAGTCCATCACCACCGACTCCGCACTGGCCTCGGTCAAGGATCTGGCGTCCTTCGCGGCCGGGCTGAAGGGCATCAGCTCGTCGAACATGAAGATGGTGACGATGCCGGTGCAGTACGACCCGGCGAACGCCAACCGTGTGATCGTCGAGAAGCCGAAGGCCCGGCTGGTGTGGGCGGCGATCGAGGACGACCGGGCGATTCCGGCGAGCGCGACGAAGGGTACGGCCACCGGGGAGGCGAAGGGCGTGGTGGCCTCGGGCTGAGGCGTGCCCGCGCCACCCCCTCGCTTGTCCCCGGGGGCTGCCGCCCCCGGCCCCCTGAATCGGCCTGCGGCCTCGTCCTCAGGCGCCGGACGGGCTGAAAACGCTCGGTCGCCCCGCGCCCTGCCGGCCCCTGCCCCGGAAAGCTCCATCCTCGGTAACCAGGGGCCACTCCGCCCCGGGCCCGCGCTGGCAACCCCACCTCCGGAGCAGAGCGCCACGGGGCACCCCACCCGCCGGACCGGCGCAGGCGAAGGCGGATGTGGTGAAAACCGGCGTGAGGGGGCGTGGTGGGTGGAAGGGCGGGTGCGGTGGGGAATAGAAAGCGGCAGACCCCGGTTTTGGGGGATGCGCCCAGTCCTGGCAGACTGGTACGTCGGCTCCGGTTCACGCACCGCATCCCGCGGCTGCGACCCGGCGCCCTCCCGAAACTAGGAGACACCTTGAAGCGCGACATCCACCCCGAGTACGTCGAGACGCAGGTCAGCTGCACCTGTGGCGCGTCGTTCACCACCCGTAGCACCATCTCCGGCGGCACCATCCGCGCCGAGGTCTGCTCCGAGTGCCACCCGTTCTACACGGGCAAGCAGAAGATCCTCGACACCGGTGGCCGAGTGGCCCGCTTCGAGGCCCGCTTCGGCAAGGCCGCTGCCGGCTCCAAGAAGTAGCGAGCCACCCGCGCCGGTCCTCGGGCGCCCCGCACCACGGGGTGTCCGGGGCCGGCGCTTTTGGCGTCAGAGTCTCTTTCGTAGGAAATCAGGAGCAGGAGCCCGGAGATGTTCGAGGCGGTCGAGGACCTGGTCGGCGAGCACGCCGACCTGGAGAAGAAGCTCGCGGACCCCTCAGTCCACGCGGATCAGGCCAACGCGCGCAAGCTCAACAAGCGTTACGCCGAGCTGACCCCGATCGTCGCCACGTACCGGTCCTGGAAGCAGACCGGCGACGACATCGAGACCGCGCGCGAACTCGCCGCCGACGACCCGGACTTCGCCGCCGAGGCCAAGGAACTCACCGAGCGGCGCGAGGGACTCACCGAGAAGCTGCGGCTGCTGCTGGTCCCGCGCGACCCCAGCGACGACAAGGACGTCATCCTCGAGATCAAGGCGGGCGCGGGGGGCGACGAGTCGGCCCTGTTCGCCGGGGACCTGCTGCGCATGTACCTGCGCTACGCCGAACGCGTCGGCTGGAAGACCGAGATCATCGACTCCACCGAGTCCGAGCTGGGCGGCTACAAGGACGTCCAGGTCGCGGTGAAGGCGCGCGGACAGATCGAGCCCGGTCAGGGCGTATGGGCGCGGCTGAAGTACGAGGGCGGGGTGCACCGCGTGCAGCGGGTGCCCGCGACCGAGTCCCAGGGGCGCATCCACACCTCCGCGGCCGGTGTGCTCGTCACTCCCGAGGCCGAGGAGGTGGATGTGGAGATCAACCCGAACGATCTGCGCATCGACGTGTACCGGTCCTCCGGCCCTGGTGGCCAGTCCGTCAACACCACCGACTCCGCCGTCAGGATCACGCACATCCCCACCGGTGTCGTCGCCTCCTGCCAGAACGAGAAGAGCCAGTTGCAGAACAAGGAGCAGGCGATGCGTATCCTGCGCTCCAGGCTCCTCGCCGCGGCCCAGGAGGAGGCGGAGAAGGAGGCGGCGGACGCCCGTCGCAGCCAGGTCCGCACCGTCGACCGCTCCGAGAAGATCCGTACCTACAACTTCCCGGAGAACCGAATCTCCGATCACCGCGTCGGTTTCAAGGCGTACAACCTGGACCAGGTCCTGGACGGCGACCTCGACACGGTGATCCAGGCCTGCGTCGACGCCGACTCGGCGGCGAAGCTCGCCGCCGCGTAAGCCGCGGCCCCACACAACAGCACACGACCACAGCTTTCGTCCGGAGGACCAGCGTGCAGCGACATTTTGGGGGGCGGCCCCCAAGTCCCCGCAGCGTGCTGCTCGCGGAGGTGGCCCAGGCCACCCAGCGGCTGGCCGACGCCGGTGTGCCCTCGCCACGCAACGACGCGGAGGAGCTCGCCGCTTTCGTACACGGTGTGAAGCGGGGCGAGCTCCACTCGGTCAAGGACGCCGACTTCGACGCCCGCTACTGGGAGGTCGTCGCCCGCCGCGAGGCCCGCGAGCCGCTGCAGCACATCACCGGGCGCGCCTTCTTCCGCTATCTGGAACTCCAGGTGGGGCCGGGGGTGTTCGTGCCGCGGCCGGAGACCGAGTCGGTGGTGGGCTGGGCCATAGACGCCGTGCGCGCCATGGACGTCGTGGAGCCGCTGATCGTCGATCTGTGCACCGGGTCCGGCGCGATCGCGCTCGCCCTGGCGCAGGAGGTGCCGCGCTCGCGCGTGCACGCCGTGGAACTGTCCGAGGACGCGTTGCGGTGGACCCGCAAGAACGTCGAGGGATCCCGGGTCGACCTGCGCCAGGGAGACGCCCGGGACGCCTTCCACGACCTCGACGGCCAGGTGGACCTGGTCATCTCCAACCCTCCGTACATCCCGCTCACCGAGTGGGAGTACGTGGCCCCCGAGGCCCGCGACCACGACCCGGAGATGTCCCTGTTCTCCGGTGAGGACGGGCTGGATCTCATCCGCGGCCTCGAACGCACCGCGCACCGGCTGTTGCGCCCCGGCGGCGTCGTCGTCATCGAGCACGCCGACACCCAGGGCGGCCAGGTGCCGTGGATCTTCACCGAGGAGCGGGGCTGGGCCGACGCCGCCGACCACCCCGACCTCAACAACCGGCCGCGCTTCGCCACCGCCCGCAGGGCGCTGCCGTGACCATGCGCACCAACACGCGCACCAGCACTTTCAGCCAGCAGTACGTGTACGAGGAGGCTCGTTAGATGGCTCGGCGATACGACACCAACGACGCGACCGACCGCATCACCGGTCTGCGCGAGGCAGCGTCCGCCGTCCGTCGTGGCGAGCTGGTGGTGCTGCCGACCGACACCGTCTACGGCATCGGTGCCGACGCGTTCAGCTCCGAGGCCGTCGCCGATCTGCTGGAGGCCAAGGGCCGGGGCCGCAACATGCCCACCCCCGTGCTCATCGGCTCTCCGAACACGCTGCACGGCCTGGTCACCGACTTCTCCGAGCTGGCCTGGGAACTCGTCGACGCGTTCTGGCCGGGTGCGCTGACCATCGTCGCCAAGCACCAGCCGTCCCTGCAGTGGGACCTCGGCGACACCCGGGGCACGGTCGCCGTGCGCATGCCGCTGCACCCGGTCGCCATCGAGCTGCTCACCGAGGTCGGGCCGATGGCGGTCTCGTCGGCGAACCTCACCGGCCATCCCGCGCCGGAGGACTGTGACGCCGCGCAGGAGATGCTCGGCGACGCCGTCTCGGTGTACCTGGACGGCGGCCCGACGCCCGGGAACGTGCCGTCGTCGATCGTGGACGTGACCGGCCGGGTGCCCGTACTGCTGCGTGAGGGAGCGCTCTCCCCCGACGAGCTGCGGAAGGTCGTCCCCGACCTCGAGGTGGCGAATTGACGGCCCCTGAAGCGGGGCGTGGCATAGGCAACGGGGACGAGACGGGGACCTTCACGGGGCTTCCCCGGGACACCTTCCGCATCCTCCACGTCAGCACCGGCAACGTGTGCCGCTCGCCGATCACCGAGCGGCTGACCCGTCATGCCCTGGCGGACCGGCTGGGTGATCCGCTGTGGGGCGGGCTGATCGTGGAGAGCGCGGGGACCTGGGGGCACGAGGGGGCGCCCATGGAGGCCAACGCGGAGACCGTCCTCGCGGACTTCGGGGCGGACGCCTCCGGCTTCGTCGGCCGTGAACTGCTCGACGAACACGTCATCCGGGCCGATCTGGTGCTCACGGCGACCCGTGACCACCGGGCCCAGGTCATCTCCATGGGGCACTCGGCGGGGCTGCGCACCTTCACCCTCAAGGAGTTCACGCGCCTGGTGAAGGCGATCGACCCGGCGACGCTGCCTCCGTTGGAGGACGGGGTGGTGGAACGCGCACGGGCCCTGGTGCGTGCCGCCGCGGCTCTACGCGGGTGGCTGCTGGCGCCGACCGCTGAGGCGGACGAGGTGTACGACCCGTACGGGGCGCCGCTCACCTTCTTCCGGTCCATAGGGGACGAGATCCAGCAGGCGCTGGACCCGGTGGTGACCGCGCTCACCGGGGTGCCGGCCCGCGCCTGACCTGCCGCGGGCCGCCCGGCGGCGGTGCGGCTGCGTGTCCGGCCGGATCACGAGGGCCGAAATCACACGCCTGGTGTCGCCGAAGAGGGGTAGGCGGGTCGGGCATTCCCTACAGCGAAACGTTTCCGCCCGGCGGAATGCCGGTCCCGGACAACGCCGGGCGCCCCAAACGCCACGGTCCTACGCTGGAACCCAGTGCATCCCCACCCAGGCGAGTGAGCCGAAGGGGCGACACAAGCGTCCCGGAGGCGAACCGAGCCCGAAGAAGCGCCCGGAGCCCCCATGCCGGTCACACAGACGCTTGACGCCGACGTACTGCGCCGGCAGGACCCCGAGCTCGCCGACGTCCTCCTCGGAGAGCTGACCCGTCAGTCGACGACACTGCAGCTCAGCGCCGCGGAGAACTTCACCTCTCGCGCGGTCCTCACCGCACTCGGCTCCCCGCTCGCCAACAAGTACGCCGAGGGCTACCCGGGAGCGCGCCACCACGGCGGCTGCGAGATCGCCGACGTCGCCGAACGGCTGGCCGTGGACCGCGCGACGGCCCTGTTCGGCGCCGAGCACGCCAACGTGCAGTCGCACTCCGGCTCTTCGGCCGTCCTCGCCGCGTACGCGGCCCTGCTGCGCCCCGGCGACACGGTCCTGGCGCTGGGGCTGCCGTACGGCGGCCACCTCACCCACGGCTCGCCCTCGAACTTCTCGGGCCGCTGGTTCGACTTCATCGGCTACGGCGTCGACACCGAGTCGGGGCTCATCGACTACGACCAGTTGCGCGTCCTCGCCCGCACCCACCGGCCCAAGGCGATCGTCTGCGGGTCCATCTGTTATCCGCGGCACATCGACTACGCCCTCTTCCGCGAGGTCGCCGACGAGGTCGGCGCCTATCTGATCGCCGACGCCGCCCACCCCATCGGGCTGGTCGCCGGGGGAGCGGCGCCGAACCCGGTCCCGTACGCCGACGTCGTGTGCGCCACCACGCACAAGGTGCTGCGCGGGCCCCGCGGCGGAATGATCCTCTGCGGGAGCGAACTGGCCCAGCGGGTGGACCGGGCGGTGTTCCCGTTCACCCAGGGCGGTGCGCAGATGCACACCATCGCCGCCAAGGCCGTCGCGTTCGGCGAGGCGGCCACCCCGGCCTTCGCCGAGTACGCCCAACGGGTCGTCGTCAACGCGCGGGTACTGGCGGAAGCGCTGGCCGCCGAGGGACTGAGCATCACGACCGGCGGCACCGACACCCATCTGCTGGTCGCCGACCCGGCCCCGCTCGGCGTGGACGGCCGCACCGCCCGCGGCCGGCTCAACGCCGCCGGCCTCGTGCTGGACACCTGCGCGCTGCCGCACGGGGACCGCGGACTGCGGCTGGGCACGGCCGCCCTGACCACCCAGGGCATGGGCGAGACCGAGATGGCGCGGATCGCGGTGCTCCTGGCGGGCGTGCTCAGGGATGGACCCGCGGCGCAGCAGGCGCGTCAGGAAGTACAGGAACTGGCGGAGGGATTCCCGCCGTATCCGGACTAGAGCGGGGTAGGCGCTCCCCGCTCGCGCTGCGCTCGAGCGGGGCAACCCGTCCGTTCACAGCCACTCGTGCAACCATGCTCGCTACCCGAAAGTCCCTTCCGATATGCGCGCACAGCTAGTGTGTGGGGCTGAGACGACCAGCGATACCTGTGGGGAAGCCCGTGCGTGAATACCTGCTGACGCTCTGCATCACGGCCGCGGTGACGTACCTCCTGACCGGTCCGGTAAGGAAGTTCGCCATCGTGGCCGGCGCGATGCCGGAGATCCGGGCGCGCGACGTGCACCGAGAACCCACGCCGCGGCTCGGCGGTATCGCGATGTTCTTCGGGCTGTGCGCCGGGCTGCTGGTCGCCAACCACCTGCCGAACCTCAGCGAGGTCTACGAACGGTCCAACGAGCCCCGCGCACTGCTCTCCGGAGCCGCCCTGATCTGGCTGATCGGTGTCCTGGACGACAAGTTCGAGATCGACGCGCTGATCAAGCTGGGCGCCCAGATGATCGCCGCCGGCGTCATGGTCATGCAGGGCCTGACGATCCTGTGGCTGCCCATCCCGGGCGTGGGCTCGGTCTCGCTGACCCAGGGGCAGGGCACGCTGCTGACGGTGGCGCTGGTGGTCATCACGATCAACGCGGTCAACTTCGTCGACGGTCTCGACGGTCTCGCAGCCGGAATGGTGTGCATCGCGTCCGCCGCGTTCTTCCTGTACGCGTACCGGATCTGGTACGGCTACGGGCTCGAGGCCGCGGCCCCCGCGACGCTGTTCGCGGCGATCCTGATGGGTATGTGCCTCGGCTTCCTGCCGCACAACATCCACCCGGCGCGGATCTTCATGGGCGACTCCGGCTCCATGCTGATCGGACTGGTGCTGGCCGCCGGAGCCGTGTCCATCACGGGGCAGATCGACCCGGACGCGATGAACCTCTTCACGGGTTCGACGCGCGACACCGTGCACCAGATGGTGCCCGCCTACATCCCCCTGCTGCTGCCCCTGACGATCATCGCGATCCCGGCCGCCGACCTGATCCTGGCCGTCGTGCGCCGCACCTGGCGCGGCCAGTCGCCGTTCGCGGCCGACCGCGGACATCTGCACCACCGACTGCTGGAGGTCGGGCACTCGCACAGCCGGGCGGTCCTGATCATGTACTTCTGGGCCGCGCTGATCTCCAACGGGGCCCTGACCTATTCCGCGAACTCCTCGTCCAGTGCGGCCAAGTGGGTCGTGCTCGGCATGATGATCCTGAGTGCGATCGGCCTGGTGCTTCTCCTGCTGCCCCGGTTCACCCCCCACGCACCGCGCTGGGCCGCGCGGTTCGTGCCGCCGCGCTACCGCCGTCCGGTGGCGCGGACGGATGCCGCGCCGCCCCCCGTCGACGCCGAGCCGGCGCCGGCCGCCCGCGCACCGGCCGCCGCCGTGGCCCGTCCGGCCCTCTCGAACGGTGCGGCGCGCGAGCAGGGCGGCAGGCACGCGCACGGCAGCACCGCACTGTCGGCGCTGTCGGAGAGTTCCGCGCGCTTCAGGGCGCACGAGAAGGAACGGGCGTAGGGCGAAGGGCTGTGTCGCAGGTGTCGGTGCTGCGCGCCCCGCGCTCGTCGGAAATCAGCGGCGTCAGTGACCACACACGGCCGTACGCCGCCGGGCGAGTCGGTCCGCGACCGGGGCGCTCGGTCGCGGGCTGTTGGTCCGGCTCCGAGACAGCGAGGGGCACTGTGTCCGCCGAGGGGCGACAGAGCAAACGTCGCTATACCAGACAATCGGGCCCGGATCTCGCACAGGCGTGCAGCATCACTCTCATGTGTGACGGCGGGCACACCCACTAGGTAAAGACTGCATCAAATAGTTTGTGATACGGTTCACGAGAACCCGGGATATATTTGGTGTGGCCCCAGTGATCTGGGCTGCCCGGGCGGGGCACGCCTCGCCGTCCCCGGGCTAGTGTCGTCCCCGACGACCGAAACGATCCCCCAAGATTTCGCCGGAGGAGCTGCCGCCATGCAGTCCAACGACGCCCGAACGCTCCTGCACTGCGTTCTGCCGACCGCCGCCGCGGGCGTGGTCGGAGTCGCGGTCAGTGCCGCCGTGGCCGGTGGCAAGGGTGCGCTCGGCGCCGGGTTCGGCACCGTTCTCGTCCTGGTGTTCATGTGCAGTGGCCTCTTGGTGCTGTTGCGGACCGCTCGCACGCTGCCGCACCTGTTCCAGATGATGGGGCTGCTGCTCTACACCACGCAGATCCTGCTGCTCATGGTGGTGCTGACGATCTTCCGGGGCACCTCGGCGTTCAACCCCAAGTGCTTCGCCTTCACCCTGCTCGCTGCCACCCTCGTGTGGATCGCGGCCCAGGTGCGTTCCCATATGAAGGCCAAAGTCCTTTACGTGGAGCCGGATTCCGCCCGGACTCCGTCGTGACCTGTAGGGCCGGTGTAAAAGGTCTTCCACGCACTTGCTATCGTCTCGCCACAACTGCGGCAGAGTTGGCGCGGGCGGCAGAGTTGCCTGTGACGCCTCACGGCTCGGAGCCCAGTCGCCGCCCCCATACCCGTAAGTCCAGTCCAGTGCCGTTCCGCGGTCGCAGGCCGCGCCGACACATCGAGGTTGCCGTACCCATGCGCCACGCTGAAGGAGCTCGCGGTGAGTGACGCCAAGATGCTCGCCTTCGAGACCGATTGTCATATTTTCGAAGGGTGCGGTTTCCCGACCCCCGGCCTGCACTCCTTCCTCTTCGAGCCGATGTTCACGGTCGGCGGCATCGAGTTCAACAAGCCGATACTGCTGGCCCTGTTGAGCACGGTCGTCGTTCTCGGGTTCTTCTGGGCCGCGTTCCGCAACCCGAAGTTGATCCCCGGCAAACTCCAGATGATCGGCGAGGCGGGTTACGACTTCGTCCGCCGTGGAGTCGTCTACGAGACGATCGGCAAGCGGGAGGGCGAGAAGTACGTCCCGCTCATGGTCTCGCTGTTCTTCTTCATCTGGATCATGAACCTGTGGGCGATCATCCCGCTCGCCCAGTTCCCGGTCACCTCGGTCATCGCCTTCCCGGCCGGCCTCGCCGCCCTCGTGTACATCCTGTGGGTCAGCCTGACCTTCCAACGGCACGGCTTCGTCGGGGGCTGGAAGAACATCACCGGCTACGACAGGTCGCTCGGCCCGGTCTTCCCGATGGTCATGTTCTTCGAGTTCCTGTCGAACCTGTTCATCCGGCCGTTCACGCACGCGGTCCGACTGTTCGCCAACATGTTCGCCGGGCACGTTCTGCTGCTGATCTTCACCATCGGCACCTGGTACCTGCTCAACGGCATCGGCATCGCCTACTCGGCCGTCTCGTTCCTCATGGTCATCGTGATGACGGTGTTCGAGCTGTTCATCCAGGCTCTGCAGGCCTACGTCTTCATCCTCCTGTCCTGCAGCTACATCCAGGGCGCGCTCGCCGAGCACCACTGAGCACGACCGAACCACCTCCCATAACCTCCGGTGGCCAACCCCCACCGGCCTGTGAAAAAGAAGGAAGAATCGGCATGTCCGCTCTCCAGACCCTCGCCGTGACCAACATCCAGGGCAACTTCGCAGCGATCGGCTACGGCCTGGCCGCCATCGGCCCCGGCATCGGTGTGGGCGTCATCTTCGGTAACGGCACGCAGGCCCTCGCCCGGCAGCCTGAGGCCGCCGGTCTGATCCGTCAGAACCAGATCCTCGGCTTCGTGCTCTGTGAGGCGCTCGCCCTGATCGGTCTGGTCATGGGCTTTGTCTACCCGGTGCCTTCCTGATCCGGTCCTGGCCGACGAGAAATTTCGACGGAAGGAACTGATGTGATCTCGCCCTTGGTGGTACAGCTGGCGGAGGAAGAGGCCCAGAATCCTCTGATCCCGGAGATCCCCGAGCTCGTCATCGGTCTGATCGCCTTCGCGATCGTCTTCTTCGTCCTGGGCAAGAAGCTCCTTCCGAACATCAACACGGTTCTGGAGCAGCGTCGCGAGGCCATCGAGGGCGGTATCGAGAAGGCCGAGGCAGCGCGTACCGAAGCCCAGAGCGTGCTCGAGCAGTACAAGGCCCAGCTCCAGGAAGCCCGCCACGAGGCCGCGCGACTTCGCCAGGAGGCGCAGGAGCAGGGTGCCACGCTCATCGCAGAGATGCGTGCGGAAGGCCAGCGGCAGCGTGAGGAGATCATCGCTGCCGGTCACGCCCAGATCGAGGCCGACCGCAAGGCCGCCGCGGCGGTGCTGCGCCAGGACGTCGGCAAGCTCGCCACCGACCTGGCCGGCAAGCTCGTCGGTGAGTCCCTCGAGGACCACGCCCGCCAGAGCCGCGTCATCGACCGCTTCCTCGACGAGCTCGAGGAGAAGGCCGAGGCCGCGCGATGAACGGAGCGAGCCGCGAGGCCCTGGCAGCCGCACGTGAGCGTCTCGACGCGCTGACGGACTCCACGTCCGTGGACGCGGGCGCGCTCGCCGACGAGCTGGCCGCCGTCACCGCGCTGCTCGACCGCGAGGTCGGCTTGCGTCGGGTCCTCACCGACCCGGCGCAGTCCGCCGACCGCAAGGCGGAACTGGCCGGACGGCTGCTCGGCGGCCAGGTGAGCGGCCCCGCCGTGGACCTGGTCTCCGGCATGGTCCGTTCCCGCTGGTCGCAGACGCGTGACCTGGTCGACGCCATCGAGGTGCTGGCGAGCGTCGCCGACCTCACCGGTGCCCAGCGCGCCGGGGTGCTCGACGACGTCGAGGACGAGCTGTTCCGGTTCGCCCGGATCATCTCCTCCAGCTCCGAGCTGCGCGCCGCCCTGACCAGCCGCTCCGCCGGCACCGACGCCAAGGTCGCGCTGCTGCGCAGGCTGCTCGGCGGCCGGGCCAAGGCCCAGACCGAACGACTGGTCGTGCGCCTTGTTACCGCGCCGCGGGGTCGTAGCCTGGAAGCGGGACTGGAGTCCCTGTCCAAACTGGCTGCGGAGCGTCGCAACCGGCTGGTCGCCGTCGTCACCTCGGCGGTACCGCTGAGCGACACCCAGAAGCGGCGCCTCGGTGCCGTCCTGGCGAAGGTCTACGGCCACCAGATGCACCTCAACCTCGACGTGGACCCCGAGGTCGTGGGCGGCATCCGGGTGCAGGTCGGCGACGAGGTCATCAACGGCTCCATCGCGGACCGGCTGGAAGACGCGAGCCGCCGCCTGGCGAGCTGAGCGCAGAACTCAAAACGTAGTTATACGGCCCGAGTTGGGCCGTGCAGAGGATTCACCTCGTTCAGGGGGGAGTCCCACACCCCCCGCAAGTGAAACTTCGGGCCCAACAAGGAGAGCAGGGAACCCAGATGGCGGAGCTCACGATCCGGCCGGAGGAGATCCGGGACGCGCTGGAGAACTTCGTCCAGTCGTACAAGCCGGACGCGGCCTCGCGCGAGGAGGTCGGTACGGTCACCCTTGCCGGTGACGGCATCGCGAAGGTCGAGGGCCTTCCCTCGGCCATGGCCAACGAACTGCTGAAGTTCGAGGACGGCACCCTCGGCCTCGCGCTGAACCTGGAAGAGCGCGAGATCGGCGCCATCGTCCTCGGTGAGTTCAGCGGCATCGAGGAGGGTCAGCCGGTGCAGCGCACCGGTGAGGTCCTGTCGGTCGCCGTGGGCGAGGGCTACCTCGGCCGCGTCGTCGACCCGCTCGGCACCCCGATCGACGGACTCGGCGAGATCGAGACCGACGGCCGCCGCGCCCTCGAACTGCAGGCCCCGGGCGTCATGGTCCGTAAGTCGGTGCACGAGCCGATGGAGACCGGCTACAAGGCCGTCGACGCGATGACCCCGATCGGCCGCGGCCAGCGCCAGCTGATCATCGGTGACCGTCAGACCGGCAAGACCGCCCTGGCCGTCGACACGATCATCAACCAGCGCGACAACTGGCGCTCGGGCGACCCGAACAAGCAGGTCCGCTGCATCTACGTCGCCATCGGCCAGAAGGGCTCCACCATCGCGTCCGTGCGCGGCGCCCTGGAGGAGGCCGGCGCGCTCGAGTACACGACGATCGTCGCAGCCCCGGCGTCCGACCCGGCCGGCTTCAAGTACCTGGCCCCGTACACCGGTTCGGCCATCGGCCAGCACTGGATGTACCAGGGCAAGCACGTCCTGATCATCTTCGACGACCTCTCGAAGCAGGCCGACGCCTACCGCGCCGTGTCCCTGCTGCTGCGCCGCCCGCCGGGCCGTGAGGCCTACCCGGGTGACGTCTTCTACCTGCACTCCCGTCTGCTGGAGCGTTGCGCCAAGCTGTCGGACGACATGGGTGCCGGCTCGATGACCGGTCTGCCGATCGTCGAGACCAAGGCCAACGACGTCTCGGCGTTCATCCCGACCAACGTCATCTCCATCACCGACGGCCAGTGCTTCCTGGAGTCCGACCTGTTCAACGCCGGTCAGCGCCCGGCCCTGAACGTCGGTATCTCGGTCTCCCGCGTGGGTGGTTCCGCCCAGCACAAGGCGATGCGCCAGGTGTCCGGCCGTCTGCGCGTGGACCTCGCCCAGTTCCGTGAGCTGGAGGCGTTCGCCGCCTTCGGTTCCGACCTGGACGCCGCGTCCAAGGCGCAGCTGGAGCGTGGTCAGCGCATGGTCGAGCTGCTGAAGCAGCCGCAGTACCAGCCGATGGCCACCGAGGACCAGGTCGTCTCCATCTGGGCCGGCACCAACGGCAAGATGGACGACGTCCCCGTCGCCGACATCCGCCGCTTCGAGAAGGAGCTCCACGAGTACCTGCACCGCAAGGAGCAGGGCCTCATGACCTCCATCAAGGAGGGCGGCAAGATGTCCGACGACACGATCCAGGCGATCACCGACGCCGTCGCGGAGTTCAAGAAGCAGTTCGAGACTTCGGACGGCAAGCTGCTCGGCGAGGACGTCCCGGCCGCTGCCGCCAAGTGACGTAAGGAAGGGACCTGACTCATGGGAGCTCAGCTCCGGGTCTACAAGCGTCGCATCCGATCCGTCACCGCGACCAAGAAGATCACCAAGGCGATGGAGATGATCGCCGCCTCGCGCGTCGTCAAGGCGCAGCGCAAGGTGGCGGCCTCCACGCCCTACGCGACCGAGCTGACACGCGCGGTCACGGCGGTGGGCACGGGTTCGAACACCAAGCACCCGCTGACCACGGAGGCGGACAACCCGACCCGCGCCGCGGTGCTGCTCCTCACGAGCGACCGCGGTCTGGCCGGCGCCTTCAACTCCAACGCCATCAAGGGTGCGGAGCAGCTCACCGAGCGCCTCGAGCGCGAGGGCAAGGAGGTCGACATGTACATCGTCGGCCGCCGCGGTGTCGCCCACTACAACTTCCGTGAGCGGAAGATCGCGGAACAGTGGACCGGCTTCACCGACGAGCCCACGTACGCGGACGCCAAGAAGGTTGCCGGCCCCCTGATCGAGGCCATCGAGAAGGACACGGCGGACGGCGGAGTGGACGAACTCCACATCGTCTACACCGAGTTCGTGTCGATGATGACGCAGACGGCGATCGACGCCCGTCTGCTGCCGCTCCGCCTCGAAGAGGTCGCCGAGGAGGCCCCGCCGAAGGGCGAGATTCTCCCGCTGTACGACTTCGAGCCCTCGGCGGAGGACGTCCTCGACGCCCTGCTGCCGCGGTACGTCGAGAGCCGCATCTACAACGCGCTGCTCCAGTCGGCGGCGTCGAAGCACGCCGCCACCCGGCGCGCGATGAAGTCGGCGACCGACAACGCGGGAGAGCTCATCGAGACGCTCACCCGGCTTGCCAACCAGGCCCGCCAGGCCGAAATCACCCAGGAAATCAGCGAGATCGTCGGTGGCGCGAGCGCCCTCGCCGACGCGACCGCGGGGAGTGACAGGTAATGACGACGACAGTTGAGACGGCCGTTGCCACGGGCCGCGTCGCCCGGGTCATCGGCCCGGTCGTCGACGTGGAGTTCCCCGTCGACGCGATGCCGGAGATTTACAACGCCCTTCACGTCGAGGTCTCCGACCCGGCCAAGGCGGGCGAGAAGAAGACGCTGACCCTCGAGGTCGCCCAGCACCTGGGTGACGGCCTGGTCCGCACGATCTCCATGCAGCCCACCGACGGCCTGGTACGCCAGTCCCCGGTCACCGACACCGGCACGGGAATCAGCGTCCCGGTCGGCGACTTCACCAAGGGCAAGGTGTTCAACACCCTCGGTGAGGTGCTGAACGTCGACGAGTCCTACGAGGGTGAGCGCTGGCCGATCCACCGCAAGGCCCCCGACTTCGACCAGCTCGAGTCCAAGACCGAGATGTTCGAGACCGGCCTGAAGGTCGTCGACCTTCTCACCCCCTACGTCAGGGGCGGCAAGATCGGTCTGTTCGGTGGTGCCGGCGTCGGCAAGACCGTGCTGATCCAGGAAATGATCATGCGTGTCGCCAACCTCCACGAGGGCGTCTCCGTCTTCGCGGGCGTCGGTGAGCGCACCCGTGAGGGCAACGACCTCATCGCGGAGATGGAAGAGTCCGGCGTTCTGGACAAGACCGCCCTCGTCTTCGGTCAGATGGACGAGCCCCCGGGCACCCGTCTGCGCGTCGCCCTGGCCGGCCTGACCATGGCGGAGTACTTCCGCGATGTGCAGAAGCAGGACGTGCTGTTCTTCATCGACAACATCTTCCGCTTCACCCAGGCCGGTTCCGAGGTGTCCACCCTGCTCGGCCGTATGCCGTCCGCGGTGGGATACCAGCCGAACCTGGCCGACGAGATGGGTCTCCTCCAGGAGCGCATCACCTCGACGCGCGGTCACTCGATCACCTCGATGCAGGCGATCTACGTCCCCGCCGACGACCTGACCGACCCGGCCCCGGCCACCACCTTCGCCCACCTCGACGCGACGACGGTTCTGTCCCGTCCGATCTCCGAGAAGGGCATCTACCCGGCTGTCGACCCGCTGGACTCCACGTCCCGCATCCTCGACCCGCGGTACATCTCGCAGGACCACTACGACTGCGCGATGCGGGTGAAGAACATCCTGCAGAAGAACAAGGACCTGCAGGACATCATCGCGATCCTCGGTATCGACGAGCTCGGCGAGGAGGACAAGCTCGTCGTCCACCGGGCCCGTCGCGTGGAGCGCTTCCTGTCCCAGAACACCCACGCCGCGAAGCAGTTCACCGGTGTGGACGGTTCGGACGTACCGCTGGACGAGTCGGTCGCCGCGTTCAACGCGATCTGCGACGGCGAGTACGACCACTTCCCGGAGCAGGCGTTCTTCATGTGCGGTGGTCTTGAGGACCTGAAGAAGAACGCGAAGGAGCTGGGCGTCTCCTAACGCCCCGTGTTCCGGTTCTTGACCGGAGCGCTTGACTCCAGTGAGCCTCGTGCTCTTGAAGGGGGGCGGGGTGCGTCCCGCCCCCCTTCGTACGCCTACTAGACTTTGACCCAACACCCGGTGGCCATCATCGGGTGGTGACCCGAGGAGCCCACCTTGGCTGCTGAGCTGCACGTCGAGCTCGTCGCCGCGGACCGCAGTGTCTGGTCCGGCGAGGCCACCCTGGTCGTCGCGCGCACCACGTCCGGCGACATCGGCGTCATGGCCGGACACCAGCCGCTGCTCGGTGTGCTGGAGTCGGGCCCGGTGACCATCCGTACGAGCGAGGGAGGGACGGTCGTCGCCGCGGTGCACGGCGGTTTCGTCTCGTTCGCGGACAACAAGCTGTCGCTGCTGGCCGAGATCGCCGAGCTGTCGGACGAGATCGACATCGAGCGTGCGGAGCGGGCGCTCGAGCGCGCGAAGGGGGAGGACGATGCCTCCGCCGAGCGTCGCGCGGACGTTCGTCTGCGAGCGGTGGCGGCGCGCTGAAACCGGCGCGCCCGAGGGAAGTGACTCAGCCGCGGCCAGGACCGGAGGTTCCTCCGGACCGGGTCGCGGCTGAGGCAATGCGGGTGCTGTTTTCCGTTCCGTTACCTAGGAGACGAGGAGGTCGGTGTCGATGGTCCTCGCTCTGACTGTGTGCGGCTTGGTGATCGTGCTCGTAGCGGTGGGGCTGTTCGTCTTCGGCCTGCGCCGCAGACTGATCCAGCGCTCCGGAGGCACCTTCGACTGCAGTCTGCGCTGGAACGCCCCGGAGAAGAGCGACACCAGCGGCAAGGGCTGGGGCTACGGCATCGCCCGCTACAACGGTGACCGCATCGAGTGGTTCCGGGTCTTCTCCTACGCACCCCGCCCCCGCCGCATCCTGGAACGCTCGGCCATCGAGGTGGCCGGCCGCCGGGCCCCGGAGGGCGAGGAGGAACTGGCGCTGCTCTCCGACGCGATCATCCTCGCCTGTCAGCACCGCGGCACCCGACTGGAGCTGGCGATGAGCGAGGACGCGCTGACCGGCTTCCTCGCCTGGCTGGAGGCGGCCCCGCCCGGGCAGCGAGTGAACGTGGCGTGACGTGCGGTCCCGTGCGGTGACGATGCCCGTGCGGTGACGACGAGTGGCCCAGCGGTGGCGAGCGGTCCCGTGCGGTGACGAGCGTCCTGCGATGGCAGCGCCCATACTGTGGCGAGTGCCCGTGCCATGACGAGTGCCCCGTGCGGTGGCGAGTGCCTGCGCGGTGGCGAGCGGCCCCGTGCGGTGGCGAGCAGTCCTCTTCGGTGACCGGCGATCCCGTGGCGTGACGAGCGGCACCCGCTCCGAGACATGAGACAGGGGCCCTGTCCCGGAGAGAAATCCCAGGACAGGGCCCCTGCTACTTCGTGTGACGCTTACCGGTCCGGTTACTTCACTGGTCCGGTCACTTCAGAGATCCGGTCACTTCAGTCCGGTGTTGATCGCGCTCACCAGGTCGCCGTCGCTGGTGTCACCGCTGAACTCCCAGAAGAACGCACCGCCCAGGTCCTGCGACCTGGCCCACTTCATCTTGCCGAGGATCGTGGCCGGGGTGTCGTAGGACCACCAGTCGCTGCCGCAGTGCGCGTACGCAGTGCCACCGACCGTGCCGGTCGCGGGGCAGATGGTCTCCAGGACCTTGTAGTCCTCGAAGCCGTTCTCCCAGATGCCCGTTGCCGCTCCCGTGGCCGTGCCGCCCGGCGCCGCCTGGGTGACACCCGTCCAGCCGCGGCCGTAGAAGCCGATGCCGAGCAGGAGCTTCTTCGAGGGGACGCCCTGCTTCTTGTACGCGGCGATCGCCTCGGCGGAGGTGAAGCCCTTCTGCGGGATGCCCGCGTAGGGGAAGAGCGGGGAGTGCGGGGCGGTCGGGCCTGCCGCGGCCCAGGCGCCGAAGAAGTCGTAGGTCATGACGTTGTACCAGTTGAGGTACTTGGCCGCGCCCGCGTAGTCGACGGCGCTGATCTTGCCGCCGCTGGAGGCGTCGGCGGTGACCGCGGCGGTGACGAGGTAGCGCGAACCGAACTTGGCGCGCAGGGCCTTCATCATGTCCCGGTAGGCCGTCGGACCGCTGGTGTCGCAGGTCAGACCGCAGGCGTTCGGGTACTCCCAGTCGATGTCGATGCCGTCGAACACATCGGCCCAGCGCGGGTCCTCGACCAGGTCGTAGCAGGACTGGGCGAAGGCAGCCGGGTCCTTGGCGGCCTCACCGAAACCGCCGGACCAGGTCCAACCGCCGAACGACCAGAGGATCTTGATGTTCGGGTACTTGGCCTTCAGTTCGCGAAGTTGGTTGAAGTTGCCCTTCAGTGCCTGGTCATCGGTGTCGGCGACCCCGTCCACCGAGTTCTCGGCGGAGACCGGCATCTCGTAGTCGGCCCACGAGTCGCCGATGGCGCACTTGCCGTCGGTGACGTTGCCGAACGCGTAGTTGATGTGCGTGATCTTCTCGGCGGAGCCGGAGGTCACCAGGTTCTTGACGTTGTAGTTGCGGCCGTAGACGCCCCACTCGATGAAGTAGCCGAGCTTGACCTGCTCGGACGGGGCCGGGGACACCGGGATGTCGGCGGCCGCCGCGGAGGCGGCGGACGCTGCCGGTTGGGCGCTCGCGTGGCCTGCGAGGCCGGCGAGCGGAAGCAGCAGGGTGGCGACTCCTGCCGCGACGAAATGTCTGAAGCGCATGCTGCGCCTCCTTGGGTCTCGGTGCATGCGGTGAGCGCGAGTGCGATGCATGAGCGCAGTGCGGCGAGAATAGAAAGGTCTGGACCACCGGTCAATAGGTCTGGACCAGTGAACGATGCTGATACGTGGGTTACAGGGGTAAACGGGATTGACCGGCGAGTCGCGGCCCGGGTGGCTGGTTGGCCCTATTGGGGCGGAGACATGCCTGGGCCGGGGTGCGGTCTGACGAAGGCCGCGCGTGCCGCCGTGCCTCGGTGCTGTGCATGCCTTGCGCGCTGTGGGTGCCTTGTGTGCTGCGCGTGTTGGCGCCCCGTGCGGCACGCGCCTGTGGGCCGCGCGGGCTTCTGATGGTGTGGCGGGGCGGGAACGCCGGCTCGCGGCGTGAGCTGTGATCGTGTGGCGGGGCGGGAACGCCGGCTCGCGGCGGAAGCCCCCCGTTCACGCCCGCCCCGCGCTCACACTCCCAACTCCTGTGCCAACACCGCCGCCTGCACCCGGCTGCGCAGCTCCAGCTTGCCGAGGAGCCTGCTGACATGGGTTTTCACGGTTGCCTCGGCCATGTCGAGACGAGCTGCGATCTCCGCGTTGGAGAGTCCATCGCCGAGGCACGACAGCACTTCGCGCTCGCGGCGGGTGAGGGCGTCGAGCACCGCCGGGTCCGGCCCCGGCTCCGCCACCGGCTTCGCCGCGAACTCCGCGATCAGCCGCCGGGTCACCGAGGGCGAGATCAGCCCCTCGCCACGCGCCACCGTGCGCACGGCCGTGAGCAGCTCCTTCGCCTCCGTGTTCTTCAGCAGGAACCCGGAGGCACCGGCCCGCAGTGCGCCGAAGACGTATTCGTCGAGGTCGAAGGTGGTGAGTACAAGGACATCGGCGAGTTGTTCGGCGACGACCTGGCGGGTGGCCGACACCCCGTCCAGACGCGGCATCTGAATGTCCATCAGGACGACGTCCGGTTTCAGCTCGCGGGCCAGGGTCACCGCCTGCTCGCCGTCCGCGGCCTCCCCGACCACCTCGATGTCGGGCGCACTGCGCAGGATGAGGACGAGCCCGGCGCGCACGGCGGACTGGTCCTCGGCGACGAGCACTCGGATCACGCGCTCTCTCCTTCGCTGATCGGGAGGATCGGCAGGGTCACGGACACCGTCCATACCTTGCCGTCCGGGGAGTCCTCCGGACCGGCCGTGAAGGTGCCCTGCAGCAGGGCCACCCGCTCGCGCATCCCGACCAGGCCCGCACCCGAACCGGGGGCGCGCGGGCCGGTGTCCACCACCCCGTCGAACGGACTGGTCACCCGCACGACGAGCGCGCCGTCGAGCTGGGTGAGGGCGACGGTGACCCGGCCGGGGGAGGCGTGCTTCAGGGCGTTGGTCAGGGATTCCTGCACGATGCGGTACGCGGCCAGTTCGACCGGGGCGGGCAGTGCCCCGTGTGTGCTGTCGAGTACGACGTCGAGGCCGTTGGTGCGGGCGCCGTCGACCAGGGCGCCGAGCCCGTCGAGCGTGGGTGCCGCGGCCGGCTCGAGGTCCCCACTGCCGTCCCGGAGGATCCCGATCAACCGGCGCATCTCGGCGAGTCCCTCGACGCTGTTCTCGCGGATGACCGTGAGGGCGTCCTGGGAGGTCACGGGATCGTTCAGGGAGAGCGCGGCCGTGGAGTGGATGGCGATCGCGGACAGGTGGTTGGCGACCAGGTCGTGCAACTCCCGTGCCATCCTCGCCCGTTCGGCGGTGACAGCCTGGACGCGGTCCATCTCGGCGAGCAGGGCGGTCTGTTCGGCGCGCAGCCGGGCGGCCTCGGCGGCGTCGCGGTGGTCGCGGACGATCAGGCCGGTGACGGCGGGACCGAACGTCACGGCACCGATGATCACACCGATCAGCAGCCCCTCCGGCCTCCGCGACACCGCGAACGGCACCACCGTGCCGGCCACCGTGAGCAGCCCGGTGATCCAGGGGATGCGACGCGCCGAGGCGGGCGGCCCGTACAGGACGGCCGCGTACACCAGGTCCGTGTACATCAGCAGGGTGACAAGGTTGCCCTGGGTCATGACGTCGGCGGTCAACGCCGCGGTGCCGATCAGCAGGACCGCCCGCGGCGTGGTCCGGCGCAGCACCTCGCAGCAGGCCATCACGGCGAGCGGCAGGAGGACCGGCCAGCGGCCCGGCCAGAGCACGTACGATTCCTCCGCCGGGCGCATGCCCAGGCCTATGCCCCACAGCAGCAGCCCGCCGAGCAGTCCGGCGAGCGCCGCGCACACGTCGAAGCGGTGTGGGCGGGGGAGTCGTACGGCCATGCCACCATCCAACACGGCACACGGCCCGCCTGCCTGCTCCCCGGGAAGGGTCCCGGACTGCATCTTTCGATGTACCGCGAGTTCGTCTGTGGTGACGACGCTTCACGCCCTCGTGCCCGGGAGTCTGGATGGGTGACAGAGGGGAGCGAGTCGTGATCCTGGCGTTGATCATCGCCTGCGAGGTCGGCTTCTGGGTGCTGCTGGCGCTTGGCCTGGGCGCGCGCTATCTGCTCAAGTGGCGCCGCACGAGCGTGGTCCTGCTGCTCGGCGAGCCGGTGCTGGAGCTGGTCCTGTTCGTGGTGACGGCGGTCGACCTGAAGAACGGTGCCGAGCCGAGCTGGGAGCACGGCGTGGCGGCGCTGTACATCGGTTACACGGTCGCGTACGGCCACTACACGATCCGCTGGCTCGACGGCCACGCCGCCCACCGGCTGTCGGGGGCGCCGAAACCGGTGGGACCCCCGCGCTACGGCATGGCCCGGGCCCGGCACGAGGGTCGCCTGTGGCTGCGTACGGTTCTGGCGGCAGCGGTGGCCTGCGCACTGCTGCAGGGCGCCGTCTGGTACGTCGGCGACAGCGGCGACGTCTCCTCCCTGCGGTCCTTCCAGGGGACGGCGCTGAGGGCCGCCGGGATCCACGGCCTCGTCGCCCTCGCGTACCTGATCTGGCCGAAGAAGGCACCGAAGGACGAGCCGGACCCGTCCACGGAACGGAAGGAGAGTGTCCGCCGATGAGCCGGGCGCGCAAGAACCTGCTGGAGGGCACCGTCACCCTCGCGATCGGTCTGGTGCTGTGGATGTTCACCGGCGGAGTGGAGGTCCCGGTCGTCACGCTGACGAAGGCCGGTGTGGTCCTGATGTGCGTCGGTGGCCTGCAGGTCACCGTGGGCGCGTACCAGACGGTGCGCACATCGGTACGGTAGCGCTGCTCAGCGCTCCCCGCCCGGCACCCACAGCACGTCCCCGACACCCCTGTTGGCGGTGCGGGCCAGGATGAACAGCAGGTCCGACAGCCGGTTGAGATAGGTCGCCGTCAGGGGGTTCATCGTCTCGCCGTGCACCTCCAGCGCTGCCCACGTCGAACGCTCCGCCCGCCGGACCACGGTGCACGCCTGGTGCAGCAGGGCCGCGCCGGGAGTGCCGCCGGGGAGGATGAAGGAGCGCAGCTTCTCCAACTCGGCGTTGAAGCGGTCGCAGTCCGCCTCGAGTTTGTCGATGTAGAACTGTTCGACGCGCAGCGGCGGGAACTCGGGGTTCTCGACCACGGGTGTCGACAGGTCCGCGCCCACGTCGAACAGGTCGTTCTGCACGCGGGTGAGGACCTTGACGACCTCCTCGTGGAGACTGCCCAGCGCGATCGCCGTGCCGATCACCGCGTTCGCCTCGTTGGCGTCCGCGTACGCCGTGATGCGCGGATCGGTCTTGGGGACGCGGCTCATGTCACCGAGATGGGTCGTGCCCGTGTCGCCGGTCCGCGTGTAGATGCGTGTCAGATTGACCATGTGACCAGCCTAATTAGGCTCCGGCCGTCCGGAACACCCGTGTGCCCACTGTCACCGCCAGCACCGTGAGGCCGAGCGCGACGACGACGCCGTACAGCATGCTGCTCGTCGTGTACGAACCCACGTACGCGTCCCGCACCGCGTCCACCAGGTAGCGGAACGGCATGAAGTGCGAGAGCATGTCCAGCCAGCCGGGTGCCAGCGACATCGGGAGCATCAGGCCGGACAGGAGCATCGCCGGCATGCTGACCGCGTTGATCGTCGGACCGAATTCCTGGGGCGTACGGACCTTCATGGCCAGCGCGTACGACAGCGACGCCAGCGACAGCGTCAGCAGCGCCACGAACGCGAAGCCGATGAGGATGCCGCCGAGCGGTGCGCGCAGGCCCAGGGCCACGGCGGCGAGCACCAGCAGCACCGCCTGGAAGACGAAGAGCGCGGCGTCCCGCAGCACCCGGCCGAGCAGCAGCGCGAGCCGGCTGACGGGGGTGACCCGCATCCGCTCCACGATCCCCGCGCCGTTCTCGATGATGATGCTGAAGCCCGCGAACGAGGCCCCGAACAGCCCGAGTTGGAGTAACAAGCCGGGGACGAGGACCTGCCAGGAACTGCCCCGGGCACCGAGCGGCAGATCGGTGAGCAGCGGACCGAAGAAGATCAGGTACAGCAGCGGCATCAGTACGCCGAAGAGCATCGCGAAGCGGGAGCGCAGGGTCTGGCGGGCGTAGCGCCCGAAGATGATCGCGGTGTCGTGGAGAAGCATGGGTGTCCTCGGTGTTTGGCGGGTCTGGTGCCGGGGCGAACGTTGCCTGTCGGGGCACTAGACGGCTACGGGAGTGGTGTCCGCCGGTGCCGGGCCGCGCCCGGTGACGGCGAGGAAGGTGTCCTGGAGCGTGGCGTCGATCGAACCGCCGTACCGCAGCTTGAGCGCGCTCGGCGTGCCCTCGGCCACGACGACGCCGGCATCGACGATGACGAGCCGGTCGGAGAGCGCGTCCGCCTCGTCGAGGTAGTGCGTCGTGAGGAAGACGGTCGTGCCGTGCTCGTCGCGCAGCCGTCGCACCAGGTCCCACAGGTCGGCCCGGCTGCCGGGGTCCAGACCGGTCGTGGGCTCGTCCAGGAACAGCACGCGGGGGCGGTGGGTGAGGGCCATCGCGATGTCGAGGCGGCGCCGCTGGCCGCCGGAGAGCGCGGCCGTCTTGCGGTCGAGCAGTTCGGCGAGGCCGAGGTCGTCGGCAAGTTCCAGGGCACGTTCGATGGCCTGACTCTTCGTCAGACGGTACAGCCGTCCCTGGGTCACGAGTTCCTCCCGCACGGTCACGTGCGGGTCGACGCCGCCGGACTGTGCGACGTAGCCGCTGGCGCGGCGCACCCCGGCGGGATCGGTGGCGAGGTCGTGGCCGGCGATGGTGGCCGCGCCGCCGGTGGGTTTGAGCAGGGTCGTGAGCATCCGGAGCGTGGTCGTCTTGCCCGCTCCGTTCGGGCCGAGGAAGCCGAGGATCTCGCCGGCCTCGATGGTGAGGTCGATACCGCGCACGGCCTGAACCGGGCCGTGTTTCGTCTGGAAGGTACGGGCCAGTCGGGCCGCACTGATGATTGCCATGCCGCAAGGAAAACAGAGTCACTGAAATTTTGCAACGGCACCAAAATTTGAGAGGCCCCAAGATTGGAGTCTTCGGCCTACGATGACGTCATGACAGAGGGGCTCAGGGAGCGGAAGAAGCGCGAGACGAGGCAGCGCATTTCGGACATCGCCACGAGTCTTTTTATGGAGCACGGCTTTGTGACGGTGACCATCGCCGAGGTCGCGGACGCCGCGGACGTCTCCGTCAACACGGTCTACAACTACTTCCCCGCCAAGGAAGACCTCTTCCTCGACCGCAGCAAGGGCGTCGTCGACCGGCTCGCCCGCTGGGTGCGCGGCCGCGACATCGGGGAGTCGGCCGCCGCGGCCGTCCTGCGTGAACTGCGCGACGAGGTCGAGGCCGTGTCGCCGCGCGTCGGACTGATGTCGGGGTACGACCGCTTCATGAAGGTCATCCACGAGGCGCCGCCCCTGCGCTCCCGGCTGTGGAGCATCCAGCAGGAGGTGCAGGACAACCTCGAGGCGACCCTGCGCGAGGAGACCGGTGCCACGGCCGACGACCCGATGCCCACGCTGATCGCCGGCCAGATCAACTGGCTCCACCAGACCGTGATGGCCGTCATCGGGCGCGAGATGATCGCCGGACGCGACCCCGAAGAGGTGTCGCGGGAGGTGCTGGTACTGCTCGACGAGATGGAGGGCCTGTTGAGCGAGAAGGTCGCCAACTACGCCGTCCGCCCCGCCGTGTGAGCCGCTCGATGTGATGTCCGTCAGATGAGACGTGACGCGCATTACTTACCGGTCACAGCGGGCACTCTCGGGCGCTAGTGTCCGCCGCAGGGGCGATTTGAGCGGCGTGTAAGGGGGGCGTGATGGGTGTGGTGGACCTCGTACGAGAACCTCGTCCGGCGCCGGTTGGTGCGCCGGACGGCTGACACCGGTGACATCGACGCCGGGAGCGGGCAGGGCTTTTACACGCACGACACCGTGAGCGCCAACTGGCGTGCACCCCATCGGGTGATTTCGGTATCGGTTCGCTTACAAGGAGCAACTCTGCTCCCCTTCGCGCCGTCAGACGTTGCACAGCCGTCGGCCCGCAACGGCCGGGCCGTGACGCGCGGGCGGCGCGGCCGGCGCAAACGGACAGCAGCACAGACAGCACAGACAGCACAGACAGCACAAGCAGACGCAGAGCACGTGACGCACTCACGGGGAGCGCATATGCACATCAGGGGCGACCACGCCGAACTGGTCGTCGGGGGCCGCCTCGATGTCCGCAGTGCGGCGGACGCCCGTACGGTCCTGCACTCGGCAGTCGACGACGGAGCCGGCGATCTGGTGCTCGACCTGTCCGAGCTGGACTCCTGGGACGCCACCGGACTCGGGGTGATCATGGGGGCCCACCGACGCGCCGGGCGGTGCGGCAGACGACTTGTCCTGCGCGCGGTGCCGCCGCAGATGCAACGTCTGCTGGTGGCGACCCGGTTGCACCGCATCCTGGCGATCGAAGGCGGAATCGGCGTCGAATCCCTGCCCCGCGTTTGAGTGCGCCGGGTCCGCCGGCCGTATTCGTAGACGCAGGGGTGCCTGCTGCCGCCGGACCGCCGCAGGAAACGTACGTCACGCGCAATCCTCACGAGACTGTGACGTCCAGGACGGCGCGGTACCCCGCATGTTCGGCGATACTGTGCAAAGGTTTAGGGTTCGGTCGCCCGAAGCATCACGAACCCACGACAGAGCGGGCAACCGGACCAGAAGCGACAGCGCGGTGTGCGACAAGGCCGGGAGGGGCTCGGCACACGACGCTTTTGGGGGGCTTGGATCTATGGACCCGACGAATCACGGGGCCGGCGAGTACGGTCACGACAGCGAGGAGTTGGCGCCCGCGCGCCTGTCGCGCGAAGCTCTGACTCCTGATTTCGGCCAGCACACACCCATGGTCGCCCGCACGGTTCAGCTCGTGTCCGGCGACTTCCTGCTGACCGTCAACCCCGTCGACGGCAGCGAGATAGAACCCTGCCCGCCGGGCGAACATCCGCCGCCGCCGGTCAAGTACACCGCCGCGGAGCGCGCCGAGCGGGAACGCGGCGCGCGGCCGCCGGTGCCGCCCGGACCCGCGTCGGCGCCCCTGCTGCCGCTGATCCAGCGCCAGGAGGAACGCGAGCGGCTGGTGCACCTGGTGGCGCGGGGACGTTCGGTGCGGCTCACCGGACCCGCCGGTTCCGGCCGCACCGCGCTGCTGGACGCCGTCGCCGAGGACTGCGCGGACCTCGCGCCGGACGGGGTGGTCCGGCTCACCGGCTACCGCCGTACGGCGAGCGATCTGCTGTTCGACCTCTTCTCCGCGGTTTACAAATGCGAGCTCCACCGGCCGGACGACGCCGTCATGGCGACCCTCGTCCGCGAGATCGGCGCCGTCGTCGTGGTCGACGACCTGGAACTCGGGGGCGGAGCCCTCGACGAACTCCTCGACGCCACGCCCGAATGCGCCTTCCTGCTGTCCGCGACGCCCGACGTGCCCGCCCCGTCCCCCGAGACGCACCTCGAGGAGATCTTCCTCGCGGGTCTCGACCGGGTCGGCAGCGTGCAGTTGCTGGAGTCCTGCGTCGGACGCGCTCTGACGGAGGACGAGTCGAACTGGGCGGGCGACCTGTGGTTCGAGTCCGAAGGCCTGCCCATCAGATTCATGCAGGCCGGAGCCCTGCTGCGGCAGCGCGACGAACTGCGCGCCGACCCGGACGCCTTCGACGAGTTCGGCTACTACGAAGACGCTCCCGTGGACGCGCCCCTCGATGTCGAGGACGTCCAGGACGTCCCGCTGCCCTCGCTCGCCGAGGGCGCCGCCCCCGCCGAACTGCTGGCCTCGCGCCTCAGCGAGTCGGCGCGCGTCACCCTGCGCTTCGCGGTCGCACTCGGCGGCGAGGTGCCGCACCAGGCGCATCTGCCGGCCCTGGTGGGCGACACCCACGCCGACGCGGCCCTCGCCGAACTTGCGGGCTGCTCGCTGCTCTCCCCGGTCGGTTCCCGCTACCGGCTCGCGGCCGGGATGCAGAACCAACTGCTGGACGCCGGATACGGGTCCGACGCCGAGGAGCGGGCCCTGACCGCCGCCCGGCACTACGCGTGGTGGGCCGGGCACCCGTCGGTCACCCCGGAGCGGGTCACCGCCGAGGCGGACGCCGTGCTCGCCGCGCTGACCGCCCTGGTGCCGGTCACCACGACCACCGACGGCGCGGAGCAGAGCGCGGCCGTGATGCTGGCCCGGGCCGCCGCGCCCGCGTTCGCCGCCGGACTCGACTGGAGCGCCTGGGAACGGGCCCTGCGGGCCGGTGCCGAGGCCTCCCGGATGTCCGGCGAAGTCACCGACCAGGCCTACTTCCACCATGAGCTGGGCATCCTCGCGCTTTGCGCGAGGCAGCTGGACCGGTCCCGCGCGGAGTTGGAGGCCTCCATCGGGCTGCGCGGGGCCCTCGCCGACAAGCGTGGCACGGTCGCCGGCCGACGCGCCCTCGCCCTGGTCGCCGACCGCTCCGGTGGCACCCCGCCCGGCGGACGCACCGCCGCCGGCGAGGAGGTGCCGGACGCGCGGCACGAGGAGTCGGCGTCGCCGCCCGGCGGCGTACCGTCCTTCCTCGAGCTGCCGCCCGCTGACCCCTCTCCCGTGCTCACCTACCGCCCGCCCGCCCCGGCGGGCAAGGACGGGAGCGCCCGGCGGCTGCTGCTGACCGCGGGACGGCGCAATCTGGCCGCCGCGAGCGCGGGCGTCGTCCTGGCGGCGGTGCTCGGCACGGTGGTCACGCTCGGCGCGACCTCCGACAGCAGCAACGGCAACGCCCCCTCGGACCGGGTCGGCGTCAACCCGTCGGCCAGCGCGGGCGGCGGAGAGGGCGGGCTCGGCGCGGACGCCCCGAAGCGCGACGACGGCACCGGCTCGACGGCCCGTCCGCTGGACCCCGGTCAGGACGGCATCCTGGGCACCTCGGACGACCCCGAGCCGCCGCCGAGCGACGACGAGGCGACACCCGGTGAGACCGACGACGAGGGCGGCGTCAGCGCCAAGCCGTCCGAGAGCGGCAAGCCGTCGTCGCCGAAGCCGTCGGTCAGCAAGCCGCCGACGACGGAGGAGCCGCCGCCCACGACGGAGGAGCCTCCGCCGCCCACTACGGAGGAGCCTCCGCCGCCTACGACGGAGGAGCCTCCGCCGCCCACCACGGAGGAGCCTCCGCCGCTGCCCCCCACGGACGACCCCGAGCCGCCGGCCACGGCCAGCGGCCCCGCGGACCCCGTCACCAGCGATCCGCCCCCCGCCGACCCGGTCGAGAGCACCTCGGTCGCTCCGTCGGACGCGGGCACTTCCTCGGTGATCTGACGGGAGGCGGGCAACCGCGTCCGGATACGGCACAGGGCCAGGTCCGTTCGGGACCTGGCCCTGTGCCGTATCCGAAACCGGCCGGACGGTGATGAGACAGGTTCAGAACAGCCGCAGCTTGTCGTCCTCGATACCGCGCAGGGCGTCGTAGTCGAGGACCGTGCAGCCGATGCCGCGGTCGGTGGCGAGCACCCGTGCCTGGGGCTTGATCTCCTGGGCGGCGAAGATGCCGCGCACCGGTGCGAGATGCGGGTCGCGGTTCAACAGTTCCAGGTAGCGGGTGAGTTGCTCGACTCCGTCGATCTCGCCGCGCCGTTTGATCTCCACGGCGACGGTCTGCCCCTCGGCGTCCCGGCACAGGATGTCCACCGGGCCGATCGCGGTCATGTACTCACGGCGGATCAGCGTGTAGCCCTCACCGAGCGTCTCGATGCGGTCCGCGAGCAGTTCCTGCAGGTGGGCTTCCACGCCGTCCTTGATCAGGCCGGGATCCACACCGAGGTCGTGCGAGGAGTCGTGCAGTATCTCCTCCATTGTGATGATCAGCTTTTCGCCGCCTTTGTTGACGACGGTCCAGACCCCTTCCTCGTCGCCGGAACCCTCCTTCAAAGTGCAGGGCGGCGACATCCAGTTGAGGGGCTTGTAGGCCCGGTCGTCGGCATGGATGGAGACACTGCCGTCCGCCTTCACCAGGATGAGGCGGGGCGCCGACGGGAGGTGGGCGGTGAGCCGGCCGGCGTAGTCGACGGAGCAGCGGGCGATGACGAGACGCATGGTCGGCAACGCTACTCGACACTGCTCGACGGACGCGATTCGACCTCGGGGACGCCCCTTTTTCCCTGTTAACCCCTGTTCGTTGTTGGCCGGTTGTGTGTCCAAAGAGGGGGCGCCGTGTGGCCATTCTCCTGGCACGGGTCCGTGCACTTGCCTACCGTATAAGCGGGAGGTCGCGACGCGTGCACTCTGCGTGTTCGCTGTCGAGGGCTCCCACCCCGTCCGTCAACCCCCGCGTGTCCGGGGGTGCGAGAGGAGAACCCATGTCGCTCGACGTCTCACCGGCCCTACTCGAACAGGCCGAGCGAGGCGAGGTCGACGAAGCTGCCTTCGTCGACTGCGTCCGGACCTCCCTGCCCTACGCATGGGAGATGATCAGCTCCCTGGTGGCCCAGCTGAAGGTCGACGGCGGCGCCTTCGCCGACAACCAGACGCCTCCGCCGGACGAGCAGGCACGGGGCCAGCTGCTGCGTGCGCTCGCGAGTGACGCGATACGCGGCGCGCTGCAGCGGCACTTCGGAGTGCGCCTCGCCTTCCAGAACTGCCACAGGGTGGCGGTGTTCCCGCTGGACCCCTCTGCGGACGACACCCTGACACGTTTCACTTCGGTGCGCAGCCAACTGCTGAACCAGTCACCCGAGTTCCGCGACTGCTGAAGCCCCGTTGGTTGAGGCTCGGTTCGCCTCCGGGGCGCCTCAGCCGGTGTCGAGAGCCCGATCGTGCTCGGTCCCTCGTTCGTCGGGACCTCCGCGCGTTCGGTCTCTCGACACCGACGCGCCCCTTCGGCTCACTCGCCGGTCGTGGCTTGCCGCTCTTCACCCAGGAGGTGCACATGTACTGGGGCGGCAGGCTCGCGGCCAGGCCGGTCCGGGCGGCGATGGCGACCGGTCGTGGCAGCGGGCCGCGACGGGCCGTCCGTCAGGTGAGCAACGGCAGTACTTCGGTCCCCAGCCGACGTACGTTCTCCTCCGTCGCCGCGAGGTCCCCGGACCCTTCGACGAGCAGTGCGAAGCGGGAGATGCCGGTGCGCTCCGAGGTCGCCGCGAGCCGGTCCGCGCACAGCCGGGGGGTGCCCACCGGGTGCAGCCCACAGAGGAGTTCCGTGTACGCCAGCGGGTCGCGCATCGGGCGGGGGCGGTCGTCCACCGTCATATGCGCGTCGAGTCCCTGGCGCAGCCAGCCCGGCATCGCCTTGGTCAGGGTCTCCACCGCGTCGGTGCGCCGGTCCGCGATCTGGGCGACCCCGGCCGAGACGTGCGCGGCGGTCTCGACCTCCTCGGCGGACCGGCCCGCGGCCCGGGCGCAGGTGCGCCACAGGGCGACCATCTCCGCCTTCTCCTCGTCCCCGACGTGCATTCCGAGGAGCATCGGCAGTCCCCGCTCGGCCGCCAGCCGGACGCTCGACGGTGAGGTGCAGGCGACGATCACCTCCGGTCCCGGCCCGCCGATGAGGGCCTCCGACGGCCGGGGAACCACGGGTACCTCGCGGAATATGAAGCGCTCCCCGTCACTCGACACCGAGGGCTCCGTCAGCCAGCGCACCAGCAGGTCGAGTGATTCCGGGAACCCCTGCTCGTAGGCTTCCAGGCCGGTGCCGAACACCTCCAGGTCGACCCAGGGGCCGCCGCGTCCGACCCCCAGCGAGAACCGGCCGCCGGACGTCATGTGCAGCAGCGCGGCCTGCTCGCCGAGCGCCACGGGATGCGCGGTGGGCAGGACGCTCACCGCCGTGCCCACCCGGATGCGACGGGTCCGGCCGAGCAGGAGCGCGGCGAGCGTGACGGCGGACGGGCAGGTGCCGTACGGCACGAAGTGGTGCTCGGCCAGCCACACCGAGTCCAGGCCGGCCCGCTCGGCGGCGTCGGCGGTCCGTACCGCCCGGTGCAGCGCCTCCCCGTGGCCCTGGCCCGGAAACTGGGCCGCCAGTACAAAACTTCCTACGCGCATCGCACTCCTGCCTCCCTGGCAACCGACGCGTCTCCCCCTACGTGGCAATAACGCCTGACAAGTGCCAAGGGCACGGCCTGTCATAGAGATTGGCGGATTGTCTACAGAACGGGCTCAATGTACGGGGGATTGGTGGGGGGTTGGTGAGGTACGCGTGCCCTCGACATTGCCGCGTAGGCTGGGCACGGTCCCTGTTCTTCGTATACCCAGAGGTGTGCCGTGTCCCCGCGCCGCAATCGACCCAAGGCCGCCGGCTCGTCCGGTCGCAGTGCGGACGAGGACCGCTCGGACCGGTACGGCGGCTGGCAGTCCACCGAGACCTGGCAGGGCGAGGAGTGGAGCGTGCGCCATGTGGCGGGCGCGAGTTCCGAGGGCAAGACCTACCGCTGCCCCGGGTGCGACCAGCAGATCCCCTCGGGGGTACCGCACGTGGTGGCCTGGGCACAGCACACGGGCGTCGACGACCGCAGGCACTGGCACAAGGCGTGCTGGAACGCGAAGGACCGCCGCACCACACGGGTGCAGCGGTCCCGGAACGCGCCCAGACACTGAGGTCCGCGAGTCTGAGGCCTGGGCGTCAGTACGCCTGTGCGTCTGTACGCCTGGGCGTCTGAGGCCTACACGTCGCGCCGGTCCAGCAGCAGGAAGGCCCCCGCCACGGCCGCGGCGGTGACGCCCACGAGGAAGAGCAGCTGCGGATTGCCGGTGTTGTTGTCGGAGTCGATGCCGAAGAGATACGCCAGCGCGTTGGGCGCGGCGTACTCCTGCATGGTGTTGCCGATCGATCGCAGGGTGGCCGAGAGCATCAGGAACGCGGGCAGGATCGCGGGCACCAGCACCACGGCCAGCATGGTGGCGATCGCGCCCGCCGAGTGGCGCAGCATCGCGCCGACGGCCAGCGACAGCACACCGAGCAGGGACACGTACAGCCCGCCCTTGAAGACCGTGCCGCCCCAGGAGACGCTGGACTCGCCCCCGTGCAGGCTCTGGGTGATCAGGCCCACGAGCGTGATGGCCAAGACGGAGAACGAGAAGGCGACCGCGAAGAAGACGATGAACTTCGCGGCCAGTACCCGGTGGCGCTGCGGCGAGGCGGTGAAGGTGGTGCGGATCATGCCCGTGCCGTATTCGGAGGCGATCACCAGCACGCCCAGGGTGATCAGGCAGATCTGCCCGAGGATCAGCCCGAAGAAGGCCGGGATGGTGTACGGGACGTCCCCGTACTCGGTGTCCGAGGTGTTCACGGCGACCAGGAAGCCGATCCCGACCACCAGCAACAGGAAGATGCCGAGGGTCCACATCGTGGAGCGCACCGACTTGATCTTCGTCCACTCCGAGGCGATGGCATGCCCCAGGTTGGTCTTCTTGACCGGGATCGGCGATGTGTACGCGTGCCCGGGCGGCGTCTGCCAGGTGGGAGCCGCGGCGTGCTGCGGGGGCTGGGGCGTGCTCATCGGTGGTCCTCGCTGTCGCTCTCGGTCGGGGCGGGGGCTGCCGGTGCGGCGGGGGCCTGCGCGGCCGGCTGGGCGTAGGGATTGGCCGCTGCGCCGCCCGGAGCGGCGGGGGCCGCCGGAGCCGCGTACGGGCCCGCCGGAGGCCCTCCCTGGGGCAGGCCGGGCTGCCCCGGCGGCACGGGCCCCTGCGGCATGGTGCCTGGCGGCATCGGGTAGGGCTGCCCGCCCTGCTGGGGCGGCGGCGGGGCGTACCAGCCCGGCTGGCCCTGTCCCGGCACCGGCGGCGGCGGCAGCGCGCCCGGCGGCAGCGGCTGCTGGAGCCCCGCCTTCTGGTCGGTGGACGAGCGGTAGTCCACGGCGCCCTGCGTCATCCGCATGTACGCCTCCTCCAGGGAGGCCTGGTGCGGCGAGAGCTCCCACAGCCGTACGTCGGCACCGTGCGCCAGATCGCTGATGTGCGGCAGCGGCAGCCCGGTCACGCGCAGCGCGCCGTCCGGCTCGGACATCACATGCCCGCCCGCCTCGGTCAGCGCCGCGGTCAGTTTCTCGCGCTGCTGCGGCTCGGTGTCCGGGGTGCGCACCCGGGCGAAGCCCGCGGAGTTGGCGGCGATGAAGGCCTGCACGCTCATGTCGGCGAGCAGTTGACCGCGGCCGATGACGATCAGATGGTCGGCGGTGAGCGCCATCTCGCTCATCAGGTGGGAGGAGACGAAGACCGTCCGGCCCTCCGCCGCGAGCCCCTTCATCAGATTGCGCACCCACAGGATGCCCTCGGGGTCGAGGCCGTTGACCGGCTCGTCGAAGAGCAGCACCTGGGGGTCGCCGAGCAGGGCGGCGGCGATGCCCAGCCGCTGCCCCATGCCGAGGGAGAAGCCCTTGGACCGCTTCCTCGCCACGTCCTGCAGACCGACCACGCCCAGCACCTCGTCGACCCGCCGGGCGGGGATACCGGACAGCTGGGCGAGGCACAGCAGGTGGTTGCGGGCGTGCCGGCCGCCGTGCACGGCCTTGGCGTCCAGCAACGCGCCCACCTGGCGCGGGGCGTTGGGCAGCTTGCGATAGGGGTAGCCGCCGATGGTCACCTGTCCCGCGGTGGGGTTGTCGAGCCCGAGGATCATGCGCATGGTCGTCGACTTGCCCGAACCGTTGGGCCCGAGGAAGCCGGTCACGGAACCCGGCCGCACCTGGAAGGAAAGGTTGTCCACGGCCGTTTTGTCGCCATAGCGCTTCGTCAGGCCGACTGCCTCGATCATTCGCTCCAGCCCCATCGACAGATCAGATCGTCGAGCCACGCGCCGAAACCGGTCACATGTCCCCGTAAGAGCTAGGAGGATATCCAGGCGTTGACGGTTCCGGCCAAGCAAGGGAATGTGACCCGCCGCCGAGCAGCGCCGCGCGGCACCGCGGCACGGTGGGCGTCGTCCCTGGTCAGCCCTTTGCCAGCCCGGTCGGTGCGGTGTCCGTGCGGGCGGGCCGGGGCTCGTGCACGGCGTCGGCGGCACCGCCGGTCTTCCGCAGGGCGTATCCCCGGTTGGTCAGGGTCTGGGCGCGGAAGGCGTCGGGCAGGTCGGGCATGGCCAGCAGACGGTCGCACGCCTCCAGCGAGATCTCGGGGTGGCCGGCCCAGTAGGAGCTGATCGAGTACTCGAAGAGGATGCCCCAGCGGTACACCCAGGGCTGTACGAACAGGATGTCCTCCGGCAGCGGACGGTCCAGGACGGAGTTGAGGATGGCGTGGGCCGTGCGGTGCCGGCCCAGCCGGCGCAGGCGCACCGCCATCTCGTAGCAGGCCTCGAGGCGTTCGGGACGGGTCTCCCAGGCCCGGCTGAAGGCGTCCATGGCGCCCGGCCAGTCGCCGAGGGCGTCCTTGAGCAGCCCGACCTGCAGCAGCGCGTAGTAGACCTCCTCGGCCCACTGGCCCATCGCGGCCCGCCGCTCGTACAACTCGATCGCTCTGGCCGTCTGCCCCATGTCGCGCATGGTCTGGGCGAGGTAGAAGACCGTACGGGTGTTGCGGGGGTCGCGCTCGAGGTCCTCGCCGAGCAGCCGGGCGTCGCGCTCGAGCTTGTCGGAGCGGGAGCCGCCGTCGGCGAAGTGCTCGATGGCCAGGGCGCCGAGGTTGGCCTGGGTGGTCGGGGAGTCCGCTGTCAGGTACTCGTGCGTCACGCCCTCGTAGCGCCAGTCGATGTCCGCCCTGACCAGCCGCTTGATCCAGTACTCCGGTTCGCCGACGTGCCGCAGCAGATAGGAGTCGGCCGTGAGCCGGGGCAGCGTCCCGTCGCGGCGGACGACCATGTCGGCGTCGACGAGCAGCAGGTATCCGGCCTTCCCGCGGGCGTGCCGGATGTTCAGCGACCGGTTGTGCCCGAAGTTCACCCAGGGCTCCTCGTGGAGCTCCCCGGGAATCCCTTTGAGCGTCCTGCGGATCAGGTCCTGGGTGCCGTCGGTGGATCCCGTGTCGGAGATGACCCAGTGGTCGATGAGGTCGAGCACCGAGGAGAGGCAGCGCTCGATCACCCGGGACTCGTTCTTCACGATCATGCACAGGCAGATGGACGGCTTCACGTTGTCGCTCTCTTGTTGTCTCTGTTGTTGTCTCTGTGTGGTGTCCGCCGCGGTGTCAGCGGGCGTGTTCGCTGCTGTGTCCGCACAGGCGAAAGCGGTCCGTGCCGCCCGCCCCGAGGGGCGGACGGCACGGACCGTGAGGTGGAGAAAGGCCTTCGGCCGGGGCCGAGCCGGTCGGCCGGGGCCTTCCGCGGGGATCAGGTGACGGGGGCGCAGACCGCCTGGACCGTGACGACCGCGTCGTCGGGTCCGGGGTTGGTGACGACGATGCTCCAGGTCGCCCCGGAGTCGAAGGACTCGTCGATGGTGATCTGGCCCGATCCGCCGATCTGGGTCCCACCGCCGCCGATCGCCCCGAAGTTCGGGCCGACGACAGTGGCGCACGACGGGCTCGTGAGCGTCACGGTGGCTCCGGCCGCCACCGTTTCGTCGGCGGAGATGGTCTGGATCAGCGTGGTGCCGGCCGGTCCCTCGGGTCCAGCCGGGCCTGCCGGTCCGGCCGGGCCTGCCGGTCCAGCCGGGCCTGCCGGTCCAGCCGGTCCCTCAGGGCCTGCCGGTCCAGCCGGTCCCTCAGGGCCAGCCGGTCCCTCAGGGCCTGCCGGTCCAGCCGGTCCCTCAGGGCCAGCCGGTCCCTCAGGGCCAGCCGGTCCCTCAGGGCCAGCCGGTCCAGCCGGGCCGGGGGCGCCATCAGCGCCGGCAGGTCCAGCCGGGCCCTCGGGTCCAGCCGGTCCCTCGGGTCCAGCCGGTCCTTCAGGGCCTGCCGGTCCCTCGGGGCCTGCCGGTCCCTCGGGGCCTGCCGGTCCCTCAGGCCCGGCCGGACCCTCGGGGCCCTCCGGTCCGGCCGGACCCGTGGGCCCGGTCGGCCCGGTCGGTCCGGTCGGACCGATCAACCCGAAGTCCGCGCAGTTCGGCACGGTGCCCGTCAGGGTGACCCAGCGGGCGGCGACCCAGCCGCTGCGGTTCGCCAGCTTGTACCACCTGGTGTTGCCGTCGACCGACGAGCCGGTCGTCCAGCACAGCACCTTGATCTTGTCGCCGTACCGGTAGGTGCCCAGGACCGCGGACGAGGTCGTCGGGTACTGACGGATGTTCAGGAGCTGGGCGATGACCCGTCCGTTGTACGAGCTGTTGTTGTCGCCGCCACCGCCACCGCCGCCGCGGAGCAGCTGCTCCGCCTGTGCGGCGGCCGCGCGGGCCTGCGCCTTGGCTTCGACGCCCTGTGCCTGTGCGGCCTGCGCCGGGCTGACCAGTCCCCAGGTCACTCCGAGGCTGACTGCCCCCAGAACCAGCGACGACAGGCCGCGGTTCCCGACAGTTCCATGCACCAATCCCACCACGCTTTCACGCAAATGTGGCCAATGAGGTGGTGGCAGAAAAACACATATGACGTTGGCAAACCGCGTGACACGTGTGAAATAGGCTGAAATGGGTACAAGAAGCCGCTCGCATGGCGCTCGCATGGGCTTGTGCCGGGTTCCCCGCGCGGCAGGCATGACGAAGGGGGACGCCGTCGAGGCGTCCCCCTTCGTCAGGGAGGTACTGGAGCGCTGTTCGAGGAACCCGCTCCGGTCACGCTCTGCTCAACGGGCCCTGGTGAGGGAACCCGTTGTGTTCAGCGCGACTGCTGGGCCGGAACCCCGCGCGAGATGGGCTCGTCGTCGGCCGGCGAACCGGCCGCGGCAACCGCGGCGCCCGTGAGCGTCGCGAGCATCTCGCGGACGTTCGTGAGCTGCGCGTTGATGGAGTCGCGGCGGTTGGTGAGGGCAGCCAGCTCGCGCTCGGACTCCGAACGGATGCGGTCGGCCTTGGCATTGGCGTCGGCCACGATGTCCTCGGCCTGGCGCTGGGCCGTCTCCACCGTCTGACGGGCGCGGCGCTCGGCGTCCGTGCGCAGCTTCTCCGCCTCCAGGCGCAGCTGCTCGGCGCGGTGCTCGATCTCCGCCAGCCGCTTCTCCGCCTTGGCCTGACGCGAGGCCAGGTCGCGCTCGGACTGCTCACGCCGCTTGGCGAGATTCGTCTCGAAGTCGGCGGCGGCCTGCGCGGCCTTGGCGCGGGTCTCCTCGAAGAGGGCGTCCGCCTCCTCGCGCTTGGACTGCGCGTCCTTCTGCGCCTCGGCACGCAGCTGCGAGGCGTCCGACTTGGCCTTTTCGACGATCCGTACGCCCTCGTCCTCGGCCTTGGCCTTGCGGTCGGCAGCGAACGATTCTGCGTCGTTGCGCACCTGCTGGGCGGCGGACTCGGCGAGCTCGCGGTGCTGCTCGGCCGCGCGGCGGGCCTCCTCGCGCAGATCCTTCGCCTCTTCCTCGGCGAGGCGCAGGATCTTCTCGACGCGCGCGCCGAGACCCGCGTACGACGGCTCCGCGTCGTTCACCTGAGCCTGGGCGTTCTGCGTCTCGAGGTGGAGCTCCTCGATGCGCTTTTCCAGAGCAGTGATACGGGTCAGAGCGCTGTCGCGGTCGGAGACGAGCTTGGAAATGCGTTCGTCCACCTGAGCGCGGTCGTATCCACGCCGCACAAGCTCGAAGCCGTAGGGGGAAGTGTCGCTCATGGGGTTCCTGTCGAATGAGACCGGTGAGGTGATAGGGGGAATCCTAGGGGCAGAAGCGGTGTGTCATCGAGCGGATACGGGTTTGATCTGGAGAATGACACCCCTTTTGAGTCCTCTTTGAATCCCCTACGAGTTCCCGGCCGGCGCGAAGTCGACAGCACGCCGACCGAGCCGACACGGAAGGACCCCATTAACCACACAAGTTGGTCTTCGCGCTAGCCCTCTGAGGACTTGGCACCCGAACGGGTAATCCCCGCGGCGGCCCCCGCCTTGACTCCGTCCTTGCCGCTGGATGGTGCCTCGAAGGATTCCAAAGCCTCCAGGACGTCCTGGACACGGGAGATCTCGGCGTTGATGTCCTCGCGGCGCCGGATCAGCACCTCCAGCTCGCGCTTCCCCTCCTCGACCGCGGCCCGCGCCTCGCGGATCGCCTCTGCCTTGATCTCCTCGGCCTCCTTGATGAGCGTGGCCTTCTTCTGCTCGGCCTCCTTCAGCAGCCCCTCGGCCTTCTTCACCGCGGCGATCCGGACCTTGCCCGCCTCGGAGTTGGCCTCCGACACCAGGTCCTTCGCCCTGGCCTCCGCCTCGGCCAGCTGGTCCTCGGCCGCCTTCACCAGGGCGTCGCACCGCTCGCCCGCGGCCTTCATCGTCTCCGCGGACTCCCGCCGCGCCCGCTCGTGCAGCTCCTCGATCTCGGTGGTGATGCGGTCGCGCAGTTCCTCCGCCCGCGCCCGGATCGCCGTCGCGTCCCGGCGCGCGCCGACCAGCAGGTCGTCCGCGTCCGTACGGGCCCGCTCCACCAGCGAGTTGCTGTCGACCCGCGCCTCCGACAGCAGGCGCTCGGCCTCGTTGCGTGCGGCGCCCACCATCGTGTCGGCCTGCGCCTCGGCCTCCGCGGTGGTCTTCTGTGCCTTCTGCTGCGCCTCGGTGGTGAGCTTCTCGGCCTCGTTGACCGACTCCGTGATGAGCTTGTCGACCTGCTCGGCCGCCTCGGAACGCCGTTTGTTGGCGTCCTTGCGGGCCTCGTCGAGCATGGTGTCGGCCTCGTCGCGGGCCACCGCCATCAGCCGGTCCGCCTCGGCCGCCGCCTCCGCCCTGACCCGCTCCGACTCGGTACGGATCCGCTCGGCCTGCCGCTGTGCCGAGCCGACCGTCTCCGCGGCCTCGGCACGCAGCCGCTCCGCCTCCCCGGTCGCGTCCCCGACCAGCTTCTCGGCCTTGGCGACGGACTCCGCGCGGACCCGCTCGGCCTCCGCGTTCGTCTCCGTCGTCAGGCGCTCCGCCTCGGCCGTCACCTCGGCGATCAGCGTGTCCGCCTGCGTCGCCGCGTCCGAACGCAGCCGGTTGGCGGCCTCGCGCGCGTCCGTGCGCAGCCGGTCCGCCTCTTCGATGGCCTCCGACACCGTCCGCTCGGCGAGGGCCTTGGCGGCCTCCGAGGCCTCCGCGGCCTCGCGCCGGATCCGGCTGGCGTCCTCGGAGGCCCGCTCCCGCTCCGCGTGCGCGTCGGAGCGCACCCGGTCGGCCTCCGCCTGTGCCTCCGAGCGCATCCGCTCCGCGACGTGCTCGGCCGCCGACCGCAGCCCGGCGATCTCCTCCTGCGCCTGCTCGTGCAGCCCCGCCACCGAGTCGCGCACCTGCTGCGCGGTCTGCTCGGCGCTGGTGATCATCTCGTTGGCGCGGCGGTCGGCCTCCTCGACCAGCCGTACCGCCTCCGCCTGCGCCTCCTCGACGCGGCTGCGGGCGACGGCGAGGAGTTCCTCGCTCTGCTCGCGGGCCCGCTCGCGCTCCTGGTCCGCCTCCTGGCGCGCCGAACCGAGCAGTTCCTCGGCCTCGCGGCGGCGCCGGGCGGCCTCCTCCTGGGCGGCGGCCAGCGTCTCCGTGGCCTCCGTGCTCAGCCGCTCCGCGGCGGCCTGCGCCTCCGCACGGACCCGGTCGGCGGTGTCCTGGGCCTCGGACTTCAGCCGCTCGGCCTCCGTCGCGGCTTCCGTCCTCAGGCGTACGGCGATGGCCTCGCCCTCGGCCCGGGACGCCGAGGCGTCCGAGGCGGCCTCGTTGCGCAGCCGATCGGCCTCCGCCTCCGCCTGCGCGCGCAGCGTACGCAGCCGTTCCGCGGCCTCGTTGCGCAGCCGCTCTGCTTCTTCCGCGGCCTCACGGCGGATCCGCTCCGCCTCCGCGCGGGCGTCCGCCAGCGCCTGTTCGGCCGAGGCGTGCCGCTGTTCGGCCTCCGACTGCAGCCGGGCCAGCTCCTCGGCCGCCTCCGTCTGCCGGGCCGCTATGGCGCGCTCGACGTCCTCCCGCAGCTGCCGCGCAGTCTCCTCGGCCTCGCTGCGGATGGTCTCCGCGAGCTCGACCGCCTCGGCGCGGTTCTGCTCCGCCTCGTCGCGGGTGCGCTGCAGCACCTCCTCGGCCTGCCGGCGCAGCGTCGAGGCGCGCTCGATCGCCTCGGTGCGCACCCGCTCGCTGTCGGTGGTGGCGGTGGTGCGCAGTTCGTCCGCGTCGGCCTTCGCCTTGGCCAGCAGTTCCTCGGCGGTCTTGGCCGCCTCCTCGATCTGCTGGACCGCCTCGCGGCGGGCCTCGGCGCGGATCCGCTCGCCCTCGGCGACCGCGTCCGCGCGCAGCGTCTCGGCCTCGCCGCGCAGCCGGCGGGCCTCCTCCTGCAGCTCGACCGTCTTGGCGCGGTAGTCCTTGGTGTCGTCCTTCGCCGCGCCCTTGAGCTGCTCGGCGATGTCGTGCGCCTCGGCGCGCAGCCGGTCCGCCTCGGTCTCCGCCTCGCGGCGGATCCGCTCGGCCTCCTCGGCGGCGGCCTTGGTGGTCTGCTTGGCCTCCTCCGACGCCTTGTTCAGCACGTCCTCGGCGGTCCGGGCGACCTTGGCGAGCTGGGAGGCGGTCTCCTCGGCCGTGACGCTGCGGGCCTGGTCGCCCGCCTCCGACAGGATCCGCTCGGCCTCGGCCCGGGCGTCCGCGATGACCCGCTCGGCGTCCGCCTTGGTGGCCTCGGCCTCCTTGGTGGCCTCGCTGACCAGCCGGGCGACCTGCTCCTTGGCGGTGCGGGTGCGCTGTTCGTTGGCGGACTCGGCGCTGGAGAGGGCCTTGGCCGCGGCTTCCTTGGCCTCCGCGACGACCTTGTCGGCCTCGGTGCGCGCCTCGCGCAGCGCGGCCTCCGCCTCGGCCATCCGCTGCTCGGCGGCGCGGCTGAGCTCACCCGCCTGGCGGCGCGCGGAGTCCGACTCGTTCGCGGAGGAGCTGCGCAGCCGCTCGGCGTGCTCGGTGGCCTCCTGGGCCTGGTTGGACGCCTCGTTCAGCAGCCGCTCGGCGTCGGCGCGGGCCCGGCGCAGGATCTGCTCGGCCTCCGCACGCGCCGCCTCGGCCTCGCTGCTGAGGCGCTGCCGGGCCTCGGTGACGACCCGCTCGGCCTCCGCGCGGGCCGCGGCGAGGGCCTGCTCGGCCTCGCCGCGGGACTCGTCGAGGAGTCGGCGGGCCTGCTGCTCGGAGCGGGCCCGCAGCTGTTCGGCCCAGGCCACGTTCTCGTTGACGTGAGACTCGACGGTCTGCCGGCGCTCCGACAGCTCCTGGTCGAGCTGCTGGCGGCGGGCGACGGCCTCGGCGTGCAACTCGGCCTGGAGCCGGGCGGCCTGCTCGGCGTGCTCCTGCAGCAGCCGCTGCCGCTGGGCCTGGACCTCGCGCAGCTCCCGCTCGGCGTCCTGGCGCAGCTGGTCGGCCTGCATCTGGGCGTTGCGGAGCATCTGCTCCGCCTGATAGCCGATGTCGTGACCGTCGTAGGCGGGCCGGGACATGAGGGTGCGGCGCGCCTCGTGCAGCTTGGCGCGCAGCACCTCGACCTGGTAGCCGAGGTCGTCGGCGTGCTGGATCGCCTTTTCCCGCTCGGTCTTCAGCCGCTCCATCTCGGCCTCGAACCGAGAGAGGTGGTCGACGTCAGCCGCCGGCTCTCGCTCCTGGCGTTCGTAGCCCCGCACTGCGCGGTCCCATCCGTCCCCTGGTCGCAAGCTTCTCCAAACGAGCTCCGTCCATCCGCCGAACGGTGCCCCCGGGGAATGGTGTCAGATCAACGACGGAGCACGGGCTGCCGCCCCGGCGCTCGCCCCCGAAACCTGGACCCCGGCCTCGAACTCCCGCAGCGCGGGAGCACGGACCGCCCCGATGGTGGCAGCGGCCGTCCCCAACCCTACCGGCCCAGGTATACGGGCATCAGTGCTCAGGTGACTCAACAGGTGCCGAAGTGACCAGTTCTGTCAGTACGCCGTGGCAGTCCTTGGGGTGCAGGAAGGTGATCCGGGAGCCCATCGAGCCACGTCGTGGCTCGTCGTACAGGACGCGTACGCCCTTGTCCCTGATGTCCGCGGCTTCCGTGTCCACATCCGCCGTACCGAAAGCGATGTGATGCACGCCCTCGCCGTTCTTGGCCAGCCATTTGGCGACCGTGGAGTCCTCGCGGGTGGGTTCCAGCAGTTGGAGGTAGGAGGCGCCGCCGTCGGACGTCTCGTTGATCTTGAGCATGGCCTCCCGGACGCCCTGCTCCTCGTTGACCTCGGTGTGGAACACCTCGAAGCCGTAGGTCGCGCGATAGAACTCCACGGTCTTGTCGAGGTCGAAGCAGGCGATCCCGATGTGGTCGATTCGCGTCAGCATGGAATCAGTGCAGCGCTCCTCGGATGGTTACGCAACGTGCGCGCGATCACACTCGCTGCCGGATGACGGGGTGCCGTACTGCTCAGTACATTCGAAGTAAACCCTCGTTCACTTCTCATCCAAGGGGCAGTGCCTCATGTCAGGAACGACCGGTATCACCTCAGTGATCGTCGCGGGCGCGCGTACGCCCATGGGACGGCTGCTGGGCTCCCTGAAGTCCTTCTCCGGAGCCGACCTCGGCGGCTTCGCGATCAAGGCCGCCCTCGACCGTGCGGGGATCGGTGGCGACCAGGTGCAGTACGTGATCATGGGCCAGGTTCTGCAGGCCGGGGCGGGGCAGATTCCGGCGCGCCAGGCCGCCGTCAAGGCCGGTATCCCGATGGGCGTCCCGGCCCTCACCGTCAACAAGGTCTGTCTCTCCGGGCTCGACGCCATCGCCCTCGCCGACCAGTTGATCCGCGCGGGTGAATTCGACGTGATCGTCGCGGGCGGCCAGGAGTCGATGACCAACGCTCCGCACCTGCTGCCGAAGTCCCGTGAGGGCTACAAGTACGGCGCGGTCCAGATGCTCGACGCGATGGCGTACGACGGCCTGACCGACGCCTTCGAGGGCGTCGCCATGGGTGAGTCCACGGAGAAGCACAACACGCGCCTCGCGATCGGCCGCGAGGAGCAGGACGAGATCGCCGCCCTCTCCCACCAGCGGGCCGCCGCCGCGCAGAAGAACGGGATCTTCGAGGCCGAGATCACCCCGGTGGAGATCCCGCAGCGCAAGGGCGAACCGGTTGTTTTCAGCCAGGACGAGGGGATCCGCGGCGAGACCACGGCGGAGTCCCTCGGCAAGCTGCGCCCGGCCTTCACCAAGGACGGCACGATCACCGCCGGCTCCTCCTCGCAGATCTCGGACGGTGCGGCGGCCGTGGTCGTGATGAGCAAGGCCAAGGCGGAGGAACTGGGCCTCGAGTGGATCGCGGAGATCGGGGCGCACGGGAACGTGGCCGGGCCCGACAACTCCCTGCAGTCGCAACCCTCCAACGCCATCCAGCACGCCCTGAAGAAGGACGGGCTGTCGGTGGAGGACCTCGACCTGATCGAGATCAACGAGGCGTTCGCCGCGGTGGCCGTTCAGTCAATGAAGGACCTCGGTGTTTCCGCCGAAAAGGTGAACGTCAATGGTGGCGCGATCGCTCTCGGCCACCCGATCGGGATGTCCGGCGCCCGGCTCGTGCTGCACCTCGCCCTGGAGCTGAAGCGGCGGGGCGGTGGCGTGGGCGCCGCCGCGCTGTGCGGTGGCGGTGGGCAGGGTGACGCGCTGATCGTCCGGGTACCCAAGGGCTGACGGGGCGGGCAGGAGCAAGGCCCCCGGCCGAAGCCGTATGTCGTTTTGTGAGTGATTCGGAACGGAGCTGTGATGCAGGACGTCTCCTCGCTGGTGGCCCAGGCCAGGGAAGGGCGGCCGCGGGCCGTCGCCCGGCTGATCTCGCTGGTCGAGGGGGCGTCCCCGCAGCTCCGTGAGGTCATGGCGGCGCTGGCCCCGCTCACGGGCGGGGCGTACGTGGTCGGCCTTACGGGATCGCCCGGCGTCGGCAAGTCCACGTCGACGTCCGCGCTGGTGACCGCGTACCGCAAGCAGGGCAAGCGGGTCGGCGTGCTCGCCGTCGACCCGTCCTCGCCGTTCTCCGGGGGCGCGCTGCTCGGTGACCGGGTACGGATGTCGGAGCACGCGTCGGACCCGGGCGTCTACATCCGCTCCATGGCCACCCGCGGGCATCTGGGCGGGCTGGCGTGGGCCGCTCCGCAGGCGATCCGGGTGCTGGACGCGGCGGGGTGCGACGTCGTCCTGGTCGAGACGGTCGGGGTCGGCCAGTCGGAGGTCGAGATCGCCTCGCAGGCGGACACGTCCGTGGTGCTGCTGGCGCCCGGGATGGGCGACGGTATCCAGGCGGCGAAGGCCGGAATCCTGGAGATCGGCGATGTGTACGTGGTCAACAAGGCCGACCGGGACGGCGCGGACGCGACCGCGCGCGAGCTGAACCACATGCTCGGCCTCGGTGAGTCCCGTGGACCGGGGGACTGGCGCCCGCCGATCGTGAAGACGGTCGCGGCGCGCGGGGAGGGCGTCGACGAGGTCGTGGAGGCCCTGGAGAAGCACCGCGCGTGGATGGAGGAGCGCGGGGTGCTGGCCGAGCGGAGACTGGCGCGGGCGTCCCTGGAGGTCGAGACGATCGCGGTGACGGCGCTCCGGGAGCGGATCGGGGATCTGCACGGGGACCGGCGGCTCGGCGCGCTGGCGGAGCGGATCGTATCGGGGGAGCTGGATCCCTATCGGGCCGCGGACGAGCTGGTGGCGGGGCTTACCGAGGGGTGAGCCCGAGGGCGCCGACTCGCTCTCGCCGAGGCACTGCACGGCGGCCTCCGGTCCGGTGCCGTGGCCGGAAAGGTTCACCGGCTCACGACGCCCGGCACGGCTCCCCAACGCTCGGCTTCGCTCGCGGGGAGGGGCCCCACCGCCGCGTTGTCGCAGCACCCGAGTGCATCCGGTACGCCAGTACGCGGGTGATCCTCCGCCGTGCGATGCACCGCTCCCACACACAAGCTCTCGGGGCGCGTCACTTCACGGCTCACGGGGCGGCCTCCGCTTCCCGCGGCCCCGGGGCGGCGTCGCGTACGCGAGCGACGCCCGGCCGGGGGGCCTGCCGGGCGTCGCTCGTCCCGCCGGTTGGTCAGTCGTCGTCCGACGCGTCCGCGTCGTCCGAGCGGTCGTTGTCCTGGTCGTCGCCCGAGCGGTCGTCGCCGGAGCGGCCGTCCTCCGAGCGGTCGGCGGTGACCTTGCCCGTCTTCGGGTCGACGGTCCAGTCCTTCTCCTTGCCCTGGGCGGCGGCCGTCTCCGCCTCCCACGTGCCGTCCTCGTCGTCGAGGCCGACCGATGTCACCGTGCCGTTGGCGGCGGCGGCCCGGGCGGCGTCCTTGGCGGAGACCGAAGCCCCCTTCAGGGCGTTCCGTACCTGGGCGGTGTCGTCCTCCTGCTCGGTGTGCGCGCCCAGGATGCGGCCGGTGGCCGGCTCGACCTGGATGCTCTTCCAGGTGTTGTCCCGGGTCAGCATGTCCACGTCCCAGATGACCTTGCCGGCTTCGTCGTCGAGGTCGGCGGAGACGACGGTGCCGCGGGGGGTGTGGTTCAGGGCGGCGGCGATCGCCGCCTCGGCGGTGATGCGGTCCTTGCTCTGCCCGGTGGCCCGCTCAGCGGCGTCACTCCGGTCGTCCTGGTCCCGGACGGCGTCGTCCCGGTCGTCGTCCTGGTCGTCGTCCCGGTCGGCGCCGACCCGGCCGGCGTCGTCACCCAGCCGCACGCTCGACCGCTGCGCCGTCGCGTCGTCGCCCGAGACGGCCAGGGCCGTCGCCGTACCTCCGCCGACCAGGGCCGCGGCGGCGACGGTGGCGATGACGAGCTTGCGCTTCATGGGATTCCTCCTGAGTACGTCGGTCACGTCCGTACGTCGGTTGCGGACAGGACCAACACTCGCTCGGCGACCCTGAAGCCAGGCTGAAGCAAGCTGAAGATCACTTCAGGTTCGGTCTGAAAAGCTTGTGCCCATGCGCCTGTTGATCGTGGAGGACGAAAAGCGGCTCGCCCTGTCCCTCGCCAAGGGCCTGGCGGCCGAGGGCTACGCCGTGGACGTCGTGCACGACGGCCGCGAGGGTCTGCACCGTGCCTCCGAGGGCGGTTACGACCTCGTCGTCCTCGACATCATGCTGCCCGGGCTGAACGGTTACCGCGTCTGCGCCGCCCTGCGCGCGGCAGGCCACGACGTGCCGATCCTGATGCTCACCGCCAAGGACGGCGAGTACGACGAGGCCGAGGGTCTCGACACGGGCGCCGACGACTACCTCACCAAGCCGTTCTCGTACGTGGTCCTGGTCGCCCGGGTGAAGGCGCTGCTGCGCCGCCGCGGTCCGTCCGGAGGGTCGCCGGTACTCAACGTGGGCGACCTGCGCCTGGACACCGCCGCCCGCCGCGTCCACGTCGACGGGACGGAAGTCGCCCTGACCGCGAAGGAGTTCGCCGTACTGGAACACCTGGCGGTGCGGTCCGGGGAGCTCGTCTCCAAGGCCGACATCCTCGAACACGTCTGGGACTTCGCGTACGACGGCGACCCCAACATCGTCGAGGTGTACATCAGCGCACTGCGCCGCAAGCTGGGCGCCGGCTTCATCCGGACCGTGCGCGGCGCCGGTTACCGGCTGGAGGCGAGATGAGACGGCCTTTCGGCTCGGTACGGGCCCGGGCGACGCTCGGCGCGACCCTGGTCGTCGCGGTCGCCCTGGTCGCCGCGGGTGCCGCCCTGCTGCTCGCGCTGCGCGTCAGCCTCACGGACCAGGCCGACGCCGAGGCCGGTGCGGAGGCCCGCAACGTCGCGTCGCAACTGGCCGCCCCCCGCGTCTCGTTCGACGCGCTCGACCTGCCCGACGCCGAGGACCATCCGGTGCAGGTCGTCGACGAGAAGGGGCGGCTGCTCGCGGTGAGCGAGGGCCTGCAGGCCATCAGCGGCACGGGAGTCACGGCCCTGCGACCGCAGCCGGCCCAGCCCCGGCCGACGGCCACGCCGGGACGGGGCCCCGGTACGGACGCCGACCAGGACGCGGACGACGCCGACGACGGCGACCACGACGTGGACAGCGACGACAGTGCCGACGACACGGATGCCTCGGACGCACCCGACGCGGGCGAGATCTCCGACACCGCCCGGCCCACGCAGGGGACCGCGACCGCCGACGGGGAGACCAAGGAGTACCGGTTCGCCGCGGTCAAGGTGACCACGGCCCGGTACGGCACGCTGACGGTCCACGCGGGCTCGCCACTCGACGCCGAACAGGGCGCCGTCGGGACGGCGCGGACGTCCATGCTGATCGGGCTGCCGGTGCTGTTGCTGACGGTGGCCGGGGTGACCTGGCTGGTGACCCGGCGGGCGCTCAGGCCGGTCGAGGGGATCCGCGGCGAGATGGCCGCCATCACCGCCTCCCAGGACCTCGCCCGGCGGGTGCCCGAGCCGGACACCCATGACGAGGTGGCCCGCCTCGCCCGTACCACGAACGAGACCCTCGCCGCGCTCCAGGCCGCCGTGGAACGCCAGCGGCGCTTCGTCGCCGACGCCTCGCACGAACTGCGCAGCCCCATCGCGTCGCTGCGCACCCAGTTGGAGGTGGGCGCGGCGCACCGTGAGCTGCTGGATCTGGAGGGTGCGGTCGCCGACACCGTACGACTGCAGGCACTGGCCGCCGATCTGCTGCTGCTGGCGCGGCTGGACGCGGGGGAGCGGCCGGGTGGGACACGGCTCGACCTGGCCGCGCTGGTGGGCGAGGAGGCGGCGCAGCGCACGGGTGACCGGCTTGAGGTGACGGTCGACGTGAAGGACGGCGCCGGCCCCGTGGAAGTGGCCGGATCACGTGGTCAGCTGGCCCGGATCCTGGCCAATCTGCTGGACAACGCGCAGCGGCACGCCCGGACGGGCGTCGGGGTGACGGTGCGGCGCGACGGACCGTGGGTCGTGCTGGAGGTCGCCGACGACGGGGAAGGCGTACCCGCCCCGGAACGCGAGCGGATCTTCGAGCGGTTCGTGCGTCTCGACGACGCCCGCAGCCGCGACGACGGCGGAGCGGGCCTGGGCCTCGCCATCGCCCGGGACGTCGCCGTACGACACGGTGGAACGCTCGTCGTACGGGACGCCCCGGCCGGCGGAGCCCTCTTCGAACTCAGGCTGCCGCCGGCTGGTGGCTAGTGCTGTGGCCGGAAAGGTTCACCGGCTCGCGAGTCACAGCACTAGTGCCGCGGCAGGCAACGTTTGCCCGTCAAGGAGCGGCGTCCGGGGCGTCCTCTGGGGGGACCCCCTGCTCGAAGAGCTTGGGGGAGCGTGCCGGGCGTCGCGACGGGGCGAACGTTGCCTGTCGGGGCACTAGCTAGGGCCTGCCCCGCTGTGTGCGCAGGTGTTCGGCGATCGGTGACAGCGACTTGTGCAGTTCCTCCATGGCCTCCGGGGACAGCAGGTCCATGAAGTGGCGCCGCACCGACGCCACGTGGTGCGGTGCGACCCGCCGCATGGTCTCCCGGCCGTGCTCCGTCAGCACGGCGTACAGACCCCGGCGGTCCGACTCGCAGTTCTCCCGGCGGACCAGGTCCGCGTTCTCCATGCGGGTGATCTGGTGCGAGAGCCGGCTCTTGGACTGGAGGGTGGCGGAGGCGAGGTCGCTCATCCGCATCCGCACGCCCTCGGCCTCCGAGAGGTTCACCAGGATCTCGTAGTCGTTCATCGTCAGGCCGAACGGCTGCAGATCCTTTTCCAGCTGGTAGGTCAACAGCCTGTTGACCTCCAGGTGGGTGCGCCAGGCGCACTGCTCCGCATCGGTCAGCCAGCGCGTGGCCGTCTCGGTCTCCATGAATTAATTCTACCTAAGAGGTTGAAAGGCGGACTAGGTGAACTGGCGGTCCTGCCGGTGACTGCGCGCACGCGTTCGACGTCACCCTCCGCAGACTACCGTTCACAGCCCGAAGCGGCGCTGGAGGTCCCCGAGCTGTCCGGGAAGGCGTGGTACGCCGGGCTGTTGCCCGTGCGAGCCGGGTACCCCCTGGCCGCCGGGCACTCCCGGTTCGTGCGGAACCACCCCCGTGGCCTGCTCCGCCATCAGCGTCTCGGACGACTGCAGCAGCACCGTGCCGGCCCCGACGAACTCGAACTGGTGCTCCTCGCCGGAGGCCCCGCCGATGCCCGTCAGCGCACGTAGACCGCCCATGACGCCGGTCATATAGGCGTGGTCGTAGTGGTGGCACGGCGAGGGGCAGTCCGCCCAGCCCACCAGGGCCTGCGGGTCGACCCGGATGGGCGGTTCCATGAACACCACCGGGCCGTTCGACGCGGCCACGAACTTGCCCGTGCCGATCAGCGTCAGAAAGCCCGGGACGATCGACTGCTTGAGTGCGAGACTTGGCTGAAAAGCGAGCAGATTGCCGGAGCGAATGGTCAGGTTGCCCTCGTCCAGGTCATACGAATTCACGTCGAAGGCCCGGTCGGCGAGGAGCATCTTGCCCGAGCCGGAGGCCACCACCCAGTCGCTAGCGTGCAGAGGCGAATGGAAACTCGTCCGCACCAACCGGTCCAGCCGCCCCTGCCCGATGCCGTTGAACTCCATCGAGCCGTAGTAGGCGATCATCTTGCCCTTCTGCAGGAACCACTCGCTCCCCTTGAGCTCCACACAGAAGGTGTAATTGTTGACGTTGTCGTCGGACGGCAGGGTCATGGGGTCGTGGACCACCGGGCCCGGGGCCCCGTAAGCGCTCAAAGCTTCTCCTCCGATGCCTGGACGTACACCGCACCACTGCCGCTCAGCTCCAGCTGGAACGCCTCGCCCGAGCCGCGCCCGACCATGTCCCGCCAGCCCAGCGCCGTGGACAGCTTGTTGCGTACGTCACCGTGGTGCGCCACGTACGCCTGCGGGTCGACGTGCACCGGGCGCTGCGGGGTGATCGGCACCTCGATGACCCCGCCGTGCGCCATCACGGCGACCGAGCCGTGCCCCTGGAGTGTGGTGGTGAACAGCCCCTGCCCGGAGACCTGCCCCCGGACCATGCCCATGACCCCGCCCTGGGCGCCCATGAACATCGTGCCCTGCTGGAGCGTGCCGTCGAAGGCCAGCAGCCGGTCCGCCTCCACGTAGAGGGTGTCCCCGGTGAGGCCGATCACCTGGATGTGGTGGCCGCCGTGACCGAAGAGCACGGTGCCGCTGCCCTCCACGGTCATCAACGGGGTGGCCTCGTTCGCGACCCGGCGACCGATCATGGACATCAGCCCGCCCTGGCCGCCCTGGATGTTCGGGGTGAAGGAGACGTCACCCTTGTAGGCGAGCATCGCTCCGCGCTGGCTGAACAGCCGCTGCCCGGGCATGACCGTCGCCTCGATCATCTTCGAGTTGATCTCACGGAACGGCATCAGACATCCCCCGCGATCGTGTTGCGCTCGCTGGGCTGCACATAGACGAGTCCGTCGCCCTCGAAGCGGATCTGGAACGCCTCGCCGCCGCCCTCGCCCATGAACGTCCGGAACGTCACACCGGACTGGAAGGACTGCCGCACATTGCCCTGGTGGGCGATGTACGCCCCCGGGTCGACGGTCAGCGGGTACTGCGCGCTCACCCGGAGCACCACGGCCGGACCGTCGGACATGATCGCCGCCTGGCCGTGCCCCTCGATCGTCGTCGTGAACAGCCCGTTTCCCTGCGATGCGCCGCGCAGCCCCGTGAAGGACGTGCCCGTGCGCAGTCCGGAGTCCGTCGCGAGGAGGTTGCTGGACTCCACATACAGCTTGTCGCCCTGGAGGGCCACGAGGTTGATCTCGCTCGCCCGGTCGGCGAACCAGCAGGTCCCGTGTCCCTTCACCTCCATCAGCGTCATCTGCTCACCGGTGAGCCGGCGCGTGACCATGCCGCGCAGGCCCTCCCCGCCACCGCTGAGTTTCTTGAAGTCCATCTGTCCGTCGTACGCGACCATCGAGCCGTTCTTCGCCTTCACGGCGTCGCCGGCCATGTCTACGGCCAGCACTTTGCTGCCCTGGAGTCGGAAGGTTGCCACGCGGTGACGTTAGCGGTCGGAAGCCGTCCTAGAACAGATACTCCGGGATGATCCGGACCCCGAGATCGGCGAGGGCCCGACCCTGAGGCGGCCCGGGGCGAGCGTGATGCCACAATGGGAGAGCGCTTGTGCGCGCATTCACAAGGCGCCTGAGGGTGCCCTGCGTGCGTCCGGCGCACAGAACGGCAACCACAGCCCCTCCCACCGAAGGTGACCCGTGGACATCAAGACCGCCTCCGCCCTCCGCCGCCTCCGCCTGGTCTCCACCCCCGAGGCCGTGTCCTTCCTGCTCCTGCTCGTCTGCTCGGTGCTGAAGCGGACCACGGACTTCAACGCGGTGCCCGTGATGGGCGCGGTCCACGGCTTCCTGTTCATCCTGTACGTGATCTTCTGGGCGGACGCCTGGAACCGGGCGAAGTGGTCGCTGAAGACCGCGGCGCTCTACTTCGTCCTCTCCGTCCTGCCGGCCGGCGGCTTCTTCGCCGACCGCAAGCTGCGGCGCGAGTCCGAGGACGCGGTGATCGCCTCCCGCGCCCGTAAGGAAGGGGTCGTGAGCGCATGATCGTCGCCTTTTCCGTGACCCCGCTCGGGGTCGGTGAGGACGTCGGGGAGTACGTCGCCGCTGCCGTACGTGTCGTCCGTGAGTCCGGGCTGCCGAACCGCACGGACGCGATGTTCACCTCGGTCGAGGGGGAGTGGGACGAGGTGATGGACGTGGTCAAGCGCGCGGTCGCCGCCGTGGAGGAGCGCGCTCCCCGGGTCTCCCTCGTCCTCAAGGCAGACATCCGGCCCGGGGTGACGGACGGGCTCACGTCCAAGGTGGAGACGGTGGAGCGGCACCTTTCGTCGTGAGGCTCGCGGGTGCCGGTGGGGGTGCGCGCCTCGGGGTTTCGCCCCCGCTGCCCCTACCCTTCCCGTCCCGTCCCGTCCCGTCCCATCCCGTCCTTCAGGGGCTGTCGCCCCTTCCACCCCGCCAGCGCGCCTGCCCCTTGCCCCTCGGGTGGCGTCTGCGGGATGTGTGTGGCTGGTCGCGCAGTTCCCCGCGCCCCTGACGGGGCGCGCAACCCGCCACGACCCGCCAGGATTTCCCGTCGGCGCGGTCCCTCTACCCCCGCACTACCCCCGCACTGCCCCCGCACTACCCCCGCACCGCCCGCCGCAGGCGATGCCGAACCGCCCGCTGAGCCACCGGCCCCAGGTCCTCCAGGGCCGCGAGGAGCGCGCCCAGCTGTTCCAGGGCGTCCAGCGCGGCCGTGGCGCCCGCCGGGTCCACGCCCTCGTACAACTCGATGCCCACGAACGACGCGGCCACCGCTCGGGCCAGTCCGGCGGGATCGGTGAGGTCCGCGAACGGTGTGGGCCCGAGGACCCGGCGCAGGACCGTTTCTATCTCGGCGATCCAGAGGTCCAGGCCCGCCGCCGTGGCGGGGGCCAGGGCCGGGTGCGTCTGGGCGCCGGCCAGCAACTGGCCCAGCACGGCCACGTGTCCCGCCGCCCGCTCCTCCTGGTGCATCTCCCGCCCGAAGTCGAGCAGCTCGGTGAGGCTCCCGATCGCCGCCAGCCGGTCCCGGTAGCGGGCGACACGCTGTTCGGCCCCGTGCCGGCAGGCCGCCGCGAGGAGTTCGTCGACCGAGCCGAAGTGGTAGAAGACCAGCGCCTGGTTGACCCCGGCCGACGCCGCCACCGTGCGTGCCGACGTCTTGGCGATCCCGTGCTCGGTGAGCGTCCGCAGCGCCCCTTCCAGCAGTTTGACCTTGGTCTCCTGCGCCTTCGCGGTGTCCGGGCTCATGCGCGTGCCTCTTCGCGGACCGGGCGCAGACCGGCTCGCACGCCGCGCTCCCGCGCGTCCTCGTACGAGGCCGTGAACGACCCCTCGTACCCGAAGAGCGGCCCGAAGCGCCGGTTCACCACCCGCACCCGTACCCGGAAGCAGCCGTGCGCGTCGTCGAAGGACTCCCGCACCTCCGCCTCACCGCCCACCAGCTCCGGCACCCGGACGTCCACGGGCCCCTCCCGGAACCGGTGTTCACCGGAACGGATGAGCAACGAGCCGTCGGGTTCCGCCCGGAAGTGAAGATCGCTGGCGAGGTGCTGGTGGGTGCCCAGGTAGTCGAGGACGCGGTCGCCCCGCGGATCGAGCACCATCTGGGCATCGAACCGGTACGAGCGGCCGGGGAAGTCGAAGGTGCGCACGAAGCTCACCGTCTCACGGCCGTACGAGTCCTCGTACGGCACGTTCTCGATGGTGAAGGGGATGTCACGGCCGGCACGTGGGAGAAGGATGTGGCGTGTCGCGCCGAGCGCCAGGAACGGCCTCACGAAACCACGGCCGTGCCACACACGGTCCATCACACCGCGGCCGGTGCACGCCTCCCCGCTCGCCAGGCCGACGGAGAACCTGCGCCGCAGCTCGGGGTGCAGACGCCCGAAGTCCCGCCCCATGGCCGTCCGGAAGATCGATGTCATGACTGCTCCAAGGTGCGGAGAACGCGCGGGGCCCGTGCGCGGGACGGGGTCGTGCGCCGGCAGCGGCGCGCGGCGGGTGTGCCGGACCGCGGCGGGGCCAGCAGGGCCACCAGCACCGTGAGCACCGTGAGCACCGGCATCCAGTAGGAGAGGAACGAGGCCGACGGGCCCGCGGCGGGGAGGTGCCCCACCCAGACCACACCGGAGCAGGCCACGGCGATCACCGCGCCCCGCATCAGCAGCTCCACGAGCCAGTTGAGCCGCGCGCGCTCCGGAGTGATCCCGTGTTCCAGCCAGATCCGCAGCCGGTCGAAGGACCAGGCCGTGGCCCAGCCCATCAGCGGACGGAAGAGCAGCCGGTCGGCGACCACGCCGCAGCGGCCCCAGCGCGGGCGGTAGTCGTACCCGGTGAGGAAGCGGACCCCGTCGCCGTCCGGCACGTAGCGCCAGTAGCCGCTGCCCTCGGCGAGCAGCGACAGGGGGTGCGGGGATGTGAAGCGCAGGGCCGAGGTGCGGGTGCCGTCCGGTCTCTCCCGCTCGCCCGCCGAGACCCCCGTACCGGCGACCGTCAGGAACGGCAGCACGCGGGTGGCGTACCTGAACTTCCGCGGTTCGCCCTCCGCGCCCGCGGGTTCGCCCTCCGCGCGCGGGAGGTGGTCGATCTCGGTGAACCGCACGTCCCAGCGCTGGTGCTGGGCCGGCTCCTGGGTGCGGGCCCACAGCTCCTCCAGGCCGGTGCCCCTGATCCGGGTCTCCACATACACGCTCGTCGGACTCCTCGACTTCACCGTGACCTCCCGTTTTGAGCGACTGCTCAAATCGCTGGGAAGGAAGTTACCCGGTTTTGAGCGATCGCTCAATCCCTGCCCGGGGAGGGTGGGGCAGGGCAGCAGGACGGACGCGTCGGTCGCGACTCGGGCGATGTCAGCCGGGACTTAGGGCGTCGCCGCCCGACGCGAGCGCGATGCCCAGCGGTGTCCGCTCGTACAGGACCTGGTGCCCGTACCGGCGGCGGGTGAGCAGCCCCGCGTCGTGGAGGGCCGCCAGGTGGTGGGAGACCGATGACTGGGCCAGGGAGAGGCGGTGGGACAGTGCCGTCGTCGACGCCGGCTCGTCCAGGGCCGTGAGGACGGCGGCGCGGCCGCGCCCGAGGAGCCGTACGAGCGCCTCCGGCGTACGGTCCCCCGGCCCGCTCCACAGTCCGCCGATGCCCCGCGCCGGATACACCAGCGTCGGCTGCCACGGGGGCTCGAACCCGCTCACCACGTCCGGCCAGGAGAAGACGCACCCCCTCGACCGGAACGCCCCGGCCGCCCGGCTACACCGCCCTCTTCCGAGTCCCCGAGTTCCGCCACGTCTTCGCGGCCCACGCCCTCTCCCTCCTCGGCGTCGTCGTCAGCGAGATCGCCCTCGCGGTGCTCGTCTACGACCTGACCGGTTCGCCGCTGCTGAGCGCGCTCGCGTTCGCGCTGGGTTTCCTGCCTTACCTGATCGGCGGGACCCTGCTCGCGGGCGTGGCCGACCGCTTTCCGGCGCGGCGGGTCCTCGTGGTCTGTGACCTGCTGTGCGCCCTGTGCGTGGCACCGATGGCGCTGCCCGGCGTGCCCGTCGCCGCACTGCTCGCCCTGCGGTGCGCGGTCGCGGTGGTCTCGCCCGTGTTCCAGGGCACGCGCACGGCGACCCTCGCGGACGTCCTCGGCGAGGGGGACCTGTTCGTGCTCGGCCGGTCCCTCCTGCGGATCGTCTCGCAGAGCGCGCTCCTCGTCGGCTACGCCTGCGGCGGGGTGCTGCTCACCGTGGTGTCGCCGCGCCACGCGCTGCTCGTCACCGTGGGAACCTTCCTGGCCTCGGCGGCGCTGCTGCGGTTCGGCACCCGCCGCCGGCCCGCCCGGGCCGGCGCGGGCGGCACCCTCGTCGCGGACTCGCTGCGGGGCGCCCGGCAGGTGCTGGGCGACCGCAGGACGCGGGTGCTGCTCCTGCTGTTCTGGGTGCCGCCCATGTTCTCCGTCGTCCCCGAGGCCCTCGCCGCCCCCTACGCCGACGAACTCGGCACCGGGCCGGCCGGGCTCGGCCTGCTGATGTGCGCGCTGCCCGTCGGGGCCATCGCGGGTGAACTGTGCGCGGGCTCCCTGCTGCGGCCCGCGACCCGCGGCCGCGTCGCCCTCCCGCTCGTCTGTCTGACCCTGCTGCCGTACCTCGGTTACGCCCTGCGCCCCGGCCTCGGCTGGACGCTGCTCCTGCTGGCGCTCTCCGGGGCCGGGGCCGCCTACACACTGGGGCTCGACCAGTGGTTCGTGCGGGCCGTTCCCGAGGAACTGCGCGGACGGGCGATGACGCTCAACACGGCCGGACTGATGACCTTCCAGGGGGTGGGCATGGCCCTCGCGGGGGTCGTGGCGGAGTTCGCCGGGGTCACCGAGACCGTGGTGGGCGCGGGAGCCGTCGGCACGGTGTGCTGCGTCCTGCTCGCGCTGCGTGCGCGGCGCACGCAGCGCGAGGCCCTGCGCCTGCTGTCCGAAGCCATGCGCCCGCTGTCCGAAAAGGCTCGCGTGATCGAACAGCGAGACGGGGCTGACCACCATGTGACCGGCCGGTAAGGTCGAGGCGTGCCGAAGCCGCTCAGTCTTGCCTTCGATCCCATCGCCCGCGCCGACGAACTGTGGAAGCAGCGCTGGGGGTCCGTGCCGTCCATGGTCGCCATCACCTCGATCATGCGCGCGCAACAGATCCTCCTGGCGGAGGTCGACGCGGTCGTCAAGCCGTACGGCCTGACCTTCGCGCGTTACGAGGCGCTGGTGCTGCTCACCTTCTCCAAGGCAGGCGAGCTGCCCATGTCGAAGATCGGCGAGCGTTTGATGGTCCACCCGACGTCGGTGACCAACACCGTGGACCGCCTGGTCAAGTCGGGTCTGGTCGCCAAGCGTCCCAACCCCAACGACGGACGCGGCACGCTCGCCACCATCACCGAGAAGGGCCGCGAGGTGGTGGACGCCGCCACCCGTGACCTGATGGCGATGGACTTCGGGCTCGGTGTGTACGACGCGGAGGAATGCGCGGAGATCTTCGCGATGCTGCGGCCGCTGCGGATCGCGGCGCGGGACTTCGTGGAGGAGTAGGCGGGCGGAGCGGTAGGCCGTCCGGGGTCGCCCGAAGGGAGCGGGAATCCGGCGGTTACGCTCGGACCCATGAAAAAGAGCGTGCTGACCCGCTACCGCGTGATGGCCTACGTCACCGGCGTGCTCCTGGTCCTCCTCACCCTCGGCGTCATCGCCAAGTACATCCTCGACATCAACGGTGCCGCCGACTTCACCCGGATCGTGGGCATCGCGCACGGCTGGCTGTACGTGCTCTACCTGGTCTTCGCGTTCGACCTCGGCTCCAAGGCGAAGTGGCCGGTCGGCAAGCAGCTGTGGGTGCTCCTGGCCGGGACCATCCCGACCGCCGCCTTCATCGTGGAGCGCAGGATCAGCCGGGAGCTCGAGGCCAAGGTGGCCGACGACGCTCCCGCCGTGGCCAAGGCCTGACACCGGCGCGGCAGCACCCCCGGACGGGAAACACCACCGCCGCACGCGAACGTGCGGCGGTCTCGCGTCGACATTTACTTGGACGTCCTAGTAAATTCGATGGTATGGACGCTGACGCCATCCAGGAGGGCCGCCGTCGCTGGCAGGCCCGCTACGACGCTTCGCGCAAGCGCGACGCGGACTTCACCACGCTCTCCGGCGACGCCGTGGAGCCGGTGTACGGTCCGCGGGCCGGGGACACCTACGAGGGCTTCGAGCGCATCGGCTGGCCGGGGGAGTACCCCTTCACCAGAGGGCTGTACGCCACCGGCTACCGGGGACGGACGTGGACCATCCGGCAGTTCGCCGGCTTCGGCAACGCAGAGCAGACCAACGAGCGCTACAAGATGATCCTGGCCGCCGGCGGCGGAGGCCTGAGCGTCGCCTTCGACATGCCGACGCTCATGGGCCGTGACTCCGACGACCCGCGCTCGCTCGGCGAGGTGGGGCACTGCGGGGTGGCGATCGACTCGGCGGCGGACATGGAGGTCCTGTTCAAGGACATCCCGCTGGGTGACGTCACGACGTCCATGACCATCAGCGGACCGGCCGTTCCGGTCTTCTGCATGTACCTGGTGGCGGCCGAACGGTCGGGCGTGGACCCCTCCGTCCTCAACGGCACGCTGCAGACGGACATCTTCAAGGAGTACATCGCGCAGAAGGAGTGGCTCTTCCAGCCCGAGCCCCATCTGCGCCTGATCGGCGACCTGATGGAGCACTGCGCGGCCGGCATCCCCGCCTACAAGCCGCTGTCGGTCTCCGGCTACCACATCCGGGAGGCCGGGGCGACGGCCGCGCAGGAGCTCGCCTACACGCTGGCGGACGGGTTCGGGTACGTGGAACTGGGCCTGTCCCGGGGCCTGGACGTGGACGTCTTCGCCCCCGGTCTGTCGTTCTTCTTCGACGCGCACGTCGATTTCTTCGAGGAGATCGCCAAGTTCCGCGCGGCCCGCCGCATCTGGGCGCGCTGGATGCGGGACGTGTACGGCGCGACGTCGGAGAAGGCCCAGTGGCTGCGCTTCCACACCCAGACGGCAGGGGTCTCGCTGACCGCGCAGCAGCCGTACAACAACGTGGTACGCACGGCGGTGGAGGCGCTCGCGGCGGTGCTCGGCGGCACCAACTCCCTGCACACCAACGCCCTGGACGAGACGCTGGCACTGCCCTCCGAGCAGGCCGCGGAGATCGCGCTGCGCACGCAGCAGGTCCTCATGGAGGAGACCGGCGTCGCCAATGTGGCGGACCCGCTGGGCGGTTCCTGGTACGTGGAGCAGCTCACGGACCGCATCGAGGCCGACGCGGAGAAGATCTTCGACCGGATCAAGGAGCGGGGCCTCAGGGCGCACCCCGACGGGCAGCACCCGATCGGCCCGATCACGTCCGGGATCCTGCGGGGCATCGAGGACGGCTGGTTCACCGGGGAGATCGCCGAGTCGGCGTTCCAGTACCAGCGGGCCCTGGAGAAGGGTGACAAGAAGGTGGTGGGCGTCAACGTCCACACCGGCTCCGTCACCGGGGATCTGGAGATCCTCCGGGTGAGTCATGAGGTGGAGCGGGAGCAGGTGCGGGTGCTGGCGGCCCGCAAGGCCGCGCGGGACGACGCCCGGGTCCGCGCTTCCCTGGACGCCATGCTGACGGCCGCCCGGTCCGGGGCCAACATGATCGAGCCCATGCTGGACGCGGTGCGCGCGGAGGCGACGCTGGGGGAGATCTGCGACGTCCTCCGGGAGGAGTGGGGGGTGTACACGGAGCCGCCGGGGTTCTGAGGCGGCCGTGGGGTTCGCCGAACCGGTTCTCTCCGCCCTCTCGCGCTCTCCGCCCGCTCTGCCCTCTCCGCCCTGTCCTCTCGGCCCTCTTGTCCCTCCGCCCCTACCCGTCCCGGATCCGGGGCCTCCGCCCCGGATCCGGGAAACCCCTCAGACAGTGCTCCCCAGCCCGGACAGCAGCACCCGCGCAAGGCGGCGAGCCCACTCCGTGTCCACCGCCTCCCCGCTCACCAGCGTGCGATGGACCACCGCCCCCGCCACCACGTCGAAGATCAGGTCCGCGGTGCGGGACGCCGAGGAGGGGTCCGACTCCTGGGGGAGTTCGCCGCGGGCCTGGGCGCGGGAGCGGCCCTCCAGGACCAGGCGCTTCTGGCGGTCCACGATCGAGACGCGGATGCGCTCACGCAGCGCGTCGTCGCGCGTGGACTCGGCCACCACGGCCATCAGCCCGCTCCTCGCCTCCGGGCGCGCCAGGATCGTCGCGAACTGGAGCACCACGCCCTCGATGTCGTCGGCGAGGCTGCCGCTGTCGGGCAGCCGAAGCTCGTCGAAGAGGACCGCCACCGCGTCCACGACGAGTTCGTTCTTGCCCGCCCAGCGCCGGTAGAGCGTCGTCTTGGCGACTCCGGCGCGGGTCGCCACGTCCCCCAACGTCAACTTGGACCAGCCCAGTTCGACCAGTGCCGCACGGGTCGCCGCAAGGATCGCGGCGTCCGCGGCGGCACTGCGCGGCCGTCCGGTGCGGGCGGCGGGCGTGCGGCTCTGCATGCCGGTGACCCTATCCGGCCATGGCTCGTGTTCGCCCCTGCGGAACGCCCGCCGAGGCCGGTGAGGAAGATCACCGAGGCCCTGTTCCCCGTACCGTCGGGAGCCAGTTACGCTACGGGTCGTATCGAAAGCGGGGCCGGGCGACTCCCGCTTTCACAGCGCTTTTCACAGGTGCGCGAGGAAGGGGGAGGATGTACTCATGCAGCCACGGAACATGTCCATGAGCGGAGTCGTCGACCTCGCCGCGGTGAAGGCGGCCCAGGAGGCCAAGGCAAAGGCGGAGCAGGCGCGCGCCGAAGCGGCACGGCAGGGCGGAGGCGGGGCCGTGTCCCCGTCGAGCCTGGTCATCGATGTCGACGAGGCGGGTTTTGAACGAGAGGTCCTGCAGCGGTCCACCGAGGTCCCGGTGGTCATCGACTTCTGGGCCGAGTGGTGCCAGCCCTGCAAGCAGCTGAGCCCGATTCTGGAGCGGCTCGCCGTCGAGTACAACGGCAAGTTCGTCCTCGCCAAGATCGACGTCGACGCCAACCAGATGCTGATGCAGCAGTTCGGCGTCCAGGGGATCCCGGCCGTGTTCGCCGTCGTCGCCGGGCAGGCGCTGCCCCTCTTCCAGGGTGCCGCCCCGGAGGCGCAGATCCGCGCCACCCTGGACCAGTTGGTGCAGGTCGCCGAGCAGCGCTTCGGTCTGACGGGCCTGACGGTCGACCCGGACGCCGAACCGGGTGCGGGCGAGGCCCCTGCGCCCCAGGTTCCCGCCGGTCCTTACGACGCGCTCCTCGAGGCGGCCGTCGAGGCCCTGGACGCGGGCGACTTGGGCGGTGCCATCCAGGCCTACAAGAACGTGCTGACCGACGACCCGGGCAACACCGAGGCCCAACTCGGCCTCGCACAGGCCGAGTTGCTGCGCCGGGTGCAGGACATGGACCCGCAGCAGGTGCGCAAGGAGGCCGCCGAGAAGCCGGGCGACGCGCAGGCGCAGATCGCGGCGGCCGACCTGGATCTGGTCGGAGGACATGTCGAGGACGCCTTCGGCCGCCTTGTCGACACGGTGCGGCGCACCACCGGGGATGACCGGGATGCCGTACGGGTAAGGCTGCTTGAGCTGTTCGACGTGGTCGGCGCCGACGACCTGAGGGTGACGCAGGCACGCAGAGCTCTGGCGCGGGCGCTGTTCTGACACTTCGTCGGGTCCGCGGCCTGACCTGTCGCTAAACACCAGGGCCTGTGGTGCCCGAGTGAAAGATTTGGCGACAGAGCGACACCGTGGCCGCGCTTTACCAAATCTTGGTAATCGCGGCTGCGGTTACTGCGGGTAAGTCGGGGGCGCTGTTCTGTCGGTTTCTGTCCGCTCATTTCCCGTTCTGTCAACCCGGTGAGTAACACCGAGCGTTGCCGGTCGATGCCGAGGGGTCGTTGCGCGGTTATCCGGCCGTTACCCGCGAGTAACGATCCCCCTTGTGCGGGCGGCGAGAATGCACCACGATCGGCCACGCTCGGTCCATTCCCCCACCCCGACAGCCAATCGGGGTCAACGGGTTTTCTGGGTCCCCACCGAGCAGGGCCGGCGGCAGTGGCGCCGGCCCTGGACAGGGGGGTCTCCACCGGTCCGGTGGAGCCTGTCCGGAGGTTGTGCGTGAAGTGTTCAGGCGCGACCAGTGGTTGTCGCTCGGGGGTGATCGCCGGTGATTCGGGCGCGGTTGGCGCCTGACGAGTACGGGCGCTCTCCTTCCCGAGGACGTAGCACTTCTCCCATCCCTGCCCGGCTGAGCCGCAGCGACGACCAGTCGGGGGCAGGCGATGTACGTCCGAGAAGGAGGAAATATGGAGTCCCAGGTGCGTGGCGGGACCAGATGGAAGCGGTTCGCTGTGGTCATGGTGCCCAGCGTCGCCGCCACGGCTGCGATAGGTGTCGCCCTCGCGCAGGGCGCTCTGGCCGCGTCGTTCAGCGTTTCCGGTCAGTCTTTCAAGGTGACTGCCGACAGGCTCGACGGTACGGGCTTCGCACAGTACGGCGCGCTTGACCAGGGTTACACCCTCAAGGGCGAGAAGGCGGTTCACCCCGTCGCGGTCTCCGCGTTCGAGACCGCGAAGATCACGAACATGTGCCAGTCCGTCGTCACGCCGGGCATCCCGGTGCTCGGCAACGTCAGCCTGATGCTGACCGCCGGCACCGGCGGCACTCCGGTCGAGGCCAAGAACCTCTACATCGACGTCGAGGATCTCAGCGCCAACGCCACGTTCGAGAACATCGACATCGGCGTCGCCGCCAAGGACCTGAAGGGTCCGGGCATGAAGGGCGGCGGCGAGCAGTCCAACCCGTTCGGGTTCGGCCAGCAGGCCGAGGTGGCCACGCTGACCGACGTGAAGCAGACGGCGTGGGCCACCACCGCCGGAACCTTCAAGCTCAGCAATCTGAAGATGAAGCTGTCGACCGGCGTCAAGGAGTGCTACTAAGCACATCCGTGCCGGGTGGGCCGACCGCTGTCGGTCCGCCCGGCACCCCCTTCTTCTTCGTCTCGCCGTGAACCCCCCACTCACAGCAAGCCGTACTTACCGCAAAGCCGTTCCAGGGAGCCGTTGTCCATGAGCGCCGAGTCACCCGCTCAGAGTGAGCACTATCTCCGAGTCTTTCGGCGGAACTTCCGCGCATGGAGGGGCACCCGGCCGTTCTGGGCGGGCCTGTTCGTCCTGCTCTCCGGGTTCCCCATCGGGTACTTTCCGTACGCGAACCTCCAGCTCGGCCACCTGACCCTCACGATGGCGACCACCGCGGGGGCTGGTTCCCTGATCATCGGTGTACTGCTGGTCGTGCTCGGTGTGAGCCTGTGGTTCCAGAAGCACGTCCGTGTCTTCGCCGGTGTCGCCGCGATCCTGCTGGGGCTGGTCTCCCTCCCCGTCTCCAATATCGGTGGCTTCCTCATCGGCTTCCTGTTCGCCCTCGTGGGCGGAGCGATGGCCGTGTCGTGGGCGCCCGGTGTGCCCCCTGCGGACGCTCCCACCGAGGCGGGGCCCGCCGTCGGTGACGCGCCGCAGAGCGCGACCCCGCCTTCCGCGGACACAGAGGCACTGCCTGTCGTGGACATGGCGAAGCGGCCGAACGATCTGTCAGGAGCCGGCCCGCTGAACGGCGCGAACGGCGCGAACGGGAGGACCAGTGCCGGCTGACGAGGCGATCCACGGGGCGGAGGCGCAGCAGCCCCGTGCGAGAACCGGACCGCGGCACGCGGCTCCGAAGAAGCCGCTGTTCACCAGGATCCATATGCCGGCGGGCAAGGCGATGGCCATCGCCTCCATGCCGACGGCGATCATCATGGGGATGGGCTTCTCCACGCTGGCCCGTGCCGACGACAAGCCGTCGTCGTCGCCGAGCCTGTCCATCGACGAGTACCAGGACTGCGTCGAGGCCCTGGACGGCACCGAGGACGGCAAGGACGCGTCGGCCACGCCCTCGCCCTCCGCCTCGGCGAGCGAGTCCGCGTCCGAGGACTCCAAGGACTCCGACAAGGACAAGGACAAGGACGAGGACGCGGCGGATTCCCCGGACACCCCGACGGAGCCCGCGCCGTCCGCGAGCAGTGGCGCGGACTCCGGTTCGGGTTCGGACGCCGCGGACGACTCCGGCTCCTCCGAGGACAAGACCGAGCCCGCGCCGTCGGCGACCCAGGGGTCATCGGCCGCGAGCGAACCGACGGCCGAGGCCAACCCCGCGCCGGCCGAGGGCAGCGGCAACGTCCTCGAGGACATAGGCAAGGGGCTCGAGGAACTCGGCAAGGCGATCGAGGACGCCTTCACGCCCGGAGACAGCGAGACCGCGAGCGCGTCCCCCACGCCCTCGCCGTCCGCCTCCGCGGCCGAGGAAGCCGCCGAGAAGGCCGAGGACGCCGAGGACACGGCCGAGGACGCCAAGGACACGGCGAAGGACGCCGCGGACGAGCCCCAGAAGTCCATCGAGAACGAGCCGGACAAGGCCGCTTCGGCGGCGGCGGAGGAAGCGGAGGAGGAAGCCGAGGCCACTCCCTCCCCGAGCGCGTCCACGTCCGCGTCCCCCAGCCCTTCCGAGAGCGCCGGGATCGACCCGGACGACTGCCCGGCCGCCACGGACGAGGAGGGCGGCGTCGAGAAGATCGTCGCCCTGCCGGACGACCCCTGGTACCTGGACGCCAGCTCACTGCTGCTGAAGGGCGCCGACTACAAGGGCGTCGTCAAGGTGAAGACCGCCAACGGCACGGTCAAGGAGGCACTGAAGTTCGTGATCTCCGGCGGCACCGACATCGGTGACCTGCACCAGACGGTCAAGGACCCGATGTCCGGCAAGACCCACCACGTGCAGGCGGCCAAGGGCTCGACGTCCACGATCACCGACGGCGACACGGTCATGTACACCGAGAAGATCTCGGGCAACCTGTTCGGCCTGATCCCCGTCACCTTCAGCCCGGAGCATCCCCCGCCGCTGAACATCCCGCTGATCTACTTCACCAATGTGAAGGTCACCCAGGCCGGACAGTTCGGCGGCACGCTGCACGTACCGGGGCTGCACCAGTTCACGTCCGGCTGAGGGCGGGCCGGCAGGGCGAGTGCGAGGTGTGGGAGCGCCTGGCCGAACACCTGCCGTAGTGAACGAAGCGCCGAGGGCGCCCCCTGCCTCGCAGGGGGCGCCCTCAGCGGCTTACACGGGCCGGGCTCAGTGGTCCTTGGTCTCGCCCAAGTGGTGGACCCGCACCATGTTGGTGGTGCCGGGGACCCCGGGCGGCGAGCCGGCCGTCATCACCACGATGTCGCCCTCGTTGAAGCGCGCCATCTTGCGCAGTTCGCGGTCGACCAGGTCGACCATCTCGTCGGTGCTGTGCACGAACGGGACGACGTGCGAGTCCACGCCCCAGCTCAGCGTCAGCTGGTTGCGGGTGCCCTCGTCGGTGGTGAAGGCCTGGATCGGCTGGGCCGCGCGGTAGCGGGAGAGACGGCGGGCGGTGTCACCGGACTTGGTGAAGGCGACCAGGCCCTTGCCGCCGAGGAAGTCGGCGATCTCGCAGGCCGCGCGGGCCACCGAGCCGCCCTGGGTGCGGGGCTTCTTGCCGGGGACCAGGGGCTGCAGGCCCTTGGAGAGGAGTTCCTCCTCCGCGGCCTGGACGATCTTCGACATCGTCTTCACGGTCTCGACGGGGTACGCGCCCACCGACGACTCGGCGGACAGCATCACCGCGTCGGCGCCGTCCAGGATCGCGTTCGCCACGTCGGAGGCCTCGGCGCGCGTCGGGCGGGAGTTGGTGATCATCGACTCCATCATCTGGGTCGCCACGATCACCGGCTTGGCGTTGCGGCGGCACAGCTCGATGAGGCGCTTCTGCACCATCGGGACCCGCTCGAGGGGGTACTCGACGGCCAGGTCGCCGCGGGCCACCATCACACCGTCGAACGCCATCACGACGTCCTCCATGTTGGCGACGGCCTGCGGCTTCTCCACCTTGGCGATGACCGGGACCCGCCGGCCCTCCTCGTCCATCACCTTGTGGACGTCCTTGACGTCGTTCGCGTCCCGCACGAAGGACAGCGCCACCAGGTCGCAGCCCATCCTGAGGGCGAAGCGGAGGTCCTCGACGTCCTTCTCGGACAGCGCGGGCACGTTGACGGCCGCGCCGGGCAGGTTGATGCCCTTGTGGTCGGAGATGACGCCGCCCTCGACGACGATGGTCTTCACCCGGGTGCCGTCGACCTCGACCACCTTGAGCTCGACGTTGCCGTCGTTGATCAGGATCGGGTCGCCCTTGGAGACGTCACCGGGCAGACCCTTGTACGTCGTCCCGCAGATGTGCTTGTCGCCGGGGACGTCCTCGGTGGTGATGACGAACTCGTCACCGCGCTCCAGCTCGACCGGTCCCTCGGCGAAGGTCGCCAGCCGGATCTTGGGGCCCTGCAGGTCGGCGAGCACGCCGATGGCCTTGCCGGTCTCGTTGGCGGCGGCGCGGACCCGGTCGTAGCGGCCCTGGTGCTCGGCGTGGGTGCCGTGGCTGAAGTTGAAGCGGGCCACGTTCATGCCGGCTTCGATCATCGCGAGGAGCTTCTCGTGCGAGTCGACGGCGGGGCCCAGCGTGCAGACGATTTTGGAACGGCGCATGGGGCGATCCTATCGGTTTGTTTCGCTACGGAATATTCCGTCTAGCGGAAGATACAAAAGGGCGGGATGCCGCTCAGCTGAGGTTTATCCGAGTCCTGGAACCGAATCCCGGGATATCCCGCGGCCATTTCTCGGATCTCATTCGGCCGAGGTGTGCCGGCTTTCACCGCTGACCAGTGCGTACGTCTGTGTGGCGATCTCCAGTTCCTCGTCGGTCGGCACCACGGCCACCGCCACCCGCGCGCCGGCGGGGGAGATGAGTCTGGGCCCGTCCGCCCGTACGGCGTTCAGCTCCGGGTCGACCGCGAGCCCCAGCTCCTCGAGGCCCGCCAGCGCCGCCTCGCGCACCGGTGCCGCGTTCTCCCCGACCCCCGCGGTGAACGCCACCGCGTCCACCCGGCCGAGCACCGCGTAGTAGGCGCCGATGTATTTCCTCAGCCTGTGGATGTAGATGTCGAAGGCCAGCGCGGCCTGTTCGTCGCCCGCGTCGACCCGGCGGCGGATCTCCCGCATGTCGTTGTCGCCGCACAGACCGATCAGACCGCTCTTCTTGTTCAGCAGGACGTCGATGTCGTCCGCGGACATCCCGGCCACCCGCATCAGATGGAAGATGACCGCGGGGTCCAGGTCACCGGAGCGCGTACCCATCACGAGCCCCTCCAAGGGGGTCAGGCCCATCGAGGTCTCCACGCACCGCCCGCCCCGGACGGCCGAGGCGGACGCGCCGTTGCCCAGGTGCAGCACGATGACGTTCACCTCCCGCGGGTCCCTGCCCAGCAGCTTCGCCGTCGCACGGGAGACGTACGCGTGCGAGGTGCCGTGGAAACCGTAGCGGCGGATGCGGTGCTCGTCGGCCGTCCGCACGTCGATGGCGTAGCGCGCCGCGGACTCCGGCATCGTGGTGTGGAAGGCGGTGTCGAAGACGGCGACCTGCGGCAGGTCCGGGCGCAGTGACATGGCCGTGCGGATCCCGGTGAGGTTGGCCGGGTTGTGCAGCGGCGCCACCGGGACCAGCCGCTCGATCTCGGCGAGCACGGCGTCGTCGATCACGGTCGGCTCGGTGAAGGACATGCCCCCGTGCACCACGCGGTGGCCGATCGCCGCCAGATCCGGGGAGTCCAGGCCCAGCCCGTCCCGCTTCAGTTCCCCGGCGACCGCCTTCAGCGCGGCCTCGTGATCGGGGACCGCCCCGCCGGTCTCCCGCGGCTCGCCGCCGCCCGCCAGCGGGGTGTGCTTGAGCCGGCCGGACTCCTCCCCGATCCGCTCGACGAGGCCCACGGCCAGCCGACTGCGGTCGCGCATGTCGAGGAGCTGGTACTTCACCGACGACGAGCCGGAGTTGAGGACGAGAACGCGGGTGGGACTCACGGGATGGGTGCCTTCTGGGTCGGGTTACGGGGGCGGCCCGGCGGACGCGGGGCGGGCGGGACGGCGTCGTCAGGTGCCGGCGGGGACGTCCGCCGACGAGTGGTCCTGGGCCTGGATCGCCGTGATGGCGACGGTGTTGACGATGTCCCCGACGAGGGCACCGCGGCTCAGGTCGTTGACCGGCTTGCGCAGCCCCTGCAGGACCGGACCGACGGCGATCGCGCCGGCCGACCGCTGCACGGCCTTGTAGGTGTTGTTGCCGGTGTTGAGGTCGGGGAAGATCAGCACGCTGGCCTGACCCGCCACCTCGGAGTCCGGCAGCTTGGTGGCCGCGACGGACGGTTCGACGGCGGCGTCGTACTGGATCGGCCCCTCGATCTTCAGATCGCCGTGGCGCGCCCGCACCAGCTCGGTGGCCTGCCGCACCTTGTCGACGTCCGCGCCCGTGCCGGAGGTGCCGGTCGAGTACGAGAGCATCGCGATCCGCGGCTCGACCCCGAACTTCCGTGCCGTCGCGGCCGACTGGACGGCGACGTCGGCGAGCTGCTCCGCGTCCGGATCCGGGTTGACGGCGCAGTCCCCGTAGACGAGGACCTTGTCGGCCAGGCACATGAAGAAGACGGAACTCACGATCTTCGCGTCCGGCTTGGTCTTGATGATCTCGAATGCCGGGCGGATGGTCGCGGCCGTGGAGTGCACCGAGCCCGACACCATGCCGTCGGCGAGCCCCTCCTGGACCATCAGCGTGCCGAAGTAGTTGACGTCGGAGACGATGTCGTACGCCAGCTCCTCCGTGACGCCCTTGTGGGAGCGCAACTGGGAGTAGATCAGGGCGAACTGGTCGCGCAGCTCCGAGGTCCGCGGGTCGATGAGCTGGGCGTCCGCGAGGTCGACACCGAGGTCCGCGGCCTTCTTGCGGATCTGCTCGACGGGGCCGAGCAGGGTGAGGTCGCAGACCCCGCGGCGCAGCAGGACGTCGGCGGCCCGCAACACCCGTTCCTCGGTGCCCTCCGGCAGCACCACCCGGCGCTTGTCGGCCCGTGCCCGCTCCAGCAGCTTGTGCTCGAACATCATCGGGGTGACCCGGTCGCTGCTGGGCGCCGAGACCCTGCGCAGCAGCTCGGCGGTGTCCGCGTGCCGCTCGAACAGGCCCAGCGCGGTCTCCGCCTTGCGGGGCGTCGCCGCGCTCAACTTGCCCTCGAGGGTGAGGATCTCGGCCGCGGTCGGAAAGCTGTTGCCGGCCACGGAGACCACCGGGGTGCCGGGGGCGAGCCGGGCGGCGAGGGTGAGGATCTCGTCGCTGGGACGCTCGTCGAGGGTGAGCAGGACGCCCGCGATGGGCGGGGTGCCGGCGCTGTGCGCGGCCATCGCGCCCACCACCAGGTCGGCCCGGTCGCCCGGGGTCACCACCAGACAGCCCGGGGTCAGCGCACCCAGGAAGGTCGGCAGCATCGCACCGCCGAAGACGAAGTCCAGGGCGTCCCGGGCGAGGCCCGAGTCGTCGCCCAGCAGCACCTTGCCGTCGAGCGCGTGGGTGATCTGGGCGACGGTCGGGGCGCCCAGCGCGGGCTCGTCCGGCAGGACGTAACAGGGCACCGGGAGCAGCGCGCCCAGCCCCTCCGCCAGCTCGGCGCGGTCACCGGGGTCCACCCGGTTGACCACCATCGCCAGGACGTCGCAGCCGAGACCCTCGTAAGCGCGGAACGCGTTGCGGGTCTCGGCGCGCACGGAATCGGGGCTCTGCCGACGGCCGCCCACGACCGTGATCACCGAGGCGCCGAACTCGTTCGCCAGCCGGGCGTTGAGCGCCAGTTCGTCCGGGAACTGGGTGTCGGCGTAGTCGGTGCCGAGGACGAGGACGACCTCGTAGTCGCGGGCCACCCGGTGGAAGCGGTCGACCAGCTCGGAGACCAGTTCGTCGGTGCCGCGCTCGGCCTGCAGCGCGGACGCCTCGTGGTAGTCCAGGCCGTAGACCGTCGCCGGATCCTGCGCCAGCCGATAGCGGGAGCGCAGCAGCTCGAACAGCCGGTCGGGGGTGTCGTGCACCAGTGGTCGGAACACCCCCACACGGTCGACCTGGCGGGTCAGGAGCTCCATGACCCCCAGATCGATGACCTGGCGGCCGTCGCCCCGGTCGATCCCGGTCACGTACACGCTGCGCGTCACGCCGTGCTCTCCGTTTCGTCGCTGTCATCGGTGCTGCGCCGGGATCCGGTGCGCCGCCCGGATCCGAATCGCGTCCGGGTCCGGATCCGACGTGGACCGGGCCGGATCCGAAAGGGTCCGGGTCCGACGTGCCGGATCCGACATGGGTCCGGGACCGCCATGGGTCCGGGCCCGGGTTCGCCGTGGCCGGATCCGGTGGGCCGCCGACCGGTCGCGGGATCCAGTGTGCCGCCGAACCTCGGGCGGCGTCGCTCGACGCGGTGGCTCGATAAATTACCCAGCTGGGTGAGCTGTTCCCTCTTGACAATACCCTTGCGAGGGGCTAGCACACCCGTCGGTCGGGGTCCGGAACCGTCCGTGCCGGTGTCCGGGGCCCTGGAACGGACGGGAGTGGGTACTCGCGGGGCTTCCCGGCCCTGAAACGGGGGGCCTGTGGGCCATGGAACAATCGGATTGACTCACTCTTATCAGCCCACTCGTCACAGCACCGAGCAGGAGACACAGCACGATGCGCATCGGAGTCCTCACCGCGGGCGGCGACTGCCCGGGCCTGAACGCAGTGATCCGGTCCGTCGTCCACCGGGCGGTGGCCCACTACGGCGACGAGGTCATCGGTTTCGAGGACGGCTACGCCGGCCTGCTCGAAGGCCGCTACCAGAACCTCGACCTCGACGCGGTCGGCGGCATCCTGGCGCGCGGTGGCACCATCCTCGGCTCCTCCCGGCTGCAGCGTGACCGGCTCCGTGAGGCCTGCGACAACGCCCAGGACATGGCGCGGGAGTTCGGTATCGACGCGCTGATCCCGATCGGCGGCGAGGGCACGCTGACCGCGGCGCGGATGCTCTCCGACGCCGGTCTCCCGGTCGTCGGCGTCCCCAAGACGATCGACAACGACATCTCCTCGACGGACCGCACCTTCGGATTCGACACGGCCGTCGGGGTCGCCACGGAGGCGATGGACCGCCTGAAGACGACCGCCGAGTCACACCAGCGGGTGATGGTCGTCGAGGTCATGGGCCGGCACGCGGGCTGGATCGCGCTGGAGTCCGGTATGGCCGCCGGCGCCCACGGCATCTGCCTGCCCGAGCGCCCCTTCGACCCGGGCGATCTGGTCAAGATGGTCGAGGAGCGTTTCGCCCGCGGCAAGAAGTTCGCGGTCGTCTGCGTCGCGGAGGGCGCCCACCCCGTCGAGGGCAGCATGGACTACGGCCACGGTGAGATCGACCAGTTCGGCCACGAGCGCTTCCAGGGCATCGGCACGGCCCTCGCGTACGAGCTGGAGCGGCGGCTCGGCAAGGAGGCCAAGCCGGTCATCCTCGGCCACGTCCAGCGCGGTGGCACCCCCACCGCCTACGACCGCGTTCTCGCCACCCGCTTCGGCTGGCACGCCGTCGAGGCCGCCCACCGCGGCGACTTCGGCAGGATGACGGCACTGCGCGGCACGGACATCGTCATGGTGCCGCTGGCGGAGGCGGTCACGGAGCTGAAGACGGTGCCCAAGGACCGGATGGACGAGGCGGAGTCGGTCTTCTAGAGCTTCGACCCCGAGGCCAGGCTTCGGCTGCGCGCGGACGTCCTTGGGCCCCGAGGCGCCCGAGGCCTCCGAGGCGCCCGAAGTGGCCGAGGTGGCCGAATACACACTGTTGACAGGTCGTCATCGCAACCCAGGATGGCCAGGGACGAGCGTGGTCTCTGCCCGGTGGAGGAGCGATGACGGCTGTGAACAGGATTGACGGGCAGGTCCGCGAACGGCTGCTGGCTCCCAACTTCTGGCACATGGCGACCGTGGACGCGGACGGGGCGCCGCAGGTGGCGCCGATGTGGGCCGACCTCGAGGGCGAGTACGTCATGGTCAACACATCGGTGGGCCGGGTGAAGGCGGACAACCTCCGGCGCAACCCGAACGTCTCGCTCTCCCACCACGACACCGAGAACCCCTACGACCGGGTGGAGATCCGCGGCCGGGTCGTGCGGTTCGTGGAGGGCGAGGAGGCCGAGCGGTCGATGGACCGCCTGGCGAAGAAGTACATCGACGAGGACCGCTATCCCTGGCTGCTCCCCGGCGAGCGCCGCCTGATGATCCTGATCGAGCCGACCCGGGTGCGGCACGTGGTGGGAGTGGAGCCTTTCCGGCCGGGCATCCTCGCCCCCTGATGCTCCTCGCCTCTTGGCGGCTCCTTGCCTTTGTGGCGGCCTTCGTTGCTCGGCGCCTCCTTGCCTTTGGCGGCCCTCGTCGCTTTTCGGCTCATCGCCTCTTGGCGGCCCTCGCCCCCTTGACTGCCCTCGTTCCCTGGCGGCCGTCACTTCTTGACGGCCCTCGCCTCATAGCGGCCGTCAACCCTTGGCAGGTCCTCGCCCCTTGACGACCCCGCCCAGCGCGAACCCCCTCCCCGCCTGCGCGAGCAAGGCCGACGGGTGTAGGTGCGCCGAGTTGCATCCGCCTGGCCGACAGCGTGGTTGATGGGGCGTCACGCTGTTCGCGGGGCGCCACGGCGGCCCTGGGGGCCTTCCGCTACTGCCCCGTCACCCACCGGTAGTGCAACTCGGGCCTGCCCACCTGTCCGTACTGCGGGCTGCGCGCCGCCCGCCCCGCGTCCACGAGGTGTTCGAGGTACCGCCGCGCCGTGATCCGTGAGATGCCAACCGCCTCGGCCACGCCGGTGGCCGTCAGCCCGTCCTCCGCGTCGCGCAGCGTCCGCGTGACCCGTTCCAGCGTCGGCGCGCTCAGGCCCTTGGGCAGTGCCGCCGGTCCCGGCGCGCGGAGCGTGGCGAGCGCGCGGTCCACCTCGTCCTGGCCGCTCGCCTCGCCCGCCGCCGCGTGGAACTCCGCGTAGCGGATCAGCCGGTCGCGCAGTGTCGCGAAGGTGAAGGGTTTCAGCACGTACTGGACCACTCCCAGCGAGACCCCTTCCCGTACCACGGTGAGGTCCCGTGCCGACGTCACCGCGATCACGTCCGTCTGATGGCCGGCGGCCCGCAGTGAGCGCGCCAGCTGCAGACCGTGCACATCGGGCAGGTGCAGGTCCAGCAGCAGAAGGTCCACCTTCATCCGGTCCAGCGCCCGCCGCGCCTCCGCCCCGGTGTGCGCCTTGCCCACCGCAGTGAACCCGGGCACCCGCCCGACGTACAGGACGTGCGCGTCGGCCGCCACGGGGTCGTCCTCCACCACCAGCACGCGGATCGGATCGGTCATGCGTCGCCTCCGGAGAACTGGGCGGAGCCGCCCCTGTGCGGCTGCCACGCTGGGCGGGGTCTCATACAACGCCTCCGGAGGACTGTGCGGGCGCCGGGCCGGCGGCGGCCCCGGACGGCTCGGGCGAGGACACCGTAGGCAAGGGCAGCCGGGCCTCGAACTCCGCCCCGCCCCCGGCCGCCTCCGCCACCGTCAGCGAACCCTCGTGCCGGGCGACGGTCTGCCGGACCAGGGCCAGTCCCAGGCCCCGGCCGGCGGGCCCGGCCGGCTTCGTCGACCAGCCCCGCTCGAAGACCGCCTCGGCATGCGAAGGATCCACCCCGGGGCCGGTGTCGGCCACCCGCAGCACCAGCCCTGCGTCGTCGGTGAGCGCCGTGACGGTGACCCGGGCGCCGACCGTGCCCTGCGCCGCGTCCATCGCGTTGTCGATCAGATTGCCCAGTACGGTCACCAGATCGCGGGCGGGCAGCGCGTCGGGCAGCATGCCGTCGTCGATGCTGCTGTCCGGGGAGACCACCAGCTCCACGCCCCGCTCGTTGGCCTGCGCGGCCTTGCCCAGCAGCAGAGCCGCCAGCACCGGCTCGTTCACCGCCGCGACCACCTGGTCGGTGAGCGCCTGCGCCAGTTCCAGCTCGGCGGTGGCGAAGTCGATCGCCTCCTCGGCGCGGCCCAGCTCGATCAGGGACACCACTGTGTGCAGCCGGTTCGCGGCCTCGTGGGCCTGGGAACGCAGCGCCTGCGTGAAGCCGCGCTCGGAGTCCAGCTCGCCCATCAGCGACTGCAGCTCGGTCACATCTCGCAGAGTCACGACCGTGCCCCGGCGTTCGCCGCCCGACACCGGCGAGGTGTTCACCACCAGCACCCGGGTGCCGCTGAGATGGACCTCGTCCACCCGCGGCTCGGACGCCAGCAGCGCCCCGGTGAGCGGCTTGGGCAGCCCCAGCTCGGCCACGGACCGGCCCACCACGTCGTCGGACACTCCGAGCAGTTCCCGGGCGCCGTCGTTGATCAGCGCCACCCGGAACTGCCCGTCCAGCATCAGCAGCCCCTCCCGCACGGCGTGCAGCGCGGCCTGGTGGTAGTCGTGCTGCATGCTCAGCTCGGCCGCGTTCATGCCGTGCGTGTGGCGGCGCAGGCGCGCGTTGACGACGTACGTTCCCGCGCCCCCCAGGGCCAGTGCCCCGGCGGCCACCCCGAACAGCGCGGTCAGCTGGTCCTGCACACGGTCGGTTATGGCCTGCACCTTTATCCCCGCGCTGACCAGCCCCACGATCTTCCTGCCGTCCCGGATGGGTGTCACGGCCCGCACCGACCGACCGAGGGTGCCCTCGTACTCCTCCGTGAACGACTCACCCCGCAGGGCCGGCTTCGTGTGCCCCAGGAAGTGCTCGCCGATGCGCTCGGGATTGGGGTGGGTCCAGCGGATGCCCTTCGTGTTCATGATCGTGACGAAGTCGACCTCCGTGTCCCGCTGGACCTTGCTCGCGTACGGCTGGAGGGTCGCCGTCGGGTCGTCGGTGCGGATGGACGCCACCACGGAAGGGGCGTCCGCCACCGAGCGGGCGACGGCCATCGCCTGCCGGCGCGCCGCCTGGTTCGCCTGACTCTGGTCGCTCACATAGGTGAAGAGGGCGCATCCGGCCACCACGACGGCGATCAGCACGGCCTGCACGGCGAAGAGCTGACCTGCCAGGCTGCGGGGTTTGGGGACACCGGGCAAACGCATGTCCACAGTCTGCCTCGCCGTTGGCCGTATCCCGCCCCATGTTTCGTACAAGCGTGAACCGATTGTCGACCTCTCACTCGAATATGACGAATTTTGAGATTTGCCCGAATTGGGAGGGTCGCGAAGTGGCCATGCGGTTTCCCTCCGCCGCCTCCATTGATTACAAGTGAGCATCCGATGGCCTGGAGATGAGCGCGGAGTTCGGGAGACGGTGTCCTGGTCATCGGCGGTGGGACCGGCGTTCGTCCTGCCGTTTTGTGCGGTCTTGGCCGACCGTCACCGACTGCCGCCCGATGTACTAAATGAACGGAAGGGTGACGGCCCTCACAAGGCGGGAGATAGTCACCGTCAGTTCGGTTGCGCGTTTCCGAGCCGATCGATCGCCCTCGATCAGGGAACGCGACCCCCGGACTCCCCATTTCCCCCCGGACGTGAGCCGCACGCCGGTGACGCCGACGAAGACGTCAAGGAGGCAGCCGTGACGAGCACGCCAACGGCACCTGCCGCGCCCGCAGCAAAGCGGGACCGCACCCACTACCTTTACATCGCGGTGATCATCGCGGTGGTGCTCGGCATCGCCGTGGGCCTGATCTCCCCGGACCTCGGAGTCGAGCTGAAGCCGCTCGGCACGGGCTTCGTGAACCTGATCAAGATGATGATCTCGCCGATCATCTTCTGCACGATCGTGCTGGGCATCGGCTCCGTACGGAAGGCCGCCAAGGTCGGCGCCGTGGGCGGTATCGCCCTCGTCTACTTCCTGATCATGTCCCTGGTCGCCCTCGGCATCGGCCTGGTCGTCGGCAACATCGTGGAGCCCGGCACGGGTCTCGCGGTCACCGACGCCGTCAAGGAGACCGGCCAGGCCCAGGTCGACGCGGAGGCCAAGGACACCGTCGAGTTCCTGCTCGGCATCGTCCCCACCACGATCGTCTCCGCCTTCACCGGCGGTGAGGTCCTCCAGACACTGCTCGTCGCGCTGCTCGCCGGGTTCGCCCTGCAGGCGATGGGTGACGCCGGACAGCCCGTCCTGCGCGGCATCGAGCACATCCAGCGCCTCGTCTTCCGCATCCTCGCCATGGTGATGTGGGCCGCCCCGATCGGTGCCTTCGGCGCCATCGCCGCCGTCACCGGGTCCGCCGGACTGGACGCGCTCAAGAGCCTCGCGGTGCTGATGCTCGGCTTCTACGTCACCTGCTTCCTGTTCGTCTTCGTCGTGCTCGCCACGCTCCTGCGGATCATCGCGGGCCTGAACATCCTGACCCTCTTCAAGTACCTGGGCCGGGAGTTCCTGCTGATCCTGTCCACCTCCTCCTCCGAGTCCGCGCTGCCGCGCCTCATCGCGAAGATGGAGCACCTGGGCGTCAGCAAGCCGGTGGTCGGCATCACCGTCCCGACCGGCTACTCCTTCAACCTCGACGGCACCATGATCTACATGACCATGGCGTCCCTGTTCATCGCCGACGCCATGGGTACGCCAATGTCCGTCGGCGAGCAGATCTCGCTGCTGCTCTTCCTGCTGGTCGCCTCGAAGGGCGCGGCCGGTGTCACCGGTGCGGGTCTCGCGACCCTGGCCGGCGGTCTCCAGTCGCACAAGCCGGCCCTGGTGGACGGCATCGGCCTCATCGTCGGTATCGACCGCTTCATGAGCGAGGCGCGCGCCCTGACCAACTTCGCCGGCAACGCCGTGGCCACCGTGCTGATCGGCACCTGGACGAAGGAGATCGACAAGGAGCGCGTCGGTCAGGTACTGGCCGGCGAGCTGCCCTTCGACGAGAAGACCCTGCTGGACGAGGACGGCGACGGTCAGGCCGAACTGCCCGAGCAGGGCACCGAGAAGGAACTGGCGAAGGCCTAGTCCCGGACCGGTCGGACCGGCCGAACGGTCGAGGCCGGCCATGGGCCGGGTCCCACAAGACCGAGGGGCGGATGCGTCGGCGGACGCACCCGCCCCTCACCATGGGCCGGGACCGGACTCAGGGCTTGCGGGCCACCGCCCCGTACATCGCGATGTCCTCGTCGCGGATGTTCTGCTCGCCGGTGCCGTCCGGGCGCCACTTGTGGACCTGGACGATGCCGGGCTCGACGAGTTCGAGGCCCTCGAAGAACTCGTGGGCCTCGTCGATGGTGCGCAGCCGCATCGGCATGTTGCGGGCCGCGTACTCGCGGGCGACGCGTCCCACCTCCTCGGGGGCGAACTCGGCGGTGCCGATGGTCATCGCGAGGTAGCTGCCCGAGGGGAGGGGCTCCAGCAGCCGGCGGACGATGCCGACGGCGTCGTCCTCGTCCAGGACGAAGTGCACGATCGCGATCACGGTCAGCGCGACCGGCTTGCTCAGGTCGAGCGTGTCGCGGAACTCCTGCGAGTCGAGGATGGCCTCCGGGTGCTGGAAGTCGGCCTCGATGTACGCCGTCTTCCCCTCGGGCTTGCTGGACAGCAGGCCCTGGGAGAGGGTGAGGACGATCGGGTCGTTGTCCACGTAGACGACCCGGGACTCCGGGGCCACCGACTGGGCTATCTCATGGAGGTTCGGCGACGTGGGGATGCCGGTGCCGATGTCGAGGAACTGGCGCATGCCCGCCTCCTCGGCCAGCCAGCGCACCGCGCGGTTCATCCAGTCGCGGTTGGCCCGCATGTGGATGGGCAGCGCGGGCCACTCCCGCGACATGGCGTCGCCCGCTTCCTTGTCGGCGGGATAGAAGTCCTTCCCGCCGAGGATGTAGTCGTAGATCCGCGCGGAGTGCGCGTTCTCGGTGTCGATTCTGTCGGCCGGCCATCCGTTGTCGGGCAAGATCGCCCCTCCCATCGTCGTCGCTCACACCCGGCAGTCGAGCCGGGAAGCAGGTGTCGGCAGCAACTGCCGGGCAGTAGGTGTCAAGCAGTACAGAAAAAGGCCCCCGTTGTCACAACGGGCCTGTCAGAGAAGGAAGTCGGCAGCTCCCGCCTTGACTCCCCTGAGGAAGCTGGTCATTTCCGTCGGAGTGAAAACCAGGGCCGGGCCGTCGGGGTCGGTGGACTGCCGCAGCGCCACCCGGCCGTCGGTGAGCTTCTTCGCCTCGACGCAGGCGCCACCGGCGTCGTCGCTCCAGGGCTTGAACCAGCCCTGTGCGCCCAGGTCGCGGGACGGCATGCCGCTGCGGATGTGGAGGTGGTCTCGGATGTCGGCTACGTGGGGTTCGCGTTTGTGGGGGTCGCCAGTGGCGTCGTGCACTTCAGAGCTCCTTGCGTATTGCGCCGAGGAGGGCCTCGGTCTTTCTGGCGGGCGCCGACTGGGCGCCCAACCGGTCCAGGGCCTCGCGGTACACCAGCACGTCGTCGCCCTTGTCCAGATAGACCGCGCCGACGAGGCCGCTGAGGTAGACGATGTCCGGCAGTTCGGCGGCCCGGAACCGGAAGAGATGGAAGGCGCCGGCCCGCATCGCCGGATGCGGTCCGTTCCCGAACGGCATGACCTGCACGGTCACATGGGGCAGTCGGTTGAGCTCGATGAGATGGTCGATCTGGGCCCGCATCACCTCGGCGCCACCGACCGGCCAGCGCAGCACCGTCTCGTCCATCACCACCCACAACCGGGGCGGCGCCTCGCGGCACAGCAACTCCTGGCGGCGCATGCGCAGCGCTACCCGGCGTTCGGTGGCCTCGCTCGGCGCGTGCGGGTTGCCTGCGCCCAGCAGGGCCCGTGCGTACTCCTCGGTCTGCAGCAGGCCGTGGACGAACTGCGCCTCGTACGCGCGGATCTGCAGCGCCGCCTGTTCCAGGCTCAGATAGGCGGCGAACCAGTCCGGCATGACGTCGCGGTAGGTGTGCCACCAGCCGCGCTTGCTGGCCTCGCGGACCGACTTCAGGAAGGTGTCGATCTCCTGCTGGTCGCGCACGCCGTACGTGTGCAGGAGCTTCTCGACCTCCGCCGGTCTCAGACGGGCCACCTTGGCGGCTTCCATCCGGCGGATCGTCGAGTGACTGACGCCGATCGCCTGACCGGCCTCCTCGTACGTCAGGCCGGCCCGGGTGCGCAGCTCCTCCAGCTGCTTGCCGAGGATCATGCGCAGAACGGAGGGAGCGTCGCCCCAGGGGGTCTCCGTGGTCACGCGCTGCCTCCTCACGCCGGGCTCGACGGTTGCAGTCTGTCACGATCACCTGAAGGCGTGGCCAGAATGCACCCGGCGAATTGCAATTTTCAACTTGTTGGTTGCGAGGCGCTGTTGGCAGGTGACACAGTTGACCTACTGGCACCGCTCGGTGAACGAGACGACCCCCCAGGCCAGTTGAGAAGTGGTGGCCCGAACTCCGGCTTTCCGGCGGGGGTCAGGGCACCGAGCGGTGCTACACCGGCACCCTTCTGGTGCGAAGGCAGACGAAAGGCAACGGCCATGGCTCCGCCCTCTCCCCTCCTGCCTTCGGATTCCTCCCCCCTCCTGCCGTCGGATCCGCCGCCACTGGAGAAGTCCCCACAGCCGGCCGGGACGTTCGTACTGCCTGCGGCTCCGGCCTCGGTGGCCGTCGCGCGCAGGAACGTTCGCGCGCTACTGGGCGACTGGGGAGTACCCGAGGACGTCAGCGACGACGCGCTTCTGGTGGTCTCCGAACTCGTCACCAACGCCATCAGATACGCCGGCGGTGACGAAATAGCGTGCACGCTCCGTCACTCTCCGCAACGGCTGCGGATCGAGGTGGAGGACCAGATCCAGGGCTGCACCCGCCCGACCCGACTGTGTCCGTCCCCCGACGACCAGAGCGGCCGGGGCCTGCTGCTGGTGGGCGGGGTGAGCACCGACTGGGGCGTCAGGGAGACCGCCGAGGGGGCGGGCCGCGTGGTGTGGGCGGACCTGTCGACGACGGAACACCCGGAGTCGGATGCGGACGCGGAGCCGGATGCACGGCCGGCGCCCGCGTCGGCGGTGGAGTCAGCGGCGGAGCCGGACGCACGGCCGGCGCCCGAGTCGGCGGGGGAGCCGGAGTCGGAGTTGTTCGGTGTCGTGCCGGGCGTGCGTGTCCGGGAGTCGGCGCAGGGGTCTTTGCCGGGGGCGGCGGCCCCCGCGGAGTCGTCCTGGCCGGAGCCCCGTGCGGAGTCGTCAGGGGCGGCGGTGGGCGCGGAGTCGTCCGCCGAGGCGTCCCGGGCGGTGCCGCCCGCGGCGGCCGTCGGCGGGGAGGGCCGTTCCCTTGAGGGGGAGGGCCTGTCCGCTGAAGGGGAGGGCCAGTCCCCCGACGGGAAGGGCCAGGAAGGGTTACCCGCGCACAGAGGATTCGTGGCCTCGGTGCCCGCGCAGGTCTCGCGCGCGGCCCGGCCCCTGACGACCGGTACCGCTCCGCTGCTCTGGCCTCCGGCCGAGGTGCCGGTGCTCCGTTGCCCCGCCGAGGTGCCGGTGCTCCGTCCCCATGCCGAGACGCCGGTGCGTCGTCCCCCGGCCGAGGAGGCCGTGACGCATGCACACCGCTGACGCCGACACGCGGTCGCCGTCCGACGGCACCGTCTCAGGAGCCAGTCGGCTGGTACTGCCGGCCGGGATGCCCGCGGGACTCGGCTACGACGCCGTGGGCACGCCCCTGGAGTACGGGGAGCGCATTCTGGCGTGTCTGCCCCGCGCGGGCTGCGTCTTCGCGGACAGCCGGTGGTGGTGGTGGATCGTCCCCGCCGGCTCGAACATCGACGTCGACTGGCCCGCCGCCGCGCACTACGCGGTCGACGCGCGGGTGCCCGACGCGTCCTGGGGGACCGTGCGCCGACGGCTGATCCACCGTCCCGGCGGCGATTCCCCCTACACCCCGCCCATCCCCCTCTACTTCATGGTCTGCCACATCGCGGGCGTGCGGCCCCACTGGTTCGTCCAGCCCTGACCGGCCCGCCCGCACGGCCCCTCACCGCTCCCTGCCTGCTGCCTTACCTTTTGGTGAGTATCTGAGCAAATAGTCGGTACTTGTGGGGAGTTGGGCGGCGCATCAGCATGGTCGGCATGACCAACGATCTTGCGAACACCGCGACCACTCCCGTATCCGTCCTCGGCCTCGGCGCCATGGGCCAGGCGCTCGCCGCCGCGTTCCTGCGGGCCGGCCACCCCACCACCGTCTGGAACCGCACCCCGGGCAAGGACGGCGAACTGACCGCCCGCGGCGCCGTCCGCGCCACGACGGCCCAGGAGGCCGTAAAGGCTGCCGAGTTGGTGGTGATCTGTGTGGTCGACTACGCGGCGGCCCGCGCCATCATGGAAACGGTCGCCGGTGAACTGCCCGGCCGTCTCCTGGTCAACCTCACCTCCGACACCCCGGAACGCGCCCGTGCCGCCGCCGACTGGGCGCAGCAGCACGGTATCGAATGTCTGAACGGCTCGATCATGGTGCCCGTGCCGGTGATCGGATCGCCCGAGGCGCTGTTCTTCTACAGCGGCCCGCGCGCCGTCTACGACAAGTACGAGACGGCGCTGAAGGCGCTCGGCGGACGCCCCGCCCACGTCGGCGAGGACCACGGCCTCGCCGCCGTCTACGACATGGCACTGCTCGACTACTTCTACGGCGCCATGGGCGGACTGGTGCACGCCTTCGCGCTGGCCGGCGCTGACGGGGTGCGCGCGGGCGACCTCGCTCCGTACCTCGACACCATCACCGCCATCATGCCGCCCATCGTGGCAGGCACCGCCCAGGACATCGACGCGGGCCACTACCCGGGCGAGGCCGCCAACCTCGCCATGATGGCGGCGGGCTCCGGCCACGTCCTGGAGACCGCCGAACACCGTGGCCTCGACGTCGGCGTCCTGCGCTCGGTGAAGGCGCTCGCGGACCGGGCCGTCGCACGCGGCCACGGGGCCGACAGCTGGGCGAGCATCTTCGAGGTGCTGCACAAGCCCTGAACTCCGGCCTGCGAAGGGATCGTTCGGGGCTGCGGTGGTGAAACCCTTTGACCGACCCGCTCATCCGGCACCAGTCTGGAGGCCGTACCAGTCCGGGAGCCGGCACCGGCCTGGGAGCCGGACCAGTCCGGGAGCCGGCACCGGTCCGGGAGGCCGGACGACGGGGGAGGCGTGTCATGGGGGACCAGTACGAGACCACGGACCGGACCACGGGTGAGACATCCGGCGAGACCACCGTTGAGACGACCGGTGTGCCGTCGGGTGGGGCCCCGGGCCAGACCTCGGGCCAGACCTCGGTCGGGGCCGAAGGCAGGGCGGCCCTGCCGCTCGACCGCGTCAGCGAGCTCTTCTTCGAGTTCCTCCAGGCGGTGGCGCATCCCAGGAACCAGGACGCCGCGGCCGGCCGCAACCTCGCCGAGCGGCTGAAGGCCCATCTCGGCGCCGGGTTCCGCGACAAGCCCGTGGTCAAGGCCGCCTACCCGCCGTACGACCTGCCCAATGTGCATCTCGCGCTGGAGCGCTGGTTCGCCGCCGAGGGCAGATCGCATGAGCTGATCGGAATGACCGGGGCGACGCACCGCGGTGACTTCACGCTCGGCGAGATCATCGAATCCTCGGAACGTTACGACCGGTTCGTGCTCGGCGCCGTCGACTACGCGCTGCTGCCCGTCTCGCCCGACGCCGAACTCGCCTGCGTCTCCTTCGGGTTCTACCTCGGTGAGGAAGGCGACGAGCGGTTCGCGGTACTGCTGCGCGGACCGGCGGACGAATACGGGCGCAACAAGGTCGAGATCGAAGTCCTCGCCCGGCGAAAGGAGTTCGCGGACCGGCTGCTCGCCGAGATCGACGAACTGGTGCGCGAGCACAACATCTTCCGCGGTCAGGTGCTGTCCTTCGAGGGCTCCGAGTTCGGTCACGGCCTCGGTCCGTTCCGCTTCCACCGCCGCCCCGGGCTCAGCCGGGACGACATCGTGCTGCCGGCCGGGCTGCTGGAGCGCGTCGAGCGGCAGGTGGTCGGCGTCGCCCGGCGCCGTGAACGGCTGCTCGCGGCGGGCCAGCACCTGCGCCGAGGACTCCTCCTCTACGGCCCGCCCGGTACCGGCAAGACGCACACCATCCGCTATCTCCTCTCGCATCTCCCGGAGTTCACGGTCGTCCTGCTCGCCGGGACCACCATCGAGGCGATAGCCCCGGCCTGTGCGCTCGCCCGGATGCTCCAGCCCGCGCTCGTCGTGCTGGAGGACTGCGACCTGGTCGCGGAGTCGCGTGACTTCGGCGGCGGCGAGGAGCCGCTGCTCTTCCAGGTGCTGAACGAGATGGACGGTCTCGGCGACGACGCCGACGTGGCGTTCCTGCTCACCACCAACCGAGCCGACCTGCTGGAGCCCGCGCTCGCCCAGCGGCCCGGCCGGGTGGACCTCGCGGTCGAGATCCCGCTCCCGGACGCCGCGGGACGCGCCCGGCTGCTGGGCCTGTACGGTGCCGGACTCGGCCTCGGCAAGGAGATCACCGACGAACTCGTCGTCCGCACCGAGGGCACGACGGCGTCCTTCACCAAGGAACTGGTGCGGCGCGCTGTCCTGCTCTCCGCCGAACGCGAGGCGGAGCGCACGGAACCGGAGGACTTCCGGGCGGCCGTCGACGAACTCCTCTCGGACCGGGACCGGCTGACGCGGCGCCTGCTCGGAGTACGGGACGCGGACGGCGACGAGCGGGATGCCAGGGACCAGGGCGAGGACGAAGGCGAGGGAGAGCAGGGGGACTCGGCCGCCGACACGGCCGAGGACGACGGCTACTGGTTCGCGGGCCCCCGGCCCTCGGCCTCCCGAGGCCCATGGGCCGCACCGGTCCCATCACCCCGCCCGCGCCCCATACCGCCGACGGGGCCCTCGCCGGGCGTTCAAGGTGGTGCCTGACGTCGGTTGCCTTGACGTCGGCGTCAAGCCCTACCGTCGTCGTATGCGAATCGGCGAGCTGGCGGAACGCGCCGGGACCACCACGCGGGCGCTGCGGTACTACGAGGCGCGGGGGCTGTTGCCCGCGCGGCGGAACAGCAACGGGTACCGGACCTATGACGAGCACGACCTGAAGCTGCTGCGGCAGATACGGACGTTGCAGGACTGCGGGTTCGACCTGGAGGAGACCCGGCCCTTCGTCGAGTGTCTGCGGGCGGGGCACCCGGAGGGCGACTCGTGTCCCGCCTCGCTCGCGGTCTACCGGCGCAAGCTGAGCGAACTCGACGCGCTGATCGGGGAGTTGCAGGCCGTACGGGCCACGGTCGGGGCGCAGTTGGCGAGGGCCGAGAGGGCGCGGGACGCGCTGGCCGCCGAGGCGGAGGTTCCGGGGGGTCCGGAGCCCGGGTGCGAGCTGGGAGGGCAGGGGCTGTGATCAGGGCGGCAGGAGTGGCCGAGGTGACGGATGCCGATTTCGAGGCGGAGGTGATGTGCTCCGAGTTGCCCGTGCTGGTGGAGTTCACCGCCGACTGGTGCCCGCCGTGCCGGCAGATGGGACCGGTGCTGAGTGATCTCGCGGCCGAGCAGAGCGGCCGGCTGAAGGTGGTGCAGCTGGACGTGGACACCAATCCGGAGACGACCAACGCCTTCCGGGTGCTGTCCATGCCGACGTTCATGGTGTTCCGCGGTGGCGAGCCGGTGAAGTCGATGGTGGGCGCCCGGCCCAAGCGCCGGCTCCTTGAGGAGTTGTCCGACGTGCTGTGATCGGCCGGTTCGTGCCGACGTGACCGGGCCCGTTCAGGCGATGCGTGCACAAAAAATCCCCCGAGCAATTGCGCTCGGGGGATTTTCGTGCGTATATTCAATGGTTCGCGACTTACGCTAATTCAGTCGCGGAGAAGTGCAGTGAACACAGTATATCCGGGCGGGAGCGGAATTGTCAAACAGCGGCGCACACAAAGAATTCCCCGACGTTGAATTGCGGCATGAGCAGGAATTCATCGACGGGCTGTACGCGCGCGTCGACGCTCTGCGTGGCGGCACCGAGACCTCCGTCGCGGACGCGCTCGCGCAGGGCCACACGCCCAGGCAGGCCCGCCTGGAGCGGGACATCCTGGTCGCGGAGCGCTCCGGTCTGCTCGCCGCGCTGAACGCCGTCGAGGGATCCCTCTGCTTCGGCCGGATCGATCTCACCGACGGCGTCCACCACCACATCGGCCGGATCGGGATCCGCGCCGACGACACCGAGCACACCCCGATCCTCATCGACTGGCGGGCCCCGGTCGCCCGCCCCTTCTACCTGGCCACCGGCCACACCCCGATGGGTCTGCGCCGCCGCCGGCACATCACCACCGACGGCCGCCGGGTCACCGCCCTGCACGACGAGATCCTCGACCTCGGCGACCGGGAACGCACCGGCCACGAAGACCCCAGCGGAGACGCCGTCCTGCTCGCCGCGCTCGACTCCGCCCGCACCGGCCGCATGCACGACATCGTGCAGACGATCCAGGCCGACCAGGACCGCATCATCCGCGCCCCGCACGAGGGCGTCCTGGTCGTCGAGGGCGGCCCCGGCACCGGCAAGACGGCCGTGGCGCTGCACCGGGCCGCCTACCTCCTCTACGAACACCGCGAACTGCTCGCCAAGCGGGCCGTCCTGATCGTCGGCCCCAACCCCGCCTTCCTCGGCTACATCGGCGAGGTACTGCCCTCCCTCGGCGAGACCGGGGTTCTCCTCGCGACCGTCGGCGAACTGTTCCCCGGCGTGAAGGCGACCGCGACCGACACCCCGGAGGCGGCCCGGGTCAAGGGCCGCGCCGACATGGCCGACGTACTCGCCGCCGTCGTACGCGACCGGCAGGCGCTGCCCGACCCGGTGATCGCCATCGAGCACGACCGGGAGGTCCTGATGCTCGACGACGACCTCGTACGTGTCGCCCGGGACCGCACCCGCGAGGCGGAGCTCCCGCACAACGCGGCCCGCGAGTACTTCGAGGGCTACATCCTCAACACGCTCACCGACATGGTCGCCGAACGCATCGGCACCGACCCGTACGACGGCAGCAACCTGCTCGACGCGAGCGACATCACCCAGATCCGCGACGAACTGGACGAGAACCCCGAAGTCTGGTCGGCCATCGACCAGTTGTGGCCGCGGCTGACCCCGCGACGCCTCGTCGCCGACTTCCTCGCCGAACCCGAGGGATACCTCTGCGACGAGGACGCCGCCGCCGTCCGCCGCCCGGTCACCCGCGCCTGGACCCCCGCCGACATCCCCCTCCTCGACGAGGCCGCCGAACTCCTCGGCGAGGACGACCGGGTGGCCCGCGCCCGCGCGGACCGCGAGCGGGAGGCCCAGATCGCCTACGCGCAGGGCGTGCTCGACGTCTCCTACGCCTCCCGCACCTACGAGTTCGAGGACAAGGAGGACGGCGACCCCGACGCCTCCGAGGTCCTCTCCGCACACGACATCATCGACGCCGAACGGTTCGCCGAGCGGCAGGAGGAGGCGGACCACCGCAGCGCCGCCGAACGCGCGGCGGCCGACCGCACCTGGACGTTCGGGCACATCGTCGTGGACGAGGCGCAGGAGCTCTCCGCGATGGCCTGGCGGCTGCTCATGCGGCGGATCCCGACCCGGTCGATGACCCTCGTGGGCGACCCGGCGCAGACCGCCGAGGAGGCCGGCGTCGGCGCCTGGGCGGACATCCTCGCGCCCTACGTGGAGGACCGCTGGAAGCACACCCGGCTCGGCGTCAACTACCGCACCCCGGCGGAGATCATGGAGCTGGCGGCCGAGGTGCTGCGCGCGGAGAACCCGGACTTCGAACCGCCGAGTTCGGTCCGCTCCACGGGTGTTCGCCCCTGGATCCGTGCGACGGACGACCTCCCCGGCGCCGTGGCGAAGGCGGTCGCGGAACTGACCCCGACCGAGGGCCGGCTCGCCGTGATCGCCCCGCGCGAGCTGCACCGGAGGCTGGCCGCACGGCTCGACGGGGTCACCGCGGACGCGGAACCGGACCTGACGCACACGGTCGTCCTCCTAGACCCCCGGCAGTCCAAGGGGCTGGAGTTCGACTCGGTCCTGGTGGTCGAGCCCGCACGGTTCGGCACGAGCGATCTGTACGTGGCGCTGACCCGGGCGACCCAGCGGCTGGGGGTGTTGCACACGGGAGAGCCGGGGCCACTGGGGCGCGGACGATTGGCGGACCCGGATTCGCCACTTCTCTCCCGGTGATCTCCGCGTCCCTCCGCGTGATCACCAACGCGTAACAGTTGTCGTCCCGGTCACTGCACGTGAGCGCGCGATACGGTATCCGTGGTCACTATGGACCCTCACCCGTTCGCCACGGCCCCCGCGGACAGCCCACCGCTCGAGTCACTGCCTGTGGAACCGTTGCTGACGGCGGAGTTCGACACCGACCCCGGCGGGGTCTACGAACGGCTCCGGCGCCGGTACGGCCCGGTGGCACCGGTGGGCCTGTTCGGGGTGCCGGCGTGGCTCGTCCTGGACTACCGCGAAGTCCTGGAGGTGCTGCGCAACGAAAGCGTGTGGCGCCGGGACGTGAAGCACTGGAGGGCGCGGGCGGAGGGCCGGCTGCCGCCGGACTGGCCCCTGCTGGCCGGGTACGAGGTCCGGCAGATGATGTTCTTCGACGACGACGAACACCGGCACGCCCGGCAGACGTACCACACCGCCGTCCGCCCCTTCCAGGACGGCAGCACCCGGCAGGGGTACGAGCTGCGGTCGGCCGTCGCCCGGTACACCGACGAACTGGTGGGGATGCTGGCGGCGGAGTCCGGACAGGCCGGGTTCGCGGACCTCGCCGCCCAGTACACCCGCCCGCTGCTGCTGATGATCACCACCCGGCTCTTCGGCTGCCCCGTCGAGCTGGGCGACGAACTCGTCATGGACCTCTGGCGGATGCTCGACGGCGGCGCCGACGCCGGGCCCGCCACCGGGCGGGCACTGGCGGCCATGACCCGGCTCGCCGCGCACCGGCGGGCACTGCCCGGTGACGACGTCACCTCCTACATGCTGCTCGCCGACCCCACCCTCTCCGACGAACAGCTCGGCCGGGAGCTGTTCATGAACGCCGTCTACCTCAACGACATCACCGGCAACATGGTGTGCAACACCCTGGTGGAGGTGCTGCGCGGCAACGCGACCGTGCGGCGGAGCCTGTCGGCCGGGATGATCGGCGAGACGGTCAACCGCGCGGCGCTCGCCAATCCGCCGGTGGCCAATCTGTGCTTCCGGTTCGCGGCGCGGGACGTGCGGCTGGGCCGCTTCTGGATCAGGGCCGGCGACATCGTCTCCCCGTCGGCCGCGGCCGCGCACCGCGATCTCCTGGCGATCGACTCCCACATCGTCGACTCCACGGTCAGTACGCGGGCGCACCTCGGATGGGGGGCGGGGCCGCACCAGTGCCCCGCCGCGGCCCGCGAACTGTCGAACATGATCGTGTCCACCGCGGTGGGGCGCGTCTTCGACCACTTCACCAGGGTCGAACTGACCTTGCCGCACGACCAGTTGCCCTGGCGGTCGGGCCCGGTCGTGCGCGGGCTCCGCCTGCTTCCGGTCCGCTACGAGCTCGGCGACAGCCACCCCGTGCACATCCCCGAGGCCCCGGCTTCGGGGCTGCTGTCCCACGCCCCGGCGCATGCGGCGCCGGGGCGGCCCGGTGGGTTACTGGGGGCTTTGCGCAGGTTCATGTTCGGGACGCGGAAGCCGCACCATCCGTAGCGGCGGCCCAGGGGGGCGTTCGACTTCGAGCGCCCCCTGGGCCGGGCGGAGCGCCCCCTGGGCCGGGCGGAGCGCCCCCTGGGCCGGGCGGAGCGCCCCCTGGGCCGGGCGGAGCGCCCCCTACGCCGGGCGGAGCGCCCCCTACGCCGGGCGGAGCCAGACCGTGGCGAGAGGAGGCAGCGTCAGCTGGATGCTCGCCGGGCGGCCGTGCCACGGGTGTGGTTCCGGTTTCACCGCGTCGGGGTTCAGGACGTCACTCCCGCCGTACCGTCCGGCATCCGTGTTCAGCACCTCGTGCCACGCCGGCACCTCCTCCGGCACCCCCAGCCGATAGCCGTGCCGCACCACCGGCGAGAAGTTGCTGACCGCCAGCAACGGCGAACCCTCCGCGTCGAACCGCAGGAACGCGAAGACGTTGTCCTCGGCCGCGTCCCCCGCGATCCAGCCGAACCCGGCGGGGTCGGTGTCCCGCTCCCACAGGGCCGCCTCCCGCCTGTACACCGCGTTGAGGTCGCGCACGAGATCCCGTACACCCCGGTGATCGGCCTCCGCCCCGTACGCCGGGTCGAGCAGCCACCAGTCCGGGCCGTGCGCCTCGGACCACTCCGCGCCCTGCGCGAACTCCTGGCCCATGAAGAGCAGTTGCTTCCCGGGGTGGGCCCACATGAAGCCCAGGTACGCCCGGAGGTTGGCCCGCTGCTGCCACCAGTCGCCCGGCATCTTCGACACCAGCGACCGCTTGCCGTGCACCACTTCGTCGTGCGAGATCGGCAGGACGTAGTTCTCGCTGTACGCGTACACCATCGAGAAGGTCATCTCGTTGTGGTGGTACTTGCGGTGCACCGGCTCGTGCGAGACGTAGTCCAGCGAGTCGTGCATCCAGCCCATGTTCCACTTCAGCCCGAACCCGAGCCCGCCGAAGCCACCGGGGCCCACATGGTGGGTGGCACGGGTGACGCCGTCCCAGGCCGTCGACTCCTCCGCGACCGTCACCACACCCGGCTCCCGCCGGTACACCGTGGCGTTCATCTCCTGGAGGAAGGCCACCGCGTCCAGGTTCTCCCGGCCGCCGTACTCGTTGGGGACCCACTGCCCGGGCTCGCGCGAGTAGTCGAGGTAGAGCATCGAGGCGACGGCGTCCACGCGCAGGCCGTCGATGTGGAACTCCTCGCACCAGTACACGGCGTTGGCGACGAGGAAGTTGCGCACCTCACGGCGGCCGTAGTCGAACTCGAGGGTGCCCCAGTCGGGGTGGGCGGCCCGCAGCGGGTCCTCGTGCTCGTACAGCGGACGGCCGTCGAACTCGGCGAGTGCCCAGTCGTCGCGCGGGAAGTGCGCCGGGACCCAGTCCATGATGACGCCGATGCCGGCGCGGTGCAGTGCGTCGACGAGGTGCTTGAAGTCGTCGGGGGTGCCGAGGCGGGCCGTGGGCGCGTAGAAGCCGGTGACCTGATAACCCCAGGAGCCACCGAAGGGGTGCTCGGCGACCGGCATCAGCTCGACGTGCGTGAAACCGAGGTCCTTCACGTACTCCGGGAGCTGCTCGGCGAGTTGACGGTATGTCAGACCAGGTCGCCATGACGCGAGATGGATCTCGTAGACGGAGAAGGGCGCCTCGTGCGCGGGGCGGTCCGCGCGCCGGGCCATCCAGTCCTCGTCCTGCCACTCGTAGCGCGACCGGTGCACGATGGAGGCGGTCTCGGGCGGGGCCTGGGTCCGCCGCGCCATCGGGTCGGCCCGCACGGTCCTGCTGCCGTCCGGCCGGGTGATCTCGAACTTGTACAGCTCGCCCTCGCCGATCGCGGGCACGAACAGCTCCCACACACCACCCGACCCCAGCGAACGCATCGGGTGACCGGTGCCGTCCCAGAAGTTGAAGGTCCCGGTGAGCCGCACCCCGCGCGCGTTCGGCGCCCACACGGTGAACCGGGTGCCCTCCACCCCCTGGTGGACCATCGGCTCGGCGCCGAGCGCCTTCCACAGCTGCTCGTGCCGCCCCTCGCCGAAGAGGTGCAGATCGAACTCGCCGACGGCGGGCAGGAAGCGGTACGCGTCCTCGGTCTCGAGCGTGGTTCCCTCGTACGAGACGACCAGCCGGTAGGCCGGGACCTCCCGCAGCGGCAGCACCCCGGAGAAGAAACCGTCGCCGTCGTCGTGCAGCTCGGCCCGCAGCTCGCCCACGACGACGGCCACGGCGAGCGCGTACGGCCGCAGCACCCGGAAGGCCACCCCGCCGGGCACGGGATGGGCCCCGAGCACGCCGTGCGGATCATGATGGGTGCCGCCGAGCAGCCGGTCCCGGTCGTCCCCGGGCACGGGCCCGAAGGCGGGGTCGGGCGCGGCGGCGGGCTCCGCCCCGAGCGGGGTGTCGGCGGGCTCCGGCGGCCCGGACGGGTAGGCGACGGGCTCCGGCCCGACGGCACCCGACTCCGGCTCCGGTACGACGCCGGCCGCCACCGCGGCCTGCACCTCGGGCCCGGCCGTCAGATCATCCGAACCGGCCACCCCGGCGAAGGGCTCCGCCCCGGAAACCACTCCCGGCCGGGGCTCCGCCCCGGAAACCACTCCCGGCCGGGGCTCCGCCCCGGAAACCACTCCCGGCCGGGGCTCCGCCCCGGAAACCGCTCCCGGCCGGGGCTCCGCCCCGGAAACCGCTCCCGGCCGGGGCTCCGCCCCGGAAACCGCGTCGGTCGCGCCGGTCGCGCCCGAGAGGTCGGGCGCCTCCTCCGCGCCCAGGCCCGCGCCCGCCTCCGGTCCTGCCCCTGCCCCTGCCCCTGCCGGGGCCGTGCCGCCCTGGGGCGCGGCGGCGCCACTGCCCGGCGATGCCGGGTCGGGTTCCGCGCCTGCTCCTGCTCCTGCCGGGGCCGTGCCGCCCCGAGGCGCGGCGGCCCCACTGCCCCGCGATGCCGCTCTGGGTCCGCCGGACGCGGCGGGAAGCGGCGTGCCCGAACGGCCGACCGGCCCCGCCTTCCGCGGCGGGACTTCAGGGGCCGGCCGGGACGCGGACGGCTGGAAGTCGGCTGCCGAGGACGCGGCCATAGCGGACGCGACCGCGGCGGCCCCCGGCTCCGTCTCGACCGCGGCGGCCGTCGGCTCCGGCGCGGGCGCCCCGGCCTCCGGCTCGGCAGCCCCGGGGGCCGGTTGCCCGGACGTGTTGCCGATGGCCCGGGGCTCCGGCGTGGCAGCCTTGGGCTCGCGCTTCGCGGCGGACTCCGGCTCGGCGGTCCCACGGGCCGGGGCCGAAGTCTCCGGCTGGGCGGCGGCGGCCCCCGGCTCCGGCTTGGCCGCACCGGACCTCGGTTCCGGCTCGGCGGCAGCCTTGGGCACCGGTCCCGGGGCCTTCTTCGCGGTCTTGGACCCCGGTTTGCCGGGTGACTTCCCCGCCGTCTTCTTTTTCGCAGCCTTCTTCGGGTCCTTGGGGGGCGGGGTCACGAGCGGGGCCTCCTCGGCGGATGGGACGGATCAGGTGGCGTCGGCGTCGGCGTCGGCCAGGCGGTGCACCGCCGACAGCGGGACCGGCAGCCAGTCGGGGCGGTGGCGGGCCTCGTAGACGACCTCGTACACCGCCTTGTCGGTCTCGTAGGCCCGCAGCAGCACGGGCTCGGTACGCGGGTCCCGGCCGGTCGCGTCGGCGTACCCGGTGCAGTATGCGGCCCGGCACGCGGCGGCCCAGTCGGGGGAGTAGGGCGCATGGGAGTGCGCAGCGTAGTCGAAGGAGCGCAGCATCCCGGCGACGTCCCGCACCGCCGGCTGCGGCAGCCGGCGCTCGGCCAGCGGCTTGGACGGCTCACCCTCGAAATCTATGATCGACCATTCCCCGGCGGCGGAGCGCAGGCACTGGCCCAGGTGCAGATCGCCGTGGACGCGCTGCGCCGTCCAGTGGTGGCCCTCGGAGGCCAGGTCGGCCAGTGCCTGGTAGGCCGTGCGCAGGCCTCCTTCGTAGGGGTGCAGGGCGGGCACCGCCTGGACGGCCGCCTCCAGGCGCTCGGTCATCCCCTCGACCAGCAGTTCCATCTGCTGCCGCCCCAGCGTCACCGTCGGCAGTGCCCGTGCCAGCGCCGCGTGCACCTCGCCGGTCGCCCGGCCGAGAGCCCGTGCCTCCGCGGTGAAGTCCTCGCCCTTGGCCAGCTCGCGCAGCGCCAGCTCCCAGCCGTCCGTGGCGCCTTGCAGATAGGGCTGCAGCACGCCGAGGACATAGGTCTCGTCGGCGACCTCCGTGGTCATCCAGCCCACCGGCGCCGGCACCCGCGGGCAGCCCTCGTGGGCGAGCGCCAGCGGCAGCTCCAGATCGGGGTTGATACCGGGGACCAGTCGCCGCAGCAGCTTGAGGATGAACGTATCTCCGTAGACGAGTGAGGAATTCGACTGTTCGGCGGTCATCCGCCGTGGCACCAGGTCGGTGCGTATCCGCCGGCCGGGGTCGCCGTCGAAGCGCAGCGAGCCCACCCGGGCCCGGGTGCGCAGCGCGTCGAGCAGCAGATCGGCGGGCCGGGTGTCGTAGAGCGCCTCGTAGATCGTCCGTCCGGCCAGCGGGCCCTCCGCGACGTGACCGATCAGCGCGGGAGCCAGATGCGGCGGCAGCGCCTCCCGCACGCCGAGGAGCAACTGGTAGCAGTCACCGGGGTTGCCCGGCTGGTGTGCACGCAGCAGCAGGTGCAGCAGACCCACCGGACCCTTCGCCGGCAGGAGCTCGGCGGACGACAGCAGGGTGAAGCCGGTGATCGGCCGGCCCTTGCCGGCGAACCAGCGCTGCCGTGGCAGCCACTCGCGCAGCAGTGGATCGAGGGACGCAAGGAGGCCGGTGCTGGTGGTGGCGGGACGGGTGACGGCTTCCGACATGGTCGCGTCCTTTCCCCGGGAGGCGGGGTGCTACTGATGCGTGCCCAGGTCGGGGCGGCGGAAACCGCCCCGCCGGGTGCGGGCGCTGGTGCGCCCAGGCTCCTACGCGTCGTCCTTTCGCAGCCTGAACCAGTAAAAGCCATGCCCCGCGAGTGTCAGCAAGTAGGGGAGTTCCCCGATGGCGGGAAACCTCACCCCTCCGATCAGTTCGACGGGGTGCCTGCCGCTGAACGCCTGCAGGTCCAGTTCGGTCGGCTGTGCGAACCGTGAGAAGTTGTGCACGCACAGCACGAGGTCGTCCCCGTTCTCCTCGGTCGAGGGGGCCTCGCGCAGGAAGGCGAGGACCGCCGGGTTGCTCGACGGTAGCTCGGTGTACGAGCCGAGGCCGAACGCCGGGTTCTGCTTGCGGATCTCGATCATCCGCCGTGTCCAGTGCAGCAGCGAGGACGGCGACGACATGGACGCCTCGACGTTGGTGACCTGGTAGCCGTAGACGGGATCCATGATCGTCGGCAGGAAGAGCCGCCCGGGGTCGGAGGACGAGAAGCCCGCGTTGCGGTCCGGTGTCCACTGCATCGGGGTCCGTACGGCGTCCCGGTCGCCGAGCCAGATGTTGTCGCCCATGCCGATCTCGTCCCCGTAGTAGAGGATCGGCGAGCCGGGCAGCGACAGCAGCAGGGCCGTGAACAGCTCGATCTGGTTGCGGTCGTTGTCGAGCAGCGGGGCGAGCCTGCGCCGGATGCCGATGTTGGCGCGCATCCGCGGGTCCTTGGCGTACTCCGCGTACATGTAGTCGCGCTCTTCGTCGGTGACCATCTCGAGGGTCAGCTCGTCGTGGTTGCGCAGGAAGATCCCCCACTGGCAGCCCGCCGGGATGGCCGGCGTCTTCTGCAGGATCTCCGACACCGGGTAGCGGGACTCGCGCCGCACGGCCATGAAGATGCGCGGCATCACAGGGAAGTGGAACGCCATGTGGCACTCGTCGCCGCCGGTGGCGTAGTCACCGAAGTAGTCGACCACGTCCTCCGGCCACTGGTTCGCCTCGGCGAGCAGCACGGTGTCCGGGTAGTGCTCGTCGATCTCCTTGCGCACCCGCTTCAGGAACTGGTGCGTGGCGGGCAGGTTCTCGCAGTTGGTGCCCTCCTCGGCGTACAGGTAGGGCACCGCGTCCAGCCGGAAGCCGTCGATGCCGAGGTCCAGCCAGAACCTCAGCGCGGCGAGGATCTCCTCCTGCACGGCCGGGTTCTCGTAGTTGAGGTCCGGCTGGTGCGAGAAGAAGCGGTGGAAGAAGTACTGCTTGCGGACCGGGTCGAAGGTCCAGTTGGACGCCTCGGTGTCGACGAAGATGATCCGGGCGTCCTCGTACTGCTTGTCGTCGTCGGCCCACATGTAGTAGTCGCCGTAGGGGCCTTCGGGGTCGTTCCTGGACTCCTGGAACCACGGGTGCTGGTCGCTGGTGTGGTTCATCACGAAGTCGATGATCACGCGCATGCCGCGCTGGTGGGCGGCGTCCACGAACTCCACGAAGTCGGCCAGGTCGCCGAACTCGGGCAGCACGGCGGTGTAGTCGGAGACGTCGTAACCGCCGTCGCGCAGGGGGGACTTGAAGAACGGCGGCAGCCACAGGCAGTCCACGCCCAGCCACTGCAGATAGTCGAGCTTGGCCGTCAGGCCCTTGAGGTCGCCGACCCCGTCGCCGTTGCTGTCCTGGAAGGAGCGGACGAGGACCTCGTAGAAGACGGCCCGTTTGAACCAGTCTGGATCCCGGTCCTTTTGAGGCGTGTCCTCGAAGGTGTCCGGGACGGGCTCATTGACGATCATTGTGTGGGTGACCCTCCGATCTGCGGTGAGGACGGTCGCAGGACGGTGAGGATGTGCGCGGGACGACTGCCCGGTTCCAGGCGCACATAGTTGGCCCTGCCCCAGTGGTAGGTCTCGCCGGTGAGCTCGTCGCGTACTGCCACGGACTCATGCCAGTCCAGACCGAGTTGTGGCATGTCCAACGAGACCGTCGCCTCCTGGGTGTGGTGAGGGTCGAGGTTGGCGACCACCAGAACCGTGTTCGAGCCACTGCGTTTCGAATACGCGATCACCGAATCCTGGTCGGCATGGTGGAAATGCAGGTCGCGCAGTTGCCGCAACGCCGGACTGCTGCGCCTGATCTCGTTCAGCCTGCCGATCAGGGGTGCGATGCTCCGTCCTTCGCGCTCCGCCGACTCCCAGTCGCGCGGACGCAGTTGGTATTTCTCCGAATCCAGATACTCCTCGCTCCCGGCCCGCAGCGGGACGTTTTCGCAGAGTTCGTAACCGCTGTAGACGCCCCACGTCGGCACCATCGTGGCCGCCAGCACGGCCCTGACCTCGAAGGCCGGACGCCCTCCGTGCTGCAGGAAATCATGCAGGATGTCCGGGGTGTTGACGAAGAAATTGGGCCGCATGTACGTCGCGGCCTCGCCCGACAGTTCGGTGAGATAGTCGGTGAGTTCCTGCTTGGAGTTACGCCAGGTGAAGTAGGTGTACGACTGCTGGAAGCCGATGGCGCCCAGCGTGTGCATCATCGCGGGCCGGGTGAACGCCTCCGCCAGGAAGATCACATCGGGGTCGGTGCGGTTGATGTCCGCGATGACCATCTCCCAGAACACCACCGGCTTGGTGTGCGGGTTGTCCACCCGGAAGATCCGTACGCCGTGGCTCATCCAGTGCCGCAGGACGCGCAGGGTCTCGGCCACCAGCCCCGGCATGTCCCGGTCGAAGGCGATCGGGTAGATGTCCTGGTACTTCTTCGGCGGGTTCTCGGCGTACGCGATCGTGCCGTCCGGACGGTGGTGGAACCACTCCGGGTGCTCCTTCACCCAGGGGTGGTCGGGGGAGCACTGGAGCGCGAAGTCGAGCGCGATCTCCAGGCCCAGCTCCCTCGCCCGGCCGACGAAGTGGTCGAAGTCCTCGATGGTGCCGAGATCCGGGTGGATCGCGTCGTGGCCGCCCTCCGGCGAACCGATCGCCCAGGGCACGCCCACGTCGTCCGGTTCCGGGGAGAGCGTGTTGTTGCGGCCCTTGCGGAAGGTTCTGCCGATCGGGTGGATCGGCGGCAGGTACACCACGTCGAAGCCCATCCCCGCGATGGCGGGAAGCCGTTCGGCTGCCGTGCGGAAGGTGCCGTGCGGCTGCTCCGCGGTGCCCTCGGAGCGCGGGAAGAACTCGTACCAGGAGCCGTACAGGGCCCGCTCGCGCTCCACGAGCAGTTCGAGCTCCTCGGAGGCGGTGACCAGGTCGCGCAGGGGATGCCGGGCGAGGACCGCGTCGACGTCCGGGGTCAGGGCCGCGGCCAGCCGGGACGCGGCCGGACGCGCGGTGTCCCGCAGCGCTTCGACGGCGGCGAGGACCGGCTCGCTCTCCTCCTTGGGGATGTCGGTGGCCGCCCGCTCGTAGAGCCGGGCGCCCTCCTCCAGCACCAGCTCGGTGTCCATCCCCGCCGGGATCTTGATCCGGGCGTGGTGGCGCCAGGTACTGACCGGGTCGCTCCAGGCCTCGACGCGGTACGTCCAGCGGCCCTCCCGGTCGGCGGCGACCGTGGCGCCCCAGCGGTCGGTGCCGGGGGCCAGCTCCCGCATCGGGGTCCACGGTCCGCTCCGGCCGGACGGGTCCGTCAGGAACACGTTGGCGGCGACCGCGTCATGGCCCTCGCGGAACACGGTGGCCGAGATCTGGAACTCCTCGCCCACGACGGATTTGGCCGGACGCCGGCCGTTCAGCACGCGGGGGTGTACGTCCAGGACCGGGATACGGCCGACCGAGGTGGCGGGACCGGTGGGGTCCGGGCCGCTCGTGGGCGGCGTCTGCTGCGGGGTCCGTGCGCTGCCGGACGACGGGCTTGGTGTGCCCGAGGTGCTCGATGTGGCTGAGGTCGATGTGCCGGATGTGCTCGGCGATGTGCTGGACGCGCTCGGTGCACTCGACGCGCTCGGACCTGCGCCCTCCCCGCGTATGGGAGGTGCGGCGGACCGCGATGTCGGGGGTGGTGACGAGTGGTGCCTGGCGGGCATGACCGCTCCTGTCCGCGTCAACGTCTGGTGGGCGGAATGGGGTGTGGGGAGGTGGTCCTGCGGGGGTGTACCGGTGGAGCCTTCCACCCTATTCAGGTGGGCAATCCGGCGCCTTGTTAACTACCCGGGCGTGTGTCGGCACACAAGACCGGCCTCGCCTGGTGGGACGGGACTGGTCTGAGCGTGATGGTACGACTACGGGCGGTGTGCAGGGGAGGGCAGGGGCGAAGGGGGGCGAAAACGCACCCCCCGGGTCCCCGGCTGGCCCAGCTCGTGCCCCCGCCCCGCCTCGGCCCGTCGCTAGGGCCCTGTCTGGAGGAGTCTGTTCGGCGAGCCGGACCCCGCGGAGCGCACCTTGCCGGTGGCCGCCCGCGTCACCAGCGCCTTGCTCACCTGCGCGGGCGAGGCCGTGGGATGACCGGCCAGATACAGTGCCGCCGCCCCCGCGACGTGCGGCGATGCCATCGACGTACCGGACTGGACGACCCGGTCGGTGTTGCTCCGGTGGAAGGCCGAGGTGATGCCGACGCCCGGCGCGAAGAGATCGACGCCGGTGCCGTAGTTCGAGAAAGCGGCCCGGGTATCCGTGCGGTCCGTCGCACCGACGGTGATGGCCTCCTTCACCCGGGCGGGTGAGTACCGGGCGGCCGGCCGCCCGTAGTTCCCGGCGGCCAGCGTGTACGTCACACCGGAGGCGACGGACGCGCGCACGGCCGCGTCGAGCTGGGCGTTCGGGTATCCGCCCAGACTCAGATTGGCGACCGCGGGCTTGCGCGCGTGCTGGGTCACCCAGTCGATGCCCGCGATGACCCGCGAGGTGGTGCCGGCGCCGGCGTCGTCCAGCACCCTCACGGCGACGACCTTGGCCTTCTTCGCGACACCGAAGCCGGCGCCCGCGACGGTGCCCGCCACATGGGTGCCGTGGCCGTTGCCGTCCTGGGCCACGGCGTCACCGTCGACGAAGTCCCAGCCGGAGCTCGACCGCCCGCCGAAGTCCTTGTGCGTGGTGCGGATGCCTGTGTCGATCACGTACACCGTCACGCCCCGTCCGCCCGTCTCCGGCCAGGCGTAGCGCTTGTCCAGAGGCAGGTTGCGCTGGTCGACGCGGTCCAGGCCCCAGGACGGCGGGTTCCTCTGCACGGTCCGGGCCCCTTGGGTCACCCTGGTGTCCTGGACGACCGACGCCACCCGCGGGTCGGCGGCGAGGCGCCGGGCCTGCCGCTCGCCGGCCTTGATCGAGAAGCCGTTGAGCGCCGTTCCGTAAATGTGGCTGATTTTCGCCCCGTAGCGGGTGGCGAGCTCCTCGCTCACCGCCGACCGGGCCTTCCCGTCCCCTCCCGGCTTGCCCTTCCGCTCGCCGTTCAGCTCCTCCTTCAGCGTCACGATGTAGCTTCCGCCCACCGCTCCGGGTGCTCCGGCACCGATGACCAGCCCCTCCGGGGCGGCCTGCGCGGGCAGTGTGACGGCCGCGAGCACCGCGGCCGTGGTTACGGTGAGAAGACCGACGGCTAAGCGCGTCTGCGGCGCTCTGTCCGTGGACGTCCCCCTCCGAGTCCTCACGTGAGTCCCCTCCTCGACTCGGCGTGCGCCGACCGGTCGGTGCCCCCTGCACCCCGGCGGCCCAGATGTGCATTTGGGCAGCTTCTCGTGCGGTGTGAACCGCCACAAGGACGCCCGACGGTACGGAATCGGCCATACCGGACGTGGTGTTTCCGTGCCATGGGGGTGGGAACCCCGCGAGCACCACGGCACCACGGCACCACGGCGAGTACGGCACCACAGCGCTCACGGCGACCACGGGGATTACTGCATGCAACCACGGCGCCTCCTGCGGCCGAGGCCATCGCGGCCGTTCGCGGCGATCGGGGCCATCGCGGCCATCGCGGCGAGCGGGCCATCAGGGCGATCACGGCGCACGAAGGCCGACGGATGCGCCGTCCCGCGAGACGCGCGACCATGGGGAGTACACGGCCGCACAGCGCGCGGCGCGCGGCGTGCGGCACGACCCGTGCGACGCTCCGTGATGCGTGTGCGGCGGCCTCCGCGGGACGCGGTGCGACCACCGTACGGCGACCTGTCGGGGGATGCCGTGGTTGCGGGGGCGGCTGCGCCGCTACCGTCTTGGGTGACGACGAGGCGCACACCGATGTGCGCCTCACCACGTACGTCCTTGTAGAGGTGGAACGCGTGAAGGCCATCCGTCGATTCACCGTCCGTCCCGTCCTCCCCGAAGCCCTCGCCCCGCTGAGCGATCTCGCGCGCAATCTGCGCTGGTCCTGGCATGTCGAGACGCGTGACCTGTTCCAGTCCGTGGACCCCGAGCGCTGGGCCGGGTCGGGGTGCGACCCGGTACGGCTCCTCGGCAGCGTGCCGCCGGCGCGGCTGGCCGAACTGGCGGAGGACCCTGACTTCCTGCGCCGCCTCGCCGATGTCACCGACGATCTGCGCGAATACGCCACCGGCGACCGCTGGTACCAGTCCCAGCCCGGCGAACTCCCCGCCGCCATCGCCTACTTCTCACCGGAGTTCGGCATAACGGCGGCCCTGCCCCAGTACTCCGGCGGCCTCGGCATCCTGGCCGGCGACCATCTGAAGTCCGCCAGCGACCTGGGTGTCCCCCTGATCGGCGTGGGCCTGCTGTACCGGCACGGCTACTTCCGCCAGTCGCTGTCCCGCGACGGATGGCAGCAGGAGCACTATCCGGTACTGGACCCCCACGAACTGCCCGTGACACCACTCAGCGAGCCCGACGGCACACCCGCCCAGGTCTCCCTCGCCCTGCCCGGCGGCAAGCGGCTGCACGCCCGGATCTGGCTGGCCCAGGTCGGTCGGGTCCCGCTGCTGATGCTCGACTCCGACGTCGAGGAGAACGACCCCGGCGAGCGCCAGGTCACCGACCGGCTCTACGGCGGCGGCAGCGAACACCGGCTGCTGCAGGAGATGCTGCTGGGCATCGGGGGCGTGCGGGCGGTCCGCGCGTACTGCCGGCTGACCGGCCACCCGGCCCCCGAGGTCTTCCACACCAACGAGGGTCACGCGGGCTTCCTGGGCCTGGAACGGATCGCCGAGCTGGTGTCGGCCGAGGGACTGGACTTCGACGCCGCGCTGGAGGCGGTGCGCGCCGGCACGGTCTTCACCACCCACACCCCGGTCCCGGCCGGCATCGACCGCTTCGGCCGCGACCTGGTGGCCGGCCACTTCGGCCCCGGCGCAGAACTCCCGGGCATCGACGTCGAGCGGATCCTGCGGCTGGGCGAGGAGACCTACCCCGGCGGTGACCCGCACGTGTTCAACATGGCGGTGATGGGCCTCCGGCTCGGTCAGCGCGCCAACGGCGTGTCGCTGCTGCACGGACAGGTCAGCCGGGAGATGTTCGCGGGCCTGTGGCCGGGCTTCGACCCGGAGGAGGTGCCGATCACCTCCGTGACCAACGGGGTGCACGCGCCGACCTGGGTGGCGCCGGAGGTCTTCGCGCTGGGCGCCCGGGAGATAGGCGCGCAGCGTACCGAGGACGCGCTGACGGTCGGCGGTTCCGGCGGCTCGGACCGCTGGGACGCCGTCGCGGACATCCCCGACCAGGACATCTGGGAGCTGCGGCGGGTACTGCGCGAGCAACTGGTGGGGGAGGTGCGGCAGCGGCTGTACGCGTCCTGGCGGCAGCGCGGCGCGGGCGAAGCGGAGTTGGGCTGGATCGACGACGTACTCGACCCGGACGTGCTGACGATCGGCTTCGCCCGCCGGGTCCCCTCGTACAAGCGCCTGACGCTGATGCTGCGGGACCGGGAACGTCTGACGAACCTCCTGCTGCACCCCGAACGCCCCATCCAGCTCGTGGTGGCGGGCAAGGCGCACCCCGCGGACGACGGCGGCAAACGCCTGATCCAGGAGCTCGTCCGGTTCGCGGACGATCCCCGGGTGCGGCACCGGATCGTCTTCCTCCCGGACTACGGCATGGCGATGGCGACGAAGCTCTACCCGGGGTGCGACATCTGGCTGAACAACCCGCTGCGCCCCCTGGAGGCCTGTGGCACGTCCGGCATGAAGGCGGCGCTCAACGGCTGCCTCAACCTCTCGGTGCTCGACGGCTGGTGGGACGAGTGGTACCAGCCGGACTTCGGCTGGGCCATCCCCACGGCGGACGGCGGGGAGATGGACCCGGACCGCCGTGACGAACTGGAGGCGGCGGCGCTGTACGACCTCCTCGAACAACGCGTGACCCCGCGCTTCTACGAGCGCGGCTCCGGCGGACTGCCCGACCGCTGGATAGAGATGGTCCGGCAGACCCTGACCCACCTGGGCCCGAAGGTCCTCGCGGGCCGTATGGTCCGCGACTACGTGGAACGCCTGTACACCCCCGCGGCCCACGCGCACCGCGAACTGCTCCCGGACTCCGCCCGCGAACTGGCGGTCTGGAAGTCGAGGGTGCGCGAGGCGTGGCCGCAGGTGACGGTGGACCACGTGGAGGTGTCGACGACCTCGGCCACCGCCGAACTCGGCACGACGCTCGCCCTCCGCGTCCGTGTCGGCCTCGGTGCCCTGGCCCCCGACGACGTCGAGGTCCAGGCGGTCGCGGGCCGCGTCGACTCGGAGGACGGCATCACCGACGCCACGACGGTCCCCCTCAAACCGACGGCCGGCCCCGACGACGACGGCCGCTGGCTCTACGAGGGCCCCCTCTCCCTGGACCGCACGGGCCCCTTCGGCTACACGGTCCGCATCCTCCCGACCCACCGCCTGCTCGCCACGGCCGCGGAACTCGGCCTGATGACGGTGCCTTCGGAGGAGTCGGCGGAAGGGGCGGGGGTTTTGATGCGCTGAGCCCGGCTGGACGGCGTCTGCACGCCCGGATGCCCCAGAGACCTAGAAACCTTCTGGGCATCCGGGCAGCCCGTCACCGGCCCCGCGTCTACGGCTCCGCGAGGCCGGGCCCGTCGTCCGTGGGATCGGCAGGGATGCTGAACTCGGACGTCCAGATCGAAGTCGAAGGGCGCGGGTACATACAGGACGCGGCCGAAGGGGATGTTCGTCCGAGACCTGTACCCCTTCGGTGACGGGTCCCAAAAGGCGCTGATTTCCTGGACCTTCATGTCGAGCAGGAGATGGACGGGCACGACTCGACCGTATGTGTCGAGCTTGTCCAGCCAGTCGACGTCCTTGGCCGAATCCGACGTGAGTTCGGCGACGAGGGAGAGCGCCGTACCGTCGGCGTGTCGGCCTTCGGCGTCGAAGGCGGCTTCATCGGCGAACGTGCAGGTCGGGGCCGAAGCCACGCTCGGAGCCGGGGGGTGAAGACGTGGGCGGCCAAGGGCAACGCCATCAACTCCGTGGGCCTGCGCGCCTCCGACGAGTCCGACCGTACGGCTGGAAGCGGTTCAACTCGGGCAACGCAGCCTCCAACGCGCCGTCGGGTTAACGGGCGCAAGCGCACCTGGGGTGGTTACTATGCCGCATCGTGGCGAGCCGCAGCCTGGGGGGCGGAGGCGGTGTCTTGGCCGAACCGCGCACTGGGTTGGAAGGGTCCAACACATCCGCAGAAGCGGGAGAACGGACCACTCGGTTCGCACTTGGGGGAGAATTTCCCGGCGGCGCTGACAGTACGAGTAGTGACGATGTCGGCGAGCTAGTCGTCGCAATCCACGTGAGTTTCCTGGACGCAAAACGCACCGGTCAAACTCCCGAGATCCGAATGCGATCCGCGAATGCGGGAAAACTCACCTAGGTAGATCGAAAGCAGGGAGGATACGGGGCTTCATTGAAAGCCTCGCATCCGCGGATAAATGACGGGCAGGTAATAAAGAACCTGGGGATCGGCATGATAGTCGCAGGATTGACTGTCGCTGTTATTACTCACGGCGTTGAATCAAGAACGCGAACGTCAGAGGTGACATCTGGGGTGGCGCTGAAGTTTGCGCTGACTTATGCCATGTGTACCGCATCAATCTTTGCCGGCTTGGTCATTGTTGGATGACTGCGACAACTATTTGCCATTCCCTGGCCAACTGACTGGCTTTTGGGAGACGGGGTCCAGTCGGGGTGAATTTCTGCTGAAGCATTACAGTAACCGCGGCAGGCGTCGGTAATCAACGATTATTTATGGAGCCGGTACTTCCGCTGGAATCGATCGAGGTAACTGATGCCTGATAAGCGTCGCGATGCCGTCCGCCGGCAGTGCGCCCGACACCCAGTCCTAGCCGGCCTGGTGGCGGGTACGCTCTGGGCGCTCCTGTTCTGGGTCTTCCTGCATCCAGGAGTAAGCGACCTTGCGCTCATTTTCACAGCTTTCGCAGTCCTTTTCACACTTGTCGGGCTCAGCGAGCGTCGGCGAAGGAAGCGGTCGGTCTGAAGCTGTAGGACACGGAGCACTCCGGCGCGCCGCTGTCGACTCATGCCCTGTCGATCGCCCTGCATGGAACAAAAGAGGTCCTGCCCGATCCAACGGTCGGACAGGACCTCTTGTACCTCTCTGCGACCTGCCGTATTGGCTGCTTTCAGATCAATCGGCGGCCGAACCGATTACTGTACTGGTGGGCGCTTGTGGTGGAAGGGACCGTGGCTTCCTGGCGCTGGGTTTCCGCTGGCGGCTTCTCCTTTGGCGCGGCCCTCGTTTATGTCATCCGGCCGATGGTGGGCCGACACATCGGCCGCCACGGTTTTGGGTAGCCTCCCGGCATACGATGTGAAAACGGGGTGAAGCCATGGAACCAACGGTTTGGACCATTGTCGCGGCGATCGTCGTCCTGAACGTGGTGGGTTTCCTCGGCGCCGCGCTGTTCATCAAGGTGCACCGGGGGTGGAAACGCCGCCGTGGGTGAAGACCACGACGAAACGGTTACAGGTGCGCGCGGCGAAAATGAGCACAGGCTCGTGCGGGTGCTCTGGAAAGGTCGCCGAACGCCACTTCGCTGTCGCCAGGGCCTGGACCGAAAACGCCTACAGGACCAAAGCCGTCGAACACGCCGGCCGGCTCGGGATCGACCTGGGCATCGTCCAGCGCCCCCCGTTCGCGGCTTACGCGTTACGGCATGAGGTGGATCCCGCGACGGCGCCGATGAACTCCGCCCACGCCACCGCACCGACCACCAGTACCGGCCCGTCCGGGATCTTGCTGTCCCGGACGGGGACCAGGCCGGGGACGCCGTCGGCCACCTCGACGCAGCTGCCGCCGTTGTCGTCGCTGTAGCTGCTCTTGCGCCACTGGACAGAGCTCAGGTCGAACTCGCGCATCGTCTGTGGTCCTCCGCCGCCGACTCGATTACAACCAAGGACACCGCGGGCGACATGGCGGCGGCCCTGAGCAGATCGTATGCCTCCTGCACTCGCTTCACCAGGGCCGGATCATCCAGCAGGTTCCCGGAATACACCGCTTCTGTATAGGCGGTTGGCGGGGCGTCGTCGAACTCCATGAGCTGCAGCATCCGGCCCATGAGCGGATACGCGCCCGCCGCATACGGCAGCACCTGCACCAGCACCCTCCGCCTGCGTGCCAACTCCGTGATGTGGTCGAGTTGCTCGGCCATCGCCGCCGGGCCGCCGACCGGAACGCGCAACACGTGCTCGTGCAGGATCGCCCAGTACACGGGCCTTGTAGCGTCGTCGAGGATGTGTGCCCGCTCCCTGCGAGCCGTGACCTTCTCGTGGATGTACTCCTCCGTGAGGAACGGGTTGCCCGCCAGCATCACCGAGCGCGCGTAGGTCGCCGTCTGCAACAGGCCCGGGACGAGCGCGGGGGCGAACTCCGCGATCTTCGTGGCGTGCCGTTCCAGTTCCACGACCTCCGCGAAATAGTCCGCATACCGCTTGTCGTCGATCAGTTTGTGCCACGTTCGCTCGAAAAAACCGTCGGTTTGCAGGACCTCGTCGATCCTCTGGGCCACATCCAACTGTGGTTTTCTGATCGCCTGTTCGAACTGGCCGATGTAGCCGCCCGAGACGAAAACACGGGCACCCAGCTCGACCTGGGTGTATCCCGCTCCCTCCCGCAGTCGTTTCAGTTCGGCTCCGAAGAATTCCCAAGCCGCCTGACGTGAACCCTTGGCCATGGCCAACCCCCTTGCGCAGCCTCACCCTTGTAGAGCTTGGAGTTCTTCCCACCGTACGCGGCGGGCATCACCGTGGAGACGTGGAACTCGAAACCCGGACGAAGGAAAACGACGTGAAAGCCGGCCATGGCTCAGCTGTACGGCATTCGGAGATCTGCATCGATGAGGCGCAGGAAATCGTGCGGGAATTGCGCGCCGTCCTCGCCCGGGGCGGAATTGTGCTGCCCTCGTTGGGACTGGATCAGGTGGCTCTGGCGCGGGAAGCGCCCTGCCCGCTCGTCGAGTTGGGCAGATGCTCCGTCGAGACGGCCGCTCGCCTCGCGGCGGTGCTTCGGTGAAGCCGGCCGTCGGGACGTACGTCGTGGACACCCGGAACGGGGAAGTCGGAGAGGTGATGGGGCACGAGGGGCCCTACGTGCAGTTGCGGCCCCTCGGTGGAGGGCGCGAGTGGGACTGCGCGCCTGAGGCCGTTCGGGTCGCCACGACCATCGAGCGGCTGAGCGCGGCCACCGCTTACGCAAATGCCCGCAGCCGCGGCGAGGTTCTCTGAGTCGTAGGCGGGACCGGTCACCCAGTATCCGTGCCGGCGCTCACTCCTCGATCACCCCGCAGTCACCTGAGGTGGATTCCGGATGGCGTGGCACGGCCCGCATCAAGCGTCCGCCCACCCGACGATGACCGCACGCACTTCGTCGTCCCGCAGGTGTCGTGCCCAGGGAAAGGCTTCTGGCGAGACGTTGGAGAGGATCAGTCCCCCTTTCCCTCCGTGCACAACCTCCGCAGCACGACGCCGCACCTCCGTGCGTAAGCGTGCTGCAGCCCCCGCGTCGCCGCGCCGCCCGCCCGGGCGTACCACTTGGCCGGGCGGCTGAAGGCGGTGATCGTGAGCCAGACCGTGCCGTCGCCCGTGCGTTGGACCAGGAAGGCCTCCTCGCCGCACTCGGGGTGGCCTTCGAGGGTGCCGTAGGCCCAGCCGGCGCGGCGGGGCTCGTTGAGGGTCCAGACGATCTGGCAGGGGGCCTTGATCAGGCCCAGGCCCACGGTGACGTCGACTCCCGGGGCCGCCTCGGGGGCGTCGGTCCTGACGGAGACGCCTATCGCGCGGTGCAGTTCCCAGGTCAGCACCGCCCGTGCCGCGCGGTGGAAGAGCTCTTCGCCCTCGCCCAGGCGCGTCCTGACCTCCATGGGGTGGAACCCCTCCGGGCAGCGGCCGTCCAGTGTCGCGCCGACGTCGTCGTATGTGAAGGGCATGGGGCAAGAGTAGGGCGGGCCCGGAGACCACTGTGGTCCGGGCCCGCCCCTGTGTCGCTACCGCAAATTCGATGGCTACGTCAGTTCACGTTCACTGCCGCCCAGGCCGCCTGCACCGCCTTGTACTCCGTGCTCGTCGAGCCGTACAGCGCCGAGGCCGCGTTCAGGGTGGCCGTGCGGGCGCCCGCGTACCTCGTCGTGGACGTCATGTACGTGGTGAGCGCCTTGTACCAGATCTGCACGGCCTTGTCGCGGCCTATGCCGGTGACCGTGGAGCCGTTCGACGTGGGCGAGTTGTAGGTGACGCCGTTGATCGTCTTCGTTCCGCTGCCCTCGGCGAGCAGGTAGAAGAAGTGGTTCGCCGGGCCCGAGGAGTAGTGCACGTCGATCGAGCCGAGGTTGGAGGACCAGGCGTCGCGGGACGAGCCGTCCTTGCTCGGCTTGTCCATGTAACGCAGCGGGGTGCCGTTGCCGTTGATGTCGATCTTCTCGCCGATGAGGTAGTCCCCGACGTCCGAGGAGTTCGCCGCGTAGAACTCGACCGCCGTGCCCAGGATGTCCGAGGTGGCCTCGTTCAGGCCGCCGGACTCGCCCGAGTAGTTCAGGCCCGCCGTGTTGGAGGTGACGCCGTGCGTCATCTCGTGGCCGGCCACGTCCAGCGAGGTGAGCGGCTTGTTGTTGCCCGAGCCGTCGCCGTATGTCATGCAGAAGCAGCTGTCGGACCAGAAGGCGTTGACGTAGGCGTTGCCGTAGTGGACGCGGGAGTAGGCGGCGACACCGTTGTTCTTGATGCCGTTGCGGCCGAGCACGTTCTTGTAGAAGTCCCAGGTGACCTGGGCGCCGTAGTGGGCGTCCACGGCGGCGGTCTGGGTGTTGGAGGCGGCGCCGGTGCCCCAGGTGTCGTCGGCGTCGGTGAAGAGCGTGCCGGTGCCGGAGGTGCCGCGGTTGAGGTTGTAGGTCTTGGCGGCGCCGCGGGTCGGGTCGTTGAGCTGGTACGTCGAGCCGGACAGCGAGGTGCCGATGGTGACCTTGCCGCTGTACTGGCTGTTGCCGGTACCGGTCTGGACGGCCTCCCACTCGTACAGCTTCTTGCCCGACTCGGCGTCGGTGATGACGTGCAGTTCCTGCGGGGTGCCGTCGTGCTGGAAGCCGCCGACGACCGTCTCGTACGCGAGGACGGGCGTGCCGTTCGCGGCCCAGACGACCTTGCGGGGCGCCCGGTCGGCCTCCGACTTGGTGCTGCCCTCGGCCTTCGCGACGGTGAGCGCCTGCTTCTCGGCGGTGGCCTTGGCGATCGTGGGGGTGGTGTCGGGGACCTTGATGGTGGCCTTCGTCGCCTTGGTCACGCCCTGGACGTCACCCGACTTGCTCTCGTGCACCACGAGGTCGCCGCCGAGGACGGGCAGACCGTCGTAGGTGCGCTCGTAGCGGGTGTGCACCGAGCCGTCGGCGTCCTTGACGACGTCTCTGACGACCAGTTTCTCCTTGGCGCCGAGCCCGAGTTCGTCGGCCGTGTCGGCCTTGGCGGCGTCCGCCTGCTTGATCAGGGTGGTGCGGGCCGCGGGCGTCAGCTGGAGGGGGGCCGCGGCGAGGGTCGACTTGCCGGAGGGCTCCACCGGGGTCTGCGCGGTGGCACCGGTGGTCAGACCGGTGGTCACGAGGGCGCCGGCCGCCACTGCGGTGGCGATGGCCAGCGTGGTGCGCTTGTGACGCGCGTAGAGGGGGGTCACACATGCTCCTTATGTGGGGGTGTCCGGGCAACCTGGGGAGGATGACCGGCCGGTTAAGTTGCGGTGCGCTGTGTCGTGCGGTGGAAGAGTGCCACCTGGGTCGCGTACATGTCAGGACCTCTCAGGAACCTTGGCTGGAAAGCGCTGGTTGGTCGAGGCGTCAGGTACGTTGCAGGCCTGTGAACTTTGTCCAAGACAACGCAAAATCGGCGGCACGGCACGAGAAAGTGCGCCCTGTGCAGGGGAGTTGCTCACGGTGGGGCCCAACGGCGAAAGCGCCGCTCCGCAAATCGGAGCGGCGCCCTTGAGCCAGAGGTTACGGGAAGGTCAGCTTCCAGCCGTTGATGGTTCCGACGTCCTGCGCCGCCTGGTCCTGCACCTTCAAGGTCCAGGTACCGTTGGCGGTTTCGGAGGACGCGTCGACCACGAAGGGCTCGGTGACGTCGTCCCCGGAGTCGGAGGAGCTGAAGCTCTTCAGGCGGTAGCTGGTGCCGTCCGGGGCCAGCAGGTCGATGACCAGGTCACCGCGCCAGGTGTGGCTGATGTCCGGCGTCACGATCAGGTTCGACGGCGCGTTGCCGGTCTGGCCCGTGACGGTGATCGTCGAGGTCACCGCGGCGCCGTTGTCCGGAATCGCCACGTCGGTCGTGCTCTCGAACGAGGTGCCGGTCTCGCCGCCGCCGTCGCCGGGCCGGGTGCCGACGTTGATGCCCGCCCAGGCGTTGGCCACGGCCGTGTACTCGGTGCTGTCCGCGCCGTACAGCTCGGCGGCCACCTCCAGCGTGCCGGTGCGCGCCCGGGCGTAGTTGGTGGTCGAGGTGAACTTCGTGGTGAGCGCCTTGAACCAGATCAGCGCGGCCTTCTCACGGCCGATTCCGGTCACCGGCCGGCCGTCCGAGGTCGGGGAGTCGTAGTCGACGCCGTTGACCGTCTTCTTCCCGCTGCCCTCGGACAGCAGGTAGAACCAGTGGTTGGCCGGGCCCGAGGAGTAGTGGACGTCGATCGAGCCGAGGCCGGAGTACCAGCTGTCCTTCGACACGCCGTCCTTGCTCGGCTTGTCCATGTAACGCAACGGCGTGCCGTCGCCGTTGATGTCGATCTTCTCGCCGACCAGGTAGTCGCCCGGGTCGCTCGCGTTGCCACCGTAGAACTCCACGGCCGCCGCGAAGATGTCGGAGGTCGCCTCGTTCAACCCGCCCGACTCGCCGGAGTAGTTGAGGCCCGCGGTGACCGAGGTGACGCCGTGCGTCATCTCGTGCGCGGCCACGTCGATGGAGGTGAGCGGCTTGTTGTTGCCCTCGCCGTCGCCGTAGGTCATGCAGAAGCAGGAGTCCTGCCAGAAGGCGTTGACGTAGGCGTTGCCGTAGTGGACCCGGGAGTACGCGCCCACGCCGTCACCGCGGATGCCCGCGCGGCCGTGCACGTTCTTGTAGTAGTCCCAGGTGAGCCCGACGCCGTAGGCCGCGTCGGCGCCCGCGGTCTCCGCGTTCGCGGGAAGGCCGTTGCCCCAGAGGTCGTCGGGGCCGGAGAAGAGGGTGCCGGTGCCGGAGGAGCCGCGGTTGAGGTTGTACGTCTTGTGGTTGCCGCGCTCGCCGTCGGTCAGGTTGTACGTCGACCCCGACTGCGTGCTGCCGAGCGTCACCGTGCCGCTGTACTGGGTGTTGCCGGTGCCGGTCTCCACACCCTGGTACTCGTAGAGCTTCTTGCCGGTGGTGGCGTCGGTGATGACGTGCAGCTCGTTCGGGGTGCCGTCGTGCTGCAGACCGCCGACGACCGTCTCGTACGCGAGGGTCGGCTTGCCGGTGGCGGCCCAGATCACCTTGCGCGGGGCGCGGTCGGCCTCGGTGCGGCTGGAGCCGTCGCCCTTGGCGAGCTTCACCGCCTGCTGCTCGGCCTTCGCGGCGGCCAGCTTCGGTGTGGTCGAGGCGACCTTGATGGTGGTCTTGGTCGCCTTGGTGACGTCCTCCGTCTTCCCCGCCTTGCCGGTCTCGACGACAAGGTCGCCGCCGAGGACCGGCAGGCCCTCGTAGGTGCGCTCGTAGCGGGTGTGGACGGTGCCGTCGGCGTCCTTCACGACATCGCGGACGACGAGCTTCTCCTTGGCGCCGAGGCCGAGTTCCTTCGCCGTGCCGGCCTTCGCGGCGTCGGCGTCACGGATCAGCTCGGCGCGCTGGGAGGGGGTGAGCTGCGTGGTGAGGGCGCCCTTGCGGACCTTGCCGAGCTCGGCGGCACTGGACTTGGCGGCGCCGGCCTCGATCGCGGAGTTGTCGGCGCTGGCCGCCCCGCTCTGCACGGCGGCGGCCAGCAAGGCGGTGACGGCGACGAGCGCGCCGGCGGCGGCGCGGCGCGCCGTGCGGGTGCGGGTGATGGAGCGCTCTGCGGGGGAGTGGGGGGTGCGTCTGTGAGAGGTGCTTCTCAACACTGACTCCTTCTGCGTGGCCGCGGGTCGCGCGGCCCCTGGGAAGACCGGCGGGTCGGGGTGCCCGTCGGGCAGAACAAGACGTTGCTCAGAACCAGTTGGTGAGACCGCGGCTCAGCAGGAGAGCTGTGGAGAAACTGTGCGGCGGACGAGGGAAGAGTGACAGGACTGATCAGGTTTTGTCAGGAGCGCATCAAGAAGTTGGCTGAAACGGTGTGTTGCCCCGGAGTTCGGCTTCGGTATACGGACTCTTCGCGGGTTGAGCGCACAGAGGCGGGCAAATCGTCCGGGACGCTCGGCTCAGCTGCCCGGCCCGTGAGTGTCAACTCCTCGTAAACTCCTGGGCATTGAGGATTACTGGGGCCCGGGTCGGAGCGGTGTCCGGGGGCGCTCATGGTGCGGGTGGCCATGTGTGTCCAGGGGGCTTTGGCGGGTGTTACGACGGCGTGGGCTCGCGGTTGCGGTCGGCTCGGCGCCGGGCCCAGCGGTTTTTCGCCTCCTCCGCCCCTGCCCTCACTGAGCTCTCGGCTCCTCCCGCACTCTCGGTTTCGCTCAAGCGGGGGACCCCCGTGAGCAGGGGCCGCATCTCCCCGGGGCGCTGCCCCGGACCCCGCTCCTCAAGCGCCGGAGCGGCTGAAAAACGTGCACCTGGGGCCTGAACGTCCCTGGGAGGCAAACCCCGAAGCTGTCAGCGCGCCGCGTCGCGGCGCCGGTACTCACTCACGCGCGCCGATCCGCGCTCGCGCGAGTGCCCCGCAGGCAACGTTCGCCCGTCAAGGAGCGGCGTCATGGGAGTCCCCCCTGCTCATGGGGGTCCCCCCGCTCGAGCGCAGCCGAGAGTGGGGGAGAAGTCGAGAGCTTGGGTGAGCGTGCGGGGCGTCGCGACGGGGCGAACGTTGCCTGCGGGGCACTAGGTCGAACGGCAGCAGTACGAACCCGGAGCGGGGAGGAGAACCCCAGGTACGGGACGGAACCTCGCTCACCCTGCCGAGGGCCGGGTCTCGTCGTCCCCGTGCCAGGAGCTCCACAGCGCCGCGTACGCGCCCCCGGCCGCCACCAGGGAATCGTGGGTGCCGAGTTCGGTCAGTCGGCCGTTCTCCATGACCGCCACACGGTCCGCGTCGTGTGCGGTGTGCAGGCGGTGGGCGATGGCGATGACCGTGCGGCCCTCGAGTACGGCGGCCAGCGCGCGTTCCGTGTGGCGTGCGGTCGTCGGGTCCAGGAGCGCGGTGGCCTCGTCGAGGATCAGCGTGTGTGGATCCGCCAGGACGACGCGGGCCAGGGCGAGTTGCTGGGAACGGGAGCCGTCCATGACGGGGGTCCCCCCTTGCCGAGCGGAGTCGAGGCCTTGGGGGAGCCCGCCGGACGCGGTACCGGACCCGGTACCGGCCCCGGGGCCCAGTTCGGTGTCCAGGCCGTTCGGCAGCCCGGCCACCCAGTCGTCGGCGCCTACTGCCGCGAGAGCCGCCCACAACTCGGCGTCCCCGGCGGACGGGTCGGCGATCAGCAGGTTGTCGCGGACCGTGCCGAGGAACACGTGGTGCTCCTGGGTGACCAGGACGACCTGGCGCCGCAACTGCTCGGGACCGAGCGCGGCGATCGGCACGCCGCCCACCGACACGGTGCCCGACCGCGGCTCGTCGATTCCCGCGAGCAGCCTGCTCAGCGTGGTCTTGCCGGCGCCGGAGGGCCCGACGACGGCCAATCGCTCCCCGGGCCGCACGGTCAGGTCGACACCGCGCAGCACCTCGCCGCCGCGGTCGTAGGAGTAACGGACCCCGGTCACGTCGATGCGGTCGTCCGCCGGGGTCGGAGAGTCGGCCGACACCGCCTGCGGTGCCCGCGCCAGACCCTCCACCCGGGCGAACGAGGCGCCGCTGCTCTGCAGTTGCTCGACCCGCATCAGGATCTGGTCGAGCGGTTCGGACAGCCGCAGCAGATACAGGGAAGCCGCCACGACCGCACCCAGGCTGATCCTCCCGTGCTCGTGCAACGCGCTGCCGACGAGCAGCACACCGACCACGGGGACGATGTACGACACCTCCACGATCGGGAAGAACACGGTGCGCAGGTACAGCGTGTGCATCCGGGTGCGGCGGGACGTCTCGAGCGCGTCCCGGCTCGCGGTGATCCGGCGGCGGCGCAGCCCGAAGGCCTCGACCGTGCGGGCGCCGACCGCGGTGGCCGCGAGGATCTCGGCGACGTCCGAGGTGGCCGCGCCCTCGGCGAGATACGCGGTGCGCGCTCGGCGCAGATACCAGCGCAGGGCACCCCAGATGCCGAGCAGACCTACCACCGAGCAGGCGCCGAGCAGCGGGTCGAGGGCGAAGACCGCACCGAGCACGAACAGCGCCTGCACCGAGGCGATCAGCAGTTCCGGACCGACGTCGCGCAGGGTCGTGCCGACCGCCGTGACATCGGCGGTGCCCCGAGCCGTCAGATCGCCCGTGCCGGCCCGCTCCACGACCGAGGAGGGCAGGGCCAGTGTGCGGTCCACGAACTCCTCGCGCACCCGGGCCAGCGTCCGCTCACCGAACCGGAACCCCACGTACCGGGCCCAGCGTGCCAGCAGCAACTGCGCCAAGGCGCACACCAGGATCGCGAGCGCCAGCCGGTCCACGGCCCGCACCCCACCGCCACCGCGGACCTCGTCGATGATGCGGCCCAGCAGCCACGGTCCGGCCAGCCCGGCGACCGCGGCCAGCGCGTTGAGGGCGAGCACGGCGGCGAAGGCGCGCCCGTCGACCCGGATCAACCGCCACGCCGCCCGGCGCACGTCCGCCGGTTCGGCAACGGGCAGGTGTCCCGAGGCATCGGTGGCCGTCACTGTACGAACTCCTCTGGGTTATGGGCGATTTGGGAGATTCAGGCGGTTCTACGCGATTCAGATGGTGCAGATGGTTCAGGCGAGCGGGCGAGCGGGCGAGCAGGCGAGCAGGCGAGCGGGCGAGTGGGCGGGCAGGCGAGTGGGCGGGCAGGCGAGTGGGCGGGCAGGCGAGCGGGCGGGTTCGGCGGTCACTGCGCGGCCTCCACGGCGTCCACGGCGTCCGCGCGGTCCATGGTGTCCGAGCGGTCCGCGGTGTCCGAGCGGTCCGCGGTGTGATCCGCGGTGTCCTCTGCGTCCGTGTCGCGGGCGACCAGGGCGCGGTAGCCGGGCTCCCCGGCGAGGAGCGCCAAATGGCTGCCGTCGGCCGCGACCTTGCCGTCGACCAGGTAGTAGACGGTGTCCGCACGGTCGAGCAGAAGCGGAGAGGTGGTGGTGAGCACCGTCGTACGGCCGGTGCGCGCGGTGCGCAGCCGGTCCGCGACGGCGGCCTCCGTGTGGGCGTCCAGCGCCGACGTCGGCTCGTGGGCGAGCAGCACCTCCGGATCGGCCAGCAGGGCCCGCGCGAGCCGTACGCGCTGCCGCTGCCCGCCGGAGAGGTTGCGGCCCTGTCCGTCGATCGCCGAGTCCAGCCCGTTCGGCAGTCCCCGGACGATGTCGTCGGCCACCGCCGCGTGCAGGGCCCGGTCGACGGCGTCGTCGTCCCGGCCGTCCGGCCCCCACCGGCCGCAGACGAGTTCGCGCAGCGTGCCCGCGAACAGGTCGGCCTCGTGGTCCGCGAGCAGGATCCGCTCGCGGACCTGCGCCAGAGCGATCTCGTCGAGCCGCACGCCGCCCCAGGTCACCGAGGACGGGGCGTACCGGCCCAGCCGGTCGAGCACGGCCGCCAGATCGGCGGGCCTGGCCCCGGCCAGCGCCGTCAGCCGCCCGGGCACCACCCTGACACCGGACTGAGGATCGACCAGCACCGAGGGTTCCGAGGGCGCGTCGCACCTGGCGACGTCCGGCGCCGGTGCCAGCGACAGGAAACGTGCGACCCGCCGGGCGGCGACCACGGCCCGGCTGAGCTGGTAGCCGCACTCGATGAAGAAGGACACCGGCATCACCATGACCGCGACATAGCCGTACACCGACACCAACTCGCCCACGGTGATGGACCCCTGCGCCGCCAGCCGCGCCGCGAGCCAGGTCACCACGGCCAGGAACAGCGTCGGCAGCCCGATGCCGAGCGCCTGGATCCAGCTGGTCACCGCGCCCACCCGGTATCCCTGCCGGCGCAGTCGCGCCGAGTCGCGGCGGAAACCGTCGGCGATCAGGCCCTTGCCGCCGAGGCCGTTGAGGATCCGCAGCCCGCCCGCCAGATCACCGATCCGGGCGGTCAGCATCCCCTGCCGCTCGCGGTACGCGGTCTCCGTGCCCTGCAGTCGCCCCATCAGCGGACCGACGATCACGGCGATCACCGGCAGGCCGAGCAGCACCACCCCGGCCAGCAGCGGCGAGACGGCGAGCAGCAGCCCGGCCACCACCAGATAGGCGATGATCGCGCCCACGCCGGGGCCGACGACGGTCAGGGACTGGCTGATCGTGTGGACGTCGCCCACACCGATGGTGACGACCTCGCCGGTACCCGTCCGGCGCGACAGCGTGGCACCCAGCCTGACCGCCTGGTCCATCACCACTTTGACCGTGCGGAAGTTGGCGTCCATCCGCACCCTGGTCATCGTGCGGTGCCGCATGACGCCCACCCAGGCGTTCAAGGCGCCGACGCCGAACAGGGCGGCCGTCCAGCCCACCAGCGCCGCACGGTCGCCCGGTAAGAGCCCGTCGTCGATCGCCCGGGACAGCAGGTACGGCGTCACCGCCATGAGGACCATCCACACGCTGCCCAGCAGCGCCCCGGCGGCGGACCGGCCCGGCTGTCTGCGGACCAGCCACCACAGGTACCGGCCGCCGCCACGGCAGTCCGGCGTTCCGGGATCCCCATGAGCGTCGATCATCCGCACCCTCTTTCCCACACTTCGGACAACCCTTGCGGTCACGCGAGGCTCTCGCGCCACGCCTTGTGCAACTCCGCGAACTCGCCCGAGCCCGCGATCAGCCGGTCAGGAGAACCGTCCTCCACGATGCGCCCGTCGGCCATCACCAGGACCCGGTCGGCGATCTCCACCGTCGACAGACGGTGGGCGATGACCACCGCGGTACGGCCCCGCAGGACCGTCGACATGGCGCGCTGGACGGCGCGTTCGCCGGGGATGTCCAGGGAACTGGTGGCCTCGTCCAGGATCAGTACCGCCGGGTCGGCGAGCAGGGCGCGGGCGAACGCCACCAACTGCCGCTGGCCGGCCGAGATACGGCCGCCGCGCTTGCGGACGTCGGTGTCGTAGCCGTCGGGGAGCGCGGTGATGAAGTCGTGGGCGCCGATGGCCTTCGCGGCCTGCTCGATCTCCTCGCGGGTGGCGTCCGGCCGGCCGATCGCGATGTTCTCCGCGACCGTCCCCGAGAACAGGAACGACTCCTGCGTCACCATCACCACACCCCGGCGCAGTTCGGGCACCGCCAGCTCGCGCAGGTCCACGCCGTCCAGCAGCACGCGCCCGTCCGACGGGTCGTAGAAGCGTGCCAGCAGTTTCGCCAGCGTCGACTTGCCCGCGCCCGTCGAGCCGACCACGGCCACCGTCTGCCCGGCCGGCAATGTCAGCGAGAAGCGCGGCAGGACCTCCCCGCCCGTGCGGTACGCGAACCGTACGTCCTCGAAGACCACCTCGCGGCCGGGGTGTTCGGACTCCTGCACGGGCAGCGACCGCGGCTTGGCCGGCTCCGGCACCGAGGGCACCTGGGCCAGCAGCCCCGCGATCTTCTCCAGCGAAGCCGCCGCGGACTGGTAGGAGTTGAGGAACATCCCGAGCCGGTCGATCGGGTCGTACAGCCGTCGCAGATACAGCACCGCGGCGGCGAGCACCCCGAGCGCCAGCGATCCGTCCGCGACCCGGTACGCGCCCCACAGCACGATCCCCGCCACCGCCGTGTTGGCCACCAGCCGCGACCCCACCACATAACGGGCCATCTCCAGAATGGCGTCGCCGTTGGCGCGTTCGTGGTGACGGTTCAGCACCCGGAAGTCGTCGTCGTTGACCCGTTCCCGACGGAACGCCCGTACCGGGCGGATGCCGTTCATCGTCTCCACGAACTTCACGATCACCGCCGCGATCGCCGTGGACCGCACGGAGTAGATCCGTGCCGCGCGCCGCCGGTAGAGCCGTACGAGCAGGTAGAGCGGTACGAACGACGCCACCGCGACCGCGCCGAGGCCCATGTCCAGCCAGAGCAGCATCGCCGAGATGTAGACGAAGGACAGGATGACCGTGATCAGCTCCTGCAGTCCCTCGTCGAGGAGTTCCCGCAGCGACTCCACGTCCGTGGTGGAGCGGGAGATCAGCCGGCCCGACGTGTAGCGCTCGTGGAAGTCGACGCTGAGGGCCTGGGCGTGGCGGAAGATCCGGCCGCGCAGATCGAGCAGGACGTCCTGGTTGACCCGGGCGGAGGCGCGGATGAAGGCGTACTGGAGGATCCCGGACACCGATGCGCACAGGGCGTAGCCCACGGCCACGGCGATCAGCGGACCGTGCCGGCCGTCCTGGAAGGCGGGGACGGCGGAGTCGATGGCGTACGCGACCAGCAGCGGTCCCGCCTGCACGGCCGCCTGCTGGAGCAGCAGCAGGACGGCCACCACGGCGACCCGAGCCCGCATCGGTGCGAGCAGGGAGCGCAGGAGGGCGCCGGTCGCGCCGGGGGCGGCCGGGAGGGCGTCCCGGTCGAAGGGGTCGTCCTTCGGCCGGACGGGTTCCCGGTCGTCGGCGGGCGGCGCGGTGGTCGTCGGCGCCGTCATCGGTCCTCGCTTTCCGTTCCTGACATCAGATGGGCGTACTCGGGGTTCGTACGCAGCAGTTCCTGGTGGGTGCCGACCGCGGTGATCCGTCCGCCGGAGAGCACGGCGACCCGGTCGGCGAGCAGGACCGTGGACGGCCGGTGGGCCACCACCAAGGCGGTGGTATCCGCGAGCACCTGGCGCAGCGCGGCCTCCACCAGCGCTTCGGTGTGGACGTCGAGGGCGGACAGCGGGTCGTCCAGGACGAGGAAACGGGGCCGGCCGACGACCGCCCGCGCCAGGGCGAGCCGCTGGCGCTGACCACCGGACAGGCTCAGGCCCTGCTCACCGACCTGGGTGCCGCTGCCCTGCGGCAGGGAGTGCGCGAAGTCGGCCTGGGCGACGGACAGCGCGCGCTCGAGCTCCCTCTCGCCGGCGTCGGCCGGGGCACCCATGAGGACGTTGTCGGCGACGGTGGCGGAGAAGAGGGTGGGCTCTTCGAAGGCGACCGAGACGAGGGAGCGGAGTCTCTCCCGGGGCATGGCCGTGATGTCCTCGCCGTCCAGGGTGATCCGGCCCGCGGTTGCCTCGTGCAGCCTGGGCACGAGGGCGGTGAGCGTGGTCTTGCCGCTGCCGGTGGCGCCGACGAGGGCCATGGTCTCGCCCGAGCGGATGTGCAGGTCGATGCGGTCCAGGACCGGGGCCGCGTCCGCCGGGGCGTCCGGGTAGCGGAACCGGACGTCGTGGAACCGCAGCCCGTTCGAGTCACCCGGGGGCGGTGCGTCCCCCGTACCGGGCGCCGTCGTCCTCGGCACGGATTCCTTCTCGGTCTCCGTCGACTCGGGCAGCTCGTCCAGCACCTCGAAATAGCGTTCCGTCGCCGTCGCCGCCTCCTGGCTCATCGCCAGCAGGAAACCGATCGAGTCGACGGGCCAGCGCAGCGCCAGGGCCGTGGACAGGACCGCCACCAGCGTCCCCGGGGAGAGGGAACCGTCCGCCACCTGGATCGCGCCCCACGTCAGCGCGGCACCGATGGCCAGCTCCGGCAGGGTGACGATCACCGCCCAGATGGTGGCCAGCAGACGGGCCTTGCGCAGTTCCGTGCCGCGCAGGGTGCGGGACAGCTCCCGGAAGGCGCGGGCCTGGCTGCGATGCCGCCCGAAGCCCTTGATGATGCGGATGCCGAGCACGCTCTCCTCGACCACCGTCGTCAGATCGCCCACCTGGTCCTGCGCGAGCCGCGCCACCCTCGCGTACCGTCTCTCGAAGACCGAGCACATGATCACGACCGGCACGGCGGGCACCAGCAGCATCAGCCCCAGCGTCCACTCCTGGATCAGCATGATGGTCATGCCGACAGCGATCGTGGCCGCGTTGACCAGCAGGAACGTCAGCGGGAAGGCCAGGAACATCCGCAGCAGCATCAGATCGGTCGTGCCGCGCGACAGCAACTGACCGGAGGCCCAGCGGTCGTGGAAGGCGACGGGCAGCCGTTGGAGGTGGCCGTAGAGAACGGCCCGCATCTCCGCCTCGACCCCGGCCAGCGGCCGTGCCACCAGCCAGCGCCGCAGCCCGAACAGCAATGCCTCGGCGAACCCGAGCAGCAGCAGGTACAGCGCCCCGAGCCACACCCCGCGCGGATCCCGGTCGGCCACCGGCCCGTCCACCATCCATTTCAGGACCAGCGGGAAGACCAGCCCGGTGCAGGACGCCAGCACGGCGACGAACGCCGCGGTGAACAAGCGTGCGCGGACGGGACGCACGAACGGCCACAGACGCAGCAGGGTTCGTACGGCGGAACGGTCGTGGGGCTCCGAAGCTGGGTTCGCGACTGTGGTGGACATCAAAGTGAGCCTACGGATCGGCACTGACAACGCCCACCGAGTTTCGGCCCGACCTGGGTCATCCGGTGGACCTAGGACCGGCCCGACCTGCGCCGGGGCACGCCCAGGGGACGTTTGCGCTCCGGTGCGGCGCAGCATTCAGCCCCTCACGGGGTCCCCCTGCTCGAGCGAAGCGTGTGTCACCCCCACCACCCGCGGCAGCGTCCCCCCACCACTCGCGGCAGCGTCACCCCATCACGCGCAGCAGCAGCACCGCCCGGGCCGGAACGGTGATCGTCGACCCGGCGCGGTGCACCACCGCGGGCGCCCCCGCCTGGTCCTCCCGCGAGGTGTCGACCATGACCTCGTACCGCTCGGCCCACGGCGGCCCCGGCAACACGAAGCTCACCGGCCGGTCCCCCGCGTGCAACACCGCCAGGAAACTGTCGTCCACCACCGGGACCCCCCGCGCGTCCCGGCCCGGGATGTCCCGACCCGACAGATACATCCCCAGCGTCGCCGCGGGCGCGTACCAGTCCCGCTCCGTCATCTCCGTCCCGCGCTCGGTGAACCACGCCAGGTCCCGCAGCCCGTCCGCCGAGTGCGCCCGCCCGGAGAAGAAGGCGCGCCGCCGCAGCACCGGATGGCGGTGGCGGAGCGCGATCAGCCGGGAGGTGAGGTCGAACAGTGCCCGCCAGCCCGGCTCCTCCAGCAGGCTCCAGTCGATCCAGCCGATCTCGTTGTCCTGGCAGTAGGCGTTGTTGTTGCCGCCCTGGGTGCGCCCCAGCTCGTCGCCCGCCACCAGCATCGGCACACCCGTCGACAGCAGCAGGGTGGTCAGCAGGTTCCGCAGCTGACGGCGGCGCAGCGCTCGTATGCGCTCGTCGTCGGTCTCGCCCTCCGTCCCGCAGTTCCACGCCCGGTTGTCGTCCGTGCCGTCCCGGTTGCCCTCGCCGTTCGCCTCGTTGTGCTTGCGCTCGTAGGACACCAGGTCGCGGAGGGTGAAACCGTCGTGGGCGGTGATGAAGTTGACCGACGCGTAGGGCCGGCGTCCGCCCCAGGCGTACAGGTCGCTCGAACCCGACAGCCGGTACCCCAGGTCCCGCACGTCCGGCAGCGCACCGCGCCAGTAGTCCCGTACCGCGTTTCGGTAACGGTCGTTCCACTCCGTCCACAGGGGCGGGAAGGCGCCCACCTGGTAGCCGCCGGAGCCGACGTCCCAGGGCTCCGCGATCAGTTTCACCCGGCGCAGCACCGGATCCTGGGCGATCACCGCCAGGAACGGCGAGAGCATGTCGACGTCGTGCATGGAGCGGGCGAGCGCCGCCGCCAGGTCGAAGCGGAAGCCGTCCACCCCCATCTCCGTCACCCAGTAACGGAGCGAGTCCGTGATCAGACGCAGGACGTGCGGCTGGACCACGTGGAGCGTGTTGCCGCAGCCGGTGTAGTCGGCGTAGCGGCGGGCGTCGGACTGGAGCCGGTAGTAGCCGCGGTTGTCGATGCCCTTCAGCGACAGCGTCGGCCCCAGCTCGCTCGCCTCCGCCGTGTGGTTGTAGACCACGTCGAGGATGACCTCGATACCGGCCGCGTGCAGCGCCCGCACCATCCCCTTGAACTCGCCGACCTGCTGCCCCGTCGTCCCCGACGCCGCGTACGCCGCGTGCGGGGCGAAGTAGCCGATCGAGTTGTAGCCCCAGTAGTTGCGCAGTCCCCGGCGCAGCAGATGGTCCTCGTGCGCGAACTGGTGCACCGGCAGCAGCTCCACCGCCGTCACACCCAGCTTCACCAGGTGCTCGATCGCCGCCGGGTGCCCGAGGCCCGCGTAGGTGCCGCGCAGCTCCTCCGGGATGCCCGGGTGCAGCTTGGTGAAGCCCTTGACGTGCAGTTCGTAGATGACCGAGTCCGCCCACGGCGTCTTCGGGCGGCGGTCGTACATCCATTCGTCGTCGGGTGCGCCGTCGTGGACGACCACGCCCTTGGGGACGAACGGTGCCGAGTCCCGGTCGTCACGCACCGTGTCGGCGACGCGCTGCTCGGGCCAGTCGCGGACGTGCCCGTACACCTCCGGAGGCAGCCCGAACTCGCCGTCCACGGCACGCGCGTACGGATCCAGCAGCAGCTTCGCCGGGTTCCAGCGGGCCCCGGTCCACGGGTCCCAGCGGCCGTGGACCCGGTAGCCGTAGCGCTGCCCGGGCTGCACACCGGGCACGAAACCGTGCCAAATCTCGTGCGTCAGCTCGGTCAGCGGGGCGCGCGTCTCGCCGCCGTCCTCGTCGAACAGGCATACCTCCACGGCCTCCGCGCCCCCCGCCCACAGGGCGAAGTTGGTGCCCGCCACACCGTCCGGTCCGACCCGGAAACGCGCACCGAGTGGGGTCGGCGCGCCCGGCCACACCGGCACGGTCGGCGGCACCGGCTCCCGGTCGCGCCGCGTCGCGGGCACGACCGCCGACCGTCCGTTGCCGCCGGTACCGCCGGCGCTGCTGCTGATGCTGCCGGCGCGCCCGTTGTGGACGGCCTCCTGCTCCGGTGCGCTCGACACCGCCTGCCTCCCCGCGGCTCGGTGGAACGACCCCGTGAGTGGGGGGTGCGGCGTCCCGGCCGCTGCCCGTGTCGTGTCGTCCTCCCCACTGTTCTGCCCACCGCATGGCTCGCACTCACGTGCCCCTCCCCTGCCCTGCGTCGTTGGGCGCGGTGTGATGCACGCACAGAGGCGCGCGGGGCGCGCAGGGGCCGCACTGGCCGCCGTACTGACATGGGCAGGACTACTCGCCGGATGCGGCGCGGGCGTACCGGCCGAGGAACCTCCCGGCCGGCCCGGCCGGCCGCTTTCGGCCGGTGACATCATCCGCGTGTCACCGGAGGACGGGCGAAGGAACGTGCCTGCGGACGAGCCGCTGGTGGTCCGGGTGCCCGAAGGGCGACTGGAGACCGTGCGGGTGATCAGGACGCAGGACGCGCAGGAGGTCCTGGTGCCCGGGGCCGTCGACGAGGACGGACTCACCTGGCGGCCCCACACCCGGCGGCTCGCGCTCGCCGCGAAGTACACCGTCGACGTGGTCGCCCTCGACGCCCACGGCCGCCGCTCGGCACGGCACACCACCTTCCGGACGTACGTCCCCGACGAACGCTTCATCGCCTACGTCACACCCGAGCACCGCTCCACCGTGGGCACCGGCATGATCGTCTCGCTGGAGTTCAACCGGGAGATCGAGAACCGGGCGGACGTGGAGCGGGCGATCAGGGTGACGGCCCGGCCCGCCGTGGAGATCCGCCCGCACTGGTTCGGCACGCACCGCGTCGACTTCCGGCCCGAGCGGTACTGGAAGCCGGGCACCGAGGTGACGGTCGACCTGAGGCTGCGCGACGTGGAATCGGCGCCCGGGGTGTACGGGCTGCAGACGAAGACGTTCTCCTTCACCGTCGGACGCGACCAGCACAGCCTCGTCGACGCCTCCCGGCACACGATGGAGGTCCGCCGCGACGGGGCGCTGCTCGCCACGGTGCCGATCACCGCGGGCGCGCCTGAGACCACCACCTACAACGGGAAGATGGTGGTCAGCGAGATGCTCGAGGTCACCCGCATGAACAGCCGAACGGTCGGTTTCGGCGGCGAGTACGACATCCCGGACGTCCCGCACGCCATGCGCCTCACCGAATCCGGCACCTTCCTGCACGGCAACTACTGGGCGCCCGACGTTTTCGGCGAGGCCAACGTCAGCCACGGCTGCATCGGCCTGCGTGACGTCAAGGGCGGTGGCTCCGACACCCCGGCGGCCTGGTTCTTCGACCGCAGCCTGATCGGCGACGTGGTGGAGGTCGTGGGCAGCAACGACAAGCAGGTGGCTCCGGACAACGGCCTGGGCGGCTGGAACATGGGGTGGGCGGAGTGGGGGACGGGGGGTGCGGCTCGGTGATGTGAGCCGAGCGGCGGCCTCAGCCGGGCCGGTGCCAGCCGCACCCCTTGGCCGTTGGCGCGGGCAGTGGGCACCGCCGCTTCGGGGCGGGGCCCGTCTTTTCAGTCCGTCCGGCCTTTGACGAGCGCGGGGCCCAGAGGGCAGAGCCCCCTGGGCGGCTGGGCCCGGGCGGAGCCCCGGGCAGGGGCGGAGGGGGCGAACACAAGCCCTGGCCGGGACCCCGGGCCCCGCGCGGGAAGGGGCGTGCGCCGCCCCGCCCCGCGCGGGATCCGGCGTGCCCCGCCCTGAACGGGGCGCACGCCGGACCGATATCAGGGTGGGGAAGAGTCCGCGTCGGGGCTTGGTAGAACCCGCGCCGGGGTGGGGAAGGGTCCGCGCCGGGAAGGGGGAAGGGACCGCGTCAAGGTGGGGAAGGGTCCGCGCCGGGACGGGGGAAGGGACCGCGTCAAGGTGGGGAAGGGTCCGCGCCGGGGCGGAGAAGGGACCGCGTCAGGGCGGGGAAGGGGCCCGCGCCGGGGCCTGAATGGAACGCGAACGGGACTCGGATGAGACACGAACGGGGCGTGGACCGGGGGGCGTACGGGTCCGTGCACCGGCCCATGGGCCGGGGCCCCGCGCGCGGCCGCAGTTGGGACTGAACAGTGACAATGACCGGCCGTCATGAGTGTCGGCCGTGTGATTAATTAGCCCCCAAGCTGTTCGGCCGTGCGTCGACACGCCGCAGCGAGGGGAGAAGTGCGGGCCTCATCAGGCCGTGCGAGGGGAGAAACAACTTGAACGGGCGACCGCTATCGGGGGAGTCGGCCGGCCTGCGGCGGGGCGGGGGCAAGGGGCTGTTGGCCCTGCTGCTCGGCGTCCTCCTGCTCGCCGTGACGGCGTGTGGAGGCGGCGGAGGGGGCGGTGGCTCCGACGCCGGGAACGCCAAGAACGGGGCCGGTGGCAAGGCCGCGGACAAGACCGCCACCGAGCAGTCCGAGGCGGTGGTGACCATAGCCCCCAAGAACGGCGCGAAGTCCGTCGACACCCAGGGCGCCCTGAAGATATCCGCGGCCAAGGGCAAGCTGACCGAGGTCACCGTCGAGGACACCAAGGGCAACCCGGTGGCGGGCAGGGTCACCGACGGCGGGTCCACCTGGACGCCGTCCACCCACCTGGCCGCCTCCACCCAGTACAAGGTGCACGCCACCGCGGAGGACTCCGAGGGCCGCAAGGCCGCCGAGGACTCCAGTTTCACCACGCTGACCCCGAAGAACACGTTCGTCGGCACCTTCACCCCCGAGGACGGCTCCAAGGTCGGCGTCGGAATGCCCTTCTCCGTCCGCTTCACCCGCGGGATCACCAACCCCGAGGACGTGGAGAAGGCGATCATCATCAAGACCGAGCCCGCCGTCGACGTCCGCGGCCACTGGTTCGGCAACGACCGGCTCGACTTCCGGCCCGAGGAGTACTGGAAGCCCGGTACGAAGGTCTCCGTCCGGCTGAACCTGGACGGAGTGGAGGGCCGCCCCGGCGTCTACGGCGAACAGGCCAAGACGGTCGACTTCACCATCGGCCGCAGCCAGGTCTCCACCGTCGACGTCAAGACCCTCAAGATGACGGTCAAGCGGGACGGCAAGGTCATCAAGACCATCCCCGTCACCACGGGCAAGCCCGGCTACGACACCTGGAACGGCCAGATGGTGATCACCGAGCGGCTCGCGGTGACCCGGATGAACGGCGACACGGTCGGCTACGGCGGCGAGTACGACATCAAGGACGTCCCGCACGCCCAGCGCCTGACCACCTCCGGCACCTTCATCCACGGCAACTACTGGGGCGGCGGCGCCTTCGGAAACTACAACGCCAGCCATGGCTGCATCGGCCTGCGCGACGTGAAGGGCGGCTACGACAAGAACGTCTCCGCGGCCTGGTTCTTCAACAACTCGATGATCGGCGACGTGGTGATCGTGAAGAACTCCAACGACCGGATCGTCGACCCGGACAACGGGCTCAACGCCTGGAACATGTCCTGGGAGAAGTGGATCGCCTAGATCCACTTCTCCCAGGACAAGCGGATCGGCTGGATCCCGGGGAGCCCCGAGGGCCCGGTGTGCTGTGACCGAGCACACCGGGCCTTTTGTCGTTAACGCCCACTAACCTGCTGCCATGACTGTGCATCTCGAAGTGGCCGACGGTATCGGCACCATCCGCCTGGACCGCCCGCCGATGAACGCGCTGGACATCGCCGTCCAGGACCGGCTCAAGGAGCTGGCCGAGGAGGCCACGCGCCGGGAGGACGTACGCGCCGTGATCCTCTACGGCGGCGAGAAGGTGTTCGCGGCCGGCGCGGACATCAAGGAGATGCAGGCCATGGACCATACGGCGATGGTCGTACGCTCCCGGGCCCTGCAGGACTCCTTCACGGCCGTGGCCCGTATCCCCAAGCCGGTGGTCGCGGCGGTCACCGGGTACGCGCTGGGCGGCGGCTGCGAGTTGGCGCTGTGCGCGGACTACCGGATCGCGGCGGACGACGCGAAGCTGGGGCAGCCGGAGATCCTGCTGGGCCTGATCCCCGGCGCCGGCGGCACCCAGCGCCTCTCCCGGCTGATCGGCCCCTCGAAGGCGAAGGACCTCATCTTCACCGGCCGCATGGTGAAGGCCGATGAGGCGCTGACGCTCGGCCTGGTGGACCGGGTGGTACCGGCGGCGGAGGTCTACGAGACGGCGCGTGCGTGGGCGGCGAAGCTGGTCAAGGGCCCGGCGCTCGCGCTCCGCGCGGCCAAGGAGTCGATCGACGCGGGACTGGAGACTGACCTCGACACCGGGCTCGCGATCGAACGGAACTGGTTCGCGGGACTGTTCGCCACCGAAGACCGGGAGCGGGGGATGCGCAGCTTCGTGGAGGAGGGACCGGGGAAGGCCAAGTTCCTCTGAATTCCGTCCTGTTGGCCGTGGCCGTCTCGGTGGGGCGGCCACGGTGACACGACCGGGCACGGGCAAGGCGGGCCGTTCGGGCGGCCGTTCGGCTGGATGCCGGGGTGACCGGGCGGGCGGCCGGCGCCCGGCCGTGTGTGGCGTACGTCCAAGTCGAGGCGTTCCGCTTGCAGTTGACGAGAAGTCTCATCATTGCGTCCCCCGAAGGAGCGCATTATCTGAGCCTTAAGGCAGCCTTAAGACTGTGTGGGCCCGGTGCGTCGGCAATCGCCCCCGGTCATCCCGTCGTCCCAGGTGAAACCCCAGGTAAGGGCTGTTCCGCTGCTCTTGGCATATGCATTCTGTGCTTATCAACTTGGTAGGTTCCAGGTGCCTGATTCAGCCGGAACCGCCCCGGAGCCCGTCCAGGACGGCCATGATGGGGGGCATGGCGGGGCTGGAGGGTGTGGAACAGCCGAGGCGGCACGGCAGTGCGACCGCGGCGCGCTGGTCGCCGGCGGTCGAGGACGAACAGGCGGCGAGGGCAGTCGAGTTGTTCGGGAACCCGGCCGATCGGGAGGTACACCTGCCTTCGCGTCCGGAGTCCGCGGCCACCGCACGCCGACTGACCCAGGTCGTCGTCCTCCGCCACTGGGGGCTCACCCCGAAGACGACCGAGGACGCCGTGTTGCTCGTCTCCGAACTCGTGGGCAATGCCGTACGCCACACCGGAGCCCGCGTCTTCGGCCTCCGGATGCGCCGCCGCCGGGGCTGGATCCGCATCGAGGTCCGTGACCCCTCCCGAGGGCTGCCCTGCCTGATGCCCGTCCAGGAGCTGGACCTCAGCGGACGAGGACTCTTCCTCGTGGACAAGCTGTCCGACCGCTGGGGAGTGGACCTCTTGCCGCGCGGCAAGACGACGTGGTTCGAAATGCGGGTGGTCGACCGCTGACGAGCGGGCCGGACCCCCCACGCCTCAGCGGGCGATCAGGAGGGCCTCCGCTCCGACCGGGCGGTAGCCCGCCGCCTGGAACGCCCGCATGCTGCGGGCGTTCCCCGCCGCGACCTGGGCCCACACCGGCTCGCCCCGGCTCAACTGCCGCGCCGCCGTGGCCAGGGCGCGGCCGAGCCCCCGGTGTCGTACTCCCTCATCCACCTCGATCGCCGCCTCCAGCCGCCCCGCGACCCCGCGCCCCAGCACCAGGACCCCGCCGTCCGCGGCCCATACGCGGACGTCGTCCCGCCGTTTGCGGGAGCTGAGAACCCGCGGATGGTCCGGGTCTGCCACCTCGGTCAGGGCGAGCGGCGGCGCGCCGGGGAGCGGGTCGCCGACGGAGAGCACGTCGATCGTGTCGGTCGACCGCCCCGTACGCGCCAAGAGGGCTGACAGGAAAAGGGGGTTCATGGTCGCGGCGAGCCCGTCGCAGTCGATGCCCTCCAGCGTCTCGCGCACCCACCGTGGTTCCTCGTCCGTGAAGACCACCGAGTGCGCGGTGAAGGCGATGACCCCGGCGTCCCGGTGGGCGTGCTGGCGCACGACGGTGGTGCCGCCGTCGGCCGGCGGGAAGACCCCGCGAGCCGCCTCGTCCAGAATGTCCCGCAGAGTGCCCGCCACCACCACGCTCCTCGCTTCCCCATGACGCGTTTTCGCGTTCCCGGTTCCTGGTTCCCGCTTGCCGGTTACCGCTTCCCTTCCCTTGAGCGGGCTTGGGTCTCCACCCCCTGGGAGGCCCACACTCGCAGACATGATCGACGACGGGGGGTCGCTCGCTGCCGCGAGCTGCCGGCCGGTGTGAAGGGGCGCCCAGCCGCGAGCGCCCACCGCGAGGTGTCCGCTTGGGTGGTCGCCGCGCTGCGCGCACGCGTCGACCGTTAATCTGACCCCGTCAGTTGAGCACCAAGAAGGGGCGGACCGGTGGCGGACATCGAGGAAGCACGCAAGCACTTCGAGCGGATCGATTCGGATGGCGACGGTTTCATCACCGCCGCCGAGTTCAAGACCGCCCTGGCCCAGGAGGGCGACTGGAACGTCACCGAGTCGGTGGCCGAGTCCGTCATCGCCGCCCGGGACCTCAACGGCGACAAGCTGCTGTCGTTCGACGAGTTCTGGTCCTACCTGGGCAAGTGAAGTCCGCGAAGGGGGGCGCCCACCGGAAACGACCGGTGGGCGCCCCCCTTCGGTGTGTCAGTCCTCCAACGTCGCGTAGACGATGAGGTTGTTCACCGGGTGGCCCTCGGCGTCGAAGCCGCCGTCACAGGTGATCAGCCGCAGGGCCCGGTCCTCTGTCGGGCCGTAGACCTTCTCGGTGGGGAACGCGTTCTTGCTGACGCTCTCGACGGCCGTGACGGTGAAGTCCGCCGACTCTCCCCGGCCGTTGGTGACGGTGATCTCCGCGCCCTTGTCGATCTTCCTGAGGTCGCGGAAGACGGCCTTGCCGAAACGGGTGTTGTTGTGGCCGATGATGACGGCGGCTCCGGCTTCACCGGGCACGGACCCACCCGTGTACCAGCCCGCGGTCATACCCTTCTCCGGCGGCGGGACCTCGACGGTTCCGTCCGCGTTGAGACCGAGCTCCATCAGGGAACTTGTGACCCCGATCGAGGGGATGGCGACCTCGGCGGGCGCCGCCCGCCGCTCGGCCTGAGGAGCGTCGGCGGAGGGGCCTCGGGACGCGGGGGCGCCGGCTGCCGTTCGGCCGGCCGGGGCGGCCGTGCCGGTGCCGGACGAGCAGCCGGTGAGCACGGTGAGGACCGCCGGGATGACGAGGGCGAGGCCGGCACGCGCACGACGGGTGCCGATGCGCCGTACCGGACGGTGTGCAGGGGGCATTACGGGCTCCAGGACGGGACTGGGTGAACACGCGTGGCGCCGCCCCGCGAAGGGCGGCGCCACCGTCGTGCCGGGTCGGAGACGTTCCGCCGGTCAGCCTTCGCGTCGGTGGGCCGAGCGGCGGCGCAGTACGAAGGTTCCGGCGCCGGCGAGCAGCAGGGCGCCGGTGGCCGAACCGGCGATGGTCATGGTGCTGCCGGAGTTCTCAGCCGTGGACTCACCCGCGGCGACGCCGCCCCGCGGAAGCCTCTGGGTGTCCTTCGCCTTCCTGGCCTCCTCGAGCTTCCTGGTCTTGGCCTCCTCCGGGGAGAGGCTCTCCGACCCCGCCTTCTTGGCGGCCTCGGCCTTCTTGGCGGCGGCCTCCTTCTCGGCGATGGCCTCCCTGTCGGCCGGGGTCGGATTGTCGGTCGTCGTGCTCGGCACCGCAGTCGGGTCGGCGGCGACGGCCGCGCCGGCGGGGACGAGCAGCGCGCCGGCCGCGACGGCGGTCAGAACGGCGAGACGCAGGGTGCGATGGCGGGACATGTATGGCTCCAGTTCCAGCCCGGCCTTGGTGGTACCTGGTTGCCGAGTCGCACCAGGTTCCGGGCATGGCTCAAGACTGGCGAGCACTTATGAAGAAGCTGTCAAAAGCTCATGGTCATCCGATCAGGGCCCGGCGGTGCCGGCCGGCAGCCTCAGCGTGAAGACCGAGCCCTGGCCCTCGGTACTCGTCACGCTCGCCGTGCCACCGTGCGCCTCGGCGAGTTTGAGGACGATCGCCAGCCCGAGGCCGCTGCCGCCGGTGCTCCGGTTGCGGGACTTCTCCGCGCGCCAGAACCGGTCGAACACATGGGGAACGTCGTCCGCCGCGATACCGCTGCCGGTGTCGGCCACCTCCACGGCCACCTCGTCCCCGGAATCGGTGACATACGATCGCAGGGTCACCCGGCCCCCGGGCGGTGTGTGGCGTACCGCGTTGGAGAGCAGGTTGCTGAGGGCCTGGCGAAGCCGTACGGGATCGGCCTCGAGCAGTGGCGGACGAGGCGTGCCGGGCGGACCCGCGGAGACCGTCAGGGTGACGCCCGCGGTCTCGGCCAGACCCTGGTGTGCCGCGGCTACCTGGCCGAGCAGGTCGTCGATGCGTACCGGCTCCGGGTGCAGCCGCAGTTCGCCCGCGTCGGCCGCCCCGAGGTCCTGCAGATCGCTGATGAGGTGCTGAAGCTGCACCGCCTCCTCGAGGAGCGAGGAGACGAACGCCGGGTCCGGCTTGGCCACACCGTCATGTGCCGCCTCCAGCCAGCCACGGATGTTGCTCAGCGGGGTACGCAGCTCATGGGCGACGTCGCTGACCATCACCTTGCGCTGTTCCTCGAGCCGGGCACGGTGTGCGGCCATGTCGTTGAAGGCCTCGGCCAGCCGTCCGATCTCGTTGTCCGAGCCGACCGGCACGGGCGCCGAGTCCAAGCCGTCCCGCATCCGCTGGGCGGCGCCGGTGAGCGCGTGCAACGGGCGTACGAGCCGGGCTCCGGCGATCATCGAGGCGCCGACGGTGAGGGCGAGGACGAGGGCCGTGACTCCTGCGATACGCGCGGTGTTGGCCGGCGAGAGATCGAAACCGGGGACGCTGACGGCTTTGGGACCGTCGATGAACAGCAGCGCGGGAGCGGCGACATAGGCCGTGAGCTGTTCGCGGCGGGCGCTGCCGACGCAGGCGGCCACGGCCCGGTCGTACCCGCTGCTGCGGGCCTCGGACGGGCGGGCGGCGCGCCCGTCGACCGCGGCCTCCTTCTCCCGGATCGTTCGAGCCAGGGCCGCCTTCTCCTCGGCTGCCTGCCGCTCGGCCGCCTCTCGCTTGGAGATGCCGGCCTCGGGGACGGGGATCGCCGCCGGATCGCCGACGTCCGTGCCGTTCTGCCCGTATCCCCGGTCCCAGGACAGGTCCAGGTTCAGCTTCACGCCCGTGCGGCCCTGCCGCTTCAGGCAGGCGTCGGCCAGCTGGTTGAGCGCGCGGAGGGCCTTCTTCTCGGTCGCGGTGGGACCGACCGCTCCGCTCGTCAGACACTTCAGCTCCATGGAGCGGTCGGTGTCGTTGCTGACGAACTGCACCCGGGGCCGCCCGCTCGGGCTGTCGACGATGTCCGCGGCGATGCCCGCACCGGCGAGGCACTCCACGCTCGATGCGGTGGCCTTCCGCAGGACCGCACGTTCCTCCGCGGGCAGCAGGAACGGCCCCACGGCGCGTGGGTCGACGCGGTCCGCGCCGACCGGGACGGCGTCGGAGACCAGCACGGTGTCGACCGCCAGTGGGTCGACGACCGCCGAGGCCTGCGGTGGCAGTGCGGCGGCGGACGAGCCGTCGTCGGCGGAGTCGGAGAGCGGCCGCCGGTCCTCGGTGGTCAGCACGATCCGGCGCCCGGACTGCCGGGCCAGTTCGCGCACGGTGCCGTCGACGCCCTCCCAGTCCCGATGGGTGGCCGCGTAGCCCAGCAGGGTGTCGTAGATCTTCGCGCCGGACGCGAGGTTCTGCCCCTGCTCCTGGCGGATCGCGACGGAGGTCGTCTGCACGGCGAGCCAGGCGGTGGCGGCCACCGAGCACGAGGCCACCAGCGCGGACACGGTCAGCAGCCGGCCGAGCAGGCTCTTTCGGAGCGGCAGCCGCGCCCGCTCGTCACGACGACGCATGACGTATGTCCTTCGCAGGGTCCGTCAGCTTGTAGCCGACGCCGAAAACGGTGAGCAGCCGGGCCGGTCGCCGGGGGTTGCGCTCGATCTTCTTGCGCAGATGCATGATGTGCACGTCGACGGTGCGGCCGCCGATGTACTTGTCGAAGCCGTGCAGCTCCTCCAGGAGCCGCTGCCTGGTGAAGACCCGGTCGGGCTGCGCCGCCATCGCGGCGAGGATACGGAACTCACCGGGTGTGCACACCACTTGCGTCCCCTCGACCGACACCTCGTGCCGGGCCGGATCCACCCGGAGGGAGCCGACGGACAGCGCATCGTCCTGGACGGCGTCGGGCTCGGGCCCGGGGCCGGCCTCGGGTCCGCCGGAACGCCGGGTGCGGCGCAGCAGCGTACGTACCCGCGCCATCAGCTCGCGAGGGCTGAACGGCTTGGTCATGTAGTCGTCGGCGCCGAGGTCCAGGCCGAGCAGCAGATCGTCCTCGGTGCTCCGGGCCGTCAGCATCAGCACCGGCAACTCCCGGCACTCGGCGCGCAGGATCCGCACCACGTCGAGGCCGTCCGCCCGGGGCATCATCACATCGAGGACGAGCAGGTCGGGTTCCTCGTGCCGGACTTCCTCGAGAGCCGCACGGCCGTCCTCCACGACCGTGACCGTGTGCCCCTCGTGCTCCAGGTAACGGCGCACCAACTCGGCCTGCTTCGTGTCGTCTTCGGCGACGATGATGTTTGCACACACGCTGTGGATCGTAGCGAGCGGCCTTCCTCAGCACTCGATGATGTTGACCGCCAGCCCGCCCCGAGCCGTCTCCTTGTACTTCACGCTCATGTCCGCCCCGGTGTCCTTCATCGTCTTGATGACCTTGTCCAGGGAGACCTTGTGGGAGCCGTCGCCGCGCATCGCCATGCGGGCCGCCGTGACCGCCTTGACCGCGGCCATGCCGTTGCGTTCGATGCACGGGATCTGGACCAGGCCGCCGACCGGGTCGCAGGTCAGGCCGAGGTTGTGTTCCATGCCGATCTCTGCGGCGTTCTCGACCTGTTCGGGGGTTCCGCCGAGCACCTCGGCCAGCGCGCCCGCCGCCATCGAGCAGGCGGAGCCGACCTCGCCCTGGCAGCCCACCTCCGCGCCGGAGATCGACGCGTTCTCCTTGAAGAGCATCCCGATCGCGCCGGCGGCGAGCAGGAAGCGGACCACGCCGTCCTCCTTCTCTCCTTCGGAGGCCCCACCGGCCGCGAAGTTGATGTAGTAGTGCAGGACCGCCGGGATGATGCCCGCGGCGCCGTTGGTGGGGGCGGTCACCACCCGGCCGCCGGCCGCGTTCTCCTCGTTCACGGCCATCGCGTACAGCGTGATCCACTCCATCGAGCGGGCCATGGGGTCGCCCTCGGCGCGCAGTTGGCGTGCCGTGACGGCCGCGCGGCGGCGCACCCTCAGCCCGCCCGGCAGGATGCCCTCGCGTGACATGCCGCGGGACACGCAGGCCTGCATCACGCGCCAGATGTCCAGCAGACCGGAGCGGATCTCCTCCTCCGTGCGCCACGCCCGCTCGTTCTCCAGCATCAGCGAGGAGATCGACAGGCCCGTGTCCCGGGTCAGCCGCAGCAGTTCGTCGCCCGTGCGGAAGGGGTACTTCAGCGCGGTGTCGTCCAGCTTGATCCGGTCCGCGCCGACCGCGTCCTCGTCGACGACGAATCCGCCGCCGACCGAGTAGTAAGTCTTCGACAGCAGCTCGCTCCCCGAGGCGTCGTACGCCCACAGGGTCATGCCGTTCGCGTGGTACGGCAGGGTCTTGCGGCGGTGCAGGACCAGGTCGGCGTCGAAGTCGAAGGCGATCTCGTGCTCGCCGAGCAGGGCCAGCCGGCCGTCCGTGCGGATGGTCTCCACCCGGTCGTCCGCCGTTTCCACGTCGACGGTCCGCGGGGAGGCGCCCTCCAGTCCGAGCAGCACCGCCTTCGGTGTGCCGTGCCCGTGCCCGGTCGCGCCCAGCGAGCCGTACAGCTCGGCACGGACCGAGGCCACCCGGCCGAGCACCTCCTCGCTCCGCAGCCGCCGGGCGAACATCCGGGCCGCGCGCATAGGACCCACCGTGTGGGAACTGGACGGGCCTATGCCGATCGAGAACAGGTCGAAGACGGAGATGGCCACGGGGACTCCTCACTACGGGGGTGGTGCTGGGTGCGGTGCCGTGCGCACCGGTCGTCGGTGCGCACGGCAGCGCCGCGGCCTACAGGCCCGGGTACAGCGGGTGCTTCTCGGTGAGCGCGGTGACCCGGGCCCTGAGTTCCGCCGCGTCGGCCGCGCCGAAGGGGGAGGGCGCCTTCAGCGCCGCCGCGATCACGTCGGCGACCTCGGCGAAGTCCTCGGTGGTGAAGCCGCGGGTGGCCAGGGCCGGTGTGCCGATCCTGAGACCCGAGGTCACCATCGGCGGGCGCGGGTCGTTCGGGACGGCGTTGCGGTTGACGGTGATGCCGATCTCGTGGAGGCGGTCCTCGGCCTGCTGCCCGTCCAGCTCGGAGTCGCGCAGGTCCACGAGGACCAGGTGGACGTCCGTGCCGCCGGACAGGACGCTCACCCCGGCCGCCCGTACGTCGTCCCGCACCAGCCGCTCGGCGAGGATCCGGGCGCCTTCCAGGGTCCGCGTCTGGCGCTCGCGGAACTCCTCGGACGCCGCGACCTTGAAGGCGACGGCCTTGGCGGCGATCACATGCTCGAGCGGACCGCCCTGCTGACCGGGGAAGACCGCGGAGTTGATCTTCTTGGCCAGCTCGGCCGTCGACAGGATCACGCCTCCGCGCGGACCGCCGAGCGTCTTGTGGGTCGTGGTGGTGACCACGTGCGCGTGCGGGACGGGGTTCGGGTGCAGCCCCGCCGCGACCAGACCCGCGAAGTGGGCCATGTCGACCATGAGGTAGGCGCCGACCTCGTCCGCGATCCGGCGGAACGCGGCGAAGTCCAGCTGCCGCGGGTACGCCGACCAGCCCGCCACGATCAGCTTCGGCCGCGACTCCTTGGCCAGCCGCTCGACCTCGGCCATGTCGACCTGTCCGGTGGCGTCGTCCACGTGGTAGGCGACCACGTCGTACAGCTTGCCGGAGAAGTTGATCTTCATGCCGTGGGTCAGGTGCCCGCCGTGGGCGAGGTTCAGACCCATGATCGTGTCGCCCGGCTGGAGCAGCGCGAACATGGCGGCGGCGTTGGCCTGGGCGCCCGAGTGCGGCTGCACGTTGGCGTGTTCGGCGCCGAAGAGCTCCTTGACGCGGTCGATCGCGATCTTCTCGACCACGTCGACGTGCTCACAGCCGCCGTAGTAGCGGCGGCCGGGATAGCCCTCGGCGTACTTGTTGGTGAGGACCGAGCCCTGTGCCTCCATGACCGCCACCGGGGCGAAGTTCTCGGAGGCGATCATCTCGAGGGTGGACTGCTGGCGGCTCAGCTCGGCGTCGACCGCGGCGGCCACGTCCGGGTCGAGCTCGTGCAGGGGCTTGTTCAGAAGCGACATGAGTGAAAGAGGTCCTTAGGGGACGGGGTCCTGGGGGGACGGGTCATGAGGAAGGCAGGCCTTCTCAGGACGGGGGCCGGCCAGGATGGGACTGGCGGACTAGTGCCGCGGCAGGCGACGTTTGCCCGGTAAGGAGCGGCGTCATGGGGGTCCCCCCTGCTCGAAGAGCTTGGGGGAGTGCCGGCCGGAAGTCCTCGTACTGGACGTACTTGGGCTTTCGGCCGGTGCGGCGAGTGGGGGTGCCCCCTGCTCGAAGAGCTTGGGGGAGCGTGCCGGGCGACGCGACGGGGCGAACGTTGCCTGTTGCGGCACTAGGAGCCGGAGAACTCGGTGTACTCGTCCGCGGAGAGCAGTTCCGCCGGCTCCTCGGCGACGCGCACCTTGAACAGCCAGCCACCCTCGAACGGGGCGGAGTTCACCAGTGCCGGGTCGTCCACGACGTCCTGGTTGATCTCGGTGACCTCACCGCTCACCGGCGAGTACAGGTCGCTCACCGACTTGGTCGACTCCAGCTCGCCGCAGGTCTCGCCCGCGGTCACGGTCTGGCCGACCTCCGGGAGCTGGGCGTAGACGACGTCGCCGAGCGCGTTGGCCGCGAACTCGGTGATGCCGACCGTCGCGACGCCGTCCTCGGCGGGCGACAGCCACTCGTGCTCCTTGCTGTAACGCAGCTGCTGGGGGTTGATGCTCATGGCGTGAATTCTCCTGTAGGCGGGGAAGCGCTGATGAACGTGGGTCGTCAGCAAAGGCGTGGGTCTGTCTGCTTCGGTGAGTCTGGTGGCTACTTCTGCCGCTTGTAGAACGGCAGCGCAACCACCTCGAACGGCTCGTGGCTGCCGCGGATGTCCACCGCCACCCCGGCCGTTCCCGGCGCGGAGTGCGCGGCGTCGACGTACGCCATCGCGATCGGCTTGCCGAGCGTGGGGGAGGGGGCCCCGGAGGTGATCTCCCCGATCACCTTGCCGTCCGCGACGACGGAGTACCCGGCGCGCGGCACCCGGCGGCCCTCGGCGACCAGCCCGACGAGGACGCGCGGCGGGTTCTCCGCGGCCCGGGAGGCAGACTCCGACAGGGCGGCGCGTCCGACGAAGTCGCCGCTCTTGTCGAACTTCACGACCCGGCCGAGCCCCGCGTCGAACGGTGTCAGGGAGGTGCTCAGCTCATGCCCGTACAGCGGCATGCCCGCCTCCAGCCGGAGGGTGTCCCGGCAGGAGAGACCGCACGGCACGAGGCCCGCGGGCGCGCCCGCCTCGGTGAGCGCCTGCCACAGCTTCTCCGCGTCGGCGGGGGCGACGAAGAGCTCGAAGCCGTCCTCGCCGGTGTAACCGGTGCGGGCGATGAGCGCGGCGACCCCGGCCACCGTGCCGGGCAGTCCGGCGTAGTACTTCAGGCCGTCGAGGTCGGCCTCGGTCAGCTGGGCGAGGATGCCGGGGGCGGCGGGGCCCTGGACGGCGAGCAGCGCGACCGTGTCGCTGTCGTCACGTACGACGGCGTCGAAACCGCCGGCCCGTTCCGTCAGCGCGTCGACCACTGTTCGTGCGTTCGAGGCGTTGGCTACGACCATGTACTCGGTCTCGTGCAGCCGGTAGACGATCAGGTCGTCGAGGATGCCGCCGTCCGCGGCGCAGATCATGGTGTAGCGGGCGCGGCCCGGCTTGACGCTCCCCATGTCGCCGACCAGCGCGTGGTCCAGGAGCGCTGCCGCCTCCGGTCCGGTGACGGTGATCTCGCCCATGTGGGAGAGGTCGAAGAGTCCGGCCCGGGTGCGTACGGCGGTGTGCTCGTCGCGCTCAGAGCCGTACCTGAGGGGCATGTCCCAGCCCGCGAAGTCGGTCATCGTGGCGCCGAGCGAACGGTGCAGGGCGTCGAGCGCGGTACGGCGAGGTGGGCTGCTGCTCATCGGTTTGCTCCCAGGGCATGAAAGGCGAGGTCGTTCCTCCCCATCTGTCATCGGAACCTGAGAGGTTCGCCATGACCGTCTCCGGTCCTGGCTTGCACCGTGGGTGGAGCCGTTCCCTTCGGACCTCCGGTGGAGGACGAGGGGGCGGCCCGCTTTTCAGATGTGCCTCGCCCGCGCGGTGACGGGGCCTGAGAGATTCAAGGGAGGGACTTGCTCCTTCGGCGTCCGGGTATTACGCACTCACCCGGAACTCTCCCGCGCGGATTCAAGCGGCCGGTATGCAGTTGGCGCGGACATCATCGCACGCATCCCTGGGGCACGGCATGCACAGTGAGTCACAGCTCGTTGTAACCGGTCTGTGGCAGTACAGGGACCGAACGATGAGCACGGCGTATTACCTTCTCTTTACACTCGATGGGGATGGTACTCCACACCCAAGGGGAGGACGATCACGGTGAACAGGACCACTGCGTACGCGACGAGCACGGTCACGGCGCTGCCCGAGCGGACCGCGACGGCGGCACCGGCCCGGAAGGCGTGCGCGGCCCTGCCCGTCGTCCGCGATCTGCGCGACCGTGGCGGCCACAGTCCGCACGGCCTCTCCTTCGCCTCCGCGGACCTGGCCGTCATCACGGGCCTGCCCGGCAGCGGCAAGTCCACCCTCATGCGGCGTGCGGTGCCGGGCATCCGTATCGACTCCCAGGACACGCGCGAGCGGTGGGCGGAGCGGGTTCCCCAGTTCCTGCCGTACGCGCTCTACCGGCCGCTCGTCCGCGTCGCCCACTACGCCGGACTGCGCCGTGCGCTGCGCACTGGCGAAGGGGTCGTCGTGCACGACTGCGGTACGCAGGCCTGGGTGCGCAACTGGCTCGCCCGCGAGGCCAGGCGCCGCGGCGGCACGCTCCACCTGCTGTTGCTCGACGTCGACCCGGACACGGCACTGGACGGCCAGCGCGAACGGGGCCGGGGCGTCTCCCGGTACGCCTTCCTCCGCCACCGCCGCTCGGTGGCGCGACTGCTGCGCGCCGTGGAGAAGGGTGAACTCCCGGGCGGCTGCGGTTCGGCGGTCCTCATCGACCGGGCGGCGGCGGACGTGCTGCGCCGCATCGACTTCGGGGAGTGAGGATCAGGTTCTTCGGCCGGCGGGGGAGGCAGACCCGCGAAGAGCGGGGACGGCGGACACGCGGAGAGCGGGGGAGGCGGCACGACAAGAGCCAGGCGGACACGAGAAGAAGAAGGCCGCCCGCGAGCGGGTGACGACCCGTACGGCCCAATGCTCCCGACACGTTAGGGTTCCAGCCGCAGCAACAGCGGTCCCGAGCAGGCGGTAGACACGATGGACATCCCGGCACAGGCGTATCCCCATCCGTACTCGCACGGAGGCTGGCCCGGCAACGAACTGGAGGAGGCGCTCTCCGCCTCCCTCGGGGTGCCGGGGGCCGGCGGCCGGATCGTGGAGGTCCTCGGCCGCAGCTATCTCTGGGTGCCGCTGCCCAACGGCGGCGGGCCCCACAGCGGCCCGCTGGATCTGCCCACGATGGAACTGGACGGCCAGGCGTACGTCCCGGTCTTCAGCTCCGAGCAGCAGTTCCGGTCGGTCGTCGGCGACCACATCTCGTACACCGTGGCACCCGCCGTCGAGTTCGCGCGCGGGCTGCCGCCGCAGGTCGGCATCGCGGTCAACCCGGACGGAACGGTCGGCATCCCGCTTCCCCCGCCCGCCGTGGCCGAGTTGTGCCGGGCCGGACGGACCCCGCTGGACGGACCGGCGAGCGGGGCGCGCGTGCGGCTGTTCGAACCCGACTGGCAGGACGACCCCGTGGACTTCCTGTCCGCCGCCTCGGCCGAGTTCGAGCAGGCCGGCGTCGTCCTGACCGCCCGGCGCTGTCTGGCGAGCATCGAGGGTGACGCTCCGGTGATGTTCATCGGAGTGGAGCTGGCCACCTGGGACGGGGACGTCCGCGCCCTCCCGATGGACGCCGTGGCACGCGCGCTCGGCCGGGTGCCGATGCCGCACGCGGTCAACGTGGTCTTCCTGGACGTGGCGCAGGACCCGGTGGGCGACTGGATGCGCGACCGTGTGAGGCCGTTCTACCGACGGGATCCCTGAGACCTCCCACCGGGGCCGAGGGCCCGGAACGCTGACGGGGAGTGTCCCTTCCGTCACGCCGTATCACGACTTACGCGTCAGTCAGGAAGACGTCGCCGGGCGTGCGTCAAGTCGCTGTCAGAATGGCCGCCTAAGCTGGTTTCATGGCTCGGCGGGGTTGGTGGACGGTACCCGTCTGCCACACCTCGGACGTATTGGATGAGTTTGTCGCGAAGGGGCGGTAGAGGGTGAGCGCGTCGGGCACGGCTGCGGCCGGGCAGGTCGAGCACATGCTGCGCCAGGTGACGCCCGGGCGTTACGACGCCTACGAGGCGTTGCTGCGCGCGCTCGCGACCCCGTCCTCCGGTCAGGTCTGGATGCTGCTGTGGCACGGCCAGGCCGGTTCGCCGGACGCCCAGTACGGAAACATGGAGGTGGAAGGCTTCAGCTACGCCCCCTGCGTCACCTCCGCCCAGGAACTCTCGGCCAGTGGCTGGAACCGAAGCTACGAGGTGGTCGACGGACTCGACGTCGCTCGCACCCTCTACCCCGACCACTACGGCCTCTGGCTCAACCCGCACGCGCCCGGCGGTGGCGTCGGCATCCCCTGGCTGGATCTACGTCGCATCGCCACCGGTCTGGAGCGCCAGCCCGCGGGCCCCCTGCGGCTGTCCGAACCCGGCATCGAAATCCCCCAGTTCTACGCCCTGCTGACGCAGAACGCCCACCGCACGTCGGTGGTGCGCTCGTTGCGCCGGGCCTGGGTGCAGCCCGCGCTGGGCGCTCCCTACCTCGCCATCGGGCTCGACGTGTACGACACCTCGCCGCCGGCCGTGGACTCCGTACGGGCGATGATGCAGCAGTCCGTCACCGTGGTGCCCGACGGCCTGCCGGTCTCCACGGTCGCCATGTCCGACGAGGACGACCCGGTGGCGATGTGGCTGCGGGCCAACGCCCGTCCGTTCTACGACCGGGAGGCGCACGCCGCCGCGGCTCCACCCGCGCCGGCGGGAGGGTACGGATACCCCCGGGCGTACTGATGGATTTTGACGACCTTTGAGGACACTTTGAAGAGTCTTTGACAAGCCCGGCGTCCCAGTCGGTGGACACTTCCAGCCATGCGTGACCGGATTTCCCGCCCTGAGGTCACCCTCCGCATCTACCCGCGTCACTCGGTGGAGTTGACCCTGCTCGTCGGGCTCTGACCTGGAGTCTCCGGCGACTTGGGAGTGATGTCCGGTTATGCAAAGGTAAGATCCACTTATGCCACTGTGGAGCTTGTGTCCCCAAGGATCCCGCGTCCGGACGGCGTTACCTGCCGTCCGGATAACGGAACCCCCCAGACAGCATCACGGTTAGGCATCCATTCACCTTCAAGACTTCCACCAGATCGCCGCGGCGTTGAAGACTCCCGCAGCAGGGGGGCGGTTCGCCCCTGTGTACGACGGATGAGAACGCCGCCACAGCGGCAAGCGCGGGCCGGCCACCGCCGGTTGAGAGGGGTCCCTGCCACGATGACGGCACCATTGCACGAGCCGACCGCCGAAGCGGCCCCGAACGCGGCCGAAGAAGCGGCGGTAGCCGGCGCCGAAGAGGCGAAGCAGGCGGTCCAGGGCCGGTCGCTCGGCCGGATCGCCTGGGAACGCCTCAAACGCGACAAACTCGCCCTCACGGGCGGCATCGTCGTTCTGGTGCTGATCGCGATCGCCCTCCTCGCGCCCGTGATCACCGGCCTTGTGGGGCAGGACCCGGAGACCCGCCACGAAGATCTGATCGACCCTCTGTTCGGCACGCCCACGGGGTCGTTGGGCGGAATCAGCGGTGACCACCTCTTCGGTGTGGAGCCGGTCAGCGGCCGCGACATCTTCGCCCGCATCGTCTACGGAGCCCAGATCTCGCTCCTCGTCGGCTTCCTGTCCGCCATCGTGGCGGTCATCCTCGGCACCGTCCTGGGCATCCTGGCCGGTTTCTTCGGAGGCTGGGTCGACTCCTTCATCAGCCGTGTGATGGACGGCCTGCTCGCCTTCCCCCAGCTGCTGTTCATCATCGCGCTGGTCTCCGTCATGCCGAACTCGATGCTCGGTCTCGAGGGCACGAGCGTGCGCGTGTTCGTGATGATCCTGGTGATCGGATTCTTCGGCTGGCCCTATGTCGGGCGTGTGGTGCGCGGGCAGACGCTCTCCCTGCGCGAGCGGGAGTACGTCGAGGCCGCCCGCAGCCTCGGCGCCGGCCGGTTCTACATCCTCTTCAAGGAACTGCTGCCCAACCTCGTCGCGCCGATCATCGTATACACGACCATGATGATCCCGACGAACATCCTCACCGAGGCCGCACTGAGCTTCCTCGGCGTGGGCGTCAAGCCGCCCACCGCCTCCTGGGGGCAGATGCTCTCCAGCGCGATCGACTACTACGACTCGGACCCGATGTACATGGTGATCCCGGGTGTGGCGATCTTCATCACCGTGCTTGCCTTCAACCTCTTCGGCGACGGCGTCCGAGACGCACTGGACCCGAAGGGTTCCCGCTGAACTGCTCCACCCCCAGGGACCCGTGGCCGATCCACGGGCCGCTTATCAATTCGGAGGATCCGAGATCGTGACTACCCAACGCACCTCAGGGCGGCGCAAGCAGGCCATGGCCGCTGCCGCAGTGGTCGCCGCGCTGCTGACCACAGCGGCGTGCGGCGGCGGTGGCAATGACAACGAGGGCTCGAAGGACGGCGCGGCCGGCTTCAACGCCGCCAACAACAAGGTCGCCCAGGCTTCCCTCGCCAAGAAGGGCGGCACCCTGAAGTTCGCCGGAGCCCAGGACGCCGACTCGTGGGACACCACGCGCGGCTACTACGGCTTCATGTGGAACTTCGCGCGCTACTACAGCCGTCAGCTCGTCACCAACAAGACGGAGCCCGGCGCGGCGGGTGCCGAGATCACGCCGGACCTCGCCACCAGCACGGCCAAGATCTCGCCCGACGGCAAGACCTACACGTACACCCTGCGTGACGGCATCACCTGGGAGGACGGCAAGCCGATCACCTCCAAGGACATCAAGTACGGCATCGAGCGCGTGTGGGCGCAGGACGTGCTGTCCGGTGGTCCGGTGTACCTGAAGGACATGCTCGACCCGAAGGGCGAGTACCAGGGCCCGTACAAGGACAAGTCGGCCGACAAGCTGGGTCTGAAGGCGATCGAGACGCCCGACGACAAGACCATCGTCTTCAAGCTGCCCCAGGCCAACTCCGACTTCGAGGAGGTCCTCGCGCTGGTCTCGGCGTCCCCGGTCCGCCAGGACAAGGACACCAAGTCCAAGTACGGCCTGCGTCCGTTCTCCTCCGGCCCGTACAAGTTCGAGTCGTACGACCCGGGCAAGTCGCTGACGCTGGTCCGCAACACCGAGTGGAAGCAGGACTCGGACCCGGTCCGCAAGGCGTACCCGGACAAGATCACGGTCAACTTCTTCACCAACGCCAATGACCTGGACCAGCGCCTGATCAAGGGCGACTTCCACCTGGACATCAACCAGACCGGTATGTCGCCGCAGGGCCGTACCGCGGCCCTGAAGCAGCACAAGGGCAACCTGGACAACCCGGTCTCCGGTTACATCCGCTACGCGGTCTTCCCGCAGAGCGTGAAGCCGTTCGACAACATCGAGTGCCGCAAGGCCGTGATCTACGGCGCGGACCACGTCTCGCTGCAGACCGCGCGCGGTGGCCCGGTCGCCGGTGGCGACATCGGCACCAACATGCTGCCGCCGTCCGTCCCGGGCGCCGAAGGCCAGAAGTACGACCCGTACGAGCTCGCCGGCGCCGACAAGAACGGCAACGTCGCCAAGGCCAAGGAAGCTCTGAAGGCCTGCGGTCAGCCGAACGGCTTCAAGACCACCATCGCGGTCCGCAACAACAAGCCCGCCGAGGTGGCCACCGCCGAGTCCCTGCAGGCGTCGCTGAAGAAGGTCGGCATCACCGCCGACATCGAGCAGTACGACGGCTCGCAGACCACCGGCATCATCGGCAGCCCTGCGAACGTGAAGAAGAAGGGCTTCGGCATCATCATCATGGGCTGGGGCCCGGACTTCCCGACCGTCCAGGGCTTCGGTCTGCCGCTGTGGGACAGCAAGTACATCCTCGACAGCGGTAACAGCAACTACGCCCTGATCAACGACAAGGCGATCGACGGCCTGTTCGACTCCTACGTCAAGGAGCTGGACGACGCGAAGAAGACCCAGATCGCCACGGACATCAACCACAAGGTCATGGAGGGCGGCTACTACCTGCCCTTCGTCTTCGAGAAGTTCATCAACTGGCGCTCGAGCGACCTGGCGAACGTCTACACGACCGACGGCTACAGCGGTATGTACGACTTCATCAACCTGGGTCTGAAGTCCCCGAAGTAAACCCGGCACACCCGCCGTACGGCACGAAAGGCAGGTGAAGGCCGGCGCGGCGTGACCGCGGGCCACCGGAAGACCTCCGGTGGCCCGTAGTCCGCAGCGGGCCGAGAGCTGTGCTCGCTTACCTCATCAGGCGGCTGTTCGCCGCCGCAGTGATGCTGGTGGTCATCATCGTGGTGGTCTTCGGCATCTTCTTCCTCGTCCCCAAGTGGGCGGGGGTCGACGTGGCCACGAGCTTCGTGGGCAAGCAGGCCGACCCCGCCGCCGTTGAGGCGGTGGCGCAGAAGCTGAAGCTGGACGAACCGATCATCGTCCAGGTCTGGGAGTTCTTCAAAGGCCTCTTCGTCGGCCGGACCTACGCGGGCGGCGGGGACGTCACCCAGTGTTCGGCCCCTTGCTTCGGCTACTCCTTCCGCAGCGAGCAGGCCATCTGGCCGGTGCTCACCGACCGCTTCCCGGTGACCCTGGCGCTGGCGCTCGGTGCGGCCGTGCTGTGGCTGATCTTCGGTGTCGCCGCCGGCGTGCTCTCCGCTCTCAAGCGCGGCAGCATCTGGGACCGCGGCGCGATGGTCGTCGCCCTCGGCGGCGTCTCGCTCCCCATCTACTTCACGGGCCTGCTCAGCCTGGCGATCTTCAGCTACGGACTGGGCTGGATCGACGCCCAGTACGTGCCCCTGGAGGACAGCTTCACCGGCTGGCTCGGCGGCATGATCCTGCCCTGGATCACCCTCGCCTTCCTCTATGCGGCGATGTACGCCCGGATCACCCGCGCCACCATGCTGGAGATCCTCGGCGAGGACTACATCCGCACCGCTCGCGCCAAGGGGCTGAAGGAACAGACCGTCATCGGCAAGCACGCCATGCGTTCCACGATGACGCCCATCCTGACCATGCTCGGTATGGACCTCGGCGCCCTGATCGGCGGTGCCATCCTCACCGAGACAACCTTCAGCCTGCCCGGCCTCGGCCAGGCGGTGCTCCAGGCAATCAAGAACCAGGACCTGCCGATCATCCTCGGCGTCACGCTGATCACCTCCCTCGCGGTGCTCCTCGCGAACCTGCTCGTGGACGTCCTGTACGCCGTGATCGACCCCCGAGTGAGGCTCGCATGACCGAACTCAGCAAGACGGGGGCGGCCGTGGGTGAGCCCGTCAGCGGCTCGCCCGCCCCCACCGCCTTCCTCGAAGTACGCGACCTGAAGGTGCACTTCCCCACCGACGACGGCCTGGTGAAGTCCGTCGACGGGCTCAGCTTCACGCTGGAGAAGGGCAAGACCCTCGGCATCGTGGGCGAGTCGGGCTCCGGCAAGTCGGTGACCTCGCTCGGCATCATGGGCCTGCACACCGCGGGCCAGTACGGCAAGCGCAAGGCGCAGATCTCCGGGGAGATCTGGCTGGACGGGACGGAGCTGCTGTCCGCCGACCCCGACCACGTGCGCAAGCTGCGCGGCCGTGAGATGGCGATGATCTTCCAGGACCCGCTGTCCGCGCTGCACCCGTACTACACGATCGGCCAGCAGATCGTGGAGGCGTACCGCATACACCACGACGTGGACAAGAAGACCGCCAAGCGCCGCGCCGTGGAGATGCTCGACCGGGTGGGCATCCCCCAGCCGGACAAGCGGGTGGACAACTACCCGCACGAGTTCTCCGGCGGTATGCGCCAGCGCGCGATGATCGCGATGTCGCTGGTGAACAATCCCGAGCTGCTGATCGCGGACGAGCCGACGACCGCCCTGGACGTGACCGTCCAGGCGCAGATCCTCGACCTCATCCGGGACCTGCAGAAGGAGTTCGGCTCCGCGGTCATCATCATCACCCACGACCTGGGTGTGGTCGCCGAGCTCTCCGACGACATCCTGGTGATGTACGGCGGCCGGTGCGTCGAGCGCGGCCCGGCCGAGAAGGTGTTCTACGAGCCCCGGCACCCCTACACCTGGGGCCTGCTCGGCTCGATGCCCCGTCTCGACCGTGACCAGCAGGAGCGGCTCATCCCGGTCAAGGGCTCCCCGCCCTCGCTGATCAACATCCCGTCCGGCTGCGCCTTCAACCCGCGCTGCCCGTACGCCGACCTGCCCAAGGACAACGTCACCCGCACGGTCCGCCCCGAGCTGACCGAGGTCGGCAGCAAGCACTGGGCGGCCTGCCACATGACCCAGGAGCAGCGGCAGCGGATCTGGACCGAAGAGATTGCGCCCAAGCTGTGAGCGAGAAACCCAAGGACACAGCCGTGACGAACCCCGCGCAGAGCCAGGGCGCCGCGACCCTCACCAAGGACCCCGCACCCGGCGAGACCCTGCTGAAGGTGACCGGGCTGCAGAAGCACTTCCCGATCCGCAAGGGCCTGCTCCAGCGGCAGGTCGGCGCGGTGCGGGCGGTCGACGGGCTCGACTTCGAGGTGCGCGCGGGCGAAACCCTGGGCGTCGTGGGCGAGTCGGGCTGCGGCAAGTCGACGATGGGCCGGCTGATCACCCGGCTGCTCGAACCGACCGCCGGCACGGTGGAGTTCGAGGGCAAGGACATCACGCACCTGAACGTGAGCGGGATGCGCCCGCTGCGCCGTGACGTCCAGATGATCTTCCAGGACCCGTACTCGTCGCTGAACCCGCGCCACACCATCGGCACCATCATCGGCGCACCCTTCAAGCTCCAGGGCGTCACGCCCGAGGGCGGCGTCAAGAAGGAAGTGCAGCGGCTGCTGTCGGTGGTCGGCCTCAACCCCGAGCACTACAACCGCTATCCGCACGAGTTCTCCGGCGGTCAGCGCCAGCGCATCGGCATCGCCCGCGCGCTCGCGCTCAACCCCAAGCTGGTCGTGGCGGACGAGCCGGTCTCCGCGCTGGACGTGTCGATCCAGGCGCAGGTGGTGAACCTGCTGGACGACCTCCAGCAGGAGCTGGGCCTGACGTATGTGATCATCGCCCACGACCTGTCCGTCGTGCGCCATGTATCGGACCGCATCGCGGTGATGTACCTCGGCAAGATCGTGGAACTCGCGGACCGCGACTCGCTGTACAAGGCGCCGATGCACCCGTACACCAAGGCCCTGATGTCGGCGGTGCCCATCCCGGACCCGGCGCGGCGGGGCGCCAAGAGCGAGCGCATCCTGCTCCAGGGTGACGTGCCCTCGCCGATCGCGCCGCCGAGCGGCTGCCGCTTCCACACCCGGTGCTGGAAGGCCACGCAGATCTGCAAGACCACCGAGCCGCCGATGCTGGAGCTGAAGCCGGGTCAGCGGGTCGCCTGCCACCACCCGGAGAACGCGGAGGACCAGGCACCGCAGGACACGGTGCTGCTGTCCGCGGCCAAGGAGGCGGGCGAACTGGTGCCGGACGCGGTGCTGGCGGAGTCGGCGCAGACCTCGCAGGCCGTGGCGAACGAGACCGCCGCCGCGAAGAAGCCGGCCGTGGCGGAGGAGACCGCTGCGGAGAACCCGGCCGTGGCGAAGGAGACCGCCGCGTCGGAGGAGTCCGCCGAGGACAAGTAGGACCGGGTCCTGGACCGGGTCGCACAACCACGGGGGTTCCGCACATCGCATGTGCGGAACCCCCGTGGTCTTTCTTTGTAAGGTTCAGCATCCTGCGTAGGTAAGAATGTAAGGGTGCTCCAGCAACTGTTCACCCCGACCGTTCAGCATGTCCTGGACCTGATCGGCATCTTCGTCTTCGCGATATCCGGCGCCCTGCTCGCGGTCCGCAAGAACTTCGACGTCTTCGGCATCGCCGTCCTCGCCGAGGTCACCGCGCTGGGCGGAGGGCTGCTGCGCGATCTCGTCATCGGGGCCGTACCGCCGGCCGCCTTCACCGACCTCGGCTACTTCCTCACCCCGCTGCTCGCCGCCGCGCTCGTCTTCTTCCTCCATCCGGAGGTGGAGCGCATCCAGACGGGCGTGAACGTCTTCGACGCGGCCGGGCTCGGCCTGTTCTGCGTCGCCGGCACCACCAAGGCGTACGAGTACGGGCTGAGCCTCACCTCGTCCGCCGTCCTCGGCCTCGCCACTGCGGTCGGCGGCGGTGTCCTGCGCGACGTACTGGCCAACGACGTACCGTCCCTGGTGCGCTGGGACCGCGATCTGTACGCGGTCCCGGCGATCGTCGGCTCCACGATGGTCGTGCTCTGCATCCACTACGACGCCCTGAACCCCCTCACCACGGCCCTCGCCGCGCTCAGCGCCTTCGTGCTGAGGCTGCTCGCGATGCGCTACCACTGGCGAGCACCGCGGGCCTGGAACCGGCGGTCGACGGTGGCGGAGGAGCAGACCCCGTAGTGCGACGCCCCTCGAGGGCGGGCCCCGGGGCGCAGTGCGCCCGGTCCGGCCGGCGGAGCACGGCCGGCGACCGGGGCCGCCCAGCCGCCGGAATGCACGGAAGGGCGCCGCCGACCGGTGAAAGCTACCGCTTAGTAATGTTACGGTTCACTCATGTCAGAAGCAGCTGCCGTGCAAGCCGCCATCGGGGACAGCGAATTCGACCGGGACACCGCGGTCACCCTCCGAGAACCCGGCGTCTACGACATCGACCTGTCCGCCGGCTGGACGATCCTCAACGCCGTCAACGGCGGGTACCTGCTGGCCGTCCTGGGCCGCACGCTCGCCGACGCCCTGCCGCACCGGGACCCGTTCACCGTCTCCGCGCACTATCTGACCGCCTCTCAGCCCGGCCCCGCGGTCGTACGCACCGAGTCCGTGCGCACCGGCCGCACCCTTTCGACCGGCCAGGCCTCCCTCTTCCAGCGCGACGACCAGGGCCGCGAGGTGGAGCGGATCCGGGTCCTCGCCTCCTACGGTGACCTCGACAGCCTTCCCGACGACGTCCGCACCACCGCCGAACCGCCCGCGATCCCGCCCATCGACGAGTGCTTCGGGCCCGAGGACGGCCCCGGCGAGGTCTCCGCCGCCTCGGCCATCGCCGGGCGGCTGATGCTCAAGCTGGACCCGGCCACGCTGGGCTGGGCCGTCGGGGCGCCGTCCGGCAAGGGGGAGATGCGGTCCTGGTTCGGCCTCGCCGACGGACGGGACCACGATCCCCTCTCCCTGCTGCTCGCGGTCGACGCGCTCCCGCCGACCGCCTTCGACCTCGGTCTGTCGGGCTGGGTTCCGACCGTGGAACTGACGGTGCACATCCGCTGCCGCCCGGCACCCGGCCCCCTCCGGGTCTCCATAACCACCCGCAACCTGGCGGGCGGCTTCCTGGAGGAGGACGCGGAGGTCTGGGACGCTGCCGGCCGACTGGTCGCGCAGTCCCGGCAGTTGGCCCGGGTCAGGCTCGCCTGAGTCCTGGTCCACGACTTCTGTCACAGGGCTGTACCAGCCAGTACGCGGCACGGTTGAGGAGAAGGGCCAGGTCAGGGCGGGTTTCTTGAGGTCTGTGGGGTCGTGGGCACAGCTTCGGCACAGCCGGGACAGAGCGGACCCCCAAGGGTGATTGGTTGCATTCCGGCCACCGATCCACTCGTCCCAGGGAGGCCTTCCATGAACCGCGCACGTCTCGTCCCCGCCGTCGCGCTCCTCGCCGTGGCGCCGCTGCTCGCGGCCTGCGGCTCCGGCGACTCGTCCACGTCCACGTCCACGTCCTCGTCCACGTCCGCGGGCAACGGCAACGCGGGCGGGCAGAGCTGCCGGCCACCGTCCGGGGCGCCGAGTGGTGCACCGTCCGACGCCCCGAGTGGGGCCCCGAGCGGCGCGCCGTCCGGAGCGCCCACCGGAGCGCCCACGGGTGAACCTCCGTCGGGTGCGCCGTCCGGGGATCCTTCGGGCGCTCCCGGCGGTGGCCCCGCCGGTGGCCCCGGCGGTGGCCCCGCCGGTGGCCCCGCCGGTGGCCCCGGCGGTGGCGGTCAGGGCGGTGGCCCCGGTGGCGGCCAGGGTGGCGGTGGCTGCGACATGGGTGGCGGCGGCCCGCAGAGTCAGGACCAGAGTCAGAGCCAAGGTCAGAGCCAGGGCCGGGGACAGCAGCAGAGTCAGAACCAGAGTCAGAGCCGGGGGCAGCGGCAGAGCCAGAGCCGGAGTGAGAGTCAGGCTCAGGGCTGACGCCGGCGGACTCCGGCAGGCCGGACCGCGCGGAGCCGAGTCACCCTCAGCATCGCGAAGGGCTCGTACGAGATCTCGTACGAGCCCTTCGCGGTGTACGGTCCGTCCGGAGCGGTGCAGGCGGCCCCGCGGGCCGTCAGGTCAGCCAGTGGCGGCGGCCGATGCCGATCAGCCGGAGCTGGCGGGCCGCCACCTGGGACACCCGCTCCCGCGCCTCCTCCGACGACGCCTCAAGGAACAGCGAGGCCGTCATCAGCATCTGATCGACGTAGAGTTCGGCGAGCATCAGCAGGTCCTCGTCGCTCCACCCGGCCGACTCCGGATACTCGACCAGCGCCGCCTTCACCTCCTCGGTGAACCGGGCCAGCTGGGCGCCGATCGCGGCCCGTACCGGCTGGACCCCACCGTGCCGTTCGCGGGCGATGAAGCGCACATGGGCCGGATATGCCTGGACGTGACGTGTGATCAGCCCGACCGCGCGGGCGATGCGCTCCTCGCTGTCGCCGGGGTCGACGACGGTGGCCCTGATCATCGGGTGCAGGCTGCCCAGCGCCTCCTCCACCAGTGCGACCCCGAGATCGGCCGTCGAGTGGAAGTGGCGGTAGAAGGCGGTAGGGGCGATGCCCGCCGCGCGGGTGACCTCACGCAGGCCGAGACTGCTCAGGCTCTGCTCCTCCAGCAACCCGAGAGCCGCGTCCAGCAACGCCTGCCGGGTCTTCTGTTTCTGTGCCTGCCGGAGGCCGAGCGGGGTGTGACTCATGCCATGCAGTCAACAACTGTTCTCTTTGGTTGGAAAGCCGGGAGCGCGCTAGACTCGCCAGTCAGTGAACAACTGTAAGCGCAACTGCTCGTCGAGTCGTCCGTCGCGCATCCGTCGCGACCCCCACCGAGCGAGACGCTCACCGAGTCTTCGCAGGTCCCGACGCCGTGACCGCCGCCAGACAGACCTTCCATGACTTCCATGAGAGGCACTCATGCTCTTCCTCGTCGCAGCACTGCTGCTCCTCGGCGTCCTCCTGGGGACGGTGGCCCACGCGCCGCTCTCCGTCAGCCTCGTCGCCGGGGCCGCCATCGCCCTGTGGCTGGCCGTCTTCGCGGTTCGCGAACGGCACGGCCGCCGTCGCCACACCACGGGCTGACCGGCGGCCACCGCCGACCACTGACCGGATCGCCCAACCCACTGTCGGAGTAACGCAACCATGCAGCTCACCACCACCGCACCGGACACCCGCACCAGCGTGCGCGACGCCGACGGCATGGCCGTCGCCTCCTTCGTCCTGGGCCTGCTGGGCCTGCTCGTCCTGAACGTCTTCCTGGGCCCGACCGCCGTCGTCCTGGCCTCCGCCGCCCTCTGGCGCGGCACCACCCGGCGGGGCAGGGCGCTGCTCGGCCTCGGCCTGGGCGTGGCCGACCTGGCCGTCCTGCTGGTCCTCATGCAGCTGGACAACACGCTGTCGTGGAGCTTCGGCGGCTGACCCGGGCCAGGGGTTACCCCGACGGCGCCTGAGGCGAGCCCGGGGGTGGCCCGTAGAATCGGCCTCACCATGGCTTACCTCGACCACGCCGCGACCACCCCGATGCTCCCGGAGGCGGTCGAGGCTATGACCGCCCAGTTGAGCGTCACCGGCAACGCCTCCTCGCTCCACGCGGCCGGCCGCCGTGCCCGGCGCACCGTGGAGGAGGCCAGGGAAACCCTCGCGGACGCCCTGGGCGCCCGCCCCAGCGAGGTCGTCCTCACCTCCGGCGGCACCGAGGCCGACAACCTCGCCGTGAAGGGCCTGTACTGGGCCCGCCGCGCCGCCGACCCGGCCCGCACCCGGGTCCTCGCGAGCCCCGTCGAGCACCACGCCGTCCTCGACGCCGTGCACTGGCTCGGCGAACACGAGGGAGCCACCGTCGAATACCTTCCGGTGGACCCTTACGGCCGCGTCCATCCCGAGGCGCTGACGGAGGCGATCGCCCGCAACCCCGACGACGTCGCCCTCGCCACGGTGATGTGGGCCAACAACGAGATCGGTACGGTCATGCGGGTCCGGGAACTCGCCGAGGCCGCACGCGAGTTCGGGGTCCCGCTGCACTCCGACGCCGTCCAGGCCTTCGGCCAGGTCCCGGTCGACTTCGGCGCCTCCGGACTGGCCGCGATGACCGTCTCCGGCCACAAGATCGGCGGCCCGTACGGCATCGGCGCGCTGCTGCTGGGCCGTGAGTACAGCCCCGTACCCGTGCTGCACGGCGGCGGACAGGAACGCCATGTCCGCTCCGGCACCCTCGACGTGCCCGCCGTGGCCGCCTTCGCCGTCGCCGCGCGGCTCGCCGCCGAACAGCGCGAGTGGTTCGCCCGGGAGATCGGCGCCCTGCGCGACGACCTGGTCGACGCCGTACGCAAGGCCGTCCCGGACGCAATCCTCGGCGGCGACCCGGCCGGCTCCGGACGACTGCCCGCCAACGCCCACTTCACCTTCCCCGGCTGCGAGGGCGACTCCCTGCTGCTCCTGCTGGACGCACAGGGCATCGAGTGCTCGACGGGTTCGGCCTGCACGGCCGGCGTGGCCCAGCCCAGCCATGTCCTCCTCGCCACCGGCACCGACCCCGACCTGGCCCGCGGCACCCTGCGCTTCTCCCTCGGCCACACCTCCACGGAGGCGGACGTCGAGGCGGTGGCCAAGGCGATCGGTCCGGCGGTGGAGCGGGCCCGGACGGCAGGGCTGACCTGACCCGGCAGTGCTTCGAGGCAGCTACGCGAACCGGCCCGCCCCGGTGCGCAGGCGATGCCGGAGAAACAACCCGGGCACGCGACGCCCGCCCGAGCCGGGGCGAGGCGGATTCAGGCCCCCCGCCACACTCACGCCGGAGTGGTCGCCCCCCTGGCCTCCCGCACCAGCCCCATGTACCGGTCCCAGTCCCAAAAGCGCCCCGGATCGGTGTGGTCCGTCCCCGGGACCTCCACATGGCCGATGATGTGCTCGCGGTCCACGGGAATCCCGTACCGCTCGCAGATCCCGGCCGTAAGCCGCGCCGACGACTCGTACATCTCGTCCGTGAACGACGAGGCACGCTCCACGAATCCCTCGTGCTCGATGCCGATGCTGCGTTCGTTGTACTCGCGGTTGCCCGCGTGGAACGCCACGTCCAGCTCGCGGATCATCTGAGTGACCCGCCCGTCCTTGCGGACGATGTAGTGCGCCGCGGCACCATGGCCCGGGTCCTGGAACACCTTCACCGCGCTGTCGAAGCTGCCCTGGGTGACATGGATGATCACCATGTCTATGCCGTAGTCGTCGGGCCGGTCCGCACGCCGCCAGTTCGCCGAGGAAGCCGCCACCCACCGCGCGCTGACGAAGTCGACCTCGCCCTCCTTGCGCGGCTTCTCCACACCGGGCATGCGCCACCACAGGCGCGACAACTCGTCCCGTGCGAGCGCGGCCGTGCCCGCGGCGGCGAGGGCGCCGCCGATCAACAGCGCCCGCCGCCCCATGCGCCCGTCCGCGTCCGCGGCCTTGTGGCCGTTCGTCTCGCCCATGCGATCTTCAACGGTTGGTCACGGGCCCCGGTTCCCGGGCCCGTGACACTGCACGGTTGCCCGTACTCTTGAAGAGTTATGACTGAGACTTCCGAGCGCCCCCGACCCCTTCGTGTACTGGCCGCCATGTCCGGCGGGGTGGACTCCGCCGTGGCCGCCGCCCGGGCGGCGGAAGCCGGCCACGACGTGACCGGTGTCCATCTCGCGCTCTCGGCGAACCCGCAGTCCTTCCGCACCGGCGCGCGGGGCTGCTGCACCATCGAGGACTCCCGCGACGCCCGCCGCGCCGCGGACGTCATCGGTATCCCGTTCTACGTCTGGGACCTCGCGGAGCGCTTCCGTGAGGATGTGGTGGAGGACTTCGTCGCCGAGTACGAGGCCGGCCGCACCCCGAACCCGTGCCTGCGCTGCAACGAGAAGATCAAGTTCGCGGCCCTGCTGGACAAGGCCCTGGCGCTGGGCTTCGACGCGGTCTGCACGGGCCACTACGCGAAGGTGCTCGTGAACGAGGACGGCACCCGCGAGCTGCACCGCGCCTCCGACATGGCGAAGGACCAGTCGTACGTGCTCGGGGTGCTGGACGACCGCCAGCTCGCCCACGCGATGTTCCCGCTCGGCGACACCGTGACCACGAAGGACGAGATCCGCGCGGAGGCCGAGCGGCGCGGCCTCGCCGTCGCGAAGAAGCCCGACTCGCACGACATCTGCTTCATCGCCGACGGCGACACCCAGGGCTTCCTCGCCGACCGCCTGGGCAGGGCGGAGGGCGACATCGTGGACGAGTCCGGCGCGGTCCTCGGCAAGCACGAGGGCGCGTTCGGCTTCACGATCGGGCAGCGCAAGGGCCTGCGCATCGGCACTCCCGCCGCGGACGGCAAGCCCCGCTACGTGCTCGACATCTCGCCGGTGAACAACACCGTGACGGTGGGCCCGGCCGCGTCCCTCGACGTCACGGCGCTGACCGCGATCAAGCCCCGCTGGTGCGGCGTGGCCCCCTCGGGCCCGGGCACGTACACGGCTCAGCTCAGGGCGCACGGGAGCGAGACCCCGGTCACCGCCGAACTCGTCGACGACCGCCTCGAGGTCACCTTCAGCGAGCCGGTCCGAGGCGTCGCCCCGGGCCAGGCGGTCGTGCTCTACGACGGGACGCGCGTGGTGGGTTCGGCGACGATCGCGTCGACCACGCGCGCGGAGACGGCGGTGGCGTAGTCCGCCAGACCGGCACGGGCGCCACACCGGCAACGGCGCCACACCGGCAACGGCGCCACACCGGCAACGGCGCCACACCGGCAACGGCGCCACACCGTCACCGGCGGGATCAAGCGGTCGCTCGAGTTCTACGACACCTCCACCTCGTAGAAGCACAGGTGGTCCTTGATCTGCGCCACCTCCGGCTTGGGCTCCGGGTAAGCCCACACCAGATCCGCGGTGTCCGGCAGGGACCAGTAGGAGGCCGTCCCCTTGAACGGGCAGTAGGTGTGGGTCTCCGAGGGAGTCAGCAGGTCCAGCCGTACGTCCTCGGGCGGGAGGTAGTAGCGCACCGGGCAGCCGGTCTCCCGCAGGAGGAGGGGCCGGTCGCTCTCCGCGAGGACCTGGTCCCCGTGGAGGACGCGTACGTGCTCGGTGCTCTGCTCGATGGTGATCGTGTGTCCTTCGGCCATACCTGAAGAAGCGCTCGCGGAGCGGAGGTTCTTCCCGCGTACGGTGGCGTCATGAATATCTGTGTCTTCCTCTCGTCCGCCGACCTCGACGACCGGTACACCCGTCCCGCACGGGAGTTCGCCGAACTGCTGGGCAAGGGAGGGCACACCCTCGTGTGGGGCGGTTCGGACGTCGGGCTGATGAAGGTGGTCGCGGACGGGGTGCACGAGGCAGGCGGGCGACTGCTGGGCGTCTCCGTGGAGTTCCTCTCCGCGCGGGTCCGCGCTCAGGCCGACGAGATGATCGTCGCGCGGGACCTGGCGGAGCGGAAGGCGCTGCTGCTGGAGAAGGCCGACGCGGTGGTCGTCATGGTGGGCGGCACCGGGACGCTGGACGAGGCGACCGAGATCCTGGAGCTGAAGAAGCACGGGCACAGCGACATGCCCGTGGTGCTGCTCAACACCGACGGCTTCTACGACGGCCTCAAGCAGCAGTTCCTGCGCATGGAGGACGAGGGGTTCCTGCCGCGGCCGCTCACGGACCTGGTGTTCTTCGCGGAGGAGCCGGTGGGAGCGCTGGCCTACCTGGAGGAGAGCCAGGGGATCGAGTGACGCGGGCGTTGAGCGGTGCCGGACGTCGCGAGCGGTTCCGGGTGTCGCGAGCGGTGCCGGGCGTTGAGCGGTGGCGGGCGCTGAGTGGTGCCGGGCGTCGCGCGGTGGCGGGCGTCGAGTGACTCGTGCGCGGCGGATGCGAGCATGGCGGGCATGGCTACTCATGTGATCACCGGGGCGGGCTCGGGCATCGGCGAGGCCGTGGCCCGCCGTCTGCACGAGCGTGGGGACGAACTCGTGCTGCACGCGCGCAACGCGGGCCGTGCGAAGGAGTTGGCGGCGGCCTTCCCCGGGTCGAAGACCCTGGTCGGCGACCTGGCGGACCCGGACCGGCTCTCCTGGGCCTTCTCGCACCAGTCCCTGCCCGACCGCGTCGACTCGTTGGTGCACAGCGCGGGCGTCATCGACCTGGGACCGGTGGGCGAGCTCACGCCGAGGTCCTGGCACCACCAGCTCAACGTCAACCTGATCGCCCCCGCCGAGCTGACCCGCCACTTCCTTCCCCAACTGCGCGCCGCACGCGGTCACGTGGTCTTCGTCAACTCCGGTTCGGGTCTGAACGCCCACGGCGAATGGTCCGCTTACGCCGCGTCGAAGCACGGCCTGCGGGCTCTGGCGAACTCCCTCCGTGAAGAGGAGCACGGCAACGGCGTCCGCGTCACCTCCGTCTACCCCGGCCGCACGGCCAGCCCCATGCAGGTCAGGGTCCACCAGCAGGAGGGCAAGGAGTACGACCCCGCGCACTGGATCACCCCGGAGTCGGTGGCGACGACGATCCTGATGGCCCTGGACCTGCCCCGCGACGCCGAGGTCCACGATCTGACGGTGCGGCCGGGACGTTGACCTCCGGGCGCCGGCGACGGACGTGAAGTCGTCCCCGCCCGGTTGCGTAGGCTTCGGGAGTGAGCGAAAACAGCGAGTTCAGCTTCGGCCCCGCCACCGGTGTCGGGTCCATGCCGGGCGGGGACGCCCGGGAGGCGGCCAAGACCGTCACCGGGTCCTTCGAGGACTTCCCGTTCCTCGCCGAGCTGCCGGCCCGGGGACCCGGGGCCGACATGATCGGACGGACCGCCGGAATGCTCGTCGAGCTGTACGCGCGCGTGGAGCCCAGCGGCTGGCGGATCGGGGACCGGCCGGGCCGGGACACCAAGCGGGCCAGGTCCTGGCTGGGGGAGGACCTCGACGCGTTGGAGGAGTTCACCCAGGGCTACGAGGGGCCGTTGAAGGTCCAGGCCGTGGGGCCGTGGACGCTGTCGGCCGCGCTGGAGCTGAAGAACGGCGAGGTGGCGCTCTCCGATCCCGGCGCCTGCCGGGACCTCGCCGGTTCCCTCGCCGAGGGGCTGCGGCTGCACCTCGACGAGGTGCGGCGGCGGATCCCCGGCGCCCGGATCGTGCTGCAACTCGACGAACCGTCCCTCGTCGCCGCACTGCGCGGACAGGTGCGCACGGCGAGCGGCTACCGCACCCACCGTGCCGTGGACCGGCAGGTCGTCGAGGCCACGCTGCGCGAGGTGATCGGGACGCACGCGGAGGGCCCGGTCGTCGTCCACTCCTGCGCACCGGACGTCCCCTTCGCCCTGCTGCGCCGGGCGGGCGCCGCGGGAATCTCCTTCGACTTCTCGCTGCTCACCGAGCGTGACGACGACATGATCGGAGAGGCGGTGGAGGGCGGCACCCGGCTCTTCGCCGGCGTCGTGCCGAGCACGGATACGCCATTGTCAGACCCTGCCGGTAGCGTCATGGGTGTCAGGACGCTGTGGCGCAGGCTGGGGCTGCATCCGGGACTTCTCGCGGAGGCGGTGACGGTCACTCCGTCGTGCGGACTCGCGGGGGCCTCTCCCGCGTACGCCCGCAATGCGCTGGGCCAGTGCGTCCGGGCGGCGAGGTCTCTCGCGGACAACCCTGAGTAACGGGAGGACAATACGGTGGCCGGCGACCAGGACGCACGGACGGACTCTCTGCCCGCCGAGGCGCGGGAGAAGCACGCGCAGCTCGCGGAGCAGATCGAGGAGCACCGCTTCCGGTACTACGTGAAGGACGCTCCCGTCATCAGTGACGCGGAGTTCGACAGGCTGCTGCGCTCGCTCGAGGCACTCGAGGACGAGTACCCGGAGCTTCGGACGCCCGACTCCCCGACCCAGAAGGTCGCGGGGGCGTACGAGACGGACCTCGCCGAGGTGGAGCACCGCGAGCGCATGCTCTCCCTCGACAACGCCTTCGACGACGCGGAGCTCGCGGCCTGGGCCGACCGCGTCGCCAAGGAGGTCGGCACGTCCGACCACCACTTCCTGTGCGAGCTCAAGGTCGACGGCCTCGCGGTGAACCTGACGTACGAGAACGGCCGGCTCACCCGCGCGGCCACCCGTGGTGACGGCCGCACCGGCGAGGACATCACCCCCAACGTCCGGACGATCGCGGAGATCCCGGAGCGGCTGCACGGCGACCGCGTCCCCGCTCTCGTGGAGATCCGCGGCGAGGTCTACTTCCCGATGGAGGCCTTCCAGGAGCTCAACGCGCGCCGTGTCGAGGCCGGCGAGAAGCCGTACGCCAACCCCCGCAACTCCGCCTCGGGTTCGCTGCGCCAGAAGGACCCCAAGGTCACGGCCACGCTGCCGCTGCACATGGTGGTGCACGGCATCGGCGCCCGCGAGGGCTTCGACATCGACCGCCTCTCGCAGGCGTACGAACTGCTGCGCGAATGGGGCCTGCCCACGACCACGCACGCGAAGGTCGTGGACTCCCTGGAGGGCGTACGGGAGTTCATCGCGTACTACGGCGAGAACCGCCACTCCGTGGAGCACGAGATCGACGGTGTGGTCGTCAAGCTCGACGAGATCCCGCTCCAGGGCCGCCTCGGTTCCACCGCGCGCGCCCCGCGCTGGGCCATCGCGTGGAAGTACGCGCCGGAGGAGGTCAACACCAAGCTCGTCAACATCCGGGTGGGCGTGGGCCGCACCGGCCGTGTCACTCCCTACGCGCAGGTCGAACCGGTCACGGTGGCCGGCTCGGAGGTCGAGTTCGCCACCCTGCACAACCAGGACGTGGTCAAGGCCAAGGGCGTCCTCATCGGCGACACCGTGGTGCTGCGCAAGGCCGGTGACGTCATCCCGGAGATCCTCGGCCCGGTCGCCGACCTGCGGGACGGCACCGAGCGGGAGTTCGAGATGCCCGCCGAGTGCCCCGAGTGCGGTACACCGCTCAAGCCGATGAAGGAGGGCGACGTAGACCTGCGCTGCCCGAACGCCCGCACCTGCCCGGCCCAGTTGCGTGAGCGCGTGTTCTATCTCGCGGGGCGCAAGGCGCTCGACATCGAGCACTTCGGGTACGTCGCCGCCGCGGCCCTGACCAAGCCGCTGGAACCCGCCGACCCACCGCTGGTGGACGAGGGCGAACTCTTCGACCTCACGATCGAGCAGTTGCTGCCCATCAAGGCGTACGTCCTCGACCAGGACAGCGGGTTGCCCAAGCGGGATCCGAAGACGGGCGAGGAGAAGATCGTCACGGTCTTCGCCAACCAGCAGGGCGAGCCCAAGAAGAACGCCGTCGCCATGCTGGAGAACATCCAAGCGGCCAAGGAACGCCCGCTGGCCAGGCAGCTGACCGGTCTGTCGATCCGCCATGTCGGTCCCGTCGCCGCCGAGGCGCTGGCGCGTGCGTTCCGCTCGATCGACCGCATCGACCAGGCCACCGAGGAGGAGTTGAGGAACACCGACGGCGTCGGGGAGATCGTGGCGCGCTCGGTGAAGGAGTGGTTCGCCGAGGACTGGCACCGCGAGATCATCCGCAAGTGGAAGGCCGCCGGAGTCCGCATGGAGGACGAGGGGGCGGGCGAGGACGAAGGGCCGCGCCCGCTCGAGGGACTCACCGTCGTCGTCACCGGAACGCTTCAGCGGTACACCCGGGACGGCGCGAAGGAGGCCCTGCAGAGCCAAGGCGCCAAAGTGACCGGATCGGTTTCGAAAAAGACCTCTTTTGTGGTGGTTGGTGACAACCCTGGTTCGAAGTATGACAAGGCTGTTCAGGCTAAAGTGCCAGTTCTGAACGAAGAAGGATTCACGGTTCTGCTCGAACAGGGGCCTGAAGCCGCCGCCGAAGTCGCGCTTCCGGCCGAGGAGTAGGGGTTGAAGGTGGGTTGAAGGCCACCCGTTCGGCGCATACCAGATGCATACGGGTGGCCGGGTCGCATTCGGGCAACCGTCGACGACCGGGGCCCGTAGACGCCTTCTGCGGCCTACTGTTGAGGTGTGCGCCTGCCGTGCCCGGATGCGGCTGGGGCATCCTCCTGCTCGTGGAGAGCAAGGGGAACGGTTTTCAGACGCGGTGTCGTTGATGGGTTGTTTCGGGCATCGGACCGCGTGGCGTGGGCACCGCCGGCTGTGAGAGGGACGGGAATGGAACCGACCGAGAGCGCCGCCTCGGACTCACGGCTGCGCCTGCGCGGGCTGTCCGGCGCGTGGCGACGCATCGGCCGGCGGTCGGCGCGACCGTCGGAGAACACCGAAGGAGAACAGCCGGCCGGTTCGGCGGCCCATGGGGTGCCCGGGGCCGCCGAGGGCGCACCCGGTGACAGCGGCGCGGTCCGCGGTCGGGGCCTCCTGGCCGCCGGAGACGGAACATACCGCGCGGGGCTCGGGTCCGGCACCGGTCGGGGCATCCCGGCCGCCGGTGACGGATCGTCCGGGACGAGCGGGCTCACGCTCGGCGGCGAACGCGGCGCCGGAAGCCGCGTCGGCCCACCCGCACTGCCGGCACTGCCCGCGCGGCCCGCTCGTCCCGCCCTTCCGCCGGCAACGGGCGACCGCGCGGCCAACTCCCCCTCCCAGGGGCGCGGTTCGGCCCGGCCCAGCTGGGCGGGCTCCGGGAACGCCTTCCGCCCTGGGAGCGGTTCCGAGCCGGCCGGGCACCACCCCGGCGGCGCGGGGTTCCCCGGCCACGGTCCCGGCCGCCCCAAGGCTCCGGCCGGTCACGTCACCGTCACCGGCGGCCCGGTGATGCCGACCGGGGGTGTGAACGTTCCCGGAATGCCGGGGAGCGAGCCCAAGTGGCGCCTGCCGTGGCCCCCGTTGCACACGACCGTCATCGGGGTCGCCGCCGTCGTCCTCGGCGCCGGGTTCTACCGAGCGTTCACCGGGAACCACGCGCTCTTCCCGTCCGGCACGGTCGGCTGGTCGCTGGCGGTGCTGACCGGCATCATCGTCGGCCATCTGGTGGCCCTCGGCCGCTCCCGCTGGTGGGGCGGTACCGGCTCGGGCGCCGCACTCACCCTCGCCGTCCTGCTGCTGTACGGGTGGGTGCCGGCCGGGATGGTCAGCCTCACCGTCGTCGTGCTTGTCGGCATCGCCCGGCGCAACCGCTGGCGGCAGGGCCTTCTCGGCGGCGCCGTCGACATCCTCGGCATCGGCGCCGGCGCACTGCTCCTCGCCGCTTTCGGCCGGGTGCCCTCGGTCGAATCGCCCTGGACACCCGAGTCCTGGACCGTCTACACCGGGCCTCAGGTGGCCCTGGTCGCCGCCGCCTATCTCGTGGCCACCCGCACCCTGTTGTGGTACCTCCACGCACCGCGCTCGGCGGGAGTGCCCACCGTCGCCCGCACCGCCCTGGTCAGACAGGGACTCGTCGCGGTGGCGCTGCTCGGCATCACACCGCTGGTGTGTGTGGTGGCCATCGCCCAGCCGATTCTGCTGCCCCTCTTCTCCGTTCCCCTCATCGCGCTCGACTCCACGCTGTGGATCGCGCGGGCGCGCGCCGAGGAGCAGTTGCGTGACCCGCTCACCGGACTGCCCAACCGGCAGTGGCTGCTCGAAAGGACCTGGACCGCACTGGACGACGCCGAGCGGATCGGTGCGCGTTCCGCACTGATGCTGATCGACCTGGACCGTTTCCGGTCCGTCAACGACACGTTGGGGCACCTCGCGGGAGACCGGCTGCTGCTGCAGATAGCGGACCGGTTGCGGGTGGCGCTGCCGCGCGGGGCGGAGGCCGCGCGGCTCGGCGGCGACGAGTTCGCCGTGCTGCTGCCGGTCGCCGACTCCACGACGTCCGCGACCCGGGTCGCCCGCAGCCTCGTCACGGCGCTCAGCTCACCGCTCGACCTCGACGGACTCACCCTCGTCCTGGAGGCCAGCGCCGGACTCGCGGTCTTCCCCGACCACGCCCTGGACGCCGAAGGGCTGCTGCGCCGGGCCGACGTGGCGATGTATCAGGCCAAACGGGACCGTACGGGGGTGGAGGTGTACGAGTCCAAGCGGGACTCCAACACGCCCGACCGGCTCGGCCTGCTCGGCGACCTGCGCCGCGCACTGGACGCGCACGAGGTCCAGCTCCACTACCAGCCGAAGGTCCGCTTCGACGGGCAGGTGGCCGGGCTCGAGGCGCTGGTCCGCTGGGTGCACCCCGAGCGCGGGAAGGTGCCGCCGGACGAGTTCATCGCCATCGCCGAGTCGTCGGGGCTGATGCCGCACCTCACCGAGTACGTCCTGGAGACCGCGCTCGCCCAGGTCGCGCGGTGGCGGGCGCAGGGCCTGCACGTACCGGTGGCGGTGAACGTCTCGCCGCGCGACGTCCACACCCCCGGTTTCGCCGGGTCGGTCGCGGCACGGCTCGCCCGGCACGGAGTCCCTGCCGGAGCGCTGCAGCTGGAGATAACGGAACACGTGCTCCTGGAGGACCCGCAGCGGGCCGCGGACACCTTGGCCGCGCTGACCGGGCACGGCGTGAAGATGTCCCTCGACGACTTCGGCACGGGCTACTCCTCGCTGGTGCACCTCAGACGGCTGCCGGTCAGCGAGCTGAAGATCGACCGCTCCTTCGTGGCACGGCTCGCCGTCGACCCGGAGGACGCGGAGATCGTCCGTTGCACGGTGGATCTCGCGCATTCCCTGGGACTGCTGGTGGTCGCCGAGGGCGTAGAGGACGACGAGACCTGGGAGCGGCTGCGGGACCTCGGGTGCGACGCGGTCCAGGGGTGGCTGGTCGCCGCGGCGATGCCGCCGGAGGAAACCACGGCCTGGCTGCGCGCCCGCGGATCCCGAGGCTGGCAGCGGGCCGCCGCGGCGCTGCCCGCGGCGGCGTCCGACGATCCGGGGCGGATGGTGTGACCGAGCCGCTGCGGGTGCTCTGACCCATGGGGTTCCTCGCCCCCGCCGCCCCTACCCTCCCCCCTGCTTGGCTTCGCTCGAGCTGGGGGGAGGGTAGGGGCGGCGGGGGCGAAACAAGCCTCTGCCCCAGCCCCCACGGCACGAGCCCGCGAAACCCGTGCGCGGGCACATGAGCGCTCCCCATAGGATTGGCCCCAAACCACACACACTCACCCCAGAGGATCGCTGCATGCCTGGCATCACGCGCGAGGAGGTCGCCCACCTCGCCCGGCTGGCGCGTCTGGAGCTGAAGCCCGAAGAACTCGACCACTTCGCCGGCCAGCTCGACGACATCATCGGCGCGGTCGCCCGCGTCAGTGAGGTCGCCGACCAAGACGTACCGCCGACCTCGCACCCGCTGCCGCTGACGAACGTCATGCGCGCGGACGAGGTCCGTCCTTCGCTCACCCCCGAGCAGGCTCTTTCCTGCGCCCCGGCCCAGGAGCAGCAGCGTTTCAAGGTGCCGCAGATCCTGGGGGAGGAGTAGGAATCCATGACGGACATCATCAAGCTCACCGCGGCCGAGATCGCGGAGAAGATCGCCTCCGGCGAGCTCACCGCGGTCGAGGTCACCGAGGCCCACCTCGCCCGCATCGACGCCGTCGACGAGAAGGTCCACGCCTTCCTCCACATCGACCGGGAGGGCGCCCTCGCCCAGGCCCGCGCCGTCGACGAGAAGAGGGAGCGGGGAGAGAAGCTCGGTCCGCTGGCTGGGGTCCCCCTCGCGCTCAAGGACATCTTCACCACCGAGGGGATCCCGACCACCGTCGGTTCCAAGATCCTCGAGGGGTGGATCCCTCCCTACGACGCGACCCTCACCAAGAAGCTCAAGGCCGCCGACGTCGTCATCCTCGGCAAGACCAACATGGACGAGTTCGCCATGGGCTCCTCCACCGAGAACAGCGCCTTCGGCCCCACCGGCAACCCCTGGGACCTCACCCGCATCCCCGGCGGCTCCGGCGGCGGATCGAGCGCGGCCCTCGCCTCGTACCAGGCCCCGCTCGCCATCGGCACCGACACCGGCGGCTCCATCCGCCAGCCCGCCGCCGTCACCGGCACGGTCGGCGTCAAGCCGACGTACGGCGGGGTCTCCCGTTACGGCATGGTGGCGTTCTCCAGTTCCCTGGACCAGGGCGGGCCGTGCGCCCGTACCGTCCTCGACGCCGCGCTCCTGCACGAGGTCATCGCCGGTCACGACCCCCTGGACTCCACCTCCATCGACGCCCCGGTACCGCCGGTCGTCGAGGCGGCCCGCAACGGCTCGGTCGCCGGGATGCGCGTCGGCGTGGTCAAGCAGTTCCGCGGCGAGGGCTACCAGGCCGGTGTGCTGCAGCGGTTCGACGAGGCGGTGACCCTGCTCAAGGAGCTCGGTGCCGAGATCGTCGAGCTGGACTGCCCGTCCTTCGACCTGGCACTGTCGGCGTACTACCTGATCGCGCCGAGCGAGTGCTCGTCCAACCTGGCGCGCTTCGACGGCCTGCGCTACGGCCTGCGCACCGGCGACGACGGCACCCGCTCCGCGGAGGAGGTCACCTCGCTCACCCGCGAGGAGGGCTTCGGCCCCGAGGTCAAGCGCCGCATCATGCTCGGCACGTACGCGCTCAGCTCCGGCTACTACGACGCGTACTACGGCTCCGCCCAGAAGGTCCGCACCCTCATCACGCGCGACTTCGAGAAGTCGTTCGAGAAGGTGGACGTGATCGTCTCGCCGACCACTCCCACCACCGCCTTCCCGATCGGCGAGCGCGCCGACGACCCGATGGCGATGTACCTTGCGGACCTGTGCACCATCCCGACCAACCTGGCGGGCAACGCGGCCATGTCGCTGCCCTGCGGCCTGGCGCCGGAGGACAACCTCCCGGTCGGCCTGCAGATCATCGCGCCCGCGATGCAGGACGACCGGCTGTACAAGGTGGGCGCCGCCGTCGAGGCCGCCTTCGTGGAAAAGTGGGGACACCCGCTGCTCGAGGAGGCTCCGTCACTGTGAGTAAGGCACTGACCAAGGCCAAGGGCTTCAAGAAGTCCAAGTCCGGTACGTACCTGTCCATGGCCGCCACCGCGTTCGGCGCGATCGGTGTCGCCAAGCGTCTGAAGAAGGCCCGGGCCGAGAACGACACGCTGGTGCTGATCGACGCCACCGTGTCCGCCGCCGCCATCGTCACCGGCCTCGCCATCCTCTACCGCGAGCTGAAGCGGCTGGGCGACGACGACGTCCTGCTGGGCTGAGAGGGAAGTTTCACCGTGACCACCACGACCGACCTGGTGTCGTACGAGGACGCGCTGGCGTCGTACGACCCCGTCATGGGCCTCGAGGTCCATGTCGAACTCGGCACCAAGACGAAGATGTTCTGCGGCTGTTCGACCGCGCTGGGCGCCGAGCCGAACACCCAGACCTGCCCGGTCTGCCTGGGCATGCCCGGCTCGCTCCCGGTCGTCAACGCGACCGGTGTCGAGTCCGCCGTCAGGATCGGCCTCGCGCTCAACTGCGAGATCGCCGAATGGTGCCGCTTCGCCCGGAAGAACTACTTCTATCCGGACATGCCGAAGAACTTCCAGACCTCCCAGTACGACGAGCCGATCGCCTTCAACGGCTACCTCGACGTCCAGCTGGAGGACGGCACGACCTTCCGTGTGGAGATCGAGCGCGCCCACATGGAGGAGGACACCGGCAAGTCGACGCACGTCGGCGGTGCCACCGGCCGTATCCACGGCGCCTCGCACTCCCTGCTCGACTACAACCGCGCCGGCATCCCGCTCATCGAGATCGTCACCAAGCCGATCGTCGGAGCCGGGGAGCGTGCGCCCGAGGTCGCCCGCGCGTATGTCGCCGAACTGCGCGAGCTCATCAAGGCGCTCGGGGTGTCCGAGGCCCGGATGGAGATGGGCCAGATGCGCTGCGACGTGAACCTGTCGCTGATGCCCAAGGGCAGTGACAAGTTCGGCACCCGGAGCGAGACCAAGAACGTCAACTCGCTGCGGTCCGTGGAGCGCGCCGCGCGCTTCGAGATCCAGCGTCACGCCGCCGTGCTGAGCGGTGGCGGGACGATCGTCCAGGAGACGCGTCACTTCCACGAGGACACCGGCTCGACGACGTCGGGCCGGGTCAAGGAGGAGGCCGAGGACTACCGCTACTTCCCCGAGCCCGACCTGGTGCCGGTGGCGCCGTCGCGCGAGTGGGTCGAACAGCTGCGCGCCGGTCTGCCGGAGCTGCCGCTGGCCCGCCGCAACCGGCTGCGTGAGGATTGGGACATCTCCGCCCACGACATGCAGGCCATCCTCAACGCCGGAGCCATCGAGCCGATCGTCGCCACCATCGACGCCGGCGCCGATGCCGCCTCCGCCCGCAAGTGGTGGATGGGCGAGCTGGCCCGCACGGCCAACGAGACGGGCACGTCGCTGGACGCGCTGCCCATCACGCCCGAGCAGGTCGCCCGGGTGACCGCGCTGGTCGCGGAGGGCTCCCTCAACGACAAGCTGGCCCGCCAGGTCATCGAGGGCGTCCTCAAGGGCGAGGGCACCCCGGATGAGGTCGTCGAGAAGCGCGGTCTGAAGGTCGTTTCCGACGAGGGCGCGCTGGGTGCCGCCGTCGACGAGGCCATCGCCGGCAACCCGGGCATCGCCGACAAGATCCGCGGCGGAAAGGTCCAGGCCGCCGGAGCCCTGGTCGGCGCCGTCATGAAGGCGACCCGGGGCCAGGCCGACGCCGCACGCGTGAAGGAGCTCATCCTGCAGAAGCTCGGCGTCGAGGGCTGATCCCCGAATTCCTCGGCGAAGCCGGATTCCTCAGCGAAAAGGGTGGCGCACCGTTACGGGTGCGCCACCCTTTTCTGCTGCCGCACGCCGGGGCGGGGCAGGATAAGGACGACGGCATAAAGGGGAGTTCAGATGAGGGGGAATTCACAGACGCAGGCTGTGAAGTGAGTCGCACTTACGCGTGAAACCCCGTCCGAAGAAGCAAACGATCTTTCCGCCTGTAACAGTATCTACACATTGCTCATGTGTTCTTTGCGGGCTGTTCCCGGTAAAGATCCACCCAACACCAGGGAGCACGTCCTTGAGGGCCCTTGCGCAGTGGTGTGTGAAACACCGGCTCGTCGTCGTACTCCTGTGGCTCCTCACCCTCGGCGGCGTCGCCGCGGGCGCGGCCGTGGCGGGATCCGCGTACTCGAACGACTACGAGGTCCCCGGCACCGAATCCGGCCGTGCGACCCAGCTGCTGCGGGAGGGCTTCAAGGACCTCGGCGGCGACAGCGACACCGTCGTCTGGCGCACCACGCCCGGCAAGGTCAGCGCCGCCGACGTCGAGCAGACCATGACCCGCACCCTCGACGAGATCGCCGAACTGCCCGGCGTCGCCGCGGTCACCAGCCCCTACGAGAACACGTTCGCGGGCCAGATCAGCGACGACGGCCGCACCGCCTACGCCACCGTCACCTTCGACGACCCGGCCGAGGACATCGACCAGGGCGAGGCACAGGCCGTCGTCGACACCGCGAAGGCCGCCGAGACCGAGGGGCTCCAGGTCGAACTGGGCGGCAGCGCCGTCGCCCTCACCGAGTCCTCCGAAGGCCATGTCGCCGAGATCGTCGGCGTGATCGTGGCCGCCGTCGTGCTCTTCCTCGCCTTCGGCTCGCTCGCCGCCTCACTGCTGCCCATCGCCACCGCACTGGTCGGCGTCGGAACCGCCTACTCAGCGATCGTGCTCCTCGGGCACGCCATGACCGTCGCCGACTTCGCCCCCATGCTCGGCATGCTCATCGGGCTCGGCGTCGGCATCGACTACGCGCTGTTCATCGTCACCCGGCACCGGCGCGGACTGAAACGCGGCCTGCCGGTCGCCCAGGCGGCCACCGAGGCGGTCGCCACCACCGGCCGCGCGGTCGTCTTCGCGGGTGCCACCGTTTGCATCGCCCTCCTGGGCATGCTCATCCTCCGGCTGAGCTTCCTCAACGGTGTGGCGATCGCCGCCTCACTGACCGTCGTCCTCACCGTCGCCGCCTCCGTCACCCTGCTCCCCGCCCTGCTCTCCTACATCGGCCCGCACGCCCTCAGCAGGCGCGAGCGGCGTCGGCTCGACGAACACGGCCCCGAGCCGGAGATACCCACCGGACTCGCCGCCCGCTGGTCCGCCTTCGTCGAGCGCCACCCCAAGCTGCTCGGCGCGGTCGCCCTGGTCGTCATGACCGTTCTCGCCCTCCCCACGTTCTTCCTCCACCTCGGCACCTCCGACCAGGGCAACAACCCCGAGTCGGCGACCACCCGACAGGCCTACGACCTGCTCGCCGACGGCTTCGGACCGGGCCTCAACGGCCCGCTCACCCTCGTCACCCCCGTCGACGGCGCCGACGACGAGGTCGCGCTCGACAACTTCGGTGCCACGCTCAAGCTGACCGACGGCGTCGCCTCGGTGAGTCCGGTGACCTACAACGCCGACAAGGACACCGCCTACCTCACCGTCGTCCCGGAGTCCTCCCCGCAGTCCCAGCAGACCAGCGACCTCGTGGAGCGGCTGCGCACCGACGTGCTGCCGCGCGCGGAGACGGGCACCTCGCTCGATCTGCACGTCGGCGGGGTCACCGCGAGCTACGACGACTTCGCCGACGTCATCATCGGCAAGCTGCCCCTCTTCGTGGGTGTCGTCATCGGCCTCGGCTGCGTCCTGCTGCTGCTCGCCTTCCGGTCCATCGGCATCCCGCTCAAGGCCGCCGCGATGAACGTGGCCGCCGTCGCCGCCGCCTTCGGTGTCGTCGTCGCGATCTTCCAGTGGGGCTGGGGAAGCGAACTCCTCGGCCTCGGCAGGGCCGGCCCGATCGAACCCTTCCTCCCCGTGATCATGGTGTCGGTCCTCTTCGGGCTCTCCATGGACTACCAGGTCTTCCTGGTCAGCCGGATGTACGAGGAATGGCTGGAGACCGGCGACAACCGGCGCGCCGTCCGTGTCGGCCTCGCCGAGACGAGCCGCGTGATCAACTCGGCGGCCGTCATCATGATCTCGGTCTTCCTCGCGTTCGTGCTCAGCGGGGACCGCGTCATCGCGATGTTCGGCATAGCGCTCGCCTCCGCCGTCGCCCTCGACGCCTTTGTCCTGCGGACGCTCCTGGTCCCGGCGCTGATGCACCTGCTCGGCGGCGCCAACTGGTGGCTGCCGCGCTGGCTCGACCGCCGCCTGCCGCGCATCAGCATCGAGCCGCCGGAATGCCGGACCACCATCCCCGCGCCCCGCGACGGCGTCCTCACGGAGAAGCTCGTCGAGCAGCCGCGCGTGACCTCCGACGACCACTGAGCACGACCGGCGACCACCGACGATCCCCGACGACCACCGGGCGATCATTACTTCGTTAAGAGAGTTCTCAGACTGCGTCCGTACGGTGCCGGGCATGGCTACGAAGACAGTTGACGAGACCGGAGCGAAGAGCGAAGAGGAGGGCGCAAAGGCCACGGAGGCGACCGAAGCCGCCGAGACCGCGGGGACTGCCGACACCGCCGAGGACGAAACGGCGGGGGCCGAGGCCCAGGACACCGTCGACGAAGACGACGAGTACTTCGAGGCCGGTGACGAGCAGCCCGAAGCGGCAGGGGCGCAGGCCGGTGTCGGCCAGGGTGCCGGCGCCGTCGTGTCCGTCGCGCTCGGGGTCGTCTCGCTGACCGGTAGCTGGCTCGGCACCGTGGCCTCCGCGCGCGAGACCCTCATCGGCCAGCTGCGGACCTCCTCCTCGGCGAGCGTCGCCCAGCAGATCAAGGAGGTCTACGGGGATGCCTGGCAGACAACCGCACTCATCGGCGGCGTCTTCGCACTGCTCGCGCTGATCGTCGGTGCTCTCGTGCTGATCCGGCCGCTGTTCGGCGCACCCGTACGTCCGCAGGCCGCCTGGATCAAGTCGGTCGCCTGGGCCGGCGTCTCGCTCGGTGCCCTCGGCCTGCTCCTGGCGGTCGCCAAGTACTCCGACATCCTGTTCGGACTTCCCTCCCCGAGCTGACAGCCGCGGGCCGCCCTCCGCGGCCCGGCACCACACCCACCCGGGCCTTAGGGGTCCTTTCACTATGCCCGCCCGGGTCGCGTGGTCTGGCACCGCTCCCCCAAGCTCTCGGCTGCGCTCGAGCAGGGGGCACCCCCATCGCCGCGTTGCCAAAAGGTCCTAGTAGCTCCGCTACGAGGACCTTCCGGCGCCTTGCGATGCACGGCACCAGACCACGCGACCTGATCGGACGCTCATAGTGCAAGGACCCCTTAGGGCTTGCCGGGATACAACTTGCGTGCTCCGGGTCTTGACACTGCAGCTCAGGACAGATGCTCGCCGACGATTTATTTCCCGGCAAGCCCTTAGGCCCGCCGGGCGCCTCAGTAAGCACCCTCTGAGGGGCCTCACGGCGGTTCTAAGGCCCCGTCGCATTGGGAAGATGCGGAAGTCTCCCGATGTGGCGGACCCCCCTTGGATACGAAGGTTGAGCCATCGCCGAAAGCGAGCGTGGATCCCTCGATGGATCGCCCGACGGACGCTCGGCGAAGTCAAGGAATCGCTCAACGAATCTCTCAAGGGGAACGAGATGTTCGAGTACGAACTCCACCAGATCCGCTCCGACGAACTGATCCGCCAGGCCGAGGACTACCGCATGGCCCGCAGAGCCCGAGAGGCCCGTCGCGCCCGCCGTTCCCGAATCCGCCGCGCACCGGAGCCACAGTCCCCGGAGGACCAGTCGCACACCACACGCCCACGCTGGCACCGACCGGCCCGTGCGGCATCGTGAAGACGCAGAACCCGCCCGGCCTGGAGGACCCGCCTGCCCTGGAGGAACGGGGCGGCCTGACGCGGGCCATCGCGCCGAAGAGCGCCCCGCCGCCGCGGGACAGCCGTACGGGGGCTGTCGCGCGGAGGCGGGGGGCGCGGACGTGTCCGCAGGACCCGCCCCATCCCCGCCCGTCCCCGCCGCGAGCCCCATCCCCGATTCCGCCGCGAGCCCTATTCCCGGTCCCGCCGCGAGCCCTATTCCCGGTCCCGCCGTGAGCGCGCCCGCGCAGCTGCCGAGCGCCGTGGCCGAGGTCCCCTCGGCAATAACCGGTGCCGTCATGTCAGCCCCCTGTGCGATGCTCGGGCCCGTGGAGACCAGGTCCGTCAGCCCCGTGTTCGTCGGCCGCACAGACGAGTTGGGAGTCTTGAACGACGCGCTCGCCCGCGCCGCCGGGCCGGGCGGAGAACCGCAGGCACTGCTCGTCGGCGGTGAGGCCGGCGTCGGCAAGACCCGGCTGATCGAGGAGTTCGCCACCACGGCCTGTCGCGAGGGGGCCGTCGTCGCGCTCGGCGGCTGTGTCGAGATCGGCGCCGACGGTCTGCCGTTCGCTCCCTTCTCCACCGCCCTGCGCGCGCTGCGGCGCATGCTCCCCGACGAGCTGGCCGCCGCGTCCGAGGGACAGGAGGGGGAGCTCGCCCGGCTCCTGCCCGAACTCGGCGACACCCCCCGCGGGCGCTACGACGAGGAAGGCATGGCGCGCCTCTTCGAGCTCACCGCCCGCCTCCTGGAACGAGTCGCCGCAGACCGCACCGTGGTCCTTGTCCTCGAGGACCTGCACTGGGCCGACGCCTCCACCCGCCATCTCCTCGCCTATCTCTTCCGCACCCTGCGCCGGGGCCGCCTCGTCGTCGTCGCCACCTACCGTTCCGACGACATCCACCGCCGCCACCCGCTGCGCCCCCTCCTCGCCGAACTCGACCGCCTCCGCACGGTCCGCCGCATCGAACTCGGCCGTTTCAACCGCGCGGAAGTGGCCCGCCAGATCGCCGGAATCCTCGCCCGGCAACCCGACCCGGACCAGGTCGACGAGATCTTCCAACGCTCCGACGGCAACGCCTTCTTCGTCGAGGAACTCGCCGTCGCCGCCCACGAGGGGTGCTGCACCGGGCTCACCGACTCCCTGCGCGACCTGCTCCTCGTCCGCGTCGAAGCCCTGCCCGAGGACTCCCAGCGGGTCGCCCGCGTCGTTGCCGAGGGCGGTTCCACCGTCGAGTACGACCTGCTCGCCGCCGTCGCCGGACTCGCCGAGGACGACCTCATCGAGGCGCTCCGGGTCGCCGTCGGCGCCCACATCCTGCTCGCCGCGCCGAGCGGTGACGGGTACCGCTTCCGGCACTCCCTGGTCCGCGAGGCCGTCAGCGACGACCTGCTGCCCGGCGAGCGCTCCCGGCTCAACCGCCGCTTCGCCGAGGCCCTGGAAGCCGACCCGGCTCTCGTCCCCGGCGACGAACGTGCCACCCGCCTGGCCAGTTACTGGTACCACGCCCACGACGCGGCCAAGGCCCTGCCCGCCGTGCTCGAGGCCTCCGTCGCCGCCCGCCGCCGGCACGCCCACTCCGAGCAACTGCGGCTCCTGGAGCGGGCCATGGAACTGTGGGACGCCACCCCCGCCGAGGTCCGCGCCGCACTGCGCCCTGCCGACTACGCAGAGGTCTACCCTCCCTGCGGCTGCGACCCCGCCACCACGGCGCTGAGCTACCTCGACCTGATGGCCGAAGCCGCCGTCGCGGGCCGGCTCTGTGGAGACCGCGAACGCGCGGGGCAACCTCGGCGAGTCGCTGATCTCCCTGGGCCGCTGGGACGAGGCCGCCGAAGCCGCGGCCAACGCGCAGAAGACCGGCCAGGACGCCAAGCCCCGCGGCAGCGGCGCCCTCAGTCTGGCCGCGCTCGCGCTGTGCCGGGGTGACGCCGCCGCTGCCGCGCGCCACCTCGCCGACGCCCGTCACTATTACGGCACCCATGACCCGATGCCGCAGACCACCCTGCCGATGGCAGCGCTGAGCATCGGAGTCGCCGCGGCCGAGGACCGGCTTCTCGACGCCCGCGCCGAACTCGAACGCGCCCTCGACACCGGCCTCCCGCCCGGCACCCAGCGCTACGGCTGGCCACTGCTGCTCACCGCCGCTATCGCAGAGTCGGAGGCACGCGGGCTGCCGGTGGCCGAGCAGGGCCGGGACGAAGTCCTCGGGCGAATCCGCGGGGCCGCCAAGCCCCTCGCCACAGCCGTGCCGTTGTGGGAGGCGTACGCCCTGTGGGTGCGCGCCGAGCTGCTGCGAGCCGAGGGCCGGGACACCCCGCTCGACTGGTCCGAGACCGTCGCCGCCTTCGAACCTCTGGCGCGGCCCTACGATCTCGCCCGCGTCCGGCACCGTCTCGCCGAAGCCCTGCTCGGCTCCGGCGGCGGCGAGCCGGAACGCGACCGGGCCACGGATCTGCTGCGGCTGGCCCACACGGTCGCCGGCCACCTCGGCGCGCGTCCCCTCGCCGACGCGACCGCCCTGCTCGCCCAGCGCGCCCGCCTCACCCTCACCTGTACTCCCGCACCGCCCGCCGCCGACCCCGCCGAGACCCTCGGCCTCACCAGCCGCGAACGCGACGTCCTCCGCCTGGTCGCCGCCGGCCGCAGCAACCGTCAGATAGCCGAGGAACTCTTCATCTCCCCGAAGACGGCCAGCGTCCACGTCTCCAACATCCTCGCCAAACTCGCCGTCTCGGGCCGCGGCGAGGCAGCCGCCCTCGCCCACCGGCTGCGCCTGTTCCCACCAGGACCGCAGGACCGGCGGGCCGGATAGGGCCACCCGGCCCCGAGACCCGGGGAGGCGAACGGATCCGTCCCACCCTGGACCTTCAGCAGTGCCTGACCGACCATGAACAAGGAGGGCCGGAGCCGCCGGTCCGGGGGAGGCGCCGTGTTCAACGTGTTCGAGGAGATCTTCTCTCCCGGCCGCAAGCACACCAACGACGAGAAGAAACGACTGGCGACGACCCGGGTGGACATCGGTGACAACGACCCGGGGCGGGGCCCGATAGACCTCGCGTCCGGCAAGGTGGTCATGCGGTTACCCGCGCAACGGCCCACCGAGCCGGACGAGCGGCCCGGCGAGCGCTGACCCCGCCCCGGCGCACCCACCGTCAGCTCACGCGCAACTCCAGTATTCGGTCGTCGCCCTGCTCCGGGGTGCCGCGGCCGTCCGTCTCGCTCGTCATCAGCCACAGCCTGTCGCCGCCCGCCGCGACCACCGTGCGCAGCCGGCCGTACTCCTCCGTCAGGAAGGCCTGCGGGTCGGCCGACACCTCCGTGCCCTCGAGGGGGATCCGCCACAGGCGCTTGCCCCTCAGTCCCGCCATCCAGATCGAGCCCTCGGCGTAGGCGATACCGCTCGGCGACGCCTCGTCCGTCCTCCACTGGGCGACCGGGTTGTGGTACCCGGAGTCGTCGCTCCGGCCCTCCGCCTCCGGCCAGCCGTAGTTGTCGCCCGGCTTGATCTGGTTCAGCTCGTCCCAGGTGTCCTGGCCGAACTCCGCTGCCCACAGCCGCTGCTTGTCGTCCCACGCCAGGCCCTGGACATTGCGGTGACCGTACGAATACACCACCGAGTCACCGAACGGGTTGCCCGGAGCGGGATCACCCTCCGGGGTCATCCGAAGGATCTTGCCGCCCAGCGACTCCTTGTCCTGCGACAGGCCCCGCTCACCCGACTCGCCCGTCCCCGCGTACAGCATCTTGTCCGGACCGAAGGCGATCCGGCCGCCGTTGTGGATGAAGCCCTTCGGGATGCCCTTGAGGATCGTGTCCGGCGCGCCCAACTGCTCGCCCGACGGCTTCTGCTCGTCGTAGATCATGCGGACGATGCGGTTGTCCGACTCCGTCGTGAAGTAGGCGTACACCTGGTGGTCCGAGGCGTAGGCAGGCGAGAGCGCGATGCCGAGCAGGCCGCCCTCGCCTTCCGGGGAGACGCCCGGCACGGTGCCCAGCTCCGTCTTCTTGCCGCTGTTCGCGTCGACCCGGACGATCGTGCCCTCGTCGCGCGAGGAGACCAGCAGGTCGCCGTCCGGCAGCGGGGCCAGGCCCCACGGTGACTTCAGGCCCTCGGTGACGGTCCGCACGACCTTCACCGAGCCCTTGGCCGGAGGCGCCGACTCCCGTGCCTGTTGTGTGGGGGACGAGCCGGTATCCGTCCGGCTCGGAGTGGGGGTGGTGCCCGAGGCGCCCTCGTCGCCCGAGGAGCAGCCGGCCGTGAGCAGGAGGGCGGCCGCGGCCAGCACGGCCGTCACAGCTCGACGTTGCACGATCAAGTCCCTTCGACGCGAGCGGTCCTACTGTTCTTACACCGCCGCCGCCCCGCGAGTTCCCAATCCCCGCCACCACGATCAGCCCTCGCCGCCGGCATCCCACCCACGCGCCTGCCCGCACCCACGCCGACTCATGACCGCTTCCTTCTTCATCCCGCCCCTGCACCGCGCGGCTTCGGCCCCTCCGGCGGGCGGAACGGACGGCCGCAAGCCACCGGCAGGCATCGGGCGCCCGCTCAGTCCCAGGACCCCTGCGCCGCCGGCAACGCCGCCACCTCCGCCAGATCCGCAGCCGTGAGTGCCAGCCCCGCCGCAGCGGCGTTCTCCACCGCCCACCGTTCCCGCTTGGCGCCCGGCACCGGGACCACGTGACGCCCCTGGGCCAGTACCCACGCCAGCGCCACCTGGGCGGGCGTGACCCCTTCGCCGTGGCGTCCTGCGACGCGGCGCAGGCCGGCCACGATCGGCTGGTTCGCCGCCATCATCTCGGCGGTGAAGCGCGGGTGCCGGGCCCGGACGTCGTCCGGTTCGAAGCCCTCGCCGGGCGTCAGCGTCCCGGTGAGGAAACCGTTGCCGAGCGGCATCGCGGCGAGGAAGCCGATGCCGCGCGCCTCGCACCAGGGCAGCAGCGTCAGCAGCGCCTCCGGCGACCACACCGACAGCTCGGCCTGCACCGCGCTCACCGGGAAGACCTGCTGGACCCGTTCCAGCTGCCGGATCGTCGCGTCGTACAGGCGCGATCCGGCCGTCCGCCGGGTCGAGCGCGCGCCCACCGCGCACAGCCCCAGCGCCCGTACCTTTCCGGCCGTCACCAGCTCGGCCATCGCTCCCCAGGTCTCCTCCACCGGCACTTCCGGATCGGCCCGGTGCAGCTGGTAGAGATCGATGACGTCCGTCTGGAGACGCCGCAGCGAGGCATCGCAGGCCCGCTTCACATATCCGGGCCGGCCGTTGGCCACGATGTGCTGCTCGCCCACCAGGAGCCCGCACTTGGTGGAGACGAAGGCGTCCCGGCGCCGCTCCTTCAGGACGCGGCCGACCAGGAGCTCGTTGGTGAAGGGTCCGTACATGTCGGCGGTGTCGAGGAGCGTGGACCCCCGGTCCAGGGCGGTGTGCACAGTACGCACCGACTCCTCGCCATGCTGCCGGGACGCGGTGTACGCCCAGCTCATCGGCATGCAACCCAGTCCGACAGCTCCCACTTCGAGCGCCGCCGCGCCGATCGTCCTGCGCTCCACCTGGCCGTGCCCTCCCTCTCCCGGCCCCCAACCTAACCTCTGCATGGCGGGCCGCTTCGCATAGCCTCCAGAGCATGACCTTCGATGTATGGCTTCCTTTCCGCGCGGACGAGCTCGACGGACTCCCCGGCAAGTTCACCTATCGCTACTGGGACGGCGGGGCGGACTTCCCCGCGGATCCGGCCGACTGCGCGTTCTACGTCGTGCCGTACATGAAGAGCAGTGACATATCGATCCGTCCCATGGCCGAAATGACCTCCGTACGGGTGGTTCAGACGCTCTCGGCCGGTATCGACCACGTCCAGCCGGGTCTCGAACTCCTGCCGGAGGGAGTTCAGTTGTGCAACGCGCGCGGCGTGCACGACGCCAGCACCGCCGAACTCACCCTGACCCTGATCCTCGCCTCGCTGCGCGGCATCCCCGACTTCGTCCGCGGCCAGGACCGCGAGGAGTGGCGTTCCGGGTTCCGCCCGGCGCTCGCCGACAAGTCCGTGCTGATCATCGGCTACGGCTCGGTCGGTGCCGCCATCGAGGACCGGCTCGCGCCGTTCGAGCTCACGCGGGTGACGCGCGTCGCGCGCTCCGCACGCGAGACGGAGCGCGGTCCCGTGCATCCGATTTCCGAGCTGCCCTCGCTGCTCCCGGACGCCGACGTGGTGGTCCTCATCACGCCGCTCACGGAGCAGACGAAGCACCTGGTCAACGCTGATTTCCTGACGCGGATGAAGGACGGCGCGCTGCTGGTGAACGTGGCCCGCGGCGGTGTCGTCGACACCAAGGCGCTGCTGACCGAGCTGGAGAGCGGCCGGATCATGGCGGCCCTGGACGTCACCGACCCCGAACCGCTGCCTCCGGGCCACCCGTTGTGGCACGCGCCCGGTGTGCTCATCAGCCCGCACGCCGGCGGCCCCACATCCGCGTACTTGCCGCGCGCGAAGCGACTCCTGGTGGCGCAGTTGAACCGGTTCGCGCAAGGGGAGCCTCTGGCCAACGAGGTGCTCAGGACCGGCGCCTAGCCGTCGCGCACACCCTCCGCAGTCCTCCGTATGCGCCGCGTGCCCGCATCCTCGCTGGTCGTCACGGAGAGTAGAGGAACTATGTCCCTGAGTGACGATCCTGGTGTATCGTCCACGGCAGGGGCAGCGCCGCGCACCGTTCGGCGCCGGGGACGGAAGATCAGGACTGCGAGGGGGGCGACGGGCGATGCACGGCCTAGGGACGAACGATCCGACGCGACGGGTCCGCGGGCGACGACCCTGGCGGACTCCGGCACGCAGCCGAGGCCTCGATGGCCGGAACGGCCACACCGGCGGGCACGGTCACGGGCACCAAGGTCATCTCTGTCACCACGGCCATGGCGCCCGCCACGGCCACGGCGGCCAGCACCACCGCAGGCCCGGTGGTCGCAGGCGGCACACCCACCCAGCACACCGGGACCGCAGGGACGCCACAGCGGCGCGGACCCGGGAGGCACGGTGAGCTCCCCGGTGGCGCTGATGACCCGCCGACCGGTCTCCGGCGGCAGCACGAATCTGGTGCCCCAACTCGGGCTGGCCCTCGTGTGCGCGGGATACGCCGTGGGCTCCGCGCTCGGCTGGGGCTCGCCCCGACTCGCCCTGATCATGGGCGACTTCGGGCTCGCCGCAGCGGCAGCCGCGGCGGCGATCTCCTGTTTCCATTACGCCCGCGGGCAGCACAACCGCCTTCGGCCGGCCTGGTTGCTGTTCGCGATCTCCTCCACGATGGCAGCTCTGGGCAACGGGGTCTGGGGCTGGTACGAGGTGGTCCTCGACCGCAGTGTGCCCAAACCGAGCTACGCCGACCTGTTCTTCCTGTGCTTCGCGCCGCCGGCCATCGTCGGTCTGCTCGTGCTGGCCAAACGCCCGGCGACGAAGGCGGGTTGGGTCTGTCTGGCGCTGGACTCCTGGCTGATCGGCGGCTCGCTGCTGACGCTCTCCTGGAGCCTCGCACTGGCCCAGACGGCGAAGTCCGGCGGACCGAGCGTCGCACACACGGCGCTCTCGCTCGCCTACCCCCTGCTGGACATCGCCCTGGTCAGCATGGTGCTGGCCCTGCACTTCCGGCGCTCCTCGGAAAGCCGATCGGCAGTGAACACGGCGATCGGGGCACTCGCTGTCACCGTGATGTGCGACGCGCTGTTCACCTCGCCCCTGCTGCACAGTACCTACCACTCCGGGCAGCTGCTCGACGCCGGCTGGTTCGCCGGATCGCTGCTGCTCGCCTATGCCCCCTGGGTGGGTGCCCGCACCGGCCCGAAGGCCGACGAGGAAAACACGCGGGATGAACACACGCGCGAGGAGCACAGCCGGGCACCGGACTTCCAGGACGGCCGTTTGCCCGGCCCCCGATCGGGAGAACCGTCCGCGGTGCCCCTTGCCGAAGGAGACCGCGGCCTCGCGCCGACCCGGCCCATCGCGGGATCGCTCGCCGCGCTCACGCCGTATCTGGCCGCCGCCGTCTGCACGTTGGGGATCCTCTACAACGTCCTCGACGGCCGCAGCCCCGACCGCGTGGTCCTCATCACCGCCGGAGCCGTCGTCCTCGCCCTCGTCGTGCGCCAGGGCATCATGCTGCTCGACAACATCACGCTCACCCAGGAACTCGCCCAGAAGGAGAACTACTTCCGCTCCCTGGTGCAGGACTCCAGCGACGTCATCATGATCGCCGCGCCCAACGGCATCCTGCGGTACGTGAGCCCGGCCGCCGCCGGGGTCTACGGCCGGGACGCCGAGGACCTCGTCGGAACCGAACTCGCCTCGCTGATCCACCCGGAGGACCTCGGCTGCGTGGTGCACGAGGTGCGCCGGTTCCTGGCCGCCGGCCACGCCGAGGAACCCACCACCCGCATCGAGTGCCGCTTCAAGTCGGGCGACGGCGGCTGGCTCAATGTGGAGTCCACCATCAACCGGCACCACGGCGGCCTCATCCTCAACAGCCGCGACGTCACCGAACGGGTGAGACTGCAGGCCCAGTTGCAGCACAACGCCGAGCACGACCCGCTCACCGACCTGCCCAACCGCGCCCTGTTCACCCAGCGCGTCCAGCAGGCGATCTCCGGCCGCCGCGCGACGGACCGCGGCACCGCCGTGCTCTTCATCGACCTCGACGGCTTCAAGGCCGTCAACGACACCATCGGCCACCAGGCGGGCGACGAACTGCTGGTCGAGGCCGCGCGCAGACTCGAGGCGTCCGTCCGGCACGGCGACACGGCAGCACGCCTGGGCGGCGACGAGTTCGCGGCCCTGATCGTCGGGGACGGCACCCGCGACCGCACCGCCCGGGAACGCCATATCTTCGAGCTGGCCGACCGGTTGAGAGTCACGCTCTCGCAGCCGTACGACATCGAGGGCAACGATGTCCGGGTCGCAGCCTCCATCGGCGTCGCCTTCGCCGAGCCGGGCCTCGGCGCCGGTGAGCTGCTGCGCAACGCGGACCTGGCGATGTACCGCGCCAAGGCGGCGGGCAAGGGGCGCGTGGAGCTGTACGCGCCGCAGATGCAGCAGGACGTCGTCCGCAAGGCCGAACTCGCCACCCGGCTGCGCGCCGCCCTGCACGACGGCGAGTTCGCGCTGCTGCACCAGCCCGTGGTGAGTCTGGGGACCGGCCGGATCACCGCGGTCGAGGCCCAGCCGCGCTGGCGCTCGGCACAGGGCGTGCTGTTCACCCCGGCCGAGTTCATGCGCGTCGCCGAGGACGGCGACCGTACGGCCGAACTGGGCCGCTGGACGCTGGAGGAGGCCGTCTCCCAGGCAGCCGACCGGGCACAGTCCGGGCTCACCGCGCCGGTCGCCGTACGCATGAGCGCCCGCAGACTGCTGGACCGTTCGATGCCGCTGAGCTCCATCGAGGCCCTGCTCACCCGGCACGGCCTGCCCTCCGGCGGCCTGGTCATCGAACTGGCCGAAACGGACCCCAAGGTCTCCCTGGACGAGCTGGAGCGCAGGCTGAACGCCCTGCGCAGACTGGGTGTCCGGATCGCGCTCGACGGATTCGGCAGCGGCTACGCGGCCATCACGGTCCTACGGCGTCTCCCCGTCGACGTGCTCAAACTCGACCGAGGGCTGGTCGAGGGCGTGGTGGAGTCGGCGCGGCTGCACAAGATCACCAGCGGGCTGCTGCGCATCGCGAGTGATCTGGGGCTGCAGTCGGTCGCGGACGGCGTGGATCTGCCGGAGCAGGTCAGCGCCCTGCGCGAAATGGGCTGCACCCACGGCCAGGGCATGGCGTTCTCCGGCCCGCTGGACGAGTACCGGCTGCGCCGCGCGCTGTCCTCCGGGCACTACGCCGTACCGCACGGCGGCCCCGCCGAGCCGGTTCTGACGGGCGGCGGCGCAGGACTTGCGAGCGGCGGCGTGGGACTGACCGGCAGCGGCGCACTGACGGGCACCGGCTCGGGTCTGGCGGGCGGGGGCGCGGGAGTGTACACAGGAGGCCTTCCCGCCGTCTACGGAGGAAGCATGGTACTGCGCTCACATAATGAGACTCCCGTCCCACCCACTTGACATTGACAGTGTGCCGGGGGGAGGGTCAGTCCCATGCGCACCCGAATTCTCGTACTTGGACAGCGCGTCGGCTGACGCTGGGCCCTCCGGAGGACGATCCGGAACACCCGGCGACCGCACCCGGCGCGCTCCCCTCGCTTGCCTCACGGCACGAGGGGTTTTTTGTTGCACGAGTGCCAGTCGAACCCAGTACAAAATTCGCAAAAACCCTCAGCATCGAGAAGAGAATGCCGATGACCGAGCAGGCCACCGGGGCCCACCATCCGCAGCCGCGGCCCCGTTCCTCTGGGCAGCAGTCCGCTCCCGAGCACGTCACGGGTGCGCAGTCCCTCATCCGTTCGCTCGAGGAGGTCGGCGCCGAGACGGTATTCGGCATTCCCGGGGGCACCATCCTCCCCGCCTACGACCCGATGATGGACTCCACGCGGGTGCGCCACGTGCTGGTCCGCCACGAGCAGGGCGCCGGCCACGCGGCCACCGGCTACGCGCAGGCCACCGGCAAGGTCGGGGTGTGCATGGCGACGTCCGGGCCGGGCGCCACCAACCTGGTCACCCCGATCGCGGACGCGCACATGGACTCCGTGCCGCTGGTCGCGATCACCGGGCAGGTCGTGTCCAAGTCGATCGGTACGGACGCCTTCCAGGAGGCGGACATCGTCGGCATCACCATGCCGATCACCAAGCACAGCTTCCTGGTCACCAAGGCGGAGGACATCCCGCGGGCGATCGCGCAGGCGTTCCACATCGCCTCCACCGGCCGCCCGGGACCGGTCCTGGTCGACATCCCCAAGGACATCCTCCAGGCGAAGACGACCTTCACCTGGCCGCCGACCATGGACCTGCCCGGCTACCGGCCCGTCACCAAGCCGCACGCCAAGCAGATCCGCGAGGCCGCCAAGCTGATCACCGCGGCCAAGCGGCCGGTGCTGTATGTCGGCGGCGGTGTCCTCAAGGCCCGCGCCACCGCCGAGCTGAAGGTCCTGGCGGAGCTGACCGGGGCGCCGGTCACCACCACGCTGATGGCGCTGGGAGCGTTCCCCGACAGCCACCCGCAGCACCTCGGCATGCCCGGTATGCACGGCTCGGTGGCCGCCGTCACCTCGTTGCAGAAGGCCGACCTGATCGTCGCGCTCGGCGCCCGCTTCGACGACCGCGTCACCGGGAAGCTGGACAGCTTCGCCCCGTTCGCCAAGATCGTCCACGCGGACATCGACCCGGCCGAGATCGGCAAGAACCGCGCCGCCGACGTGCCGATCGTCGGTGACGCCCGCGAGGTCATCGCCGACCTGATCCAGGCCGTGCAGAAGGAGCACAGCGAGGGCAGCACCGGCGACTACGCCGCCTGGTGGAAGGACCTGAACCGCTGGCGCGAGACCTACCCGCTCGGCTACGACCAGCCCGAGGACGGCTCACTCTCCCCGCAGCAGGTCATCGAGCGCATCGGACAGCTCGCACCGGAGGGGACGATCTTCACGGCGGGCGTCGGCCAGCACCAGATGTGGGCCGCCCACTTCATCGAGTACGACAAGCCGGCCACCTGGCTGAACTCCGGTGGCGCCGGGACGATGGGCTACGCGGTCCCGGCCGCGATGGGCGCCAAGGCCGGAGCCCCCGAAAGGACCGTCTGGGCGATCGACGGTGACGGCTGCTTCCAGATGACCAACCAGGAGCTCACCACCTGCGCCCTGAACAACATCCCGATCAAGGTCGCCATCATCAACAACGGCGCCCTCGGGATGGTCCGCCAGTGGCAGACCCTGTTCTACAACCAGCGCTACTCCAACACGGTCCTGCACTCCGGTCCCGACGACGTCAACCCGGAGGCCAGGGGCACCCGCGTCCCCGACTTCGTGAAGCTGTCGGAGGCCATGGGCTGCCACGCCCTCCGCTGCGAGTCCCCCGACGAGCTGGACAAGGTCATCGCCGAGGCCAACGCGATCAACGACCGGCCGGTGGTCATCGACTTCATCGTGCACGAGGACGCGATGGTGTGGCCGATGGTCGCCGCCGGCACCTCGAACGACACGATCATGGCCGCCCGGGACGTCCGTCCCGACTTCGGCGACAACGACGACTGAGAGCACGGGCTCAGGGACCCAAGGGACTCAAGGAAGAGGAAGACCAACCATGTCCAGCAAGCACACGCTCTCGGTCCTCGTCGAGAACACGCCGGGCATCCTCGCCCGGATCGCCGCGCTGTTCTCCCGCCGCGGCTTCAACATCGACTCGCTCGCCGTCGGCGTCACCGAGCACCCCGACATCTCCCGCATCACCATCGTGGTGAATGTCGAGGACCTGCCGCTCGAACAGGTCACCAAGCAGCTCAACAAGCTCGTCAACGTCCTGAAGATCGTCGAACTCGAACCGGGTTCGGCCGTTCAGCGGGAACTCGTTCTGGTGAAGGTGCGTGCGGACAACGAGACGCGCTCCCAGATCATCGAGATCGTCCAGCTGTTCCGCGCCAAGACCGTGGACGTCTCTCCCGAGGCCGTCACCATCGAGGCGACCGGCAGCAGCGACAAGCTGTCCGCCATGCTCAAGATGCTGGAGCCGTACGGGATCAAGGAACTGGTTCAGTCCGGCACCATCGCGATCGGCCGTGGCGCCCGTTCCATCACCGACCGGTCGCTGCGGGCGCTGGACCGCTCCGCGTAACAAGCACATCGGGGGGCCGGCACACGCCGGCCCCCCGATTCACTCGCCCGTATGGCGAGACCCCGAAACTTTCCCCTGCCTCACCGCCGTACGGTGGGACGCAACACCTGCACACCAAGGAGAGAACCCAAAGTGGCCGAGCTGTTCTACGACGCCGACGCCGACCTGTCCATCATCCAGGGCCGCAAGGTCGCGGTCATCGGGTACGGCAGCCAGGGCCACGCCCACGCGCTGTCGCTGCGCGACTCGGGTGTCGACGTTCGGGTCGGTCTGCACGAGGGCTCCAAGTCCAAGGCCAAGGCCGAGGAGCAGGGCCTGCGCGTGGTGACCCCGGCGGAGGCCGCCGCCGAGGCCGACGTGATCATGATCCTGGTGCCGGACCCGATCCAGGCCCAGGTCTACGAGGAGCACATCAAGGACAACCTCGACGACGGCGACGCGCTGTTCTTCGGCCACGGCCTGAACATCCGCTTCGGCTTCATCAAGCCCCCGGCCGGCGTCGACGTCTGCATGGTCGCCCCCAAGGGCCCGGGCCACCTGGTGCGCCGCCAGTACGAGGAGGGCCGCGGCGTTCCCTGCATCGCCGCCGTCGAGCAGGACGCCACCGGAGGCGCCTTCGCGCTGGCGCTGTCGTACGCCAAGGGCATCGGCGGCACCCGGGCCGGCGTCATCAAGACCACCTTCACCGAGGAGACCGAGACCGACCTGTTCGGTGAGCAGACTGTGCTCTGCGGTGGCACGTCCGCGCTGGTCAAGGCGGGCTTCGAGACTCTGGTCGAGGCCGGCTACCAGCCGGAGATCGCCTACTTCGAGTGCCTGCACGAGCTGAAGCTGATCGTGGACCTCATGTACGAGGGCGGCCTGGAGAAGATGCGCTGGTCGGTCTCCGAGACCGCCGAGTGGGGCGACTACGTCACCGGCCCGCGGATCATCACCGAGGCCACCAAGGCCGAGATGAAGAAGGTCCTCGCGGAGATCCAGGACGGCACCTTCGCCCAGGCCTGGATGGACGAGTACCACGGCGGTCTGAAGAAGTACAACGAGTACAAGACCCAGGACTCCGAGCACCTGCTGGAGACCACCGGCAAGGAGCTGCGCAAGCTCATGAGCTGGGTGAACGAGGAGGCGTAAGTCCTCTCGCGGTGATGGCGCCCCCCGCGTGGGGGCGCCGTCCCGGGGCTCCGTACCGGACCCCGTTCCCCGAACTCCGGAGGGGCTGGTTGCCGGTTGGGAGCTCGTCCGAGTGATCCTTCCGCTCGGACGGGCGAGGGGCGCCATCGCCCCACTACACTGCTGCACAACATACGCGTCAGGCCCACAGCGTCGTGCGTCTTCCACGCGGCCCAAGCGACACCGAGGAACCGCAGGTGCCGCTCCCCTCCACCGCATGCGGCCGTCGGGACGGCCGTCCGCATTGGACTTGTGAGGACTCACGTGAGCTCGAAACCCGTCGTACTCATCGCTGAAGAGCTGTCTCCCGCCACCGTCGATGCGCTGGGCCCGGACTTCGAGATCCGGCAGTGCAACGGAGCAGACCGTGCCGAGCTGCTCCCGGCCATCGCAGACGTCGACGCCATCCTGATCCGTTCCGCCACCAAGGTCGACGCGGAGGCCATCGCCGCCGCGAACAAGCTCAAGGTCGTCGCACGAGCCGGCGTCGGCCTGGACAACGTCGACGTCTCCGCCGCCACCAAGGCCGGCGTGATGGTCGTCAACGCCCCCACCTCCAACATCGTCACCGCGGCCGAGCTGGCCTGCGGTCTGCTCCTGGCCACCGCGCGCAACATCCCGCAGGCCAACTCCGCTCTGAAGAACGGCGAGTGGAAGCGCAGCAAGTACACGGGTGTGGAGCTCGCGGAGAAGACCCTCGGTGTCGTGGGTCTGGGCCGCATCGGTGCGCTCGTCGCGCAGCGCATGTCCGCGTTCGGGATGAAGGTCGTCGCCTACGACCCCTACGTCCAGCCGGCGCGGGCCGCGCAGATGGGCGTGAAGGTCCTCTCGCTGGACGAGCTGCTCGAGGTCTCCGACTTCATCACCGTCCACCTGCCCAAGACCCCGGAGACCCTCGGTCTCATCGGCAACGAGGCGCTGCACAAGGTCAAGCCGTCGGTGCGGATCGTCAACGCCGCGCGCGGCGGGATCGTCGACGAGGAGGCCCTGTACTCGGCCCTCAAGGAGGGCCGCGTCGCGGGCGCCGGACTGGACGTGTACGCGAAGGAGCCGTGCACGGACTCCCCGCTGTTCCAGTTCGACCAGGTCGTGTGCACCCCCCACCTCGGTGCGTCCACGGACGAGGCCCAGGAGAAGGCGGGCATCGCGGTCGCCAGGTCGGTGCGGCTCGCGCTCGCGGGTGAACTGGTGCCGGACGCCGTGAACGTCCAGGGCGGCGTGATCGCCGAGGACGTCAAGCCGGGTCTGCCGCTCGCCGAGAAGCTCGGCCGGATCTTCACCGCCCTCGCGGGCGAGGTCGCCGTCCGGCTGGACGTCGAGGTGTACGGCGAGATCACTCAGCACGATGTGAAGGTGCTCGAACTCTCCGCGCTGAAGGGCGTGTTCGAGGACGTCGTCGACGAGACCGTGTCCTACGTCAACGCCCCGCTGTTCGCGCAGGAGCGCGGTGTCGAGGTGCGGCTGACGACCAGCTCGGAGTCGGCGGACCACCGAAACGTCGTGACGGTGCGGGGCACGCTCGGTGACGGCGAGGAGGTGTCGGTCTCCGGCACGCTGGCCGGTCCCAAGCACCACCAGAAGATCGTGGCCGTCGGTGAGTACGACGTCGATCTGTCGCTCGCCGACCACATGATCGTGCTCCGCTACACCGACCGTCCCGGTGTGGTCGGCACGGTGGGTCGCATCCTCGGTGAGGCCGGGATCAACATCGCCGGTATGCAGGTGTCCCGGCTGGCCGCCGGGGGCGAGGCCCTGGCGGTGCTCACGGTCGACGACACGGTTCCGCAGAACGTGGTGGCCGAGGTGGGTGCCGAGATCGGGGCCACCTCGGTGCGGTCGGTCAACCTGGCCTGAGCCGAGCCGTTTCCCAGGCTTTCGGGCCCGGTCACCCCGAAGTGGGGTGACCGGGCCCTTGGCTTGCGGGGACCGCGTCAGGACAGACTCTTCTCGGACGCGTACGAGGGCGCGGGCGCGTACGAGGGCGCGGGCGCGTACGAGGGTGCGGACGCGGGCGAGGGGCACCTCACGCTGACCGCAATCGAGTCCACGCACAGCCACCCAGCGCCGAGTCACCGTGGCCATGTCGTGGCGGTCGCGGCTGCGGGCACGGTGGACGTTCGATCCGGCGACCGCACTCGACGGGGATCAGCTCACCGAGGGACTGAAACAGGTGATCGCGGCGGCTACGCGGTCGTGAGCCTGCCGTCCCTCATCTCCAGCACCCGGTGCGCGAAATGCCGTACCACCGCCCGGTCGTGGCAGACGAACAGATACGCCATGCCCAACTCCTCCTGCAGTTCCGCCAGCAGGTGCAGGATGCCGGCCCGGACCGACGGGTCCAGCGCCGAGACCGGTTCGTCCAGGGCCGGCAGACGGGGCTCACAGGCGAGGGCCCGGGCGATTCCCGCGCGCTGGCACCGACCGCCGGAGAGCTCGTGCGGGAACCGGTCGCCGTGGGACGGGAGCAGGCCGACCCGTTCGAGGAGTCCGGCCACCCGGGCCGGTCCCGTGACGTCCCAGCGACCCTGTACGCGCAGTGGTTCGGCTATGGCGTCCCGGATGCGGTGGCGTGGGCTGAGCGAGCCGTACGGGTCCTGCAACACGGGCTGCATCCGCGGGCGCAGCCCCCGCAGCTCGCTTTCCGGGAGTGTCGTCAGCTCCCGGCCTTCGAAGCGGACCCGACCGCCGTCGGGTCCCCGCAGCTGGAGCACGGCGGCGACCGTGGACGACTTGCCGCAGCCGGAGGGGCCGTCCAGTGCGAGTGTCTCACCGGCGTACAGGTCGAAGGAGACGCCGCCCACGGCCGGGCGTCCGGCGCCGCACAAGGGATGGTCAAGGAGCGGCCGTGCGCCGACCGCAGAATGACGACAATCGTTTTCAATAGCTGGAGTGGGTCCGGCCGGCCCGGTGGCCGGTTCTACAGCCGCGCCGCCTTCAGCGCCATGTGCAGCAGCAGCCGGTCCTCGCCGTCGTCGAGGTCAAGGCCCGTGAGCTGTTCGACGCGGGAGAGGCGGTAGTAGAGGGTCTGGCGGTGGATACCGAGTTCGGCGGCCGTGCGGCCGGCCTGGCCCGCGCAGTCGAGGAACACCTCGGCCGTGCGGGCGAGGTCCCGGTGGGACGGTTCGAGGAGGGCGCGTACGGCGGGATCCTGCGCCGCCTGCGGGGGCAGGGCCGTCAGCAGCCGGTACGGCCCCACCGCCGACCACTCGGCGACCGGCCCGAGACGCGGTTCCGCGAGCACGGCACGCGCGGCCGCCGACGCCTCCCGCCACGCGGAGCCGAGCTCGGCGAGACCACCGCGGGCACCGGAGACCCCGGCGGCGGGGGTGCCCCGGCCCGTCGCGCCGCCGGGAGTGCCACCGGCCGCGGTCCGCGTCTCCTCCGCCTCCCGCAGCAACCGCACCGCGGCCGAAGTCGCCGGGGACAGCGCGTCCGTCGCCCGTAGCCGCACCAGCAGGGCCAGGGCCTGGCCGGACGCGCCCCACGGGAGCGTGCACAACGCGGTGGCGCCCGGCACCGTCCGTACCGACGGCGCGTCGTCCGGATCCGCCGAGGGCCACGGGGCCACGCACACCACCGCGTGCGGCCCCTCGCCCCGCGGGCCCAGCTCCGTGCGCAGTTCCGCCACCGCCATGTCCTGCTGCCAGCCGCGCTCGGCGGTCAGCACCGCGCGGAACTCACGGGAGAGGTCCGCCCCGACCTGCGCCTCGTCCGCCAGCAGGGCGCCGATGCGGGAGGCGACCTCCATCGCGGCGGCCAGCTGTTCGTCCGTGGGGCCCGGCTCGCCCGCCAGCAGCCAGACATAGCCGAGGACCACCCCGCGATGGCGTACCGGCAGACAGATGCGGGCCCGGTAGACGCCGGCCTCCGGAGTGCGGGGGATGCGCACCGGGCCCGTCGCCCGCGTGATGCCGAACCCCTCGAACCAGGCGCGGACCGCCGGCGTCGAGCGCCGGGTCAGGATCGACCGGGTGCGCACCGGGTCGAGGGACGCCTCGTCCAGCTCGCTCTCGCTGTCGTACGCGCCGAACGCGATCAGCTCGAAGTCGCGGTTCTCCAGCGTCGCGGGGGCCCCGAGCAGCGCGGAGATCTCGTCGATCAGCTCCTGGTAGTCCTCCGTCATCGGGGCATTCTCCCGCAGCACCCGGGGGCCTTCATACATCTGTCTGAGATCCAGGGCACGGATGCGTGACAGCTGTCGATGGCCCACGATCGGAGGGATCCTTAAGTTTCACGGTGGTTCTCGGTGCCGTAACACCGGCTTCCGGCTTCGACTCCCGTGGAGGTGCCCCGTGCTGGGTCCCCTGATCCTGGCCGCGTCGCGCAGTGACACCCTGCGCCGTCTGGTCTCGGCGGCGCCGGTGACCAAACCGGTGGTCGACCGGTTCATCGCCGGGGAGACGGTCGACGACGTCGTACCGGTCGTCAAGGAGACGGTCGACAGGGGACTGGAGGTCACCCTGGACGTCGTCGGCGAGGACATCACCACACCGGAGCAGGCCGCCGCCGCGCGTGACGCCTACCTCGCGCTGATCGAACGTCTCGACGGGCTGGGGCTCGGCACCAAGGCCGAGGCGTCGGTCAAGCTGTCGATGTTCGGCCAGGCGCTCCCGGGCGGCCACGAGCTGGCGCTCGCCAACGTCCGGCCCGTCGTCGAGGCCGCCGCCCGCATCGGGACCACCGTCACCCTGGACGCCGAGGACCACACCACCCTCGACTCGATGTTCGCCATCCACGAGGAGCTGCGGCAGGACTTCCCCGACACCGGCTGCGTCATCCAGGCCTATCTCTTCCGCACCGCGGCCGACGCCCGGCGGCTCGCCGCCTCCGGCAGCCGGGTGCGTCTGGTGAAGGGCGCTTACGACGAGCCCGCCTCCGTGGCGCACCAGAACAGGGCGGACGTCGACAGGGCGTACGTCCGCGTCCTGCGCACCCTCATGGAGGGCGACGGCTACCCGATGATCGGTACCCACGACCCCCGGCTGATCGCCATCGGCCGGGAACTCGCCCACCGGGCCGGCCGCGGCCCGGACGACTACGAGTTCCAGATGCTGTACGGCATCCGCGCCGACGAGCAGCTGCGGCTGGCCGCCGAGGGCCACCGGGTGCGCGTCTACACCGCGTACGGCACCGACTGGTACGGCTACTTCATGCGCCGTCTGGCGGAGAGGCCGGCGAACCTGCGTTTCTTTGCCCGAAGTCTGCTTTCCCGGGGCTGAGTGATGGCCGTTGGACCGATTCTGCCGGGGGTCCGGGGATTGTCCCCCGGGTTGGCGCGGCATGCGCCGTCTGGCGGAGAGGCCGGCGAATCTGCGTTTCTTTGCCCGAAGTTTCCGCTCGATCCTCACTCAGGGCGGAGCCCACACGGTTCCCGCCAGTCCCGCCCGCACCCGCTCACGTAAGGAGCACACCGATCCCATGGACGCTGTGACCCAGGTCCCCACCCCCGTCAACGAGCCCGTGCACGGTTACGCGTCCGGCTCGCCCGAGCGGGCCCGGCTGGAGGCCAAGCTCAAGGAGCTGGCCGAGAATCCGATCGATCTTCCGATGACCATCGGCGGTGAGCGGCGGATGGGCGGCGGGGAGGCCTTCCAGGTAGTGCAGCCGCACAACCACAAGGCCGTGCTCGGCACCTACCGCAACGCCACGCAGGCGGACGCCCGGGACGCCATCGACGCGGCCCTCGCCGCCGCTCCCGGGTGGCGCGCGATGTCCTTCGACGACCGCGCGGCGATCATCCTGCGCGCCGCCGAGCTGCTGGCCGGCCCGTGGCGGGAGACCCTGGCCGCCTCCACCATGCTGGGCCAGTCGAAGACTGCGCAGCAGGCCGAGATCGACTGTCCGTGCGAGCTGGTCGACTTCTGGCGGTTCAACGTCGCCTACGCCCGGCAGCTGCTGGCCGAGCAGCCGGTGGCCAACGCCCCGGGCGTCTGGAACCGCCTGGACCACCGCCCGCTGGAGGGCTTCGTCTACGCGATCACCCCGTTCAACTTCACGGCGATCGCGGGCAATCTGCCCACCGCGCCCGCGCTGATGGGCAACGTCGTGGTCTGGAAGCCGTCGCCGACCCAGACCCACGCCGCCGTGCTGCTGATGCGGCTGCTGGAGGAGGCCGGCCTGCCGAAGGGCGTGATCAACCTCGTCACCGGCGACGGCATCGAGGTGTCCAAGGTGGCGCTGGAGCACCGCGACCTCGCGGGCATCCACTTCACCGGCTCGACGAAGACCTTCCAGTACTTGTGGAAGACGGTCGGCAACAACATCGAGAAGTACCGCTCGTACCCGCGGCTGGTCGGCGAGACCGGCGGCAAGGACTTCGTGGTAGCCCACCCGAGCGCCGACCGCGCGGTGCTGAAGACGGCCCTGACCCGGGGCGCCTTCGAATACCAGGGCCAGAAGTGCAGCGCCACCTCCCGCGCGTACATCCCGGCCTCCATCTGGAACTCCGGCTTCAAGGAGGAGTTCGCGGCTGAGGTCGAGGGCATCGCGATGGGCGACGTCACGGACCTCGGCAACTTCATCGGCGCGGTGATCGACGAGCGCGCCTTCGCCAAGAACAAGGCGGCGATCGACCGGGCGAAGCAGGACCCGGCGTGCACGATCGTCGCGGGCGGCTCGTACGACGACTCCGTCGGCTACTTCGTCCGCCCGACGGTCGTGGAGTGCTCGGACCCGGTCAACGAGGTCTTCACGACCGAGTACTTCGGGCCGTTCCTCGCCGTCCACGTCTACGACGACGAGAAGTACGAGGAGATGCTGACTCAGATGGAGTCGGTGTCGGACTACGCGCTCACCGGCTCGGTCATCGCGAACGACCGCGCCGCGGCGGCGTACACGGCCGAGAGGCTGCGCTACGCGGCCGGAAACTTCTACATCAACGACAAGTCGACCGGCGCGGTCGTCGGCCAGCAGCCCTTCGGCGGCGGCCGGGCCTCCGGCACCAACGACAAGGCCGGCGCGCCGCAGAACCTGATGCGCTGGACGCTCACCCGTTCCATCAAGGAGACGCTGGTCCCGCCGACGGACTACACGTACCCGCACATGGGCTGAGGCCCCCGCACATGGGCTGAGGCCCCCGCACATGGGGGAGCGCCGGACCCGTCGGGTCCGGCGCTCCCGCGTCTCGGTGGGTCAACGGTCGCAGGTCGTGCGGCCCGGGAACCAGCGGCAGGCGAGCGCCGCGAAGCCGCCGTCCGCCACGACCGGGACGGTCAGGGTGTCGCCGCCCCGTACGACGTGCGGCTCGCGCACGAGACCCGACGGGCCGTCCGTCACCGTCTCCACCAGCCAGCGGCCCGCGCCCAGGCGCAGCGGTACGTCCACGGACTGCGCCGCCCCGGCGAAGGTGCCGCCGATGAACCAGCGGCCGTCCTGGGCGAGTCGGGCCAGGACCGCGGAGCGGCCCGGGTCACCGGTGAGCAGCCGGGTTTCTTTCCAGCTCGCGGGCACCTGCTCGAGGTAGCGGCGGGCCTCCGGGCGGGCGTCGTAGGACTCGGGGGTACCGGCGAGGTTCTGGATGCCGGACTCGTACAGGACGGAGAGCCCCAACTCACCCGCGTCCGAGGCCACGTTCGGGCGGAACGGGCGGTGGAACGCGCCGGGCGTGAAGTCCATCGAGCCGAGCACGTTACGGGTGAAGGGGAGGGACGCCAGGTGCTCGGCGGTGTTGGTGCGCTTCTCCTCGCCACCGACGCCCTCGAAGGTCATGACCTGGGGCCAGGTGCGCTGCATGCCCTTGGGGATCGTCGAACCGTGGAAGTTGACGAGCAGACGGTGGTCGGCGGTGGCCTTCAGCACGTCGTCGTACCAGCGCATCCGGTCCTGGGACTCGGAGTCCATGAAGTCGATCTTCACGCCCTTGACGCCCCAACGCTCCAGCGTCCCGAGCCACTTCTCACGTTCCACCGGGTCGGTGAGCAGGGTCCAGTGCAGCCAGACGTGGATGCCGACCTTCTTCTTCGCGGCGTAGCGGACCAGTTCGGGCATCCAGTTGTCGGTCTGCCAGTTCGGGTCGATGACCTCCCACTCGCCGGGCTTGAAGTACCAGCCGGCGTCCACGACCTCGTAGGGCCAGCCGCGCTCGGCCGCGTAGTCGACGTACTTCTTCTGCGCCTCGAGGCTCTGTCCGGCCTCCCTGCCGCCCGCCAGCCAGGTCCACAAGGCCGTGCCCGGCTTGATCCACGAGGTGTCGCGGACCCGGGAGGGCGCGGCGATGTCGTCGATGAAGGTCGACTCGGTGACCGTCGCCAGATCACCGGTGATCACGGCGCGCCACGGGGTGGTGAGCCGGCCGCCGGTCACCTGCACAGGCTCGTTGTTCCACAGGCCGACCTGATACGTCGACGAGTTGGCCTCGTGCGTGAGATGCGCGCCCGAGTAGGAGCCGTTCAGGTCGGACTCCGCGACGAAGGCGTAGCCGCCGCCCGTCCTGAACAGCGCCTGCATCATGTACGAGCCCGCGGGCGCCGCTCCCGCCTCGTAGCGCTTGAACTGGAGCTCGTTGTCGGACCGGTACGCGCCGAGGACGGCGTCCGAGCCGGCGGGCAGGGTGAACGCGGAGGTCTCGCGCAGGACGTTGCCGGTGTCACCGGGCAGGACGTAGCGGTACGCGACACCGTCCTTGGCCACCCGGGTCAGCAGGTCGAGGCGGGCGCCGCTCGCGGTGCGGAACCGGAAGCGGGTCTCGGTCATCAGGGAGGACCGCTTCTCCCGCTTGCCCGACGAGGCGGTGTAGTGCTCGGCGACCGTGCGGGTGGAGCGGCCCGTGAAGGTCAGGCCCTTGGAGAAGTCGGCCCGTTCGGTGACCAGGCCGACGGGGGAGGGCTCCAGGACCGTGCGGCCGCCCCGTCTGATCGTGAGGGTGGGATGTCCGTCGGCCGGATCGAGGGCGACGGTGGCGGTGGGAGAACCCAGCGGGCCGCGCACCTCCCAGGACTTGGACTGGCCTGATAACCGCTCGGGACGGTCGGCCGAGGCCGGATCGGCCTGGGCCGGGAGCGCCGCCACGGCCGTGGCGAGGAGGGTGGAACAGAGTGTCAACACCGTGCTGCGGATCCGGCGTTGGACCGCCATGGGGTCAGCCTCCTGTTGAGTCATCGGATGATTGTGAGGGTGTAGGGGCCCATGGGGGCTGTCAAGGCCTTTGACGCTGATATACATCGGATTGCTCTTCCTGGGCTCAGGTCGACGGGTGGTTTACTGACCGGATGACCGCCCGTCTGCGCACCGCTCACACCGCCGACCTCGTCCCCGCCGAGCTCCGTGCCGTGCGCGCGTTCCTGGAGGCCGCCTTCGAGGGCGACTTCAGCGCCGACGACTGGGACCACACCCTCGGCGGCGTCCACGCCCTCGTCCACGACGACGCGGGGCTGGCGGCCCACGGCTCGGTCGTCCAGCGCCGCGTACGGCACGCCGGGCGCTCGCTGCGCACCGGCTACGTCGAGGGGGTCGCGGTCCGCCCGGACGTGCGGCGGACCGGGCTCGGCGGACGGGTGATGGACGCGCTGGAACGGGTGCTCGACGGCGCCTACGTGCTCGGCGCCCTGTCCGCCACCGACGAGGGTGCCCTGCTGTACGTGGCCCGGGGCTGGCACCGCTGGCCCGGCGGGATCGCCGCCCTCGGTCCGTCCGGGGTGGTGCCGCTGCCGGAGGAGGAGGGTGCGACCTTCGTCCGTCCCGGCTCCGCAGGCCCTCTGGACCCGGCCCATCCGCTCCTGTTCGACTGGCGCGACGGCGATCTGCTGTGACCGGGCAGGGTCGGGCCTCGGGCCCCGTCCACCATTTACGGTTCGGGTGGGTTCGGAGGAGGCGGAAAACCACCCCTGCCGCCCCGTTGGGTGCGGGCGCACAACGGCGCGCGCCCGCCCTCCGCGAAACAGTGTTTCCCCAGGTCAGGCGCATGTGATGCAATCGACCGTCTCAGATAGTAGGAAGTCCGAGTAATCGTGGAGACAGATGCTCGGTCCTCGCTTAGCTTTGTAGGAGCCGAACGTCTCGCTCGATCAAGCGAATGGCGGTCGTGAGCCGGGCCCCGGCAGGCAACCCCTGCGGCTCCGCTCCCCGCCCCACCCGGCGTCTCGTTTCCCCCACCTTCCGTACTCCCTGATGCCGAGGAGTCGATCATCATGGCCGAGACGACCGTCCGCCGCCGAGTCCGTCACATCTCCCGTTCGAGCGAATCCGACCGCAAGAACGCCGCAGCCGCCCTCCAGCGCGCCCTCGACCGCAGGGACAACGGCGGCGAGACCGGGCACTCCTGAGCTGGCGAGACCGGGCACTCCTGAGCTAGTGCCGCGGCAGGCAATTTGCCCGTCAAGGAGCGGCGTCCGGGGCGAACGTTGCCTGTTGCGGCACCAGTTCCCGACAGGCATCGTTGGCGCCGTCGGGGCCCGCAGGGACACCCCCTAAGCGCCGCGCCTGATCTCGAAGTGATCGACGCGCTCGCCGTCCGAGGCGAGCGCCGACACCTTCAGGCGTGCCTTCGCGCCGGTCTCCGCCTCCACCGAGAGGAGGGAGAACCCGGTGTAGCGCACCCGGGACCACTCCACGGTCTCCTCCTTCTTGTCCCGCGACTTCGTCCAGTGGAAGGATTCGACGGAGTCGTGGTTGCGGACACGTTTCTCGTAGCTGTCCTTCACCCCGTCGGGGAAGCCGTACAGGTCCTTGCCGCCCCCGCCCGCCGTGACGTACACGATCCCGTCCCGCGTCGGATCCGTCGACCCGCCGACCGGCACCGCCCTGCCCACCCCGCCGTCCTTGACGGCGTCGGTCCGCTCGTACACGTGGTTGTGCCCGTTGATCACCAGGTCCACCTGGTGCTTGGCGAAGAGCGGCACCCACTTGTCGCGCACACCGCCGTCGGAGGCGTGCTTCGACGTCGAGTAGGCGCAGTGGTGGAAGAAGGCGACGATGAAGTCCACCGATGCCGACGCGCGCAGTTCCCCGAGCCTGCGGTCCAGCCAGGCCGTCTGCCTCCCGTCCGTGTAGCCCAGGTTGGCGGGGATCTCGTAGGAGACGTCGTTCGCGTCCAGCGCCACCACGCCGACGTTGCCGTAGACGAACGAGTACACGCCCGGTGCCCCGCCCGGGTCGAAGCCGCTGTCCGGGAACGAGAAGCGGGCCAGCTGGCCGCCGTAGCCGTCCGACGAGTACACGGCCTCCATGTCGTGGTTCCCGGTCGTCACCATCCACGGCACCGACTTCGCCACCGGCTCGGTCTGCTTGAGGAAGTAGTCCCACAGGTCCGGGACGAACAGGTCCGACTTCTCGCCGTGCCCGGTGGGGTTGGCGTAGCAGATGTCGCCGGCGTGGAGGTGGAAGGCCGGGTTCTGACGCAGCAGCACCTTGTCGGTGGCGCGCGCGTTGCGGTTGACGCCCTGGTCGCCGAAGGCGGTGAACACGAACCGCTCCGGGCTCGCGGGGGCCGTACGGAACGAGCCGATCGTCGACCGGTGCCGGGGCGACGCCGGGTCGAAGCCCTCGTGGCCGATGCCGTAGTAGTACGTGGTGCCCGGCTTGAGACCGTCCAGAGCCGCGTGCACGTAGTACTGGTCGTACGCCATCCGGACCCCCTCCACACCCGGCGTGTGCAGGTCACGGAGCTCGGCCTCGATCCGCCTGCTCAGGTCCTCGGGCCGCAGACCCACCCGGACGAAAGGCTTCTTGACCGCGAACGGCACCTGCCAGGAGATCCGCATCTGCGTCTTCGGGTCGGCCCCGAAGGCGAGATGGCGGCCGAACGGGGTGACCGCGGAACCGGGCACCCGCCCCGTCGCCGTGGCGGAGGGCGTCGGCGACCGGTCCCGGGCGGCCGAGTCCGACCCCGAGCACCCGGTCAGCAGCCCGCCCGCCACCGCGCCCGCGGTCACCAGCGTGCGGCGCCGGGACAGTCTGGCGCGCAGGTACTCGTACTGTTCCGCCATGCTCATCCGGCGTACGAGCTGCTCGGGAATGCCGAAATCGGGAGTTTCCATGTGGTTGAACTTCCCAGCGATTCCCAACTCAGGGCAAACGCAGGGGTGAACGCCGGTCAACGGATGGATGCCCTCCGGGCCTCGCGGTCACCGGGCGGTGTGCCGCCGACACCTCGGTGTCCAGATCCCGGACGGTGCATGTCATCCCATGGGACAAGGAGTACGGTGCCGTCATGTCTCGAACCATCAGTCTCGCAGTGATCCCCGGTGACGGTATCGGCCAGGAGGTCGTGGCGCAGGGCCTCAAGGTCCTGGGCGTCGTCCTTCCGCAGGACGTGAAGCTGCAGACCGAGGAGTTCGACTTCGGCGCCAAGCGTTACCACGCCACCGGTGAGACGCTCACCGACGCCGACCTGGACGCCCTGAAGAAGCACGACGCGATCCTGCTCGGCGCGATCGGCGACCCCTCGGTCCCGTCCGGCGTCCTGGAGCGCGGGTTCCTGCTGAAGCTCCGCTTCGCCTTCGACCACCACGTCAACCTGCGGCCGTCGAAGCTGCTGCCGGGAGTCGCCACCCCGCTCGCCGGCCAGCCGGAGATCGATTTCGTCGTCGTCCGCGAGGGCACCGAGGGCCCCTACACCGGCAACGGCGGCACCATCCGTACCGGCACCCCGCACGCGGTCGCCACCGAGGTCTCGCTGAACACCGCCTTCGGCATCGAGCGCGTCGTGCGTGACGCCTACGCCCGCGCCCAGGCCCGCCCCCGCAAGAAGCTCGCCCTCATCCACAAGAACAACGTGCTGGTGCACGCCGGCCACCTGTGGACGGAGATCTTCAACAAGGTGGGCGAGGAGTTCCCCGAGGTCACCACCGAGTACATGCACGTCGACGCGGCGACGATCTACCTCGTCACGCAGCCCGAGCGGTTCGACGTGATCGTCACCGACAACCTCTTCGGCGACATCATCACCGACCTCGCCGCGGCCGTCTCCGGCGGCATCGGCGTCGCCGCCTCCGGCAACATCAACCCCTCCGGTGAGTTCCCGTCGATGTTCGAGCCCGTGCACGGCTCGGCGCCCGACATCGCGGGCCAGGGCAAGGCCGACCCCAGCGCCACCGTCCTGTCCGTCGCCCTCCTGCTGCGCCACCTCGGCTACGAGGCCGAGGCGGTCCGCATCGAGGAGGCCGTCTCCGCCGACCTCGCGGAGCGCGGCACCACCGCCCGCACCACTGACCAGATCGGCGACGCGCTCGCCGCCCGAGTAGCCGGCTGACCCGCCGCGCTCCTCACCTGCTCAGGAAGCTCTCACAAGCTGCTGAGGAAGCCGCCGGGTCGCATCCGCACCCGGCGGCTTCTCCTATGCTCCGCCGGGTGTCACCATCAACCATGGGCCGCGGTTCACACCGTTTTCTTCCCCGGTCTCCGTCACGAGACATGCGAGATAATCGGACACGGAGCCGCCGAATGAGGGAATGCTCGGACGTCCTATGACCGGCCACCGGCCGTACGGGCGTGAGCGCGGCCCGTCACAAACACACGGTGAAGGACAAACCAACGATGACGACGCCCACGATCGAGCTCAAGCCCTCCGCCAACCCGCTCTCCGACGCGGAGCGTGAGGCGATCCTCGCCAACCCCGGCTTCGGCCGCCACTTCACCGACCACATGGTGACCGTGAAGTGGACCGAGGGCCGCGGATGGCACGACGGTCAGCTCGTTCCGTACGGCCCGCTCTCCCTCGACCCCGCCAACATGACCCTGCACTACGCGCAGGAGATCTTCGAAGGGCTGAAGGCCTACCGCCGCCCCGACGGCACGGTCGCCACCTTCCGTCCGGAGATGAACGCCCGGCGCTTCCAGCGGTCCGCCCGCCGGCTCGCCATGCCGGAGCTGCCCGAGGAGACCTTCATCGAGGCCATCGAAGCGCTCGTGAAGCAGGACCAGGCCTGGGTGCCCGCGCACGGCGGCGAGGAGTCCCTCTACCTGCGCCCGTTCATGATCGCCACCGAGGTCGGGCTGGGCGTGCGGCCGGCCAACGAGTACCTCTTCCTCGTCATCGCCTCTCCGGCGGGCGCGTACTTCGCGGGTGGCGTCAAGCCGGTGTCCATCTGGCTGTCGGAGGACCGGGTCCGTGCCGTCCCCGGCGGCATGGGCGACGCCAAGACCGGTGGCAACTACGCCGCGTCGCTGCTCGCGCAGGCCGAGGCGGCCACCCAGGGCTGCGAGCAGGTCTGCTACCTCGACGCCGTGGAGCACAAGTGGATCGAGGAACTCGGCGGTATGAACCTGTACTTCGTGTACGGCGACCGTCTCGTCACCCCCTCGCTCACCGGCTCCATCCTCGAAGGCGTCACGCGTGACTCGCTGCTGACCGTCGCCCGGGACCTCGGCTACACCGCCGAGGAGGGCCGGATCTCCATCGATCAGTGGCAGCGCGACGCCGAGAACGGCAGCCTCACGGAGGTCTTCGCCTGCGGCACCGCCGCGGTGATCACCCCCGTCGGAACGGTCAAGCGCACCGGCGCCGCGTGGAGCCACGCCGACGGCGGCACCGGCGAGGTCACCCTGAGGCTCCGCGAGGCACTGCTGGACATCCAGCGGGGCACGGCCGAGGACAAGCACGGCTGGATGCACGACCTGGGCTGAGTCCGCCCTGGGCCGAGTGCCCGCTCTGCGTCGACTGCCGGTCCGCCAACCAGCTTTGGGGGACCGGCAGTTCGTGCGAGGACCTGCCACGGACAGAGCCACCTCCGCTGAACAACTGTGGCACACGTCACCGTCAGCCCGTCGCCCGCATCGTGAGATGTGCGCGGGGGCAGTCCGCCGCCTGTGGCAGACTGCCCCCGTGCTCTCGTTCGCCACGATTATTGGCAGCAGGCGCGCCGGTCCGCAGTGACCGCCACGTACGACCACGTACGGGCGGGCATCGTCGTCTCGACCCGCGCGCAGACCTCTCGCACCCGCGAGAGGTTTTTCGCTTTTCTGGCCCACCTCAAGCCGGAAAGGGAGCGCGAGGGATGATGGGGGACGGTGGAGCCGGTCATTCCGGTAGACCGAGATCCAATACAGGAGCCGAACACCCATGACGGAAACCAGCGAACTCGACGATTCTTTCCATGTCTTCGACACGACGCTGCGCGACGGGGCGCAACGCGAGGGCATCAACCTCACGGTCGCGGACAAGCTGGCCATCGCACGGCACCTGGACGACTTCGGCGTCGGCTTCATCGAGGGCGGATGGCCCGGCGCCAACCCCCGGGACACCGAGTTCTTCGCCCGCGCCCGGCAGGAGATCGACTTCAAGCACGCCCAGCTCGTCGCCTTCGGCGCCACCCGTCGCGCCGGCGGCAAGGCTGCCGAGGACCCGCAGGTGGGCGCCCTCCTCGACTCCGGCGCCCAGGTGATCACCCTGGTCGCCAAGTCCCATGACCGGCACGTCGAGCTCGCCCTGCGCACGACCCTCGAGGAGAACCTCGAGATGGTCCGCGACACCGTCTCCTACCTGCGCGAGCAGGGCCGCCGGGTGTTCGTCGACTGCGAGCACTTCTTCGACGGCTACCGCGCCAATCCGGAGTACGCCAAGGCTGTCGTACGCGCCGCCGCGGAGGCCGGCGCCGACGTGGTCGTCCTGTGCGACACCAACGGCGGCATGCTCCCCGCCCAGGTGCAGGCGGTCGTCGGCACCGTCCTCGCGGACACCGGTGCCCGGCTCGGCATCCACGCCCAGGACGACACGGGCTGCGCCGTCGCCAACACCCTCGCCGCCGTGGACGCCGGCGCCACCCACGTCCAGTGCACGGCCAACGGCTACGGCGAACGCGTCGGCAACTCCAACCTCTTCCCCGTCGTTGCGGCCCTGGAGCTGAAGTACGGCAAGAAGGTCCTCCCCGAGGGCAAGCTGCGCGAGATGACGCGGATCTCGCACGCCATCGCCGAGGTCGTCAACCTCACGCCGTCCACGCACCAGCCCTATGTGGGTGTTTCCGCCTTCGCGCACAAGGCGGGCCTCCACGCCTCCGCGATCAAGGTCGACCCGGACCTGTACCAGCACACCGACCCGGCACTGGTCGGCAACACCATGCGGATGCTCGTCTCCGACATGGCGGGTCGCGCCTCGATCGAGCTCAAGGGCAAGGAACTTGGCGTCGAGCTCGGTGACGACCGGGAGCTGGTCGGCCGCGTCGTCGAGCGGGTCAAGGAACGCGAACTCAAGGGCTACACGTACGAGGCCGCGGACGCCTCCTTCGAACTGCTGCTGCGCGCCGAGGTCGAGGGCAAGGTCCGCAGATACTTCGAGGTGGAGTCCTGGCGCGCGATCGTCGAGGACCGCCCCGACGGCAGCCACGCCAACGAGGCCACCGTGAAGCTCTTCGCCAAGGGCGAGCGGATCGTCGCCACCGCCGAGGGCAACGGCCCGGTCAACGCACTCGACCGCGCGCTGCGCGTGGCCCTGGAGAAGATCTACCCGCAGCTCGCCAAGCTGGACCTCGTCGACTACAAGGTCCGCATCCTGGAAGGCAAGCACGGCACGGAGTCCACGACCCGGGTGCTGATCTCCACGTCGGACGGCGCGGGGGAGTGGTCGACGGTGGGCGTGGCGGACAACGTGATCGCGGCCTCGTGGCAGGCGCTGGAGGACGCCTACACGTACGGGCTGATGCGCGCGGGCGTCGAACCGGCGGAGTAGCCCTCGCGGGTCACTGGCACCCGCGCGGTCAGCATGAGTCCTCGGCGAGCTCCTCGAACTCGCCGAGGGTCATCGCCCGGTCGTCGGCCCAGACCCGGCCCGGGCGGAGCCGCTCGATGTCGGCCGCCCGGAACTTGACCAGGCCGGAGTAGTAGGGTTCCCCGTCCTTGCCGAAGCCGAGGGTGTAGGTGTACTCCTCCGTCAGCTCCTGTGCCCCAACGGGCCGGCTGCGCCAGGCGGCGGGCGGCGAGAAGAGCGGGAAGTCGGCGTCGGTGAGAGTCCGCTGACCGTGGGCCTCCCAGCCGGAGAAGTTGCGCTCGGGGTCCGCGTCGGCCGCCTCCTCGTCGGTCGGTGTGGCCCTCAGCCCGAGGCCGTAGATGCGGTCGTCTCCGCACGGCCGCAACAGCGCCTTCAGATGCCCGTCGGAATCCCGGTGCACGGCGGCCAGCGGAAGGATCTCCGCCCCGCACCCGCTCAGCAACGCCACCCCGGCAACCGCCCCCACCACCGCGAGCAAACTCCGCCGCACCCGTCCGCCTCCGTCCCCCGCGCGCCGTGTGACCAGGGCGCTCACCGCTCGGTTGTACCGGAGTCTCGGCGCTCCCCCAAGCCGCCAGTTGACTCCGACCAAGTCACAGAAGAGACACGGGAGTTCAGCGCGGCGAGTGTTCCTTGAGCCCGGCGAAGGGGAAACCCGATGCGGTTCGCGACGGCAAGCCCACACCGTCCTTACGATCCCGGCGGCCCCGGCGGCCCGGCGGCCCCGGCGGCCCGGCGGCCCCGGCGGCCCGGCGGCCCGGCGGCTCGGCGGCCCGCGGTCC
>NZ_RPDJ01000026.1 GCF_004023625.1 Streptomyces cavernae | reverse complement strand
CGCACCGCCGCGTCCGGCGCGCACCGCCGTGTCCGGCGCGCACCGCCGTGTCCGGCGCGCACCGCCGTGTCCGGCGCGCACCGCCGTGTCCGGCGCGCACCGCCGTGTCCGGCGCGCACCGCACCGTGCGGCACACACCGGCCCCGTCGGGCCCGCGCCGAGCGGTCCCTCAGCGCCCACCCGACCCCGGTGCGGCCCAGGCCAGCAGATAGCCGATGCCGTTGAGCGCCCAGTGCAGTGCCGCGGGCGCCACCAGGCTTCCGGAGCGGCGCCGCAGCTCGCACAGAACGACCCCGGCGGCGGTGGTGCCGACGACGGCCGCCGCCATCGCGAGTGTGGCACCCGCCGACCCGGAGCCGAGGGTCGCCGCGGCGGCGTTGGCCCGGGCCAGCCCGCGAGAGGGCAGCACATGCCACAGACCGAACAGCGACGACGACACCGCGGTGGCCCAGGCGGTACCTCGCCGACGCCGGACCATCGCCCACAGAACCCCCCGGAAGGCGGTCTCCTCCAGCAGCACGGTCCCGAACGGCACGCGGAACAGTACCCGCCACAGCAGTTGCCCGGCCGACAGACTCGCCGCACGGTCGTCCTGGAACGCCTCCCGGGTGGCCGGCACGGCCAGCGCGAGCAGGTAGACGGCGAGGACGGCACCGATGAGGACCGGGGCCCACCGCAGCCCCCGGCGCAGGCCGGGCCCGTCGAGCCCGAGGTCGGCGCGGGTGAGACCGTCCCAGCGGGCGATCAGCAGCAGCGCCGCGGTCGCGACCACGCAGGTGAGCACGTAGACGCCGGGCGCGAACCGGTTGTTGAGCAGGTTCGCGCCGAGCAGGACCGCGATGGCACAGAACAGCCGCATGGTGTCACCAGGATCCCGCGACGAGCGCGCCGGGGCCCACCCACCGGTCGGAGTCGGTGGACCCGAGCCCGCCTGCCGTCGAGCGAATCGTCGTCGAGGTGGCGGTGCGGGTAGGCCGGTGGCGTGCTTATCGCGGGTCGGCTGGTGGGGTGGCGGCGCGGGTCGGCCGGTGGGGTGGCGGCGCAGGAGGCGGTGGCGTGCTCATCGCCGGTCGGCCGGCACCGGCGCCGTCGCCGACGCCTCGCCGCCCGCATCAGGAAGCACCGCCTGCTCACCGACCGCCGGGCAGCGCCTCCGGTCCGGCCGAACGGGTCCGCAGGGGCGCGGTCTCCAGCAGTTCTGGTCGTAGCTCAGGGACAGACCGGCCAGCCGAGCGGTGCTCCCATCTGCGTGAAGCTCGACCACAGTCCGCGCCGCCGCTCCCCGGCGTGCTCGACGACCATGAGCGTGGCACCGCCCCACTCGCCGCCGATGGCGACGCCCTGGACGACACGCAGGGTGATCAGCAGGACCGGCGCCCAGACGCCGATGGTGTCGTAGGTGGGCAGCAGGCCGATGAGGAAGCTGGCGCCGCCCATCAGGCCCATCGTGAGCAGCAGCATGGACTTGCGGCCGAGCCGGTCGCCGAAGTGCCCGAAGACGATGCCGCCGAGCGGGCGGGCGACATAGCCGGCGGCGAAGGTGCGAACGCGGCGGCGGGGGCGGCGGCGGGGGCGGCGCCGGGGAAGAACAGCTCGCCGAAGACGAGGGCGGCGACGGTTCCGTAGACGAGGAAGTCGTAGAACTCCACGGCGGTGCCGAGCAGTCCGGAGGCGGCGACTCGGCGCAGCTGCCGGGCTCGTTCAAGGTCTGCGGACGGTAATGCGTGGGGGGACGGGGGCATCGCGGTCTCCCTTGACCGGGGAAGGACACCCGCGAATCTGAGCATCTGACTTACTGTCGTCAAGAAAGTGCACAACATTGACAGGTGGGGGACAGGTGGGGCTCCGCCCCTGCGCCGATATTGGGATTCGTTGCGCTCATGACAGACATGGCTGAGCTGTAGATGTCACGCCCCCGCCGAAGGTGATCGGTGACCTCGCTTCAGAAAGACGCGAACCACTCGACGATGGCCTCGCGGTCCGCGTCCCGCACCAGCAACTCATGGAGCAGGAGGCGTGCTTGGTACGGGCCGAGTTCGCCGGACGGGATCAGCCCGCGGCCGATCAGGTCCTTCTCGGAGCCGGGATATCCGTAAGTTCCGGTCAGGACGGGGCCGTTGTCGATGCGCGAGGAGAGGACCACGGGGAGCCGCGCGGCGAACCGCTCGAGGCCCTCGACGAGTCGCTGAGGCACGTGGCCCACACCGAACGCGGCGACGACGAGCCCGTCACAACGGCCCTCCCACGCCCCGAGCAGCGCGCCGTCGTCGCCGAGGCCGACCGTGTACAGGCCCACACGCACCTCTCGGCCGCGCGGCCGGGCCAGGGGGCCGACCCGGCGGGGCGGCGCGGCGATCAGCCGTACGCGGCCCTCGGCGATCCGACCGACGGGCCCGGTGGCGGGCGAGGTGAAGGCAGCGGGGCTGGTGGTGTGGGACTTGCGGACGTGGCGTGCCGCGTGGATCTCGTCGTTCAGGACGACCAGCACACCGGCGCCGCGCAACCGCGGGTCGGCCGCGGCGAGGACGGCCGCGTACAGGTTGGCGGGTCCGTCGGGGCCGGCCATGGTGGGGTTGCGCATGGCGCCGGTGACGACGACGGGCTGCTCGTGGCCGTGACGCAGGTCGAGGACGAACGCCGTCTCCTCGATCGTGTCCGTCCCCTGCGTGATCACGAGCCCGTCGACGTCGCCGCCGGCGAGGGTCTCGTCGATCGCCGCGCCGAGCTCCGCCAGGTCGTCGAAGGTGAGCGAGGCACCGGCCACCCGGCGGAAGTCGTGCACGCGCAGCTCGACGCCGTGGCCTTCCAGGTGGGGGACGGCGGCGAGCAGGTCATGCGGGGAGAGGGCCGGGACGACCGCGCCGGTGGCCGGATCGGTGGTCATGGCGATGGTCCCGCCCAGGGAGTAGACGGCCACCGTTCTCACCGCGCTCATCCGCGCCCCCACTTCCGACCGATCCCGGCCTGACCCTCACCCGTCGAGGTCGCCCGGTGCAGGCTATCGGGTGCCCGTCCGCGGACGCCGGTCACATGACGCCGGTCGCCCGTGGACGGTCACCTGTCGCCGGTCACCTGTATGCGGTCACCTCTCGGAGGGCGACGGTGCGGGTCGGCAGAGCACCGCGGCCAGGGCCTCCCTCAGCAGGCGCGTCGCCTCCTCGACGCCAGGGGCACCACCCGGCCTGCGCCACGCCACATACCCGTCGGGACGGACCAGCAGTACGCCGTCCTCGTCGATCTCCGCGCGGCGGCTCCACTCGCCGTAGGCGTCGTGCGCGTCGCGGTCGATGACGACGGCACGCAGACCGAGAGCGAGTTCCCGTGCCACGGCGTCGGCGGCGTCCGCCCACTGCGTTCCGGACAGGGCCGCGTCCTGCTCGAAGTCGATCAGCGCGGTGTTCAGCCTGACCACGGCGCCCCGCTTGGCGGCGCCCGCCAGGAGGATGGGCTCCAGATAGGTCTGCGGGAGGTCGATCATTCCGCACGGGCTCTGGGCCGCGTACTCGGTCAGGCTCTCGTCGCCGGTGCCCCAGGTACGGATGCGGCCGATCTCGTCGCCGAGCAGCGCGGTGGCGAACACCGTGTCGCCCATCAGGGAGCTCGGGGTGCCCTTCTCCAGCACCTCCTGCTCGATCCCGAGATCGCGGAAGACCTCCATGGCACGCTGGTTTGCCGACGCTTCTCCTGCACGGACGCGGTATTCCTCTGCACGAAAACGGCGTCGGCCGCCGCCCGGGCCAGGGCGGCAGGCGGCTTGCCCACCCACGCACGGGCGGACAGACTGGGCCGGGAAGGAGGCCGCAGGGCAGCCCTCCCCACCGGTACCAGGGAGGACCCCATGACGCCGCTCCTTGTGGGCAAACGCTGCCTGCCGGGGCACTAGGTTCTCGGCCGCCCCGGGTGAGTGCCGGCCGCCCCGGTTGTCCGGCCGCCCCGGTCGGACAACGACCACCCCGGGTCAGTGCCAGCCGAACCGGCGGTCCACGACCGCCGCGAACTCCTCCAGGGTCAGTTCCGCGTCCCCGTTCTGGTCAGCGGCGTCGAACAGCGCGGAGGAGGCGTCGACGTCTCCCAGTCCCCAGAACGGCAGATCCCCCGACGCGGCCAGAGACGGCCCCTTCGCCCGCAGGGCGATGATCACCTCTTCGCGGCTCAGGGTCCCGTTCTGGTCGAGGTCGAGTGCCTCGAACAGTTTGCGGGCCTTGTCGCTCATCTCGTCGTCCTCGTTCCTTCCGCCGACAGGGCGGGCCGCCCCGCCCCGCTCCCACTGGTAAGAACGCCTCCATCGCGGTCCGGGTTCCCTCGGGGCGCCTCCGGGAGCTCATCCCTCCCGCCCCGGTCCCCCCGGTCCGTGTGGACCGTAGTGCTCCAGGAACATGTCCACCCCGCTGACGACGAGGCGCTCCGTGAGGCTGTCGTCGATGTGGGTGTCGTACATCCCGAAGACCATGTGGGGGAAGACGAGCAGCGCGTAGAGCTGGATGATCGCCGCTTCCAGGTCGGGGATCACCAGCCGTCCCTGGTCCGCGAGCGCGCGAAGTGCGCCGGCGACGGCCGGGTGGTGGCCCTCGGGACCGCGCCCCTGCCAGGCCCGTCCCAGTTCCGGAAAGCGGTTCCGTTCGGCGGCGACCAGGTTGCGCAGGGCGATGACGTCCTCGTTCGTCCTGACGGCGTGCACCCAGGCGCGGGCGGCGAGGAGGAGGGCCGCGCGCAGGTCCTCGGCCTCCGGCAGCCCCTCGAGCGCGGCCGACGAGGCATGGCCGAGGGGTTCGTCGAGCGCACTGGTGATGACCGCTGTGAACAGGGCTTCCTTGCTGCCGAAGTGGTTGTAGACGGTCACCTTGGACACGCCGGCCTCGGCGGCGATGACGTCCATTCCGACACCGAAACCGTCCCGCAGGAACAGTTCCCGCGCCGCACGGACGATGGCCCGCCGTTTCAGTTCTGCACGAGGGCCGCTGGGGGGTTGCTTGACGTTCTCCGCGGTCATGAGCCCGATCCTAGCGGCTGAACTGAACTGAACCGTTGAGTTCAATTGAACTGTGCCGTACAGTTCAGTTGAGGCCTCGCCCACCCGTCCGTCTCCAGCCGTCGAGGAATCGTCATGACTCACCCCGCAGCCGGCACGCAGCACGCGCCGGACCACCACAGCCCACCGGCCGATCCCCGTCGCTGGACGGCACTGGCTCTCATCTGCGTCGCGCAGTTCATGCTCGTCCTGGACGTCACCGTGGTGAACGTCGCGCTGCCCGACATGGCCGCCGACCTCGACCTCGGCCGGACGATGCTGACCTGGGTAGTCACCGCGTACACCCTGTGCTTCGGCGGCCTGATGCTGCTCGGTGGCCGCCTCGCCGACGCCCTGGGCGCCCGCCGCACCCTGCTCACCGGGCTCGCTCTCTTCACCGCCGCGTCGCTGGTGGCCGGCCTCGCCTCGAGCGCCCCCATGCTGCTCGGCGGCCGTATCGCCCAGGGCGTCGGCGCCGCCCTGCTCTCCCCGGCGGCGCTCTCCGTCGTCACCACCACCTTCCACGGCACCGAGCGCAACAAGGCGCTGGGCGTCTGGGCCGCGATCGGCGGCACCGGCGCGGCCGCCGGTGTACTGATCGGCGGCGCACTGACCTCCGGACCCGGCTGGCAGTGGGTCTTCTACATCAACGTGCCGATCGGCCTCGCCGTCCTCGCTGCCCTGCCCGCGTTCGTCCCCGCCCGCCCACCGCAGCCGATCCGGCTCGACGTGCCCGGCGCGCTGCTGGTCACCACGGCCACCGCCTCCCTCATCTACGGCCTGGTGCAGGCGGGTGACGTGGGCTGGGACGGCGCCGCCGCACTGCTCCCGATCGCCGCCGCGCTGGTTCTGTACGCGGTGTTCGCCGCGGTGGAACGGGCGAGCCGGGCCCCGCTGATGGACCTGCGGATGTTCACCCGGCGGCCGGTCGTCGCGGGCGCGTTCCTGATGCTGATCGCCACCGCGCTGCTGCTCGCCTTCTTCTTCCTCGGCTCGGTCTACCTGCAACACGTGCGGGACTTCAGTCCGCTCAAGACCGGTCTGCTGTTCCTGCCGATGGCCGTGGCGACCGGTCTCGGCGCCCACCTCGGGTCCCGGCTCGTCGGGCGGCTCGGCAGCCGCGCCGTCGCCGTGGGCGGCATGGCGATCGCGGCTGCCGGAGCCGTGCCCCTGACCCGGCTCACCGCCGACGGGAGCGTGTACGCCGGTCTCGTCTCCGGCTTCGTCGTCGCGTCCTTCGGGATCGGCGCGGTCTTCGTCACCGCCACCACCACCGCCCTGGGCATGGTGGAGCACCACGAGGCGGGCCTGGCGTCCGGAGTCGTCAACACCTTCCACGAACTGGGCGGTTCGATCGGCGTGGCGGTCGTGTCGACCATCGCCGCGACGGGCATCGAGCGCGGCTCCGTCGGCGGCTTCAAGGACGCCTTCGTCGTCTGCGCCCTCGCGACGGCGGCGAGTGCGGTGGTGGCGCTGGGACTCGTACCGCGCGGTAAGCCGCAGTCGACCGGCGGCCCGCATGTGCACTGACGGCATCGACGCCCGCCGGGTCACCCGCCGGCGGGCCGGCTCGGGGAACTCCATCGACCGGCCGAGAGGACGACCGCAGTGAAATCCGGAGCTCCGGGTGGACGGATCCTCGTCGTCGGCGGCTACGGAGCCGTCGGTTCGACGGTGACCTCCCAGTTGAAGGAGTGGTTTCCCGGGCAGGTGGTGCCCGGCGGACGTGACGGTGCCCGCGCTCGTCGGCAGGGCGGTCAGCGGGTCGACGTGGGTGACCTGGCCGGCTTCCGGCAGGTGCTCGACGAACTCGGTGACGTGCTCGTCGTGGTGTTGTGCGTCGAGCCCCCGGAGGCCGCGGTCGCACGAACCTGCCTGACACGAGGCATCCATGTCGTGGACGTCGGCGCCAGTCGTCGGCTGCTGGACGCCGTGGCGGAATGGCACGAGCCCGCGGTCGACGCCGGGGCCACGGCCGTCCTCAGCGTCGGCGTCGCCCCCGGGCTGACGAACCTGCTCGCCCGCCGCGCCCACGAGGCCGTCGGCGGAGCCGACCGCCTCGATCTCACGGTGCTGCTCGGCGCGGGCGAGCGGCACGGCGCCGACGCGGTGCGCTGGACCGTCGCGGCTCTGGCCGAGCCGGTCACGGCCCGTCCGAAGCGCATCGCCGTGCCCGGGTACGGAAGGAGGACCGTCCATCCGTTCCCGTTCTCCGACCAGTACACCCTGCGGCGTACGCTCGGCGTCCCCGAGGCGACCACACGGTTGTGCCTGGACTCGCGGCCGCTGACCGCCGCGCTCTTCGCCCTGCGCCGGACCGGACTGCTGGGCGGCGCCGGTCGGCCCGGGCTCCAACGAGCGCTGACAGGCTCCTTCAGCCGTGTCCATTTCGGCGGTGACGGCTTCGCCGTACGGGCCGACGCCCGCCGCGGTGACCACCGCGCGGCCTGTGCCCTCACCGGGCGGGCACAAAGCCGCGTCTCCGGACTGGTGGCCGCGTACGTCACCCGCGAACTGCTCACCGCGAGCGTGCCCGCCGGGGTGCACCACATCGAGCAGTTGCCCACGCTGGCGGATCTGCCCGAGAGGCTGGCCGCCCACGGGGTGACGGTGCGGCACCTCGCGGGCTGACGGGACAGCCGGGCCACACCAACTCCCTCCCTGGTGCTGTCAGTTCGGTTCGAGCGCGAGCTGGGTGCCCGGCGATGACCGGGAACCGTGACCATGACCGCGACCGTGCCCCTGCGCCGCTTTCGTCGTCACGCCTCCTGCAGCGCCGGAGCAGGGCGCTCGCCCGAACCCCGGACGATCAGCCGGGTGCGGACGGTGATGGTGCGGACGCGGGAGCGATCGCCGTCCAGGCGGGCCAGGGCGGCGGTCGCCGCCGATCTGCCGATCTCCTCGGGGTGCTGGGCAACGACCGTCAGGGCCGGTTCCAGTGCCTCGGCGAGTGCCACGTCGTCGAAGGCGACGACGGCGACGTCCTTGCGTCTGCGGCGGGCGAGTTCGGTGACGATGCCCAGCGCGACGATGTTGTTGCCCGCGAACAGGGCGGTCGGGGGATCCGCCAGGCCCAGGAGTTGGGAGGTGGCGGCCGACGCCCCGCGCTGGTCGTGGGCGTTGACGACCAGCGAGCGGTCGTGGGGGAGACCGGCTTCCTGCAGGGCCGCACGGTATCCGGCCAGGCGCTCGCGGCGGGTGTAGAGCTTGGTGGGAAGGTCGCCCACGAAGCCGATGCGCCGGTGGCCGTGGGCGATCAGGTGGGCGACGCCGTCATGGGAGCCCGCGCGGTTGGAGCTGACGACGCTGTCCGTGACCAGGCCCGCACCCGGACGGTCGACGAAGACGACGGGCAGGCCCGCGGCGCGGTGGGTCCTGAGGTGGGAGTGGTCGGCGCCGACGGACGGCGCGACCATCAGGATGCTGATGCGGCGGGCGAGGAACGTGTCCGTCAGAGCGCGTTCGCGGTCGGGATCGTCCGCGGACGATCCCATGAGCAGGGTCAGGCCGCGGTCGCGGACCGTGTCCTCGATGCTCCTGGCCACGGCCCCGAAGAAGGGGTTGCCCAGGTCGGGGACGACCAGTCCGATGGTGGTGTCGGGCCCGCCGACGCGGATGTTGCGTGCCATGAGGTTCGGCTGGAAGCCGAGTCTGGCCACGGCGGTGAGCACCTGTTCCCTGGTCCGGGCCGAGACGGGTCCGTCCTCGTTGAGGACGCGGGAGACGGTCTTCGCACTGACACCCACTTCTCGGGCGACGTCTGCCAGCGTGGGGCGGCGGCCTGCTGCCATGGAGTGAACTGTCTCCCATGCTCGTCGGTTCCGGCCGCGGCGGCAAGGTGCGTGGCACGCGGCCGGACCCCGTGAGTGTTTCTGTCGTGTCGTCAGTTTGCCTGGACGCCCGCGGCCTTGGCCGCCTCGGAGTCCGCAACGACCGTACCTCCCGCAGCATCGACGGTGAGCGCCCCGGTCATGATGGCGACGACCTCCGCCATGGAGTAGTCGGAGGGCTTGATCACGGCAGCACGCCGGCCCAGCCGGTGGACGTGGATCCGGTCGGCGATCTCGAAGACGTGCGGCATGTTGTGGCTGATCAGGACGACCGGCATGCCCCTGTCCCGGACGCGGCGGATGAGGTCCAGGACCTGACCGGACTCCTTGACGCCGAGGGCGGCGGTGGGTTCGTCCATGACGACGACGCTGCGGGCCCAGGCGACGGAACGGGCGACCGCCACCGCCTGCCGCTGGCCACCGGAGAGCGTCTCGACCGACTGCGTCAGCGAGCGCAGGCCGATCTTCAGGTCGGCCATGTGCTCGGCGGCCTCCTGACGCATGCGCTTCTTGTCCAGCATGCGGAAGACACTGCCGAGGACGCCGGGACGGCGAAGCTCGCGCCCCAGGAACACATTGGAGGCGATGTCCATCGAAGCGGCCACGGCGAGGTCCTGATACACCGTCTCGATGCCGTGGGCGCGCGCACTCTGCGGACCGGAGAAGGTGATGGGTTCGCCGTTGAGACGTATCTCGCCCGCGTCGGGGACCAGCGCGCCGGTGAGAGCCTTGATCAGGCTGGTCTTGCCCGCCCCGTTGTCGCCGATGACGGCGAGGACCTCGCCCGGCAGCAGATCGAAGTCGGCGCCGTCGATGGCGGTGACATGGCCGTAGCGCTTGACCAGACCGCGCGCCTGCAGCACGGGGGTGGGGGAGGAGGTGGTGGTCATCGGGCCTTCTTCCGGGAGATCTGGTCGACGGTCACCGCGAGGATGACCAGGACTCCGGTGATCAGGGTCTGGTAGATGGAGGCGACCCCCATCAGCTGCAGGCCGTTGCGGAAGACGCCGACGATGAGGACGCCGATGAAGGTGCCCAGGACCGATCCGCGTCCGCCGAAGAGGCTGGTGCCGCCGAGGACCACGGCGGTGATGCTGTCGAGGTTGTCGGTCTGTCCCGCCTGCGGGTCGCCGACTCCGGTGCGGGAGATGAGCAGCAGGGCGGCGATGCCGTAGAGGACGCCGGCCACGGTGTAGATGCCCACGGTGAGCCGGCCCGTGCGGATGCCGTTGAGCCGCGCCGCTTCCTGGCTGTTGCCCAGCGCGTAGACGTGCCGGCCCCAGCTGGTGCTGCTCAGCGCGTAGGCGAAGGACAGGAACAGGGCGATGGTGACCAGGGAGCCGTAGGTGATGTCGGTGCGGCCGAGCGGGAAGGTCTGCCCGAGGGCCGTCAGCGGGCCGGGCAGGTTGGTGACCGTCTGCTCCTCGGAGTAGATGTGGGTCAGCGCGAACGCCACGTTGAGCATGCCGAGGGTGACGATGAACGGCGGCAGCGGGATCTTCTGCACCAACAGACCGTTGATCAGCCCGAATCCACCACAGACGGCGAGACCCAGGCCGATGGCGGCCAGCGGGGGCAGTGAGCCCTCGGCCGCCATTCTGGCGATCACGATGCTGCCGAACGCCATCACGGCACCGCACGACAGGTCGATGCCCGCGGTGAGGATGATCAGGGTCTGCCCGATGGCGAGGGTGCCGACGACCATGACCTGCTGCACGATCAGCGAGAAGTTGCCGCCCGTGAGGAACTGGTCGGTCGTCAGGGAGAAGAAGACGCAGGCGAGGAGGAGGGCGACCAGCGGGCCGGTGGTCGGTGCCGTGAGCAGTCTGCGGGCCGTGGTCGGTGCCTTGAGCTCGGCGTACGGCTTGGATGTGGACGGTGGCACGGACGGTGGCGTGGACGTGGCAGTCATCAAGAACTCCTTGCGTGGAAACATTTCCGGACACGCAGCGTCCGGCATGCGTTACGCTGTGTCGCGCCCGCCGGTGACAGCCAAGTCGGCGGGCGTACCGCCGGGCTGGCGGGAAGTCAGGTCTGTGGAGCTTGTGTAAGACCGTGGGCGGCGCACCGTCCCTTCGCTGGTAACCCAGGCGGCAGCGGGCTGTGAAGCAGAAAGCCCGACCCGCGAGGAAAGGGATCCCCGTCGTTCGGCGGGGAGGAGGTCAAGTGAAGTCCTTGTCGGAGGACGAGAGGCGGCCGCCCCTGGTCGGGAAGAGGGGTCGGCCGCCCCGCTGAGGGGTTTCAAGAGGCGGCGGTGGCTGGCGCGTGGGCGGCTCAGCCCCAGCAGTTCTCCAGGCCGTAGGCGGTGTCCTTGGACGCGACCCCGTCCTGCGGCTTGTCGGAGATCAGCGTGACGCCCGTGTCGGTGTAACCGGACGCCTTCTTGCCGTCCTTGGCGTAGGTGACGACGGCCTTGACGCCCTCGGCGGCCATCTTCAGCGGGTACTGCTGGGACGTGGCGGCGATCTTGCCGTCCTTGACGGCCGTGGTGCCGGTGCAGCCGCCGTCGACGGAGACGATCAGGACGTCCTTCTCCCGGCCCTTCGCCTTGAGCGCGGTGTAAGCGCCCAGAGCGGCCGGTTCGTTGATGGTGTAGACGACGTTGATGTCGGGCTCCTTCTGGAGGCAGTTCTCCATCGCCGTCTGGCCCTTGGCCTGGTCGCCTCCGGTGTCCTGGGAGCAGACGACGGCCGGGTCCTTCTCGTCGATGCCGAAGCCCTTCAGGAAGCCGTTGTGCCGCTGGACGCCCACGGACACGCCCGGCGCGAGGTCGAGGGTGGCTATCTTGGCGGTCTTGCCCTTCATGGCCGCCTTGGCGTATTCGCCGATCAGCTCGCCGGCCTTGAGGTTGTCGGTGGCGAAGAGCGCGTCGACCGCGTCTTCCGGCTCGGTCGGGGTGTCAAGGGCGATCACCAGGACGCCCTTGGCGCGGGCCTTCTCGATGGCGGGCACGATGGCCTTGGAGTCGCTCGGGGTGATCAGGATGCCCTTCACGCCGGAGGCGACCATGTTCTCGATGGCCGTGACCTGGCCTGCGTTGTCGCCGTCGAACTTGCCTGCGGCGGTGACCAGTTGGACGCCGTTCTCCTTGGCGGACTTCTCCGCGCCCTCCTTCATCTTCACGAAGAACGGGTTGGTGTCGGTCTTGGTGATCAGGCCGACCTTGACGTCACCCGAACCGGCGCTGGCGGAACCCGATCCGGAACCGGAGCCGGATCCGCAGGCCGTCAGGGTGAGGGCCGCGATGCCCGTGCACGCAGCGACTCTGAGGAGAGACAGGGGCAGACGAGTGGTGCGAGACATGAAACGACTCCTGCGGGATTGGAGCGGCGCGGCCGGCATCGGAGCATGCCGTCCCGAGGTGTCATCGTTGACTTATGTCATCGTTGACACTGCATGGCGAGGATGATGGACTCCGTCTCCCGGAAACGTCAATGCCCTGCACTCGTCACAAATCGGCAACGCCCGTGGCCCTCGCCCATCCCCAGATGTCGGGCGGCTGCCCCACGAATGCCCCGTGGGTTTCCTGCCCCGGACTGTTGACGGACCGACCGGATGGCCCCCATCATCGGGCCACTCGATGTCATCGCTGACACAAGTCAACGATGACACTCATGGACCACGGAGGACACCAGGCCGTGAACAAGACCCTGCTCGCCGAGTTCACCGCCCGCGAGGGCGCGGAGGACGAGGTCGCCCGGCTGATCGTGGACTACGCCCGCAAGGTGCGTGACGAGGACGGCAACCTCGCGTTCGACGTGTACACCAAGGCGGCGAGCCCCCGCGCCTACTGGATCTTCGAGGTGTACCGCGACGAGGACGCCTTCCAGGAACATTTGAAGGCCCCGTACGGCGGCCCGTTCAACACCGCACTCGCCCCGCTGATCGAGGAGGACGCGTCGGTCCTGACCTTCCTGGCGCCGGTGACCTGACCTTCCTGGAGCCGGTGGCCTGACTTTTCCTGGAGCCGGTTGACCTGACCTTCCGCATCCGGTGAACCGACGACGGCCGGGCGGGGCCCGCTCTGCGGGCCCCGCCCGGCCTCGTGCTGCGCTTTGCGCGGCCGTCGGTTGCCGCTGCTGTTGTTTCCGGCGCTTCATTCGAACGAGGAGCCTGCCCCGGACCGGGTGCGTGAAGAGTCCGGAAGCCGCTCCGCCGACTGGGCGTGGCATGCGTGCACGCCGGCCGCCGGGTAGGCCATTGTGGGCGATAGGCGCCATAAGCGCCAATTACCCAAAAATATAAGGACAAGCATGGCTGCAGTGACCGAGCCGGTCGCCCCGGTGCCGGCGGGGCGGAGTATTGGCCAGGTGATCGTGTCGTGGGCGTCGACCACGGATCACAAGAAGATCGGACACCTCTACCTGATCACGTCGTTCGCGTTCTTCCTCTTCGGAGGAGTTCTGGCGCTGCTGCTACGGGCCGAACTGGCGCGGCCGGGGCTGCAGTTCTCCTCGGCCGAGCAGTACAACCAGGCGTTCACACTGCACGGCACCGTGATGCTGCTGCTGTTCGCCACACCGACCTTCGCCGGGTTCGCCAACGCCGTCATGCCTTTGCAGATCGGGGCTCCGGATGTGGCCTTCCCACGGCTGAACATGCTGTCGTACTGGCTGTTCCTCTTCGGCGGACTCATCGTCGCCAGCGGCCTGCTGACGACGCAGGGCACGGCCGACTTCGGCTGGACCGCCTACACACCCCTCAGCGGCGGGGAACGTACGCCCTACGTCGGCGGCGACATGTGGGTCATGGGTCTGGCGCTGTCCGGATTCGGCACCATTCTGGGCGCCGTCAACTTCATCACCACGATCATCTGCATGCGGGCCCCGGGTATGACCATGTTCCGCATGCCGATCTTCACCTGGAACGTGCTGCTCACCTCGGTCCTGGTGCTGCTCGCCTTCCCCGTGCTCGCGGCGGCGCTGCTGGTGCTGGAGGCGGACCGCCGCTTCGGCGCGCAGGTCTTCAACCCGGAGAACGGCGGCGCCGTCCTGTGGCAGCACCTGTTCTGGTTCTTCGGCCACCCGGAGGTCTACATCCTCGCCCTGCCGTTCTTCGGCGTGGTCACCGAGATCCTGCCGGTCTTCTCCCGCAAACCGATCTTCGGCTACATGGGACTGGTCGGCGCGACCATCTCGATCACGGGTCTGTCGGTGATGGTGTGGGCACACCACATGTTCGCCACCGGCGCGGTGCTGCTGCCCTTCTTCTCCTTCATGACCTTCCTGATCGCGGTCCCGACGGGGGTGAAGTTCTTCAACTGGATCGGCACGATGTGGAAGGGCTCCATCACCTTCGAGACACCGATGCTGTGGGCCACGGGCTTCCTGGTGACGTTCCTGTTCGGCGGGCTGACCGGCGTCATCCTGGGCTCGCCCCCGATGGACTTCCACGTCACGGACACCTACTTCGTCGTGGCGCACTTCCACTACGTGCTGTTCGGCACGATCGTGTTCGCGATGTTCGCCGGGTTCCACTTCTGGTGGCCGAAGATGACCGGCACGATGCTCGACGAACGCCTCGGCAAGATCCACTTCTGGACCCTCTTCGTCGGCTTCCACGGCACCTTCCTGGTCCAGCACTGGCTCGGCGCGGAGGGCATGCCCCGCCGCTACGCCGACTATCTGGCCGCCGACGGCTTCACCGTCCTGAACACCGTCTCCTCCATCGGCGCCTTCCTGCTGGGACTGTCCACGCTGCCGTTCCTGTACAACGTGTGGAAGACCGCCAAGTACGGAAAGCGGGTCGAGGAGGACGATCCCTGGGGCTACGGCCGCTCGCTGGAGTGGGCCACCTCCTGCCCCCCGCCCCGCCACAACTTCGTCACCATGCCCAAGGTCCGCTCGGACTCCCCTGCCTTCGACCTGCACCACCCACAGGTCAGCGCCCTCGACCAGAAGGAATTCACCGGCCGGCGCGACGTGGTGGAGCCCGACCAGGACTCCGATCAGTCATGACGGCCGGCAGCAAGGAGGACCCGCCGTCGCGGACAGTGGCGGCGGCGGTGAACGAGATCGAGGGCTTCCTGCTCCTGCACGCGGAACGCGAGGCCGCGCACCGCGAAGCGCGGGAGTTCACCGACCGCATGCCGTGGCTGTCCACGGCCGAGCGGGAAGAGATCTCACGCCACTACGTCGAGCAGCGCGGACAGCTCACCGAGCTGATGCTGAGGACGGTGGTCAACCGCGCCCACTCCCTGCGCCACGAGTACGAGTCCCGCTACCGCCTCCTGCGCGCGAGGCTCCTGAAGACCGGCGTCGTGGTGGTCTGCGCCGCCCTGCTGTGGACGGCGGGCCTGACCACCTGGTTCGCCTGGCCCATCGGTGACTGAACCAACGCCCTCCGCCGGGCGGTACGCGCTCACGCAAGCCGTCCGCCGGGCGCGCCAGGTCCCGCTGTCCGCCGGGCGGGACCGGCTCACGCTGTCCGCCGGGCGGGACCGGCTCACGCTGTCCGCCGGGCGGGACCGGCTCACGCTGTCCGCTGGGCGGGAATGGGCAGGCTCGGAGCCGTCGGGACGCGGTTCGCGCCACGGTGCCCCAGGGCGCCCGCGGCTATCCCGCCGGCAATGATCAGACCGCCCGCGACCAACGCCCCGCGGGCGCCCGCCAACTCGAGCAGCAGGCCGAGCAACGGCGGCCCCGCCAGTCCCCACGCGGTGCTTGCGCTGCGCCAGACACCCAGGACCCGGCCGCGCATATGGGGCGGTGGGTCGGTCTGGAGCACCGTGGCGCCGGCGGTGTCGGAGACCGACTCCAGCACGGCCATGGGCAGCACCAGGACCATGAGCAGCATCAGCGTGCCGGACAGTCCGGCGGCCACCTGGAGGATGGCTCCCGCCGCGGCGAGCGCGGCGACCAGCCGGACGGACGGGCTGCGCAACCGTCCGGCGACGACGGCCCCGGCCATCCCGCCGACGGCCAGGACGGTGGAGACCATGCCGTAGGCCCCGGTGCCGCCGTGCAGGGGTCCGGTCACCAACACCGCGAGGGTGAGTGTGTAGTTCCTGCCGAAGATGGAGCTCAGCGCGGTGATCGCGGCGAGCGCGACCAGCCGGGGCCTGCTCAGGAAGTACGTCAGGCCGCCGGGCGTCCGCGCCGCCTTCCCCTTGGACGCCGGAGAAGCCGGAGGCGTGCCGCGCGTGTCCTGCGTGCCGTGCGTGCCCGGTGCCGGCCGCAGAAACGGGATGACGGCGGCGACGGCGAGGAAGGACAGGCCGTTGGCCAGATAGGCGGTCGCGGTGCCGAACAGGCCCACGACCACGGCGGCCGACGCGGTGCCGGCGAACCGGCCGACGCTGTGCACCGCGGAGCCCAGGGCGATGGCGGACGGCAGGTCCTCCGGCCGGACCAGGTCGTTGCCCAGCAGAGCGGTCGCCGGCCCGTCGACCGTCGCAACCAGCCCGGTGACGGCGGCCAGCACCAGCAGGCCGCCCGTGCTGAGCTGGTCCAGCGCCACCATGGCGGCGGTGACGAAGGCGACCAGGGCCAGCACCGTCTGGCTCACCAGCGCGGTGTACTTGCGCGGCCAGGCGTCGACCACCGCCCCGCCCGCGACTCCGAGCAGCAGTCCCGGGGCGGCCTGGACCGCCAGGGACAGGCCCGTCGCGGCGGCGGAGCCGGTGAGCTGCAGCACCAGCAGGTTCTGCACGGTGAGCTGCATCCAGGTACCGGTGTTCGACAGCAGGTTGGCGGCCGACCACCACCGCATGCTGGGGTACCTCAGACAACGCCAGGCGGCGCGATCGCCGCGCTTGCGGGCGCGGTCCCGGACACGGGCGCGTGGGCGAGGCGCCGCGGGGGCGGGTTCTTCAGGGGTGACACGGGTGGCATGGGTGGCAGGGGTGCCAGGAGTGGCGAGGGTGGGTTCAGAGGAAAGAGACACGTCAGAGCGCTTCGTGAAGCCCCGGCAGGGCGAAGTTCGGGCACAGGGGGACAGCAGACCGAGCGGGACGGCGGCAGCCGTCACTCGGGTGCGGGGCCCTCGCTGCGAGCGATGCCGCGCTCGACGGTGAGGCAGGCCGGGCCCTCGGGCCGAGCCATCCTCACAGACGCGTACTCGATATGGAATTTGACCGTCCGCTCCGGCCGCCCGGAATGAACCGGTTGTCCCGCGCCACCTGGCATTTCGTCGCCGAGGTGGACTTCCTCACACGCCCCGCCGACGCACCCTCAGGGGCGTCGCCAGGAGTCGTCGGGGAGATGGGAACCGGCCTGCGGTCCCATGCGCAGCATCCCTCCGTCAACCACCCACGAAGCGCCGGTGACATAGGACGCGTCCGGACCGGCGAGGAAGGCGATCACGGCCGCTACCTCCCGGGCATCGCCCGGGCGGCCCAGCGGCACGCCGGGCCGGGGTTCCGTCGTGACGTCGGTGTCCTCCTGGCCGGTCATCGGGGTGGCGATCTCGCCGGGAGCGACGGCGTTGACGGTGATGCCGTGCTCGGCCAGTTCCAGCGCCATCACCTGGGTGAGCAGCCCGAGCCCGCCCTTGGCCGCGCAGTACGGTGCGGCGCCCACCCGGGGCTGGTGCTCGTGGACGCTGGTGACGTTGACGATCCGGCCCCCGCCACCCCGGGCGATCATGCGTCGGGCGGCGCGCTGGCCGCACAGGAACGGCCCCACCAGATCGACGTCGATGACCTCGCGCACGCTACTCAGATCCAGTTCCAGGAAGGGGGTCATGGTGCCCGTCCCGGAGTTGTTCACCAGCACATCGACCCTGCCGAGCTCGTCGGCCATGCGGTCGATGACCCCGGCGGCCTCCGGGAGCCGGGTGAGGTCCAACTGCTCGATCGCGGCGCGGCGCCCCGCCGCGCGCACCTCGTCCGCCGTCCGCCGAGCTCCCTCCTCGTCACGGTGCCAGGTGATGCCGATGTCCATGCCGGCCTCGGCCAGCCGGACGGCGGTCGCGCGGCCGATCCCCGAGTCGGATCCGGTGATCAGGGCCACGCGGGCTGCGTCGCGAGGGGATTCCATGGGTTCTCCGTAGGTTGTCGGGTGGCCCAGGAGGGCCGGATGCGACTGGTCGTCACCGCAGCAGCCCGGGCGCGACTGGTCGTCACGGCAGAAGGCCGGGTGCGACCGGCCGTCACGGCAGATCCCCGGAGTCCAGGGCGCGGGCCTGCCGCTCCAGCCAGTCGGGTACCGTTCGCCGTTCGGCCAGTGCCCGGGGCAGGCGGCGGACCGCTCCGGCGAGCGCGACCCGTGCCTGCCGGTCCGTACGGCAGTCCCGGGCGAGCCGCCCCGTGCGGATCAGCGCCTGGCGCAGGGGGCGGCGCATCCAGGCGGTGAGCAGCTCGTTGCGCCGCACCAGGGCGTTCCGGCCGGTCCGCCCGGCGGGGGCGGGGTCGTGCCGGGCGACGACCTGCGGGCAGTGCGCGAGGCCCCAGCCCCGCGCCGCGAGATCGAGGGCGAGCAGTTGTTCCTCCCCGCCGAAGTGCAGCACCGGGTGGAAGCCGCCCACGCCGAGGAACGCCTCCCGCCGGACGACGGCCCCGCAGGCGAGGAAACCCAGCACCGGCCGGCCGGGCAGATCCGGTACGTTGCCCAGTGGCGACGCGGCGAGGACGTCGTTCAGCGGATCGGAGCGCCCGTCGGGACCCACCCGGGTCGCCGCGGCGATCAGTGCCAGCCGCGGGTGGGCGTCGAACAGGCCGGCCGCGCGGCGCAGGGCGCCCGGCTCCCACCAGGAGTCGTCGTCACTGAACGCGACATAGGGCGTGGTCAGCGCGGCGACGCCCAGGTTGCGGCCCACGGCGCCGAGGTTGCGGCCCGCGGTGATCAGCCGAACCGCGGGATGGGCCTCCCGGACAGCCCCCGCGCTGCCGTCCGACGAGCCGTTGTCGACGACGGCGATGGGCGGCCGTTCGGGGAGCGCGTCCAGCCGGTCCAGGGTGCGCAGCAGGCTGTCGCGACGGTCGCGCGTGATCACGACCACCCCGATCCCGGAGGCGGAGCCGGTCACGGCAGCCGCCCGGCGGCGACCAGCGGCCCGTGCCCGGCCCCCGGCAGCCGGTCCACCGCGGCGACGACCTCGGCGGGCGTGATCCGCAGCAGCCGCTCGTCGGGCCGGTCCCCATGGGCGTCCCCCGGCCGGGGCACACCCCCGGGGTCGCCGTGCCACAGAACACGGTGCCGCGGATCGGCGGGCGGCCCCCACAGCCGGGGGGCGACCGGCCCGAACAGCACCACGGACGGTGTTCCGAGGGCGGTTGCCAGATGGGCGAGTCCGGTGTCCCCGACGACGACCGCGCGGGCACCGGCGACGAGCGCGGCGAGCTCCTCGAACGGGACGTCCGCCGCTCCGCCGAGGACCGACGACGCCGGCAGCCCGGCGCACTGCGCGACCCGACGGGCGAGAGGACCCTCGCCCGCTCCAGCCGTGACGACCACCCGGTGCCCGGCGGCGCACAGCGCGCTCCCGACAGCCCCGAAACGTTCCGCGGGCCAGCGCCGGGCGGCGGCGTCCGCGCCCGGGTGGACGATCGTGGCGCCGGGAACCGACGGGTGGGCATCGGGCGCCGGGATCCGCAGATCCGCGGGGTCGGCGGGGATTCCGTAGGACCCCAGCAGCCGGCACCAGCGGTGTCGCTCGTGTTCGTCCTCACACCACTCAGGTCCGTCGGGCCGCGCGTACGCCAGCAGCCGGGAGGGGTTCAGCGCCTCCAGCGGACGGAGACTCAGCGGACCGTTGCCGTGCAGATCCACGGCGATGTCGGGCGTCGGCCAGGGCCAGTCGATCCGGGCGGGCACCGCACGGCCCGGAGCCTCGGCGGGCAGCAGCCGGTCCACGACACCCGTCGCGGCGGCCGCGTCGGCCAGCCGCGCGGGCGCCACCAGCACCGTCTCGTGATCCGGGAAGGCCCGGCGCAGCGCACGCAGCGCGGGCACGGCGGTCAGCAGATCACCGAGCCCCAGTGCGCGCAGCACCACCAGCCGCCGGGTCATCGTGGGGGCGCCGAGTTCTTGTTACGGGTACGGGCGAGTGCCGCGCGGCGCGCGAGTTCGGTGGTGGATCGGCCGTCGAGGTACGGCAGGACGACGGCCTGCCCTCCCCACTCACGCAGGGCGGCGGCTTCCGGCAGTGAGTCGGCGGTGTAGTCGCCGCCCTTGACCCAGACATCGGGACGCAGCTTGCGCAGCAGGGCCTCCGGGGTGTTCTCGTCGAACACCGCGACGGCATCCACACAACCCAGGCCGCCGAGGATGCGCCTGCGGTCCGCCTCCGGGGTCAGCGGGCGGCCGGGCCCCTTCAGGCGGCGGACCGAGCTGTCCGAGTTGACGCAGACGATGAGACAGTCGCCGATCCTGCGGGCGCCCTCCAGCAGGCCCACATGGCCCGCGTGGAGCAGGTCGAAGCAGCCGCCCGTGGCCACGACCGTGCCGCCGCGCGCCCGGACCCGCTCGGCGAGCTCGAAGGGGTCCAGGGGCCGCACCGGCGGCACGGACGGGGCCTCGGCGGGGACCTGCCAGAGCGAGTGGTCCCCGGCCCCGGCCCCCGCGACGAACGCGGTGGCTTCGGCGACCGCCCGCTGCACGGCCTCCTCGGGCAGCGCCCCGTCGGCGAACGCCCCCGCGGCGGTCGCGGCGAAGCAGTCGCCCGCACCGCACGGGTCGCCGTCGGCGCGGTAGGGGGCGGGGACGAGCATGGGGCTGTCGCTGCCCGCGCGGGTCAGCATCGCGCCGTGCTCGCCCAGGGTCACGGCGACGGCCGCCGCCTTCCAACGGTCGGCCAGGCGGGTACCCCGCAGGGCGTGCGCGCGCAGCGAGTCGTCGCCGACGCGGGTCATGGCGTACGCCTCCGCCCCGCTGGGCGTGACCAGACGCGCGCCGGGGACGGGCGCCTCGCCGCGCGGATGCGGGTCCCACACCAACGGCAGCCGCCATGCGACCCGCGCGAGGAGGTCGCGTACGGCGACGGCGGTGCCGCGACCGTAGTCGGCGACCAGGACGGCCCCGGCATCGTCGAACACCGCCCGGACCGTGTCGTCCGGTTCGCCGGGCCGGCCGCCGCCGTCGTCGACCCGCACCACGGGCCGGCCGCCGACCCGTACCCGGGTCTTCACGGGCAGGGTGCCCTCCAGCGCCAGTTCGACCAACCGGACCCGGGGCCGCAGCGCGTCCCGCACCGTACGGCTGGCCGGGTCGTCGCCGAGCGCGGTGACCAGGACGACCTCCCGGCCGCTGCGTGCGGCGAGCGCCGCGGCGAGCCCGGCGCCGCCCGGTCGGCATCGGTCGTGGACGACGTCCACCACCGGGACCGGAGCGTCCGGGGCCAGCCGGGTGGTCTCCCCGTCGATGTCGCGGTCGAGCAGCGCGTCCCCCACCACGACGAGCGGCTTCCCCGCGTTCACGTGGCCCTCCGAACAGTGGCGGTGAGGCGCTCCGGCGCGGCGGCGTGCGCGTCGAACGCCTCGCAGAGCATGTGCACGGCGACGAGGTGGGCCTCCTGGACGGTGGCGGTGCTGGCCGAGTCGACGCACAGGGCGTCCTGGGCGCGGGCCGCCAGTGGATTGGGGCGGGGCCCGGTCATGGCCCACACCAGCAGCCCGGCGGCGCGGCCGGTGTCGGCGGCGGCCAGCACATTGGGACTGCGCCCGGAGGTGGACAGCAGGACGAGTACGTCGCCGGGGCGTCCGTGGGCGGCGACCTGGCGGGCGTAGAGCTCCTCAAAGCCGTAGTCGTTGGCGATGGCCGTCACGCTGGAGGTCTCGGAGTGCAGGGCGATCGCGGAGTACGCCGGGCGTTCGTCGCGATAGCGGCCGACCAGTTCGGCGGTGAGGTGCTGTGCCTGGGCGGCGCTGCCGCCGTTTCCCGCGGCCAGCAGTCTGCCGCCGACCGGCAGGACGGCGGCGAGGTGCCGCCCCCAGTCCGTGATCCGGCCGAGCTCCTGCCGACCGAGGCGGTCGAGCGCGTCCTGCAGCGACCGGCAGTGCTGCCGCGCTGCGTGCAGAGAATCTGGCATGGCGGTCGGGTCCGGGCCGTGAAGGCCGGGTCCTGCCTCCTTTCCACGGGGTACGAGTCCACGGGGTGCGTCATGGTCCGGGTCCACGGGGGTTCGACTTCCCGGCTTCGGGGGACGGGAGTGGGCACGCGCCCCGACGCCGGTCAGGCCACCCCCATGGCGGCGGGCCGCCGTACCAGCACCTCGCGGTAGACGTCCTCGGTGGCCTTCGCGACCCGGTTCCAGCCGTAGTGGGCGAGCACCCGGCGCCGCCCGGCGGCACCACACGCGGCGGCCTGCGCGGGGTTGCCGAGCAGGTCCGTGATCGCCTCGCTGAGCGCGTTCCGGTCGCCGGGCGGCACCAGGCGGCCGGTCACCGGGTCGTCGATGGTGTCGAGATGGCCGCCCACAGCGCTGGCGATCACCGGGGTGCCGCAGCCCATGGCCTCCAGCGGCACGAGCCCGAAGGGCTCGTAGTCGGCCGGGCAGAGCACGACATCGGCGGCGCGCAGCAGCGCGGGTATGTCCTCGGGCGGCAGGCCTCCGGTCAGCCGCACCCGGTCCGCCACGCCGGCCCGCGCGGCGACGGCCCGCAGTCGCCGGGCCTCCGGATCGTCGTCGAGCCGGTCGGCGGGCGGACCGCCGACGACGACCAGTTCGGCGTCGGGCACCCGCGCCAGGGCCTGAATGGAGACGGCGGCTCCCTTGCGGGGCACCAGACGGCCGATCTGCAGAAGCCGCCGTGCGGTGCCGCGCGGCCCGGCGGGCCCGTGGGGGGTGAAGCGGGAGGGATCGACGCCGCAGGGCACGACGGCCGCCTTCCCGCGGGGTATGCCCATGGCGGAGAGTTCGCCGACCTCGTCGTGGCAGGTGGCGATGATCCGGTCACAGCTCAGCCCGACGCGGGTCTCGATCGATATCCGCTCCGGCGGACTGGTGTCGTAGTCCTTCTGGTGTCGTCGCTTCACCGTGCCCAGCGCGTGGTACGTCTGCACGAACGGCAGACCCAGCTCCCGGGTGGCGTGCATCGTGGCGTAGCCGGACATCCAGAAGTGGGAGTGCACGAGATCGGGCGGTGCCTGCGCCCACTCGTCGGCCAGGAAGAGGCTGAACTGCTGCATGTGGACGAGGAGTTCGTCCTTGGGGATCGGCCGGGCCGGGCCGGCGGGCACATGCCTGATCTCGACACCCGGGCGCATCAGGATGCGCCGGGGCAGGTCCGGCGCGTCCTGCCGGGTGTAGACGGTGACCCGGTGGCCACGGTCGGCGAGGGCGCCGGCGAGGTGGGCCACATGGACGTTCTGGCCGCCTGCGTCGACCCCGCCCAGTACGGCGAGGGGGCTGGCATGCTCCGAGACGAGCGCGATGTCGAGCGCGTCGGGGTCGTACGCGCGGCCCGTCAGGTCGGTCCCTTTGGGGGTCATCCGTGGGTCACCTCTTCCAGCACGCGATCCCAGTCGTCCAGGAACCGCTTGAGTCCATAGCGTTCGAGGGCGGCCCGGCGGGCGCGCGCCCCGTCCTCGGCCGCGGCCCGCGGCTCCTCCCGATAGCGGCGGGCGGCATCGGCCAGGACCTCCGGCCGGGTGGACAGCACCCCCGCCCCCGGCGGGACCGCCTCGACCGCCTCGGTCGTGGCCAGGGCGACCACGGGCATGCCCAGATGCATCGCCTCCAGCAGGGACAGCCCGAGCGAGGTCCAGCGCACCGGGTGCAGGTAGAGCCGCCGTTCGGCCATGGCGTCGTGCAGCTCGCGCTGCGGCAGGTCGGCGGTTCGGCAGCGGTCGGGTGGCAGCCCGAGGTGGTCGGCCAGGCCCTCGGTGCGCATGCCGAACACATCGAGGGGCACGGCCTCGGCCAGGGCGGGCAGCAGGTCGGTGCCGGTGAAGCGGCCCCGGCGGACGGGTTCGTTGACGACGACGGCGGCCCGGTCCAGCCGTCCGGTGTAGCGGTGACCGGGGTCGACGATGCCGTGTTCGATGACGGTGGTGCGGGTGGAGCCGTTGTCCCAGAAGAGCCGGTTGAAGTGCGTGACGTGCACCAGCAGCAGGTCGTCGCGGTCCGCGCAGGGGTGGCGGGTACGCGGTACGTCGTCGTCGGGGGCGTTGTGTTCGAGGTACACGGCGGGCACGTCCCGGCCCGGCCGGCGACCGCCCAGCCAGTCCTCGGCGAGGGCCGCCTCATGGGGTCGCTGGAGTACGACGAGGTCGACGGGCGCGTCCCGTAGCTCCGCCGGCGAGAGCTCCCTGACCGAGTCGGGCCAGGCGTACGTCCGCGCCCGGCCCAGCCCGTCGGGACCGCGGTCCGGCAGGACCGGCACCAGGTAGCTGTGGGGGCCCTGGACGAACGCGGTGGTCCAGGAGCCGTGCACATGCCACACAAGAATGTTCATGCGGCTCACCTCCGAAGGTCGCGGCCGTCACCGGCCCGGTAGTCGCGGGAGACGGCGGCGTCAGCGGTGCTGTCGCGGTTCTTGGTGCTCTTGCGATCAGCGGTGCGGTCACGGTCCTCGGTGCCTTCGCGACCAGCGGTGCGGTCACGGTCCTTGGTGCCTTCGCGATCAGCAGTGCGGTCGCGGTCACCGGTGCGCCCGCGGTCAGTGGTGCCGGGGCCCGCGGCCGTCAGGGAGGCGACCGCCGTCAGCACCTCCTCGTCGGTCACCGAGTCGAGGCAGGGGTGTCCCGGCACCGCGCAGAGCCGGGCGCGGCTGCCGGCGCACGGCGCGTCGTGCCGTCCGAGGAGCACACTGGGCACCCCGTACGGCGCCCAGCGCTCGGCCGGTACGACGGGGGCGTACAGACAGACCACCGGCGTGGCGACCGCTGCCGCGAGATGGCAGGGGCCGGTGTTGCCGACCACGACGGCCTCCGCCCGCGCGAGCACCCCGGCCAGTTCCGGAAGGCTGGTCCGGCCGCCCAGATCCAGGGCGTGGGTGTCCGCCACGGAGGCGGTGAGCTCCTTCTCGGCAGGCCCGCCGGTGACCACGACCCGGTGGCCTGCCGCGTCCAGGGCGGCCACCGCCCGCGCGGCCCGCCCGGCGGTCCAGGCGCGGGCCGGAACCGCCGCGCCGGGATGGACCACGACGTACGGCGCGGTACCGGTGAGCGGCGTGGTGTCCGGCGGGGCGGTGATGGCGAGCCGCCCGTCGTCCCCCGGCGGCAGCGGGTAACCGGCAGCCTCCGCCAGGTCCAGCGCGGCCCGTACCTCATGCCGGTGGGGCGCCCGGCGATGGCGCAGGTCCAGCAGCGAACCCGGGTAGTGCTCGCTGTCCGCGGCCACCCACGGGATACCCGCCGCCTTGAGCAGCAGCGCCGTCGGCAGCGGGCTCTGGTGGAACGAGGCCAGCACCAGTGCCCGGTCGAACCGCCGGCCGGCGAGCACGTCGGCCACGGCGTCCAGGTCACCACGGCGCACCGGCGGCGGGTCGAACCCGACCCAGGGCGCGTCGTACAGCAGCACCTCGTCGAGACCGGGCAGCAGCCCCGCGGCCCGCTCACCGAGCGGACCGCACAGCATCGCCGTGTGCGCCGACCGGGCCGCCACGGCGCGTACCGCGGGACCGGCCAGCAGCACGTCGCCGGCACTGTCCAGCCGGACGACGAGGGTGCGCGGGGCGGCGGTCATCGGGCTCCTCCCGTCCCCGGCGCCCGCCCCAGCACCCGGTGTACGCAGGTGAGCAGGTCGGGAGCGGTCTCCGCGGTGGCCCGGACCTCCCCGGGCAGCGTCACCGGGGTGGGTACGAGGATGCCCCGCGCGCCCGCGGCCCGGGCCGCCGCCGTGTCCGCGCCGATGTCCCCGATGACGACCGTGCGCCCCGGGTCCACGCCGAGCCGGCCGCACGCGGCGACGACCAGTCCCGGGGCGGGCTTGCGGCACCGGCAGCCGTCGTCGGGTCCGTGCGGGCACACGGCCCACACCGCGAAGGGACCGAGAAGGGCATCCACCCGCCGGCACACCGCCTCCACCTGGTGGAACGTCAGCAGTCCCCGGGCCACGCCCGACTGATTGCTGACGACGCCCACCGGCACGCCCGCGGAGCGGACCGCGTCCACCGCGGCCCGTGCTCCCGGCATCGGCCGGACCGCGCCGGGGTCCCCGTTGTAGGGCACGTCCTCGACGAGCGTGCCGTCCCGGTCGAACAGCACCGCCTCGGGAAGCGCCGGATCGTGGGGAGCCGGCGCCGCCCCGCGGCCCTCGCCGGACAACCAGGGCGCCCTGGCTCCGGCACCCTTCGTCCGTGCGGACCGTGTCTCAGCCGGCTCCGGCACGGTCGTACCGCGCCCGGCGCCTGGTGTCACACCGGGAGTCTCACGCGCAACTGGCCGTCGCATCCGGTCCCTTCACCCCCTCTCCGGCCGCCGCGGGCCGGTGGGCGGTCGTGGTCATGGTCAGCCCCCGCAGCCAGTGGTAGGCGGCGACCGGGGGGATGAGGACACTGGTCAGGGCCATGGCACTGATCTCGTCACCCGTACGGGGGCCCGGCCGGACCCGGGCGAGCGCGAATTCCGCGGTACCGGCGAACCAGAGGCCCGCGCAGGCCAGGGCGGCGCGCGGCCGTCGCACCGTCGCACAGCCCAGGGCGGCCAGGGCGGCGGCGGTCACCGCCAGATGGCGGGGAAGCCGGCCGCGCGGGGCTCCGGCGCGCTCCCACCAGCCCCGGCCGTGCAGCCGGTTCATCAGGACGTCGTCGGCGTTGCCCGCCTGGGTGCGCACCGAGACCCAGCGGTCGGCGGGCCGTACCGGGTGGGTGGTGCGCCGGTCGCCGAGGACCAGTTCCCAGCCGCGGTCGAGGACCCGCAGCGCCAGGTCGACGTCCTCCCGGAAGGCGCGCGGGAAGCGTGCGTCGAACCCGCCGGTGTCCTCGAGCACAGCCCGCCGGTACGCCATGTCCGCGGTGATCCACCGGGCGGTGGCCAGCCCCGCCGTCACGCGCTCCCAGTCGGTGGGCCTGCGGTGCTCGGGCAGCGGGACCTCGATCCGGCCCTGCACACCCGCGGTGCGGTCGCCGGCCGCGGCCAGGTCGGCGGCGAGCTCCTCCGCCCACGACGGGCCGGGCAGCACGTCGTCGTCCAGGAACGCGATCCAGGGCTCCTTGACGGCCCGCCAGCCGGTGTTTCGGGCCGCCGCCGGTCCGCGTCCACCGCCCCGGACGACTTCCACCAGTTCCCCGAGGCCGCCGGGGATCCCGGCCGGCAACGGGGTGGGGTCGTCCGGCCCGCGGTCGTCGACGAGCACGATGCGCCGGGGCCGCGGTCCCGTGGATCCGGCCAGGGCGGCCAGCAGGACGGTCAGACTGGGGCGGCCGAGCGTCGGGATCACCACCGCGTACTCCGGGTCGGGAGCCGGTGGGCGGGCGGCGTTCATCGCGCGCTCCCGCGTCCGTCGGCGAAGAGAGCGCTGCGGCGGACGACGAAGGGACCGAGGGCCAGCAGGTCGACCGGGGTGGAGCCGAAGCACTCCAGTGCGTCGCGCGGATCGTCGACCATCGGCCGGCCCGCGGTGTTCAGGCTGGTGTTGACGACCACGGGCAGACCGGTCAGCTCCTCGAACACGCCCAGCATCCGGGCGACCAGAGGTTCGTTCGCCGGGTCCACGGTCTGGATACGGGCGGTGCCGTCGACGTGCACCACGGCGGGTACGCGCTCCCGCCACCGCTCCGCCACGTCGTGCACGAAGAGCATGTACGGGCTGGGCAGCGGGCCGTCGAAGATCTCGGCCGCCCGCCCGGCGAGCACCATCGGCGCCACCGGCCGGAACTGCTCACGGCCCTTGACGTCGTTGAGCCGTTCCAGGTTGCCCGCCCGTCCCGGGTGGGCGAGCAGCGAGCGGTGCCCCAGCGCCCGGGGGCCGTATTCGGAGCGGCCCTGGAACCAGGCGACGATCCCGTCGTCGGCCAGAGCCCTGGCGACCGTCGCCGCCACGTCCGGCGGGCGCTCGAACGGCACCGCGGCCGTCTTGAGCCAGCCCTCCAGTTCCGCGTCGGACCAGCTGCGTCCCAGGTCGGCGCCCGGCATCGGCTCCGGCTCGTCCCCGCCGTGCGCGGCCAGCAGGAGGGCCCCGCCGAGCGCGGTGCCGGCGTCGCCGGCGGCGGGCTGCACCCATACGCGCCGGAACGGTCCCTCGCGGGCTATCCGGGTGTTGGCGACGCAGTTGAGCGCCACCCCGCCGGCCATGGTCAGTACCTCGTCGTGGGTCCGGCCGTGCAGCCAGCGCACCAGGTCGAGCAGTGTCTCCTCCAGGCACGCCTGCGCGCTCGCGGCCAGGTCCGCGTGTTCCTGCGCCCACTGCTCACCGGGACGCAACGGGGGGCACAGCTCGTGCCAGGGCACTCCGGTGGCACGGAAACCGCCGTCGCCGGTCGGGTGGACGTAGCGGCGCAGTTCGGGAAGGAGGCGTGGCCTGCCGTACGAGGCCAGCGCCATCACCTTGAACTCGTCGGAGGAGCGCAGGAATCCGAGGTGCTCGGTGAGTTCCTCGTAGACCAGGCCCAGGGAGTGCGGCAACTCCTGCGCGTACAGCGGTTCCAGCCGGTCACCGACCCGGCGGGCGGCCAGGTGGGAGGCTGACTCCCCGCGGCCGTCCAGGACCAGCGCGGAGGATGGCTCGGCGTCCGGTGCCGCGAACGCGCCGGAGGCCGCGTGCGCCATGTGGTGCGGGACGAACCGCACGATGCCCGGGTCGAGCCCGGGAAGCGCCGTGCTCAGGAAGCCGGGGGCCTCCCGGGCGTAGGTCAGGCGCAGATGGTCCCAGGGGTCGTCCAGGCCCATGTCCGCGGTGGGCCGGGCCAGGGCGGGATCGAAGGAGTACGCCACGGCGTCCAGGTCCTGCGGGCGCAGCCCCGCCTCGGCGAGACACCAGGCGGCGGCCTTCTCCGGGACCTCCCAAGCGGCGAACGGCACCGGACGCTTGCCGTGCTTGCGCCGGGAGAAGCGCTCCTCCTCCGCGGCGGCCACCGTGTGCCCGTCGATGACCAGGGCGGCGGCGGGGTCGTGGAAGAGGGCGTTGATGCCCAGTACGCGCATGGTGAGGCGGCCCTTCGACGATGGTCAGGCGTCATGCTGTCCGGCTGTGTGCTGTGCGGGGGTGTGCTGTTCGCCGTGGTGCTGTGCGGAGGTGTGCTGTCCCCCGTCGTGCTGTGCGGAGGTGTGCTGTCCCCCGTCGTGCTGTTCGCCGCCGTGCTGTCCGCCGTCGTTTTGTTCGCGGAACCAGGCGATGGTGCGCGCGAGTCCCTCGGCCGCCTCCACGCGCGGCTTCCACCGGAGCTTGCCGCGGGCGAGGGTGATGTCGGGGCAGCGCACGGCCGGGTCGTCGGTCGGGCGGTCCACGAAGCGGATCTCGGAGCGCGACCCGGTGAGCGCGATGATGGTACGGGCCAGGTCGAGCATGGTGATCTCCGCCTGATTGCCCAGGTTGACGGGGCCGCGCAGATCGGAGGCCGCCATGGCGAGGATGCCGCGCACGGTGTCGTCGATGTAGGCGAGGGACCTGGTCTGCCGGCCGTCGCCGGTGACGGTGAGCGGCTCTCCCGCCAGCGCCTGCCGGATGAACGTCGGTACCGCCCTGCCGTCGTAGCCGCGCATCCGTGGACCGTAGGTGTTGAACAGCCGCACGATGCCGGTGTCGGTTCCGTGCTCATTCGCCTCGGCCACGGTGAACGCCTCGGCGAAACGCTTGGCCTCGTCGTACACGCTCCGGGGTCCGACGGGGTTGACGTTGCCCCAGTACTGCTCGTTCTGCGGGTGCTGTTGCGGGTCGCCGTACACCTCGGAGGTGGAAGCCAGGATGAAGCGCGCTCCGTCCCGGCGGGCGAGGGCCAGCGCGTTGCGGGTGCCGAGGCTGCCCGTCTCGAGGGTGTGCAGGGGCAGCCGCAGATAGTCGGCGGGCGACGCGGGGGAGGCGAAGTGCAGCACCAGGTCGACGGGCCGGTCCACTGTGAACGGTTCTCTGACGTCGGCGTTCAGAAAGGTGAAACCGGGCTGCCCGGCGAGATGCGCGATGTTTTCCACCATGCCGGTACACAGGTTGTCGACGCAGGTCACGGCCGTGCCTTCGGCCAGCAGCGCGGTGCAGAGATGGGAGCCGACGAAGCCGGCCCCGCCCGTCACGACGGCGTGTTTCCCAGTGGAGCGGCGAGTAGAACTCATGTGCGGGTCCTCCGTGTTCCGTAGGAGGCAGGGCGGACGACAAGGCAGTGCCGGCTGGGGGACCTGGCGGTCCGGGACTCCGCCGAGACTCAAGTCAAGGACATCGAGTCGTGCTTCGCCCGCGGGGTCGACTGTTCGAGTGAATGTTCAGCCTGAGCCGGCCCCGCACCATGTGCCCGTTTTCGGAGTTGCACGAGTGCCCGGTGATCCTTCAGGGAAACTCGGGATCACCTCCCGATCGTCCCTGGGCCGCCCTGGATCGCCTCCGGTACTTCCCGGACACGGGCCGCGCAGTGCGATTGCCCAGGCTCCCGCCTGCCTGCGCCGCTCTCGGTGCGGGCCGGGTAACCCGAGACGCGCCAGTCAGTCTCGGACGAACAGTGGGGGTGCCGCCGCTTCAGGGGTCCTTTCCCTATGAGCGACCTGATCAGGTCGCTCATAGGGAAAGGACCCCTCAGGCGGGGAACTAACGTCCCTCGCCCGGCCCGGTCGGCAAAGTACCGCCCTGCCGGCGCCCGGTCGTGGCGGAGGCCCAGATCATGCCGATCATCTGCTCTGCGGTCGCCTCACCGGCGACCCAGCGCGGGCCTTCTCCCGCGGCCGCCTGCAGGGGCCGGGCGGGCGGTTCGGCTTGGGCGGCGCCATGCCGCAGGCCGGCAGCACGGACGACTGGGGACACCCGCAACGCTTCTCCTTCTGCGCATCGGCAGCGGCGGCGGCCGTGTTGGCCGGCTCGTTCGCTGGGGGAGCGAGGCGCCGCCGTGCGGGGTGGCACGCTACCCGCGGCCGTGCCCCGATCGGCGCAGATGACACCTCAGCCTCCGCGGGCTTCACCCGTTCGGCCGAGATGGGGCAGGCGATCGCGCCGGCCCTCCCTTCGGCTCGACCGCAGGGCTGCGGCCGCGAGGACGCGACGAATGCCGTGGCCGAGGTCGCCCGCTCACGGGCGATCATCCAGCCGCTCACAGAGGATGGACCGGGGTCCGACCGCGGGCTCCGGTCCCGATCCCCAGCCGAACCGGAAGGGATTTGTCTCGATGACCGTGACGACGGATGCGCTGATACCAGCGCTGGAAGACGCCCGCCTTGCCCACGCAGCGATAATCGACCGATTCCGGACCGACGCGGCCGTCACACCCACAGGCCCACACCGGGCAGCGCTGGAACGGCACTTGTCCGCGGCGCAGGAACAGATGGACCGCCTCGACGACCACGTCCGTACGCTGCGCCGCTCCAGCCGTCCGCTGCAGGACACCGTCCAGACGGCCCGCGTCATCGCCGACGAGGTGATCCGGCTGACTCGGCTGCCACTGGAGATGGGAGCACTGATCGCATCCGGGATGTCGCGTGGCCGTTCCCGGGCCAGTGCGCGCCGGCTGCTGAAGAACACCGAGGACGAGTACACGCTGACCGCCCGGGCGGTGGCGACCTGCAGGGCTGGTCGGAGCATCGCCGAACAGGCCTTGGACCAGGCCGCCATCGCCCTGCTCGCCGAACTGCTCCGCCAGGACGAGGAAGTGCTGGGCAAGCTTCAGGGCAGTCTCGCCGAGTACGCCGAGGCCGTGGTGGCGGCTGCCGCCGCCGACGGCGGTCGGGGCATCTCTTCGGACCGTGCACCGGAGCGGCCAGGTGCTCGCCTGGCCCAGAAGGTCCAGGGCGCGGCCACTCCGGTGGAGGACCTGCCCATCGTCGGCTACGACCAGCTCAGCGTCACCGGCATCACCAGCCGGCTGCCGGGTCTGTCGCGGAAGGACCTCGCGGTCGTCGAGGGCTACGAACGCGCGCACGCCAAGCGGTCCGAGATCCTCAACACCATCGAGCGGCTGCACGCCGACGGGCACCGAGACGGACGCCACCGGCAGAACGTGGCCCCGCTCGTGGGGTGAACCCCGCCCGGACCGACACCAGCAGCCGGCCCATATCCGCTCCGAGAGCTTTCCGACACCTCTCCGACACCAAGGACGGTGCGTCATGACCAGCAAGACCGAGACCGGTGGGGTCACCGGCACGAAGGACAGGGACTACAACCTGATCTGGTACGTCGAGGCGTGCCTGGACAACGCCCTGCGGATGGAGACCTACATCAAGGACGCCGAGCGCTCGAACGACACCGAGGTACTGGAGCTCTTCCGCAAGGCACAGGCCGACAGCCGCAAGGGGGGAGAGCTGGGCAAGGAGTTGCTGCGCAGCCGCCTCGGCGGCTGACTTCGCCCTCGCTCCTGCGCTGGGCCCGGCGGTTGTCCGGTTGCCATCGGTGGCAACCGGACAACCGTCTGCGTGCCGCGGCATCGCGTACGCATCACCACTCGGGGTGCGGCATGAAGCCCGTCGCGGCAGCCGGTCGATCCGACCGCTCCGCGTGCGCTGGTCGTCGGTCGGTGAACCGTTCAGGGGGTCCCGACCGATGTAGGGGTGGATGCCCCTTCGGGCTGGAGAAAGGGATGTGGAATGCAGAGCAGTTTGTTCTTCGCTCTCTGTCTTGTAGTGGTCATGGTGTGCGTGCACGCGCTGATCGACTGCCTTCGGACTCCGGCGGAGCGGATCCGCTATGTGTCGCGGGGGTTCTGGCTGCTCTTCATGTTCTCCGCGCCGCTACTCGGCGCTCTCACGTGGACGTATCTGGGCAAGCGGCCCGCCGCGCGCGGGGCCGGGAGTGATGCCGAGGTACCGCGGGAGGCTGCCTACGGTGAGTGAGCCGGGCACCTGAAGCCACGCGGAAGTTCGACGCGTGGGCGATGCGGAGCTTCGACAGCTGCGACAGCGCGCGGTCAGCATCAGTGACGGCGCGGGGGAGAGCCTTGTTGGGCCCCGCCGGGGGCGCACTGTGTCCCAGCCGAAGCCTGAAGGCAGCTCTCGCTGCCGGTCGGCGGACGGTGGGACGTCAGCGGGGCAGGGCGTGGTGCAGCCAGGTCAGCAGGTCGTCGATGACCTCCCGGCTGTTGGTCTCGTTGAACAGTTCGTGGCGGGCTCCCGGATACGTTCGGTACGTGATGTCCGTGACGCCGGCCGTGCGGTAACGCTTGACCAGCAGGTCACTGAGCTGAAGTTCTTCGTTGAGCGGGTCCATGTCTCCGACCATGACGCAGATGGGCAGCCGGGCCGGAACGCCCTGGGGATCGGCGAGCGTGGACGATGCGGCGGCGATGTCCGCCATGCCCTGGGCGTCGAGGCTGAAACCGCACAGAGGGTCCGCGAGGTAGGCGTCGACGGCACGCTCGTCGCGGCTGAGCCAGTCGAACGGTGTGCGGGCGGGCTCGAACGCCGCATTGAGGGCGCGCAGAGGGTCTTCTTCGGTGCTCTGTCCCGCGAGCATGACGTCGACCGCTGTGGTGCCGGTCAGCGCGACAGCGTTGATCAGGGAGGCGTGCCGCAGTATGTACTGCTGGGCGGCGAAGGACCCGAGGCTGTGGCTGATCAGTACCAGGGGGAGGCCTGGGTGCCGCTCGTGGGCGATTGCCGAAAGGGCGGCCAGGTCCTCGACGAGCCGGTTCCAGCCGTTGTCACCGAGATGGCCGGGCGCGGCGTGTCTGCTGAGTCCGTGTCCGCGGTGGTCGTTGGCGTAGACGGCGAAGCCCTGCTCGGTCAGTGCCGTGGCGAGCGGCGCGTAGCGGCCGGCGTGTTCTCCCATGCCGTGGGCGATCTGCACTACGGCACGCGGCGGTGTGTCGGGCCGCCATTCGTGCACGTGGATCGTGACACCGTCCGTGCTGTCGAAAGTGAACAACGCAACTCCTGATGTATGGATCCGGGCAGCTTCGAGCGCCGGGCCGGGTGTCCTGAGTGGCCGGCCGCGGCTGAGAGGCGTGTTCGAGGCCCGGGGAGGCGGATGGATCAGACGGGGTGTTCGCCGAGATAGCCGGCGACGATCCTGGCCTGGTCGGCATCGAGTTCCCGGGCCGCGGCGTGGGTGGTGATCTCGCCGTGGGAGAGGACGTAGCCGTGGTCCGCGACCTCGAGGGCCAGACCGACGTGCTGTTCGACGAGCAGTACTCCGCAGCCGGAGTCGTCCGCGTAGCGCCGTACGACGGGGAGCAGTTCCTCCACGATGATGGGTGCCAGGCCGAGGCTGAGTTCGTCGAGCAGAAGCAGTTTCGGGCGCCGGGCCAGTGCGCGCCCCATGGCGAGCATCTGTTGCTCGCCGCCGGAGAGCAGGCCTGCCCTGCGGTCCTTGAGGCGGGACAGGACTGGGAAGTAACGGTAGGCGGCGGCCTCGTCCAGGCGCTCTCCCCGATGACCGAGGCGCAGATGTTCCGCCACGGTGAGACCGGAGAAGATGCCCCGCCCCTCGGGGACATGGGCTATGCCGAGACGGGCGCGGGTGGCGGCCGGGATCCTGTCGAGGGGCGTACCGGCGAAGGTGACCGTGCCGGCCATGGGGCGCAACAGTGCGGAGATGGCCTTCAACGTGGTGGTCTTCCCGGCTCCGTTGGCCCCGAGCAGGGCGACGACCTGTCCCGCCGCCACGGTCAGGTCGACGTCGCGGACGACAGGGGCACCGTCGTATCCGGCGGTCAGTCCGCTCACCTCGAGAACAGGGGTGCTCATGATGGCTCCGGTGTGGTGGTGGCGACCTTGGACGGGCCCTCGGCGGATGGTGTGCCGCCGTGCTGCTGGGAGGCAGCGGTGGGCTGGGCGGCGGAGGCCCCCAGGTAGGCGGTGATGACGGCCGGGTCGGTGCGGACCTGCGCCGGTGGCCCGGAGGCGATGACCTTGCCGAATTCCAGGACGACCACGTGGTCACAGATGCCCATGACGAGACTCATGTCATGGTCGATGAGGAGCAGTGATGTGCCGTCGTCCGCGATGGCGCGCAGGCGGCGTCCGAGTTCGGCGCTCTCCGCCGTGTCCAACCCGGCAGCGGGTTCGTCGAGGCAGACGACGCGCGGTCGGGCGGCCAGGGCCCGGGCCACGCCGACGAGTTTGCGCTGTCCTTGGGACAGTTGGTGGGCCGAGGCGTGCGCGAGATCCTCGAGCCCCAGGGCCGACAGGGCCTGTGTGGCGGCGGAGTCGGGCGACACGCGGCGGCCGAGGGTTTCGCCGAGAGCCCTCCACCAGCTCGGCCGGTCCGCCGTGATCTGAAGGTTCTCCGTGACCGTGAGGTCCTCGAAGAGCTCGCTGCTCTGGAAGGTACGGGCGAGCCCGCGTCGTGCTCGCGCGTGCGGCGGCAGACCGGTGAGGTCCTGGCCGTCCAGCGCTACCCGTCCACGCGCCGTGACGAGGCCGGTGACGGCGTCCACGAAGGTGGTCTTGCCGGCGCCGTTGGGGCCGATCAGCCCGACGAGCTGGCCCTGCCCGACGTCCAGGGACACCTCGCTCAGCGCGTGCACTCCGCCGTAACTGACACTGACCGACTGGACCGACAGTACGTTCACGAGGCGACCTCCGTGGTGTCGAGCGCGGCGGGTGCGTGGTGCTCCCCCTCGGGGTGCGGGCCATCCGGCTCACTCACCCGGGCCGCGGCACGTGCGGCTCTCTTCGCCGCCCTGCGGCGGTGGCCGGCGCCCGCGATACCGTCGGGGTTGGCGATCAGCGTCACGATCAGGGACACCCCGCCGAACAGCAGCGCCCAAGTCCCCTTGATCCCGAACCATTTGTCCAGCGCGTGCGGCAGCAGCGCCTCGGTCGACATCAGTCCCGCGATCACGGCTCCGGACACCATGGTGATGCCGCCGATGTAGGCGAAGCCGATGAGGCCCAGAGCGGCCAGCGCGGTGAACCGGGCCGCGCTGACAGAGCCGAAGTTGTAGCCGTACAGGGTGCCGGCGACGCTGGCGATGAAGGAGCTGATGGCGAAGGCGGCGATCTTCACGGCCCGTACGTCGACTCCCGCCGCCGCCGCGGCCCGTTCGTTGGAGCGAACTGCGAGCATGCGTCTGCCGAGACCGGTGCGCCGCAGATGGGCGACGTACAGTCCGAGAACGACGGTGACGGCAAGCACGAGGAATCCGAACATGGGGCTGGGCTCGTTGCCGTCCAGACCGCGGAAGTCCGCTCCCGGGCCGAGGTTCACCCCGAACAGGCGAGGCGGGGGTACGGACACACCGGCGGTGCCGCCGAAGGAGGTGTTGCCGAACAGGGCCTGTTCCATGGCCAGGGCAGCGGCCAGAGTGACGACGGCGAGGCTCACACCGCGGACCCGGAGGGCGGAGATGCCCGCGGCCACGCCGAGCAGTGTGGCGAGCAAGGTGGCGCCGAGGGCGTCGAAGGGGAAGGGAACCCGCAACTGGATGGCGACATGGGAGAGGGCGAAGCCCGCCGTGCCGGAGATGGCCAGCTGCATCACGGAGATCTGTCCGACGTAGCCGGTGATGACGACGTACGACAGGACGATGACCATGCCGATCATCGAGTTGGTGAGGGCCTGACGGAAGTCGAACGGCAGTACCACCAGGGCCGCTGCGGCCACGACCGCGGCCAACAGGGCGGGGCGCAGCAGCCGTTCAGGCAGGGGGACGGCGGGCAGCCGCTGTTCGACGGCTTCCCCGCGGCGCGGCAGGCCGGCGCCCCGGACGTACAGGGCGACCACCATCAGCACGAACACCAGCAGCTGCTGAAGGCCCGGCATGGCGTTGCCGTTGTCGGTCGGGAACCAGCTCTGCGTGGAGAGGAAGTACACGATCGACTGCAGCACTCCGATGAGGATGCCCGCCGTGCAGGCGATCCACAGCGACGTGAACCCGGCGAAGAGCGCGGCCGCGAGAGCGGGGACGACCTGGAGGGGGAGGGTGATGGAGTCGACCTGGACGATGGGCGCGGCCAGGACGCCGAGCAGGCCGGCGACCAGGGCGGCCAGGAGGGTGTTGGCCAGGGAGATTCCGTTCGGAGACAGGCCCGCGAGCAGCGCGGCCTGTTCGTTCTCCGAAGCGGCGCGGGTGGCGAGGCCGAACCGGCTCCACCGGTACAGGGCGCCCAGGGCCAGTGCGATCGCGATGACGAGACCGGTCAGCAGGAAGCGGTCCGCCGGAGTGGTGATGCCGAGCACGGTGACGGTCTCGCCGGGAAGGACGCTCGGTGCCTGCTGGGGCTGGGTGCCGAAGACCAGCAGCACCGTGGCCTGCAGAGTGAGCAGGATGCCGAGCGAAGCGGCGAGCTTGGCCAGCGGTGAGACGGTGCGCAGCGGCCGGAACACCGCCACCTCGATGAGCACCCCGATGGCGAGCGCGGCCACGAGCGCTCCGATGAGAGCGGCCACGGTCGGCAGGGTGAAGCCGAAGAACCCGGAGGTGAGCGCCCAGAAGATGTAGGCCGAGGCCATGGCGACGGCGCCGGTGGCCAGGTTGATGATGCCGGAGCCCCGGTAGGTCACCACGACGCCGAGCGCGATACCGGCGATCAACGCTCCCTGGCCGAGTCCGAGCACGGCGAAGAGCAGGATCTGATCCATGCATGACTCCTGTCATGACTGTGGGAGTCCCGTGCCGACGGTGCTCCGTTGGGGAGGGACGGCTGCACCGTCGGCACGTGGGTTGAGCCCGAGGGCCCGTGGGAGGGTGGGAGCGGGGCCTACTGGGGCGGGCGGATCCAGTCGGTCAGCGGCTTGAACTGGCCCTTGCCCTGGTACTGGTAGAACCGCGCCTGGTCGTTGCAGACCGCGGGGGCGTCCTTGTACTTGCCGCACTCGACCTCGGCAGCGCCCATGATGACCGGCCCGGTGAACTTCTTCAGCTGCTCGGTGACCGTCGCGGGAGTGATCTTGTCGGGGCCGACGGCGTTGAAGATCTTGGCGTACGTCAGCACCGTGCTCCAGGCCAGCGGTGCGAAGACCTTGGCTGCCGTGTCCTGCTTCAGCCCCACCTGTGCCGAGGCGGTCAGGAAGGCCTTGGAGTCGGCTGCCGAGGAGTCGGCCGTCAAGGTCTGGGCGACCCCGTACGTCCAGGTGGGCAGATCGCCGCCGAGGCCCTGGGCGACGTCCGGAGACATGCACAGGGGGGTCGCGACCACCGGCTTGGTGACCGCCAGCTGCTTCAGGGCCTTGGCCACGCCGACGCATCCGGAACCGATGGTGATGGGCACGACGACGTCGGCCGTGCTCGCGCCCGCCGCGGTGACCGGGCCGATGAGATCGGTGGCCTGGGCGTCGAATCCGACGGACTTCACCTTCAGCCCGGCGGCCTCGAGGCCCTTTGCCGCCGCGCTGGAGGCGATCTTGTCTCCCGGCGTGTTGGTGTGGATCACCGCCGCGGTCTTCGCCTTCAGCACGTCGCGGGAGTATGTCCCCCAGGCGCCGAAGATGTGCGGCAGGTCGCCGAAGGTGCTGAACGTGTTCTTCGCCGTGGGCATGGTCGGGCCCGTCGCCACCCCGACCAGCACCGGCTTCTTGCCCGCGACCACGGCGTTGAAGGAAGCGTCACCGAGGTAGAGGTTGCCGACACCGATGGCGGAGACACTCTTGTCGCCGAGCAACTGCTGGCCGCACTTCTGCCCCTCCTCCTCTGCCGACACCACAGTGCAGACGTTCAGTTCCAGCGGATGCCCGCCGATCCCGCCCAGCTTCTCGTTGACGTACTTCACGGCCGCGCGGGCGCCCGCGGTCGCCTCGGGGTTTCCTCCAGGGCCGCCCTCCACGTTCACCCAGCCCAGGCCTATGGGGGAAAGGCTCTTGTCGGCCTTTGCCTCCTTCCCCCCGACGTAACGCAGGTAGTCGGTCACGACGGCGCTCGCCGGGCGGGAGTCCACAGCGGAGGAGGAGGCCTGCGGGTCGGCGGTCGATGTCGATGCGGGTGTGCTCGAACCTCCGCACGCCGAGATGCCCAGCAGGGACGTCGTGACGGCGGAGACGAGGAGCAGTCTTCGGGGACGTGAGGTTGCGGGCATGCGGGATCCTCCGTAACGGGAACAAGGGCAGGGCGGCGCCCGGCGGGGCATGCGGAAGGAGAGGTGGACGGCAGCGAGAAGTCCCGGGCGGCCCGGGGTGACCGGCGCGGCTGACTGGCTCGGAGAGGCGCGAAAGGCCTGCTCATTCAGCCTTGCGAGCTTTCGTAACTTTCTTACGGAGCTGGAATCTAGGTGTAGGCTTTGCGCCGTGTCAACGCCTTGGTGACACCGAATTAACGATCATGCAATGGGGAGGGGCAGGGCATGACAACGGAAGCTGGGCGGCGCCGGCTCCCGCGGCGTTCCCTCGAGGAGACGCGGGTGCTGATGCTCGAAGCGGCCACCAAGCTCGTATGCGCCGGCACGGGCGACACCAGTGAGGCAGCCGTCTCCGCCGCCCTCGCCCACATCCGCGTGAAGCAGGTCACCGAGGAAGCCACGCGCATCATGCGGGAGCGGCTGGGCGACGACCGGGCACCGGCGATCACGACCGGATCGATCTACCAGATCTGGCCGGCGCAGGCGGATTTCCAGGCGGAACTCCTTTTCCACCTCACCACCCGCCAGGCCGAGCTGGTCCCGAGCCTGCCGGACAGCATCCGCCGCTTCGAGGAAGCGATCGACAACGGCATCACGTGGCGGGAGGCGCTCAACGACGTACTCACCCACAACCACGAGAACCACCGCGTCGACCCGATCTACCGCGTGATGCTCGGCTTCTACGCCAGCGCGGCCAACCCGCGTGTGCGCGAGGCCCTGGGGCATTACGGCGATTCGTTCACCAAGGTCGCCTGTGAGGCGTACCAGGCCCTGCTCGACGCCTACGGACTGCGGATGCGCGCCCCCTACGAGGTCGAACACCTCGCCACCACTCTCGCGGCCCTGCTCGACGGCTTCCATATGCGTTGGATCGCCGGATACGCCGATCTGGACGACCCGGAGCGACGGGACGGCTGGTCCCTCCTGACCCGGGCCGCCGTCGCGCTGTTCGAGCAGTTCACCGAGCCGACACAGCCGAGCGGCACCACTGGGCACGTCCAATCGACCCCGAGCACACCGACGTGACGACTACGAAAAGCCGTCCGCCGAGAAGCCATGGATCACCTTCGCTTGTGGTGGGCCCGTGTTGTGGGCCAGGAGGTTGTCGGCCCTGCCGGTCGGTGTTGACCTTCGAGTTGGTTGAAGCTCAATGATGGCGGGGTGCCACATTCCGAGCTGATGCCGATCGGTGTCTTCGCCCAGCGCAGTGGTCTGACCTCGAGCGCACTGCGGTTCTACGCCGACTCCGGGCTGCTGCGTCCTGCCGAGGTCGACCCGGTCTCGGGCTACCGCTACTACAGCGCCGACCAGTTGGCGTGAGCGACCGCGCTTCGCCGGCTTCGTGAGATTGCCCTGCCTCTCATGACCGTCGAGGCGGTCCTCGACGCAGGGCACGGTGAGGCAGCTCGGCTGATCGAGTGGGACATTCGGGCCCTGGACGCTGCGGACGCCGTGACCGAACAGCGCGTCCAAGAGCACCACACCAGCCTTCACAGCAGATTCGGCTCGCTGTTTCTGGCCGGGTCGGTGATCTCGATGCCGGCCGGGATGTAGCCGGTCTGTCCCTGGCCGGCCAGCTCCCTCAGGTGCTGCTGGTAGCGCTGCGGGGAAACGACCTTGACGTTGAACAGCATCCGGGCGTGGTCGACGCCGCAGAGTTCGGCGCACTTGCCCCGGAAGGTCCCCTCATGGTTCGGGGTCACCTCGAACACATTGACGTTGTAGCCGGGGAAGACATCCAGCTTCATCAGGAACGGCAGTACCCAGAAGGAGTGGATGACGTCACGAGAAGACAGGACGAAGCGAACTTTCTCTCCCTCGGGCAGCCACAGAGTCGGGCCCGGGTTGCCGGTCTGCGGGTTGCGCTCGCCCGGGGTGCCGACCTCGTAGACGCCCTCGGCACCCGCGGGGAAGTCGCGGCTGGTCCTGTCCGGGATGACTCTCAGATCAGGGTCGGCTTTCGCGTTCCCCGTGTCGGTCCTGCCGTCCACGTTCTCGATGTAGTTGAAGCCCCAACTCCACTGGAAGCCGACGACGTTGATGGTGTGAGCCGGCTTTTCCGAGAGTTCGAGGAGCTCCGCCTCATCACGGGCGGTGAAGTAGAAGAGCACCGAGACGATGATCAGCGGAACCGTCGTGTACAGCGCCTCGATGGGCATGTTGTACCGGGTCTGCGCAGGGATCTCGACCTTGGTCCTGTTGCGCCGGTGGAAAAGGGACGCCCAGATGATGAGCCCCCACACGACCAGGCCCACGGCGAGCGCGGCGACCCACGAGCCCTGCCACAGGGAGAGAATCCGCGGCGCCTCTTCCGTGACGGGGGTGGGCATCCCCAGCCGGGGGAAGTCCTGCGATGAATGTTCACAAGCAGAGGCGGTCGCCAGCACCAGGCCCGCAGCCAGCGTCTGCAGCAGCCTGCGACGCATCGGACGCCGCAGCGGGTGGTGAGAGCTGTTCGGGCTCACGTAGCGCCTTTCCGAGAGTCCGGCCCGCGGATCGGAGATCGGCTACGGCCGTCTCGTGGGTTGGGCAACGGCCGACGCGGACAGGAGGTTTGGTCCTTTATGCGGACGAAACCCTAGTGGGGTTGTGCTCTGGAGGGTGTCCAACGCGCCGCCGACGCCTGGCTCCGCCACGCGCCTACGCCTGGTTCCGGCACGCGCCGACGGCTGGCTCCGCCACGCGCCGACGGCTGGCTCGCACGCGCCGACGTGGCTCCGGCACGCGCCTACGCCTGGCTCCGCCACGCGCGACGAGCTCTCCGGCCGCGCGCCGCCGCGCGCTTTCTTCCGGTCAGCAGGGAAGTCGGACCCGACCGTGGCCGGCGCGACGATGTGACGAGCTCCGTCCGTTTGCCGTATGCGCGGGTGGGGACCCGGCGCCCATGAGCACAACGCCTCGTCGCCGCAGGATCCGGCACAATCCGCTGCTTCGGCTGCTGGACCGCCTGGAGCGGGAACCGGTGGCCGATCCGGTGATCGACGCGGTCCGCAGGGGCGTACGGTCCCTGCCGCTGGGGCGCGGCCGGGACGTGCTGCACGGCAGGTGGCTGGGACATCCCGCCCACCCGCTGATGGTTCAGGTGCCGATCGGAAGCTGGCTGTCCGCGGCGGTGCTGGACCTGCGGCCCGGACGCTCCCGTGAGGCGGGAGTGCTCGTCGGCGTCGGACTGGCGGCGGCCGCGCCCGCGGCGCTGACGGGCGCCACCGACTGGGCCGAACTGCACCGGCAGCAGATGCGTGTCGGACTGGTGCACGCCATGGCCAACACCACGGCCACCGGTCTGTACGCGGCCTCGTTCGCCTGCCGGATCAAGGGCCGCGCCGGCCTGGGCAGGGCATACGGGTTCCTGGGGCTGGCGGCGGTCTCCGTGGGTGGTTTGCTGGGCGGTCACCTGGCTTACCGCCAGGCGTCCGGAGCCAACCACGCGGAAGAGGTCCCGCACGTCGTTTCGAAGGGCTGGCACCGGATCGGCGCGGTGGAGGAGTTCCCGGCCGGGGAGCCCGTGCGCCGCAGTGTGGACGACGTGCCCATCCTCGTCGTCCGGGAACCCGGCGGGGCCCTGCACGCACTGTCCGAGCGGTGCAGCCATCTCGGGGGCCCGCTCGCGGAGGGCACGGTTGTCGATGGATGCGTCCGGTGCCCCTGGCACGGCAGCGGCTTCCGCCTCTCGGACGGCTGGAACGTCCGCGGTCCCGCCACCGCGCCCCAGCCCGCCTTCGACACCCGGATCGTCGACGGCCACGTCGAGGTGCGCCTGCGCCGGCAGGACCGGGGCGAGGACGACGCCAACCACGACACCGACCGTACCGACACGGGCCGGCAGCGGGTCGAGGCAGGAGTGGACACCGCCCATGGATAGCGAAACCGACAGTCGCAGTCGCTCCGGGGCTCGTCTGCACGGGCTTCTCCGCCGCACCGCACGGCGCTATTCCGCAGGAAGCGAACAGTCGCTGGGCGGCTACCTCGCGACCATGGCCGGATTCGGCGCTTACACGGCGGCCTGGGCCACGGCGGTGCGGCTCAGCGGCCGCCCGCTGCCCGAGCGGCCCGAGCCCTGGGACGTGGCGCTCACCTCGGCGGCCACCTTCCGGCTCGCCAGACTGCTGAGCAAGGCGTCGGTGACCAGCCCGCTGCGCGCCCCCTTCACCACGTACGTCGGTCCCCAAGGCCCGGCCGAGCTGCACGAGGAGCCGCGGTCCGAGGACGGCAGGGAGACCGTCGGCGAGCTGCTGTCCTGCCCCTTCTGCCTGAGCGTCTGGGTGGCCTCGACCCTGACCGCCGCCCAGTTGCTCTGGCCGCGCGCGACCCGGACCGTCATGGGCACGTTCACCGCGCTCGCCGGGGCGGACGCGTTGCAACTGGCCTACGGGGTGCTGATGGGCAAGGCCACCCGCGAGTGACCCTTCAGCGGGCCGTCTGGTTGTGGCACCGCACCCGCCGCGGTTTCCGGGTCGACTGACCGGGGGCCGGGCCCACCGGCAGCAGGGCTCGAACGTGCTCGGACGTGCTCGATCCGCCCGGTGCGCGGCTGATCGGCCCGGTGCGCGGCTGATCGGCCCGGTGCGCCGCCGATCCGCCCCGGTCCGTCACCGACCCGCCCGGTCCGCCGCCGGTCACGCCAAGCGGCTCAGCAGGACCCGTGCCTCGTCCCTGGCGGCGGCCACCGCCGACTCGCCGAGCCCGCACAGACGCAGGCACGACGACGCGATGGCGTCCGTATCGGCCGCTTCCGGCTCACGGGAACGCCGTATCTGGATGACGACCTCCACCAACTGGATCAACAGTTCGCCCATCCGCTCGGTGGGCAGGCTGCGGACGACGCCCTCGGCCGCCGCCAGGGCGCCGAGAGTGCCGTAGCTCTCCTGCAGTCGGCCCCGCTCGGCACGGAAGGCGTCGAACCGCTCGGCCTGCACCTCCGGCAGCAGGTAGAGCGTGCCGACGTTGTACGGGGTGCGGCAGAGGGTGCGTACGTCCATCGCGGCCACCGCGTAGAGGGCCGCGGCCGGATTCGCCTGCTCGGGCACCAGCGCCTGGATCCGCTCCACCATCTGCAGACTGGGCCGCACGGAAGTGGCCAGCAGCTCGGCGAGGATCTCCTCCTTGGTGGCGAAGTGGTAGTAGAGCGAGGCCTGCCTGATGCCCACCCGCTCGGCGATCATCCGGGTGCTGGTACTGGCGATCCCACGTTCGACGAAGAGCGCCCCGGCGGCGTCGAGAATCTGTTCCCGGGCGGACGCGCCAGGGTCGGACGGCGGCGTGTGCCGGGGCCTGCCCTGGCGGGGACGGGTCATCGTCATGGACCCATCCTGCCACCCCGGTGGCGGACACCCTGCCGTGCCCGGCACCGGGGTGCGACCCCGTCACCTCCCGTCATACGGACCCCACATAGGCCCGCCAGCCACCGAAGCGGGTGATGTCGGGCGCGCCCTCGACGGCGTACGGCTCCACCAGGAAGCCGCTGACCTGCCGCCCGTCGGCCAGTTCGACGGTGCCGATGGTCATGGGCGCGGGAACGGCGGCCGTGAACGCCCCGAACCCCGCGGCCGGCAGCCTCCAGATCTCGCCCTCGATGCCTGTCTCATGGGCCCCGTCGCCTGCTCCGGCCACGAGGCCCGCCCCGTCGCCTGCTCCGGACCCTTGGCCCGTCCCGTCGCCTGCTCCGGTGCCGTCGTCCGGCCCGCCCTCGGGCACCCGGACCAGTCCCGGCTTGGGCGGCTCGGTGGCCAGGGCGTACAGCCGGTAGCCGCCGGCGGTGCGTGCCGGGCCCGCCAGCGTGCCGCCCGCCTGCACCAACTGCGCGTTGAGTGGCTGCCCCGTGAGGTGGGCGCCGACCACGAACAGGTCGAGTCCCGGGTTGGCCAACCGCTCTGCCAGGGCGGCCAGGGCGCGGTCGGAGAACGCCGGGCCGGTGAACATCACGCCGAACGGCAGGCCGTCCACGAACCCGGCCGGAACGGCGAGCGAGGCACAGTCCAGCAGGTTGGCGAAGTTGGTGAAGCGCCCCATCCGGGCATTGGCGCCGACCGGGTCGGCCGCCACCTCGTCGAGGGTGGGGTGCCAGGTGGTGGTCGGGGTCAGGAGCGCCGCGCAGCCGTCCAGGGCCGCGCGCCCGGCGGCGCCGAGGGCGGCGAGCCGGGCGGTGTCGGCGGCCCAGTCGGCGGCGGTCTTCTCCCGGCCGGCCAGCACGATCGAGGCGACGGTGGGGTCGAGGTCCGTACCGATCAGGTCGCGGTTCTTCTCCAGGTGCTCACCCACGGCGGCATACCGCTCGGCGACGAACGCGCCGCCGTACAGCAGTTGCGCGGCCTCCAGCAGCGGGGTGATGTCGGCCTCGACGATCTCCGCCCCGGTGCTCGCCAGCCGGGCGACCGCGGCGTCGAAGGCCTCGCGCCAGCCGTCGGCCATGCCCTTGAGGTGCCCCGGACCCGGGACGGCGACCCTGGGGCGCGCGGGTGGCGGCGGGAGCTGGGTGCCGGTACGGGACAGCGGGTCGGCCGGGTCGGGGCCCTCGGCGATCTCCGCGGCTATACGGGCGAGCCGCAGGTCGCGGGCGAAGACGGTCACGCAGTCGAGGGTGTAGCAGGCGGGGACCACCCCGGTCACGGGCACCAGGCCCTTGGTGGGCTTGACCCCGACGATGCCGTTGAGCGCGGCGGGCACCCGTCCGGAGCCGGCCGTGTCGGTGCCGAGCGCGATGTCGGCGATGCCCAGCGCGACCGCGACGGCCGAGCCGGAGGACGACCCGCCGGAGATACGGGCCGTGTCCCAGGCGTTGCGTACCGCGCCGAAGGGGCTGCGGGTGCCGACCAGGCCGGTGGCGAACTGGTCGAGGTTGGTCTTCCCGAGCACCACCGCGCCGGCCGCGCGCAGCCGCGCCACCGCGGGCGCGTCGGCCGCCGGCGGATAGCCGTACGACGGGGCGCCCGCGGTCGTGGGCAGGCCGGCCACATCGATGTTGTCCTTGACGGCCGCGACCAGGCCGGCCAGCGGCAGCGCCGGGTCGATCCCGGCCGCCTCGGCGAGCACCTCCTCACGGGGCCTCAAGTGGATCCAGATCTCGGGCCGGCCGGCGCTCTCGATGCGGTCGTAGGCGGCCTCGACGCGTGCGGCCGGTGTCATGGCGCTCATGCCCGCACCGCCGCGAGGACCTGGCCGGGAGCGACCTGTTCACCGGGTCTGACGTAGATCTCCAGCAGTGTCCCGGCGGCGGGGGCGCTCACCTTCGACTCCATCTTCATCGCCTCCAGGGAGAGGATCGGGTCACCCTCGGCGACGACGGCGCCCGGCTCGGCGACGGTCTGCCAGACGGTGGCGGTGAACGGCGCGGTGACCGGGACCGCGCCGTCCGGGACGGCGACCGCGACGGCACTCACGGTCGAGGGTTCGGGACCGTCGTCCCGGTCGAACTCGCCGGCGGCCCGCCAGCGGTCCTTCTCGGCCTCGAACGCGGCGCTCTGCCGCTTCCGGAAGGCGGCGATCGAGTCGGCCTCGGCGGACAGGAAGGCGTTGTACTCGGCGATCGAGAAGGTCCCCTCCTCGGTCTCGAAGACACCGCGGCCGGCGTCGGTCTCGGCGCGCAGTTCGAGCAGTTCCTCCGCCGTGACGGGGTACCACTCGATGCGGTCGAAGAAGCGCAGCGCCCACGGCGCGTCCTGGAACAGCCCGCCCCTGCGGAACCGGTTCCAGATCTGCACGGTGCGGCCGACGAACTGGTAGCCGCCGGGCCCCTCCATGCCGTAGATGCACAGGTAGGCGCCGCCGATGCCCACGGAATTCTCCGCGGTCCAGGTGCGTGCCGGGTTGTACTTGGTGGTCACCAGGCGGTGCCGCGGGTCGAGCGGGGTGGCGACGGGGGCACCGAGATAGACGTCGCCGAGGCCGAGCACCAGGTAGGAGGCGTCGAAGACGGTGCGGTAGACGTCGTCGGCGGTCTCGAGGCCGTTGACGCGGCGGATGAACTCGATGTTCCACGGACACCACGGGGCGTCGTCGCGCACCCCCGCCATGTACCGCTCGATGGCGAGCCGGGTCGCCGGATCGTCCCAGCTCAGTGGCAGCCGCACCGTGCGGGAGGGGACCACCAGTTCGTTGGTGGGCGGGACCTCGTCCTCCAACTCCCGCAGCAGGACGGTGAGATCGCGGGCCTTCAGCCGGCGGGCGTCGGTGTGGACCTGCAGCGAGCGGATGCCCGGGGTGACGTCGACGATGCCGTCGGGCGCGTGCGCGGCGAGGGTCTCCTGCAGGGCGTGCACGCGCATCCGCAGGCCGAGATCGAGTGCCATGGGGCCGTACTCGACGAGGACGTTGTCGTCGCCGTCCCGGCGGTAGGTGACGGAGGGGCGGGCATCGGTGGCCTCCAGACGGCCGAGTACGCCGTCGTCGCCGTCGCCGCCCGCGCTGATCAGGGTGGGCGAGGCACGGCGGGCGTCGAGGGCGGCCGCCTCGGCTTCCCTGACCGGTACGAAGCGGACGGTGTCGCCGGGGCGGAGCTGACCGAGCTTCCACAGTTCGCCGCTGGCGACCACCGCGGGGCAGACGAACCCGCCGAGTGACGGCCCGTCGGGGCCCAGGATGATCGGCGTGTCGCCGGTGAAGTCGAGAGCGCCCACCGCGTACGGCGTGTCGTGGATGTTGGAGGGGTGCAGCCCGGCCTCGCCGCCGTCCTGGCGGGCCCACCGGGGCTTGGGCCCGATCAGGCGGACACCGGTGCGGGCCGAGTTGTGGTGCACGCGATAGTCGGTGGCGTAGAGGGTGTCGATGTCCTCGCGGGTGAAGAACTCGGGCGCCGCGTGCGGGCCTTCGGTGACACCGACCTGCCAGTGCGAGGTGATCGCGGGCCGGCGCTCGGGCGGGGTCGGGCCGCCACCGGCGGCCCCGGCAACCCCCGGCCGCAGGACGTCGCCGGCGAGCAGGGCCCGCCCGCCGTGCCCGCCGAAGCCGCCGAGGGTGAACGTCGAGGCGCTGCCCAGGTATTCGGGTACGTCGACGCCGCCCCGGACGGCCACGTAAGCGCGCAGGCCGGGACCGTGGCAGGCGCCGAGAACCAGGGTGCCACCGGCCGGGACCGGCACCGGCTCCCACAGGGCCGCGGCGGTGCCGTCCACCGTGACCGGGACGGGGGCGCCGGTGACGGCGACCACGCAGGCGGCCGAGAAGCGCAGGGTCAGCCCGCCCGCGGTGACCTCCAGCGCGGGCACTTCGGCCGGGTTGCCGACGGCCAGGTTGGCCTCGGCGAAGGAGACGGGGTCGAAGGGCCCGCTCGGCGGCACGCCCACATGCCAGTAGCCGAGCCGGCCGGGAAGGTCCTGGACGGTGGTCATCGCTCCCGGCACCAGGACGTCGATGCGTGGCTCGGGGTCGGTGGTGGTGGCGAGGGTGCTGGTGCTGTGCACGGCCCCGCGCACCTCGCCCCGCACGGTCAGCGACCGCAGCAGGCCCAGGTTGGTGACGACGCCGTCGACCCGGCTCTCGGCCAGCGCCCGGCCGAGCACGTCGAACGCGGTGTCGCGGTCGGGGCCCTTGGCGATCACCTTGGCGAGCATGGGGTCGTAGTACGGCGAGACCTCCAGTCCGGTCTCGGCGAAGCCGTCGACGCGGACACCGGGGATCTCGTCGGCGCCCTGGCCGGGGAAGACCGCCCGGGTGATCAGGCCCGGGGAAGGAGCTGAGTCCTTTCCGGGGTCCTCGGCGTAGACGCGGGCCTCGACGGCATGTCCGGTGGGCGTCCACTTCCGCTCGAACACCGCGTCGTCGACCCTGCCGTCGCGGGCCAGGGTGAGCATGAGTTCGACGAGGTCGACACCGTACGCCTCCTCGGTCACCGGGTGCTCGACCTGGAGCCGGGTGTTGACCTCCAGGAAGGCGGCCTCCTCGCGCACCGGGTCGTAGACGAACTCCACGGTCCCCGCGCCGCGGTAGCCGACCGAGGCGAGCAGCCGGCGCGACGAGTCCCGCAGCAGTTCGCGGACCCGGGCGGGCAGGGCCGGGGCCGGGGCCTCCTCGATCACCTTCTGATTGCGGCGCTGCAGCGAGCAGTCGCGGTCGCCGAAGACGGCGATCCGGCCGGCGCCGTCGCCGAAGACCTGCACCTCCACATGGCGGGCCGGGCGCACCAGGCGCTCCAGGAACACCCCGCCCGAACCGAAGTTGGACTCGGCGAGCGCCGCCACGCGGGCGAAGGCCTCACGCACCTCGTCGGTGGTGGCGCAGGCCTGCATGCCGATGCCGCCGCCACCGCCCGTGGCCTTGACCATCACGGGCAGCCCGACCGACTCGACCGCGGTGACGGCCTCCTCGGCGCTCGCGAGCAACTCCGTCCCCGCCAGCAGCGGGACTCCGGCCGCCTTGGCCAGGGCGCGGGCGGTGTGCTTCTCGCCGAAGGCGGTGATCTGGTCGGCGGTCGGGCCCGCGAAACGCAGGCCGGCCTCCTCGACGGCACGGGCGAAGGCGGTGTTCTCGGAGAGGAAGCCGTAGCCCGGGTGGATGATTCCGGCGCCATGGGTGAGCGCGGCCTCGATGATCGCGTCGCCGCGCAGATACGAGTCGCGGGCGGGCGCCGGACCCAGGTGGACCGCGTGATCGGCCTCGCGGACGTGCGGGGCGGCCCGGTCGGCGTCGGAGAAGACGGCGACGGTGCCCAGGCCCATCTTCCGGGCGGTGCGGATGACGCGGCGGGCTATCTCACCGCGGTTGGCGACGAGAACGGCGGTGGGGCGGGTCACGCGGCGTCCCCCGGGGTGTGCGGGGTCTGCGTGGACTGTGGGCTGTCCGCTTCGGGGTCCGGGACCCCGGCGCGTGCCGGGTCCGGGTCCGGGTCCACGACGATCATCCGCAGCGGGGTCGGGTTGAAGTCGTTGCACGGGTTGTTCATCTGCGGGCAGTTGGACACCATCACCAGGACGTCCATCTCGGCACGCACGGCGACCCGGCGCCCGGGCGCCGACATGCCGTCCACGATGCCCAGCGCGCCGTCCGCCTCGACGGGCACGTTCATGAACCAGTTGAGGTTGGAGACGATGTCCCGCACCCCGAGACCGCGCCGGCCGGCCTCGGCGAGGAAGTTCTCCCGGCAGCCGTGATGGAACATCACGTGGTGGCCGTAGCGCAGGGTGTTGGACTCCTTGCCGCAGGCGCCGCCGATGGTGTCCTGCCGGTCGATCTCGTTGGCGACGACGGTCATCAGCGGGCGGCCCTCGCTGCTGCGCAGCACGGTGCCGGTGCGCACATAGGCGTTGCCCTGCCAGGCGAGGGTGTCGGGGACGCTGTAGCGCTCCTCGGGTTCGTCGGCGTTGTAGAGCAGGCAGTCGGCCGACTGGTTGCCGCCGACATCGACGATCGTCAGGACGTGTCCCTCCTTCACCACGGCCGACCAGGGCGCGTTGGGGGCCACTTTCTCGTCCCGGACGACGGTGCCCTCGACCAGGCTCGTTCCCCAGTCCAGGGTGGAGCCCTCGGCGTACACGGCGCCGACCGGGACGGTGGAGGCGACGGTGCCGTCCGAGGCGGTCGGGTAGGTGGCCAGGGTGCTCTCGGTCTGAGTGGTCGCCATGTCACAGCCCCCGGGCTTCGCAGTAGTCGACGGTGTTGAGGTACGCCCGGTGCAGCTCGGGCGCGGCGGTGAACCGCGGATCGTCCGGGCCGGTGGCGGTGGAGCGCCAGGCGTGCACCCGCAGCGGCCCGACGACGTAGCCGGGGCGCGGGTCCAACGGGTGGGCGGTGTTGGCGACCAGCATCAACAGGGGCATTTCCGCGACGAGTTCCACATGTGTGCCCGGGCCCGCGCTGCCCCACCAGGAGAGGGCGCCGTCCCCCTCGACGCGTACGCCCTGGAAGAAGGACAGGCTGGGCGGCAGGTCGCGCCGGCTCAGGCCGTGCTTGGCGGCCGCCTTGAGGAACAGTCCCCGGCCGGACGGTGACGGCCCCTCGGGGCGGGCGTCACCGTACTTGTGTTGGTTCCAGGCGTCGGTGGTGGCGCCGCAGAAGGCGTCGTGCCGGCCGGAGGAGTCACCGGTCACCACGGCCAGAACCCGGCCGTCACCGGACAGCAGCGGGTGGTTCTCGCCAAGGTAGGCCTGCCACGGGATCTTCTGGGTGTCGGCGACGTTGAGCCGCTCGACCGGTTCCAGGGCGTTGAACAGCAGCAGGTGGGCGCAGGCGTCACCGGTCGGGTCGTCGAAGCGCAGCCGGGTGCCGCGGGCGAGGACCTTGTGGGTGTAGCCGCCGGGTGCCACCGTCTCCGCCCACACCAGGGCGGCCGGGTCCACGCCCGGCGGGCAGTGCGGGCTGCCGGACGCCGGAAGGTACGGCATCCACTCGCTCGCCTGTCCGCCCTGGGCGCGGGCGTCGTCCCGGGCACTTCGGACAGTGTCGGTCAGGTGCAGATCACGGACTCCGGCGGAGGACTGCTCGCCGGGATCCTGGGCGCCGGCCCCACCGGACGGCTGTCCGGTGGGGTCCTGGGGTTGCGGTGTGATGGCCGTCGGCTCTTCGGCTGTGGACATGGATGTCCCGTCATCCCTTCGTCGGTACGTCAATCAGTGCGCCCGGTCGCGTCGCACGGGCCGCCGGACGGCTCTCAGGCGGGCTCGGCGACGGCCTCGGCCTGGGCAGGCGGCTCGACGTGCGTGTGCGGCACATGCCTCAGCTCGATGCGGTGGTGCAGCCGGCGGGCGAGGAAGTAGGCGGCGCCGACGGCGAGAGTGAGCCCGATGAAGAGCAGGGCGCTCCACCGCAGCCACCATGTGCCCTCAGTGAGGTCGTAGATCTCCGGACGGGGCCAGATCAGATTGACCGTCATACCGGCGCCGTAGAGCACGGCGAGCGTGTTGACCAACAGCCCCCACCGACCCAGCGAGAACAGCGGTCGGCCCGACTCGTCGACGCCCTCCGGGAGCCCCCGGTGTCGTATACGTGCGACCAACTGCGGCAGTGTCACGCCCAGATAGGCCAGATACAGCATGGCGATGCAGAGGCTGGCGAGAGCGGTGAAGATCGCCGCCTGGCGAAGGTTGACCACGAGCGCGATCGCGGCGCCCACGCCCACCACGACCGACGTGATGATCGGCGTACCGGTACGGTCCGAGACCTTGGCGAGGTGTCGGTGGAACGGCAGTGCGCCCTCGCGCGCCATGGAGTAGATCATCCGTGCGCCGGAGGTCTGCACGGCGAGGGTGCAGGCGAACACCGCGACGGCGACGCAGCACAGCAGCAGCCGGCCCAGGACGTCGCCGAGCCTGTCGGTGAGCACCCAGGAAAGGCCGCCGGTGGCCAGGTTTCCGTCGGTCAGGCTGCTCGCGGCCATCAGTCCCGAGAGGATCAGCAGGGCGCCGCCGATGCCCGAGATGATCAGCGCCCGCAGGATGGTCCGGGGAGTGGTCCGGCGCGGGCTGTGGGTCTCCTCCGCCAGTTCGCCCGCCGAGTCGAAGCCGACCATGACGTAGGCCGCCATCAGCGAGGACGCGAGGAAGGCCCCGATGTAGCCGCCGTTGCCCTCCCAGCCGGTGTGGTGGGTCACGACCTGCGGGCCCCGCTCGGGCAGGAAGAAGAGCACCAGCACGAGCGCGATCACACCGACGATCTCGATTGCGACTCCGATGCTGGTGGCGGCGGCCATCTGGCGGATGCCGAGGATGTTCACCACGGTGGTGATGACCAGCAGGACGCAGCCCAGAAGGACCGCGTTCTGCGCGCCGGTCGGGGAGCCGACGGACGGGTCGGCGCCCGCTCCGCCGACGATCTGGAAGCCGGACCAGATGCCCGGCAGCACCGCCTGCGCCGCGATCGCGGCGGCCGCGACGGTGAGGATCTGCCCAATGATCATGGTCCAGCCGACGAACCAGCCCGCCGTGGTGCCGGCCAGCCGGCTCGACCACTGGTAGATCGCCCCCGAGATGGGCCAGCGCGCCGCCAGTTCGGCGAAGCAGAGCGCGACCAGCAGCTGGCCCGCGAAGACCAGCGGCCAGGTCCAGAAGAACGCCGCCCCACCGAGGGCGAAGCCGAGGCCGAAGAGCTGGAAGACAGTGGTGAGTATCGACACGAAGGAGAAGCCCGCAGCGAATGACGCCAAGCTGCCCACCCCCCGGCGAAGTTCCTGCTGGTAGCCGACGGGAGCGGGACTGGTCATGACGCCACCGTCGGGGCTTTGCCCAGGGACGAGTTCAGGCCGGCTCATCACGGCACCTCCGATCGAGCAAGGATTACCTGTCGATTGACAGGTATTGCTGATGGTGGGGCGGACGGATCTCGCGCCTGAGTCGGAGAAGTTAACTTCGTGTGTCCCGGGGCCCCTTTCGGTGCGACCTCCCGTTTCACACCCGCTGTCCGGTTTCCGCCGCCTCCCGTGGCACCGGCCCGGAGGCCCGCCGGCGGGGCTCCGCATGGGTGTTGCCGGGAGCGTTCGGCACGGACAGGTCCGCCGGCCGGAGAGCCGGCCGGCGGACCTGTCCGCGTGCTTCCGGCCCTCTCAGTGGCTCCCCGTGGAGGCGTCGGGGGTGCCGGGGATCTCCGAGACATGGGCGCTGACGATCTTCCAGCCGACGGGGAAGCGCACCCAGGCCTGGGTCTGGCGGCCGACGAGCGTGCTCCCCGGGTAGACGAACAGGGTCGTGACCGTCGCGAAGTCGGTTCCGAACGTGCTGATCCTGGTGTCGAAGAGCTTGCGGCCCGGTGGCAGCGGGGGTTGCTGCCACCGCCAGCGGCGGATCTCCCCGGCACCCGTCTGCCGGTCGGCGATGCCGAAGCGGACCGTGTCGGGGGAGTCCCAGAAGTACCGCGTGATGGCTTCGCGGTCGTCGGAGACCAGGGCCTCCTCGTAGCCGCTGAAGGCCGCCGTCACCTCGGCGATCGTCCGGGGCAGGTCCAGCTCCGTCCGCGGTGTCGATTCCGTCCGCGGTGTCGGCTCCATCCGCTGCGTCGGCTCCATCGGCTGCGTCGGCTCCATCCGCTCGTCGTCCCTCCTTCGTCAGCCGGCGGCCGTCGGCTCGGGCGCCGCTTCGTCCGCCTCGCCCGGTTCGGCGGTGTCGTCCTCCGCGGGTGCGGCGGTGACGGACACGGAGTCCGGGACCGGCTCCGGTTCGGCCTTCGGAGCCGGCTCCGCAACCTCTGCCGCGGCGGGACCGCCGTGCAGTCGGTCGAGTGCGAGCTCCTCGGCGTCCGGGACACGGGGTTCCGGATGCGTCAGGGCGAAGGCGCCGCACAACACGGCGGCCAGGAGGTAGCCGAGGGAGACTCCGCCGTTCTCGTTCCAGCCGACCTGCGGGGCATGGATCAGTCCGACGAAGGAGAGCGCCGCGCCGGCCAGGGCCACGACTCCGGCGGACACGAACCGTTTGTCGATGACGAAGGCGACGAATGCGCCCAGAATCAGACCCGCGAGGATTGCGCCCTGCCCCAGGACCATCAACCCGTGGTAGACGACACCGGATGACTCCAGGCCGGCGTCCCCGACTTTCGCCGCGCTGGTGCCCGCCGCGGCGAGGGCGTTGTCCACCTGACTGACCGCCCAGGAAGCCAGGTTCGGTATCAGGGCGGCGACCACGGCCGCGGCGTGCGCCTTCGGTGAGAACTGGAACGCCTGGGCCCCGATGAGCAGACCGATGTAGAGCAGGATGGGCACGATCGCGGCGACCGGGAAGATCGCACCGAGCAGACCGAACATGCCCACGAAGCACATCAGGGCGATGACCGCGCCCGTGGCGAACGAGTAGCCGGTGCGCCCGCCGGCCGCCTTCCAGCCGGGGTGGCCGACGTAGACGGCGGGCGGGAAGGGCGAGCCCAGAGCGGCTCCGACGACGGCCCCCGCGCCGTCCGCCAGCAGGATGGAGCGCAGGTTGTAGGAGTCACCGGCGGCAGCGGCGCTCTCGACGTTGGTCATGCCCTCGGTGAAGTTGTAGACCCCCAGCGGGATGGCGGTGGCGAGCAGCGGAGCCACGTCGGACAGACCGGAGAACAGTGTGTCGAGGTGGAGTCCCGGCAGTGCGAAGGTGATGTCGTCGACGGCGGCCGAGACCGCCGAGCCGGACATCGCTCCGCCGGCCCAGCCGATCGCGGTGCCCACCAGCAGGGCGGCCAGTCCGATGGGGATGTTGCCGGGGAGTTTGATGTCGGTCATCAGTCCGACGAGAAGCAGCAGGAACACCGGGAGGGCGATCCAGAGCTGGTCCCACATCTGCCCGGCGGGCCGCATGGAGATGAACGAGACGGAGATGCCGGCGAGGGTGCCGAGCAGCGCGGCGCGGGGTGCGTAGCGGCGGATGTACGGGCCGATGAAGGCACCGATGAGCACGATCACGCCGATGATGAATGCCCAGGCGATACCTGCCTTCCATGCGAGCAGGGGGTCCTTGGTCTTGAGGTAGACCGGCAGCATGATGACGAACACGACGATGAACATGTGCGGCACGCTGGGGCCGTAGGGCATCGCGGTGACGTCGGGGCGTCCCTCGCGGCGGGCCAGCCTGCGGCCGAGGTAGGCGTAGTAGACGTTCCCGATGATCAGGGCGATACCGAGGGCCGGCAGGATCGTGTGGAAGACGTCGTCTCCGGGGATCTTGACGACGCCGATGCACAGTCCTGTCAGGGTGAGGACATTGACCAGGACGTTGACGCCGAGCCCGAAGAAGGCGTTGGTGTCACCCCGCACCCACAAGGGGAGGGGCATGAGGTCCTTCTCGGCTGTTGCGGTGCGGCGGAACCGGGGCATGGCGGGGTCACCCTTCGTCGGGCGGAGTGGTGGATGGCGCGGAAGGGAGAGAAACGGAGAACGAACGAGCGGGTACGGAGCGGCCGCTGGGGGCGGCCGGTGGGCGGGGACCGGGGGTTCGGGGCAGTCGGCGGGATGGGACCAGCGGCCTGTGGGGACCGGGGGTTCGGGGCAGTCGGCGGGATGCGGCTTGTGGGCACGGGACCTACTGCGGGCGCGAGGCGGCTTGTGGGGACGGGGACTTGGAGCGGGCGCGAGGCGGCTTGTGGGGACGGGGACTTGGAGCGGGCGCGAGGCGGCTTGTGGGGACGGGGACTTGGAGCGGGCGCGAGGCGGCTTGTGGGGACGGGGACTTGGAGCGGGCGCGAGGCGACCTGTGGGGACGGGGACTCAGACTGGCCGCGAGGTGGCCGGTGCCTCGGCCAGCGCGGCGAGGAAGACTTCGGACGGTGCGGTCCAGCCGAAGATGCCTCCCTGGGCGGCGATCATCTCCAGACCGGCCCGCTGGAACTCGGGGAAGTAGGAGCCGACGCAGTCGGAGAGCACCAGGCACTCGTACCCGCGGTCGTTGGCCTCGCGGACCGTGGTGTGTACGCACACCTCCGTGGTGACACCGGTGACCACGAGCTTGTGGACGCCCTGGGAGATGAGGAGGTCGCCGAACTCGGTGGCGTAGAAGGCGCCCTTGCCCGGCTTGTCGATCACCGGTTCGCCCGGCTCCGGACGGAGTTCGTCGATGATGTCGTGGCCCTCTTCCCCGCGGACCAGGATGCGCCCCTTGGGCCCCGGATCACCGATGCGTGCGCTGGGGCTGCCCCGTAGCAGTTTGGCCGGTGGGCAGTCGGACAGGTCGGGGAGATGACCCTCGCGGGTATGAATGACCGTCATGCCCGCCGCGCGGCAGGCGGCCAGGACGGCGCGCAGGGGGCCGATGACCTTGCGGAGCTGTCCGACGTCGTTGCCGAGGCTTTCCCCGAAACCGCCCGGTTCCAGGAAGTCCCGCTGCATGTCGATGACGACGAGCGCCGTTTCGGCGGGGTCGAAGGAGAACGGGTAGGGGGCGGCCTCGACCGCGAGCGGTTGGCGGACGTCCATGGGCGGTACCTGCCTTCGTCGAGGAGCGGTGCGTCAGGCGAGGGCCGGCGTGGTGGCGGCGATGAGGTCCTCGGACGTGGAGACACATCCGAAGACGCCGCCCTGCATGGTGACCATGTGGAGGGCGGCTTCATGGTTGGACGCGTCGGTCGCGCCGGTGCAGTCCGAAAGGATCAGGCACTCGTATCCGCGGTCGTTGGCCTCGCGCATGGTGGTGTGCACGCAGACGTCCGTGGTGATCCCGGTGAGGACGAGATGGGTGATACCGCGGGTGCGCAGGACGAGGTCCAGGTTGGTCGCGTAGAACGCGCCCTTGCCGGGCTTGTCCACAACCACTTCGCCGGGGGCCGGGGCCACTTCGGGGACGATCTCCCAGCCGGGCTCGCCCTTGATCAGGATGCGTCCGCAGGGGCCCGCTGAACCGATCTCCGCCCCGATCCGCGCCGATCGCCAGCGTTTGTTGGCCGGCAGGTCCGTCAGGTCCGGGTCGTGCCCCTCGCGGGTGTGCACGACGAGCATGCCCGTGCTGCGGGCGTGCGCGAGCAGCTTCTGTGTGGCGGGCAGCCCCGCGCGGCTCAATGAGATGTCGTATCCCATGGCGTCCACGTAGCCGCCGGGACCGCAGAAGTCCGTCTGCCAGTCGATACAGAGGAGGGCGACGCGGTCGGCGGGGACGGAGGTGTCGTACGGCCATGCGTACGGATTGGCGTTGACCGGGCCGATGACAGAGTGTTCGACAGCCATTGCTCCCCCTGGGAAGTAATGCGGGGAATGCGAAGGTGAGGCATGAACTTCGTAAAATCCGTACATCGCATTATTGAGTCGCATATTGCCGCTGATAGCTCAACGACGTTACGGGGCCATGACGCAGAGCGCACAGGCGCGCGGTGGATCAACTCCGCGTGGCTCGGGGGGTCCGGCGGACCTGAGAGGGCTCGTTCCCTCTCGGCCGACACCGAGGTCGTGTGCCGGTCGTCGGCCACGGTCGGCCGTGGCGGACACGAGCCGCCGACCGAGGGTCGCGATCCTGCGCCATGCCTACGAATGGGTTTCGATTCCGGCTGCCGCTTGGGTGCCGGGGGCCGTGCGGCAATCATGGGGCCATGCACCGGCCGCTTCGCTTCCACACCCCCGAGTGGTTCACGGCGGACGATTCAACCCTGAACGTCGCGCTCGTGTACCCGATGCAGGGGCCTGCTGGGATATTCGGTCCCACCTGCGAGGCATGTGCGCAACTGGCCGCCGAGGAGGTCAACCGGGCCGGCGGCGTACTCGGCAAGGAACTGCGGCTGCTGGAGGTCGACGGCGGCGCCGACCCTCGGCAGGTCGCCGAGAACGTCGAGGCCCTGGTGTCCACGGGCATGGTGCACGGAGTCACCGGGTGGCACATCTCGTCGGTTCGGCAGGCGGTGGCACCGAGGATCGCGCACCGGGTGCCGTACGTCTACACGGCGCTGTACGAGGGCGGCGAGCGTACTGAGGGCGTCTTCATGACGAGCGAGACGCCGGACGGGCAACTGCTGCCCGCCATGCGGCTGCTCGCCGAGACCCGACGCGTGCGGCGCTGGTTCGTCGTCGGCAACAACTACGTCTGGCCCCGCCGCACGGCTGTGGCCGCACGGCGCTATGCCCGCGCGTGCGGAGGCGGACGGGTCTGCGGAGAGACGTATCTCCCGCTCGGTACCGAGGACTTCGAGGGTGTGCTGCGGCGGATCGAGCGCACGGACGCGGACGGCGTTCTGATGCTGCTGGTCGGAAGTGACGCCGTGCGCTTCAACCGGGCCTTCGCCGCCTCCGGGCTCGACCAGCGGTGTCTCAGACTGAGCACGCTGATGGACGAGAACATGCTGATGGCCAGCGGCCCCGAGGCGACCGGTGGCCTGTTCAGCACGGCCGGGTTCTTCGCGTCCCTGGCCACCCAGGACACCCTGGACTTCCACGGCCAGTACGCCGCCCGGTTCGGTATCGACGCACCCGCACCGGGCAGCCTGGGCGAGTCCTGCTACGAAGGCGTCCTCCTGCTCGCGGCGCTCGTCGAACGCGCCCGCACCCTGGACGTCTCCGCGATCTCAGCTGCCGCCGACACCGTCTCCTACGAAGGTCCGCGCGGCCTCCTCCATCTCAGGGACCGGCATGTGCGCCAGCGCATCTACCTGGCCGAGGCGGACGGGCTCGACTTCAACGTGCTCGCCCAACTGCGCGCTCCCCAAAACCTGTTGTGACATCGCCTGCCAGGGCCGCAGCCAGCCGCTCCAGCAGGGCCTCCAGCTGCTCTCCGTCCTCGGTGAGGGTGAGGTCCAATTCCGCCCAGTCGGCTCGTACTTCACGGGCCAGCTGCTGCCGGCGCTGTCCGCCCCGTGGGGTGAGGTGAACCAGTATGCGGCGCCGGTCGGCGGGGTCGACGCGACGGTAGACCAGGTTCTGGTCGACGAGCTGGTCCACCAGCTTGGTGAGGCTCGGGGCGGGCAGGCAGGCGCGGTCGGCCAGAGCCGACATGTTGTGCCCCTGCCCGTCCGAGAGCAGGTCCAGGACTCGCCATGCCTCCACCGAGCAGGCGAACTCATCCAGTACGGACTGCACTCGGCGCACGGCGAGGCGCTCGGTCCGCGTCAGCAGGTGGAGCAGTTCCTGGGGCCGCCTCGCCATCGCACTCCTCTTCTCGATCCCTCGGCTCCCCGGGGCGGGGGATGTTCGGAGCCTACCGCCGTTCGCGTTGGGGCGTGACAGCGGAACTCAGGCGCGGCAAGGGAATGCGGCAAACAGATACTTCCCGCAGGAAGCAACAATCGCCATCGCCCGAGATGCCGTCAAGCCTGCCTCGGTAACGACCTCGGTCGTTTCCGCACGTCGGATCATTTCATCTGGAAACTATCCTTCAATTGCGTCGAAACGCCGTTGAAACAGTCTCCTTCCAGGCTGTGGTCGCACTTCAGCAACCAGCCCGGAGGTATCCGGAACGGCTGGGGGACCCGTGCGCCGATGGCGCAGCCTCTGAAGCGCCGTCCACGTATTTCGTCGCGAAGTCCTCAGGTTCTCACCGCAGTCGTCGGACCCTCGTCCTCAGAGCAGCAGTCCTCAGAGCAGCAGTCCTCAGAGCGGCAGTCCTCAGAGTCGCAGTCCTCAGAGTCGCAGTCCTCAGAACCGAAGTTCGCAAAGTCCTTCCGCTTTATTTCGCGTCGCCCTTCGGGGCAAGGAGGTTGTGCATGTCCGGGCTCAGCATCAGCAGACGTGGCCTGTTGGCCGGTGTATCGGCCATCGGTGCGTCCGCCGCCCTCAGCGCCTGCGGCGCCAAGACCGGCAGTGACACATCGTCAGGTTCCGGTGCCACGGCCGACACGTCCGGCAGCACGGTCAAGGTCGGTCTGCTGAACTCGCTGTCCGGCACGATGGCCATCAGCGAAGTCACCGTGCACAACGCGTTGTTGCTGGCCGTCAAGGAGATCAACGCCGCGGGCGGTGTGCTGGGCAAGAAGCTGAAGCCGATCAGCCAGGACGGCGCCTCCGACTGGCCGACCTTCGCGGAGAAGGCGGAGGCCCTGATCAAGAACGACGAGGTCGTGGCGACCTTCGGGTGCTGGACCTCGGCGAGCCGCAAGGCGGTCAAGCCGGTCTTCGAACGGTACAAGTCGCTGCTGTTCTACCCGGTGCAGTACGAAGGCCTGGAGCAGTCTCCGTACATCTTCTACATCGGCGCCACCACCAACCAGCAGATCGTGCCCGCCCTGGACTACCTCAAGAAGCAGGGCCTGACCAAGCTCTACCTGGTCGGCAGCGACTACGTCTTCCCGCGCACCGCCAATAAGATCATCAAGGCGTACGCGAAGGCCAACGGTATGGAGGTGCTGGGCGAGGACTACGCGCCGCTGGGCTCCACGGAGTTCAGCACCATCACCAACAAGGTCAAGGACTCCGGCGCGGACGCCGTGTTCAACACCCTCAACGGCGACAGCAACGTGGCCTTCTTCAAGGAGTACAAGTCCGCCGGTCTCACCGCCAAGAAGATGCCGGTGCTGTCGGTCTCCATCGCGGAGGAGGAGGTCAAGAGCATCGGCACCCAGTATCTTCAGGACCAGCTCACGGCCTGGAACTACTACCAGACCACGCCGGGCGCGGCCAACGAGACGTTCGTCAAGGCGTACCAGGCCGCGTACGGGGCGGGCAAGCCGACCAGTGACCCGATGGAGGCCGCGTACATCTCGGTGTACCTGTGGAAGGCGATGGTCGAGAAGGCCGGCTCCTTCGACGTGGCCAAGGTGAGGGCGGCCGCGGACGGCATCGTCCTCGACGCCCCCGAGGGCAAGGTGACCGTCGACGGCGCGACCCAGCACGTGTACAAGACGGCCCGGATCGGCAAGGTCGGCTCCGACGGACTGATCACCGAGGTGTGGAACTCGGGCAAGCCGGTCAAGCCGGACCCGTACCTGAAGGGCTACTCCTGGGCGAGCGGCCTCTGATCGGGCGATGGCCTCTCCGGAGTCCCATCAGCCAGCCCCGGACGGACCCGGCCCCTGACACAGGGCCGGGTCCCGTCCCGTGCCCGCACCTTCGTCCCCGATCCGGAGCCGCTTCATGACGGTCATCCTCAACCAGTCCTTCACCGGCATCAGCATCGGCGCCGTCCTGCTGCTCATCGCTCTCGGTCTGACCCTCACCTTCGGTCAGATGGGCGTGATCAACATGGCGCACGGCGAGTTCATCATGGCCGGCGCCTACACCACCTACGTCCTCCAGAAGTCCATCAGCAGCGCCGGAGTCTCACTGCTCGTCGCCCTGCCCGTGGCCTTCCTCGTCGCCGGAGCCATGGGCGCACTGCTGGAGTGGCTGCTGATCCGGCGCCTGTACACCCGGCCACTGGACACCCTGCTGGTCACCTGGGGCGTCTCCCTGATGCTGCAGCAACTCGCCCGTGACGTCTTCGGCGCCCCCAACGTGCAGACGCACGCCCCGGATCTGCTCACCGGCAACATCTCGCTGGGCGGCGGCATCACCCTCGCCAACAACCGGCTGTTCATCCTCGGCCTCGCCCTGCTGTGCGTCCTCGGCCTCACTCTCATCCTGCGGCTGACACCGCTCGGCCGCCGCGTGCGGGCCGTCGTGCAGAACCGGGACCTCGCGGAGGTGTCCGGCATCGCCACCGAGCGAGTGGACCGCACGACGTTCTTCATCGGCTCGGGCCTCGCGGGCGTGGCCGGTGTCGCACTCACCCTGGTCGGGCCGATCGGTCCGACGATGGGCACCAACTACATCGTCGACGCCTTCCTGGTCGTCGTCGTGGGCGGCATCGGGCAGTTGAAGGGCAGCGTCATCACCGCCTTCGTACTCGGTGTGCTTCAGTCGGTGCTGGAGTACTCGACGACGGTCAGCGTCGCCAAGGTCGCTGTCCTCGTGGCGATCGTCGCCTTCCTCCAATGGCGACCCCAGGGCCTGTACACACTGCGCACCCGGAGCCTGGCATGACGACATCGACCACATCCCCGGCCAAGAAGGTGTCCGTGGCGCAGCCGCCGGTGTCACCGCTGGAACGCTTCCGGGTACCCGCCGCCTTCCTCGCGGGCGCCGTGCTCCTCCTGGGCATCGCCCCGCTCGTGCTCTCCGACTTCCGCCTCAACCTCCTCGCCAAGTACCTGTGTTACGCGATCGTGGCCGTCGGTGTCAGCCTCGCCTGGGGGCGGGGCGGACTGCTCGTGCTCGGCCAGGGCGTCTTCTTCGGCCTCGGCGGCTACGCCATGGCCATGCACCTCAAGCTCGCCGACGCCGCCGACACCGGCCAGGCCCTGCCCGACTTCATGCAGCTGTACGGCACCTCCGACGCACTGCCCTGGTGGTGGAAACCGTTCGCCAACCCCGCCTTCGCGCTCGCCATGACCGTAGTGCTGCCCATGGCCGTCGCCGCGCTGCTCGGCTTCCTCGTGTTCCGCCGCCGGGTCAAGGGCGCCTACTTCGCCATCCTCAGCCAAGCCCTGGCCGCCGCGCTGTCCATCTGGCTCATCGGGCAGCAGGCCACCACGGGCGGCACCAACGGACTCACCGACATCCAGGGCTTCTTCGGCTACTCGCTCAACGACCCCGTCAACCAGCGCATGGTCTACCTCATCATCGTCGTGGTCCTGCTTCTGCTGATGGCCGCCGCCCGGCAGCTGTTCGTCAGCCGTTACGGCGAACTCCTCGTCGCCGTACGGGACTGCGAGGAGCGGGTGCGCTTCCTCGGCTACAACCCCGCCAACGTGAAACTGATCGCGTACGTCGTCGCGGCCGGTATGGCGGGACTCGCCGGAGCCCTGTTCGTACCGGCCGTCGGCATCATCTCCCCGGCCCTGATCGGGATCGTGCCGTCCATCGGCTTCGTCATCGGCGCGGCGGTCGGCGGCCGGGCGTCACTCGTGGGCGCGGTGCTCGGCGCGATCGCCGTCGCCTGGGCGCAGAGCACGCTGTCCGACGCCTTCCCCGCGGCCTGGACCTATGCGCAGGGGCTGTTGTTCATCGTGGCGGTCGGTTTCCTGCCGGGAGGCCTGGCCTCGCTGCCCACCGTCGTCCGCAACCGCCGTACCACCACGGCTCGTTCAGGAGAAGCAGCATGAGCGGCGAGGGACTGACCATCCGCGACCTCAGGGTCACCTTCGACGGGTTCACCGCCGTCGATGGCGTCAACCTGGACATCCAGCCCGGTGATCTGCGGTTCCTCATCGGCCCGAACGGCGCCGGGAAGACCACCCTCGTCGACGCGGTCACCGGACTGGTGAAGGCGGGCGGCTCGGTGCGCTTCGGCGACGAGGAACTCCTGGGCAGGCCCGTGCATCGCATCGCCCGCCTCGGGATCGGACGCACCTTCCAGACCGCCACCGTCTTCGAGCAGTTGACGGTCCTTCAGAACCTCGACATCGCCGCCGGCGCCGGGCGCGGACCGATGACGATGCTGCGCCGCCGCAAGGGCATCCCGGAGCCGGTGGCGAACGCTCTGCAGACCACTGGCCTGACCGACCTGCGCGACCGCGCGGCCGGAGTCCTGGCGCACGGCCAGAAGCAGTGGCTGGAGATCGGCATGCTCCTGGTCCAGGACGTCAAGCTGCTGCTCCTCGACGAACCGGTCGCCGGCATGAGTCACGAGGAACGCGAGGCGACGGGCGAACTGCTGAGGCGGATCAGCGCGGAGCGCACGGTCGTGGTCATCGAGCACGACATGGACTTCATGCGCTCCTTCGCCCGCAGCGTCAGCGTGCTGCACGCCGGCAAGGTACTCAGCGAAGGCACCGTCGCCGAAGTCCAGGCCGACCCACGGGTTCAGGAGGTCTACCTGGGTCGCGCCTCCGAACCCGAACCGGAACTCGCACCGGAGAGCGAGCCGCAGCCCGAGCCTTCGGCCCCCGCTGCCGCCACCGCCGCAGAGGAGGCATGATCCCATGCTGGACATCAAGACCATCCAGGCAGGCTACGAACGCACCACCGTGCTGCACGGCGTCACCGTCTCCGTCCCGAAGGACGGCGTCGCGGCCGTCCTCGGCCACAACGGCGCCGGCAAGAGCACCCTGCTGCGGGCCGCCATGGGCCTGCTGAAACCCGGCAGCGGCGCTGTGCTCCTGGACGGCGAGGACATCACCCGTCTCGCCCCGCACCAGCGAGTCGCCCGCGGTATGGCGTACGTACCGCAGGGCCAGCAGTCCTTCCCGCACCTCACCACGGCCGAGAACCTCCAACTCGTCGCGGACGGCCGCCTGGGGGTCCGCCCACGCCGTTCAGGCAGTGGGCGAGGCAAGGAGTCCATCGCCGAGGCGCTGGACCTCTTCCCTGCCCTGCGTGAGCTGTCCGGCCGCCGCGCCGGCCTCCTCTCCGGCGGCCAGCGCCAGCAACTCGCCATCGCCCGCGCCCTGATCACCCGCCCCCGGCTCCTCCTCCTCGACGAACCCACCGAGGGCATCCAGCCCTCCGTGGTCGCCGAGATCGAGGAGACGATCCTCGCCCTGACCCGGCGGGGTGGTCTGTCCGTCCTCCTCGTCGAACAACACGTCGGCTTCGCCATGCGCGCTGCCCAGCGCTACTACGTGCTGGAGGCGGGCCGGGTCACCTCCTCCGGCGAGGGAGGGACGAAGTCGGAGCAGACCGTCCGGGCAGCGCTGAGTGTGTGAAGCCGGCGTGAGAGCGAGCCTGACCACCCACTGTGGCGGGTGGTTGGAGAGCGCGCTGGAGGCGTGGATGCACATGTGCCCATGACGTCCGCGCTCCTGAAGGAATGTCAGGTGTGTGAGAGGGCGAAGGAGACCAGGAAGCCACTCACGGTGATCAGTCCGACGGCCAGGTGGGCGTCCTCGAAGGCCTCGGGGATCATCGTGTCGGCGCCCACCGCGCCCACCGCGCCCACCGCGCCCACCGCGGTCACCGCGCCCACCGCGGTCACCGCGCCCACCGCGGTCACCGCGCCCACCGCGGTCACCGCGGCGATCACGGCGGGGGAGAAGGAACCGACCACCGTGTAGCCGAGGACGGCCGACACCGTGGCGGCGGTGGCGATCGTCGCCCAGACGCCGAAGACATAGCGACGGCTGCGGATGATTGCCTGCCGGGGCAGTGGTGTGCCGAACGGCACCTGCCGGGTGCCGGGACGTCGGTGACATCGCGACACGCCTGGCACGTTCCTTGAACGGAATCGACCGGGCTCGTGAGGAGATCTCCTACAGAGTCATGCTTCTGTGCGCCCCGTGTGGTGCAGGATCTCGTCGGCCAGGCGGTCCTCCAGCGCCGTGGGCAGGGTGTGGCCCATGCCCTCGATCATGACGAGGCGGGCGTCGGGGATCGCGGCGGCGGTGGCTTCGGCGTGCGCGGGCGGGAACATCGGGTCTTCGGTGCCGTGCAGGACCAGCGTCGGTGCGGTGACGGACGCCAGGTCCGCCGTGGAGCCCATGCCGGCGGCCCCGGCGAACGTGTGGTTGAGCGCGGCTTGCAGATCGCGCGCCCGCTCGTACACCCGCTGCTCCATGGTGCGGTACTCGTCCTCGTGGAACGGCAGCGCCGGGCCGTGCAGGACACGCCACAGCGGCAGCCGGGCGGCGAGGTACTCCTCCAGGTCCGCCTCCGGCTTGGGGAAGGCCGAGACGAGGGCGGCGAGCAACTCGGGCCTGGGCGGAGGCAGTTCGCCGGGGAGCGGAGGCGCCCCCTCCAGTGCGCGCTGCACTGCTGCTGCCGTGTCCGTGCCGAGTGGCTGGGACGACAGGCTCGTCAGGGTCAGCACCCGGTGCGGGTGTTGGACGGCCAGCCGCTGGGCGATGAGGCCGCCGAGGGACACGCCCACCAGATGAGCTCGCTCAGTCCCGAACGCGTCCAGGACGGCGAGCGCGTCGGAGGCCATGTCGGCGACGGTGTACGGCTGGCTGGCGAAGTCGAGGGTCGAGGACCGTCCGGTGTCGCGGTGGTCGTAGCGGATGACCCGGCGCCCGCCGTCGACCAGGCGACGGACGATGCCGTCGTTCCACTGGACGCCCTGTGCCTGTGCACCCATCACCAACAGCACCGCCGGATGGTCCGGGTTGCCGAAGTCCTCCGCCCACAGCTCGAGGCCGTCTGCGCGGACGATCCGCTCGCGGCCCGTCAGGTACTCGTTCTGCGATCCATTTTCCTGCATGGTCGTTCAAGATAATGCTTTGGCGCGGATCCCGCACCTGCTTTGCCGACGCCGGCACATGTGAGTTGGACGCCGTGGACTCGTCCGGGCACCCTGATCCCCATGGCCGGAATCAAGGGGCAGGTGCAGAAGCGGGGCGTGGAGCGACGGCGCGCCATGGTCGACGCCGCTATCGGGCTGTTCGCACGGCAAGGGGTGCGCGGCACCGGTGTGGCCGCGATCGCCGAGCGCGCCGGCGCCACCCCTTCCGCGCTCATCCATCACTTCGGCAGCAAGGACGGACTCGTACAAGCCGTCCTGGAGGAGGCCGACCGGCGCGCCCTGGAGCGGCTGTCCATCACACCAGGGACCGAACCCACCCTTGACCAGGCGTTCGACTGGTTCGTGAGGGACGCCGAGCACACCGCCGCCACCGAACGGGAGCTGGCCGCCCTGCACACCACGCTCACCGCGGAGAATCTGGAGCCTGGTTCCGTGCTCCACACCTGGTTCCGGGACCGGGGGCGGGCGCTGCGGGCCCAGCTGGTCGCCCTGTTCACGCGCGCCGTGGCCGACGGTTCGGCCCGTGCCGGTCTGGACCCGGAAGTCCTGGCCACGGAGACGGCCGCGTTCATCGAGGGGGCGCACCTGCTGTGGTTGCTGGACCCCGAGCAGGTGGACCTGACCGCCGTGCACCGCAGCTACTTCGAGGGTCTGGCCTCCCGGCTTCGGCCATGACCGGGCCCGGCTCCGGCCGGCGGCCTTCGTCACATGTCACGCCCGTGCCATCGTTCATGCCGCCCGCTGGAGGTCGGCTCGCAGTGCCTGGCCGAGCCAGGTGTAGTCATCCGCGCGAGAGGGGCGCGGCTGGTGCCCCCTGACGACGGAGATGAGCTGCCGGTACCGCTCGGCCCCTGCGGCCAGGCCCACCTCCAGGCACTGCAGGATCGTGCGCCGGTCCGCGTCGCCGAACAGCTCGGACAGCACAGTGAAGGCCTCCGGCGCGTCGGGGGCCACCCCCCTTTCGCGGGCTTCGCCGACGACCTGCACCACGTGCCCGGCGAACCAGATCGAGCCGCCCGCATTCCGCCCGCGCGCACTCAGCTCCAGCAACGTTCGCATCCGGGCACGGAAACCCGGATCCTGGATCAGTTCGGCCAGTTCCAGCCAGGCGTCCACCTGCTCCGCCGTGGGGTTCTCGGGGAGTGCTAGCGGAGAACGTGACAGCCGCTCGCCGATGTCGGGGCCGGCCTCCAGTCCGCCGGCCACCTCTTTCAGGAAGTCCTCGATGATCTTCCTTCGTTCATCGACCGAGAGTCGTGCCAGCTTGTTCATCAGCGCTGTCTCCTTGGCGGTGGAACCGCGTTTCGCAACGGTGGCCAGCACGGCCCGGTTGACCTTCAGGGCGCCGATCCGGGCGTCCAGGGCGACGACATGTCTCGCGGCGACCTCCGCGATCGTCGCCTCGCTTTCCAGGATCTGGCTGATCGCGTCGAGGCCGAGCCCCAGCTCCCGCAGTGTGCGGACGAGCTCGAGACGGGCGATGGCCTCGGCTCCGTAGAGCCGGTAGCCCCCTTCCGTGCGTCCTTCGGGCGGCAGTACGCCGATGTCCGACCAGTAGCGGATGGTGGGGACGGCGACAGCGGTGCGTTCGGCGAGCTGCCCGATGGTGAGTCGGCTGGGCTGTTCGTCTTTCATGCAGAGAGTCTGAAGCCTCAAGTCACTTGAGACTCAAGCCTCGACGATGCTTCCCCGGATTCCGCCCAGCGTGTCCGAGATCAAAGCGCTGCTCGCGGCCATGGTGTTCAAAGTGCTCGACTGGGGCCCCGGCCGGCGGAGTTCCGCTCAGCAGCGGGCTGGTCATGAGCGCCGGGAACCCAGGGGAGGCTCCGGATGCTCGGCCGGTGCCGGGGGCTCGCCGCTGCGTCGCGTACGCCACCGACGACAGCGGGTCGGAGGCGAAGATCGGCAGAGCGAGCCGCTTGGGCAGCAGGGTCTCGTGCAGTTCCTCGCTGCGCATCGCCCGGCCGATCACCAGCCGCTTGAGCATTCCCGTCACGTTGAACACGTGCGCGAGGGTAAGCATGGAGTAGGGGCCTGGTGGAATGCCCGATCCGCCCATCGGGCGTTAAGGAGCCGTTAGGATTTCGCAAGATGCGTACAAATGGCGCATTAGGTCAGAGGTGTCGACAGGGCTACTCCTCCAGCCCGGACACCTTGAAGATCGCCAAAGCCGTCTCGCGGTCCACGGTGGGCCAATTGGTCCAGCACGGTCGAGCCCTCACGCAGGCAGCCTCGGCGCTGCGAGCCCCGGGCATCTGTGTCGAAACGGTGCCAGAGCGATGCGTTGTCGATCAGAACACGCGGGTCGAGCTCGACCCGGCCGCCGAGGGAGTCCCGCAGGACCAGGCGTTGCGCGGTCCTTCCCGTGGTGCGGGCGACACCAGGCGGTCGGTCCGCACCCGGTGGCCGGCCCAGGGCCCGCGCACCACCAGCCACCCCACCCCGGCTGTGATGCGCGGCGGAAAGAGGATGAGGAGAAGCAGCAGCGCGAGCCCGCACGAAAGGGCCGCACGCGTCGGAGTGAGCGTGTCGGCCAGGGCGTCCACCAGCAGCAGGAGGCCGAGGATCGTGCCGGTGCAGCGGATGGTGCTGCGCATCTCCGCGGCCCAGTGGCGGTCGTGGGCCCGGTTCCCGGGCGGCGCCGTGCGTTCGCCGGCCGCCGAGGACGCCGTCATTCCCGTGCCCGTCGACAGGGCGATCCATACCGGTGACGGTAAACCCGCAGAGCTCCCCTTTCGCGTTCACTGACGCGACGCTGACGCGCTGGTGATGCGGCCTTGACGGCTGGTCCCACGGCGCGCGGCTGCCGTCCCGACGCGTCGCGCGTATGGGGTGCGTCAAAGGTGCGCGGAACGCCGTCAGGGTTCCGTTAAGGGGAGTCGAATCCGTCCGGGAGAACAGGTTCCCTCGAGAGGTCCGTTCTTACCCGAACCTCACCCAGGAGCTTGCGATGGCCGATGTGGCCTTCGTCGTCGCCACGATCGCGGTGTTCGCATTGGTGGCTCTCGTCGCCAAGGGGGTGGCGAAGCTGTGACCGCCGAGAACGTCGTCGGCCTGATCGTGGCCGTCGCCCTGCTGGGCTACCTCGTCCTCGCCCTGATCTTCCCGGAGAGGTTCTGAGCACGAGATGAGTCCCGTCCTTGCCGACGTGCTCCTGGTGACCGCGCTGATCGGCGCGCTCGCCCTGGTGCACCGCCCGCTCGGCGACTACATGGCCGCCGTCTTCCAGTCCAGGAAGCACTTCTGGGTGGAGAAGTGGATCTACCGATCGGTGGGTGCCAACCCCGACGCGGAGATGCGCTGGCCCGCCTACCTTCGCGGGGTGCTGGCCTTCTCCGCGTTGAGCGTGCTCTTCCTCTACCTGCTGCAGCGGGTGCAGGACAAGCTGCCGCTGTCGCTCGGGTTCAAGCCGATCACCCCGGACCAGGCGTTCAACACCGCCGCCTCCTTCGTGTCCAACACGAACTGGCAGTCGTACTCGGGCGAGGTGGCGATGAGCCACGTCACCCAGACGATGGGCCTGGCCGTGCAGAACTTCGTGTCCGCCGCGGTCGGTATCGCCGTCGCGGTGGCGTTGGTGCGCGGCTTCGCCCGCTCGCGCACGGGTGACCTGGGCAACTTCTGGGCCGACCTGGTGCGCTGCACCATCCGCATCCTGATCCCGATCTCCGTGATCGCGGCCGTGATCCTGATCGCGGCCGGCGCCATCCAGAACTTCGGCGACATCCACACCGTCACCACGCTCACAGGTGACAAGCAGGCCATCAGCCCCGGTGCGGTCGCCTCCCAGGAGGCCATCAAGGACCTCGGCACCAACGGCGGTGGCTTCTTCAACGCCAACTCCGCCCACCCCTTCGAGAATCCCAACGGTTTCACCAACTGGCTGGAGATCTTCCTGCTCCTGGTGATCCCGTTCTCGCTGCCGCGCACCTTCGGCAAGATGGTCGGCAACGTCAAGCAGGGTTACGCCATCGTCGCCGCGATGGGGATCATCTGGTTCCTCGGCGTGGTCACGGTGACGTGGATCGAGTACGCCCACCCCGGCACCGCCTCGCAGCTGGCGGGCGGCGCGATGGAGGGCAAGGAGCAGCGCTTCGGCGAGGGCCCGTCGTCGTTGTTCGCAGTCTCGACGACCATGACCTCGACCGGCTCGGTCAACTCCTTCCACGACTCCTTCAGCGGACTGTCCGGCGGAGTCCTGCTGCTCGGGATGATGCTGGGCGAGATCGCGCCCGGCGGCGTCGGCTCCGGCCTCTACGGCATGCTGATCATGGCGATCATCGCAGTGTTCATCGCCGGTCTGATGGTGGGCCGTACGCCCGAGTACCTGGGCAAGAAGATCGGCACCCGCGAGATCAAGCTGGCTGCCTGCTACATCCTCATCACCCCGGCCCTGGTGCTGATCGGCACGGCGCTGGCGATGGCGCTGGGCAAGGGTGAGTCGTCGATGACGAACATCGGGGCGCACGGCTTCTCCGAGGTGCTGTACGCCTACACCTCTGCCAGCAACAACAACGGTTCCGCGTTCGCGGGCTTCGCGGCCAACACCGAGTACCACAACACGATGCTCGGCCTGTGCATGGTGCTGGGACGGTTCCTGCCGATGGTGTTCGTGCTGGCGCTGGCCGGCTCGCTCGCCGACCAGAAGCCGGTGCCGGCCACCGCGGGCACCCTGCGCACCGAGAAGCCGCTGTTCACCGGTCTGCTGGTCGGGGCGATCCTGATCATCACCGGTCTGACGTTCTTCCCGGCGCTTGCGCTGGGTCCGCTGGCCGAGGGTTTGGCGTGATGACGACCAACACTCAGAAGACCGACGCAAAGAAGCAGGACTCCATGTCCACTCCCACCCTCGCGCCGCATCAGGACGCGCCCACCGGGCACAAGCCGGACGGGCGGGTCGGCGGCGGGCTGTTCGACCCCAAGCAGCTGCTCAAGTCGCTGCCGGACGCGTTCCGCAAGCTCGACCCGCGGGTGATGGTCAAGTCCCCCGTGATGTTCGTGGTCCTCGTCGGCTCCGTGCTGACGACGTTCTTCTCATTCAAGGACCCGGGTGACTGGTTCGGCTGGACGATCAGCGCCTGGCTGTGGCTGACGGTGATCTTCGCCAACCTGGCGGAGGCGGTCGCCGAGGGCCGTGGCAAGGCGCAGGCCGACACGCTGCGCAAGGCCAAGACCGACACGGTCGCGCGCCGACTGCTCGCGGACGGCACGTCCGAGGAGCAGGTTCCGGGCACCGAGTTGACGATCGGTGACCTGGTGGTCTGCGAGGCGGGCGACATCATCCCCGGCGACGGTGACGTCGTCGAGGGCGTGGCCTCGGTCGACGAGTCGGCGATCACCGGTGAGTCGGCGCCGGTCATCCGTGAGTCGGGTGGCGACCGCTCGGCCGTCACCGGCGGTACGAAGGTGCTGTCCGACCGCATCGTCATCAAGATCACGACGAAGCCGGGCGAGACCTTCATCGACCGGATGATCAACCTCGTGGAGGGTGCGGCCCGGCAGAAGACGCCGAACGAGATCGCACTGAACATCCTGCTGGCGTCGCTGACGATCGTCTTCCTGCTGGCGGTGGCCACCCTGCCGCCGTTCGCCGACTACGCCGGCTCCGAGCTCGGCATGGTCGTCCTGGTGGCGCTGCTGGTCTGCCTCATCCCGACCACGATCGGCGCCCTGCTGTCTGCGATCGGGATCGCGGGCATGGACCGGCTGGTGCAGCGCAACGTGCTGGCGATGTCGGGCCGCGCGGTCGAGGCGGCCGGTGATGTCTCGACGCTGCTGCTGGACAAGACCGGCACCATCACCCTCGGCAACCGCCAGGCGTCCGAGTTCGTGCCGGTGCGGGGCACCACCGAGGCCGAGGTCGCCGACGCCGCCCAGCTCTCCTCGCTGGCGGACGAGACCCCGGAGGGCCGCTCCGTCGTGGTCCTGGCCAAGCAGAAGTACGGGCTGCGCGAGCGACACCAGGGCGAGCTGGCGCACGCCGAGTGGATCGAGTTCACCGCCCAGACTCGCATGTCGGGTGTGGACGTGGACGGCAGAAAGGTGCGCAAGGGCGCCACCGCCTCCGTCATCGCCTGGGTGCGGGAGGAGGGTGGCGAGGTCGCCGACGACGCGGACACGATCGCCAACGGCATCTCCGAGGCGGGCGGCACGCCGCTGCTGGTCGCCGTAAAGGACGAACGGGGCGCTCGCGTCCTGGGTGTCATCCACCTCAAGGACGTCGTCAAGGACGGCATGCGCGAGCGGTTCGAGGAACTGCGCCGCATGGGCATCAAGACCGTCATGATCACGGGTGACAACCCGCTGACCGCCAAGGCGATCGCCGAGGAGGCGGGCGTCGACGACTTCCTCGCGGAGGCGACTCCCGAGGACAAGATGGCGTTGATCAAGCGGGAGCAGGCCGGCGGCAAGCTGGTCGCGATGACCGGTGACGGTACGAACGACGCACCCGCGCTCGCGCAGGCCGACGTCGGCGTGGCGATGAACACCGGTACGTCGGCCGCCAAGGAGGCCGGCAACATGGTCGACCTCGACTCCAACCCGACCAAGCTCATCGAGATCGTCGAGATCGGCAAGCAACTGCTGATCACCCGGGGCGCGTTGACGACGTTCTCCATCGCCAACGACGTCGCGAAGTACTTCGCGATCATCCCGGCGCTGTTCGCGGCCGTGTACCCGGGCTTGGACAAGCTCAACATCATGGGGCTGTCCTCGCCGGACTCCGCGATCCTGGCCGCGGTCATCTTCAACGCGCTGATCATCATCGCCCTGGTGCCGCTGGCCCTGAAGGGCGTGCAGTACCGGCCGGTCAGCGCCGACAAGATGCTGCGTCGCAACCTCACCATCTACGGCCTAGGCGGCCTGATCGCCCCATTCATCGGCATCAAGATCATCGACCTGCTCATCTCGCTCATCCCCGGGATCGGGTGAAGGACATGAACACCTCCGTAGCGAACACCGGGCGCACGCTCTGGGCCGCTCTGCGCATGCTGCTGGTCCTCACCGTCGTGACCGGCATCATCTACCCCCTCGTCGTCACCGGCATCGGCCAGGCCCTGTTCAATGACAAGGCCAACGGATCGATGGTCAAGGTGGACGGCAAGGAGATCGGCTCCAGGCTGATCGGCCAGAGCTGGAACATCAAGGGCACCGACAAGCCGGACCCGAAGTGGTTCCAGGGCCGCCCGTCCAACAGCGGCTACGACCCGCTGACCACCGGCTCCAGCCAGCTGGGCGCCAGTGACCCGACGCTCGTGAAGAACGTCAGGGCTGCCAAGAAGCAGGTCGCCCAGTTCAACGGCGTGCCCGAGTCGGAGGTGCCCAAGGACGCGGTCACGGGATCGGCCTCCGCCATCGACCCGGAGATCTCGCCCGCGTACGCGGACATTCAGGTCAAGCGGGTCGCCGAGGCTAACGGCCTCACTGCCGCGCAGGTCCAGAAGCTGGTCGACGACCACACCGAAGGGCGATCGCTCGGTTTCATGGGCGAGCCGCACGTCAACGTCCTGGAGCTGAACATCGCGCTCAAGGAACTCGCCGAGAAGTAATGGGCTTATGGACACCGACGGCCGGGAGGCGGCGGACCGGGAACTCCGGGCCCGTCGGCTCCCGCCGCCGTACCGACAGCACGGAGCCCACCGACGACAGGAAGGCCGCACGCCGATGACCCGGGTGCTGGTGGTGGAGGACGACCCACAGCTTGTACGGGCTCTTGTGATCAATATGCAGGCCCGGCAGTACGGAGTGGACGCGGCGCCCGACGGCGCCACCGCACTCCGCCTGGCCGCCTCCCGCCAGCCGGACGTGGTGGTACTGGACCTCGGCCTGCCCGACATGGACGGCGTCGACGTCATCAGGTCCCTGCGCGGTTGGACCCGCGTGCCCATCCTGGTGCTGTTCGCGCGCCGGGCCTCGGACGAGAAGGTCGCGGCAATGGACGCGGGCGCCGACGACTACATCACCAAGCCGTTCAGCATGGACGAACTGCTGGCCCGGTTGCGGGCAGCGGTCCGCCGGACCGAGGACGTGCCGCTGGCTCCCGAGACGACACTGGTCGAGACCGACGCGTTCACCATCGACCTGCTGGCGAAGAAGGCGACCCGGGGTGGCCGGGACATCCGGCTCACCCCCACCGAGTGGCATCTGCTGGAGATCCTGGTCACCAACCCTGGCCGGCTCATCACGCAGAAACACCTGCTCCAGGAGGTATGGGGTGCGTCCCAGAGCGGCAAGACCAACTATCTGCGGGTGTACATGGCCCAGCTCCGCCGCAAACTTGAAGCGGACCCGGCCCACCCTCGCTATCTGATCACCGAGCCGGGCATGGGCTACCGCTTCGAAGCATGACGAGACGACAGAGACGACAGATATGGCACGCGGCAAGCTTCGGATCTACCTCGGCGCTGCACCGGGCGTCGGCAAGACGTACGCGATGCTCTCCGAGGCGCACCGGCGGATCGAGCGGGGCACCGACTGCGTGGTCGCGTTCGTGGAGCACCACCACCGGCCACGCACCGAGGTGATGCTCCACGGACTGGAACAGCTACCGCGCCGGGAGCTGGAGTACCGGGGCGGCCTCTTCACCGAGATGGACGTCGACGCCGTCCTCGCCCGCCGCCCCCGGGTGGCGCTGGTAGACGAGCTCGCCCACACCAACGTGCCCGGCTCCCGCAACGCCAAGCGGTGGCAGGACGTGGAGGAACTGCTGGCGGCCGGGATCAACGTCATCTCGACGGTCAACATCCAGCACCTGGAGTCGCTCGGCGATGTCGTCGAGTCGATCACGGGTGTGCGGCAGAAGGAGACGGTGCCGGACGAGGTGGTGCGCCGGGCCGACCAGATAGAGCTGGTGGACATGTCGCCGCAGGCGCTGCGGCGGCGGATGGCGCACGGCAACGTCTACAAGCCGGACAAGGTGGACGCGGCCCTGTCCAACTACTTCCGGCCGGGCAACCTGACCGCACTGCGGGAGCTGGCGCTGCTGTGGGTGGCCGACCGGGTGGATGAGTATCTGCAGCAGTACCGCAGCGAGCATCAGGTGTCGAAGATATGGGGCTCGCGGGAGCGCATCGTGGTCGGGCTGACCGGGGGGCCCGAGGGCCGGACGCTGATCCGGCGGGCCGCCCGCCTGGCCGAGAAGGGCGCCGGCGGTGAGGTGCTGGCCGTCTACATCGCCCGCAGCGACGGGCTGACCTCGGCCTCGCCCAAGGAACTGGCCGTCCAGCGCACGCTGGTGGAGGACCTGGGCGGCACCTTCCACCACGTGGTCGGTGACGACATCCCGGTGGCGCTGCTGGACTTCGCGCGCGGAGTGAACGCCACCCAGATCGTGCTGGGCGTCTCCCGGCGCAAGAGCTGGCAGTACATGTTCGGCCCCGGCGTCGGCGCCACGGTCGCCCGGGACTCCGGACCCGACCTCGACGTCCACCTGATCACCCATGACGAGGCGGGCAAAGGGCGCGGGCTACCGGTCGCCCGCGGCGCGCGGCTCGGCCGGTCACGGATCGTCTGGGGCTGGCTGACCGGTGTGGCGGGACCTGTGCTCCTCACCCTGCTGCTCAAAGGGGTCGTGCCCGACCTGGGCCTGGCCAACGACATGTTGCTGTTCTTGACCCTGACGGTCGCGGCGGCGCTGGTGGGCGGCCTGCTGCCCGCCCTGGCCTCCGCCGTGGTGGGCTCGCTGCTGATCAACTGGTTCTTCACCGAGCCGTTCCACACCCTGACGATCGCCGATCCGAAGAACATCGTCGCCATCGCCGTCTTTGTGGGCGTGGCCGTGTCGGTGGCGTCGGTGGTGGACCTGGCGGCCCGCCGCACCGAACAAGCGTCCCGGCTGCGCGCCGAGTCGGAGATCCTCTCCTTCCTCGCGGGCAGTGTGCTGCGCGGCGAGACCAGCCTGGAGGCGCTGCTGGAACGGGTCCGCGAGACCTTCGGCATGGACTCGGTGGCCCTGCTGGAACGGGAGGACGACATGGCGCCCTGGATCTGCGCAGGCCGCGTCGGCGCGAGCCCCGTGATGGAGCGTCCCGAGGACGCCGATGTGGACGTGCCGGCGGGCGATCACATGGCGCTGGCGCTGTCCGGCCGGGTGCTGCCGGCCTCGGACCGGCGCATACTGGCCGCGTTCGCGGCGCAGGCCGCTGTGGTCCTGGACCGCCAGCGGTTGCAGTCCGAGGCCGAGCAGGCCAAGGAGCTGGCCGAGGGCAACCGCATCCGCACCGCCCTGCTGGCCGCTGTCAGCCACGACCTGCGCACCCCGCTCGCAGGCATCAAGGCGTCGGTGTCCAGCCTGCGTTCGGACGACGTGGAGTGGTCCGAGGAGGACCGGGCAGAACTCCTGGCCGCGATAGAGGAGGGCGCCGACCGCCTCGACCACCTCGTCGGTAACCTCCTCGACATGTCCCGCCTGCAGACCGGCACCGTTGCGCCGCTCATCCGCGAGATCGACCTCGACGAGGTCGTGCCGCTGGCCCTGGGCGGCATCCCTTACCCGGAACTGACCGTCGTCCTGGACATTCCCGAGACCCTCCCCATGGTGGCCACCGACAAGGGGCTGCTGGAGCGCGTGGTCGCCAACGTCGTGGAGAACGCCGTCAAGTACAGCCCCGACGGCGAGCCGGTCCTGGTGGCGGCCAGCGCCATCGCCGACCGGGTGGAACTCCGCGTCGTGGACCGCGGTCCCGGCGTCCCCGACGAGGCCAAGGACCGCATCTTCGCCCCCTTCCAGCGCTACGGCGACGCCCCGCGCGGTGCGGGTGTCGGCCTCGGCCTCGCGGTCGCCCGCGGCTTCGCCGAAGCCATGGGCGGCACCCTCACCGCCGAGGACACCCCCGGCGGCGGCCTCACGATGGTCCTCACCCTCCGTGCGGGAGGATCGGACACCGAGCTCCCGCAGCCCGTACCGGCAGGCACCATGCGCCCGGAAGACCCCGCACAACCCGAAAGGCAATCCTCATGACCCGGGTGCTCGTCATCGACGACGAGCCACAGATCGTGCGCGCGCTCGTGATCAACCTCAAGGCACGCAAGTACGAGGTAGACGCGGCGTTCGACGGTGCCACCGCCCTGCAGCTCGTCGCCGCCCGCCGCCCCGACGTGGTGGTCCTCGACCTGGGCCTGCCCGACATGGACGGAGTCGAGGTGATCAAGGGCCTGCGCGGCTGGACCCGTGTGCCGATCATTGTGCTGTCCGCCCGGCACACCTCCGACGAGAAGGTCGAGGCACTCGACGCGGGCGCCGACGACTATGTCACCAAGCCCTTCGGCATGGACGAGCTGCTCGCCCGGCTGCGGGCAGCCGTCCGCCGCGCCGAGCCCACCGGCGGCGGCGAGGACGACGTCGTCGTGGAGACCGCAGGATTCACCGTCGACCTGGCCGCCAAGAAGGTCAACCGCGGCGGTGTGGACGTACGGCTCACGCCGACCGAGTGGCAGCTGCTCGAGGTGCTCGTGCGCAACACCGGCCGCCTGGTCGGCCAGAAGCAGCTGCTGCAGGAGGTCTGGGGGCCGTCGTACGGAAAGGAGACGAACTACCTCCGGGTCTACATGGCCCAGCTGCGCAGGAAGCTGGAGGCGGACCCGTCGCATCCGAAGCACTTCATCACGGAGCCGGGGATGGGCTATCGCTTCGAGAGGTGAGGTGCGAGGCTGCGAGCGTCCTCACGGTGCGTCTCACTGGTGACGACCGTTTCGGCAGTGGCGTGGGAGAAGTCGGCGCCGGGGCGTTTGATGCCGACGACGGTTACGCCGTACGTGCTGCGCACCCGGGTCTCGCCGAGAGGCACTCCGCCGACCACCTTCGAGGCAAGGGTCTTGATGAGGGCGTAGTCGCTGTCGAACGTGATGAAGTCCAGCATCCGCCCGGTGACCAGATGGGCCACGCGCTCGCCCATGTCGTGCTCGGGCAACACGACGTGATGGGCGCCGATACGTTCCAGGATCTGGGGCCGACGCCGAGCTGCTGCAGCGCGGCGGGATCGGTGCAGTCCGCGGCGGCGGCCTGGGTCAGCTCGTCGCCGCCCAGGAGCCGAACGAGCAACTGCTGCGCCGTGCCTACTCTCTGCGCCACTGGGGCTGTCAGCTCAGGGCGGGGGTCGATTGCAGGAGCCGGTGCGGGATCGCCCGCCGATTCGGCTACTTGCCCTCCTGACGCGCCGGTGACGGTTTCTCAGCGGCCACCGGCATGCAGACGCTGATGAACATTGCCGGAAACCGGCAATGCGCGGCCGGGACCGGATCGTGCAGCATGGCTCGCGGGGAGCACGGCGGATGGTTTTGGTGCCGGACACCGGCAGGTGTCCGGCATCGAGGCCCGGAACGGCCGTGCACCGTCGGAGCCGACTGATGCGCGCCGCGGGCGGAGAGGGGGACCAGGAGATGCGGACGTTTCTGGCAGCGGCCACGGGGCTGCCCACGATCCTGCTGACCGCTGCCCTCGTCGTGGTCGTCTGTTTCTGGCTCCTGGCCGCCGTGGGAGTCGCCGGCGTCGGCAGCTTCGACACGGACATTGACCTTCGGGCGTGGCGCATGGGCGGGGTGCCCGTGACGGTTGCCTTCTCCCTTCTGACGGTGCTCGCCTGGTCCTTGAGCGTGGGAGCGAAGGTTCTGCTGGCCGTGTTCGCGCTCCCCGGACCTGCCGCCGGGATCCTGCACCTCGTCGTACCTGTGGGGGCGCTGCTCGTCGCCTGGGCCGCGACCTGTTTGATCGTTCGGCCGCTGCACCGCCTCTTCCCGGACGAACCGGTGCCGTCCGTGCCGAGCGAGGCTCGCACGGGAGACGCCGAGCCTGCGGATGCCGACAGCCGGAACCCCTACGGGGGCGTGTCGCGCGACCTCGCGCTCGAAACGCGGGACCGCGCCGCCTGAGCCGTGCCGCCGCCGGAGTTCACCTCCGGCCTCTCCTCCTTACGCTCGACTCCCTCATGCCTGAAGGACGTATGCCATGGTTGCCATGATCGTGGGCATCGGCGTGCTCGTCGCCGTCTGCCTGCTCCTCGGACTTGTCGTCGCCCGGTTGTTCCGCAAGGTGGAGCAGGGCAAGGCGCTGATCGTCTCCAAGATGCGCAAGGTGGATGTGACCTTCACCGGGCAGGTAGTGCTGCCGGTGCTGCACAAGGCCGAGGTGATGGACATCTCGGTGAAGACCATCGAGATCACCCGGGCCGGCAAGGAGGGCCTGATCTGCCGGGACAACATCCGCGCGGACATCCGGATCTCGTTCTTCGTGAAGGTCAACAAGACCGTCGAGGACGTCATCAAGGTCGCCCAGGCCGTCGGCACGGCGCGGGCGAGCGACCGGGACACGCTGCAGGAGCTGTTCCACGCGAAGTTCTCCGAGGCGCTGAAGACCGTCGGCAAGCAGCTGGACTTCACCGACCTGTACACCAAGCGCGAGGAACTCCGGTACAAGATCATCGAGTTGATCGGCGTCGACCTCAACGGCTACCACCTGGAGGACGCGGCGATCGACTACCTGGAGCAGACGCCGCTGACCCAGCTCGACCCGGCCAACGTCCTCGACGCCCAGGGCATCCGCAAGATCACCGAGCTGACGGCCGTGGAGCACGTGCGCACCAACGAGGCACAGCGCACCGAGGAGAAGGAGATAACCCGGCAGAACGTCGACGCCCGCGAGGCCATCCTGGAGCTCGAGCGCCGCCAGGCCGACGCCGAGATCAAGCAGCGCCGGGAGATCGACACCGTACGGGCCCGTGAGGAGGCCGAGACCGCACGGGTGATGGAGGAGGAGCGGCTGCGGGCGCAGTCCGCGTTCCTCAGGACCGAGGAACAGCTCGGCATCCAGCGCGAGAACCAGTCCCGCGAGGTCGCCGTCGCCGCCAAGAACCGCGAGCGGGTCATCGCCATCGAGAACGAGCGCATCGAGAAGGACCGCCTCCTCGAGGTCATCGCGCGGGAGCGGGAGACCCAGCTGACGCAGATCGCTGCCTCCAAGGAGGTCGAGGCGGAGAAGCGGGAGATCGCCGAGGTCATCCGCGAGCGCGTGGCTGTGGACCGTACGGTCGCCGAGCAGGAGGAGGCCATCAAGAAGCTGCGGGCCGTGGAGGAGGCCGAGCGCGGCCGGCAGGCTGTGATCATCGCTGCCGAGGCGGAGGCGCAGGAGAAGCTGGTCAAGGACATCAAGGCCGCCGAGGCCGCCGAGCAGGCCGCAGTCCACCGTGCCGCCGAGGAACTCACCCTGGCCGAGGCCCGGTTGAAGAGCGCCGACCTCGACGCACAGGCCAAGCTGCGCCTCGCCGAGGGCATCCAGGCCGAGTCCGCCGCAGAGGGCCTCGCGGCCGTGCAGGTCCGCGACAAGGACGCGGAGGTCATCGAGAAGGCCGGCCGCGCGGAGGCGGAGGCCACCGAAGCGCGTATGCGGGCCGAGGCGGAGGGAGCCCGGGCCAAGGCGCTGGCCGAGGCCGAGGGCATCAGCGGGAAGCTGAAGGCCGAGGCCGCCGGTCTCACCGAGAAGGCCGCGGCGATGGCCGCCCTGGACGACGCCTCCCGCGGTCATGAGGAGTACCGGCTGCGCCTGGAAGCGGAGAAGGACATCCGTCTCGCCGGGCTGGACGTGCAGCGGCAGGTCGCCGAGGCGCAGGCCACGGTGCTCGCCACCGGGCTGGAGAACGCCGACATCAACATCGTCGGCGGCGAGTCGGTCTTCTTCGACCGGCTGGTGTCCTCCATCGCGCTCGGCAAGGGCGTCGACGGCTTCGTCCAGCACTCCGAGACCGCCCAGGCGCTCGCGAAGCCCTGGCTGGACGGCACCTCCAGCTTCACCGACGACCTCATCGGCGTCCTCGGCTCGGTTTCGACGGCCGACGTGCAGAACCTGACCGTCTCCGCCCTGCTGATGAAGCTCATGAACAACGGCGGCGCGAAGGCCGGACAGTTCGAGCAGCTCCTGGACAAGGCGGGCGAGCTGGGTCTCGCCGACACCTCGCTGGCCGCGCTCAACGGCAGCGCCAGGGACTGACCGTCATCCCGGTCTGACCGGCACGCAGGACCTGACGGGCCCGCCAAGGCCCCCCGGCCCGTGATCCGGAGCTGCCGCACAGGGGACGGCAGCTCCGGATCACGTTTCCCCGACTTCTCTCCGACTGTCCGAGAGGGACCCCATGACCACCGGCACCGCCGTTCTGGACACAGGCGTGTATGAGGTGCTGCGCGACCGGCTGACCGCGCAGGCCGCGGAGCTCGCCCGCCGCGCCGAGGCGCTCAACGCCCGCCGGATCGAGGCGTTCGGCTCCATCCGGCTGGAGCTGACGAGCACCGAGCGGCTGCGCACGGAGCACACCTGCGTGCCTCGCGACATCGTCTCCGTCGGCGACACCCTGCTCTTCGGCCACAACGTCTTCCTCGGCCGGGGGCCGGAGACCACGGTGGGCGATGTCTTCGCGCTGTACGACCGCGCCCTGAACCGGCTGCCCGAGGACGCCGTGCCGGGCCTGCTCGACGACCCCGGCTTCGTCCGCGAGTTCGCCGCTCTCTACCGCTACTACCGCCAAGCCCACCTCCTGCAACTCCGCCGTGCCGACGGCAAGTTGCTCGCCGTCTTCCAGACGGGGGAGAAGTCCGGCGACATCCGTGTCCTGCGCTGGGCACTGGCCGACGACGGACAGGCCACCTTCCTCGACGCGCGGGGCGAGCACGGCGAGCACCACAACGTATTCCCGCCCTCCCACGACTTCGCCTGGACACACACGACCCGTGAGCACCACATCCCGGGCCGCCACCCGCATGTCTCCATCGAGGGCGAGATATTCGTCGGGACCGTCGGCGGCACCCTGACCGTCAAGATCGAGGACAACACCGAGACGGGCGAGGGGATTCACACCGAGCCGGTCGCCGAGCCGCTGCAGTCCCTCGCCGACGCCGACATCGCGTACGCGCGCGTGGGCGCCCTCATCCTGGTGGACGTCCTCCCGTACAAGGAGGACGTCCACCGCTGTCTGGTCTTCAACACGCTCACCAAAAGCGTCGTCCGCCTCGACGGCATCTGGCGGGCCTGCCGGACACTGCCCGAGGACCAGGGGATCGTCTTCCCCGGCGGCTACTGCCTCGCCACGGGGACGTACAAGACGTTCGACGGCATCGCCGCCTCCTTGGACATGGCGGCCCTGGAGTTCGAGCGCGTGGTCCGTTCCCCGAACGGCGAGGACGTGCTGTTCGCCTTCCACGCGCGAACGGAGGGCCGCAGTCTGCTGCTGCCGTACAACATGATCCGCAAAGAGGTCGCCACGCCCCTGTCCTGCCACGGCTGGGCCCTCTTCGACGACGGCACACTGTTGGCCCTGCGCGCGGACAACGACGAGCCACAGCGTGTCCACCCGCTCCAGCTGTGGAACTCCCCGTACGTCTCCGACACCCATGCCGCCGCCCAGCCCGTCGGCACCGGCCCTTCCTCAAGCTCTCAGCTTCGTTCGAGCAGCGGAGACCCCATTGCCCGCGTCGGCAACGCCGACCTCGTACGCGGCATCTCCGACTGCCTGTCCATCACGCGCGCCGTCACCGAGACGATCCCGACGAGCGAGGTCTACCAGGCACTGGCCGCCGCCTGCGTGCGGGCCACCGACTCCTACCACTGGCTGGGCGAGCCGGAACTCGGCGACCTGCACACGCCGCTCACGCAGGTCCGGGCCACCGCCGAGCAGGTGCTGGCCGAGTTCGAGACCGTCCAGGCCCTCACCCGCCGGGCCGCCGACGCCCTCACCGCGGCCGCCGCCCGCGTCGCCACGGTCGTCAGGCGCCTGCGCGGCGAGGCCCCGCGCGGCGCCGCGGCCTGGGTCACCGGCCTGACCGAACTGCGCCACGCCCAGGGCCACCTGCTCACCCTCAAGGACATGCGGTACGCGGACACCGCCCGCATCGACGAACTCGCCGCCGCCGCCGAGGCCGATCTCGCCTCCTTCGGCCGACGGGCCGTCGCCCACCTCGCCCGCGAGGACGCCTTCACCGGCCGGCACGCGGAGGTCGAGCGGCTCGTCGCCGACGCAGAGGGGATCGCCACCGTCGCCGAGGCAGCGCCCGTCGCGGCCCGCCTCGACGACCTCGCGGACGGACTGCGCACGGTGACCGAGGTCGTCGCCGGGCTGGACATCGGTGACGCCACCGTCCGTACGTCCATCCTGGAGCGGATCGCCGAGGTCATCGGCGGCGTCAACCGCGCCCGCGCCACCCTCGACGGCCGCCGCCGCGCGCTCCTCGACCGTGAGGGGCGGGCCGAGTTCGCGGCCGGGTTCGCGCTGCTGGGCCAGGCCGTCATCGGTGCGCTCGCGGCCGCCGACAGCCCCGAGGCATGCGACGAGCAACTCGCCCGCATGCTGGTGCAGGTGGAGAACCTGGAGGCGCGGTTCTCGGAGTCTGCCCAGTCCGACGATTTCCTCGGCGAGCTGGCGGACAAGCGCGACGAGATCCACGAGGCGTTCGCCGCCCGCAAACAGACCCTCGCCGACGCCGGTGCCCGCCGCGCCGAGCGCCTGGCGGACTCGGCGAGGCGCGTCCTGCAGACGGTCACCCGCCGCGCCGTCACTCTCGCCGACACGGACGCCGTCGTCACGTACTTCACCTCCGACCCGATGCCCGCCAAGGTCCGCCGCATCGCCGACGACCTGCGCGAACTCGGCGACCAGGTCAGGGCGGAGGAACTGGACGGCCTCCTCAAGTCCGCCCGCCAGGAAGCACTCCGGTTCCTGCGCGACCGCACCGACCTGTACGCCGACGACGGCCGCACCCTCCGCCTGGGCAGCCACCACTTCGCCGTCAACACCCAGCCCCTGGACCTCACCCTGGTCCCGCACGGCGACACTCTCGCCTTCGCGCTCACCGGCACCGACTACCGCTCGCCGGTAACAGACCCCGACTTCGCCGCCACCCGCCCCCACTGGGACCGCTCCCTCGCGTCGGAGTCCTCGGAGGTCTACCGCGCAGAGCACCTCGCCGCCCGGCTGCTCGACGAACACGGCCCGGCCGCGCTCGCGGCGGCCGACCTGCCCGCCCTGGTCTGGCGGGCGGCGGAGGCGGCGTACGACGAGGGCTACCAGCGCGGCGTCCACGACCACGACGCGACCGCGATCCTCGCCGCGCTTCTGCGCCTGCACGAGGGCGCCGGCCTGCTCCGCCACGAGCCCGCCGCGCGCGCCGCCGCCCAACTGGTCTGGGCGCATGGCACAACACCCGAGGAGCGCGAGAACTGGGCCCGGCGGGCGGTATCGCTGGCGCGCGCCCGGGACACGTTCGGACTCGTGCCGGCGATCGCCGACCTGCGGGCCGAACTGGCGAAGGCGATCGGCACACAAGCGGCGGCCGCCTACCTCTTCGAGGAACTGACGAGCGGTCCCGACGGCTTCGTCATCAGCGCCGGCACCCGAACCCTGCTCGACAAGTTCCGCCGTACGGTGGGCACGCCGGCCTACGACGACGACCTCGCCGCACTGGCCGACCTGCCCGCCCGCAAGCAGCTCGTCGAGGCGTGGCTGACGTCGTACGCCACCGCGACCGGCACGGAGATCACTCCGGGCGATCTGGCCGAGGCGGTGGCCGCCGAGCTCTGCCCGGAGCTGCCCCGCTACGTGTCACAAGCACCTCTGAGTGAGAGCGTCGAGGGCCTGCTCGGCACCCACCCGCGCGTCAGCGGTGGCAGGCTCACCGTCCGCATCGACGAACTTCTCGCTCGCACGGAGGAGTTCCGCAACCACGATGTTCCCGCCCACCGCGCCTACCAGCGGCGCCGTACGGCACTGGTGGCCGCCCAGCGCACCCGCCTCCGCCTGGACGAGTACCGGCCGACGGCGATGTCGGCGTTCGTGCGCAGCAAGCTGATCGACGAGGTATACCTGCCGCTGGTCGGAGACAGCCTCGCCAAGCAGCTCGGCACCACGGGCGAGTCGAAGCGCACCGACACCGGCGGTCTCCTGCTGCTCATCTCCCCGCCCGGCTACGGCAAGACCACGCTCATGGAGTACGTCGCCGACCGCCTCGGCCTCCTCCTGGTCAAGGTCAACGGCCCCGCGCTCGGCAACGCGGTGACCTCGCTCGACCCGGCCGAGGCCCCGAACGCGACCGCCCGCCAGGAGGTCGAGAAAATCAACTTCGCGGTAGAGGCGGGCAACAACACCCTCCTGTACCTGGACGACATCCAGCACACCTCCCCCGAACTGCTGCAGAGGTTCATCCCGCTGTGCGACGCCACCCGCCGCATCGAGGGCGTACGGGACGGCGAGCCACGCACGTACGACCTGCGCGGCAAGCGCTTCGCCGTCTGCATGGCAGGCAACCCCTACACCGAGTCCGGCAGCCGCTTCCGCGTGCCCGACATGCTCGCCAACCGCGCCGACGTCTGGAACCTGGGCGACGTCCTGACCGGAAAGGAGGACGCCTTCGCACTCAGCTTCATCGAGAACGCGCTCACCGCCAACCCCGTCCTCGCGCCCCTTGCCGGCCGTGACCGCACCGACCTGGACCTGCTCGTCCGCCTCGCCCAGGGCGACTCGACGGCCCGCGCCGACCGGCTCACCCATCCGTACGCACCGGCCGAGCTGGAGCGAATCCAGTCTGTACTGCGTCATCTGCTCACGACCCGCGAGACGGTTCTGGCGGTCAACGCCGCCTACATCGCGTCCGCCGGCCAGTCCGAGGCCACCCGCACCGAACCGCCCTTCCACCTCCAGGGCTCCTACCGCAACATGAACAAGATCGCCCAGCGCATCCAGCCGGTCATGAACGACACCGAGCTGGCGGCCCTGATCGACGACCACTACACGGCAGAGGCCCAGACCCTCACCACCGGTGCTGAGGCCAACCTGCTCAAGCTGGCGGAGCTGCGCGGCACGATGACGGACCGGCAGACGGCGCGCTGGGCCGAGCTGAAGGCGGCCTACGTGCGCACCCGGACCCTCGGCGGTCCCGAGAACGACCTTCCCCCAACCTCCGGCCGGGCGGACCCCCATCTCGCGGCGCCCGCCCGAGCCATCGCCGCCCTCGGTCTGCTCGCCGACCGCGTGGCCGCGGTCGAGGCCGCCATCACCCGCGCCACCGACCCCCGCACCCTGCTTGCCAACTCTCACGGCCGGCACGCCGCCGGACGCAAGGAGCCATGATGACGCCCTTCCTGATCCCGCTCGCCGCCGCCGTGCTGATCGTGGTGGTCTGCACGGCCGTACTGGTCCGTCGGGACCGGCGCCGCATGGTGGCGAGCGCCGAGAGCCTGCGGATCCAGACCACCGCCACCCGCGGTATTCGCGAGACGCGTCGCCGGACCCACGCCTACGGGAACCGGTTTCTGCGCGAGCGCGAGTGAGGGCCGGGTACACCGAGGAGAATCCGCGCGGCCCCGCGAGTGCCAAGGCTCAGGCCGCGCACCACATGACCTCTGCAGGCCGTGCCGGTTGTGCCACCACGAGCCGATGGCAGCGCCAACGACGTTACGCGCCTTGTCACACCACCGGCTGACATCGTCAGTGGGTCGAGGAGCGAGCCCGGGCGGTTCTGGATCGGCCGGGCTTGCGCGAGAAGGCGCTCCCGACGTGCGGCGCCGCACCGAGTGACAGTGCACGTTCTTCCGCCGCTGGTCTCTTCGCAAGGAGGTGTGTGTTGTGTTCCTGTGGTTCTGGCTGATCGGCTGGTCGGCATTCACCCTGCCCCTGGCCATTTCCTCGCTGCGGGGCTCTGCTTCGAAGCGGGTGAGGCGTCGTACCAGCCCGTGGGGCATCCGCGTCCGGGGGGTGGCGCTACTGGTGATCTGGTTCGGCGGGCTGGTTGTCCCGCTGCTGCGGGCGAGTGACCTGGACGCCGAGGAGGCCGGTTTTCTCGCCTCCCTCATGCAGATGGGGTTCCTGATGTTCGCCTCTGGGCTCATGGCCGGCTCGCAGCTGGGCGAATGGTTCTACCGGCGGGTGATGCGGGACCAGGCCGTCGATCAGCCCCCGGCAGCGGTGGACGGCCGTGGTGATCCGGAGGGGCCCGGCGGCCCCACGCTCTGACCAGCCGGAGCCCCATGCCCTCGAAGCGGCAGTGGCGCCTTGCTCGCGGTCGGCATGTCGCCACCTCCGACAACTGCCGGAAGCAGGCAACGACCCGGCTTGTATGGGTCCCTTGCCGCAGGCATGGTTCAGGAAGATGTCAACAACGGATCAACTTCGGGGAGACCCACATGGCGGGGCGGGACACGTCCGAGGAGTACGACGAGTATCTGAACGGGTACGCCCGCATCCTTGCGGAAGCCTCGGCAACCGGGCGCCGGCTGACCCGGAGTGAACTGGATTCGCGCCGCGCGCTGGGCGAGCAGGCCGCGGAGGCCGGCCTTGGACTGCGCGTCATGGTCGGCGCCCATATGGCCGCCACCCGGGCACACTGGCCGACCGGGGACGGCGTCTCCGTTGACGACGTGCTGGGCGCCGCAGCGCAGGTCGTTGACGCGTTCGCCGAAGGCTATGAACGGGCGCAGCGGCTCGCCGTACGCCAGGAAGAAGCCGCCCGCCGCGAGTTCATCGACGACCTGCTGTACGGCCGCAGCGACCTGGGCCGGCTGGCCCAGCGCGCGGAGCGTTACGGGCTGCGGCTGTCGTACGAGCACGCGGTCGCCGTTGCACGCGGCCCGGTCGCGTACGAGGAAGGGGACACGGTTCTCCGGGAGGTCGAGCGCGCGCTGATCGGCCGGTTCGGCGACCGCAGCATCCTGCTCACCACAAAGGACGGCCGACTGGTGTGCATCGCCCCGGGTGACCAGAGCGAGGTACTCGCCCACTTCGCCAAGCAGGCGTTCGCCGCCACCGGCGGCGGCCAGGTGGGGATCGGCCGCCCGCAACCCGGCGCGGCAGGCGTCGTCCAGTCCTACGAGGAGGCCCTGAACGCCCTCGATCTGGGCGAACGCCTGGAACTCGACGAACCCCTGCTGCACGCAGCCGACCTCCTCGTCTACCCGGTCCTCACCCGCGACCGGCAGGCCATGGACGACCTGGTGGAAAACACACTCGGCCCGCTGCGCGGAGCCCGCGGTGGCGCCCAGCCGCTCCTGGACACCCTCACCGCCTATTTCGACTCCGGGTATGTGGCCGCCGAAGCGGCCCGGCGGCTCTCGCTGAGCGTGCGTGCCTTCACCTACCGCCTGGAGCGCATCCACAAGCTCACCGGCTCGGACCCCTCCGACCCCGTCCATCGCTATGCCCTGCACACCGCGGTGATCGGCGCCCGACTGCTGGACTGGACGACGAAGCCCGGCTGAAGTCCCGGGAGCAGGCCGTGGCCTCGCCCGTACGTGCGGGTTCGTCGTCCGGACGCCGGCCGTGACCAGCAGCCACAGCGGGTCCACCGCCCACCGGTCCGTACCACCACCATCCCCGCACCCGGAACCGCTGCTGCAGGTAGAACACGACCAATCCGGCCACGGCTACCGCCGGCGCGGCGGGGTGCCCCTCGCCGACTGGCCGTGGCCCCCCGATCGGGATACCTTGCCGCCCGCAGGTCCGCTTGCGGGATGACGACTCAGAGCCAGTCCCGCCGCTTGAAGATCACGTACAAGGTGGTGCAGACGATCCCCATCAGGCCGATGGCGAAGGGATACCCGAACGTCCAGCTCAACTCCGGCATGTGCTTGAAGTTCATGCCGTAGATCGTCCCGACCAGCGTCGGAGCAAACAAAATAGCCGCCCATGACGAGATCTTCTTGATCTCCTCGTTCTGCTCGAACCCCGCCTCCGCCAGCGCCCGCATCTCCGCGTTCTGCTGCTGGGTGACCAGGGTCGCGTTCACCGTGAGGATGTCCGTCAGGGCGGAGCGGAAGGAGTCCACGCGTTCGCTGGTGTGGGTGACGTGGTCGGCGACGTCGCGGAGGTAGCGCTGGAGTTCCTCGTCGGTGCCGTACTTCGCGAAGCCCGCCATCAGGCCGTGCAGCATGCCGACGAGGGGGCGGGTGGCGCGCTGGAACTCGACCATTTCACGAGAGAGTTCGTAGATGCGGCGGGAGACCTCGGGGTCGCCGCGGAAGACTTCCGTCTCGATCTCGTCTATGTCGTTCTGGACGCCGGCGACCACCGGGGCGTAGCCGTCCACCACCGCGTCCAGGATCGCGTAGAGGACCGCTTCCGGGCCCAGCCTCAGCAGGTCGGGGCTTTGCTCCATGCGTTGGCGGACCGCGGACAGGTCGGGGGCGGCGCCGTGACGGACCGTGATCACGAAGTCCGGGCCCACGAAGACGTGCAGCTCCCCGAAGTCGACCTCCTCCGGCGCGTCCAGATAGCGCGCGGCGCGCAGTACGACGAAGAGCGTGTCGTCGTAGCGTTCCAGCTTCGGGCGCTGGTGGGCCTCCAGGGCGTCCTCGACGGCCAGCGGGTGGAGATCGAACTCCCCTGCCAGGTTCAGCAGTTCCGCCTCGGGTGGGCGGGCCAGACCGATCCAGGCCATACCGTCGTCCTGCTTGCGCAGTTCGCGGAACGTCTCCGCGAGGGAGCCGGGTGTCGCCACCCGCACTCCGTCCCGGTACAGCGCCGCCTGCACGATCGAGGCCGGTTCGCCGGAGTGCGGGGGAGGCGGGGGCTGCTCCCTCGTCGGAGGTGCCGGGGGCGACGCGGGCGGGGTAGAGGTGCGACGCCAGACGGATCGCCTGGTGCTCTTCGAGGCCGGTCGGACGCGTCGCTCGGACATCGCGGCTGCCTCCCGTGTCCAACGATCGGATCATCTCCCTGACCCGGGGAAGGATATAGGGGCCAAATGGCGTCAGCGTCCGGTCGGAGCCGGAAGAACCCGACCGAACTTGCGGACAGATTTCAGGACAGAAACTGTCCTCAAGTCTCGCTACCGTGCGGAGCATGCCGAACAAGTGGAGTAAGCGGAACGCATGTGACGAGGGGAGCGGGCGATCATGACGAAGGTGACTTCAGTGCTCCGTGCCCGTGAGCTGAACCGGGCCACCCTCGACCGGCAGCTCCTGCTGCGCCGGTCGGACCTGTCCGCGAAGGACGCCGTCGCCCATCTCCTCGGTCTCCAGGCACAGAACGTCAAGCCTCCTTACTACGCGCTCGCTGCCCGCCTCGACGGCTTCGTGCCGGAGGACCTCTCACGGCTGATGGCCGACCGGGAGGTCGTTCGCATCGTCACCCTGCGCTCGACCATCCACACCCACACCGCCGACGACTGCCTCACCCTGCGCCCGCTGGTGCAGGCCGCCCGCGACCGCGAACTCAGCACCTTCCGCAAGGGCCTCGCAGGCGTCGACCTGGACCGGCTCGCCGCTGTCGCCCGCGAGTTGGTCGAGGCGGAGCCGCGCACCATGAAGCAACTGCGCGAGGCACTGCTCGTGGAGTGGCCGAACGCCGATCCGCAGGCCCTGGCGATCGCCGCCCGCTGCAAGCTGCCCCTCGTCCAGGTCACCCCGCGCGGGCTGTGGGGCCGGAGCGGCCAGGTCGAGCTCACGACCGCCGAGCACTGGCTCGGCCGGCCCGCCGAGCCGGTCCCCGCCCCGGACGCCACCGTGCTGCGCTACCTCGCCGCCTTCGGGCCCGCGTCCGTGAAGGACATGCAGATCTGGTCCGGTCTCACCCGGCTGCGCCCGGCCTTCGAACGACTGCGGCCGCAACTCGTCACCTTCCACGACGAGAACGGCGTCGAGCTCTTCGACCTCCCCGACGCACCGCGCCCCGCCGCCGACACCCCGGCCCCGCCCCGCTTCCTGCCCGAGTTCGACAATCTGCTGCTCTCGCACGCCGACCGTTCGCGGGTGGTGCCCACCGAGTACAAGGGCCGCTCCTGGAGCGGCAATCAGGCCTACCGGACCTTCCTCGTCGACGGATTCCTCGCCGGGGTGTGGCAGGTGGAGGGAGGTGTGCTCACCCTCGAACCCTTCGGGGTGCTCACCAGGGCCCAGCGTGGTGAACTGGCCGACGAGGGTGAGCGGTTGCTGCGGATCATGGCGGACGTGACCTCGTACGACATCCGCTTCGGGAGCGTCGTGCGTGCCTGAGGCCGGCTGCCGTGCACACCCCGCGCGCCGGAAACACACATGGACCGGAAACACACATGGAAAGGGGGCGGCGCGGGCGCTTGTGGCAGCCCGTGCCGCCCCCTGTCTGTGGGGGGTGATCAGGTGGGGATCACGGTGTGGGGGGCACCCTGTGGATCAGGGCGGGGATCAGGGTGGGGGGCAAGGGAGGGGGCAGGGGAGGGCAGGTCGTCGGTCAGGAGTTGACCTGCGTCGTCACCAGGCTGGAGAAGGTGGTGAGCCGGGTGTAGACGCCGGGGTAGCCGGCCGTCGCGCAGCCCTCGCCCCAGGACGTGATGCCGGCCAGGACACCACCGATCAGCAGCGGGCCGCCGCTGTCGCCCTGGCAGGTGTCCACGCCGCCCGAGGTGTAGCCGGCGCAGACCATGTCGCCGGCGACGAAGTTCGAGCCGTACGAGCTCGCGCAGCTGGAGTTGGACACGATCGGTACGGTCGCGGTACGCAGCTGGTTGGAGGAGCTGCCGCCCGCGGACGTGGTGCCCCAGCCCAGGATGCGGGCGGTGGTGCCGGCCGCGTACACGCCGGTCTGCGAGGACGTCACGTACGAGGCCGTGGTGTAGGGCATGGACGTGGAGAGGGTGAGCACGGCCACGTCGTCGCCGTTGGTGGCATCGGTGTAGCTGGGGTGGATCCAGATCCTGCTCACTCTGCTGACGGTGCCGTTGGTGCCGTTGCGATACGTACGGCCACCCACGACCCGCACGCTGGAGGTGGTCTCGCCGACCATGCAGTGGGCGGCCGTGACCACCTTGGTGGGCGAGACCAGCGTGCCGCCGCAGAACTGGTTCTGCGAGGCGTCGGTGATCTGCATGATGAACGGGTACGCGGTGGTCGTGGTCGTGGTGCCGCCGACGATCGGGGCCGGCGCGGCGGCGGCGGACGGGGCTGCCACCAGCGCGGTCGCGGCGGCGGCAGCGGTCGCCGCACAGAGCGCGGCGGTCTTCTTGGCACGGCTGAGCAGGGACATGGGTCTCCTCAGGGTTGCCGGTGGGGGTGCGCGAGATGGGGGTGTCCGCGCGTGCGGCACGGCCTGGGCCGACGTCTTCGTCGACGACCGTGGGGGGAAGCGCACCGTCGTGCATGAGGTGCGTGTACATGACACTACGAGCGCACCGTCACCGGCTCAACCAGGGAACCCCCTACGGGAGTCGGGACAGGGAAAACCCTCGGTCGCGACACTCCCCGTGCCCGGTCACCGGTCCCTTTGCCCCGCCGTCAACCGTACGATGTCGACGCGCGACCTGATCCCCAGCTTGCGGTAGACCCGGGTGAGCGTGGCCTCCACGGTCTTGACGCTGATGAACAGCCGTGCGGCGATCTCCCGGTTGGTGGCGCCCTCCATCACCAGTTCCGCGACCTGGCGCTCCATCACGGCGAGCGAAGCCAGCGCATCCAGTGGGTTCCGTTCGACGGGCGCGGGTTCCGCCGGGACCGCCGCCCGCTCCAGCATGACCTGGGTGTCCGCCTCCAACTGCCCGATCCACGGTCGGGCCTGACACCTCCTCAGCAGTCGCGCGGAATCGTCGTAGGCCGCCCGGGCCGCCGCCGGGCCGAGGCGTTCCGCGCGCAGCCGGGCCAGACAGAACGCCGCCCGAGCGGCCTCGAGTCCGTACCCCAGTTTGCCGAGTTGAGCCTGAGCCGACGTCAACTGCGCTTCCGCCTCGTCGTGTTGGCCGCGCGCCGCGAGCACCAGCGCCTCCGCCCGCTCCAGTACGCCGAGCACGCTCTCCCGGCCGAGCCGCACCGCCCGCTCCCGGGCCAGGTCGATGACGTCCTGGGCCTCCGCCAGTTCGCCGACGCGCACCAGCGCCTCCGCCAGATCCCCGTGCCACCGGCCGCGCGCCGGGTCGGAGATGCCGAGACCGCCCTCCAACTCCCGTACGCGACGCAGTGCCCGTACCGCGGCGGCGCCGTCGCCCGCGACCAGATGGGCGTGGCCGAGCGCGCCCAGCGCACGCGAGAGGTACATCAGGTCCCCCTCCTCCTCCGCGTGCCGGGCCGCGTCACCGGCCAGCGCGAGCGCCCGGTCGACATCACCGCCCGCTGCTTCGGCGAGCGAGGTGAACATCGCGGTGGCGGCCTCCCCGATGCCCGTGTCACGGGCGAGCAGCAGGCTCTCCTGCGCCAGGTCCAGGGCGCGTCCGCAGTGTCCGGCGCGCAGTTCCGTCTCGGCGAGCCCGCGCAGATAGTGCACCTCGCTCTCGGCCATGCCCCGGCGGCGCACCTCGCGCAGCAGCCCCGTGACCGTGGTGCGGGCCTCCGCGAGCTGGTCGCTCATGATCTGCCAGCGGAAGCGGGCGTACTGGGCACCGTTGTGGTCGCAGGAGACGCGTTCGTCCTGCGGTTCGCGCAGCGCGCGCTCGATGGTCGACGGGGCGTCGGGGTGGCCCATCAGGGTCTCCGTCTGGGCCTGCAGAGCGAGCGCGAGGAGTTCGGTGCGCCGGTCGGCGGCCTCGGCGGCGAGCCGCGCGGCGCGGGCCGCCTCCTCCCGGCCCTTGGCCATCTCGCCCTCCACCAGCAGGGCGCGCCAGGCGAGTTGGTAGTGCACCAGGGCGAGCAGCCGGGGGTCGTCGCCGGCGTCCGCGAGGGCCTGTGGGAAGACCGCGTCGACCTCGGACATCGCCTGCCCGGCCGCGTCGATCACCACCATCCAGGCGCGCACCCGCTCCGCGGGCTCGGTGGCCCGGCCGAGCACCTCGCGCGCCACGTCCCGGGCGAGATCGGTCTCTCCGGCGGTGAGCGCGTCCTCGGCCGCCTGCAGCCGCCGCTCCTCGGGACCGGCGTCCGGCGGGGTGTGCCGGGCGGCGAGCAGCCCCAGCTCGGCGGCGGTGGACGGGGCACCGCGGTCCCGGGCGAGCGCCGCGGCCCCGGCCAGCCGGGCGGCCACCTCCGGATCGGTGCCGGTGGTGGCGAGGGCCAGGTGGCGGGCACGCTCGATGGGGTCGGAGGCGGTGGTGGACAGCGCGGCGTGCGCGGCCCGCCGCTCCGCCGCGCTTGCCTCCGCGTACAGGGCGGCCGAGATGAGCGGGTGCGCGAACCGTACGCCCGGCGCTTCCGTGGCCAGCAGCCCCAGCGACGCCGCGTGCGCGGTCTCCGCCTCGGCGTTCTCCCGGCCCGCCGCGCGCAGCAGCGCCAGGGTGGGGCGGGCGCCCGCGCTGGCCACCAGCAGGGTCCGGCGGGCCTCGGCGGACAGCTGGTCGAGGCGGCTGAGGACCAGGGCACGCAGCGACGTCGGCACCGGGAGGGGATCGCCGGGGCTCGGCGGGGTGGGGCTCTCGGCGAGCGCACGGCCGAGCTCGATGGCGAACAGGGGGTTGCCGCCGCTGGTGCGGTGGATGTCGCGGACCGTGGAACGGGGCAGGTCCCGGTAGCCGCGGCGGGCGAGCAGTTCGGCGACCTGGGCGCGGGAGAGCGGGGTCATCCGCACGGGGAGGGTGTCCGGCGCTGACGCGCGTAGATACGGCTCATGGTCATGCGCCTCGGTGCGTACCGCGCACAACATCCGCACCGGCATCTCGCCGAGGCGCCGGGCGGCGAAGCCGATCAGTTCGGTGCTGGCGGTGTCCAGCCACTGGAGGTCGTCGGCGACGAGCAGGACGGGGCCCTTGGCGGCGAGGGCGCGCAGGACCGAGAGCACGGCGAGACGCAGGGCGAGGCCGTCGCGTTGCAGGGACGACTCACCACGGCCGGTGAGGGCGGATTCCAGCGCCGTGCGCTGGGGTGCGGGCAGCTGGTCGGAGACTTCGGACACGACCAGGCCGAGGAGGTCGGCCAGGGCGAGGAACGGCAGATGCGACTCGGACTCGGTGGCGGAACACCGCAGAACCGTCCGGGCGGCGGCGGCGTATTCCGCGGCCAGGGCCCGCAGCACGGTCGACTTTCCAATTCCGGCGGGCCCGTGCAAGAGGACGCTGCCGCCTCGGGAGAGCTGGCGCCTGGCCGTGGTGACCAGCTCCTCCCGCCCGATGACCAGCTCGGACCGCTCTCTCACAGGCTCCTCGAAGTCCCGTCCCACGGTCACCGGCCCTTTCGTGTCGTGTTCGGGACAATATTAGGCAGAAAAGCCTTGGGAAACGGGGAGTTGGTGAGTGAGCGTAATAACAAGAAGGCTGTATACGGAATTTCTGTGGGATGGTGAATGAATACGGGCTGATGGCGGTGATGGGCCGGTGAGGGCTGACTGGGGCCGTCATGCTCGGTGAACACGGGCACCAGCATTGGTGGCACGGGATGGAGGCGCAGCCGTTCGACGCTGACCTGCACTCGCGGTGATGTGCTTCCGGCCGGGCAGAGCTATCCGCCGATCACGCTGAACGTCGACGTCTCCTGCGATGCCTCCGGTCGCGTCACCAACACCGCGACCGTCACCGGAGGCGGCGACAGTGCCACCCACACGGCTACCGACCCCACCACCGTCAACGGCAGTGACCGCTGCCACCCCGCGAGCCTCGGCGAAGTCATCGCGAAGAAGGGCCGAACGTGCGTCAGGCGCCCACCACTCGCTCGAAGGTGGTCGGCAGCCTCCGAGCCCACCAGAAAGTCTGGATCAAGTGCAAGGCTGTGGGACAGAAGGTCCAGGGGAACAACGTCCGGTACAACCTTGACCAGCGGCCGTACGGCTGGGGTCTCCGCCCGCTACGTGAAGGTCTTCGGCCCCGTCCGGCGATGCAATGGCTGACTCCCGAAGAGACCGGTACTCGCGGGTCCCTTGGGCCAGTGGGAGCGCGTTGACCGTGTGGCCTGGTGCACACCACGGAGCTCTCAGGGCAGCAGCCCCGCTCTGCGGGCCGCCACGACCGCCTCCAGGCGGGTGTGCGCGTCCAGTTTGCGCATCGCTTCACGCAGGTACGCCTTCACCGTCTCGGGGCGTAGCCCGAGGCGGTGGGCGGTGGCCGCGTTGGTCGCCCCGGAGGCCACGCAGCTGAGGACGTCCAGCTCGCGCGGGGTCAGCCGGACGGCGGCGGGAGCGCCGGGGTCGGCCGCCAACCGGGCGCAGACCGCGGCCAGTTCGGCCCGTACCACCGGATCGACGACACGTGGAGCCAGTGCCCGAAGCGCGGTGTGCGCCTCGCGCACGCGCTCCCACGCGGCGCCCACGTCGCCCTCCCCGAGGCCGCGCACCGGCTCCCGGGCCGCCTCCAGCAGATCGTTCGCCGCGTCCCGTACGACCAGGGCCTGCTCCACGTCCCGCGCCGCGTCGACCGCCGCCGTCAGGGTCCGGTCGCCGAGCGGCTGGGCGGTGCGCAGGGCTCCGTACAGCACCCCGCGGACCCGGCGCCGTACGACGACCGGCACGGCGAGCACGGACCGCAGCCCCTCCGCCGCCACCGCCGCGTCGTACTCGTGGCTGATGTGCCGCGAGGACGAATAGTCGGTGACCGCGAACGGCCGCGCGAGCGCGGCCGTCTTGCCGCCCAGCCCGTTCCCTGCGGACACGGAGAGCGAGGCGAGCGCGGTCGTCGACGTGCCGTTCAGCTCACTGATGCGGAGCGTCTGCCGCCGCGGCTCGACCAGCCCGCCGAAGGCCACCGGCAGCCCGGTGGCACGCCGCAGCCGTACCAGCGCAGCACGCATCTCCACCGCATCGGATCCGTCCGCAGCCACGCGCCCGTCCCTTCCCGCGACACCCCCGTCCGGGGGTGGTGACGCTTCTACCGAGAGTTTCACGATGGGAGTCGGCCACGGCAATGGTGGCGCACCCCGAGGAGGACTGATGACGACGGCGACAGATCGCTTCCGCAGCGCGCGCGACTTCCTGCTGGAGCATCGCGAGGACTACGTCACGGCCTACGAGGGCTTCGTCTGGCCGCGTCCGGAGCACTTCAACTGGGCCCTGGACTGGTTCGACGTCATCGCCCAGGGCAACGACAGGGCGGCGCTGCACCTCGTCGAGGAGGACGTGACCGGAGCCCGGCTCTCCTTCGCGGAGATGTCGGAGCGTTCCTCCCGTGTGGCCAACTGGCTGCGCGCGGAGGGCGTGCGCCCCGGGGACCGGATCCTCGTCATGCTCGGCAACCAGGTCGAGCTGTGGGAGACCGCGCTCGCGGCGATGAAGCTGCGCGCGGTCGTCATCCCGTCGACGCCGCTGCTCGGCCCCGCCGACCTGCGCGACCGCGTCGGACGCGGCGAGGTACGGCATGTCGTCGCCCGCGCCGAGACCACCGTCAAGTTCGCCGAGGTGCCCGGTGAGTACACCCGGATCGCCGTCGGCGCGAACGTCCCCGGATGGCTCTCGTACGAGGACGCCCTCGCCTCCTCCGCGCAGTTCGCGCCCGACGGGCCCACCCGGGCGGACGACCCGCTCCTGCTGTACTTCACCTCGGGCACCACCGCCCGGCCCAAACTGGTCGAGCACACCCACGTCTCGTACCCGATCGGCCACCTCGCGACCATGTACTGGATCGGGCTCAGGCCCGGCGACGTGCACCTCAACATCTCCTCGCCCGGCTGGGCCAAGCACGCCTGGTCCAACCTCTTCGCGCCCTGGAACGCCGAGGCCACCGTCTTCCTGCACAACTACACCCGCTTCGACGCCACCCGGCTCATGGACGAGATGGGCCGTGCCGGCGTCACCACCTTCTGCGCCCCGCCGACCGTGTGGCGCATGCTCATCCAGTCCGACCTCGGCCGGCTCAGCACACCCCCGCGCGAGGCCGTCGCCGCCGGCGAACCACTCAATCCGGAGGTCATCGAGCAGGTCCGGCGCGCCTGGGGCGTCACCATCCGGGACGGCTTCGGACAGACCGAGACCGCCGTCCAGGTGTCCAACAGCCCCGGCCAGCGGCTGAAGACCGGCTCGATGGGACGGCCGAGCCCCGGCTTCCGGGTCGAGCTGCTCGACCCGGTGACGGGCGCGCCCGGCGCCCAGGAGGGCGAGATCGCACTGGACCTCGCCGAGCGCCCGGTGGGCCTGATGACCGGCTACCACGGCGATCCCGAGCGCACCGCCGAGGCGATGGCCGGCGGCTACTACCGCACCGGAGACATCGGCGCCCGCGACGCCGACGGATACATCACCTATGTGGGCCGCGCCGACGACGTCTTCAAGGCGTCCGACTACAAGATCTCACCCTTCGAGCTGGAGAGCGCGCTGCTCGAACACGAGGCGGTGGCCGAGGCGGCCGTCGTGCCCGCGCCCGACGAACTGCGGCTCGCCGTGCCCAAGGCGTACGTCGTGCTCGCCGAAGGGTACGAGCCGGGAAACGACACCGCGAAGCTGCTCTTCGAGCACTCGCGCACCGTCCTCGCCCCCTACAAGCGCATCCGGCGCCTGGAGTTCGCCGACCTGCCCAAGACGGTGTCCGGCAAGATCCGCCGGATCGAACTGCGCGAGGCCACGGCGGCGGGCTCCGAGAACGAGTACCGCGAGGAGGACTTCCGGTGACCTCGGTGGAACCTTCAACGGCGCTCTCGTACAGCCACGGGACGAGTGCCACGCCGCTGCTCGCTGACACCATCGGGGTCAACCTCGACCGAGCCATTGCCGCATTCCCGTCACGGGAAGCGCTGGTGGACGTGCCGTCGGGGCGCCGCTGGACCTACGCGGAGTTCGGCGCGGCCGTCGACGAGGTGGCGCTCGGGCTGCTCGCCAAGGGAGTCATCAAGGGCGATCGCGTCGGCATCTGGGCGGTCAACTGCCCCGAGTGGGTGCTCGTCCAGTACGCCACCGCCCGCATCGGCGCGATCATGGTCAACATCAACCCCGCCTACCGCGCGCACGAGTTGGAGTACGTGCTGAAACAGGCCGGTGTCTCGGTCCTGATCGCGTCCCTCGCGCACAAGAGCAGCGATTACCGGTCCCTGGTCAACCAAGTGCGCGAGAAGTGCCCTCAGTTGCGCGAGACCGTCTACATCGGCGACCCGAGCTGGGGCGCCCTGACGGCGGGCGCGGCCTCGTTGCCGTACGAGCGACTGACGGCCGCGCAGTCCGAGTTGAGCTGTGACGACCCGGTCAACATCCAGTACACCTCGGGCACCACCGGCTTCCCGAAGGGTGCCACGCTCTCGCACCACAACATCCTCAACAACGGCTACTGGGTGGGCCGCACGATCGGCTACGGCGAGCACGACCGGGTGTGCCTGCCCGTGCCCTTCTACCACTGCTTCGGCATGGTGATGGGCAATCTGGGCGCCACCTCGCACGGTGCCTGCATCGTCATCCCGGCGCCGTCCTTCGATCCCGTCGCCACCCTGCGCGCGGTGGAACAGGAGCGCTGCACCTCGCTGTACGGCGTTCCCACCATGTTCATCGCCGAGCTCGGCCTGCCCGATTTCGCGTCCTACGACCTCTCCTCGCTCCGCACGGGGATCATGGCGGGCTCGCCCTGCCCGGTCGAGGTGATGAAGCGGGTGGTGGCCGAGATGCACATGACTGAGGTGTCCATCTGCTACGGCATGACCGAGACCTCACCGGTGTCGCTGCAAACTCGGCGCGACGACGACATCGAGCACCGTACGGGCACGGTCGGCCGGGTGCTGCCGCACATCGAGGTGAAGGTCGTCGACCCGGTGAGCGGGGTGACCCATCCGCGCGGCACGCCGGGTGAGTTGTGCACCCGCGGGTACGGGGTGATGCTCGGCTACTGGGACGAGCCGGAGAGGACCGCCGAGGCCGTCGACCCGGGGCGATGGATGCACACCGGGGATCTGGCCGTCATGCAGGAGGACGGTTACGTCCGGATCGTCGGACGCATCAAGGACATGATCATCCGGGGTGGGGAGAACATCTACCCGCGCGAGATCGAGGAGTTCCTGTACGCGCACCCGAAGATCTGGGACGTCCAGGTGGTCGGGGTACCGCACGAGCGGTACGGCGAGGAGGTGCTGGCCTGCGTCATCCCCCGCGACCACCTCGACCCGCCAAGCCTGGAGGAACTCCGGGCCTTCTGCGACGGTCAGCTGGCGCACTACAAGATCCCGAGCAGGCTGCAGATCCTCGAGACCTTCCCGATGACGGTGTCAGGGAAGGTGCGCAAGGTCGAACTGAGGGAAAAGTACGCCTAGTGCCGCAACAGGCAACGTTCGCCCCGTCGCGACGCCCGGGACGCCCTCTCACCGCACCGGCCGAACGCCCAAGTACGTCCAGTACGAGGACTTGCGGCCGGCACTCCCCCAAGCTCTTCGAACAGGGGGTACCCCCCAGAGGACGGACGCCGCTCCTTGACGGGCAAACGTTGCCTGCCGCGGCACTAGTTGTTGGGCGGTGCGGGGTCGGCTCGGGTGTGCCCGAGCTCCCGGCGCATGCACACCCGCGGCCGGCGGTCGAGGCCGTGCTCGGCCTCCGTGGCGCGGATCTTCCGCAGCCCCGGGGTGAGTTCGGACTCGTCGAGGACCCGGAAGCCGATGCGTTCGTAGTACGGCGCGTTCCACGGGACCTCGCGGAAGGTGGTCAGCGTCAGACCGGCCAGGCCCCCGTCGCGTGCGTGGTCGGCGACGTATGCGATCAGGGCCCGGCCGACACCCCGGCGGGCCGCGCTCCGGTGCACCGACACCTGCTCGATGTGGAAGGAGCCGTCCACCGGTTCACCGATCAGGTACCCGACGACGGGGATGCCGTCCTCCGTGCCCTCGGCCACCCAGCAGCGGCCCGCGCTCCGGTAGCGCTCCAGCACGTCGACGCCGGGCGGTTCGTCGTCGGCGATCTCCGGCATGCCGAGGGCCCGGAAGGGTTCGCCCGCGGAGCGTTCGATGTCCTGGAGCCGGGGGAGATCAGCGGCGACGGCCTGCCGGATGCGCATGCTCAGGCTCCGGTGGCGACGAGTTCGTCGGCCGGGCTGTTGACCGGTTGCGGAGTGCCCGTCAGATCGAGGACGAACAGGGGGATGCGCAGACCGTCGGCGCGGGAGCGGGCCCCGTCGTCGTAGCCGGCGAGCGAGAAGTACACACAACGCGCCGACTCCGTCATGGCGGTCAGCCACAGACACTCGATGTCGCGCAGCGACGCCGGGTTCACCGAGGGGTCCACCTGCGCGAGTATGCCGCGTGCCGCGAGCCCGACGCCGTTGGGGGGCCGCTGGTCGGCTCTGCGGATGTCCTTGTAGCCGAGCCAGCGCAGGTACAGCGCGGCGGCGGTCACCGCGTCGCGGGCGGTGCGGATGGTGATGGGCTGGAACGCGGGCCGGGGCGAGCGAGGTGCCGGTACGTGCGCCGGGAAGTACGGGGGCCCGCCGGGGCGGGGCGCGCGCCGGGCGACGCCCGGAGCCGGCCGGCCCACGCCCGGCCGGTCGTCACCCTTGCGCCGGCCCCCGCCGTCCAGCCCCGGAGGTGTGTCACCGGATCCGCGCAGGACGCCGCCGTCCCGGCGCGCGGATGTGCCGAATGTGTCGCCGCTCGGGCCGGGGGGTGTGTCGCCGCTCGGGCCGGGCGGGGCGGTGTCGGCAGGCCGCGAGAGCTGGGAGTCGGCCGGCAGCGAGGGTGGGTCGGCCGGGGGGTTCGTGCCGGCCTCACTCGCGTCGGGGTGTGTGTCGGCGGGCGGTGTGCCGGCGGTGGATGCCGTGGGCGCGGTGTCGTCCCGGCCGTCGGCCCCGGCCTCCGCGCCGTTTCCTGTGCCACCGGCCTCGTCTTCCGCGCTCGCGGCCAGGTCCTCCGTGTCACCGGCCTTGTGCCCCGCGTCACCGGTGGAGTTGTGCGTGCCGCCGGTTCCGAAGCGCGGGCCCTGTGTGGGGATGAGCCCCCTGCGCCAGGCCCGCAGGCCGGTCGGGTCGTCACCCAGGGCGTCGCCCGGACCTCGGTCGAACGTCGGGACCCGTAGCACCGTTCCGCAGGGGCATCCCAACTCCGGTGCCGGCCACTGGTCTTCGCGACCGCAGGCACCGCAGCGCACGGTGATCCACTCCTCGTCCCACGTCATCTCCGTGACCGGAAACGGGGCCGCCCGGCGGTCGAGTGCCGGTGACACCGGGGCGCCGCAGGCGCACGGATACGACGGTGCCGCGTACAGATGCTCGCGACGACACGCCGGACACCGCACCGGGACGCTTTCGGCCATGGGCCACTCCTGGGGTTCGCCGTGGAACACGCGCTCCCATCGTCCATCAGTGAGCCCCCTCCTGACAGCGAAACGGCCGCTCTTGACGGCCCGTGAGGCCCCACCTACATTGCTTCCAGATAGTAGAAAAACTTTTCCGTAATACGGAATAACGCGCCACAATCCGCAAGCGCGTGGAGCAGCAGGGAACAGCAGTGCAGGGAAGCGCCGGAAAAGCAGCCGAGGCAGGAGTCCCCGATGGCACGTATGACCGCCGCCCGTGCGGCAGTGGAGATCCTCAAACGTGAGGGTGTCACCAACGCGTTCGGTGTCCCGGGTGCGGCGATCAACCCCTTCTACGCGGCCCTCGAAGCCTCCGGCGGCATCAGGCACACCCTCGCCCGTCATGTCGAGGGCGCCTCGCACATGGCCGAGGGCTACACCCGGGCGTGCCCCGGCAACATCGGTGTCTGCGTCGGTACCTCCGGTCCCGCCGGCACCGACATGATCACCGGGCTGTACTCGGCGACCGGCGACTCGATCCCGATCCTGTGCATCACGGGCCAGGCCCCGACCGGCGTGCTCCACAAGGAGGACTTCCAGGCCGTCGACATCGCCTCCATCGCCCGGCCGGTGACGAAGATGGCCGTCACGGTCCTGGAGGCGGCCCAGGTTCCCGGATTCGTCCAGCAGGCCTTCCACCTCATGCGCTCCGGCCGCCCCGGCCCGGTCCTCATCGACCTGCCCCTCGACGTCCAGCTCACCGAGATCGAGTTCGACCCGGAGACGTACGAACCGCTGCCCGTCTACAAGCCGGCCGCGACCCGCGCCCAGATCGAGAAGGCCATGGCCCTCCTCAACGCCGCCGAGCGACCGCTGATCGTCGCCGGCGGCGGCGTCATCAACGCGGACGCCTGCGAACTCCTCGTGGAGTTCGCGGAACTGACGGGCACTCCGGTGGTACCGACCCTGATGGGCTGGGGCGTCCTGCCCGACGACCACGAGCTCAACGCCGGCATGGTGGGCCTGCAGACCTCGCACCGCCACGGAAACGCCACCTTCCTGGAGTCCGACTTCGTCCTCGGCATCGGCAACCGCTGGGCCAACCGGCACACCGGGAAACTCGACGTCTACACGGCGGGCCGTACCTTCGTGCACGTGGACATCGAGCCCACCCAGATCGGCAGGATCTTCGCCCCCGACTACGGGATCGCCTCCGACGCGAAAGCCGCGCTGGAACTCTTCGTCGACGTGGCACGGGAGTTGAAGGCGGCGGCCGCACTGCCGGACCGCGGGGCGTGGGCCGCCGCCGCACAGGAGAGGCGGGCGCGACTGCAGCGCCGTACTCACTTCGACGACATCCCCATCAAACCGCAGCGGGTCTACGAGGAGATGAACAAGGTCTTCGGTCCCGAGACACGCTATGTCTCCACCATCGGCCTCTCGCAGATCGCAGGTGCGCAGATGCTGCATGTGTACCGCCCGCGCCACTGGATCAACTGCGGCCAGGCGGGCCCGCTGGGCTGGACCATCCCGGCGGCCCTCGGTGTCGCCACGGCCGACCCGGAGGGCTCGGTGGTCGCGCTCTCCGGGGACTACGACTTCCAGTTCCTGATCGAGGAACTCGCCGTCGGAGCCCAGCACCGGATCCCCTATGTGCACGTGCTGGTGAACAACTCCTACCTGGGCCTGATCCGCCAGGCGCAGCGCGCCTTCGGTATCGACTTCCAGGTCAATCTGGAGTTCGAGAACATCAACTCGCCCGAACTCGGCGTCTACGGCGTGGACCACGTCAAGGTCGCCGAGGGCCTCGGCTGCAAGGCGATCCGGGTCACCGATCCCGCCGAACTCGGTGCCGCCTTCGAACAGGCCAGGAAACTCGCCGCCCGGCACCGCGTCCCGGTCGTCGTCGAGGCGATCCTCGAACGGGTCACCAACATCTCCATGTCGACGACCAACGACATTGGCGCGGTCGTGGAGTTCGAGGAGATCGCCACGGAGCCCGGCCATGCGCCGACGTCGATCAGGAAGCTCGAGGTCTGACATCCCGGCGGGGCCCGCCGCCCCCGTGCCGGCGGGCCCCCCGGTGTTCCAAGAATGTGCCCTGCCGCCGGGGCGGTTGAAGCCCCCCGGCCCGGGTTCAGAGCTTCCTTTGAGGGTTCCGTAGGCGGGCTACGCCCGGCGGCGTACACAGTGCGCCCAGCGGTTCCGGCCGCGGTTCAGCCCGTCAGAGGTGGTGGCCGTTCCGCCCGAGGGTCTCGACGGGGGTCGCGCCGGGGAGGGTCCACTGCGGCACGGGGCGGCCGGCCGGGCCCCGGTCGGTGGTCCAGGAGTCCGCCGGGTATCGGTAGGTTCGGATATTCGAGACTGCGGAATAGCCCCTTTCCCAGAGCCGCTGAGGACGTCTGGGCGCTCTCAAAGCGGTGATCGTCCGCGTGTAGGCGACTGCTAGTCTGTCTTCGGCTTCGGTGTGGGTGTGGACGTGCCGTTGTTGCAATTGAGTTGAGCGTCGATCTGTGCCGCGGTCATGGGGCCGTAATCGGTCCAGTACTGCCCAGGCTTCAGCTTCGCCGTGGATATTGTGCGCAGGGTGAAGACACCATCGCGCCCGTGACCCGACGGATCCAGGTACCCCACCACCAGGTTCCGTGGGACGGCGGACTTGGCCGGTTCAGGGGCGCGGCGCTCAAATCCGTCGCCGGACCAGAGCTTCACGACTCCCCTCCTGGTCGCCGGTGTCGTGGGGTTGGAGGCCCACCACACGATCTGCGGATAGTTACTGGTGTCGTCGGAGTCCGTGACCTCCACGCGCCGGATCACGTCGGTGGAGCAGAGAGGGAACTTGATGACAATCGTCTCCCCTTCGACTCTGGCACCGGGCACGACGGGCTTGTCCGGGGCGGACATGCTGTAGACGCCGTACACCCACAGGCCGATCGCGGCGAGAGCACCTACGGCGATCAAGATGCCGAGAGTGACGACCAGTTCGACCCTGCGGTGCCCTGGCCTGCGGGTCGCGTCGGTCAGCACGGGTAGTCTCCGTCCTTCCAGTTGGCACGCCGCTCCCACTTGTTGCGGCAAGCGTTGGTTCCGGCCCTCAGGTACATGTATCCGAACCGGAAGCCGTACCGCTTCCACTGGCTTCTGTGGCGTTTCTCGTGCCGCATGAGCGCGGCGTCGGGATTCCTCTTCGGTGTGAAGAAGGTGGTCCCGAGTGTGGCTCCACCCCTGGAATGGAGACCGATGCCGCCGGAGCAGACGCGCATACCGTAGCTGTACCTGCATCGGTAGCCCAGATAGCGGCTGCCGACGTAAGCGAGGCCGACTCCGACGATCCGCGCTTGCCGGCGGGAGCAGAGGAAGGCCACCCGGACGGGGAATACGGGCCGTGGTGGCATGCGCAGTGGATCCCCATCGGCCGTGATCTGGCGGACGAGGTCGTTGGCGTAGTAGGCGTTCTGAGCGCCGCCGGCCTGTGCGGTGGTACGGCCGAAGGCGTCGTAGACAGTACCGGGGGCGATGAGCCGGTCGGCGCTGTCGTAGGTGGAGTTGACCGTGTTGGTGGTGGGTGTGCCTCCGTCGACGTCGTCGATGGTGGTGGTCAGGGCCGTGCGGTTGGTGTTGTCGTCGAAGGCGTAGTCACGGCGGGTGGTGACGCCGGCTTGGGAGTCGTCCACCTTGGTCAGGCGGCCTGCCGCGTCGTAGGTGTACTCCTGGTAGGCGCCGCCTCCGGTGTACGTGGTGCGCGAGATTGGGCATCCCACATCACCGGCGACGGCAGGACCCCCGCGGTCTTGCCCTTCGCGTCGGTGAAGGTGACCGACCCGTCCTCGTGCGCCTTCGCAATCAGCCCCTCGGCCTTCAGGCTGTAGGCGACCTGGCCGTTGGCATCGACAGCGGAACGATCTTTGAGCTCGAGTAACTGCTCATAGCCGGTCCGCGTGGACTCGATCAGCAGGTCGGTCGCCGGCAGCACATCCTTGTACCGGGCGACAGTGTCCTCGGCACCCTCAACCGTGGGCGTAGGCAGCGCGCCGTACCAGCCGAGCTGCATCTGCCGGCCCGCACGATCCTCCATGGTCACCAGCGGCACCGGCGCCGACGCGCTCGGCGCACCGGCCGCCTTCAGGCCCCTCGGAGCAGCATGCCTGCCCGCCAGAGTCAGCCCGTGAGGATGCCCCTTGGCCCTGATCGACCCGTCCTCGGCCTGGGTCAGCGAAGCATCGACATCCTGCCACGAACCGTCATCACCCTTGAAACGGACCGGACCGGCATACGCCTCCTCCGTGACCGTGCCATCGGCATTCACGTAGGTCGTCGAGGTCTCCGTGCGAGCGTCGGTGGCCTCGATCCGGCGGTTCTGGATTTTCGCCTTCAACCGGGCAGCCGCAACGGAAGCCGCTGTGGCGGGTCCAAGTTCCTTGGGCGCTTTGCCGGGTGCGCTCGCCTTCTTTGCGGGCACATCCTGCGGCAGAGCGACAGCCTGGCCCGTGGACTCCACGACCACGGCAGCCTCGAGGGCCATCAGCAGCGTCAGCGCCGCAGCGACCGGGCGCAACCGGCGCATGGAAGAGAGTGGTAACTGAGGCTGCTCAGAGCCAGCGGCCTTGTGCCGCGCGGAATCTTGGGCTTGAAGTGACGATGGAGCCTGCTCGCCGCGAGTGCGCCGATCAGACCACCACCGCTGTAGATGCCGAGCATCATCCCGATGGTGGTGGATGTGGCGCCTTGGTGCTGGGCGAGGACGACCAGGATCAATACGAGGGCCTGGAAGACCAGGTTGCTGACGGCGATCAACAGGATCGCTGCGCGGATGAGGGGGTGGCGTCAGACCCAGCGCAAACCTGCGGTGGTCGCCTGCCACAGCGGTTCCGATGGAGGCTTCGTCTGGTTCTGCAGGTCGCTTCGGATGAACAGCAGCCCGTGTCGAGGGGCGGCGGCAGCCTCAGCGGGGTCCTGTTGAGGCGGAGGGCAACGCCGTTCTCATCGTGAATGACGTGTTCTGTGGTCAAGCGGCAGCTCCTCGCCGGGTACTGGCCATAGGCGCCATCACCGCCCACGGCCTGATCGACATGACCACCGAGAAGGGCCGATGAGCCGCCGGCAACTCACAACCGGGTGCCGGAGAGCCGCTCGACCGAGCGCAGCAGCGCGGAGTGGTCGAGCCCGCCGTCGCCCTGCGCGCGCAGTGAGGCGATCAGCTGGGACACCACGGCGCCGACCGGCAGCGCGGCGCCCACACCGCGGGCCGCGTCGGTGACGATGCCCATGTCCTTGTGGTGCAGATCGATGCGGAAGCCCGGCGCGAAGTCCCGGTTCAGGAAGTTGTCCTTCTTGCGGGTCAGCACCGTGGAGCCGGCGAGACCGCCGTTCAGGACGTCGAGTGCGGCGCTCAGGTCGACCCCCGACCGCTCCAGGAAGACCACGGCCTCCGCGCAGGCCTGGAGGTTCACGGCCACGATCAGCTGGTTGGCGGCCTTCACCGTCTGCCCCGCGCCGTGCGGCCCGCACCGCACGACGGTCCTGCCGAGTACGTCGAAGACCGGCCGCGCGGCGTCGAAGTCGGACTGTTCACCGCCGACCATGATGGACAGCACGGCCTCCACGGCACCGGCCTCACCACCGGAGACCGGGGCGTCCAGCACCCGGATGCCCCTGCCCGCCGCGGCCCTCGCCAGGTCCACGGAGGTCTGCGGGGTGATCGAGGACATGTCGATCAGAAGGGCACCGGACCGGGCGTTCTCCAGGATCCCGTCCGGCCCGTAGCAGACGGCCTCGACCTGCGGGGACGCGGGCACCATCGTGATCACCACATCGGCGTCGCGCACCGCCTCCGCGACCGACCGCGCGGGTGTGCCCCCGGCCGCCGCCAGCCGGTCCAGCTTCTCCGGTTCGAGGGTGTACCCGGTGACGTCGTAACCCGCCTTGACGAGGTTCTCGGACATCGGGGAGCCCATGATGCCCAGGCCTATCCACGCGATCCTGGGGAGCCCGCTGTTCGTCGTGGTGTCGCTCATCGATGTGCTGCTTGTCGCGGTGCTGCCTGTCGTGGTGTCGCTCATGGGGGCCCCGCTTGCCGGGGTGCCGCTTGCCGGGTTGTCGCTCATCGGGTTGTCGCTCACGAGGATGCCTCTCCAACCACTCGGCTCTGTCGGTGAGTTGCCGCTCAGCGAGCGGCGCGGGCCGCCCGGGGCAGCCAGTCGAACGCCTCCGAGCTCGGCCGGTCGCCGGGCTTGTACTCCAGGCCGATCCAGCCCTCGTAGCCCGCCTTGCCCAACCGGTCCAGGAGTTCTTCGAGGGGCAGCGAACCGGTGCCGGGCGCGCCCCGGCCGGGGTTGTCGGCGATCTGCACATGACCGGTCCTGTCCACGTAGGAGGCGATCACCTGCGGCAGGTCCTCGCCGTTCATGGACAGGTGGTAGAGGTCCATCAGGAACCGCGCGTTGCCCAGCCCGGTGGCCGCGTTGACCTTGTCGACGACCGCCACGGCGGCCGGGGCCGACACCAGCGGGCAGTGGGGCGACTCCACCCGGTTGAGTGCCTCGATCAGCAGTACGGCGCCGATCCGGTCGGCCGCCCGTGCGGCGAGCACGAGATTCTCCAGCGCCAGCGCGTCCTGTTCGGCCGGGTCGACGCCGTCGACGCGGTTGCCGTAGAGCGCGTTGAGCGCCGTGCAGCCCAGCGACTCGGCGAAGCCGGCCGCCACGTCGATGTTGGACCGGAACCTCTCCGACTCGTCGCCGGGGACCGACAGGGCTCCCCGGTCCGGCCCCGGCAACCGCCCCGCGTAGAAGTTGAGGCCGGTCAGCCGTACGCCGGCGTCCTCGATCGCCTTCCCGAGCGCGGTGAGTTCGGACCGCTCGGGGGCGGGGGTGTCCACCCAGGGCCACCATAGTTCGACCGCGGTGAACCCCGCCGCGGCGGCGGCAGCGGGGCGCTGAAGGAGAGGGAGTTCCGTGAAGAGGATCGACAGGTTGACGTCGAAGCGCTGGTCCGCGAAACCCATGAGTCAGGCGCTCCCTTCCATATTCCGCATCTCGGAAAATAGCTTTTACTTTATGGAAGACTGCCGCCGAGCGGATGCGCTGTCAAGGTCTCCGGTGGTGGTGCCCGGTCGCGAGGTCGACAATGGTCACCTGCCGCATGTGGGGGTGCCGGGGAGTAGTGAGGAGACGGCATGACCCGCTGTGTCGTGGCCGGGATCGACGGCTCCCGGGAGAGTCTCCTCGCGGCTGAGTGGGCCGCGCGGGAGGCGGTTCTGCGGGGCGTTCCCCTGCGGCTGGTGCACGCCGTGCCGGCCGCCGCGCACGCCGCGGACACCGCCGAACCGTCCGCCGCCCACGCTGCCGAACCGTCCGCCGCCCACGCTGCCGAACCGTCCGCCGCCCACGCTGCCGAACCGTCCGCCGCCCACGCCGCCCACGCCGCCCACGCCGCGCACGCCGCCGAACCGCCCGCCGCCTTCCCCTGGAGACCGCGGGGCGAGGACGTGCTGCGCCGTGCCGCGGCCGACATCGCCCTACGGCACCCCGAGGCCGGCGCTACGACCGCGGAGCCGGTCGCCGACTCCCCGGCGGTCGTGTTGCTGAACGCTTCCGACACGGCCGAACTCCTCGTCCTCGGGGCGCGAGGCGCAGGCGGTTTCGACGGTCTCGTGGTGGGCTCGACCGCACTGGCGACGGCGGACGCCGCGTCCTGCCCGGTCGTGATCGTGCCCCGTGGGCGGGGTTCCGGGCACGGTGAAGGGCCGCGTTCCGAACGCGGGGCCGCGAGGGCCGGCGCGGGGGATGTGGTCCTCGGCGTCGAGGTGCGCGGCGTGGCGGAGCCGGCGGCGGACTTCGCCTTCGGTGCGGCCCGGCTGCACGGCGCCCGACTGCGTGCCGTGTACGCGTGGGCGCTCTCGCTCGACTCTCCGTGGGCCCCGCTCGGCGTGCCCGAGGAGGACCGGGCGACCTGGGAGGACGAGGAGGTCCAGCGGTTGTCGGACGTGCTGGACGTCTGGCGGGAGAAGTGTCCGGAGGTGCCCGTGCTGCCGGACGTCGTCCTGCTCCACCCGGCCTACGCCCTGGTCAACGCCTCGCGACAGGCCGGTCTGCTGGTGCTGGGCCGCCGCTCCGGGCTGCGGACGGCCGAGCGGCGGCTGGGGCCCGTGGCGCACGCGGTGCTGCACCACGCGCTCTGCCCGGTCGCGGTCGTCCCCCACACTTGAGGACCGCCTGCCTCAGGTGACCCGTGAGGGGTTCCGCCCGAGTACGCCCGTGAGGGGTCCCGCCCCAGGTAATCCGTGAGGGGACTCGCCTCACCACTCCCGTGACGGGTCCCGCCTCAGTCCCCCCGTGAGTGGACCCGCCTCACCCGCCCACCTGAGGACCAACCCGCCTCAGGTGCCGAAGAACACCCCGAACTCCGCGTACAGCTCCGGCGGGACCCGCTTGATCCCCCTGGTCGCGTCGTCGAGGGGAACGCGCACGATCTGCGTTCCACGCAGGGCCGTCATCGTGCCGAAAGCGCCGTCCCGGACCGCGTCCACGGCGTGCAGACCGAAGCGGGTGGCGAGCCAGCGGTCGTAGGCGCTCGGTGTGCCGCCACGCTGGATGTGGCCGAGCACGGTCGTGCGCGCGTCCTTCCTGGTACGGCCCTCGATCTCACGGGCCAGCCAGTCGCCGATGCCGGAGAGGCGTACATGACCGAACTGGTCCCGTGACTCGTCCTTGAGCACCATCTGACCGGCCTTGGGGACGGCGCCCTCCGCCACCACCACGATGGGGGCGTAGTTGATCTCGAAGCGTTTCTCCACCCAGGCGCACACCTCGTCGAGGTCGAACTCGAGTTCCGGGATGAGGATGGCGTTCGCGCCGCCGGAGATGCCGGCGTGCAGTGCGATCCAGCCCGAGTGGCGTCCCATCACCTCGACGACGAGGGTGCGCTTGTGGGACTCCGCGGTGGTGTGCAGGCGGTCGATCGCGTCGGTCGCGATGCCGACGGCGGTGTCGAAGCCGAAGGTGTAGTCGGTGCCGCCGACGTCGTTGTCGATGGTCTTGGGCACACCGACCAGGTCGACCCCGGCTTCGGTGAGCGCGGTCGCGACGCCGAGGGTGTCCTCGCCGCCGATGACGACGAGGGCGTCGATCCGGTGCGCGTCGAGGGTGTCCTTGATGCGGTCGATGCCGTGGTCCAGGCGCAGCGGGTTGGTTCGGGAGGAGCCGAGGATCGTCCCACCCAGCGGCAGGATCCCGCGCACGGACCGGACGTCGAGGGCCATGGTCATGTCCTTGACCGCGCCGGCCCACCCGTCCAGGATCCCGGTGAACTCCCAGGCGTACTCCTGCACGCCCTTGCGCACGACGCTGCGGATCACCGCGTTGAGGCCGGGGCAGTCGCCGCCTCCGGTCAGTACTCCCACCCGCATGGCATCTCTCCTCGCCCTGCTGCCCGCTCCGGATGGCGCCGGCTCTATGTCCAGCTTGAACCTGTAGGGGAGGGTATGCACGGCATTCCGTCCCGGGTTCGCGGGCGGCCTCGTCGGCTAGGGTCGCCTCAGTCCCGTGCCGAGGGTGCGGCGCGTGATGGAGTCTGTTGGGGGCCAAGTGCGTTTGAGAGTGGAGTTCACGACCGAGCCCTTCGACCTGGACGAGGTGCCGCGGCACGCGCTGGTCGCCCGGGAGGTCGTCGAGGCGGCCGACCTGGACGCGGTGGACGTGGGCCCGTTCGGCAACACCGCCGAGGGCGGCACGACCGCGGTGCTCGGCGCGGTCGACGCGCTGCTGCGCAGGGCGCTGGACGCCGGCGCCACCCGGATCTCGCTCCAGGTGAACGTCATCGGGGAGGGCGAGAAGTGACCGGCCCCGGTGAGGATCCCTTCGTCGCGGCGGTGAAACCACTGGTGGACGCCATGGGCGGCGAGATGCTGCCTCCGGACCAGGCGGGCGCCGACGACGTCGTGCTCTCCTGGCAGGGCGCGGACGTCGTCGCCGTACGCCTTCCGCAACTCGCCGAGTCCCTGGACCACATCCTGGCCGCCCTGGAACGTAAACACGGCAAGCCCCTCGCCGAACTGGACCGCAGGTCGAAGCAGGAGGTCGTCCGGTCCCTGGAGGCCCGCGGGGCGTTCTCCGTCCGCCATGGAGTGGAAACGGTCGCTACCGCCCTCGGGGTGAGCCGGTTCACCGTCTACAACTACCTGAACAGGGAGAACGCGGCGAAGGGCGGCTGACAGGCCGCGACTCGCGCGTGTCACCCAGAATTTTCAACAAACTGTTGACGTCCGGCTCGCGGCTGACGTTAGCTGGTGCGCAGCCCGTCCAGCGACCAACCAGGCCACGGAGGCTCTCGTGACCGCTTCGACGCCGGGCCTCGCCCGGTTCAACGGCCTTCAGGAGCAGGCGGCCCGCGCCGCCCTCCACGAGATCTGCGCCTCCGAGGCCTGGGGGACCAAGGTGCTCGCCGCGCGTCCCTTCGCCGACGCCGAGGCTCTGCTCGCCGCCGGTGATGCCGCCATGGCCGGGCTTGCCTCCGCCGATCTGGCGGAGGCAATGGCGGGGCACCCACCGATCGGGCGGCCCAAGCCGGGCGACCCCACCTCCGCGCGCGAACAGCGCGGCATGACCGGCGCATCCGAGGAGCTCAAGGCAGAGATGCTGGAGCTGAACCTGGCCTACCAGGAGAAGTTCGGCCATGTCTTCCTGATCTGCGCCACCGGCCTGACCGGGGAGCAGATGCGCGACGCGGTGCGGGCGCGGATCGGCAACACGCCCGAGGCGGAACGCGAGATCGTGCGCGGCGAACTGGGGAAGATCAATCGGATCCGCCTCGCCCGGCTCGTGGAAGAACTCGTGGAAGGAGGGGGCGACAACTGATGAGCACCGCTTCGGTGGCCACCGTGTCCACCCACATCCTGGACACCACCGTCGGCCGCCCCGCCCAGGGCGTGCCCGTCGCGCTGTCGGTGTACGGGAGCGCCGGGTGGACGGCGCTCGCCGCCTCCGCCACGGACGCGGACGGCCGCTGCAAGGACCTCCCCGCAATGCCCGAGGGCACCACCCACGTACGGCTCACCTTCGACACCGCGGCGTACCTCTCCGCGCACCCCGACGCCTGCGCGTTCTTCCCGGAGGTGACGGTCACCTTCGCCGTCGTACCGGGCGAGCACTACCACGTACCCCTGTTGCTCAACCCGTTCGGCTACTCCGTATACCGAGGGAGCTAGCGCACCATGCCCATCCTTGGACCCAACCAGTACGGCAAGGCCGAGAACCGCGTCGTCAAGGTCACGCGCGACGGCACCACCCACCACATCAAGGACCTGAACGTCTCGGTCTCCCTCTCCGGCGCCATGGACGAGGTGCACTACTCCGGCTCGAACGCCAATGTGCTGCCGACGGACACCACCAAGAACACGGTGTACGCCTTCGCCAAGGAGCACGGCATCGAGTCCGCCGAACAGTTCGGCGTCCACCTCGCCCGCCACTTCGTCACCTCCCAGGAGTCCATCCACCGGGCCCGCATCCGCATCGAGGAGTACGCCTGGGAGCGCATCGAGGCCCCGGCCGGCCGGGGGAGGCACTCGTTCGTCCGGCAGGGCCGCGAGACCCGCCTCGCCCAGATCACCTATGACGGTGAGGGGTGGGAGGTGGTCTCCGGGCTGAAGGACCTGGTCGTGATGAACACGACCGACTCCGAGTTCCGGGGCTACGTCAAGGACAAGTACACGACCCTCCCCGAGGCCCACGACCGCATCCTCGCCACCGAGGTGTCCGGCCGCTGGCGGTTCGGCTGGGCGGACGACGAGCAGGAGATGCCCGCCTGGGAGGAGTCCTACGCACAGGTCACCAGGCACCTGCTGGAGGCCTTCGCGGAGACGTACTCGCTCTCGCTGCAGCAGACCCTGTACCAGATGGGCGCACGCGTCATCGACGGGCGGGACGAGATCGACGAGATCCGCCTCTCCCTCCCCAACAAACACCACTTCCTGGTGGACCTGGAGCCCTTCGGTCTGAAGAACGCCACCGAGGACGGGGCCGTCTACTTCGCCGCCGACCGCCCCTACGGGCTGATCGAGGCCACCGTCCTGCGGGACGGCCACGAGGCACGCATCCCGGTCGACCTGACCAACCTCTGAGCGAGAGCGGAGAACCATGATCCGGCGCACCGTCATCGAGAACTGCGCGATCGCCACCGTCGACGCCGACGACACCGAGTACGCCTCGGGTCACGTCGTCGTCGCGGACCAGGTGATCGAGTCCGTCGGTGCCGGGCGGGCGCCCGACGGGCTGGAGAACGTCGTCCGGCGCATCGACGCGAGCGGTCACCTGGTCACCCCGGGCCTGGTCAACACGCACCACCACTTCTACCAGTGGATCACCCGGGGCCTCGCCACCGACCACAACCTCTTCGACTGGCTGGTCGCGCTCTACCCGACCTGGGCGCGCATCGACGAGCCGATGGTGTACGCGGCCGCGCAGGGCTCCCTCGCGATGATGGCCCGCGGCGGTGTCACCACCGCCATGGACCACCACTATGTCTTCCCGAAGGGCACCGGCGACCTGTCCGGCGCGATCATCCGGGCGGCGCGCGAGACGGGCGTCCGCTTCACCCTCGCGCGCGGCTCCATGGACCGCGGTGAGTCGGACGGCGGACTGCCGCCGGACTTCGCCGTGGAGACGCTCGAAGGGGCGCTCGCCGCCACCGAGGCCACCGTCGACGAACACCACGACGCCTCCTTCGGCGCGATGACGCAGATCGCCGTCGCACCCTGCTCACCGTTCTCCGTCTCCACCCAACTCCTCAAGCAGGGCGCGGAGTTGGCCCGCCGTAAGGGGGTGCGCCTGCACACCCACGGCTCCGAGACGGTGGAGGAGGAGAAGTTCTGCCACGAACTGTTCGGCATGGGTCCCACCGACTACTTCGAGACGACGGGGTGGCTGGGCGAGGACGTGTGGATGGCGCACTGCGTCCATATGAACGACTCCGACATCGAGGCGTTCGCCCGCACGGGGACCGGCGTCGCCCACTGTCCGTCCTCCAACGCCCGGCTGGCGGCCGGGATCGCGCGGGTGCCGGACATGCTGGCCGCGGGAGTCCCGGTCGGCCTCGGCGTCGACGGGACCGCGTCCAACGAGTCCGGCGAACTGCACACCGAGTTGCGCAACGCACTGCTCATCAACCGGCTCGGCGCCCACCGTGAGGCCGCCCTGAACGCCCGTCAGGCGCTGCGGCTGGGCACCTTCGGCGGCGCCCGGGTGCTCGGGCGGGCGGGCGAGATCGGCTCCCTCGAGCCGGGCAAGCTCGCCGACCTCGTGCTGTGGCGGATGGACACGCTCGCCCACGCCTCCATCGCCGACCCCGTCACCGCGCTGGTCTTCGGCGCCGCCGCCCCGGTCACCCTGTCGCTCGTGGGCGGCCGGCCGGTCGTCGAGGAGGGGCGGTTGCTGCACGTCGACGAGGACGCGGTCGCCCGCTCCACGAGGTCGCAGGCCCAGCGCCTCGCACGCCTCGCCTCCGGCGGATGACCGGCCCGGCGCGCGGGGCCGGGGAGCCCGTACACAGGGCCGGGTAACCCGTGCTCAGGGCCGGGAAGCCCGTGAAGGGCCGGGAAACCGTCCCCAGGGCCGCGGAACCTCGTCAGGTGAGACGGTAACTGTCCCCGTACACCTTCCACTTGAGCGGCAGGTCCAGGTCCAGGTTGTTCGCCTTGAGGAAGACCCGCTGCGCGCTCTCCACGCGTGAGACATCGAGGTGAGCCCTCTCCTGTTTCATCGCCCACACCCGGGCATCCAGGAACGCGTGCAGATACGCCTTCTCGCGCCCGCCCTGCGCGGGAGTCGCCGCCCTCTTCCGGGCCCGCGCCCGGATGCCGCCGAAGCTGACGGCGTCCGTGCCGGGGCCGTGCATCACCATCGCGTCGTAGTAGGCGAACTGGCCCAACGTGCCGAGGCCGTCCTGTTTGGCCCGGGCGACCGCCGGGTCGAAGTAGACCCGGTCCCGTTCGTCGCGCTGGGCCCTGCGGAACGCCGATGTCGCGGCTGCCGTGCGCCAGGCCTTGCGGAAGCCACGGCCCAGGCCCTTGTGCGAGTCGGTGCCGTTCACCGCGCGCAGCGCCGGAAGGTACCCGGCGAGGGCGTTGTCCGGCTCCCGATCGGTGTACAGCTCGACCAGGGCGAGCATGTCACCCGTACCGGAGCAGAAGCCGATGATGCCTCCCGTGTAGCCGCGCCCGTCGCCGATGTCCTTCAGGTAGGCGTACTGCGCCCGCCAGTCCAGCGACGAGTTCTCGGCGCTGGACACCAGCCGCATGGCTATCTCCTTCTTCGCCGGGTTGGCGAGGCCGGTCGCCGCGGACGCCGCCACCGCTGACACCGTCGTCATCCTCGCGGCCGTGGCCGAGGTGCCCGTCGTGTCGTCCGCCGTTCCCGACGAGTCGGTGGCCACGACGGCCCTCGCCGGGGCGGCCAGCAGTGAGGCGCCGAATAGACCGAGCAGGGCACGACAGGAGGTACGTCGGGAAAACGGCGGCACGTGGTCTCCAAGAGAGCAGCTCTGACGGAGATTCGAGGGTCGCATGTGAAGGGTCGGAATACCGTGGTAATCAGTAGGAAGTCACTGTGCGAGCCGGTCCCTGACAGCTGCGGCCACTTCGTACGTATCGCCCGTCGCACGCGTCGCGAGCTTTCCCGGGTCTCGTGTCCAGCGGTCTTCCAGGGCGAACCAGTCGATCGCCCGCGGAGGACGGCCTTCCGCGAGCGCGGTCCTCAAAGAGGTGAAGTACGTCGACCAGCGCAGCCGGTACAGTCCGCCAACCAGCCCCGCCCACTCGCGGTTGGCGTAGTCCCTGAGGTCGCCCTCGTTCGCGCCCTGTCGGGTGCCCCATACGGTCAGCAACGACAGATTGTCGTACGCGAGCCGGTCCTTCTCCTGCTTCCCCTTGCCCCACTCCCGGGCGCTCGCCACCCAACGGCCCAGCAGATGGCGGGAGTCGGTGGCCATCAACCGTTCCAAAAGGTCCATGAGACCGAGCCAGTCGGCGGTCAGCGCGTCGAAGCGGGCCGCGTCCCGGTCGTCGTAGGCCTTCTTGATCCGGGGCAGCAGGACCCGGCTGCGGTTGGAGAGGGCCTGGCGGGCCACGTCGAGGAGGTCCGTGCGGTACGCGGACGAGTTCCGCAGACCCACGCGCACCTTCAGCAACTCACCCAGCGCGGGCTCGAACTCGGCGGGTTCGTACCGGAGTTGTTTCGGCGACCAGCGCGCCGCCCGCTTGACCGCCAGTCCGGGCCGGGCCCCGAACAGGCCGTCCGCGCCCTCGCTCCACTTGTCGGCGCGCGTGGTGCCGTAGGCCGTCCGGCGCAGGATGTCCCAGGCCGCCTCGGCGTGCGCGTCCGGTCCGCCGTACCGCTGACGAGCCCAGTCGGCGAACCATGCCTTGAGATCCAACTCGCCCTCGCGCCAGGCGAGTTCGGAGAACAGCTCGAAGGCCGCCGCGTTGTTGTCGGCCGCCTCCGGCAGCAGCGCGATACCGCGGAGAGTGCTGCCCTCCTTGGTGCGCCACTTCTCGTACAGCTCCGCCCAGACGGGGGTGTTGGCGCCGAGCGCGGTGTGACCGCCGAAGTTCCAGATGGAGCCGAAGGCGTAGGGGGTGTCCCCCCAGTCGTCCTCGCGGCTGACGATCGTGGGGAAGCGATCCGAGATACCGTCCACCACCAGCATGTGCCGCTTGTCGACCGCGTCCACGATCGCCTTCGGCGGGTTGTGCTGCCAGCCCAGGATCACCCAGGTCGCATCCGGTTGCGCGGTCAGCAGTGCCTTCTCGACACCCCGTGCCGCATCGGCGACCGGTACGTCGCCGGGGCTGCCGCCCTCGTGCAGCAGGTCCATCTTGTAGAGGGTGGAGGCGCCGAACATCTCTCGCTGTGTGCGGTAGAACACCGCGGCCACCTCGGCGAAGTGGTCGGTGCGCGGGTCCAGCCAGTCGGGCCGCGGGAATCCTCCCCAGATGCCCTGCGGCACCGTCTTCGCGCCCGGGTTGCGGTCGCCGAACCGCGGCGGGACAGTGCCGAAGTAACCCGGGAACACCGGCGTCATGCCCAGCTCGCGCGCCCGGTCGGCGATCCGGCGGCCCAGCGCGGCCCGGGCCTCCAGCAGCCGGACCGAGACCGGGTAGGGGAACGACGAGAGGTTCTGCAGCAGCCACCACGGCTGGTGCGCCGGGCCCGGAATCCACTCCCGCAGTTCCTCGTCCGAGTAGCCGAACTTCTGGAACACCCGGTGGTAGAGAGCGTCCGCACCCGTGTACACGAGTACCTCGTTGTAGCCGTGCAGCGCCAGCACGTCGAGCTCCCGCTCCCAGTACGCCCAGTCGTTGTAGGCGTTGGTGTAACCGTCGTTGGTGTCGTTGAGGGCGAAGCGGTGCGGGACGCCCGCGCGGCGGGTGACCGTGCCGTCGACGCCCGGCAGCCGGACCGGGAGGTTCAGCTGCTCGCCGGACCAGGTGATGTTGGCGTTCGCCGTGTGCCGCAAGTACCAGTTCAGGCCGGTGAGTTGGGTCGCGGGGGTGGTGCCGGTGATGGTGATGCGGCCGGTGCTGCCCGACACCTGGAAGGTGTCCCCGCCGGCCGTCCCCGGCGCGCTGTCCCGGAACCGCAGCTGCCGCCAGTGGTGGGGGAGGAGCCTGCGAGCCGCGGCCTGGGCGGGGGACGTCGTCGCGGCCCCGCCCTTGGCGTCCGGTGCGCTGTCGCTCCCGGAGCCGGATGCGGCCATCCCGGAGCAGGCGGCGGCGCTCGCGGAACCGATGGCGAACACGGTCAGGAAGGCGCGACGGGCGAGCGGCATGGGATCTCCGGGTTCGCGGGTGGAGGCGCCCGGTTCGGGACGGCCGTGGAAGGAATACCCACTGGGTGGCGTTCCTCTGCACCCAAACGCGGCCAAGGGTCCGAGGGGAGTAATGGGGGCGAGCGTACGGTTAACGGGGCGGGACGGGACGGGTCACGACCCTTGGCGACACCGGCCGGTCACGACCCTTGGTGGCACCGGCCGGCCACGGCCCCCGCCGGCACCGGTCGTTGTCGATGATTCGTGGTGATTTACCGGTATTCAGATGGTTTTCAGATGTCTTGTCGCGCTGTCACAAGCCGGTTCACAGCCCGAAGCGCTCCGGAGCGGTGGCCAGGGACCTGAAGTGTTCGCGCGGGTCTGCGACCAGCCTTCGCTCCTTCAGGTCCAGCAAGCCGGCCACGCCGCTCAACTCCGCGGCCACCGTGCCGTCGGTCTTCCGGATCACCTGCTCCATACGGAAGGTCTTGCCCTCGCCCCACAGGAAGGCGCATGTCACTTCCGTCTCGTCGCCCGCGCGCAGTTCGCGTTTGTAGCGGATGGTGGTCTCCAGGACCACCGGACCGACACCGCTGGCCCTGAGCTCGGCCTGGCTGATCCCGGCCGCCTCCAGCAGGCACCAGCGGGCGTGCTCCGCGTACTGCAGATAGACGCTCTGGTTGACGTGTCCCTGAACATCGGTCTCATAGCCGCGGACGGTGACGGCGACGGAGAACGGCTCGGCCATGGCGCTGCCCTTTCGACGGTTTCCTCGGTGATCAGGTCAGGCTACTGAGCGGTTGCGTCATGGACACCAACTCCCTTGCCATGACGGGGCGTCCGCCGAGGCGACCGCTGCCGCTGCCCCGCTGCCCCGCCCCATCGGGCTCCCTCACGCCCTGCGCGGCGAGGCCAGCACATACCGCCCCCGATCCCGCCCTCGCGCCTCGGTGTGCTCGCTGACCTGCCACCCCGCCTTCTCCAGGGTGGCGGCGCACGCGCGCAGCGCCTCGGCGTCGGGCTCGTGAACGGCGACCGCCTCCGGCTGCGGGGTCTCGCGCACCCGGTAGCCGTCGCCCTCCGGGCCCGCGGGCCGGTGGCCCGCCGCCTCCAGCGCCAGCGCGGCGGCCCGCACCAGATGCGTACGCTCCCAGCCGCACGGGCGGTCCGTGGCGCCACCTGGATTGGTCATCCGGCGCAGCTCCAGCAGCCCCTGCCAGGCGCTGTGCACCTCCCGCGCCCGGCCCGGCCCCGCCGCGGTGTGCTCCTCGCCGCCGACGCGCGCGGCGAACACCCCTGCGGTTGCGGAGCCGGACGCCACCCCCGGCCCGGCCGGTGACCCGGGCGGCTCCGGCTCCGGCGCCTCACGTACCCGGTGACCGGCCGGGGTCAGGAAGTGGTCGTGCGGCGGGCGCGGGTGCCGGAAGGCGAGCCCCCTGCTGACGAGGGCTGCGAGCTGGGCCTCCGTACCCTTCAGACGCCCGGTCACGGGATCCGCCGCTTCGATGACACGCCGCTGTGCGGCGGTCGGCGGACGTGTCATGACGCACCCCCTCGGTGTCACTCGGGTCCGTTCGACGGGTGGGAGCCGACCCTGCGAAGACTACGACCCGGGTCTGACATTCCAGCTGGCGAGGGCCGGGCGGCCGTGCTCGGAACCGAGCCGGCTCAACGTTCCCGTGTGCAGCTGGAACAGCGCTCCCGCGGACGGGGCCAGCCCCAGATAACGGGCCGTGAGAACCCGCAGGAAGTGCCCGTGCCCGACCAGCAGCACGTCACCGTCGCCCGCGGTGAGCGCCTCGCGCACCTTGGCCAGCATCCGGTCGGCGCGCGCCCCCACCTCCTCAGGGCTCTCGCCGGGGTGCTCGGGCGGGCCGGGGGCGACGCCGTCCGTGAACAGGAACCAGCCCGGGCGGTCGCGCCGGATCGCGGCGGTGGTCGCGCCCTCGTCGCCGCCGTAGTCCCATTCGCGCAGGTCCGCGTCGACCCGGACGTCCTTCAGCCCCGCGAGTTCCGCCGTTTGCCGCGCCCGGTTCATCGGGCTGACGAACACCGCCTGGATCCGGTCCGCGTCGATGAGCGGCGCGACGGCGCGCGCCTGCTCGCGGCCGTTGTCGGTGAGCGGGAGGTCCGTGTAGCTCGTGTGCTGCCCGGACCGCGACCACTCGGTCTCGCCGTGCCGCACGAGGAGCAGGTCACCCATGGCCGCGCCTTCCTTTCGCCTTCCCCGGTCGGTGATCGACCCATGATCGCCAACCGTGGGCCCGGCCCGGGCATTCCCCGCCGAGGCTTGCGCCTACTGGCGGTACCCGCCGAGGAACCGTCCGATCCGGCTGATCGCGGCGTCGAGGTCGTCGGCGTACGGCAGGGTGAGGATGCGGAAGTGGTCGGGGGAGGGCCAGTTGAAGCCCGTGCCCTGGACCACCTGGATCTTCTCCCGCAGCAGCAGGTCCAGCACGAACTTCTCGTCGTCGTGGATCTTGTGCACCTTGGGGTCGAGGCGCGGGAAGGCGTACAGCGCGCCCTTCGGCTTCACGCACGAGACGCCCGGGATCTCGTTGAGTTTCTCCCAGGCCCGGTCCCGCTGCTCGTGCAACCGGCCGCCGGGCGCGGTGAGTTCGCGGATGGACTGCCGTCCGCCGAGCGCGGCCTGGATGGCGTACTGGGCCGGGGCGTTGGCGCACAGCCGCATGGAGGCGAGCATCGTCAGCCCCTCCAGATAGTCGCGCGCGTGCTGGCGCGGGCCGGTCACCACCAGCCAGCCGGAGCGGAAGCCCGCCACGCGGTAGGTCTTCGACAGTCCGCAGAAGGTGAGGACCACGAGGTCGGGGGCGAGCGCGGCGGCCGAATGGTGGACGGCGTCGTCGTAGAGGATCTGGTCGTAGATCTCGTCGGCGAACACCATCAGGCCGTGGCGGCGGGCGAGGTCCAGGATGCCCTCGATGATCTCCTTCGGGTAGACCGCGCCGGTCGGGTTGTTCGGGTTGATGATCACGACGGCCTTGGTCCGGTCGGTGATCTTCGCCGCCAGGTCGTCCAGGTCCGGGTACCAGTCGGCCTGCTCGTCGCAGAGGTAGTGCACGGGCTTTCCGCCCGCGAGCGTGGTCACCGCCGTCCACAGGGGGAAGTCCGGGGCGGGGATGAGGATCTCGTCGCCGTCCTCCACCAGCGCCTGTACCGCCATCGACACCAGCTCCGAGACGCCGTTGCCGAGGAAGACGTCGTCCACGCCGACCTCGAGGCCCCGGTCCTGGTAGCGCTGGGCCACGGCCCGGCGCGCGGAGAGGACACCGCGCGAGTCGGTGTAGCCGTGCGCCTGCGGGAGCATCCGGATCATGTCCTGGACGATCTCCTCCGGCGCCTCGAAACCGAAGAGTGCGGGGTTGCCGGTGTTCAGGCGCAGCACGCTGTGGCCCGCCTCCTCCAGTGCGTCGGCGTGCTCGATCACCGGGCCGCGGATCTCGTAACAGACCTCGCTGAGCTTGCTCGACTGCCGGAACTCCATGCGCTGCGCCCTTCCGGTTGTGGTGTTGCTTGGTTTTACCAAGTACCCGCTTGGAAAGTCCAACAACTTGTTTAGACTGCGTCGCATGTCACCTCGCCGAAGCTACGACCAGTACTGTTCCGCCGCACGCGCGCTCGACACGGTCGGCGACCGCTGGACCCTGCTGATCGTCCGCGAGCTGCTCGCCGGGCCGCGCCGCTACACGGACCTGCACGCGGACCTGCCCGGTGTCAGTACGGACGTGCTCGCCTCCCGGCTGAAGGACATGGAACGCGACGGCCTCGCGACCCGGCGCCGGCTGCCACCGCCCGGGGCCGCGTACGTCTACGAACTCACCCCGCGCGGCAGTGCGTTGCTGCCGGTCCTGCAGGCCCTGGGGGCGTGGGGCGGCCCACTGCTCGCGGAACGGCGCCCGACGGACGCGGTACGCGCCCACTGGTTCGCCCTGCCACTGCTGCGCAGCCTCGCGGAGGTCGGCGAAGGGCTCGTCCAAGTGCACCTGGACGAAGGGGAGTTCCACCTGCGCGTAGGCATCGGCGAACCCGTCTACGGGGACGGCCCCGCACCCCGGACGCCCGACGCCTGGCTCACGCTGGACGCCGGAACGTGCATGGAGGTGACCGCCGGCTCCCTGACCCTGCGGGAGGCCGCACGGCAGGGGCGCATGACGGTGACCGGGGAAGGGCCGATCGCGAAGGCTTTGCTGTGACGCGCTGATGTGACGGAGTCGATCGCGAGGTGCTGATGTAACGCGCTGATGTGACGGGGCCGATCTCGAAGGTGCTGAGGTGACGACCTGATGTGAAGGGGCCGATCGTGAAGGCGTAGATGTGATGCGCTGATGTGATGCGCTGATGTGACGTCACCGTCCGAGTCTCCGGGCCGTTGCCGGGGATGCTTCGGCCCGAACGAGTACCCGGGACCGGCCGACGGCGTGTGGTCACGGCGCGGTGGCGGGCCCCAGCGGGTTGGGGGCGGTGGTCCAGCTGTCGCCCGGCTCCGGCGAAAGACGCATCCTGGTCAGCGCCTTGGTGGGGACGGGGCCCTTCTCGAAGGCGATGAGGTCGGGAGTGCGCGGCAGATCGCGTACCACGGCGTGCAGGGCTTCGGCGAGCGCTGGGGTCGAACCGGCCGTGGCGCCCAGTGTGCCCGTGATCAGTGAGCCGAACAGCTTGCGGCGCAGCGCCGTCTCGTCGTCGGTGATCATCCTGGTGGCCAGGTCCGGTGCCGGAATGCCGTGGTGGGCGAGCCGGGCAGGGCTGACGCGGATGTCCGCGAGATCACGGTAGACCAGCCGCAGGGGCGTGCCGGCGGGGGACAGGACGACCATGAGGTTCTGGCCGTGCGCCTCCAGCGCCACCCCCAGGTCGAGCAGCAGCAGCCCCACCGTCATGGTGAGCCGGGCGAACTCCGCCAGCCAGTGGGCGGATTGGGGCAGATCGGTGGTCGCGAGCGCCGCCACCGGCACCACCCGTTCGCCGGGACCGGCGTAGCCCTCCGGGGCCTCGCGCAGCACCGCGGCCAGATCGGGCGTGCCCGCGGTGGCCGCCCCCAGCGTACGGGTGATGTGCAGCAGTCCGTCCGTACGCGCGGCGAAGGTCTCCGCGAAGTCCGAGACAATCGCCGCCGTCCGCACCGAGCCGATGGAGATGTCGCGCACGGAGGAGGTGAGACGGGCGCTGAGCGAGGTCTTGACGTGCAGACCGTCGGGGGTCGCGAGGGTGCGCAGCGACATCAAGGGGTGGGCGGGGAAGGCGAGTTCGCCGCCCCGCCGCAGGACGTGCGCCGACTGCCAGGGGTGGACCGGGACCAGCACCCGTCGCCCGTCGCGGAACCGGTCGGGCCACTCGCCCCGCACCAGCGCGTCCTCGCCCGCCGGTACCAGGCCCAGCTCCACCACCGGCCGGTGCTCGGGTGCGTAGGCCAGCTGCTCCGCCGCCGAGAACCCGGGCCGCGAACGACAGTTGGGGTGGTACGGATGGCCGTCGACCACCCTTTGTTCCCATTCCCATCCGGTGGCGGGAGTCCCCTCCTTCGCGGGTTGCCCGGCCCGGGACAGGGCCAACGACGCGGTGCTGTGGTCCAGTTCGGCGGCGAAGTCCGCAGCCCGGCCGAGTGCCGTCATCAGCCGGGCAGGCTGGTCGTGCACCTCGCCGTCTAGGTCGAGCTCCGTGACGTAGGGGGCGGTGGCGTACGGATCGGGGCGTGGCCCGTGCAGGCTGCGGCCGTCCGCCAGACGCAGGGTGAGGCCTTCGCGTCCCGGCTCCTTCCGGGTGATCCACGGCAGCGGGTCCAGGGTCAGTCCGCGCCACAGCCGGGTCAGCACGGCGGCCCGGGCGCCGGGGAGTTGGTCCGCGTACGGTGACAGCAGGTCGGGGCGCACGGTGCGCAACTCGCCGGCGAGCGCGGACTCGGCAGCCGTCTCGGCGGAAGCGGGGCGGGAGGGGGGCAAGATCGGGCTCCTTGGACGTGCGAGAGATTAGGCAAGGCTAAGCTGACTCGGTCGGCCCTGCTTGCCGTGCCCATCGGGGCCCTTCGGGGATGGCGCCGCGGGACAATGATCGCCACTGCACCCGCGGACCGACGGTGCAGCCTACGAACGAATGGATCGCATGGAACCCATGCACCCCGTGGACGCCCTCGGACGAGCCGCCGACGGGTACGCGACAGCACCACTTCTCAATTGTCTGCTGCGCGAGGTCGCCGAACAGCTCGACCACGAGCCGAACGTGTACCGACTGCCGGCCGGCGGACGGCTGCTGCGGGTCAGGGCCGGGCGACGGCCCGCGGAGCCCGAGCTGTACACGGCCGGGGAATGGCGCCCTATCAGCCACGCCGAGCTGGTCGAGCTGACCGCGGATGAACTCTGGCGCGGCACCGGCGTCGGCAACGACGAACTGCCGAGGGAGATGACGGACAGCAAAGACGTGGTCGCCACGCTGCTCACGGCCCGCGCCGCGGCGACGGCCCCCGACGACCCGTATCTGCGCTCCGAACAGTCCCTGATCACCGGCCACCCCTGCCACCCCGCGCCCAAGGCACGCGGCGGCGGCCCGGCGGCCGGCTGGCTGCCGTACGCCCCCGAGGCCTACGCCCGCTTCCCGCTGGTCCTGCTCGGAGTGCGGGAGGACGCACTGGTCGAGGAGGGCGACACCCGGAGCCTGGACTGTCTGGGCACACCCCCGCCGGGTTACCGGATCCTGCCCGCCCACCCCTGGCAGCTCGACCTGGTCGGCGCACGGCTGCGGGAGGCCTTCGCGGACGGCCGTCTGATCCGGATCGGCCACACCGAACGCCCCGCCCGGCCGACCGCCGCGATCCGAACCGTCCACCTCCCGGGGGACGGCTTCCCCGAGGAGCTGTTCCTCAAATTCAGCCTCGACGTCCGGATCACCAACGACATCCGCCGACTGTGGCGGCACGACCTGCTGAAACTGCGCCGCACGGACACGGCGGCGGCGACCGCGTTCGCGGCCCTGGACGGGCCTGCGGCCTGGCTGAGCGACCGCGGGTACCGCACCGCCGACTTCGCCTTCGAGGAACTCGCCGTCCTCGTCCGGGATGGACTGCGGCCCCATCTCCTCCCGGGAGCGACACCACTCCTCGCCGCCGCGATCGCCGAGGGCTTCCCCGGCAGCCCGCTGGACGGGCGGGCCGACCCCGGCGCCTGGTGGACGGCGTATCTGCGACAGGTCGTCCCGCCGGCCCTGGAGGCGTTCGCGCGTCACGGCGTCGTACTGGAGGCACACGCCCAGAACACCCTGGTGGCCGTCGACGCGGACGGCATCCCCGTGCAGGTCCTCTACCGGGACGCGGAGGGCGTCAAACTGCTCACGGACGTGCCACGGCAGGCCGGCTGGGAACGCCTCGTGTACTGCCTGCTGGTCAACCACCTCATGGAGATCGCGGGCGCGCTCGCCGAGACCTACCCCGGCACGGACCCGTGGCCCGCCGTGCGCCACGAACTGAGCCGTCATGAACCGATCCTCCCCGAGATCGCCGCCCTGCTGGCCTCTCCCACCCTCCCGGGCAAGACGAACCTCCTGCTGCGCTGGACCCGCGCCGACGGAGCGGACGCCCGCTATCTGCCGCTGCCCAACCCCCTGCGCGGCGCATAAACACCCGGGGTTCGGCGACTCGCTGTTTTACAGTGGCCGGTGTGCTGCGCCAAGTGACCGCCGTTCGATACGTGACCCCGCTGCGGGCCGGCGGCTCCGTGCCCGGAGTCGTCGAGGCCGACGACCTGGGCACCTACGTCGTGAAGTTCACGGGCTCCGCGCAGGGCCGCAAGGCGCTGGTCGCCGAGGTGATTGTCGGGGAACTGGCGCGCGCCCTGGGCCTCAGGTTCCCCGAGCTGGTCCTCGTCCACTTCGACCCGGCGATCGCGGAGCACGAGCCCCACCAGGAGGTACGGGACCTGCTGAACGCCAGTCCGGGCCTCAACCTGGGCATGGACTACCTGTCGGGTGCCGAGGACTTCACCCCGGAGGTCGCGGCGGACTTCGCCGTCGACCCGCTCGAAGCGGGCAGGATCATCTGGCTGGACGCCCTCACCGCCAACGTGGACCGCACCACGCACAGTTCGAACCTGATGGTCTGGCCCACGTTCGGCATCGCGCCTCCGCGCCTGTGGCTCATCGACCACGGCGCCGCCCTCGTCTTCCACCACCGCTGGGACGCGTCGGCGCCCGACAGGGCGTACGACTTCCGCCACCACGCCCTCGGTCACTACGCCCCCGACACCCGGGCCGCCGACGCCGAACTGGCGCCCCGGGTGACCGACGAACTCCTGCGCGCGGTGACCGCCGAGGTCCCGGACGCATGGCTCACGGGCGAGCCCGGATTCGCCACGCCCGACGAGGTCCGCGAGGCGTACGTGAACTATCTTTCCGCGCGAGTGAAGGCGTCCGGGGCCTGGCTGCCCACGGACTTCCCCAGCCGCGCGGAGCTGGCCGCCGAGAACGCCCTCCGCGCGGCGAGGACCCAACGCGGTCGCCCGGACTGGCTGAAACGGGTCCCCGACCTGCATGGCAAACCGGCGGCGGAACAGGATTGGTCGGTGCATCTCGGATGACGGACATGTCTGCTCGGGGACCTGCGGCGCCGGCGCCCCGGCACGTCCAGATCGAGTACTGCACACAGTGCCGCTGGCTGCCGCGTGCCGCCTGGCTGGCGCAGGAACTCCTGACGACGTTCGAGACCGAGCTCACCGAGCTGTCCCTGAAACCCGGCACCGGTGGCGTCTTCGTCGTGCGGGTCGACGACGAGGTGGTGTGGGACCGCCGTGAGCAGGGCTTCCCGGAACCCACGGCGGTCAAGCGCCTCGTACGCGACCGAGTGGCCCCGGGGAAGTCCCTGGGCCACTCGGAGAAGGCCGTGGGCCACACGGAGGGGTCCGTGGGTCGCTCGGAGGAGTCCGTGGGCCGCTCGGAGGAGCCGACCGCGGAATGAGTCAGCCTCTCGTGCGAGCAAGGCGCCTGCGGCACGTACGCGGGCGGGGTATGAGTCAGCCCCTGAGTTGCTCGTACGCGGGCAGCGTCAGGAAGTCCGCGTAGTCCTCGTCCAGCGCCACCTGCAGCAGCAGGTCGTGGGCCTGCTGCCAGTTGCCGGCCGTGAAGGCCTCCTCGCCGATCTCCGCCCTGATGTTCGCGAGTTCCTCCGCGGCGACCCTGCGGGCCAGCTCCGGCGTGGCCTTCTCACCGTCGTCGAACTCGACACCCGCGTTGATCCACTGCCAGATCTGCGAGCGGGAGATCTCGGCGGTGGCCGCGTCCTCCATCAGGTTGAAGATGGCGACCGCGCCGAGACCGCGCAGCCAGGCCTCGATGTAACGGATGCCGACCTGGACGGCATTGACCAGACCCGGGTACGTCGGCTTCGCGTCCAGCGAGTCGATCGCGATCAGGTCGGCCGCCTTGACGTCGACGTCCTCGCGCAACCGGTCCTTCTGGTTGGGCTTCTCACCGAGCACCGCGTCGAAGGAGGCCATCGCGATCGGCACCAGGTCCGGGTGGGCCACCCAGGAGCCGTCGAAACCGTCGTTCGCCTCGCGGTCCTTGTCGGCCTTGACCTTCTCGAAGGCGACCTTGTTGACCTCCTCGTCGCGCCGCGACGGGATGAACGCCGCCATGCCGCCGATCGCGTGCGCGCCGCGCTTGTGGCAGGTGCGGACGAGGAGTTCGGTGTAGGCGCGCATGAACGGAGCGGTCATCGTGACCGCGTTGCGGTCCGGGAGGACGAAGCGCGCACCGCCGTCACGGAAGTTCTTGACGATGGAGAAGAGGTAGTCCCAGCGTCCGGCGTTCAACCCCGAGGCGTGGTCGCGGAGTTCGTAGAGGATCTCCTCCATCTCGTACGCCGCCGTGATCGTCTCGATGAGCACGGTGGCGCGGACGGTGCCCGGCGGGATGCCGACGTAGTCCTGCGCGAAGACGAAGACGTCGTTCCAGAGACGGGCCTCCAGGTGCGACTCCGTCTTGGGGAGGTAGAAGTAGGGGCCTTTGCCGAGGTCCAGCAGGCGCTGGGCGTTGTGGAAGAAGTAGAGGCCGAAGTCGACCAGGGCCCCCGGGACTTGGGCACCATCGACCTGGAGGTGACGCTCGTTCAGGTGCCAGCCTCTGGGACGCATGACGACGGTGGCGAGCTCGTCGTTGTCCTTGAGGGCGTACGACTTGCCGGTGCCCGGGTCGGTGAAGTCGATGTTCCTGGTGTACGCGTCGATCAGGTTGAGCTGGCCGAGGACCACGTTCTCCCAGGTGGGCGCGGAGGCGTCCTCGAAGTCGGCGAGCCAGACCTTCGCGCCGGAGTTGAGGGCGTTGATGGTCATCTTGCGGTCCGTGGGGCCGGTGATCTCCACCCGGCGGTCGTTCAGGGCCGCGGGGGACGGGGCCACCTGCCAGTCACCGGACCGGATGTCCGCGGTCTCCGGGAGGAAGTCGAGGGTGGAGGTGCGCGCGATCTCGGCGCGGCGCTCCGCTCGGCGGGCGAGGAGTTCGTCGCGGCGGGGAGTGAACCGGCGGTGCAGCTCGGCCACGAAGGTGAGGGCCGCCTCGGTGAGGACCTCTTCCTGCCGGGGCAGGGGCTCGGCGTCGACTACGGCCGCCGGGGACGGCGCGGGTGCGGACATGAGCTGTCACTTCCTTCAGACCATCAGCGAGCTGGCTTCTGCGTTTGCTGCTGGGCGGTGTGCGGTGCGGTGCGGGGTGTGCTTTGCGGTGTCGTTGTACGGAGGGCCTGCGGTGTGCTGCTGCTGTGTGCTGTGTGCTGTGTGCTGTGTGCTGTGTGCTGTGCGCTGTGCGCTGTGTGCGGCTGGGCGGTGTGCTGCCGTGCTGCTTTTGCAAGGTGGATGCTAGTTTCCTCATCGTGGAAGTTCAATGGTCACCGGAGGCGGGTCAGGTCGGCTTCGGTGTCGATGTCGTACGGCTCGGCCACGTCCCCGCACTCGACTGGCGTGACCGCGTCGGCGTGGATCCTCAGGTAGGCGCGGGCCCCTTGGTCCCCCACGGCCGCTTCGGCGATCCCCGGCCAGTGGTCGGCGCCGAAGAGCACGGGGTGGCCGCGTTTTCCGTGGTAGGTGGCGGAGGCCAGCGAAGCCGGTGAACGGTACGCGGCCAGGACCCGGGCCACGGCCTCCGGGCCGATGCCCGGCTGGTCCACCAGTGACACCAGGGCGGCCCGTGCCCCCGTGCCCGCCAGTGAGGCGAGTCCCGCGCGCAGCGAGGAGCCCATGCCGTCGGCCCACGCCGGGTTGTCCACCAGTACGCATCCCGCGAGCGCGGCCCGCTCGCGCACGGTTTCGGCGCCCGCTCCGAGCACCACGTGGATCCGGGCGCAGCCGCCGTCGCGCAGGGAACGGACCGCGTGCTCCACGAGTAGGCGGCCGCGGTGTTCGAGGAGCGCCTTGGGGCGGCCGCCGAGGCGCCTGCCGCCGCCTGCGGCCAGCAGGATCGCGGCCACCTCTTGAGTGCCGTTCAGACTCATGTCCCCTGCATACCCGAAGGTCGCGTCCACGGACTGGAATTCGGTCCTCACGACGACTGAAATTCCGTCCGCACTGTGGCGCCCATGGCGTCGGGTGGCGTTTACTTGCCCGCGTCCCTCGGCGTGCCCGACCACCGCCGTGGGGACGGGGGCATAGGACGGGCAGGGGGGAGCTGTGTTGCGGAGCTTGGGGCAGAGGCCAGTGACCGGCAGTGACGAGGATCCACGTGTGACGGAGTTGCGTACGGCGGTGTCCCGGCTGCGCCGGGAACTGGCAGCCCACCCGGCGGAGTTCCCGGACCGGGGCATCGCCGAGGACGAACTCGCCGCGCTCGCCGCGATGGCGGTCAGCGGCGTTCCGGAGATCCCGCGCCTGCGGCGCTCGCTGCTGCTGATCGCGGGCTCGATCGGGTCGGTGAGTGCGCTGGCGCCGGGGTTGGCGGAGGTGCGCAGCGCGGTGGAGCTGTTCGGGGAGCCTCGGCGGGGGTGACCGTGCGGGCGCCTGGCCAGTGTGGCTCGCTGGTGCGCCTGATGTGCGGCGTTTGCTCTGGGCGTGGGCGCCTGCTGGTTGTGGCTTGTGCGCCTGCGGCCGGTTCCTGGGGCGGGGCCGCGCCGGACTCTCCGTCCTCGGTCTGGCGCGTTACGTGTTTCACGGAGAGGCTTGACTGGTCCGAGCGCCAGCCGCTGCGGGCGGAGAGTCCGGCACGTCCCCTTGTGCCGGTTTGCGGCTGCGGTGCTTTGGGGGTCCCGGTGTGCCCTTGTGCCGGTTTGCGGCTGCGGTGCTTTGGGGGGTTGGGTCCCGGTGTGCCCTTGTGCCGGTTTGCGGCTGCGGCGCTTTGGGGGCCCCGGTGTCCCCCTGCGCCGGTTTGCGGCTGCGGGTCGGCGTGGTTTGGGCCGGGGGACTGGCTCAGGTGGTTGCTGTGCCGGGTGTTGTGAGGGAGACGGAGAGATCTCGGGCGACCTGCTGGAGTACGGGGACTATCTTCTCGGTCGCCGCGTCCGTGACGCGTCCCGCCGGGCCTGAGATCGAGATCGCCGCCGCGGTGGGGGAGTCGGGCACCGGCACGGCGAGGCAGCGGACCCCGATCTCCTGTTCGTTGTCGTCGACCGCGTATCCCGCACGGCGTACCTGCGCCAGTGCCGCGAGGAAGGCGTCGGGCGTGGTGATCGTCTTGTCCGTGGCGGCCGGCATGCCCGTGCGGGACAGCAGGGCGCGGACCTCGTCGTCGGGGAAGCCGGCGAGGAGGGCCTTGCCGACGCCGGTGGAGTGGGGGAGGACTCGTCGGCCCACCTCCGTGAACATCCGCATGGAGTGCTTCGACGGAACCTGCGCCACGTAGACGATCTCGTCACCGTCCAGCAGCGCCATGTTCGCCGTCTCGCCCGTCTCCTCGACCAGTCGGGCGAGGTGTGGCCGCGCCCAGGTGCCGAGCAGGCGGGACGCGGACTCGCCCAGGCGGATCAGGCGGGGGCCCAGGGCGTAGCGGCGGTTGGGCTGCTGGCGTACGTAGCCGCAGGCGACCAGGGTGCGCATCAGGCGGTGGATGGTGGGCAGCGGCAGCCCGCCGGACGCGGCGAGTTCGCTGAGCCCGACCTCGCCGCCGGCGTCCGCCATCCGCTCCAGCAGATCGAAAGCGCGCTCGAGGGACTGGACGCCACCGCTCGCGGCGGACGGCTTGTCGGTGGTGCTGGCGTCGGACGTCGGCACGGCGCGTTTCCTTTCGGCTGGCAGGCAGGGCAAGAGCCTACCTGCGGGGTGGTTGCCCGCCTCCGCGCTCTTTGCTGGAATGTTAATTCCGCCTTGTGGAAACGTCCAGAGTGAGCGAAGATCGGGCAGAGTGGACATGCGCGCTCTTGACCGGCAGGAAGTCCAAGTGAACACTCCTTCAACAGATCGTTGAGAGGGGTCCGGGTGTACGAACTGGTGCTGCGCTCGACACGCGTCGTGACGCCCGAAGGGACGCGCGCAGCATGTGTCGCCGTCACCGCGGGCCGTATCGCCCGCGTTCTCCCTCATGACGCCGAGGTGCCGTCCGGCGCACGCCTGGAGGAACTCGGCGACGACGTCCTGCTGCCCGGACTCGTCGACACCCACGTCCATGTGAACGACCCCGGCCGTACGGAGTGGGAGGGCTTCTGGACCGCCACGCGCGCCGCCGCGGCCGGTGGGATCACCACCCTGATCGACATGCCGCTCAACTCACTGCCGCCCACGACCACGGTCGGGAATCTGCAGGTGAAGCGGGAGGTGGCCGCCGCCAAGGCGCACGTCGACGTCGGCTTCTGGGGTGGCGCTCTGCCCGACAACGTCAAGGACCTGCGGCCCCTGCACGACGCCGGTGTCTTCGGCTTCAAGGCGTTCCTGTCGCCCTCCGGGGTCGAGGAGTTCCCGGAGCTGGACCAGGAGCAGCTCTCCAGATCGCTGGCCGAGATCGCCGGTTTCGGCGGGCTGCTGATCGTCCACGCGGAGGACCCGCACCGGCTGGCCGCGGCCCCGCAGCGGGGCGGCGGCCGGTACGCCGACTTCCTCGCCTCGCGCCCGCGTGACGCCGAGGACGCGGCCGTGGCGAGCCTCGTCGCCCAGGCGAAACGCCTCGGCGCCCGTGTACACGTACTGCATCTGTCGTCGAGTGACGCGCTGCCGCTGATCGCCGCCGCCAAGGCCGAGGGCGTCCGTCTCACGGTGGAGACCTGTCCGCACTATCTGACCCTGACCGCCGAGGAAGTCCCGGACGGCGCGAGCGAGTTCAAGTGCTGCCCGCCGATCCGTGAGGCGGCCAACCAGAACCTGCTGTGGCAGGCGCTGGCCGACGGCACCATCGACTGTGTGGTCACCGACCACTCGCCCTCCACGGCCGACCTGAAGACGGACGACTTCGCGACCGCGTGGGGCGGGATCTCCGGTCTGCAGCTGAGCCTCCCGGCCGTCTGGACCGAGGCGCGCAGACGGGGCCACTCGCTCGACGACGTCGTCCGCTGGATGTCCGCACGCACCGCGCGCCTGGCCGGTCTCGACCGCAAGGGAGCCATCGAGGCGGGACGGGACGCCGACTTCGTGGTCCTCGCACCCGAGGAGACCTTCACCGTCGACCCGGCGGCCCTCCAGCACCGCAACCGCGTCACCGCCTACGCGGGCAAGACCCTTTACGGCGTGGTCAGATCCACCTGGCTGCGCGGTGAACGCATCGTGGCAGGGGGTGAGTTCACCGAGCCCAGAGGCGAACTGCTCACCAGAACCACGTAGTCCGGACAACCCTGGTTGGCAGGAGTCCGCCCTCGACGCTCACGCACCGCGGCGGCCGACCCCGAAAGGCAGACCTGATCACCGTGGCGATACCCAGCTTCACCGGCGATGCCGCCCCCTACCGGGGCGGCGACCCGTACGCGGACTACCGGACCGCCGACTTCCCCTTCACGCAGTACGCCGACCTCGCCGACCGGCGGCTCGGTGCCGGCGTCATCGCCGCCAACGACGAGTTCTTCGCCCAGCGCGAGAACCTCCTGGTACCCGAGCGCGCCGAGTTCGACCCGGAGCGATTCGGCCACAAGGGCAAGATCATGGACGGCTGGGAGTCACGACGGCGGCGCGGCGCCTCCGCCGAGCATCCCTGGCCGACGACCGGGGACCACGACTGGGCGCTGGTACGGCTCGGGGCGCCGGGCGTCGTCCGCGGCATCGTGGTCGACACGGCCCACTTCCGCGGCAACTACCCGCAGTCGGTATCGGTCGAGGGCGTCTCGTTCCCCGGCGCGCCGTCCCCCGAGGAACTCCTCGCGGACGACGTGAAGTGGACGACGCTGGTGCCGCGCACCCCGGTCGGCGGACACGCGGCGAACGGCTTCACGGTGTCGGTGGAGCAGTACGTCACCCATCTGCGCGTCCGCCAGTACCCCGACGGGGGCATCGCACGTCTGCGCGTCCACGGCGAGGTCGTACCCGACCCCGGGTGGCTCGCGGTGCTCGGCACCTTCGACGTGGTCGCCCTGGAGAACGGCGGCCAGGTCGAGGACGCCTCCAACCTCTTCTACTCGCCCGCCACGAACACCATCCAGCCCGGCCGCTCCCGCAAGATGGACGACGGCTGGGAGACCCGGCGACGCCGCGACCGGGGCCACGACTGGATCCGCTACCGGCTGGCGGCGCAGTCGCAGGTGCGGGCATTGGAGATCGACACGGCGTATCTGAAGGGGAACGCGGCGGGCTGGGCGTCGGTGTCGCTGAAGGACGGGACCGACGGGGAGTGGACGGAGGTCCTTCCCCGGACCCGGCTCCAGCCCGACACGAACCACCCCTTCGTCCTGGCGACACCGCTCGTGGGCACCCACGCGCGCGTCGACATCTTCCCGGACGGGGGCATCTCCCGGCTGCGCCTGTTCGGCTCCCTCACGCAGGAGGGCGCCTCACGGCTGGCGGCCCGGCACCAGGAACTGGGCGGCTGAGCGGTTCCGCCCGCCCGGAGTCTCGCACCGGGCGGGTGGCGCGGTGGGCGCCCCTACGCCGCGAACCCCCCGTCCACCGCGAACTCCGCCCCCGTGACGTACCCGGCCTCCGGCGCGGCCAGGTAGGCCACGACCGACGCCACCTCCTCCGCGGACCCGAACCGACCCAGCGCGGTCAGGGCGGCCTGGCCGGCGGCGTGCGGACCGTCGGCGGGGTTCATGTCGGTGTCGACCGGCCCGGGGTGCACGATGTTCGCCGTGATGCCCCGGTCACCCAGTTCCCGCGCCAGCGCCTTCGTCAGACCTGTCAGGGCCGACTTGCTCGTGGCGTAGAGGGTCCCGCCGGGACCCGGCACCCGCTGGGTCATGCACGTGCCGATCGTGACGATCCGGCCACCGCGTCGCATGCGGGCGGCAGCCGCCTGCGACGTCAGGAAGACGGCGCGGACGTTCACGGCCAGCACCCGGTCGACGTCCTCCGGCTTCCAGGAGTCCAGCGGGCCGAGCGCACCGACGCCCGCGTTGTTGACCAGTACGTCGAGCCCGCCCAGTGCCTCCACCGTGCGGTCCACCGCGGCGGCGGCTTCGCCCGCGTCCGCCGCGTCCGCCCGCAGGGCCACCCCGCGGCGGCCCAGGGCCTCGATGCTCCGTACGACGTCCTCCGCCGCCTGACCGCCCTGTACATAGGTGACCGCCACATCGGCCCCCTCCCGGGCGAGCCGCAGCGCGGTCGCCGCGCCGATGCCCCGGCTGCCGCCGGTGACCAAGGCCGTCCTGCCGTTCATGGTTCCTTGTGAAGTCATGGTCCCTCGTGAAGTCATGAGCCCATCCCAGCGGGGACACGAGGGGGACGCTGGCGGCAAACGGACGTCCACGTCGGGTGCCTCTCCTCCGCCGGCGCCGGAACCACCGTCCTTTCAACCGGACTTCCGGCTGTCCGCCGCCATGAACAACGCGCACGCCAGCACCACCAGGGTGATGCTCACATAGAGCTCGTAGCCGTCGAACAAGCCGTACCGCTGAATCAGGCCCCAGCGCCAGCCGGTGAACTCGTGCACCAGCCCAACCACGCCCTGGATCAGAGCGAGTACACCGAGCAACTCCAACACGTGCTTCATACCGGGATCCTCGCCCCGTCGGCTTCCCCCACGCATCGGCCGAGCGCCGATGACTCCCTGACCGAAGACTCCACCGCCCCCGCGCCCGCGCGCCGAAAGTCCCGGCACGCGTGACTTTCGTCGACGGCCGTGCGCGAAGGGCGGTGGAACCGTCGCCGGCTGCGTAGATTCGTCGGTGTGAGCAGTGAAGGTTCCACGGTGAAGCCGGAGTTGGGGCCCCGGTGGCTGTTGCCGTCCGCGGTGGTCAAGGAACTGGACTCGGTCCCCACGAGCCGCTCGGGACGGCCCCGGCGCACCGCGCGCGACTGGGTCGTGGACTTCGGCTGCTTCCTGCTCGCCGTGTTCGTGGGACTCGTCGGCATCGACACCTTGTCCAGGGAACCCGGCATCTCCCCGGAGTTCGCAGCCGTCGACCAGCTCCTCGGCGCGATCGCCTGCGCCACGGTCTGGCTGCGCCGCCGCTGGCCGCTCGGCCTCGCGGTCGCGATGCTGCCCGTGGCATTCCTCTCGAACACTGCGGGCGGGGCCGGACTGGTCAGTCTCTTCACGCTCGCCGTGCACCGGCCCTTCAGATACGTCGCCTGGGTCGGCGGAATCACCGTGGCGAGCCTGCCCGTCTTCTTCCGGTTGCGCCCCGACCCCGAAGTGCCGTACGCCGCCTCGGTCGTCGCCACCGTGGTGCTGGTCGCGGCGGTCATCGGCTGGGGCATGTTCGTGCGCTCCAAGCGGCAGCTCCTGAGGAGCCTGCGTGACCAGGTGCGGCGCGCCGAGACCGAAGCGGCCCTGCGCGCGGAGAAGGCGCAGCGGCTCGCCCGTGAAGCCATCGCGCGGGAGATGCACGATGTGCTGGCCCACCGGCTGACGCTGCTCAGCGTGCACGCCGGTGCCCTGGAGTTCCGGCCGGACGCGCCCCGGGAGGAGATCGTCCGGGCGGCCGGGGTCATCCGGGAGAGCGCGCATGAGGCGCTGCAGGACCTGCGCGAGATCATCGGCGTACTGCGGGCCGGCGAACCCGACGACACCGGACGTCCGCAGCCGACGCTGAGCGCGGTCGAAGGGCTGGTGGCGGAGTCCCGCGAGGCGGGTATGAAGATCGCGCTCGACCTCCGCGTCGCGGATCCGGCCCTGGTTCCCGCGTCGGCCGGCCGTACCGCGTACCGCATCGCGCAGGAGGGCCTGACCAACGCCCGCAAGCACGCGCCGGGAGCGGAGGTGACGGTGGAAGTGACGGGCGCGCCCGGCACCGGCCTGACCGTCAGCGTGCTCAACCCGCCCCCGCCCGGCCCCGTTCCCCACGTGCCCGGCTCGGGGCAGGGCCTGATCGGCCTCACCGAACGGGCCACCCTGGCCGGCGGCCGTCTGGACCACGGCCGGCAGCCTGACGGAGGATTCGCGGTGCGGGCATGGCTGCCGTGGGCGGCGTGACCCGCGCCTGGCCGCGGCCGGGGCACCCGGCCCGTGTGCCCGTCCCGTGGCCGGCCCCTCGGCGCCCGGGCCGCGCACGGACCCCCCGCACCGGCAACCTGGTTAGGTAGCGTGCATGACTGCGATCCGACTCCTCCTGGTCGACGACGACCCGCTGGTCAGAGCCGGCCTGTCCTTCATGCTGGGCGGCGCCGACGACATCGAGATCGTCGGTGAGGCCGCCGACGGCAACGAGGTCGAGGCCCTGGTCGACCACACCCGCCCGGACGTCGTACTCATGGACATCCGCATGCCGTCGGTCGACGGCCTCACCGCCACCGAACGGCTGCGCGGCCGCAAGGACGCCCCCCAGGTCGTGGTCCTCACCACCTTCCACGCCGACGACCAGGTCCTGCGGGCGCTGCGCGCGGGCGCCGCCGGCTTCGTCCTCAAGGACACCCCGCCCGTCGAGATCGTCCAGGCCGTACGGCGTGTCGCCGCGGGCGACCCGGTGCTCTCGCCCAGCGTCACCCGCCAGTTGATGGCACACGCCACCGCGAGCGCCGCCGACTCCCGGCGCGACGCCGCACGCAGCCGCCTCGCCCTGCTCAACGACCGCGAACGCGAGGTGGCCGTGGCGGTCGGCAAGGGCCGCGCCAACGCGGAGATCGCCGCCGAGCTCTACATGAGCATCGCCACCGTCAAGGCCCATGTCTCCCGCGTCCTCGCCAAGCTCGACCTCAACAACCGTGTGCAGATAGCCCTGTTGACCTACGACGCCGGACTGCTGGAGGACGAGGGCCGCTGACCCGCCCGGCACCGGTGGGCGGTCTCACGCGTTGTGAGGGGTGAGTGGCCTCCCGGATACTCGGGGCCGAAGGGGGATGGGCATGACGGAACCGATCGAGCTGGGCACGTTCGGACCCGGTTTCACGGAGAATCCGCACCCGGTCTACGCCCGGCTGCGCGAGCGGGGCCCGGTGCACCGGGTACGGCTGCCACCGCCCGACGAACACCAGCAGGTGTGGCTCGTCGTCGGCCACGAGGAGGCACGGGCGGCGCTCGCCGACCCCCGGCTGGCCAAGGACGGCAGCAAGATCGGGATCACCTTCCTGGACGAGGAACTGATCGGCAAGTACCTCCTCGCCGCCGATCCGCCGCAGCACACCCGACTACGAGGGCTCATCGCCCGCGAGTTCACCCCTCGCCGGGTGGCGGCCCTGCGCCCCCGCGTGCAGGAGATCACCGACGCCCTCCTCGACGCGATGCTGCCGCACGGCAGCGCCGACCTCGTCGAGTCGTTCGCCCACCCCCTCCCGCTCATCGTCATCTGCGAGTTGCTCGGGGTGCCGGAGATCGACCGGACGGCGTTCCGGCGGATGTCGACCGAGGCGGTGGCGCCCACCGATTCCCAGACCGGATAGGACGCGATCGTCGAACTCGCCGCCTACCTCACCGAGTTGATCGAGGACAAACGGTGCTCGGCCCCCGCGGACGACCTGTTGAGCGATCTGATCCGCACGACGGCCGAGGACGGCGACCGGCTGTCCCGGGAGGAACTGCGCGGCATGGCGTTCGTGCTGCTCGTGGCGGGCCACGAGACCACGGTCAACCTCATCTCCTCGGGAGTGCACGCCCTGCTCACCCACCCGGAACAACTCGCCGCGCTGCGCGCCGACATGACCCTTCTCGACGGCGCGGTCGAGGAGATGCTGCGCTACGAGGGCCCGGTCGAGAACGCGACGTTCCGGTACGCCGCCGAACCGCTGGAACTGGCCGGCCGCCGCCTCGCGCCCGGCGATTCCGTGATGATCGGCCTCACCGCGGCGGACCGCGACGGCACCCGCTACCCGGAACCGGACCGCTTCGACATCCACCGCGACCCGCGCGGGCATATCGCGTTCGGGCACGGGATCCACTACTGCCTGGGCGCCCCGCTGGCCCGCCTCGAAGCCAAGGTGGCCCTCGCCTCCCTGCTGGAACGCTGTCCGGATCTCGCCGCGGACGGCCCACCCGGTCCCTGGCTGCCGGGCATGCTGATGCGAGGAGTACGGAGCCTGCCGGTGCGCTGGTAGCCGCCGTCGGACGGCCCACCACCTGGACGGCCCGGCCGGTACCCCCGGCGGAGCCCCGGGAAGGGGGACGGAGGATCACCAGGCTCTCCGTCCCCAGCCTCCCGAACCCGCCGCCGCGGCCCCCGCCACCGACCCTTGTTCCGGGCCCCCGGGGATCTCCGCGAGCCGCACCAACCGCCGTTCCCGGCGCGACAGTTCGCAGGCCTCGGCGATGCGCAGGGTCTGCAGGGCCTCGCGGCCGTCGCAGGGGTTGGCGCGCTCGCCGCGGACCACCTCGACGAAGGCGGCGAGCTCCGCCTCGTAGGCGGGGGCGAAACGCTCCAGGAAACCGGTCCAGGGGTTCACCACGGGCGGGGGGCCCGCCGGTTCGGTGGAGGAGATCGGTGTGCGGTCGTCCAGTCCCACCGCGATCTGGTCCAGCTCGCCGGCGAGTTCCATGCGCACGTCGTAGCCGGCTCCGTTGATGCGCCCCGCGGTCGCCGTGGCCAGGGTGCCGTCGTCCAGGGTGAGGATCGCCGCGGCCGTGTCGACGTCCTGCGTCGCACTGAAGATCGGCGGTCCGGCGTCGGACCCGGTCGCGTACACCTCGGTGACCTCGCGCCCCGTCACCCAGCGCACCATGTCGAAGTCATGGACCAGGGTGTCGCGGAAGATGCCGCCGGAGAGCGCGAGGTAGTCCGCCGGGGGCGGCGCCTGGTCGCCGCTGATCGCGCGGACCGTGTGCAGCCGACCCAGCTTGCCGGAGCGCACGGCTTCGCGGGCGGCGGTGTAGCCCACGTCGAAGCGGCGCTGGAAACCCAGCTGGAGGATCGTCCCCGCCGCCTCGACCTCCGCTATCGCGTTCAGCGTGCCCGGCATGTCCACCGCGATCGGCTTCTCACAGAAGACCGGGAGCCCGGCGCGAGCTGCCCGACCGATCAGTTCGCCGTGCGCCGAGGTGTTGGCGGTGATCACCACCGCGTCCACACCCCAGGTGAAGATCTCGTCCACACCGGGCGCCGCCGTCGCGCCCAGCCGGTCGGCGAGGGCCGAGGCCCGCGCGGTGTCGGCATCCGTGACGATGAGATTGCCCACGTCACGGTGGCGGCTGAGAGTGTGGGCGTGGAACGTACCGATGCGACCCGTTCCGATAAGTCCGATGCGCATGACTTCAAAGTCGGCGACGGCCCCGCCCCGTGTCAATGCCAGGCCCTTAGTTTGTCCGGACAATCAGACTTCGAGGTCTCCCGTCATCTTTGCGTCACCTTTGCACAGGGATACCCTCGGCCCGTGCCCAAACCAGAAGTGGATCCCACCGCGCCGCTCCGGCTCAGTGTCGACCGCAGCAGCCCGGTCCCGCTGTACTTCCAGCTGGCGCAGCAGCTGGAGGCCGCCATCGAGCACGGGACGCTCACGCCCGGCAGCCTGCTCGGCAACGAGATCGAACTCGCCGGACGGCTCGGCCTGTCCCGCCCGACCGTGCGCCAGGCCATCCAGTCGCTCGTCGACAAGGGCCTCCTGGTGCGCCGCCGCGGCGTCGGCACCCAGGTCGTGCACAGCCAGGTCAAGCGCCCCCTGGAGCTCAGCAGCCTCTACGACGACCTGGAGGCGGCCGGACAGCGCCCCGCGTCGCAGGTGCTCGTCAACACCCTGGAGCCCGCGTCCGCCGAGGTCGCGGCCGCCCTCGGGGTCGCCGAAGGCACCGAGGTGCACCGCGTCGAACGGCTCCGTCTCGCGCATGGCGAGCCCATGGCGTACCTCTGCAACCACCTGCCCACCGGCCTGTTCGACCTGGACAGCGCCCAACTGGAGGCCACCGGCCTGTACCGGCTGATGCGCGCCGCGGGCATCACCCTGCACAGCGCCCGCCAGTCCGTCGGCGCCCGCGCCGCCACCGCCGACGAGGGCGAGCGCCTCGGCGAACCCGAGGGCGCACCGCTGCTCACCATGCAGCGCACCACCTTCGACGACACCGGCCGCGCCGTCGAGTTCGGCTCCCACACCTACCGGGCCTCGCGCTACTCGTTCGAGTTCCAGCTGCTCGTGCGGCCCTGATCCATCCCGGCGGCGCCGGAGCGACCGGGGCCGCGTACCGACGGCGACAACTGAGGGCTCCGCCATGCGGGGCCGTGACGGCGTGAGGCAGAATCGGCGCGATGAGCACCTACCGCGACTTCACCCTCCAAAGGGCTCTCGGCTCCGCTCGAGCAGGGGGTGCCCCGATCGGCTCCGGGCGGCCCACCGTCCTGCGCACCGTGGGAACCCGTGAGCGCCGATCCCTCTTGACGGCCCCGCGCGTGCCCACCGTGGGCATCGACATCGGCGGCACGAAGGTGATGGCGGGCGTCGTGGACGCCGATGGCAACATCCTGGAGAGGGTCCGCACCGAGACCCCCGACAAGTCCAAGAGCCCCAAGGTCGTCGAGGACACCATCGTCGAGCTGGTCCTGGACCTGTCCGACCGCCACGACGTGCACGCCGTCGGCATCGGAGCGGCGGGCTGGGTCGACGCGGACCGCAACCGCGTGCTGTTCGCGCCCCATCTGTCCTGGCGCAACGAGCCCCTGCGCGACCGCCTCTCCGGGCGGCTGTCCGTGCCGGTTCTGGTGGACAACGACGCCAACACCGCCGCGTGGGCCGAGTGGCGCTTCGGGGCGGGCCGCGGCGAGGACCACCTCGTGATGATCACGCTCGGCACCGGTATCGGTGGCGCCATCCTGGAGGACGGGCAGGTCAAGCGCGGAAAGTACGGTGTGGCGGGCGAGTTCGGCCATATGCAGGTGGTGCCCGGCGGTCACCGCTGCCCGTGCGGCAACCGCGGCTGCTGGGAGCAGTACAGCTCCGGCAACGCCCTGGTCCGCGAGGCCCGCGAACTCGCCGCCGCGGACTCCCCGGTGGCGTACGGCATCATCGAGCGCGTCAAGGGCAACATCCCTGACATCACCGGTCCCTTGATCACCGAACTGGCCCGCGAGGGCGACGCGATGTGCGTCGAGCTGCTGCAGGACATCGGCCAGTGGCTGGGTGTCGGCATCGCCAACCTGGCGGCGGCCCTGGACCCGTCCTGCTTCGTGATCGGCGGCGGTGTCTCGGCCGCGGACGACCTGTTGATCGCCCCCGCGCGGGACGCCTTCCGGCGCCACCTCACCGGGCGCGGCTACCGCCCCGAGGCCCGGATCGCCCGCGCCCAGCTCGGCCCCGAGGCCGGCATGGTGGGTGCCGCGGACCTGGCCCGGCTGGTGGCCCGGCGCTTCCGGCGCGCCAAGCGACGGCGTGTGGAGCGCTATGAACGCTACGAGCGCTACGCCGAGAGCCGCCGGTCGAGCCGGGAGGCGCTGTGATGACGGCCCGCCCCGCACGGGGCCTCCATGTCTCGGTCGTCCATGTCTTCTTCACCTTCCAGTTCTTCGAGGGGGCGGTGTGATGTCGGCTGCCGACCAGCCCGCCGTACCGCGAAAGCCGGTCTCGACGGGAGAGACGGGGACCGCCGAGGGCCGCGGGCACATGATCCGCAGGCGGGCGCTCACCCTGCTCATCATCGTGCTGCTGATCGGCGTCCCGGCCGGCTATCTGGTGATCTCCGCCAACCAGAGCCGTGACAGCGGCAAGGACAAGGAGAAGAAGTACTCGGCGACCGGCCTCACCGCGGGCTGGCCCTCCAAGGTGCAGCGCCGGCTCTACCAGGTGCCGATTCCCGGTTACTCCGAGCAGGTCGCCTACTACGAGACGAACAACTGGCGGACCAGCCGCCTCTACGCCCAGTTCCTCACCTCCCAGAAGGGCCTCGACAAGTTCCTCAAGGGGATCGGCACCAGCCGGGCCGCCCTGGAGAGGGACAAGATCGCGATCAGTGAGCGGGACCAGCGGATCACCGGCTGGGACTTCACCGGCCCCGGTCCCTGGTGGGGCCTGGTCCACAAGCAGAAGAACCCCCAGCCCACCCAGGACGTGCTGGTCAACGGGTCGAACCGGAAGCACCCCATGGTCTACGTGGTCTCCCGCGCGGTCCCCTGACGTTCCCCGCACCACGCGCCGGAGCCGATTGTCAGACCCGGCCTCTACAGTCGTAGACAGCTGACTCGACGAGGAGGGCGGGAGGTGACAGGACGTATGCCCACACAGGCCACATCGGTACGACCGTCCGCGGGCGCGGGCGCCGACTCTGACGCGGACGGGGACCGGCTCGTCCGGTCGGCGGCCGTCTTCCTGCCCGCCGCGCTGCCCCGGAACGGGCGGATCGCCTTCTGGGACCCGGCTGGGGGAGCGCCGGCGCCGGACGAGGGCGACCGGAGCGGGCGAACGGTAGGAACCGGTCGGACTGACCGGGCCGAGGGGTTCCCGCGGACCGACCGGGCCGGCCGAACCGAGCTGACCGACCGAACCGAGCTGACCGACTGGACCCAGCTGGCCGACCGGACCGAGCTGACAGTCGTACGACGTCACGGCGCGAGCGTGCGGCGGGGCTCGGCCGGCGCTGTGCTGCTCGGTGTCACCGAGGCCCTGCCCCTGCTCGTTCGTGCCCGGCGGCACCCGGCCGCCCACCCCGCCACCGCCTGCTGGGGCGCCGCCGCGCTGCACGCGCTGCGGCTCGTCGCACGTGGACGCCTGCTGCCCGGACTGACCGGCGAGGGATACGACGCCTGGCGCGCGGGCCCGCTCGACGCCGAGGACATCGCCCACCTCAGGGCGATCGCCGCCGCGCTGCCCTACGAGGGCCATGCCGTACCGCTGCCCGGCAAGGGCCCGCTCCGACTGCCCGAGCCGGAGGCCCTGGTACGCGCCTTCCTGGACGCGGTGGCGGACAGCCTGCCCCGTACCCCGGCCGCCCCCCACGCCTGCGGACGGCCCTTCGCGGCCGGCGCGGGCACCCGGCTTCCCGACGCCCAGGACTGGGCGGCCGAGGTCGCCGCCGGGATGGACGCGGGGGTACGGATCTCGCTCCGGCTGGACCTCTCCGCGTACGACCTCTTCGAGGGCGTCGACGAGTCCGGTGACGCAGGCGGAGCGGGTGACGGCGAGCGGACGCGCCGGGCGGGGGCCGCCGTCGTCCAGGTGCACAGCCTCGCCGACCCCACCCTGGTCGCGGACGCGGCGTCGCTCTGGTCGGGCGAGGCCGACCTCGGTCCCCGCGCTCGGGTCGACGCCGCCCTCGCCGTACGCCGCGCGGCCCGCGTCTGGCCGCCCCTCGACCGGCTCGCCGAGCAGGAGGTGCCGAACGTACTCGCGCTGTCCGAGCAGGAGTTGTCCGATCTGCTCGGGGTGGCCGCCGGCCGGCTGGGAGCGGCCGGGGTCGCCGTGCACTGGCCGCGCGACCTCGCCCAGGACCTCAGCGCGGCGGCCGTGGTGCGCCCCGCGCCCGGCTCGGCCACGGACGGCACCGGTTTCTTCGAGGGCGAGGAACTGCTTCGGTTCCGCTGGCAGTTGGCGCTCGGCGGGGATCCGCTCACCGAGGCGGAGATGGACGCCCTGGCCGAGGCGCACCGCCCGGTGGTCCGGTTGCGGGACCGCTGGGTGCTTGTCGATCCGGCCCTCGTCCGCAAGGCCCGCAAACGCGAGTTGGGCCTGCTCGACCCGGTGGACGCGCTGGCGGTGGCGCTCACCGGCACCGCGGAGATCGACGGGGAGACGGTGGAGGCGGTGCCGGTCGGCGCGCTGGCCGCGCTGCGTGACCGGCTGACGGCGGGGGTACGGCCCGTCGAGCCACCGGCCGGACTACGGGCCCGGCTGCGGGACTACCAACTCCGCGGCCTGGCCTGGCTGGACCTCATGACCTCCCTCGGCCTCGGCGGCTGCCTCGCCGACGACATGGGCCTCGGCAAGACGGTCACGGTCATCGCACTGCATTTGCGCCGGGCCCGCCCGGAGCCGACGCTGGTGGTCTGCCCGGCGTCGCTGCTCGGCAACTGGCAGCGGGAGATCACCCGGTTCGCGCCGGACGTACCCGTCCGCCGCTACCACGGCCCGGACCGCGACCTGGAGGACCTGACCGGCGGTTTCGTCCTCACCACCTACGGCACCATGCGCTCGGCGGCCCCACGGCTCGGCCAGCAGCCGTGGGGCATGGTGATCGCGGACGAGGCACAGCACGTCAAGAACCCGTACTCCGCCACGGCGAAGGCACTGCGCACGATCCCGGCACCCGCGCGCGTGGCCCTCACCGGCACCCCGGTGGAGAACAACCTCTCCGAACTGTGGGCCCTGCTCGACTGGACGACACCGGGGCTGCTCGGCCCGCTGAAGTCCTTCCGCGCACGGCACGCACGAGCCGTGGAGAACGGCGAGGACGAGGAGGCGGCAGCGCGCCTCGCCCGGCTGGTCCGCCCGTTCCTGCTCCGTCGCAGGAAGTCCGACCCGGGGATCGTGCCGGAGCTGCCGCCCAAGACCGAGACGGACCATCCGGTGCCGCTCACCCGAGAACAGGCCGCGCTCTACGAGGCGGTGGTGCGCGAGTCCATGACGGTGATCGAGGCGGCGGAGGGCATGGTCCGGCGCGGACTGGTCCTGAAGCTCCTCACCTCGCTCAAGCAGATCTGCAACCACCCGGCGCTGTATCTGAAGGAGGACGCGCGGGCGGCGAGGCTGGCCGGGCGCTCCGGCAAACTGGCCCTGCTGGACGAGCTGTTGGACACGCTGCTCGCCGAGGACCGCTCGGCGCTGGTCTTCACGCAGTACGTGGGCATGGCCCGGCTGATCACCGCCCACCTGGGGGCCCGCGCCGTTCCGGTGGAACTGCTCCACGGCGGAACCCCGGTCGCCGACCGGGAACGGATGGTGGACCGCTTCCAGTCCGGTGAGACGCCGGTCTTCCTGCTGTCGCTGAAAGCCGCGGGCACCGGCCTCAACCTGACCCGCGCCGGCCACGTCATCCACTTCGACCGCTGGTGGAACCCGGCGGTGGAGGAACAGGCCACGGACCGTGCCTACCGCATCGGCCAGACCCAGCCGGTGCAGGTGCACCGCCTGATCACCGAGGGCACGGTGGAGGACCGCATCGCGGAGATGCTGCACGCGAAGCGCGCGCTGGCCGACGCGGTCCTGACCCCGTCCGGCCCCGAGTCCGCGCTCACCGACCTGACCGACCGTGAGCTGGCGGACCTGGTCTCGCTGAGGAGGCCGACATGACGCGCCCCGAGGACGGTGCGGCCCACCCCACCGAAGACCGCGCCCCCGCCCCCGCGAACCCCACCGCGCTCCCCGGGCCCGAACGGCAGGCCAAACCTGGACCGCAGGCCGGGCCCGAATCGCTGGCCGGGCCCGAAACGGAGGCAGGGCCCGCTTGGCAGGACGAGCCTGAACGGCAGGCCGGCCCCCAACGGCACGCCGAACTCGAACCGCAGGCCGAGCCCGAACCGAAGGCCGAGCCTGAACGGCGGGCTGAGGTCGAACGGCAGGACGGACCCGAAGGGCACGCTGGGCCCGAAACGGAGGCAGGGCCCGAAATGCAGGCCGGGCCCCAACGGCACGCCGAACTCGAACCGCAGGCTGAACTCGAACCGCAGGCCGGAGCCGGACCGACGGCCCAGTCCGAACCGCAGGCCAAACCCGAGGCGTCCCCCGCTCCCCGGCCCGCCGACGTGGCCCGCCGTGCTCTGCGTGCCGCGAGGCGGGGCGGGAACCGGCCCGAACCGGGGCCGCGGTCGGAACTCGCCGGGCGGGGCGTGCCCGGCGAGCCGGACCACCCCACGCTCCGGTCGCGGCCGGGCCGCACCGCACGGCCGGGCTCCGTGGCACGGCCGGGTGACGTGGCACGTGAGGCCCTGCGCGAGGCACGTCGTACCGCCCCGCGTTCCGAGCCTGCCCCCCGCGGAACCGACACCGGGGCCGCCGCACGCGGGACCGACACCGGGGCCGCCGCACGCGGGACCGACACCGGGGTCGCCGCACGCGGGACCGACGCCGAGCCCGCCCCTCGCGGGACCGACACCGGGGCCGCCGCACGCGGGACCGACACCGGGGCCGCCGCACGCGGGACCGAGACCGGGGTCGCCCCTCGCGGGACCGACACCGGGGCCGTCGCACCGAACGCCGACGCCGAGCACGTACGAGGGGACGACGCCGAGCACGTACAAGGGGCCGACGCCGAGCACGTCCTACGAGGGCCTGTGTCGGAAGTGGCGCCTGCCGGCCGACGCCCGGCAGGCTCCCCCAAGCTCTCCGAGCAGGGGGCACCCCCACTCGGCGCACCGGGCGAAAGCCCAAGTACATCCAGTACGAGGACTTCCGCCCGGCACGCCGAGAGCACGCTCCCCCACTCTCGGCTGCGCTCGAGCGGGGGGACCCCCATGACGCCGCCCGGGCCGCCCTTCGGACGAACGACGCCACTTCCGACACAGACCCTAGGGACCGACGCGGAGGAAACGCAGCGCTCCGGTTCCGGGGACGCGGGCGACCGGGCCAAGGCTCTCCGGGAACTGCTGGCCACCGTGCGCCGCAGCACCACTCCGCCTCCCGCCCGTCCTCACGGTCCGGCTCACCGTGCCCGGACCCGTACGACAAACCCCCGTGGGCCGGACCCCGCCGCGGCCACCACGAAGCCGTCCCAGCGGCCCGGGCCCCGCACGACCTCGACGCGCGGCACCCGTTCCGCCGCGCCGCCCGGTGAGCTCCGGCGTACCTTCCCCCGGCTCCCGGCACATCCCGAGGGGGGAGCGGGCTCCACCTGGTGGGGCAAGGCGTGGATCACCGCACTGGAAGCGGCCGCGCTCGACGCCGCGCGGCTCGGTCGCGGCCGGAAGTACGCCGAGCAGGGCGCCGTGGACGCGATCACCGTTACGCCGGGACTCGTCCTGGCGTACGTGCACGGGAGCAGGCCGCGCCCGTATCGCGTCCAGGTGCGGCTCCGGACGCTGGACGACGAGGACTGGGACCGTTTCCTGGACGCCGCGGTCGAGCGCCCCGGCCATATCGCCGCGCTGCTCGACAAGGACCTGCCGCACTCCCTCGCCGACTGCGGCGTGGACCTCCTCCCGGTCCCGGGAGACCTCGTCCCGCAGTGCAACTGCCCCGATACGGGCCACCCCTGCAAGCACGCCGCCGCCCTCATCTACCAGACGGCCCGCCTCCTGGACGAGGATCCCTTCGTCCTGCTCCTGATGCGCGGCCGCGGCGAACGCGAGCTCCTGGACACGCTCTCCCGCCGCAACGCCACCCGGGCCGCCCGAGCCCAGAGCGCCGGGAGGAGCGAGGACCGCCTCCCGGGCGTACGCGCCACCGAGGCGCTCGTGCCGCGCACCCTGCCGGCCCTCCCGGCCCCGCTGCCCCCGCCCCCGCACCCTCAGGCCCCACCCGCGTACCCGGCCTCACCCGGCGGCCCCGACCCCCTCGCACTCGACCAGCTCGCCACCGACGCGGCCGCCCGCGCCCACGCCCTGCTCACCGCCGAGCGCGACCCGGTGGCCGAGCTGACCCTCTGGCAGGACGCGGTCCGCCTCGCCGCCCACCACCCGGGCTCCGGCCTCACCGCCGCGACCCGCGCCCTGTACTCCTCGCTCGCCACCGCCACCGGCCGCACCCCGGCCGACCTGGCCCGCGCGGTGGCCGCCTGGCGGCAGGGCGGCGCGGAAGGTCTCGCGGCGCTCGAGGACCCCTGGGACCCCCCGGCCGGACGCTTCGACCGCGCCCGCCCCCTCCTCCTCGCCGCCGACCTCCCCGCCTTCCGCCCCTGGCGGAACCGTCTCACCCACCCCGCCGGCCACATACAGCTCCGCCTGGGCCGCGACGGACTCTGGTACGCCTACGAATCGGAACGCGACCAGGACGACTGGTGGCCGCGCGGCACCCCCGACCTCGACCCGGTCGGAGCCCTCACCGGCATAGGCGTCCCGGACGACACCCCTTGGGCTCCTAACCCGGTCGGGTGACCGCGGCCCCGGTGGCGACCGCTTCGTCCACCTGACGGCCGTCCGCCGCCACACACGGGGGAGTGAAACCCGCGACAGGCCCGGCGGGGCGAAGCCGAAGGCGGTCCTTTCCGGTCCTTTTCAGGGTTCCGGGGACGGGCGTCCCCCGTGGCGGTGACCATAGGAGAGCCCGTATGCCCCTCTACCACACGTTCCGACGACATGTGGTGGGCCGGTGCACACCAGGTGCACAATCCGGGCCCCTGTCCGCCCCCACAGTCACGGAAGTTAGCTTGGACCGGTGAGTGACACGCATACCCCTGCCCTTCAGTACCGCTTCGACGGCCCGGAAGACGCACCCGTTCTGATCCTCGCCCCCTCCCTGGGGACCACGTGGCACATGTGGGATCGGCAGGTTCCGGAACTGGCGCAGCAGTGGCGGGTGTTCCGCTTCGATCTGCCGGGGCATGGCGGCGCGCCCGCCCACCCCGCGGGATCCGTGAGCGAGCTCGCCGAGCGGCTGCTGGCGACCCTGGACGCGCTCGGTGTGCAGCGGTTCGGCTACGCCGGGTGCGCATTCGGCGGCGCCATCGGCGCCGAACTCGCGCTGCGCCACCCCGAACGCGTCGCCTCGCTGGTGCTGATCGCCGCCTCTCCGCGTTTCGGCACGGCCGACGAGTTCCGCCAGCGCGGGGTGATCGTCCGCACGAACGGACTCGACCCCATCGCGCGCACGGCACCCGAGCGCTGGTTCACACAGGGGTTCGCCGCCAACCAGCCCGCGATCACGGAGTGGGCGGTGCAGATGGTGCGCACCACCGACCCGGGCTGCTACATCGCGGCGTGCGAGGCGCTCGCCGCGTTCGACATCCGTGCCGAACTGGGCAGCGTCGGTGTCCCCACCCTCGTCCTGGTGGGTTCCGACGACCAGGTCACCGGTCCCGCCGAGGCCCGCACCCTGGTCGCCGGCATCCCGGACGCCCGGCTCGCGGTGGTCCCCGGCGCCTCCCACCTCGTCCCCGTGGAACAGCCCGCCGCCGTCACGGACCTGCTCGTCACGCACTTCACCACGGCCTGGCAGCCCGCCCCCGGCTACGACACCGCCACCGGCCAGATGGCGGTGCCGCCGGTGATGGTCAGGCCCGTACTGGCGCCGCCCGTTCCGGTCGCCCCGGTGGGCGAACTCGCGCCGGCCGTCCAGCCCGAGGCCGTGGGCAGACCCGACCCGTACGACGCGGGCATCAAGGTCCGCCGTGAGGTCCTCGGCGACGCCCATGTGGACCGGGCACTGGCCACGGCGGACGAATTCTCCGGAGACTTCCAGGAGTTCATCACCCGCTACGCCTGGGGCGAGATCTGGGACCGTCCCGGCCTCGACCGGCGCTCGCGGAGCTGCGTCACGCTCACCGCGCTGGTCGCGGGCGGTCATCTGGAGGAGCTGGCCTTCCATACCCGGGCGGCGCTGCGCAACGGCCTGACCCCCGCCGAGATCAAGGAGGTGCTGCTGCACGCCGCCGTCTACTGCGGGGTGCCCGCCGCGAACAGCGCCTTCAAGGTGGCCCAGCAGGTGATCCGGGAGGAGACGACTCCCAGCGAATGAGCGAAAGGGTACCGGGGAGGCAGGATGGAGCCATGAAGCTCACGAAGAAGTCGCACGCCTGCATCCGGCTGGAGAAGGACGGACAGACGCTGGTCATCGACCCCGGCGCCTTCAGCGAGGAGGACGCCGCGGTCGGCGCGGACGCCATCCTGGTCACCCACGAGCACGCCGACCACTTCAGCGAGGAGCGGCTGCGGGCGGGCCTGGAAGCCGACCCGGCCACACAGATCTGGACCCTGAAGTCCGTTGCGGAGAAGATCTCGGCCGCCTTCCCGGGCCGGGTCCACACCGTCGGTCACGGCGACACCTTCACCGCCGCCGGCTTCGACATCCAGGTACACGGCGAACTGCACGCGGTCATTCATCCCGACATCCCGCGCATCACGAACGTCGGCTACCTCGTCGACGGCGGCAAGGTCTTCCACCCCGGGGACGCGCTCACGGTCCCCGACCACGCCGTCGAGACCCTGATGCTGCCCGTCATGGCCCCCTGGAGCAAGATCGCCGAGGTCATCGACTACGTACGCGAGGTCAAGCCGCAGCGCGCCTACGACATCCACGACGCTCTCCTGACCGACCTGGCCCGCCCGATCTACGACAATCAGATCGGCGCGCTCGGCGGAGCGGAGCACCTGAGGCTGGCCCCGGGGGCCTCGGCCGACCTGTGACCGGCGTAGCTGACGGGGCCGGGTGGGACTGTCGGACCCGCCCGGTAGGTTGTGGGGCATGCGCATCGCGACCTGGAACGTGAACTCGATCACCGCCCGTCTGCCGAGGCTGCTGGCCTGGCTGGAGAGCACCGGCACGGATGTGCTGTGCCTGCAGGAGGCCAAGACCACCGAGGAGCAGTTCCCGTCCGAGCAACTGCGCGAACTGGGCTACGAGACGGCGGTCCACGCGACGGGCCGGTGGAACGGCGTGGCGGTGATCTCCCGCGTCGGCATCGAGGACGTGGTCAAGGGCCTGCCCGGCGACCCCGGCTACGAAGGCGTCGTGGAGCCCCGCGCCATCTCCGCGACCTGCGGCCCGGTCCGCGTCTGGTCGGTCTACGTGCCCAACGGCCGCGAGGTGGACCACCCGCACTACGCCTACAAGCTCCAGTGGTTCGAGGCGCTGAAGGCGGCCGTCGCGGGTGACGCCGGGGGCAGCCGCCCCTTCGCGGTGATGGGCGACTACAACGTGGCGCCGACGGACGACGACGTCCACGACGTGGCCGCGTTCGAGGGCCTCACCCACGTCACCCCCGCGGAGCGCGCCGCACTCGCCTCCCTGCGCGAGGCCGGCCTGTCGGACATAGTCCCCCGCCCCCTGAAGTACGACCACCCCTTCACGTACTGGGACTACCGCCAGCTCTGCTTCCCCAAGAACCGCGGTATGCGGATCGACCTGGTGTACGGCAACGCGCCGTTCGGGCAGGCCGTCAAGGACGCGTACGTGGACCGCGAGGAACGCAAGGGCAAGGGTGCGTCGGACCACGCTCCCGTGGTGGTGGACCTGGAGGTGTGACCCGGGGGCTTCGGCCCGCGGGCCGGGCGGAGGTGTATCAGCCCGTCCGGCGTCTGAGGACGAGGCCGTTCAGGCCGATGCGGGGGTCAGGGGTCGGCAGCCCCGGCGGCGCGATGTGTGAAGCCCCGGCTCAACGGACCAGCGCGCGCAGATCCACGGCCGAAGCCAGCGCGGCGAGTCCCGCCTCGCCGGGATGCAGGTGATCCCCGCTGTCATAGGCGGGTAGCAGCCGCGCGGGATGCGCGGGATCCCGCAGCACCGCGTCGAAGTCGAAGAACCCGTCGAAGTCCGCGTTGTCCCGGATCCATGAGTTGACCGCGACGCGCTGTGCGTCGGCCGCCGCCGTGCAGCGCGCCTCCCCCTCGCAGGGGACGATCGTCGCGGCCAGCACCCGCAGCCCGCGCGCCCGGGCCCGCTCCGCGATCTCCCGCAACCCCGCCACGACCTGTTCCGCCGTCGCGCCCCAGCGCACATCGTTGACGCCCTGGAAGACGACCACCGTACGGGCCGAGGTCTGGGCGAGGACATCGCGGTCGAACCGGTCAAGGGCGCTCACCCCGCCGGTGTCGGTGGACACGCCGTCGCCCGGATAGCGGTCGCTGACGACGCGGTTGGCCGAGATGCCGTGGTTGAGGACGCCGTAGCGCGGTACGGCGTCCTGGTTCCGCAGCCGGTCGGCCAGTACGTCGGGCCAGCGACGGTTGGCACCCGGCGTGGACTTCTCGCCGTCGGTGATCGAGTCCCCGAGGAGCACCACCGAACCCGGCCCGCCGCCGACGTCCACGCCGGTCAGCAGGGGCCAGTTGGCGATGGTGGAGGTGTACGCGTCCGGTCCGGCGTCCGCCGTGTGGTCGCCGGGCGTGCTGACGTAGGACCGTTGCACGGCGAGGGCGTGCACCGGCGCCGCCGTCACCGTCTCGGGCAGATGGAAGCTGACGAGCAGATTGGTGTCCGGCGGCACCTCGAAGCCCAGCGGGTCGCTGAACTCCTGGGCCCCGGCAGGGATCCGGGTCCCCGCCGCGCCGCGGAACGACAGCGGCACCGGCGCCCCGAGCGGGGTGGCCCCCGAGGACTGCACGGCCACCGTGGCACTGCCGATCCGCACCGGCGCGGAGGCGAAGGTGTTGTCGAGCCGGATCCGCACCCGCGGTCCGCCCGCCGAGGTGTGCACCACCAGCCGCAGCGTGCGGTCCGTCCACGGCCCGACGGCCGGCTGTCCGGACGTCGATGCGGCCCAACTGCCCGTCCAGCCCCGGGTCTCAGGGCGCACGGACAGCGCGAACACATGCAGCCCCTTCTCGCGCGGCAGCGTGACCGAGGCGACCTCGCGTCCCAGTGCGACAGGCACGGTCACCACGTACAGCCGGGCCTGTTCGGTGAGTTGACCCGTGGGGGTGTTGATGTGCGGCAGTGCGACGGCCTTGGTGGTGAGCGGGCCGGTGCGCCAGTCGGCGGCGGTGAGCCGGTACACGGAGGAGGAGCCGTTGGCGTACCGGACCACCCCGGTGCCGGTCGCGGCGGAGCCGCCGGTGCCGGAGACCAGGAGGGCCAGTGCGTTCCCGCGGCCCCTGACGCGAACCGACTGGCCGTCGGCGCGTACGTTGTCCGGCTCCCCGGGCGAGCTGCGCGGCCAGGTGAGCCGGGCGCCCTGGACGGTCAGTGTGCGCCCCGGTGTCCAGCCCGCGGCGGTCAGGTCCTGCGCCGAGAGCGAGGCGCCCGAGCCGTCGAAGTCCGCCTCGGCGGGGCGGGCGTCGTCGCTGACGGCCGTGTTGTCGTAGAGCCGGTCCAGGGGGAGCGGCTCGGGGCTGCCGGGGGTCCCGGCCTCGGCCGTGCCCAGGCACAGCGAGGCCAGCAGGCCCAGTACCACCGCCGCGCACGCACGTCGGCGCATCATCGTTCCCCCGTTCGCTGACGACCTGACAACTCTGCACCGAGCTCTTTCAGTCTCCGAAAAACCAAGGACGCGACGGGAACGCGACGGCGAGACGTGCGCCAACTGAACTCGAACTTTCCTGGAACGTACGGTTCAGCGTGCCTGTGGTGCGGCGCACGGCAGGAAATGACAGGCTGGACGTATGAACATCCCTTTCCTGGACAACTGGCGCAAGAAGCGGAGCCCCGCCCGCGGTGTCGCGGTCTACTCCGAGGGTGACAGTGACCCCGAGGGTGTTGCCGAACTCCTTTCCGAATGCGAGTTGCTGCGCTCCCAGGCGAGCCGGGCGGGAATCCGACTCGACGACTCCGTGGCCTCGTTGGAGGCGCTCGACCAACTCCTGCCCCGCTGGCGGGAGGACGAGGAGGTGTTGCCCTGGCTGGGCAACGACGCAGGGCTCTATCTGGGCACGGTCATCGTGCGGACGGTGGAGGGGGCGGTGTGGGAGGTGTGGCCCAGTGGCCGGCCGGTGGTGCGGCTGACCTCGGGGCGGGAGATCGATGTGGTCACCTCGGGGCACGAGTGGGCGGCCAGCGGGGTGCCGGAGCTCTCCCAGTTGTACGCGGAGGTCTCCGAGGGATAGACGGATGGCCAGTATGCATAATGTCCGGAAAGTGCGTGTCGTCCCTTAAGTCAATTCTGTGGTGAGTAGTTTGCGGCCATCACGGCACAGCGGTGAGAGTGAGGGGGCTGAGCATTGGGGCTGAGCATCCCTCCCGATCCGCGGTTCGAGCCGCGTGGCGTTCGCCGACACTGTGCGGGGTTGCGCCGGTCCTGAGCGGGCCCGCCCGGCGACAGCCGAAGATCACTTCTTGCGCAGCGGCACCGACACGTACGAGGGGTCGTGCCGCGGCGAGGAGAAGGTCAGCTGCGCGCCGGACGGGTTGTGCTCGATGTACAGCGGGTCGACCGTGTCGACCACCAGGGCGAGGCGATGCCCCGCCGGCACGTCGTAGGCCGTGGAGAACAGGTCCAGGTCCACACTGAACGGCTCGCCGGGAGTCTGTCCGTGGAAGGTGTACGGCGCGTGGCTGACCAGCTTGCCGACGCCGAGCGGACCCACGTCGTAGAGGTAGGCGACGAGGGTGCCGCTCTTCTTCGTCGCGGTGACCGTGGTGTGCAACTTGGCCGTTCCGCGCACCTGTTGTGCCGTGGGGTACTTCCCGGACTGCCACACGGCCGCGTACCGGCGCGGCAACAGGGGGATGGAGGCCATGGGCGGCAGCCGGGTCAGCTGGTCGAGGATGCTGGAGAGGAGGACGACCCCGCCGTCGGCGCCCGAGTCGACGTTGGCCCGGACGGTGGTGGTCCCCGCCAGATCGAACTTCCGCTGTGCCGCGGTGGCCGACTTCCAGTCCGGGTAGCCCTCGTGGCCGCCGCCCGAGCGGGACTTGAGCCGAACGGGCTGTTCCCGGTCGATACCGTTGTCCACGCCCCTGAGGTAGTGGTCGAACCAGCGGACGGTGTCCGTCCAGACGTCGTTGGGCAGTCCGAACAGCCCGGTGATCTCGGGCGTGGCGTGGTCGCCCGGGCGTAGCTCCAGTCGCTTGGGTCCGGTCAGCCGCCCGTAGAAGTCGGCGTACTGGTTGGGCGGGAAGATGCTGTCGCCCCAGGCGCCCGCCAGCATCACGGCCGCGCCGTTGCGGTTGATCCGGTCGACGTAGGCCGCGGGGGAGCGCTTGCGGCCCCAGGCGATCAGTTCCTCCTCCTTGGACAGGTCGGAGGCGAAGAACGCCTTGAGCGTGTCCTGGAACTCGGTGCTTGGGCGGCCGGTGACGTACCCGGCGCCGCCGAGCAGCGCGGCCGACTGCAGGTGCTGAGTGCGGCCGGAGTAGATCGAGTCGATGAGGTCCGCCCAGCCGCTGAGGGAGGCGACGGCCTTGATCCGCTTGTCGTGCGCGGCAGTCAACAGGCTGATGCCCGCCCCGTACGACACCCCGCCCATACCCACCCGGCGGGGGTCGGACGGTGTGTTGGCCAGGGCCCAGTCGATGACCCGGGAGGCGTCCGTGACGTCCGCGGGCCCGGCCACCTCGATGCTCCCGCCCGACTGCCAGAAGCCGCGCACGTTGTAGGTGACCACGACATAGCCGGCCTCGGCCAGCTTCCGGGCCTGGGCGAGGTACTGGACCTGGGGCAGGCCCCAGCTGGTGGGCAGGACGAGCAGCGGGTGGCGGCCCGAACGGTCCGCGGGCGTGACGATGTTCGCCTTCAGGACGGTGCCGCCGTCGCCCGGGATGTCGACGAATCTCACGCCCGGCGCCGTGGGGGTGGCGGCGGGCGTCGCGTGTACGGCGGGGGCGAGCCCCGGGGCGGCACCGGCGATCAACGACGCGGAGACGGCTCCGACGGCGGTGGTGCGCAGATGTCCCACAGGTCACTCCTCGCACGTGTCAATGAAGTGACCCGACGGTAGCTTCGGCCGGCTACCCGAGGTAACCCGTCAGTAAGTTACGTACCAGTAACGATCGTTGAGTCGGCGTGAAATCTATGAGGCGCGATGGGAGCTGCGCGGGGCGACCGCCGGCAGGGGAGTCTGCGCGGCCCGGGTGACATCCGCGACCAGCTCCACCACATCAGGGCCGTACGCCTGGGAGTTGACCACCTTCAGCAGTAGGACGAAGGGGTTGTTGCCGTGCTTGCGAGCCAGCTTCTCGTGGTTGCGGGCCAGATAGCGGGTCGCCGCCTGGTTGGTGATGGCCCGCTGGCCGCAGAAGAGGAAGACGGGTCTGGTTGGACCGGGCTGGCTGGCGGTGAGCCGCGCGAGCAGCACGTACTCGGTCAGACCGGACTCCATGCGGTAGCGCTCGGTGCCTATCTGGAAGGCGAGCCGGTCCGGGCCGGGGTCCGGGTCGGTGTTCACCCGGACCCCGGGAAGCATGGCCTGCATGTGGGCCCACATACGGCGATTCGAGCCCGGGCCGCCGACGCAGAACTCCGTGCGCTCCCCGAAGCCCTGGCGGGCCGCGTCCTGGGTGATGACCTCGGCGTGCGCGTTGCAGTCCTTGATCAGGGCGGCGAGTTCCAGGAGCGCGAACACGTCGTAGCGGTGTACCGCCAGGTCCGGACTGCCGGCGTCGCGGTTGACCACCAGCAGCGACTCCGAGTTGTCGGGCAGCCCGAAGAACGCCTGCTTGCGACGGAGCTTCCGCTTCCACAGGTACGTCCGGGCGATCCAGCCCAGCCCGGCGCTGATGCCGGCCGCCAGCACGCCCAGGACGATATTGCGCACGTCGTCATTCATGGGCGCGCATGCTAGCGCCCCGGCGGATGGTGCTCCGGGACACGGCCCGGCAATCCTGACGGGATCATGGCAACAGCGTTACGCTGCGCGGACGGCTGTTGACTGGAGGTACGCATGCGTCGCCCTGTCGCGCGGAATCTGACGTTATTGGCGGTTTCGGCCGCGGTCGTGTCGGTGGGGGCGGCGCCGCCGCACTCGGATACGGCGGCGGCCGGTCCGGCAGCGGCCGGTATGGCGGTGGTCGAGAAGGTCCCCGTGGCCGTCGGCCACGGCGGCGCCGTCGCCAGCGTCGACGCGGACGCGTCCGCCGCCGGGATCGAGGTCCTGAGGAAGGGCGGCAACGCGGTGGACGCCGCGGTCGCCACCGCCGCCGCCCTCGGTGTCACCGAGCCCTATTCGGCGGGCATCGGCGGAGGCGGCTACTTCGTCTACTACGACGCCAAGTCCCGTACGGTGCACACCATCGACGGTCGCGAGACCGCACCGCTCACGGCGGACGAGAACCTCTTCGTCGAGAACGGCCGACCGGTCCCGTTCGCCGACGCCGTCACCAGCGGACTGGGCGTCGGCACCCCCGGCACGCCTGCCACCTGGAAGACGGCGCTGGCCAGTTGGGGCAGCAAGCGGCTGGACACCCTGCTCAGGCCCGCCGAGCGGCTCGCCCGCGACGGATTCACCGTCGACGCCACCTTCCGCTCGCAGACCGAATCCAACCAGGCCCGGTTCCGGAACTTCCCGGACACCGCGAAGCTGTTCCTGCCGGGCGGCGAACTGCCCGTGGTCGGCTCGACCTTCAAGAACCCCGATCTGGCCCGTACCTACGCCGAGTTGGGCCGCAAGGGCGCGGGCGCCCTGTACCGGGGCAAGCTGGCCGAGGACATCGTCGCCACGGTCAACAAGCCTCCGGTGGATCCGGCTTCGGGGTACTACGCCCGCCCCGGCAAGCTGTCCCTGAAGGACCTGGCGGCCTACCGCACCAAGCGCCAGGCGCCCACGAAGACCTCCTACCGAGGCTTCGGCGTCTACGGGATGGCACCCTCCTCCTCCGGCGGCACCACGGTGGGCGAAGCGCTCAACATCCTTGAGAGGACGGACCTTTCGAAGGCGAGCGACGTTCAGTACCTGCACCGTTACATCGAGGCGAGCCGGATCGCCTTCGCGGACCGCGGACGCTGGGTCGGCGACCCGGCCTTCGAGGACGTGCCGACGACGGAGCTGCTGTCGCAGAAGTACGCCGACTCGCGGGAGTGCCTGATCAAGGACGACGCGGTGCTGACCAGCCCGTTGGCGCCCGGCGACCCGCGTGATCCGGCCGCCTGCTCCACGGCCGGCACGGCGGCCCCGACGACGTACGAGGGCGAGAGCACGACGCACCTGACGACGGCCGACAAGTGGGGCAACGTCGTCGCCTACACGCTCACCATCGAGCAGACCGGAGGCAGCGGCATCACGGTCCCCGGCCGCGGCTTCATCCTCAACAACGAGCTGACGGACTTCTCCTTCACCCCGGCGAACCCGGCCGTCCACGACCCGAACCTCCCCGGCCCGGGCAAGCGGCCGCGCTCGTCGATGTCGCCGACGATCGTGCTCGACCGCAACGCGAAGCCCGTGGTGGCGCTCGGCTCACCGGGCGGCGCGACCATCATCACCACCGTCCTGCAGACCCTGACCGGTCTGCTGGATCGGGGTCTGCCCCTGGTGGACGCGATCGCCGCACCGCGCGCCAGCCAGCGCAACCAGACCACCACCGAACTGGAGCCGGGACTGTGGACCAGTCCGCTGAAGGCCCAACTGGAGGCTCTCGGCCACGGCTTCCGGCAGAACTCGGAGATCGGCGCGGCGACCGGCGTCCAGCGGCTTCCGGACGGCAGGTGGCTCGCGGCGGCGGAGAAGGTGCGCCGGGGCGGCGGATCGGCGATGGTGGTGCGGCCGGCACCGTGACAGTACGGGCGCGCCGCTGCCCAGGCCTGGCGGAAGGCGCCCGCCCCGGTCAGCGCGTCGTTCGAGAGGTGCCACCCCGGGCACCTCGGGCAGCGCGTCGCACCGGGTGGCACCCCGGGCAGCGCGTCGTTCGCGAGGCCGTCCGGGGAACGCGTCGTCCGAGAAGTGTCACCCGGGCAGCGCGCCGCGCGGGCCTCGTGTGAGGTCCTCGTGTGAGGCCCCCGTGAGGTCCCGTGCGGGTGCTTCGTGCGCCGTGCTCAGTCGGCAGGCGGGCCGTCCCTGCCGGGCGGGGGCGCGGCGCCGGGCCCGGCCTCCGGGCCGCCGGCCGGTGGGGGCTGGATCCGGCTCTCGGCGCGGCCCACGACGCCCCGCGCGTCCTCGTCGTCGGCGCCGGCCAGGATCCTGCCGTCGGCGCCGGACCGCACCTCTCCGTCGGTGCGGAACACCAGCCGGTCGTCCTTGGAGTCCACCAGGACCAGGCTGCCGGCCGGGATCCGGCCGTCCAGGAGTATGCGGGAGAGCTGGTTGTCGACCTCGCGCTGAATGGTGCGGCGCAGCGGCCGGGCCCCGTACTCGGGCTGGTGGCCGCGCTGCGCCAGCCAGTCGACGGCCCGCTCGGTGAACTGGAGCGTGACGTCCTGGGCGTGCAGCCTGCGCCGCGTCCCCTCCAGCAGCAGGTTCGTGATCCGGCGCAACTGCTCCTGGGTGAGCTGCCGGAAGACGACGATCTCGTCGATGCGGTTGAGGAACTCCGGCCGGAAGTGTTCGCGCAGCGGGCGCAGGATCCGCTCGCGGCGCGCCTCCTCGTCCGCCTCGGCGCCTCCCATGGCGAAGCCCAGACCGGCACCGCGCCGGGTGATCGCCTCGGAGCCGAGGTTGCTGGTCATGACGACGACGGTGTTGGCGAAGTTCACGGTGCGGCCCTGTGAGTCGGTGAGCCGGCCGTCGTCGAGGACCTGCAGCAGGATGTTGAACACGTCCGGGTGGGCCTTCTCGACCTCGTCGAGCAGCAGCAGCGAGTAGGGGTGCCTGCGCACGGTCTCGGTGAGCTGCCCGGCCTCCTCGTGGCCCACGTAGCCGGGCGGGGCGCCCACCAGCCGGCTGACGGTGTGCCGCTCCTGGTACTCGCTCATGTCCAGCCGGACCATCCGCTCCTCGCTGCCGAACAGCGCCTCGGCGAGCGCGCGGGCCAGCTCGGTCTTGCCGACGCCGGTCGGGCCGAGGAAGAGGAAACTGCCGATCGGCCGGTCGGGGCTGGACAGCCCGGCACGGGAGCGCAGCACCGCGTCGGCCACCGCGCGGACCGCCTCGTCCTGCCCGATGACCCGCTGGTGCAGGTGTTCCTCCAGACCGAGCAGCCGGTCGCGTTCCTCCTCGGTGAGCTGCCGGACCGGGATGCCGGTCTTCTGCGACACCACTTCCGCTATGCGCTCGGCGGTGACCTCGAGGTGCTGGCCCTCGTCGGCCTCCTCGCCGAGTCCGGCGGCCCCGGTCTTCGCCCGCAGTTCGCTGATGCGGTCGCGCAGTTGTGTCGCCTTCTCGTACTGCTCGTCGGCGACCGCCTGGTCCTTGTCCCGGACGAGTTGCTCGATCTCCCGTTCGAGGGCCCGTACGTCGGTGCCCTTGGTGCGAGCGCGCAGCCGTACCCGGGCGCCGGCCTGGTCCATGAGGTCGATGGCCTTGTCCGGCAGATGGCGCTCGGTGAGGTAGCGGTCGGACAGTTCGACGGCGGCGATCAGCGCATCGTCGGTGTAGCGGACCTGGTGGTGGGCCTCGTAGCGGTCGCGCAGCCCGCGCAGGATCTCCACCGCGTCCGCGACCGACGGCTCCGGCACCAGGATCGGCTGGAAGCGGCGGGCCAGTGCCGCGTCCTTCTCGATGCGGCGGTACTCCTCCAGCGTCGTGGCCCCCACGATGTGCAGTTCGCCGCGGGCCAGCGGGGGCTTGAGGATGTTGCTCGCGTCCATCGCCCCGCCCTCGCCGCCGGCGCCGGCGCCGACGACGGTGTGCAGTTCGTCGATGAAGACGATCAGGGAGTCGGAGTGGGTGCGGATCTCCTCGACGATGTTGTTCAGCCGCTCCTCGAAGTCCCCGCGGTAGCGGGTGCCGGCGACCACTCCGGCCAGATCCAGGGCGACGACCCGGCGTCCGGTGAGGATGTCCGGCACGTCGCCCTCGGCGATCCGCTGGGCCAGGCCCTCCACGATGGCGGTCTTGCCCACGCCTGCGTCACCGATCAGGACCGGGTTGTTCTTGCCCCGCCGGGACAGCACCTCCACGGTCTGCTCGATCTCGTCCTCGCGGCCGATGACCGGGTCGATACGGCCCTGACGGGCGAGGTCGGTGAGGTCCCGGCCGTACTTGTCCAGGGTCGGGGTGGGGGCCGGCTCGGGGCGGGGCTGGGGGAGCCCCCGCTCGGTGCGCGGCGTCGACGGGCCTTCCGACGAACCGGACGGCAGGGTGGGACCGAAGCGGGCGGTGTGCAGGATGTGCCCGGCCGCGGAGTCGGGGTTGGCGGCGAGCGCGCTCAGTACGTGCTCGGGGCCGATGTAGCCGGTGCCGCGGGACCGGGCCAGGTCATGGGCGTCGAGGAGGGCGCGCTTGACCGCGGGTGTCATCGCCAGCGCGGAGGGCGGGGGCGCCTCGCCCGGCTTGTGTTCGGGGGTGCCGCTGCGCTGGTCGATCTCGCCGGCCAGCGCGTCGGGGTCGGCGCCGGCCCGGGCCAGCAGGGTGCGGGTGGGCTCGAGCTTGACCGCGGCGCGCAGCAGGTGCTGCGTGTCGAGGTCGGTACTGCCGTGCTCGGCGGCGTACGCGGCGGCGTCGGCCACCAGCTGCCGGGCCGGCTGGCTCATCAGCCGTCCGATGTCTATCTGCCGCGGACTTGGCTGGGGCCCGCCGAAGAAGCGTGCCAAGAACTCTTCGAAGGGGTCCGAACCGTAGCCCTGCGGACCCGGGAAGCCGCTGGTCATGGCCCTCCGTTCCGGCGTTCCGGCGCATGCCGGGACACCATCGGGGTCCCTCCCCGCTCGGGCGAGGCCGAGAGTCTCGGGAGAGGATCACGTGCCGGTCCGCACGCGGGTGCCCGGGGCAGCGTCGGTTACACCTGCCGCGCCCGGGCCCTCACGTCACCATGGGTGCCCCTTACAGCATGCCGTCGGGTGGGGTGGCGCGCATGTGGGCCGCGGGCGGGCGGGGGGCCGGGTCAACCCACGTGTGACTCCTGCCGGGCGGTGAGGATCCGGGGCCCGGTCTTCGTGATCGCCACCGTGTGTTCGGTGTGGGCGGCGCGGGAGCCGTCGTTCGTCCGCAGCGTCCAGCCGTCCGGGGCGGCGTGGTAGCCGTCGGTGCCGCCGCCGATCAGCATCGGCTCGATGGCCAGGACCATCCCGTGCCGCAGCGGCATCCCGCGACCGGGGCGGCCCTCGTTCGGAACCCCCGGGTCCTCGTGCATCCGGCGGCCCACGCCGTGCCCGCCGAAGCCGTCGGGGATGCCGTACCCCGCGGCCCGGCACACCGAGCCGATCGCGTGCGCGATGTCCCCGATGCGGTTGCCGACCACCGCCGCCTCGATGCCTGCGGCCAGGGCCCGCTCGGCCGCCTCCACAAGGCGCCGGTCGGCGGCCCGGGCCTCACCCACGACGAAGCTGATCGCCGAGTCGCCGACCCAGCCGTTCAGCTCCGCGCCGCAGTCGATGGAGACCAGGTCACCGTCGCGCAGCCGGTACTTGGTCGGTATGCCGTGCACGATCGCGTCGTTCACGGAGGCGCAGATAACCGCGGGGAAGGGGGTGGGGGCGAAGGAGGGGCGGTAGCCGAGGAAAGGTGAGCCCGCACCGGCCTCGCGCAGTACCCCGTGGGCGATCTCGTCCAGCTCCAGCAGCGATACGCCCACTTCGGCGGCGCGCCGCACCGCGGTGAGCGCCCTCCCGACGACCTGTCCCGCTTCGTACATTGCGTCGATGGACGCGTCCGTCTTCAGTTCCACCATGCCAATTACTATACCGGTATTAGAATGGGCCCATGGTGCGGAATCCTCTGACCCCGGAAGAGCGCGAGCGCGGCGAGCGCCTCGGCAGGCTGCTGCGCGAGGCCCGGGGCGGGCGCAGTATGGCTGACGTCGCCGCTCGGGCGGGCATCTCCGCGGAGACCCTCCGCAAGATCGAGACGGGGCGGGCGCCCACTCCGGCGTTCTTCACCGTCGCCGCGCTGGCGGGGGTGCTGGGGCTGTCGATGGACGAACTGGCGGGGCAGTGTGCCTTCGTGGTCGCGTGAGCGTGAGTTGGGGCCGGGATGGGCGGGAGGCCGGAGTGTGCCACGCCGGCCTCCCGGCCGCACAGGCTGCCGCCGCCGGCAGAAAGCGTCGACTACGAAAACTGAACGTAGCCGCCCTGTAACACGGTTGGTGTTGCCTCGACATCGGAGGGCTCCGTTGTGACGGGAGTGGGCTTTGATGACGGTGGAGCAACTCCCGGGTGAGGTGCGGGAGTTCGCGCAGTATCTGAACCGGATGCTGATGCGGATCGATCAGCGCGGCGGCTGGTGTGCGGTGTTCTGGCAGCGCGACCCCGACGGTATGCGGGCGTGCCTGGACGGAACGGAGGTTCCGCCCTGGGACGTCGTCGAGGCGCTCCTGATGGACCTCGCCACCGCGGCCGGAGCGGACGCCGCCGCCCGGGAGAAGGAGCGGGCCCGGGCGCTGCACACCGCCTCCCTCACGGCCTACGACGCGCGGCCCGGCGGGCGGGAGGAACTCGGCGACCGCCTCGACCAGATGCTCCGCGAACAGCGCCACGCCGCCGAACGCCGGGCGGAACTCACCCGCAGGCTCGGCTCGGCCACCTCCCCCCAGGAGGCCGAGGGCATCCGCCTCGACCTGGCCTGGGCCACCGACGACCATGAACGCGCAACCGCACGTTGCGCCGAACTCCGGTCCCGTATGGCGGAGTTGGCCTGGCGGGCGGTCGGCGGTCACCCGCCGCGGGGCCGCGAGGACGCGCGCCGGCCGTCCCCCGGGCAGCCGGACGCGTACGCCCACGCCACGGCCCGGGCCGACGAGGCTCCCGCCCCGCGCACCACGGCCTTCGTCCCGGAGCCCACAACGGCCCCGTCGGTGGCCCCGGACGACCCGTTCCTCGCGCCTTCCCGCGGTGACGTCTCCGTCGGCGCGCCCGCCACCCCGGACGACGACTTCATGGCGGCCTCCCGGCAAACCCGGCCCCACACCGGTGCTCCGGGGCCCGCGGACCCCGCGAACCCCGCAGATCTCAGAACGCCCGGAACCCCCGGAAGACCTGCCATCCCCGGAACTCCCGGAATCCCCGGAGGCCCTGGGGCCTCCGAATTCGGGCCGGCACCCGGCCCCGGCGACCCGGGTGCCGACGCCGACGCAAGCCCCAAGGCCAAGTCCAAGGCCAGACAACGCTTCAAGCGCCGCACCCGCGGCAGCGCCCGGTTCGCCGGCATGGTGGAGGAGGAGGCTGTGGAGCCGGTCGCCGTACCCACCATGGCGGCGCCCTCGCCCGCGCCCGCCTCCCGGTCCCCGCGGGGAGCCCGGTTCGCCGGGGCCGCCGACGCGGCGCCAGAGCCGGCCGAGCCGCCGCAGCGGCAGCTCGGCGACGAGGCCGGCCGGATCACCGCCGAGACCGTCGCGACACTGGTCCGGCTGCGCACCGAGGGCCGCGGCGGCGAGGCGCACGGAGTCCTCGTCGAGGCGGCGCACTGGCCGGCCGACCGCTTCCCGCTGCTCGCCGACCAACTGCAGCGCGCCGGGCTCTCCGCGGACTGGGCCACCCTGCTCTGGGAGGCCGCGTCGCTGCCCCCGCACCGGCTGGTCGCCGTGGCCGCGGCCCTCGCCGCGGCGGGCCGTGCCGCGGACGGCGAGCAGATGCTGCGCCAGGGCGTCACCCGCCCGGCCGAGGAGATCGGCGAGGCCGCGCTGGGCCTCGTCGAGGAGGGCCGGCGCGGCGAGGCGCGCTCCCTGCTCGACGCGTACGTCCGCATCCGCCCGCCCGCGGACGCCGCCCGGAGTGCCGCCGTCGCACCCGACCGGCTCGTCCCCCTCCTGCTGGAGGCGGCCCGCGGCGTCTCGCAGGAACACCACCGGGACCTCCTCCACGCCGTGCGCATGGCAGGGCTCACCGCCTGACCCGGCACTCGCCCGCCGACGGAACGCCACCGACCGGAGACGGCGCCCACCACTTGGCGACGGGCACCCGCCGGCGGGAAGCTGGGGAGGAATGAAGGGCCCTTCACCCACGGCGCTGGCCACTCACCCACTGGGGTAGGAAACGTGATCGACTCAGCCGGTTCACGGCGATGGTCTTGCCCAGCCCGGCGGCTCGGCTTACGTTCGTGCCTCTACGGCCTGCGTCTACGGGCGTAGAGGCTCTCTGACGTCCCCGTCGAAGGAGCAGCTCATGGCCAACGTCGTACGCGCCGCTCTGGTCCAGGCGACCTGGACCGGCGACACCGCGTCCATGGTCGCCAAGCACGAGGAGCACGCCCGCGAGGCCGCCCGGCAGGGGGCGCGGATCATCGGCTTCCAGGAAGTGTTCAACGCGCCCTACTTCTGCCAGGTCCAGGAGCCGGAGCACTACCGCTGGGCCGAGCCCGTGCCCGACGGGCCGACCGTGCGCCGGATGCAGGACCTCGCCCGCGAGACCGGGATGGTCGTCGTCGTCCCCGTCTTCGAGGTCGAGCAGTCCGGCTTCTACTTCAACACCGCGGCCGTGATCGACGCGGACGGCTCGTACCTCGGCAAGTACCGCAAGCATCACATCCCGCAGGTCAAGGGCTTCTGGGAGAAGTACTACTTCAAACCGGGCAACCTCGGCTGGCCCGTCTTCGACACCGCCGTCGGCAAGGTGGGCGTCTACATCTGCTACGACCGCCACTTCCCCGAGGGCTGGCGGCAACTCGGCTTGAACGGCGCCCAGTTGGTGTACAATCCGTCGGCCACCTCGCGGAGCCTGTCGTCGTACCTGTGGCAGCTTGAGCAGCCGGCCGCGGCGGTCGCCAACGAGTACTTCATCGCTGCCATCAACCGCGTCGGGCGGGAGGAGTACGGCGACAACGACTTCTACGGATCGAGTTACTTCGTCGACCCGCGTGGACAGTTTGTGGGGGAGATCGCCGACGACAAGACGGAGGAACTGGTCGTACGCGACCTCGACTTCGACCTCATCGAGGAAGTGCGGCAGCAGTGGGCGTTCTACCGCGACCGCCGCCCCGACGCGTACGAAGGGCTGGTGCAGCCATGACACCCCATCCGTCGAACGACCTCCACGAGCGGCACAAGGCCGTGCTGCCCGAGTGGCTCGCGCTCTACTACGACGAGCCGATCGAGATCACCCATGGCGAGGGCCGCCACGTCTGGGACGCCGAGGGCAACAAGTACCTCGACTTCTTCGGCGGGATCCTGACCACGATGACCGCGCACGCCCTGCCCGAGGTCACCAAGGCGATCAGCGACCAGGCCGGGCGGATCCTGCACTCCTCGACCCTCTACCTCAACCGGCCGATGGTCGAGCTCGCCGAGCGCATCGCCCAGCTGTCCGGCATCCCGGACGCACGGGTCTTCTTCACCACCTCTGGCACGGAGGCCAACGACACGGCGCTGCTGCTCGCGACGGCGTACCGGCGCAGCAACCAGATCCTCGCGATGCGCAACAGCTACCACGGCCGCTCGTTCAGCGCGGTCGGCATCACCGGCAACAGGGGCTGGTCGCCGACATCGCTGTCACCTCTGCAGACCCTCTACGTACACGGCGGCGTCCGCACCCGCGGCCCGTACGCCCACCTCAGCGACGCCGACTTCATCGCCGCCTGCGTCGCGGACTTGGAGGACCTGCTCGGTCACGGCCGTCCGCCCGCGGCCCTGATCGCCGAACCGATCCAGGGCGTCGGCGGTTTCACCTCCCCGCCCGACGGCCTCTACGCGGCCTTCCGCGAGGTCCTCAACCCGCGCGGCATCCTGTGGATCGCCGACGAGGTGCAGACCGGCTGGGGCCGCACCGGCGACCACTTCTGGGGCTGGCAGGCACACGCCCGGAGCGGTCCGCCGGACATCCTCACCTTCGCCAAGGGCATCGGCAACGGCAGCTCCATCGGCGGTGTCGTCGCCCGCGCCGAGATCATGAACTGCCTCGACTCCAACTCCATCTCCACCTTCGGCGGCACCCAGATCACCATGGCCGCGGGCCTCGCCAACCTCACCTACCTCCTCGAACACGATCTGCAGGGCAACGCCCGGCGCGTCGGCGGACTGCTCATCGAGCGGCTGCGGGCCGTCGCCGCACAGCTCCCGGGGGTACGGGAGGTACGCGGGCGCGGCCTGATGATCGGTGTCGAACTGGTCAGGCCCGGCACCGACGCCGCCGACCCGGACGCCGCCGCGGCCGTGCTGGAGGCGGCCCGCGAGGGCGGGCTGCTGATCGGCAAGGGCGGTGGCCACAACACCAGCGCACTGCGTGTCGCCCCGCCGCTCTCGCTCACCGTCGCCGAGGCGGAGGAGGGTGCCGAGATCCTCGAGCAGGCGCTGCGGAGAGTCCTGTCCTGACATGGTCTGTCATCATGCGGTACGTCTGGCGCGGCACGTCATGACATGGCCGGTCATGGGGTGTCCTGAGTAGCACCGGAGCAAGGCGAGTGAGCCGAAGGGGCGCGCCTGTGTCGAGGAGCTGAGCACGCTCGGGCCCTCCGCACAGGCTCCGGCGCCCCCCAGGCGAACCGAGCCACAGAAAAAAGGGGAATGTCGCCATGGCCACCTCCTTGGAACCCACCCTGTCGGTCCGCCAGGTCCTCAGCCTGGAACGGGTGCTGGCGGGGGAGCCCGAGGTGGTGGCCGGCGCGGCCCAGCTCGACCGGCCGGTGCGCTGGGTGCACGTCGCCGAGGCCGCCGACGTCGGTGTGATGCTCTCCGGCGGCGAGATGGTCCTCACCACCGGGGTGCTGCTGGCCGGCGATCCGGAGGCACAGGCCGAGTACATCCGCTCACTGCACCGCGCGGAGGCCGCGGCCGTCGTCCTCGGGCTCGGCCGGGCCTTCCCCGCGCCGCCGGAGGTGATGCGCCGGGCGGCGGAGCGCTGCGGGCTGCCCATGGTGGTGCTGCACCGGCCATTCCCCTTCGCCGACCTCACAGAGGAGGTCCAGTCCCGGCTGGTACGGCGCAAGTTCGCGGCGGTCAGCCTGTCGGAGGCCGTGCGGACCGCGCTCACCGGGCTGATCACCGCGGGCGCCCCGCTGCAGCAGCTGCTCGACGAGGTGGCCGGGCACAGCGGCTGCCCCGTCGTCGTCACCAACCTCGCGCACCGGGTGCTCGCCACGGCGGGGGAGCGGTCGGCGGTCGACGACGTGCTGCGCGACTGGGAGCGGATCGCCCGGCAGGCGGGCGGCAACGAGGGCGACGGCTGGATCCGGGCGGAACTGGGCGGGCGCGGCGAGCGCTGGGGCCGCATCGTCCTGTGCGGCTACCGCGGTGACGCCGAGACGGGACGGCTGCTGGCCGACCGGGCGGCCGAGGCGCTGGTGCTGCACCGCATGCTCGGCGGGGCGGTGCACACCTGGGAGGAACAGTCCGCGCAGAGCCTGCTGACCGACCTGGTGAGCGGGATCGTGCCGGCCCGGCAACTCCTGCCCCGGGTCCGCGCCGCGGGGCTCCCGGTCAACTACCGCACGTTCGTGCCGATGGTGGTCCGGGGCGCGGACACCGGCCGGCTCGACCGTGTGCTGCGGCTGCTGGGACTGCCCGGGCTGGTCGCCGAGCTGGCCGACTCGGCCACCGCCGTGCTGCTCAGCCTCGCCCGGGACCAGGACGCCGAGGCGCTGTCGGCGCACTTCGCCACCCGGCTGCGCACGGAGGCGGGGGCGGAGCGCACGGTCGTCGCCGCGGCGGACGCGCGGACCGCGTGGGAGGACGTCCCCGCCGGGGTGCGCGAGGCCCAGCACGTGGCGGACGCCGTGGCCGACTCCTCGGCCGCGCTGAACCTCCCGGCGGTCGTCCGACTGAAGGACGTTCATCTGCGGGGCCTGATCCGGCTGTTGCGGGACGACCCGCAGGTCCAGTCCTTCGCGGAGCGCGAGTTGGACGGACTGCTCAGCCGGGCCGACCCGGACCTGTTCTCCGTGCTGCGGACGTATCTCGCCACGGGCCGGAACAAGTCCCGTACCGCCCAACTGCACCATGTCAGCCGCCCGGCGCTGTACCGCCGGCTGGAAGCCATACAGGCCCTGCTCGGTGTCGACCTGGACGATTTCGAGCAGGCCGCGTCGGTACACATCGCCCTCCTCGCACACGACGCGCAACGGGGCTGACACGACGCCGGGAAACAGCGGGGAAACACAGCACTACCTGGGAAAACGGCGGTGAAACATGGGGTCTTGCAAGGGTGACACGGTGGCACGCCCGGCGCCCCGAGACGTGACACGGTGCAACTCAATCCGCCCCGCGGGCCCCCCTACGCTCGCCGCACACCGAGCTACCGGAGGTCCCGATGAGCAGAGTGATCCGTGCCGCCGTCTTCCAGACCGCGTGGACCGGCGACAAGGAATCCATGATCCAGGTCCACGAGCAGGCGGCCCGCGACGCCGCCGCGCAGGGCGCCCAGGTCCTGTGTTTCCAGGAGCTGTTCTACGGGCCCTATTTCTGCCAGGTCCAGGACAAGGCGTTCTACGAGTACGCCGAGCAGATCCCGGACGGCCCGATCGTCAAGCGTTTCCAGGCGCTCGCCAAGGAACTGGGCATCGTCCTGGTCCTGCCGATGTACGAGGAGGAGCAGCCCGGCGTCCTCTACAACACCGCCGCGGTGATCGACGCGGACGGCTCCTACCTCGGGAAGTACCGCAAGACCCACATCCCGCAGGTCGAGGGGTTCTGGGAGAAGTTCTACTTCCGCCCGGGCAACAGCGGTTGGCCGGTCTTCGACACCAAGGCGGGCAGGATCGGCGTCTACATCTGCTACGACCGCCACTTCCCGGAGGGCTGGCGCGCGCTCGGCCTCGCGGGTGCCGAGATCGTCTTCAACCCCTCGGCCACCTCACGCGGACTGTCCGGCTACCTCTGGCAGTTGGAGCAGCCGGCGGCGGCCGTCGCCAACGAGTACTTCGTGGGCGCCATCAACCGCGTGGGCGTGGAGGAGTACGGCACCAACGACTTCTACGGCACCTCGTACTTCGTGGACCCGGAGGCGCAGTTCGTCGGGGAGGTCGCGAGCGACAAGGAGACCGAACTCGTCGTGCGCGACCTCGACCTGGCCAAGCTGCGCGAGGTCCGCGACCGCTGGCAGTTCTACCGCGACCGCGCGCCGGGAGCGTACGAGCCGCTCACGGCTCCGTGACAGGGGCGCGGGGCCGCAACACCCTGCGGCCCCGCCGCGTGGGCGCGACCAGCCTCCCCCAGGCTCTGAACCGCGTTCGAGCCGGGGACATCCCCACCCATCCGCACTTTCCGACCACAACCGAGCGGAGCGTCAACGCATGAGCAGCCGTACCGTCATCCGCGGTGGTCTCGTCATCACCGCGTCCGACGAAATCCACGCCGACGTCCTCATCGAGGACGGCCGTATCGCGGCGCTCGCCGCGTCAGGCACCGACGCCGCCGGCTCCTGGACGGCCGAGCGGACCATAGACGCCACCGGCAAGTACGTCATCCCGGGCGGAGTCGACGCCCACACCCACATGGAGCTGCCGTTCGGCGGCACCTTCGCCTCCGACACCTTCGAGACCGGCACCCGGGCCGCCGCCTGGGGCGGCACCACCACCATCATCGACTTCGCGGTGCAGAGCGTGGGCCACTCGCTGCGCGAGGGACTCGACGCCTGGAATGCCAAGGCCGACGGCAAGTGCGCCATCGACTACGGCTTCCACATGATCGTCTCCGACGTCAACGAGGAGACGCTGAAGGAGATGGACCTGCTGGTGGAGGAGGGCGTGACCTCCTTCAAGCAGTTCATGGCCTACCCCGGCGTCTTCTACAGCGACGACGGCCAGATCCTGCGCGCCATGCAGCGCTCCGCCGAGAACGGCGGACTGATCATGATGCACGCCGAGAACGGCATCGCGATCGACGTCCTCGTCGAACAGGCGCTGGCCCGGGGCGAGACCGATCCGCGCTTCCACGGAGAGGTCCGCAAGGCGCTGCTGGAGGCCGAGGCCACCCACCGCGCCATCAAGCTCGCCCAGGTCGCGGGCGCACCCCTGTACGTGGTGCACGTCTCGGCCATGGAGGCGGTCGCCGAACTGGCCAAGGCCCGCGACGACGGCCTGAACGTCTTCGGCGAGACCTGCCCGCAGTACCTGTTCCTCTCCACCGACAACCTCGCCGAACCGGACTTCGAGGGCGCCAAGTACGTGTGCTCCACTCCGCTGCGGCCGCGCGAGCACCAGGCCCAGCTGTGGAAGGGCCTGCGCACCAACGACCTTCAGGTGGTCTCCACCGACCACTGCCCCTTCTGCTTCGTCGGGCAGAAGGAACTCGGCCGCGGCGACTTCTCCAAGATCCCCAACGGTCTGCCGGGCGTCGAGAACCGTATGGACCTGCTGCACCAGGCCGTCGTCGACGGACACATCTCGCGCCGCCGCTGGATCGAGATCGCCTGCGCGACCCCGGCCCGGATGTTCGGCCTGTACCCGAAGAAGGGCACCATCGCCCCGGGCGCCGACGCCGACGTCGTCATCTACGACCCGAGCGCCGAGCAGGTCATGTCCGCCGAGACCCACCACATGAACGTCGACTACTCGGCGTACGAGGGCAAGCGCGTCACCGGACGGGTGGAGACCGTGCTCTCACGCGGCGAACTCGTCATCACCGAGCGGGAGTTCACCGGACGCGCGGGACACGGCGTCTACACCCCCCGCTCCACCTGTCAGTATCTGAACTGAGAACCCGGACCAGGAGCGCGGCACATGGACTTCGGACTCGTCCTGCAGACGGACCCACCGGCCTCGAAGGTCATCAGCCTGATGAAGCGCGCCGAGGAAAACGGCTTCACCCACGGCTGGACCTTCGACTCCGCGGTGCTGTGGCAGGAACCCTTCGTCATCTACAGCCAGATCCTCAGCAGCACGGAGAAGCTGACCGTCGGTCCGATGGTCACCAACCCGGGCACCCGCACCTGGGAGGTCACCGCCTCCACCTTCGCCACCCTCAACGACATGTTCGGCAACCGCACCATCTGCGGTATCGGACGCGGCGACTCGGCGATGCGGGTCGCGGGCCGCAAGCCCAACACCCTGGCCCGGATCAGCGACGCCATGAAGGTGATCCGGGCGCTCGGCAGCGGCGAGGAGGCCGACCTCGGCGGTGGCACGGTCATCAGCTTCCCCTGGATCAAGCCGGGCGCCCGGCTGCCGGTGTGGATGGCCGCGTACGGACCCAAGGCGCTGAAGATGACCGGTGAGGAGGCGGACGGTTTCATCCTCCAGCTCGCCGACCTGTATCTGACGGAGTACATGGTCAAGGCCGTCAAGGACGCGGCCGCCGCGGCCGGACGCGACCCGTCCGACGTCAAGATCTGTGTCGCCGCGCCCGCCTACGTCACCGAGGACGACTCGCCTCAGGCGCTCGCCCACGCCCGTGAGCAGTGCCGCTGGTTCGGCGGGATGGTCGGCAACCACGTCGCCGACCTGGTCGCCAAGTACGGCGAGCACTCCGCCGCCGTTCCGGACGAACTCACCGACTACATCAAGGCCCGTGAGGGCTACGACTACTCCCACCACGGACGCAGCGGCAACCCCGACACCCAGTTCGTGCCCGACGAGATCGTCGACCGGTTCTGCGTCATCGGGCCGGCCGAGAAGCACATCGAGAAGCTGCACGCGCTGCGCGAGCTGGGCGTCGACCAGTTCGCCGTCTACGACATGCACGACGCTCAGGAACGCGTCATCGACGTCTACGGATCCACGGTGATCCCGGCCGTCAACTCCTGAGCGCCCCCGCGTCGTCACCGGTTGTTCCCGCTCCGTCCCAGCCCCCCACCCCTCGTCACCCCTCCCCACGGTCCCGGGGAGGGGCAAGGGCCCCCGCACGGCCTTTTCCGTCCCCCTGATCGATTGGCCTGCCCATGACCGACACCGTCCCCACGGGGCTGACGACCCAGACCGCCGACGCCGACGGCCGGATCGAGCTCGCCCCCGAGGCCTTCCCCGCCGACAGCCCCTTCGCCAACGAGGACCTGCGCCCCGTCCCGGTCTCCGAACGCAAGTGGACGACGTACAACTTCGCGGCCCTGTGGATCTCCATGGCCCACTGCATCCCGAGCTGGACCCTGGCCTCCGGCCTGGTCGCCCTGGGAATGGACTGGAAGCAGGCCGTCTTCACCATCGCCCTGGCCAACGTCATAGTGCTGCTGCCGATGCTGGCCACCGGTCATGCCGGACCCAAGTACGGCATCCCCTTCCCGGTGCTCGCCCGCGCGTCCTTCGGTGTGCGCGGCGCCAACATCCCGGCGCTGATCCGCGCGGCCGTGGCCTGCGGCTGGTTCGGCATCCAGACCTGGATCGGCGGCAGCGGCATCTTCGCGCTCGGCTCCAAGCTCACCGGCGGTGGGTGGGAGAACGCCGGGAAGATCGCCGGCAACCCGTGGCCATTGTGGCTGTGCTTCGTCCTCTTCTGGGTCGTGCAGATGGCCATCATCTACCGCGGTATGGACTTCCTGCGGCACTTCGAGAACTGGGCCGCGCCCTTCGTGATAGTCGGCGCGTTCGTGCTGCTGATCTGGATCGCGGTCAAGGCCGACGGCTTCGGACAGCTGCTTGACCAGCCGTCGAAGCTCGGCTGGGGTGACGACTTCTGGCCGGTCTTCTTCCCGTCCCTGATGGGCATGATCGGCTTCTGGTCCACGCTGTCCCTCAACATCCCGGACTTCACCCGCTTCGGCCGCAGCCAGAAGGCACAGACCTGGGGCCAGTCCCTGGGCCTGCCCACCACGATGACGCTGTTCGCGATCCTCGCCGTGCTGGTCACATCCGGCTCCGAGGTGGTCTACGGCGAGGCGATCTGGGACCCGGTCGCCCTCGCCGCCAAGACGGACAACACCTTCGGTCTGCTGTTCGCGCTCATCACCGTGCTGATCGCCACGGTCTCCGTGAACATCGCGGCGAACGTGGTCTCGCCCGCGTACGACCTGGCCAACCTGGCCCCGAAGCTCATCAACTTCCGTACGGGCGCGCTGATCACCGGTGTCATCGGTGTCCTGATCTTCCCGTGGAAGCTGATCTCCACGCCCGAGTTCTACATCTTCACCTGGCTCGGCGTGGTCGGCGGTCTCCTCGGCACGGTCGCGGGCATCCTCATCGCCGACTACTGGATCATCCGCCGTACCGTGCTCGACCTCGCGGACCTCTACCGCTCCGGCGGGCGCTACTGGTACTCGTCCGGCTGGAACTGGCGCGCGGTGCTGGCCTTCGTGGTCGGCGGTGTGCTCGCCGTCGGCGGCTCGTACTCGAACGTGGACGCCGAGGGCGCGAAGCAGGGCCCGTTCCCGGTCGACGGCCTGATCCCGTTCCTCAAGCCGCTCGCGGACTACGGGTGGGCGATAGGACTGGCCTCGTCGCTGGTGCTGTACGTGGTCCTGATGTCCGGGCAGCGCCGCGGGCACGTCTGATGCGGAGGGCCGACGCCGGGGGAGGACCCTACTGGGCCTTCTCCAGCGCGGCCACCGCCTCCTTGGCGGCCTTGATGGCGCCCTTGTTGATCTCGTCCGTGCTGGGTGCCTTCTTCGTCTCGAAGTCACTGCCGTTGTACGTGACGACGACCAGGGCGTTGGACACGCGAGTGACCACCACACCCTCGCGCGTCTGCTGCTTGTCCTTGGTGGTGAGGTTCACGACGGAGTAGCCCGTGTCGCCGAGACCGGGGACCGCGCCGCCACCGCCCTTCTCCTCGAGACGCTGCCCGTAGGCGCTCCGGGCCGCCTCGTCGGACTTCTTGAGTTCGTACGAGACGTCCAGCCAGCGGTAGTCGAAGCCCTTCAGCGCGTTCCACGAGCAGGTGCGGCGCAGCGTCTTGTCGGTCGACGGGATCTCCTTGCCGGCCGTCTTGGCACCCGGCACCAGCGACTTCACCGTGGCCTGGCTGATCCCGCGACAGGGTTCGGGCGAGGTGCGGTACGTCATCGGCGCCGCCGTTCTGGACGGGGCGGTCGTCGACTCGCTCTGCGGCTTCTTGTCGTCATCCGCGGCCGGGGTCGAGGCGAACGGGCCCGAGGACAGGGCCCAGCCCATGGACGCCAGCACGGCGACCGGCAGCAGGCGCGCGCCCAGGGTGAGCGGCAGGGGAAGAGAACGCACAGCGCACTTCTCGCAATCGGGTCGGCCCTCAGAGCCGCACTCGGGGTGGGGAAACGACAGTGTCACACGCATGCCTGTGAGGTGGTAGTGAAAACTCGCAGCGTGGCTGTGCGGTCACTGTGACGTGCTGTTGCTCGTGGCATGATCGTCGGATGACGGTCATATCGGCCAGACGCCGGACATCCATCGGACGCCGGATATCCACCAGCAGGCGCAGGATACCCGGAGAACGCGGAACACCCCCACGGCGCGGGCCATCGGCCGGACAGGGATTACCGGCCGCCCAAGGGCGACCGGCCGGACGCGGGCTCCGCCTCGCCGCCTCCTTGTCCGCGCTCCTGCTCCTCACCGGCTGCGGGCTCTCCGGCGAACTGGACCGCGAACGAAATCCCGAGCGCAAGCCCACACCGACACCGACACGGACACCGAGCCGGGCTGAGCCGCCGCCTGTGTCCGCGCTCCCCGTACCCACCGCCTCCACCTCCGCGTCCGTCCCCGTCCAGCAGGCTCAGGGCTGCCCGCCGTCCGGCCTGCGGTTCACAGCGGATGAGGGCACCGCGGCCATGGGACTGCGGGCCATGGGCCTCGACGTCACCAACTGCGGTGACCGCCCACAGGAGTTGAACGGCTACCCCGCCATCACCGTCCTCGACGAGTCGGGCGCGCCCATGCCGGGCGTACGGGCCGTTCAGGGGACCGACGATGTGTCCATGGCACCGGATGACCCTGGTCCCCGGCCGTTGACCCTCGACCCGGGCGAGAGCGCACACGCGGGCCTGTACTGGAGGATGCACGCCGAGGACGCCGTGTACCTCCGCGTCGCTCCGGAGCAGGGGGGTGACGCCGTCAACGTACGCCCCCCGTACCCCCTGGACATCGGCCCGGAGAACGTCCTCGGGACGACGGCCTGGCAACCATCGCGGTAGTGGGCGGGCGGACCCGGGCGCGGGAACGAGTCCGGAGTCGGGGCCGGGGCCGCCGGTCGCCGGACCGCAGGGGTCCGGCCCCTTCCGGTTCGTCCCGGCCCCCTCCGGTCCCTCCGGCCCGTCCTCCCCTTCCGGCTAGTCCGGCCCCCTCGGCACCGCATCGCCGCGGTCCGTCAGGCGGACTCGAAGACGGCCCGGCTCACCTCGTTGGGTCCTTCGAACTCCTCTTCTCCGTGCTCGTTCAGCAGGTCCACCAGCTGCTGGTCGGCCCCGTTCTCCTGCGCGGTCTGCGCCAGGTTCTCACCGGTCGTCGGGTATTCGACGCCCTTGAGTGCCTTCTGCAGGTCGATCGGACTGATGCTCGCCATGATGGAGTCCTTTTGATCGTCGTTCGTATCAATCCTCCGCATTTGTCGGAGGATGAACATCACGCAGTACCCCTCCCGCGATCCGCCATGCAGCCTCCGCGAAATCATGTGGTCCGACCGGATCCCCACGAACGGCGAGGTGGCAAACGGCATGTTCACGACCCGACCGACGCTCCAGGGCACGTTCGGCATGGTGTCCTCCACGCACTGGCTGGCCTCGCAGTCCGCGATGGCCGTGCTGGAGGACGGCGGCAACGCCTTCGACGCGGCGGTCGCCGCCGGCTTCGTACTGCATGTCGTCGAACCGCACCTCAACGGGCCCGCCGGCGAGGTGCCGATCGTCCTGGCCCCGGCGGCAGGCGAGGTGCGCGTGCTGTGCGGGCAGGGCGTGGCGCCCGCCGGGGCCACGATCGCCCACTACCGGGACCTCGGGCTTGATCTCGTGCCCGGTACCGGACCGCTCGCCGCCGCCGTTCCGGGCGCCTTCGACGCCTGGATGCTGCTGCTCCGCGACCACGGCACGAAGCCGCTCGGGGACGTACTGAAGTACGCGATCGGCTACGCGGAGCACGGCCACGCACCCGTGGAGCGCGTCGGGGAGACCGTGGAGACCGTACGGGAGCTGTTCGAGACGGAGTGGACCTCCTCCGCGGAGGTCTATCTGCCCGGCGGGAAGGCACCGCGGCCCGGTGAGCTCTTCCGCAACCCGGCACTCGCCGCGACCTGGCGGCGGCTGCTCGCCGAGGTCTCCGGGGCCGGCGGCAGGGAGGCCGAGATCGAGGCGGCGCGGGAGGTGTGGCGGTCCGGCTTCATCGCCGACGCCCTGGTGCGGCAATCCGCGAGGCCCACCCTCGACACCAGCGGCGAGCGCCACACGGGCACCCTGACCGCTGCCGACCTGGCCTCCTGGTCCGCGTCCTACGAGGACCCGGTGACGTACGACTGGCAGGGCTGGACCCTGTGCAAGGCGGGCCCCTGGAGCCAGGGCCCCGTCCTGCTGCAGCAGCTCGCGCTGCTCCCGCCGGAGCTGCCGCCGTACGGGTCCGCCGACTACGTCCACCTGCTGATCGAGGGCTGCAAGCTCGCGATGGCCGACCGGGAGGCCTGGTACGGCGACGCGGCGGAGGTTCCGATCGACGAGCTGCTGTCCGAGTCGTACAACTCCGGCCGGCGCGCGCTAGTCGGAGACCGGGCTTCCCGGGAGCTACGGCCCGGCAGTCCCGGAGGGCGGATCCCGCGGCTCAGCGGCCACGCGCGCGTGGCCGCCGCCGGAGGCCCCGGAAGCCGAGCGACCGCGCCGGGCGCCGGCGAGCCCACGGTCGCGAAGAGCCCGCTGTCACCGGTGCCGGACGAGCCGGACGCCACGGCGGGCGAGCCGATCGTCACGGCGGGCGAGCCGGACGTCGCGGCGGGCGAGCCGGACGTCGCGGCGGGCGAGCCGGACGTCGCGGCGGACGGGCGGACCCGCGGCGACACCTGCCACCTCGACGTGGTCGACCGGTGGGGCAACATGGTCGCGGCCACGCCCAGCGGCGGCTGGTTGCAGTCCAACCCGGTGGTGCCCGAACTCGGCTTTCCCCTGGGCACCCGGCTCCAGATGACCTGGCTGGAGGACGGACTGCCGGCCGCACTCACACCGGGCCGCCGTCCGCGCACCACACTGACCCCCTCGCTCGCTCTGCGCGACGGGGTGCCGGTGATGGCGTTCGGCACCCCCGGCGGTGATCAGCAGGACCAGTGGCAGCTGCACTTCTTCCTGGCCGTCGCGCTGCGCGAGCGGGTCCGCGGGGACCTCGACCTGCAGGGCGCGATCGACGCCCCCAACTGGCACAACGACAGCTTCCCCGGCTCGTTCTTCCCGCGGGGCATGCGGCCCGGGGCCGTCACCGTGGAGTCCCGCACGGACGCCGGGGTCGTCGCGGAGCTGCGGCGGCGCGGGCACGAGGTGCTGGTCGCGGAGGCCTGGTCCGAGGGACGGCTGTGCGCGGTCGCCCGGAACCCGGACACCGGGGTGCTGTCCGCGGCGGCCAATCCGCGCGGAATGCAGGGGTACGCCGTGGGCCGCTGAATGCATGTTCACGGTGATTCCACCGGGAGTGCACCGACAGGGCGGGGATTGTCAGTGGGCCGTGCTCTCATGGAGCCGTGATGGAAGACACCGAGACCTTCGACGGGTTTCTCGCACGCCATGCGGCCGACGTCGAAGAAGCGGTCCGCAAGGCGGCCGCCACCGAGATCATGCCGCGCTTCCGGCAGCTCGCCGAGCACGAGGTGGACCGCAAGAGCGGACCGCACGATCTGGTGACCGACGCCGACCGCAAGGCGGAGCTGTACCTCACCGAGGCGCTGGGCACGCTGCTGCCCGGATCGGTCGTGGTCGGCGAGGAGGCCGTCCACGCGAACCCCGCTTCGTACGAGGCGATACGGGGTGACGCACCGGTCTGGATCGTGGATCCGGTCGACGGCACCCGGAACTTCGTGCACGGCGAGACGCACTTCTGCACGCTGGTGGCGCTGGCCCGCCGCGGCGTCGTGCTGGCGTCGTGGACGTACGCGCCGGCGCTTGACCAACTCGCCACGGCGGTCCGCGGAAAGGGCGCGTTCCACGAGGGCGAGCGGCTGCGCTCCGGTTCGCCGGAGCCCGGCCGCGACCTGAGGGTCGTCACCTCCCACCCGGACTACACCACCGACGCGGAGAAACGCGCCCTGCTCGCCCTGCGCACCGAGGGCGTCCGGCCCCGGCCGTGCGGCTCGGCCGGGCTGGACCACCTCGCCGTCGCCCGCGGGGAACTCGACGCGACGGCGTTCTCGTGGGAGGCCGCCTGGGACCACGCGGCCGGTGTCCTGCTGGTGGAAGAGGCGGGCGGTGCGCACCTGACACCCGCGGGGGAGCCGTTCCGTATCACCGGGGGCAACGCGCTGCCGTTCACCACGGCCCGGGACGCGGCAACGGCCCGCCGCGTGGCGGGACTGCTGGCGAGCGGGGTCTGAGGGCCCGGTGGCGGGGCGGCAGACGCCCGCGGTGGGGCGATGGGGCTCGCTGGTGGGGCGGCACGTGCTCGTGGTGTGCGGCACGTGCTCGTGGTGGGGCGTGGGGCTCGCTGGTGGGGCGATAGGTGCTCGGTGAGGGGGCGGCAGGTGCTCGTGGTGGGGTCGGCAGTGCTCGTGGTGGGGTCGGCAGTGCGTGGTGAGGCCGGCAGTGCTCTGGTGAGGCCGGCGGGTGTGCAATCCGCTGCACCTGGGGAACCGGTCAGACCCCCGGCATATCCTGACCCCGAGTGGCCATCGGCTGACGAAGGAGTCCGAAGGTGCCGGCGATGCTCGATGCCGTGGTGGTGGGTGCGGGGCCGAACGGACTGACGGCCGCCGTCGAGTTGGCCCGCCGCGGCTTCTCCGTGGCCGTGTTCGAGGCCCGGGACACCGTGGGCGGGGGAGCGAGCACCGAGGAGCTGACCCTCCCCGGCTTCCGGCACGACCCGTGCTCCGCCGCGCACCCGCTCGGGATCAACTCGCCCGCCTTCAACGCGATGCCGCTCGAACGCTACGGACTGCGGTGGCTGCACGCCGAACTGCCCATGGCGCACCCCTTCCCGGACGGCACGGCGGCGGTACTGGCGCGCTCGGTGGCCGAGACGGCCGCCTCGTTCGGGCCGCGGGACGCCGGCGCCTACCGCCGGCTCGTCGAGCCGTTCCTCGGCCGGTGGGACACGCTGGTACGGGACTTCATGTCGCTGCCGCTCACCGCACTGCCCCGCGACCCCGTCACCCTCGCCCGCTTCGGCCTGGCCGGACTGCCGCCGTCGACGTGGCTGATGCGCCGCTTCCGCGACGAACGGGCCAAGGCGCTGTTCTCCGGTCTCGTGGCACATGTCATGGCACCGCTCAACGGCTTCGCCACCGGTGCCGTCGGCCTCGTCTTCGCCCTGGCCGCGCACGCGCGGGGCTGGCCCGTCGCGCGCGGCGGCTCCCAGTCCGTCTCCGACGCGCTCGCCGCCTATCTGAAGGACCTCGGTGGCGCGGTCCACACCGACTACGAGGTCAAGCGCCTGGACGACCTGCCGCCCGCCCGCGCGTACGTCTTCGACACCTCACCCACCGCGCTCGCCCGGATCGCCGGCTTCGGGCGCTACTACGACGGGTTCCGGTACGGCCCCGGCGTGTTCAAGATCGACTACGCGCTGGACGGACCCGTGCCATGGACCGCCAAGGAGGCACGCTCCGCCGGCACCGTGCAGATCGGCGCGAGCAGCGCGGAGATCGGCACCGCCCTCCGCGCGGCCTCCCGCGAGGGCCGCGCGCCCGACACACCGTTCCTGATCACCGTGCAGCCCAGCGTCGTCGACCCGTCCCGGGCCCCCGCCGGCAAACAGGTCTTCTGGGTGTACGGGCATGTGCCGGGCGGCTGGACCGGTGATCTGACGGACGCGATCGAACGTCAACTGGAGCGGTTCGCGCCGGGGTTCCGGGACCGCGTGCTCGCGCGGGCGACCGCGGGCCCGCCCGAGTTGGCCGTACGCAACGCCAACTACGTGGGCGGCGACATCGCCTGCGGGGCCACGTCCGGGCTGCAGCTCGTCCTGCGGCCCAAGCTCTCCCTTTTCCCGTACAGCACCCCGCACCCGGCCGTGTTCATCTGCTCCTCGGCGACCCCGCCGGGCCCGGGTGTCCACGGCATGTCGGGGCACAACGCCGCCAAGGCCGTGTGGAGGAGGCTACGCGACTCATGACAACGATCACCCTCGTCCAGGGGGACATCACCCAGGAGACGGTCGACGCGATCGTCAACGCGGCCAACTCCTCACTGCTCGGCGGAGGCGGTGTCGACGGCGCCATCCACCGCCGCGGCGGACCGGAGATCCTCGAGGAGTGCCGCAGGCTGCGCGCTTCCCACTATGGAAAGGGCCTGCCCACGGGCCAGGCCGTCGCCACCACCGCCGGAAAACTGCACGCTCAGTGGGTGATCCACACCGTGGGCCCGGTGTGGTCGGCCTCCGAGGACCGCTCCGACCTGCTGGCCTCCTGCTACGCCCAGTCCCTGAAAGTCGCCGACGACCTCGGCGCGCAGACCGTGGCCTTCCCGGCGGTCTCCATAGGGGTCTACGGCTGGCCGATCGAGGACGGAGCCCGGATCGCGATACGGACCGTACGCGACGCCGACGTACCGGCCGTCGAGGAGGTCCGCTTCGTCCTCTTCGACACCCGCGCGTACAACGCCTTCGTGGACCAGTTGGGCTGAGGGGTCGTCTGCTGGACGCTCGTCCGCGGGATACTCGCCTCGGGATGGTTGTCCGCGGGATGCTCGCCCTCGGGATGGTTGTCCGCGGGATGTTGGTCGGCGGGATGTTCGTCCGCGGGGTACTCGTCCGCAGGGCTCCCGCCCCTCCCCGGCCCCCGAGGCGCCCGGGGAAGGCGGTCGGCCTCCCACGGTCTGCCTCCCACCTACATGTCGGATTCCCGCCAGCCCCGCCTCCTCCCGTGCAAGATGCTTGAGCCATGCGGAACGGGATGCACACCGAGACGGAGCGCTGCGTGCGCGCCGTGCAGTCGAAGGACGCGCGGTTCGACGGCTGGTTCTTCACCGCGGTCCTGACCACCCGGATCTACTGCCGCCCCAGCTGCCCCGTCGTCCCGCCCAAGGCGGAGAACATGACCTTCTACCCGAGCGCTGCCGCCTGTCAGCAGGCCGGATTCCGGGCCTGCAAGCGCTGCCGCCCGGACACCAGCCCGGGCTCCCCGGAGTGGAACCAGCGTGCCGACGTCGTCGCCCGCGCCATGCGGTTGATCGGCGACGGTGTCGTGGACCGCGAGGGCGTGCCCGGTCTCGCCACGCGCCTGGGCTACAGCACCCGGCAGGTCGAGCGCCAACTGCTCGCCGAACTGGGCGCCGGACCCCTCGCGCTGGCCCGGGCGCAGCGCGCACAGACCGCCCGCCTGCTCATCGAGACCACCGGACTGCCCATGGCGGAGATCGCCTTCGCCGCCGGGTTCTCCTCGATCCGCACCTTCAACGACACCGTCCGCGAGGTCTTCGCCCTCTCACCCAGCGACCTGCGCGGCCGGGTTCCGAAGAACGCGCAGTCGGCGGCGGGCAAGACACCGGGTGCGCTCACCCTGCGCCTGCCGTTCCGCGCCCCGCTCAACCCCGACAACCTCTTCGGTCACCTGGCCGCCACCGCCGTACCGGGAGTGGAGGAGTGGCGCGACGGCGCCTACCGGCGCACCCTGCGTCTGCCGTACGGCCACGGCATCGCGGCGCTCACCCCCCGGGCCGATCACATCGCCTGCCGGCTCACCCTCAGTGACCTGCGCGACCTCCCGGTCGCGATCAGCCGCTGCCGCCGCATGCTGGACCTCGACGCCGACCCGGTCGCAGTCGACGACCAGCTGCGCACCGACCCGCTGCTCGCGCCCCTGGTCGACAAGGCGCCCGGCCGCCGCGTACCCCGCACCGTCGATGAGGCCGAGTTCGCGTTGCGGGCCGTGCTCGGCCAGCAGGTCTCCACCGCGGCCGCGCGTACCCACGCCGCTCGCCTCGTCGTGGCGCACGGCGAATCGGTCGAGGACCCGGAGGGCGGCCTCACCCATCTGTTCCCGTCGCCCGAGGCGTTGGCCGCGCTCGACCCCGAGTCACTGGCAATGCCCCGTGGCCGCCGTGCCACCTTCACCACCCTGGCTCGACAACTCGCTGACGGGGCCCTGCACTTGGGCGTCGAAAGCGACTGGGACGAAACCCGCCGGCGCCTTCTGGAGCTGCCCGGGTTCGGGCCCTGGACGGTCGACGTCATTGCGATGCGCGCACTCGGCGACCCCGACGCCTTCCTCCCCACGGACCTCGGAATCCGGCGCGCGGCAAGCGAGTTTGGCCTGCCGTCCACCCCCGCCGCACTCACCGCCCGCGCCGCGGCGTGGCGCCCCTGGCGGGCGTACGCGGTCCAGTACCTCTGGGCCACCGACAGCCACCCGATCAACTTCCTACCGGTATGAGCGTCGACAGCCTGCCCTCCACCGGTCAGCCCTTCACAACCACCCCACCAACGAACCCACCCGGCAGCCACTCCATGAAGCAGAAGATGAAACAACACACGGTCATCGACAGCCCGTACGGCCCTCTCACCCTCGTCGCTTCCGACGGAGTCCTCTGCGGCCTCTACATGGCCGGCCAACGCCACCGCCCCCCGGAAGAGAACTTCGGCGACCGCGACGACACCCCCTTCGCCGAGACCACCGCCCAACTGCGGTCCTACTTCGCGGGCGAGCTCGTGGAGTTCACGGTCCCGCTCGGCATGATCGGCACCCCGTTCCAGCGCAGTGTCTGGGAGCAACTGAGGCGCATCCCCTACGGCGAGACCCGGTCCTACGGCGAACTGGCCCGGGCCCTGGGCAATCCCGGCGCCTCACGTGCGGTGGGGCTGGCCAACGGCAGGAACCCCATCGGCATCATCGTGCCCTGCCACCGGGTCGTGGGCGCCGACGGCAGTCTGACCGGGTACGGCGGCGGCCTGGACCGCAAGCAGCGACTGCTGGACTTCGAACGAGGACTGGCCCCGCGGTAGTGGCGAGCGCGAACGGCGAGGGACGAACGGCGAGGGACGAACGACGAGCGGCGAACGGCGAGCGGCGAACGGCGAGGGCGAGCGGCGAACGGCCCGGCGGCGCAACCTTCCCCCGGCCAGGCGGCGAGCGGCGGGCCGGGAGTGGTGGGTTGGGAGCGGCGGGCCGACGGCTACGTGCCGCGGAGGGACGGCGGGGAGCGGGTGACGGAAGGCCCGCCGCTCCGGGAGGGCGGCTCCGCCGCACGGCTGACAGGACGTCAGGGAATCCGGTGATCGCCGGATGTCGGACGGCCGTGCTCCATGCGGACCTGTTACCTCTGGGTGTGCCCTGGCGGCGGCGACCCCCGCATCGACGAACCGAGGGGCCCACCCGTCCCCGGTCGGCTGCCGCCCCTCGCCCCTGAGAAAGGTCCGGATGAACAAGATCATCGGCGCGACGCTCCTTGCGCTGGTGCTGGCGTCGGCTCCCGCCGCGTCCGCGGCAGCTCCAGCCCCAGTCACCACGAAGTCCGACCAGACCACCGACCGGTACATCGTGTCCCTCGACACCGAGGCGACGGGCGATTTCCAGGCGAACGCAGCCACGGTGGCCGCCGAGCACGCCGACGCCGTGGGCGCCAAGGTTCGGCACGTGTACCGCCACGCCCTCAACGGCTATGCGGCGTCGATGAGTCCCGAGGCGGCCGCCGAAGTCGCCAAGGACCCACGCGTACGTTCCGTGCAGCCCGACCGGCCGGTGCACGCGACCGCCGCCCAGCCGACGCCGACGGGTGTCGCCCGGGTGGGGACGGAGAAGAGCCCCACGGCGGCCATCGACGGTATCGACCAGCGCGTGAATGTGGACGTCGCGGTCATCGACACCGGAATCTCCCTGAAACACCGCGACCTCAACGTCTACCAGGAGGGTGGCAAGAACTGCTGGCTGGGCTGGGACTTCCTGCCCCCGGACGACTTCCACGGTCACGGCACGCACGTCGCGGGCACCATCGGGGCCCTGGACAACAGCAGCGGCGTCGTCGGTGTGGCGCCGGGTGCCCGGCTGTGGCCGGTACGCGTGCTGAGCCCGTTGGGCAGCGGCAGCACCTCGGAGGTCATCTGCGGCATCGACTACGTCACCGAGCACGCCGACGAGATCGAGGTCGTCAACATGAGCCTCGGCGGCGCGGGCACCGACGACGGGAACTGCGGGAAGACCAACAACGACCCGATGCACGAGGCGATCTGCAACTCGGTGGCGCGGGGCGTCACCTACGTCGTGGCCGCGGGCAACGACAACCAGGACGCCGCGAAGATGGTGCCGGCCGCGTACGACGAGGTGATCACGGTCAGCGCCCTGGCCGACTCCGACGGCAAACCGGGTGGTCTCGGCAAGTCGACGAGCTGCGGCTACACCGACCAGGACGACACCTTCGCGAACTTCTCCAACCACGGTGCGGACGTCGACCTGATCGCTCCGGGTGTGTGCATCTACTCCACCTGGCGGTTCGGGGGCTACAACACCATCTCCGGCACCTCGATGGCCGCTCCGCACGCGGCCGGTGGCGCCGCCCTCTACAAGGCCACCCATCCGGGAGCCAGCCCGGCCCAGGTGAAGGCGGCCCTGCAGGCCGCCGGATCCAAGGACTGGATCTGGCCGTCCCAGGACGACGACAACATCCAGGAACCGCTGCTCGACGTTTCCGGGTTCTGATCCCCGTCCGGTGCGACGCGACGGTGGCCCCCGCCTTCCGGGCGGGGGCCACCGTCGCGTCGTCCCCGCTGTGCTTCCCGCGCTTGCGGACCTCGGGAGACCTACGCTGGTGCTGTGACCGGGAAGGCGAGAGCCCGAAGGCGGATGCGCCCAGCGAGAACGGCGCCGACTGCGGCAGTCGTGACCGGTCTGGTCGTCGTGGCCGCGGCGTGCGCCTCGTCGTCGGACTCCCGGCAAGGCCCAAAGGCCGAGTCCACAGAAGTGACCGTCACACCCGCGACGCAAACCGCCGCTCCCGCCTCACCCGCCCTGCCGGGGGACGGGCCCGGCCAGCGCGTGGACGCACCCGCCGGCAGGGTCACCATCACGCTCTCGGCAAGGGCCTACGAGGAAGGGCAGGTCATCTCCGCCCTGATCGCCAACGGTCTGGAGCGGACCGTCCACGCGCAGGATTCCAAGACCGACTGCACCATCGCTTTCCTCCAGCGCGGGCATGGAACGGAATGGGTCGATCTCCTCGCGTGCGCGGTGATGCGGCCGCCCATCACCCTGGCGATCGGCCCGCAGCACGGGCGTACGGTCACCTTCGACCCGTCCAGCAGAAATTTCGCCGCTCTGCCGGAGAGACAGCCGGCCCTCGGCCCCGGGACCTACCGTGTGAAATTCACCTTCCGGCTGAGCCCCGGACCAGAAGGTGAAGAGCGGCTCGCGGCCTTCTCGCCCGTCTTCGCCATCCACTGACTGCCCGGCGCCGGGACGACCGCGGCCCCCGCCCGGAAGGCGGGGGCCGCGGTCGGTTCGTGGCGGAGCCGTTCTGTTCACGCCGCGGGGACGGAGTTCCTCCAGGCCAGGTAGCAGGGCTCGTCCCGGCCGCGTCCGAACTCGACGTACCGCGAGTTGACGTTCGCCACTGCCGTTCCGTTGAGGAGTCCGTATCCGGTGGTGGTGAAGAACTCACCGCACGGTGCCTGCCGGCGGACCGTGAAGTAGTCACCGAAGCGGTTGTTGGTGGGGTTGTGCGTGGCAGCGGCCACGGTCGTGAAGGAGAAGCCACCGGGGCCGGGGCTGAACTGGTCCTTCATGGTGATGGCCGTGGCGACGGCGGGTCCGCCGCCGCCCTTGCGACCGCCCAGGGCGATGGCCAGTCCCTCGTCACCGCGGTCGTTGACACCGGTCGTCGACGTTCCCGCGCACTGGTCGGTGAACCAGATCTCCGGCTGCTGGACGAGTGACAGAGCGCTCTGGCTGCTGCCGACACGGAACCGGGCGCCGCGCACGTAGGCGTGCGGGTGACTGGCGTCGTTGGCCGTGGGCACCCAGACGTTCACGTGGTCGTTCCCGATGGAGGTCCGCACGTTGAATCCCACGATTCCCGTCGCGAGCGGACTCGACCAGTCGGTGTTGTTCGCACCTCCTCGGCAGTCGGCGTCCCCGAAGGTCATCGAGGCGACGTTGACGAACGTCGACAGGACGCTGGCCGAGTTGTCGGCCCAGCTGAACACACGCCACTGGGTGGGGGTGTTGACCCAGGAGAAATACATGACGTCCCGGGCTCCGTGTCCGGGGACGAGAACGCGCTGGCCGCCGGCGTTCGTGAAGTTGACCGAGCTCCCCGAAGCCCCTACACACGAGGCCATCTGGTCGAGGTTGAGTCGTCTGAGCGACGCGCCGAGCCATGCCGTGGGGCTGACCCGGTTGGCGCTGACGTACAGGAAGTCGTTGCTCAGGCCCAGGTGCGGGTAGTCGGGGATGACGTTCGTCGCGCTCGGGTCGAAGTCGAGGGTGTACGAGCAGTTGTCCGCCGCGGGGATGCTGCGGCGGACGAAGACGCGTACGACACCGTTGGTCGCGGAGCTGTTGAGGTACATGACACTGTGGAACGTCACGCTGCGTGAGTGGTCGTAGACGACGTCCGTGTCGCCCCACGGGATCGGCGCCTCGGCGGGCCCGGCCGGGAACGCGGACGCACAGTTCCAGGTCGCTCCGCCGTTGGTGGAGAACTCCTGATGTGACAGGTTGCCGGAGGCGAAGACGTGCGGTCCTTCGTTCGCCGCGGCCGGCTCGGCCAGCGTGCTGCCGGTCCCACAGGTGTTGGTGTTCGCCACCGTGTTCTTGTTGTTCCGTCCGATGACCAGCGTGCCCGGAGCGCGCGTCCCCTTCCTCACGTGCGAGGCCGCGGCAGCCGGCGTCCGGGGGGCCTCGATGTTCTTCTGGGGAACCGAAGCTGCCAGCTTCTCGCGGTTCGCATGCAGCCGCTCCCTGATGGCTTCGGCCTCGGCTGCCGACATCTTCACGGCCGGCCGGAAGTCCTTGGCCTGAACAGGGTTGACCGAAACCGGCTGCGTGCTCTGCGACAGCACCCGCGACCGGGACGGCGCCACATCGTCGGCGCTGACCGACCCGGAGGCGCCGAAGGGGATAAACGCGGCCGACGCCACAAGTCCGATGGCGAGGCAGCGGAGATTCACACGACCACGTGGGGGCATTCAAGCAGTCCTTCTCTGTGATCCAACGTCGTGTTGTCGCAGGCATACTCATGAGCTGCCGCACCCCCGACCGCACGACGCGCCGCTTGCCGCCCGTCAACCAACCTGTTGGACGCTCAGGTGACGACGACGGGCAGCTCTGATCGCCCCCGCACAGCGGTGCTGTGGAGAGATGAAGAGACGGACGACGAGAACTTCCTGAGACCGCCGCGCGGTGGCGCCCTGCCGCGCGGCCAGGTGCGGCGCCGGACGTCGCAGGCCCGGCGGGATTCGTCGGACAGGCCCTACTGGGCGTCGCTCCTGGTGGCCAGCCCGCGCAGCAGCTTCGGCAGCGCCGTGCCGATCGGTTCCCGGACGATCTCGTCGGCGCGGTCGTCGTACGGGGTCGGCTCGGCGTTGACGATGATCAGCCGCGCGCCGTGGTCGGCCGCGAGGCCCGCGAGACCGGCGGCCGGCTGCACCTGCAGACTGCTGCCGACCGCGATGAACACCTGGCACGCCTTGCTGATCGCCGCAGCCTCGCCGAGCACCACCGGGTCGAGCCGCTCACCGAACATCACCGTCGCCGACTTCAGGATTCCACCGCACTCCAGACACGGCGGATCGTCCTCGCCGGCCTCGACCCGCGCGAGCGCGTCCTCCATGGAGCCCTTCGCATGGCACTTGGTGCACACCACGGACCGTGCGCTGCCGTGCAGTTCGAGCACCTTGCGGGCGGACAGCCCGGCACGCTGGTGCAGCCCGTCCACGTTCTGAGTGAGCACCCGCACGGGCACCCCGGCCCGCTCCAGCTCGGCCACGGCCAGGTGCGCGGCATTGGGCTCCGCCCGCAGCGTCCGGTTCTTCCGCCGCATCTGCCACGAGCGCCGGCGGATCTCCGGGTCCCCCATGTAGTACTCGTACGTCACCAGCTTCTCGGCCGCGGGGTCCCGCCGCCACAGCCCGTTCGGCCCGCGGTAGTCCGGAATGCCGCTGTCGGTGGAGATACCGGCGCCACTGAGGATCGCGACGAGGGGTTTGCTCATGGGGCCGAGGGTAGGACGCCCGTCCGCCCGGTGCGAACGGATATCGGACCCGCTCCGCGGCGGCCCCCGGCGGGGCGTCGCAGCCCATCACGGTCCCGGTCGCGGTCCACCGCGGATCTCACGCCCCGTTCCGGCCCACCCGGTGGCCGTTCTCCAGCTCCACCGTCCCCCCGCCCTCCGCCAGGACGTCCAGGGCCGCCAGGATCCGGTGGCCCAGGGGCACCGAGACGTACTCCGTGATCTCGTCGCGCGGTACCAGGCGCCAGGACAGCAGTTCCTCCTCCTGGAGGCGGATGGACTGGAAGTCGCTCTCGTCGAGGACGCCGCCGTCGTAGAGATAGGCGACCACAGGCGGTCGGGCCTCGCCGTGCACCCAGTCCACGGCCAGCAGAGCGCCCAGGGTGATGTCGAGGCCGATCTCCTCGAGCGTCTCCCGCCGAGCCCCCTGCCGGGGGGTCTCCCCGTCGTCCGACTCGACGGTCCCGCCCGGAAGCGCCCACCCCGCACGGTAGTTGGGCTCCACGAGCAACACCCGCCCGCTGTCGTCCCGGATGAGCGCGGCGGCCCCGGCGAGCACCCGGGGGAGGCCTGCGATGTACGTGGCGAAGTCTTGGATGGTCACTCAGGCAGGGTAACGAGGTGCCGAAAGGTAACGGGTCCGCTCGACGGACCCAGCCGTCCCGGTCCACCATCGCCGCCGTCACCCGTCCCGGCCCACCGACGCCACCGTCAGCCCTCCTCACCCACCAACGCCACCGTCCTTGCCGCCAGTTCGCTGATCCGTACCCCGTCGAACCCGAACACGGCACTGCGCACCCGGTCTTCCAAAGGGTCCTTCCACTGGGCCGGGACGGCCGCCGCCCCGCACAGCACACCGACGACCGAACCGGCCGTCGCACCGTTGGAGTCGGTGTCCAGGCCGCCGCGGACGGTCAGTGCGATGGTCCGGGTGAAGTCGCCGTCGCCGTACAGCAGGCCGGCGGTGAGGACGGCGGCGTTCGGCACGGTGTGGATCCAGCCGAGTCCGGACGTCTCCTTGGCCATCGTCGCCAGCGTCTCCTCCCAGCCGAGCCCGGTCTCGTGCAGCGCGAGGACCCTGCGCACGGTCCGCGCCAGTCGGCTGCTCGCCGGGATCACCGTCAGCGCGGTGTCCAGCGCGTGCCGCACGGTGGGCGCGGTGAACGCCGCCGAGATCAGCGCGGCCGCCCACATCGCCCCGTACACGCCGTTGCCGGTGTGGGACAGCACGGCGTCCCGGCGGGCCAGGGCGGCCGCGCGCCGGGGCAGTCCGGGGGAGGTCCAGCCGAAGACGTCGGCGCGGATGAGCGCACCGATCCACTCCTGGTACGGGTTGTCGTACGTGGCGGTGAGCGGCGGCTTGAGGCCGTTGGCGAGGTTGCGGTACGCAGCGCGCTCCGCCGTGAACGTCTGCAGGTACGGCAGCCGCAGCAGCCACAGATCGCCCACCTGCTCGGTGCTGAAGGTGAAGCCGTGCGTCTCGAGCAGGTGCAGGCCGAGGATGGCGTAGTCGATGTCGTCGTCCCGGCAGCTGCCGTGGATCTGCCCGCGGACGCAAGCCGGCCACTCGGGCCGCAGCGCGGAGTCGTCGACCCCGGCCGTCGGGGGCGGCAGATAGTCGGTCAGCGGCAGCGCGTCGGTCTGCCGCAGGTAGTGGTCGATGCGCTCGCGCGTCCAGTGGTCACCCTGTTCCACCGGCTTGCCCAGCATGTTGCCCGCGATCCGGCCCAGCCAGCCCCCGAGGACGCGGTCGCCGAGATCGGAATCCACAGGTGTCATAGCTACGGTGTACCGAATCCGCGGCCCGCGCGCGCGGGATGCATGGCATGACATCGTTGGCGGGACCAGGACGACGAGGCATGACGGAGTGCTCCCGTGCCGGTTAAGGTCGCAGCGGCGCGACTGCCTTGACATGTGCAAGGCCCGGAGAGCAAGGGGATGCAGGTGCCGGACGCTGTGACGATGCAGGTTCTGATCGCCGCGGACAAGTTCAAGGGCTCGCTGACGGCCGTCCAGGTCGCCGAGCGGGTGACGGCGGGACTGCGCCGGGTCGTGCCGGACGCCGCGGTGGAGTCACTGCCGGTGGCCGACGGCGGCGACGGCACGGTCGCCGCGGCGGTCGCGGCCGGGTTCGAGCGCCGCGAACGGAGGGTGGCGGGCCCCCTCGGGGCGGAGACCACCGCGGCGTACGCGCTGCGCGGGGACACGGCCGTGGTGGAGATGGCCGAAGCGAGCGGACTGCAGCGGCTGCCGAGGGGCGTCTTCGCGCCCCTGACGGCCACCACCTACGGCTCGGGCGAACTGCTGCGGGCCGCGCTCGACGACGGGGCGCGCACCATCGTCTTCGGTGTGGGCGGCAGTGCCACCACGGACGGCGGCGCGGGCATGCTGACCGCGCTCGGCGCACGCTTCCTGAACGAGGACGGCGATCCCGTGGCCCCCGGCGGCGGGGGCCTCGCCGACCTGTCCACCGCCGACCTCTCGGGACTCGACCCGCGCCTCGACGAGGTCGAGCTGGTGCTCGCCAGCGACGTCGACAACCCATTGACCGGGCCCAAGGGCGCGCCGGCGGTGTACGGGCCCCAGAAGGGCGCCGGACCCGATGACGTGGAGGCCCTGGACGCCGCCCTGACGCGCTTCGCGACGGTCCTCGAGGCGTCCATCGGGCCCAAGGCGCTCGAGTACGCCCAGGCGCCCGGTGCGGGCGCCGCGGGCGGCATCGGGTACGGGGCGCTGCTCCTCGGTGCGCGTTTCCGGCCCGGTATCGAGGTCATGCTGGACGTCCTCGGCTTCGCACCCGCCCTGGAGCGGGCCTCGCTGGTGATCACCGGGGAGGGCTCGCTGGACGAGCAGACGCTGCACGGGAAGGCGCCCGCGGGAGTCGCGGCGGCGGCGCGGGCGGCGGGCAAGGAGGTCGTCGCGGTGTGCGGGCGGCTGGCGCTGCCGCCGGAGGCACTGGAGCGGGCCGGCTTCGGGCGCGCGTACCCCCTCACCGAGGTCGAACCGGACGTCGCGCGGTGCATCGCGGAGGCCGGGCCGATCCTGGAGCGGGTGGGGGAGCGGATCGCCCGGGATTTCCTGAGCTGAACCCGGACCGAACGCCTGCGGGCCGCACGCACCACCACACCCCGCTCCCTGATCCGGATCACAACCCCGGACAGGCCCTGGACCGCTCCGGCCTCGGCGCTGTCCTCAGCTTCGACGCGAAAGGGCCCCGGACCACGAAGGTCCGGGGCCCTCACCCGTCTCACGGGCGTACCGCCCGGCTAGGGCAGCTGTGCCGCCCGAGCCTCCCGCCGGTTGTCACGGAAGGTGTTCACCCGGCGCGCCGTGGCGAACAGCGGGATCGTCGCCGCCATCACGATCTGCAGCGCACAGCCCATCTGCAGCAGCACCTGGCCGCCCGGCGCGTCGAACGCCCACGCCGCCAGCATGCCCATGGCCGACACGATCCAGCCGAGCATCGCCACCGCGAGGACGCCCCGCGGCTTCGGGTACTCGACCCGGCTCACCATCAGCCACGCGGTACCGACGACCGCCAGCAGTGTCGCCTCGAACGGCAGCTCGAGCAGCACGATAGAGACGACCGTGAGTGCACCGAATGGCGATGGCATGCCCTGGAACGTGCCGTCCTTCACGGTGACGCACGAGAAGCGGGCAAGCCGCAGCACCACCGCCAACAGCACAACGATCGCGCCCACCGCCGCGACCCGCTCATGCGCGTCCCTCGCGACCATGCCGTACACGAGCACGAAGTAGGCGGGCGCCAGGCCGAAGCTGATCAGGTCGGAGAGGTTGTCCAGCTCCGCGCCCATCGGCGAGGACCGCAGCTTGCGGGCGACCAGACCGTCGAAGAGGTCGAAGACCGCAGCGCAGAGCATCAGGATGACCGCGGTGGCGGCGCTATGGCGGGCCATGCCCGACTCGTCGCTGCCCGTGAGGTGCGGGATCAGGATGCCGGTGGTGGTGAAGTACACCGCCATGAAGCCGCAGGTGGCGTTGCCGAGTGTGAGGGTGTCCGCTATCGACAGGCGCAGAGAGAGGGGCATCTCCTCCTCGTCGTCCACCTCGTCGGCCTCCGGAACCCAGCCGGCCTGCGTCTGGGGATCAACCACGGTCAATGCGAGTCACCCCAGCCACTGTCTTCTGGCCGACCTCCACGTCGACCTCGATGCCCTCGGGGAGGTAGATGTCGACGCGCGAGCCGAAACGGATGAGGCCGATCCGGTCACCCTGCTCGACCTTCGTGCCCTGCGGAATGTACGGCACGATTCGGCGCGCGACCGCACCCGCGATCTGCACCATCTCGATGTCGCCGAGCTCGGTGTCGAAGTGCCAGACGACGCGCTCGTTGTTCTCGCTCTCCTTGTTGAACGCCGGAACGAACCCACCGGGGATGTGCTCGACCGAGGTCACCGTGCCGGAGAGGGGTGCGCGGTTGACGTGTACGTTGAGCGGGCTCATGAAGATCGCGACGCGGGTGCGCCCGTCCTTCCACGGCATGATGCTCTGCACCACACCGTCGGCCGGCGAGATCACTCGGCCGGTGGCGATCTCGCGCTCGGGGTCGCGGAAGAACCACAGCATCCCCGCCGCGAGCGCGGTGGCGGGAACGGCGACGGCCTTGGCGGCACCCGAGCGGCGGGCACGGACGAGGCTGAGGGCTGCGGTGGCGACGGTCGGGAGAAGCCACGGCGATGCTCCGCGCGCGAGTCGTACGCCGACCAGGCTGTCGCGTGGTGCAGAGGTTTGGCTGTGGGGCATGGATGACCTTCGTAGCGGATGGCGCCGCTTCTGGTAACGGGGGACGGCGGCTTTCCCGGGATCGTATCGGTTGCGAGCCGCAACTGGGCAAGCGAAGCTGAGGACTCGGCCGCCGAAGCGTGCTGACGGGGTGTGATCTTCGCCGCGAAGAAAACACCCCATACCTCAACATCTATCCCTGGAACCGATACTCTTCGAGCAGTCGGCGCCCAATGATCATTTTTTGGATTTCGGCTGTACCCTCACCGATCAGCAGCATCGGTGCCTCACGGTAGAGGCGCTCGATCTCGTACTCCTTGGAGAAGCCGTAGCCGCCGTGGATCCGGAAGGCATCCTCGACGACCTCCTTGCAGTACTCGGAGGCGAGGTACTTCGCCATCCCTGCCTCTAGGTCGTTTCGCTCACCGGAGTCCTTTTTGCGTGCCGCGTTGACCATCATGGCATGAGCGGCCTCGACCTTGGTAGCCATCTCCGCCAGCTTGAACTGAATCGCCTGGTGCTGGGCGATCTGCTTGCCGAAGGTGTGCCGCTGCTGGGCGTAGGCGACACCGAGCTCGAAGGCGCGCTGGGCGACTCCGCAGCCACGTGCCGCGACATTGACGCGGCCGACCTCGACGCCGTCCATCATCTGGTAGAAGCCCCGGCCGGTCGTCCCGCCGAGCACCCGGTTCTGCGGAACACGCAGGCCGTCCATGATGAGTTCGGTGGTGTCGACGCCCTTGTAGCCCATCTTCTCGATCTTCCCGGGGACGGTCAGCCCGGGCCGCACCTCGCCGAAGCCCGGCTCCTTCTCCACCAGGAAGGTCGTCATCGACTTGTGCGGTGCGGTGCCCTCCGGGTGTCCTTCGTCACTCTTGACGAGCACCGCCACCAAGTTGGCCGAGCCGCCGTTCGTCAGCCACATCTTCTGGCCGGTCAGAACGTATTCGTCACCGTCCTTGACCGCCTTCGATGTGATGGCCGACACATCGGAGCCGAGACCCGGTTCCGACATCGAGAAGGCACCGCGAATCTCCCCGAGCGCCATCTTGGGCAGGAAGTGGTTCTTCTGCTCGTCGGTGCCGTGCTGCTTGAGCATGTACGCCACGATGAAGTGGGTGTTGATGATGCCCGAGACGGACATCCAGCCGCGGGCGATCTCCTCCACGCACAGCGCGTACGTGAGCAGCGACTCGCCCAGACCCCCGTACTCCTCGGGGATCATCAGCCCGAACAGGCCCAACTCCTTGAGCCCGTCGACGATCTGCTGCGGGTACTCGTCGCGGTGCTCCAGCTCGGTGGCGACCGGGATGATCTCCTTGTCCACGAAGTCGCGGACGGTGGAGAGGATCTCCTGCTGGATGTCGGTCAGACCGTGGGTCTGGGCGAGTCGCGCCATGGCTACTTCTCCTGCGCCTTCAGCTCGGAACGAGAGGGGTCGTCCCGCAGGGACGTCGTTTGAGGGTGGTGGTGGGAGACGGGCGGGCGGCCGGGCTGTTCGCCGCCGCGCTCCTTGATGTAGGTCTCGGTGGGCACCATCACCTTGCGGCGGAACACGCACACCAGCGTGCCGTCCTGCTTGTAGCCCTTGGTCTCCACGTGCACGATGCCGCGGTCGTTCTTCGACTTTGACGGCCATTTGTCGAGCACGGTCGTCTCGCCGTAGATCGTGTCCCCGTGGAAGGTCGGCGCCACGTGCTTCAGCGACTCGATCTCCAGGTTGGCGATCGCCTTGCCGGAGATGTCCGGCACGGACATGCCGAGGAGCAACGAGTAGATGTAGTTGCCCACCACGACGTTCTTGCCGAAGTCCGTGGTGTTCTCGGCGTAGTTGGCGTCCATGTGGAGCGGGTGATGGTTCATGGTGAGGAGACAGAAGAGGTGGTCGTCGTACTCGGTGACCGTCTTGCCCGGCCAGTGCTTGTACGTCGCCCCGACCTCGAACTCCTCGTAGGTGCGCCCGAACTGCATCGCGCTCACGCCTCCGGAATCTCGAACTTGCTCGTGCGCTGCATGCCGGCCGCGCGTCCCTTGCCCGCGATGACCAGCGCCATCTTGCGGCTGGCCTCGTCGATCATCTCGTCGCCGAGCATGGCCGAGCCCTTCTTGCCGCCGGCCTCGGACGTGCAGTACTCGTACGCGTCCAGGATCAGCTCGGCGTGGTCGTAGTCCTCCTGCGACGGCGAGAAGATCTCGTTGGACGCCTCGACCTGGCCCGGGTGGAGCACCCACTTGCCGTCGAAGCCCAGGGCCGCGGCGCGCTGCGCGACCTCGCGGTACCCGTCCACGTTGCGGATCTGGAGGTAGGGGCCGTCGATCGCCTGGAGGTTGTTGGCGCGGGCGGCCATCAGGATCTTCATCAGGATGTAGTGGTAGGCGTCCGCCGGGTAGCCGGGCGGCTGCTCGCCCACGACCAGCGACTTCATGTTGATCGACGCCATGAAGTCGGCCGGGCCGAAGATGATCGTCTCGATGCGCGGGGAGGCCTGGGCGATCTCGTTGACGTTGTTCAGGCCCTGCGCGTTCTCGATCTGCGCCTCGATACCGATCCTGCCGACCTCGAAGCCCATCGTCTTCTCGATCTGGGTCAGCAGCAGATCCAGTGCGACCACCTGCTGGGCGTCCTGGACCTTCGGCAGCATGATGCAGTCGAGGTTCTGGCCCGCCCCCTCGACCACGGTCACGACATCGCGGTACGTCCACTCCGTCGTCCAGTCGTTGACCCGTACCACCCGCGTCTTGCCCGTCCAGTCACCCTCGTTGAGGAACTTGACGATGGTGTGCCGCGCCTCCGGCTTGGCGAGCGGCGCGCACGCGTCCTCCAGGTCGAGGAAGACCTGGTCGGCCGGGAGGCCCTGGGCCTTCTCCAGGAAGCGGGGGTTGCTTCCCGGTACCGCGAGGCAGGAGCGTCGCGGGCGGAGTCGGTTGACCTGGGGAGCTGGGCTGGTCATGCGGGGACCTCCAGGGGGTCGAGCTTGTTGGCTGACCGGATCTCGTCGACGATACGGCCGATGATTCCGGTGATGTCGAAGTCCTTCGGCGTGAAGACCGCGGCCACTCCGGCGGCCCGCAGCTGTTCGGCGTCACCGTTCGGGATGATGCCACCGGCGATCACAGGAATCTCTGTGGCTCCTGCCACACGCAGCCGCTCCAGCACGTCCGGCACCAGCCGCGCGTGCGAGCCGGACAGGATGGACAGGCCGACCGCGTGTACGTCCTCGGCGACGGCCGCGTCCACGATCTGCTCGGGGGTGAGCCGGATGCCCTGGTAGACCACCTCGAAGCCGGCGTCCCTGGCCCGTACGGCGATCTGCTCGGCCCCGTTGGAGTGGCCGTCCAGACCGGGCTTGCCGACCAGGAAGCGCAGCTTGCCGACACCCAGGTCCCGGGCGGTCGCGTCGACCTTGCGGCGCACCTCCGCCAGCGCGGTGCCCTCCTCGGCGGTCACCGCGACCGGCGCCGACGACACACCCGTGGGCGCCCGGAACTCGCCGAACACCTCGCGCAGGGCACCCGCCCACTCGCCGGTGGTGACCCCCGCACGGGCGCACTCCAGCGTTGCCTCCATCAGGTTGTCCGTGCCCGCCGCGGCCTCCTTCAGCCGCTCCAGCGCCTTGCACGGGCGCGGATGGTTGAACGGGGGCTGGTAGCGGGTGTCGCGCCAGTCCTTCAGCGCCCGTACGACGCGCTCCTCGACGGCCGGGTCGACCATGTGGATCGCCGTGTCCAGGTCGGCCGTCAGCGGGTTGGGCTCGGTCGTCTCGAAGACGTTGACGCCGACGATCTTCTCCTGGCCCGACTCGATCCGGGCCCGGCGCTCGGCGTGCGAGGCGACCAGCTGGGACTTCAGATAGCCCGACTCGACGGCCGCCATCGCACCGCCCATCTCCTGGATGCGGTCGATCTCGGCGAAGGACTCCTCGACGAGCTGGGCGACCTTGGCCTCGATGACGTGCGACCCGTCGAAGATGTCCTCGTACTCCAGCAGATCGCTCTCGTACGCCAGCACCTGCTGGATGCGCAGCGACCACTGCTGGTCCCAGGGCCGGGGCAGGCCCAGCGCCTCGTTCCAGGCCGGCAGCTGCACGGCACGCGCGCGTGCGTCCTTGGAGAGGGTCACGGCCAGCATCTCCAGCACGATCCGCTGGACGTTGTTCTCCGGCTGCGCCTCGGTCAGCCCGAGGGAGTTGACCTGGACGCCGTAACGGAAGCGGCGGTGCTTGGGGTTCTCGATCCCGTACCGCTCCCGGGTGATCTTGTCCCAGATGCGGCCGAACGCCCGCATCTTGCACATCTCCTCGACGAAGCGGACGCCCGCGTTCACGAAGAAGGAGATGCGCGCGACGACATCACCCATGCGCTCCTGCGGTACCTGGCCGGAGTCGCGGACCGCGTCGAGCACGGCGATGGCGGTGGACATCGCGTACGCGATCTCCTGGACCGGAGTGGCGCCCGCCTCCTGCAGGTGGTAGCTGCAGATGTTGATCGGGTTCCACTTCGGCATGTGGGAGACCGTGTACGCGATCATGTCCGTCGTCAGCCGCAGCGAGGGCCCCGGCGGGAAGACGTGCGTGCCCCGCGAGAGGTACTCCTTGACGATGTCGTTCTGGGTCGTCCCCTGGAGCAGGCTGATGGCCTCCTCGTCGAGACCTTGCTCCTCCGCGACGACCTGGTAGAGCGCCAGCAGCCACATGGCCGTGGCGTTGATCGTCATCGAGGTGTTCATCTGCTCCAGGGGGATGTCCTGGAACAGCCGGCGCATGTCACCGAGGTGCGAGACCGATACCCCGACCCGGCCGACCTCGCCGCGGGCGAGGACGTGGTCGGGGTCGTAGCCGGTCTGCGTCGGCAGGTCGAACGCGACCGACAGCCCGGTCTGGCCCTTGGCGAGGTTGCGCCGGTACAACTCGTTGGACGCCTCGGCCGTGGAGTGACCGGCGTAGGTACGCATCAGCCAGGGCCGGTCCTTCTCCCGCCGGCCCTCGGGAGTCTGGCGCTCTGTCATGGTTGCGACCTCAGATGTTCCGGAAGCGGTTGATGGCGTCGATGTGCTTGGCGCGCTTCTCCTCGTCGCGCACGCCCAGGCCCTCGCGGGGGGCCAGCGCGAGGACGCCGACCTTGCCCTGGTGGAGGTTGCGGTGCACGTCGTACGCGGCCTGTCCGGTCTCCTCCAGGGAATAGACCTTCGACAGCGTGGGGTGGATCTTGCCCTTCGCGATGAGCCGGTTGGCCTCCCAGGCCTCGCGGTAGTTGGCGAAGTGCGAGCCGATGATCCGCTTCAGTGACATCCACAGGTAGCGGTTGTCGTACTCGTGCTGGTAGCCGGAGGTGGAGGCGCAGGTGACGATGGTGCCGCCCTTGCGCGTGACGTAGACGGACGCGCCGAAGGTCTCCCGGCCCGGGTGCTCGAAGACGATGTCGACGTCCTCGCCGCCGGTCAGCTCGCGGATGCGCTTGCCGAAGCGCTTCCACTCCCGCGGGTCCTGGTTGTGCTCGTCCTTCCAGAACTTGTAGTCCTCGGCGGTGCGGTCGATGATCGCCTCCGCGCCCATGGAGCGGCAGATCTCCGCCTTCTGGGGCGAGGAGACGACACAGATGGGGTTGGCACCGCCGGCCAGCGCGAACTGTGTCGCGTAGGAGCCGAGTCCGCCGCTCGCGCCCCAGATCAGGACGTTGTCGCCCTGCTTCATCTGGGCGCCGTTACGGGAGACCAGCTGCCGGTACGCGGTGGAGTTGACCAGGCCCGGAGCGGCGGCCTCCTCCCAGCTGAGGTGGTCCGGCTTGGGCATCAGCTGGTTGGACTTGACGAGCGCGATCTCGGCGAGGCCGCCGAAGTTGGTCTCGAAGCCCCAGATGCGCTGCTCGGGGTCGAGCATGGTGTCGTTGTGGCCGTCGCTCGACTCAAGCTCCACGCTGAGGCAGTGCGCGACGACCTCGTCACCGGGCTTCCAGGCGTTGACTCCGGGACCGGTGCGCAGGACGACGCCCGCCAGGTCGGAGCCGATGATGTGGTACGGCAGGTCGTGGCGCTTGGTCAGCTCGGAGAGCTTGCCGTAGCGCTCCAGGAAGCCGAAGGTCGGCAGCGGCTCGAAGATCGAGGTCCACACCGAGTTGTAGTTGACCGAGGAGGCCATGACGGCCACCAGGGCCTCGCCCGGGCCGAGCTCCGGCACCGGCACGTCGTCCAGGTGGATCGACTTGCGCGGGTCCTTGTCGCGGGTGGTGAGCCCGGCGAACATCTCCGTCTCGTCCTTGTGCACGGTGATCGCGCGGTACGACTCGGGCAGCGGCAGGGCCGCGAAGTCGGCGGATGTGGACTCCGGCGACTGGATGGCGTCCAGGATTTCCTTCATCGGTTGCCTCCGGCGAAGTGGTGTCTCCCCTGACCGAGTGACCGGGTGTCCGAGCGGGGTCGGGGGCTGAGGGATGTGTGGCGGGGAGACGTCGAGGGTTACGTCGGGGTGCTGCGGTGCTTGGGTGCTGGTGCCGTCGGTTCGGCGGAGGTGGTGCGGCAGCGCGGGTCGGCGCGGAGGGTTGCCTGTGACGCAGGCGTCCGGGCGCGCAGGCCCGAGGGCTTGCGGGGACAGCCGACGCGCGACGGTTCACTGCGCGCCGGCCGCCCGGACTCCTTCAACGTATGGCACGCCGTGTCACGGTGCAAGGCACTCGGTGCCAAGAATTTCTCTCGTTTGTCATTTCGTCGTAACAGATGAGCGATGATCGATCGCCAGTGATCGTTGATCGATCGAAATGCATGCCTGATCAGGGCAAATCGGTTGCGAATGCGGGAGGCCGGCGTCGGCGGATCTTGTGCACGGCGGCCGGGAGACGTGTGCGGGAAGAGCCGGGCGGTTGGGCCGTGCGGGTGAGTACCCTGCGCTGGTGAGGCTGGCGACGTTCAATGTGCTGCACGGTCGGACGCTCCGCGACGGCCGCCCCCTCCCCGCCCCTTCCGAGGCTCCCGAGCGGCCGCTCGCGGAAGCCGTCGCGTCCCTGGACGCCGACGTACTTGCACTGCAGGAGCTCGACCGGCTTCAGGAGCGGTCGGGGAACGTCGACCAGGCCCGGATCGCCGCCGAGGCCGCGGGCGTGCGGGACTGGCGCTACGCGTCGGCGTTCCACGGCCGTGCGGTACCGGACCGGGGCTGGGTCCTGGACCCGGCCGAACCAGGGCTACGGGTGTACGGACCCGAGGACGCGGGTCCGGCCCACGCCGCTCCCGGTGTCCCCTCGCACGGGATCGCCCTGATCTCCAGGCTTCCGGTACGGCAGTGGCGGGCGCGGCGGTTTTCCGCGGCGCCCCTCGGCCTGCCCCTGCGGGTGGCGGGGCGGCCCGGGCTCACCGTCGTCCGGGACCAGCCGCGGCCGGTGCTGGCCGCTGTGCTGGACGGACCGCGGGGACCCTTCACGGCGGTGGCACTGCACCTGTCGTTCGTGCCGGGGTGGAACGCCGGTCAGCTGCTCGCCCTGCGCGGCTGGCTCGCCGGACTGCCCCGGCCGCAGGTGCTGCTGGGTGACTTCAACCTGGTCGGCGCGCTCCCCAGGACCGTGCTCAACGCGGCCGGGACGACCGGCTCCGGCAACGGCACCGGGACCGGGCGGGGCTGGCGGGACCTGGCCCGGGTCCCGACCTTTCCCGCGCACCGGCCTCGGGTGCAGTTCGACCATGTGCTGGTGGACGGTGCGTTCCGGTGCGGGGAGGTGGTCGGGGTACGGGCGCCGCGGACCCCGGTCTCGGACCACCGGCCCCTCGTGGTCGAGCTGCCCGCGTGAGGCGTCACGTACGGTCGCGCAACGCCTGTTCGATGGTCTTCATCACCTCGTCCAGCGGCGCGTCCGTCCTGGCCACCGTCACCAGAACCTCTCCCTGGGAGGCCACGGTCGCCGGCGGCGCGGGCCGCGGGGAGGTCGTGCGGCCGGCGCCGATACCCGTGCCGAAGGTCTTGCGGACGATGGCGAAGGCGTGGTCCAGCTGGGCCTCGACATCGCCCTGCCCGCCACCCCGCAGCCATCTGCGGAGCACGTGGTTGTGGGCGGTGACCACCGCCGACGCCGCCACCTCCGCGAGCAGCGGATCGTCGTTCGCGTCGTCGTCGTGGGCGTGCTCGTCGAAGTGGCCCAGCAGATACCGGGTGAAGAGGCGCTCGTAGCGGGCCACCGAGGCGATCTCCGCCTCCCGCAGGGTCGGCACCTCGCGGGTGAGCTTGTAGCGCTGCACGGAGATCTCGGGGCGGGCCGCGTACATCCGCATGACCTCCTTGATGCCGCGGCACACCGTGTCGAGGGGGTGCTCGTGCGCCGGTGCGGCGTTGAGCACCGCCTCCGCCCGGACCAGGGTGTCGTCGTGGTCCGGGAAGATCGCCTCCTCCTTGGAGCGGAAGTGCCGGAAGAAGGTGCGCCGGGCCACCCCGGCCGCCGCCGCGATCTCGTCGACGGTGGTCGCCTCGTAGCCCTTCGCGGCGAACAGCTCCATGGCCGCGGCGGCCAGTTCGCGGCGCATTTTGAGCCGTTGGGCGGCGGCGCGACTGCCTGCGGCACTTTCCGGAGCGTCGGGCACGGTCGTGGTTCGGGGCGGCTTGGCAGGCTGGGGCATGCCCCGAACGTACTGCATGTGCGCGGGTGAACGGGCCGAACCGGTGGTCCCTCCGCCCTCGGCGGACGGAGGGACCACGGCAGGATCGAGCAGCCCGCCCCAGTCGGCGCGCACCGGGGACCCGTACCCGGGCCGTGCCGACCGGTCAGCGCCGGGCATATTCGCGGAAGCCGCGGCCGGTCTTGCGGCCGAGGCAGCCCGCGGCCACCAGGTGCTCCAGCAGCGGAGCCGGGGCGAGGCCCGGGTCGCGGAACTCGCGGTGCAGGACCTTCTCGATGGCGAGGGAGACATCGAGGCCGACCACGTCCAGGAGCTCGAAGGGGCCCATGGGGTAGCCGCCGCCCAGCTTCATCGCCGCGTCGATGTCGTCCAGGGACGCGTAGTGCTCCTGCACCATCTTGATCGCGTTGTTGAGGTACGGGAACAGCAGGGCGTTCACGATGAAGCCCGCGCGGTCCCCGCAGTCCACCGGGTGCTTCTTGATCTCGGCGCAGACCTCGCGGACGGTGGCGTGCACGTCGTCCGCGGTCAGGACGGTGCGGACCACCTCGACCAGCTTCATCGCCGGGGCCGGGTTGAAGAAGTGCATCCCGATGACGTCCTGCGGCCGCGAGGTGGCGCGGGCACAGGCGACGACCGGCAAGGAGGAGGTGGTGGTCGCCAGCACGGCGCCCGGCTTGCACACCTTGTCCAGGGTGGCGAACAGCTGCCGCTTGACCTCCAGGTCCTCGGCGATGGCCTCCACGGCGAGATCGACGTCGGCGAAGGCGTCACAGGACCCCGCCGGGACGATCCGCTCCAGGGTCCCTGCCGCGGCCTCGGCCGTCAGCCGTCCCTTGTCGACAGAGCGTGAAAGCGACTTGCCGATGCGGGCCTTCGCCGCCTGCGCCTTCTCCTCGGTACGGGCGGCGAGCACCACGTGGTAGCCGGCCTTCGCGAAGACCTCCGCGATGCCGGAGGCCATGGTCCCGGAGCCGGCGACACCGACCGAGCGGACCGTGCGACCGGTGGCCCGCGCGGCGTCGGGGACGGGCGTGAGCGCGTCCGGCACGACCGTGGCGCTCCCCGGGGCCTCGTAGGTGTAGAAGCCGCGGCCCGCCTTGCGTCCGGTCAGGCCCGCCTCGCTGAGCTGCTTGAGGATGGGCGCGGGCGCGTGCAGCCGGTCCCGGGAGGCGGCGTACATGGCGTCCAGGACCGTGCGCGCGGTGTCGACGCCGATGAGGTCCAGCAGCGCCAGCGGCCCCATGGGCAGCCCGCAGCCCAGGCGCATCGCGGCGTCGATGTCCTCGCGGGAGGCGTACTTGGCCTCGTACATCGCGGCGGCCTGGTTGAGGTAACCGAAGAGGAGGCCGTCGGCGACGAAACCCGGGCGGTCGCCGACGGCGACCGGTTCCTTGCCCAGCTCCAGCGCGAGATCGGTGACCGCGGCGACGGCCGCCGGGGCGGTGAGCACCGAGGAGACCACCTCGACCAGCTTCATCGCGGGCGCCGGGTTGAAGAAGTGCAGGCCGAGCACGCGCTCCGGGCGGGCGGAGTCGGCGGCGAGCCGGGTCACCGACAGGGCGTTGGTGCCGGTCGCCAGGATGGTCTCCGGGCGCACGATGGCGTCCAGGGCGCGGAAGACCTGCTGCTTGATCGCGTACGACTCCGGGACCACCTCGATCACCAGATCGGCGTCGGCGGCGGCCTCGAGCTCGGTGGAGGTCCGCAGGCGGGCCAGGATCTCGCCGCGCTCCTGCTCGCCGAGCCGGCCGCGCTCCACGGCGCGCTCGGTGGAGGCCTCCACGGTGGCGACGGCCCCCCGGGCCGCGGCCTCGCTGATGTCGATGCCGATCACGTCGCGGCCGGCCCGGGCGAGGACCTCGGCGATACCGGCGCCCATGGTGCCGAGGCCGACGACGGCGACGGTCTTGAGCGGGGACAGGGGGGTGTCGGAAAGGGGAGTGGCCATCGCGGGACTCCAGGAATGAGGTGACGACTGGGACGGCACGGCACGCACGGCGGTGCGCGATGCGCACGGGTGCTCCGACCGGCGGGTGGGGTGTCCGGGCTGACAAGCGCACACGCCCGGGGCGTCCGTCCGCGGGCCCGAGGGCGCACACGAACGGGAAACCGACCGGCCCTGTCCCGGAGCCGGGTCGTACATGCGGTACTTGGTGCTTGGTGTACCGAACCGACCAGCGCTCGCGACGGCTGCGTCACCAGGCCGCCACGAGAAGCGCGAGAGGGTGTCTCGCTCGTCTGAGCTTAACCCGTGGGTAACGAGCGCGCCAGTCTCTCTCCCTGACGGGGTTGTGTGATGTACGTCGCGGATAAGCTCGGTTTCATGGACGAAGAGTTGCGAGCGCTCACGGAACGCTTACGGAAGGAGTCCGGGGGGTCGGACTCCTTCGAACGGCTGGTCGCCACGCGCGACCCGGGTGAACTGGCGGTCGTCCTCACCGAGCCCGGACAGCCGTTGTGGGCGCGGGAGGTGGCGGCCTTCCGGCTGGGGCTGCTGGGGGACCGGCGGGCCTTCGAGGCGCTCGTCCTGCTGCTGAACCACCGTGATCCGCAGCGGTGCGCCTCCGCCGCGCACGCGCTGGCCCGGCTCGGCGATCCCCGCACGGCACGCGCCGCGGCGGCTCTGGCCACGAACGAACTCCGCGTCGCATACGCCCTCCACCCCGTGCGGCTCCTCGCCGAACTCCGTGCTCCCGAGTCGGTCCCCGCCCTCATCACGACACTGGCGCGTCGCCTCCGGCCGAACGACCCGTACCGCCGGGTCGCGCTCGCCTGCGTCGAGGGGCTGGGGGCACTGGGCGACGAGCGTGCCCGCGCCGTCCTGAACGAGGCCCGCGCCCACCCCGCCCTCTCGGAAACGGCGACCCGCGCCCTGTCCCGGTTGCCCCAGGTACCGGAGCCGCGCTCCCGGCACCGTTAGGCTCCGCCGCCGCAGGGTTCGCCCGCCCCGCGGCGCAGGGTTGCCCCCGTCGCCGCGGGCTTTCCTTGCCCCCGCCGCCCCTACCCGTCCCGTCCCCTGGGCACTGCCCCGAAGCCCCGCCGGGGGCTGCCGCCCCCCGGGCCCCCGCTTGTTGGCCTGGCGGCCTTGTCCTCAAACGCCGGACGGGCTGAATGATGCGGCATCCCGTTCCCTGGGCACTGTCCCGTAGCCCGGCCGGGGCTGCCGCCCCCGGGCCCTCGGCAGGCCGTGAAACTCCCCGGATCACTCCGGCAACACGGCGTAAGCCTCGATCTCCATCAGGTACTCGGGGGAGATCAGCGCCGCCACCTGGACCGCGGAGGCCGCGGGGAGGCGGTCTGAGGGTATGTGGGCGTCGCGGGCCGCGCGGATCGCGGGCATGTGGGACATGTCCTTGACGAAGAACGTCAGTTTCACGACGTCGTCGAAGGTGGCTCCCGTGGCGGCGAGGCAGCGGCGGAGGTTTTCGAAGACCTGGCGGGCCTGGGCCTCAGGGTCGTCCGCGCCGACCAGCTTGCCGTCCTCGTCCAAGGGGAGTTGGCCGGAGATCGCCACGAAACGGCCTGTGCCCATCACCACGTGGCTGTAGGCGGAGGCGGGGGCGACCCCGTCGGGGGCGGGGATCCGGGTCAGCTCACTCATGGTCCTCATGGTGGACCAGGGGTCTGACATCGCGGTACCTGCCCCCGACGGGTCGTCACCTCGGTGCGGGCCGGTGCTGAACGCTTACCCGCGGGAGCCGATCATCCCGTGCAGCGTCGCCCCGCGTGCGGCCGAGGCCGTGCTCAGCGGCTTGGGGTCCGCGAGCGCCTTGCAGGTCGCGTCGACCGCCCCGCTGCCGCGCGGCACCTTCCCGTTGGTGAGGTACGTCGCCAGGTACTTGTCCAGGCAGGCGTTCCCGCTGAGGCTGATGCCGTGGTTGCCGCCACCCTGCTCCACCACGAGGCTGGAGCCCTTCAGCAGCTTGTGGACGGTGACGCCGCCCTCGTAGGGAGTGGCCGCGTCGTCCGTCGCCTGGAACAGCAGCACCGGCGGCAGCTTGCTGTTGGCGACGTTCACGGGCTTCAGCGACTTGGTCGGCCAGAAGGCGCAGGGCGCGTTGTACCAGGCGTTGTTCCAGGTCATGAACGGCGCCTTGGAGTACACCTTCCAGTTGTCGGCCCGCCACTTCGCCCAGTTGCGGGGCCAGGAGGCGTCCCGGCACTGCACCGAGGTGTAGATGCTGTAGCCGTTGTCGCCGGCGGCGTCCACCGCGGCGAAGTTGTCGTACGCCTCGACCAGCGGGTCCGCGTCCTTGTCGTTCACGTAGGCCGCGAACGCCTCGGCCAGGTACGGCCAGTAGCCGTTGTAGTAGCCGCCGGGGAGGAACGTGTCCTCCAGTTCGGAGGCGCCCACCTTGCCGCCCGCCGGCTTCTTGGCCAGTGCGGCGCGCATCGCGTACCACTTGGCCTCGATGGCCGCAGGGTCCGTACCGAGCTTGTAGGTGGCGTCGTACTTGGCGACCCACGCCATGAACGCCTTGTGGCGGCCGTCGAACGCGTAGTCCTGTGCGAGGTTGTCCGCGTACCAGACGCCCGTGGGATCGACGATGGAGTCCAGCACCAGCCGCCGCACCCGCTGCGGGTACAGCTTGGCGTACACGGCGCCCAGGTAAGTCCCGTACGAGTAACCGAAGTAGTTGATCTTCTTCGCCCCGAGCGCGGCCCGGATCGACTCCATGTCCTTCACGGCGTTCACCGTGTTGATGTGCGGCAGCACCTTGCCGTACTTGGTGCCGCACGCCTTCGCGAAGGACTGGGCGCGCTTGAGGTTGGCCTGCTCGATGGCGGCAGTGCGCGGCACGCTGTCCGGGCGCACCGGTGCGAAGTACTTCGGCTTGCAGTCCAGTGCGGGGGAGCTCTTGCCTACGCCCCGCGGGTCGAAGCCGATCACGTCGTACTGCGCGGCAACCGACTTGGGCAGCGAGGAGGCCACGAAGCCGGCCAGGGTGAGTCCGCTGCCGCCCGGCCCGCCGGGGTTGACCAGCAGTGGTCCCTGCGACTTCGTCGCGGTGTGCTTGACGCGCGAGAGCGCGAGGGCGATCTTCGTACCGCGCGGGTTGTTGTAGTCGAGCGGCACCTTCAACGACGAACACTGGAGCGTCGGGTAGTCCTTGGTGCCGCATTTCTTCCAGCTGAGCTTCGCCGCTTGGGCGGCGGTCGCCGTGTTGCCCGGTGTGATCGCCTCGGCAGGGACAGCGGTGAGCGCCCCGGCCACCATGACGGCGGCACCGCACAGCACGGCTGCGCGTTTTCTCATCAAGTCCTCCCAGGACGGAGGGTTTCGGACCGCGGATGTCACGGCCCTCGCCGCATCGTCCCGGAAAGGACTCCCGGAAGAACGAATTCTGGAAAGTCTTGACCCAATCGGTTTGGGTAAAGCCCTCGGATGCTCGCTAAAGAAGCGTCAATTGTGTGGGTTCTGACGCTTGTTCTGTCGTTTCGGGTACGGGGAGGCGTCGCGGCATGCCGGCCCGGGTCGGGCCGATCCCGTACTCCTGTGCGAGCTCGTGTACCTGACGGGTGATCCGACGCTGGTACCACTTGGGCGCGTAGGCGCCCTCCGCGTAGAGCCGTTCGTACCGCCGCACCAGATACGGGTGGTGCTGCCCGAGCCAGGCCATGAACCACTCGCGGGCCCCCGGCCGCAGATGCAGCACCAGCGGCGTCACCGAGGTCGCCCCGGAGGCCGCGATCGCCCTTACGGTGGCGCGCAGTTGGCCCGGATGGTCGCTCAGGAACGGGATCACCGGCGCCATCAGGACCCCGCAGCCGACGCCGTGTTCTGCGAGAGTGCGTACGACGTCCAGCCGTCGTTCCGGCGCCGGGGTGCCGGGCTCCACGGTGCGCCACAGTTCGGGGTCGGTGAAGCCCACGGAGACGGAGATCCCGACGTCCGTCACCCCCGACGCCTGCTTCAGCAGATCCAGATCGCGCAGGATCAGCGTGCCCTTGGTCAGGATCGAAAACGGGTTGGCGTGGTCGCGCAGCGCGGCCAGGATGCCGGGCATCAGCCGGTAGCGGCCCTCCGCGCGCTGGTAGCAGTCGACATTGGTGCCCATCGCTATGTGCTCGCCCTGCCAGCGGGGTGAGCCCAGGTGTCGGCGCAGCAGCTCCGGGGCGTTGACCTTCACCACGATCTGGGAGTCGAAGCCCAGGCCGGTGTCGAGGTCCAGGTAGCTGTGCGTCTTGCGGGCGAAGCAGTACACGCACGCGTGCGTGCAGCCGCGGTAGGGGTTGACGGTCCACTCGAACGGCATGCGCGAGGCGCCGGGCACCCGGTTCACGATCGACTTCGCGCGGATCTCGTGGAAGGTGATCCCGCTGAACTCGGGCGTGTCGAAGGTTCGGGTCGTCACGGCGTCCGCGTCGAACAGCGCGGCGTCCCGGGGGCGGCCCTCGAAGGGGCGCCCGGTGGGCTCCGCCGCGGATTCGACTCTGAGGTTCTCCCAGCGCATGACGCCTCCTCGGTAGCACTGGCGTCAGAATAGAACACATGTTCCCTTGATCGTGCGACCGAGACCGCGAGGGACTTGTGAAGGCCGATCCGGGCGGCGGGCCGGTTGACGTCTGGGACGGCCGGCCTGGTTCGTTCGGGGTCGGCTCCGTTTCGCCCGGGGTCGGCCTGGATCCCTCCCGGGGGTCGGCCCGGTTCCCTCCGGGGGTCGGCCCGGTTCCGTTCCGGGGGCCCGTGCGCCCCCCGCGCGACCCCGGATTTGGCCCCTCCGTGACGGGGTGGTTGGCTGTGCCCAACGCCCGACAATCCGAGTGCTGGAGGAAGAGCAATGGCGCAGGTCGAGGCCACCACGGAGCGGGTCATCGCGGCCGGGCCGGAGGACGTCTTCGACGCTCTGGCCGACTACAGCGGCACGCGCGCGAAGCTCCTGCCCGAACACTTCAGCGAGTACGAGGTGCGTGAGGGCGGCGACGGCGAGGGCACCCTCGTGCACTGGAAACTCCAGGCCACCAGCAAGCGCGTCCGCGACTGCCTGCTGGAGGTCACCGAGCCGACCGACGGCGAACTGGTGGAGAAGGACCGCAACTCCTCGATGGTCACCACCTGGCGAGTGACGCCCGCCGACGGCAAGTCCCGGGTCGTCGTCACCACCGTCTGGAACGGGGCCCAGGGCATCGGCGGCTTCTTCGAGAAGGCGTTCGCCCCCAAGGGCCTCGCCCGGATCTACGACGCGGTGCTGGTCAAGCTGGCCGCCGAGGTGGAGCAGTAGTCCCCGAGGTGAACTCCGCGGTCCCCCGCAGGGATTGCGGTAAAGATCACCAATACGGGTGATCCTTCGTGGCGTTTCTGCGGCTGGTGCGCCGGTTCAGCGGCGTCAACGGGGGCCCGGCCGGTGCGCAGATTGACTCGTCGCGCTTGCCCGCAAGTGTCGCGGAATGCGACAAAAGGGCGGCGCAGGCGCGACGAGGGGAGCGGCACGGTGGGCGGCACGACGCTGGCGAAGAGCGAGCAGGGCATGTCGCCCGGGGCGGCGGACGGCAGTACGCATCCCGGAACGCCGCCCGACCCCGGCACCCGTGCCGGCCAAGGCACGGACCACTACTCCGATGGCCGCACCGGCCACGGCGCCGATCGCGGTGACGGCCACGGCACCGATCGCGGAACCGACCGCGGTGCCGGTCCCGGCGGCATCCGCCCCGTACTGGCCCTCCTCGGACTGACGCTCGCACTCGTGCTCGTCGCCCTGGACCCGATGACCGTCGCCACCGCGCTCCCGGCGATCGTCGACGAACTGCACGGCCTCGACCGGATCTCCTCGGTGATCGCCCCCGGTCTGCTCGCCGCCGGTGTCGGAGGGCTCGTCTTCGGCAGACTCGGCGACCTCCACGGACGCAAGGGCGCCTTCCAGCTCGCCGTCCTCGCCTTCGTGGCCGGCTCGGGGCTCGCGGGCCTGGCGCAGACCATGGACCAGCTGATCGCCTGCCGTGCCCTCCAGGGCCTCGGCACCGGCGGCCTCATGAGCGGCGCGCAGATCATCCTGGCGGACATCGCCCCCACCACCCGCCGCGGCCGCTTCACCGCAACGGTCGCCGCGGCCTTCGGGATCGCCTCCCTGACGGGCCCGCTGCTCGGGGGCTACCTCACCGACCAGCTCTCCTGGAGATGGTGCTTCTACGTCAACGTGCCCTGCGGACTGGTCACTCTGGCCGTCGTCACCCTCGCCCCCAAGGTCCCCCCGTCGTCGACGTCAGGGTCGCCCGCGCGGGCCGAGGCGGCCGCGCCGTCCCAGGGCGCCGCGCCCGCCGCCCGCTTCGACGTCCTCGGCGCGCTGCTGCTCGGCGCCGCCGCGACCTGCCTGGTGCTGCTGACCGCGTGGGGCGGCACCGCGTACGCCTGGGACTCCGACGCCGTCCTCGGCCTGGCCGCCGGGGCCTGCGCGGCGACCGCGCTGCTCCTGGTCGTCGAGCGGCACGCCGCCCACCCGCTTCTCCCGCCCCGGCTGCTGGGCGACCGGGGCCTCCTCGCCGGCGGTCTGGTCGCCCTGGTCACCGGCGCGGCGCTGTTCGCGGCGGCCGGCCATCTGCCCGCCTACCTGCAACTGGCCCGGGAAGGCGTCAGCGCCACCGAATCCGGCCTGCTCATGCTGCCCCTCACAGGTGCTCTCGTCGGCGCCTCCGTCGTCTGCGGACGGCTCGTCCGCCGCGGCGGACGCCGCCGCACCGTCTGCGCGGTCCTCGGCACCGCCCTGTCCGGCACCGGCATGTGGCTGCTGTCCCGTCTCGAAACCGACGTCTCCGCGCTCGACTTCGGCATCCGGACGGCCGTCCTCGGCGCCGGTATCGGCATGGTGATGCCCGTGCTGGTCCTCGCCGTGCAGAACTCCGTACGCCCCGCCGACCTGGGTGCCGCCACGGATCTCCACACCTGCCTCCGGCAGCTCGGCGGCAGCGCCGGCGCCGCCGTCGTCGGCGGCCTGCTGGCGAGCCGGCTCACCGGCGGGCTGCCCCACGACCGCCTCCCCGCGCACGCCGGCGCCCTCCTCGCGGACACCCTGCCGCGGATCTTCCTGTACCTCGTGCCGGTGCTCGCCCTCGGACTGCTCGCCGCCTTCTTCGTCAGGGACAGGCCACCGGTCGCCGAGGAACCGGTACCCGCCACCGCCGAGCCCGCGCACCGCCCCCAGCTCCCGCACGCGCGCTCGGCACAGACCGACGGCATCCACGTCCGCGGCACGGTCCGGCACCCCGACGGCACCGCCGTGCCGCGCGCCGCGCTCACCCTCATCGACATCGTCGGACAGCAGATCGGCCGGTGCGTCGGCGGCGACGACGGACGGTACGCCCTCGGCACACCCGGCGCCGGCTCGTACGTGCTGATCGCCGCGGCCGGCGGTCACCAGCCGCAGGCCGTCGGTGTCACCGTCGGCGAACGCCCGGTCGAACTCGATGTGGTCCTCGGCGGCGCGGGACGACTCGCCGGTACCGTGCGGACCCCGGACGGTACGCCCGTCTCCAGCGCCACCGTCACGCTCACGGACGTCCACGGCGAGGTCGTGGCGACCGTGCGCAGCGGACGCGAGGGCACGTACGTCGTCACCGAGCTGGCCGCGGGGGAGTACACGCTCGCGGCCAGCGCGCCCGCCTTCCGCCCGGCCGCCCTCCCGGTCGGCGTCCGGGCCGGACACGAGACCGTGCAGGACGTCGAACTGGCCGGTGGCACGGTCGTGAAGGGCACTGTGCGGGCCGGCGGCGGGCGTCCCGTCGAGGACGCCCGGGTGACCCTGTTCGACACCGCGGGGAACGTGGTGGACACGCAGATCACCGGCACCGACGGCACCTACAGGTTCGGGGACCTGTCCGCCGGCGAGTACACCGTCGTCGCCGCCGGTTACACGCCGGTGGCCACCGTGCTGAGGGTCGCCCCGGGAGGCCGGGCGGAACGTGACCTGCACCTGGGACACGAGGACTGAGGGGGCTCCCGGAGGGGCGTGCGCCGGAGCTGACCAAGGATCCCAATTCCCCTATTGGCACACATCGCAACCGGTCGTAGCCGTACCGTGGTCGGGACGGTACAGATCTTGTGGAGTCGGTGGAGGAGGAGCCTGGGCCATGGATCGTGGCACCGAGACAGGCGCTCCCGACCCAGGGGCCGCCGGTGGCCCGCCCAAGCTCGGGGCTGTCGGCGGCCCGCCCGCCGCCGGAGCCACCGGCGGCCCGACCGACCGCGCGGCCGCCGGGGAAGCGGGTGCGCACACCACCGCCGGACGCATACCCCTGGCCGTCGTCGTGGTCGACCGGGGCGGCCTCGTCTCCCACTGGAGCACCGGCGCCCGCCGTGTCTTCGGCGTCACCAAGGAGGAGGCGGTGGGCCGGCTCGCCACCGACTTGCTCCCGGTCTCCGGCGCACTCCCCGACGAGGACGAAGACGCCGAGGACGCCGAAGACGAATATGGCCAATACGGCGGGGACGGCGGAGCGAGCGCGGCCCATGACGATTCGACGCCCTACGGCCCCTACGACGGACTCGGCCCCGGCCTGGAGTCCTCCCTCGGCGGACGCCTCTCCTACCCGGCCGCCGGACGGGCCCGGCTCTCCACCCCGGACCTCGACCGGATCGACGTCCTGTGGTGGGCCTACCCGCTGGTCGGGCCCGGCCGGGAACGACTGCTCGTGCTGGCCGCAGACGCCGCCCGGCTGCGGACGGAGGGCGACGAGGACAGCATCGCGGTGGAGCGCATAGCTCCGGCCTTCGCCCTCCACACCGACTTCCCCGGCGCCGAGGAACTGGCCCGCAGGCTCCCCGAGATCCTGCCCGGCATGAGCGTCGGCGAAAGCGCCCGCATCGTCTCGCAGGTCCTCGAACTGGGTTACCCCGTCCTGGAGTTCAGCCACAACGACCGGGTCCCGGTCACCCCCGACTGGGGAGTGGCCCGCCGCACCGAGCGCCGGGCCCGCCGCGAACGGGCGGCCCGGGCGGCCGCGCTGGGCGAGCCCGTGCCGCGGGAACTCCTCGACGAGGGCGAGGACCTCGAGTACGCCGCCGTACGCGAACGCCTGGAGTTCCTCAACGAGGTCAGCTCACGCATCGGCACCTCACTGGACCTGGCGCGGACCATCGTCGAGGTGAGCAAGGCCGTCGTGCCCCGCTTCACCGACGTGGCGGGCACCTACCTGCGCGAGCAGGTCGTCGCGGGGGAGGGTTTCCCCGAAGGGGTGCCCGACACCACCACGATGTGGCACCGGGTCGCCGTCGAGCACACCGACGAACCGGGCCGCTGGGACGACGTCGTGCCGGTCGGCGAGTCCATGACGTTCCCCGCGCACACACCGTTCTTCCAGTGCATGACCACCGGCGAACCCGTCCTCGTGCCGCGCATCAGCGAGCAGATGGGACACGCCATCGCCGCACAGTTCGAGAAGCGCGACATCCGGCCGCTCATCAGCAACCGCTCGATGCTGGTCGTGCCCCTCAAGGCCCGCCATGTGGTACTCGGCTTCATGATCCTCTTGCGCCACCCGGAGCGGGCCGAGTTCAACGAGATGGACCGTGTCACTGGCGCCGAACTCGCCGCCCGCGCGGGCCTCGTACTCGACAACGCGCGCATGTACACCCACCAGGAGAACGTCGCCGAGACGCTCCAGGACAGCATGCTGCCGCACATCCCGCCCCACCTGGGGGGCTGTGACCTCGCCACCCGCTATCTGCCGGGCACACTCCTCGGACGGGTCGGCGGCGACTGGTTCGACGCGGTGAAACTGCCGGGCTCGCGCACCGCGCTGGTCGTCGGCGACGTCATGGGCCACGGCCTCAACTCAGCAGCGATGATGGGCCAGTTACGGACCGCCGTGCAGACCATGGCCGCACTCGATCTGCCGCCCGCACAACTCCTGCGCAACCTCGACGACTTGGCCCAGCGACTCGGCGAGCACTACCTCGCGACCTGTCTGTACGCCGTCTACGACCCCATAGTGGGCGAGCTGGAACTCGCCAACGCCGGCCACATACCGCCCGTCCTGGTGCACGCCGACGACGGCCGCAGCGAACTGCTCGACCTGCCCACGGGCGCCCCGATCGGCGTCGGCGGGGTGCCGTTCGAGTCGGTATGCGTCCCCGTGTCACCCGGCGACCGGCTCGTGATGTGCACCGACGGACTGGTCGAGGTGCGCGGCGAGGACATCGGCGTCGGGCTCGCCGCGCTCTGCGAGTCCGCCGCGCACCCCGCGGCCTCCATGGACGCCGCCTGCGACACCGTCATCCGCGCGCTGGGCAACCGCGGAGACCGCAAGGACGACCTGGCCCTGCTGATGGCCAGGCTCAACGGCATCGCACCCGACGACGTCGCCGAGTGGCGCCTCGCCTCCGAACCGATCGAGGTCGGCAGGGCCCGCGCCGTGGTCCGCGGGAAGCTCCACGACTGGGGCCTGCCCGCGCTCGCCGACACCGCGGAACTGATGGTGAGCGAACTCGTCACCAACGCCGTACGGCACGCCCGGGGCCGCCAGATCGGCCTCAGGCTGGTCCGTGGCGAAACCCTGCTGTGCGAGGTCGACGACGCCGAACACACCCTCCCCACCCTCCTCGGCGCCGGTCCGCACGACGAGTTCGGGCGGGGCCTGCGGGTGGTCGGGAGACTGGCGCGCGAATGGGGCACCAGCCGTACCGGCGGGGGCAAGACGGTCTGGTTCGAGATGACGTTGCCGCGGCTTCTCCGGCGCCGCACGCTTCCCAGCCCCTCCGGCGCCTGACGACGAGCCCGCACGCCCGCTCGGCGGCGAGTACTCGGCGAGTCCGCCGAACTCGACTCCTTACGAAACACGGACGTCGGGAACGCGGGCGGCTCGAAGCGCGACGGGCAGGAGAATGGATGCGAGGCTGGCCGCATGGAACAGCAGCCATACGAGCCGGCGGCGGACGCCTCAGCCGGTCGAGGGGCGGGGGGCGCCCGCGTTCTCGTCGTCGACGACGATCCCACCGTCGCGGAGGTCGTCTCGGGCTACCTGGATCGCGCCGGGTATGTGGTCGACCGGGCCGGAGACGGGCCGAGCGCACTCGCCGGCGCCGCCGCGCACTGGCCCGACCTGGTGGTTCTCGATCTCATGCTGCCCGGCATGGACGGCCTGGAGGTGTGCCGCCGGATGCGCGAGCGCGGCCCGGTCCCGGTCATCATGCTCACCGCACGCGGCGACGAGGACGATCGCATCCTGGGGCTGGAGGTGGGCGCGGACGACTACGTCACCAAGCCGTTCAGCCCCCGGGAACTGGTGCTGAGGGTGGAGTCCGTACTGCGCCGTACGCGGCCCCTCACGGGCACGCGGTCCCTCAGCTCGGCCGGACTCACCATCGACCCGGCCGCCCGCCGCGCCACCAAGAACGGCGCCGAACTGGCCCTCACCCTGCGCGAGTTCGACCTCCTCGCGTTCTTCCTCCGTCATCCGGGCCTGGCGTACAGCCGCGAGGACCTGATGCGGGAGGTGTGGGGCTGGGACTTCGGCGACCTGTCGACCGTCACGGTTCATGTCCGGCGGCTGCGCAACAAGGTCGAGGACGACCCCGCCCGCCCTCGTCTGATCCAGACCGTCTGGGGCGTCGGCTACCGTTTCGATCCCGCAGGCACCTCCGCCCGAGGCGAGGAGTGATCATGGGCGCAACCCTCCTCATCGCCCTCTACGCCTTCCTCGGCGCCTGTGCGGCCGGGCTGCTCGGCGCGGGAGCACTGTGGCTGCTGCGCCGCCGCTCACTGACCACCTCACTGACCGTGGTGGCCGCCGTCGCCGTGACCGCGATGCTGGCGGGCACCCTGGCCGTGGCGGAGGCGATGTTCCTGTCCGCGCATGACCTGTCCGTGGTCACGACGGTGGTGGCGATGGCGGCTGTCGTCTCCCTGGCCACCGCGCTGCTGCTGGGCCGTTGGGTGGTCGCCCGCAGCCGCGAGCTCACCCTCGCTGCCCGCTCCTTCGGTGACGGCGGCGACTTCACGGCACCCCACGGACCGGCCACGGCCGAACTCGCCGCACTCAGCCGCGAGTTGGAGGCGACCAGCGCGAAGCTGGCCGAGTCCCGGGAGCGCGAGCGCGCCCTTGAGTCCTCCCGCCGTGAACTCGTCGCCTGGATCTCGCACGATCTGCGCACGCCGCTCGCG
>NZ_ML137713.1:200337-222145 GCF_004023625.1 Streptomyces cavernae | reverse complement strand
ACACCTGTTCGACACCGTCCACCGCCCGCCCGAAGCAGCCTGACGTCCCCGACCGCCTCGCCCGTCAGGGCCCGACCGGAGAGCCTACGTGGAAGAGCTGGGCAGACCAGCAGACAACGCCTGCCCAGTCCACGGCAACCGCTCCACACCCGGCTCACAAGCCCATCAGAAGATCACTCTCGGCCCCATCGGTGGATCGAGGCTAAGCGCCGGAGTTCATCGGGCCCGAGGGCTTCGACCTCCCAGTGCGCGGGGCGGATGATGTCGTAGCGGCGGGCGAAGGCCGGCCAACGCGGGTCGTCGCCGCTGCGCGCGGTCGCGGGCGGTACGCCCCGCTGGAGTCTTCCGTCTGACGGAAGCCGCCTTGCCCGGCCCCCGCGGCCGTCACGAATCTGAGGACAACCACGGCACGCGGGGCGAGGGAGCCCCGCTCTAGGGACGGGACCGCCCATGCCTCATATGTCTGCTTTCGCCAGGAACCAGTGGTACGTCGCCGCCTACGCCCACGAGGTGGGCCGTGAGCTGCTCGGCCGGACGATCCTCGGCGAGCCGCTCGTGTTCTACCGCACCGAGGACGAGGGCACGCCCGTGGCACTCGCCGACCGGTGTGTGCACCGGCGCTACCCGCTCTCCGCGAGCGGCCTCGACGGTGATCGGATCGTCTGCGGCTACCACGGCTTCACCTACGACACCACCGGCGCCTGTGTGTACGTGCCGGGGCAGAAGCGTGTTCCGCGTACCGCGCGGGTCGCCTCGTACCCCGTCGTCGAGCAGGACTCGCTGATCTGGGTGTGGATCGGTGACCCGGCGCTCGCGGACCCGCAGACAATTCCGCGGGCGAAGCACCTCGACTCCCCGGGCTGGGTCACCGTCGGCGGTATGGAGCCCATCGACTGCGACTACGGACTCCTCGTCGACAACCTCCTCGACCTGTCGCACGAGACGTATCTGCACGGCGGTTACATCGGCACCCCCGAGGTCGCCGAGACCCCGATCACCACCGAGGTCGACGAGGGCGCGGGCATCGTGCGGGTCAGCCGGCACATGGACGACGCCGAGTGCCCCCCGTTCTACGCCAAGTCCACCGGCATCACGGGCCGGATCACCCGCTGGCAGGACATCGAGTACCACGCGCCGTGCCTGTACCTGCTGCACAGCCGCGTCGCTCCGGTCGGCGTGGTGCCCGAGGCGGACGGCAGCGACCCCAACGGCTTCCACACCGAGGTCACGTACGCGATCACGCCGTCCGCCGACGGCAAGGTGTACGACTTCTGGATGGTCTCCCGCGACTGGGCGACGGAGGACGACGAGGTCACCGAGTTCCTGCGGCAGAACAACCGCACCGTGGTCATGCAGGACGTCACCGCGCTCAACCTGCTGCAGAAGACGCTCGGCACCGAGCGCAAGGGCTACCAGGAGCTGAGCATCAACATCGACACCGGCGGTCTCGCGGCCCGGCGCATCCTGGCCCGGCTGGTCGAGGAGGGCGAGAAGCCCATGGAGAAGGTGCAGTGACCAGTCCCACCGGCGAGATCTACCGCATCGACTGGGTGCCGGGCACCGACGTCCTCCACGGCACCTGCCACTGCCGGGCCGAGCACACCGCGCAGGACCCGATCGAGATGTGGGAGTGGATGCTCGCCCATCCGCAAGGACACGAGCCGCAGGGAAAAAGCTCATGACCGTGTACGAAGCCGAACTCGTCGTCGACCGCCGGGAGCCGGTGGCCGACGGCGTGCTCGCTCTCACCCTTCGCCATCCGCTGGGCGAGGACCTCCCGGCCTGGGAGCCGGGGGCCCATGTGGACGTCGTGCTCGGCCCCGGCCTGGAACGGCAGTACTCGCTGTGCGGTGATCCGGCCGACCGGTCCGTCTGGCGCGTCGCGGTCCTCCGGGAGCCGGAGGGGCGCGGTGGATCCGCCTATGTGCACGCGCAGTTGGGGCAGGGCGACAAGATTCGTGTGCGCGGGCCGCGCAACCACTTCGCGCTGGAGTCCGCCGTCCGCTACCGGTTCATCGCCGGAGGCATCGGTATCACTCCCATCCTGCCGATGCTCGCCGCGGCGGAGGCGGCGGGGGCGGAGTGGACGCTGCTCTACGGTGGCCGTACCCGCGACTCGATGGCCTTCGTCGGGGAGTTGACGGCGGCGTACGGGGACCGGGTCCGCATCGCCCCGCAGGACGAGACCGGGTTGCTCGATCTCGACACCGAGCTGGGCACGCCCGGCGCGGACACGCTCGTCTACTGCTGTGGTCCGGGGCCGCTGCTGGACGCGGTGGAGGAGCGCTGCAAGGCCTGGCCGCGGGGTGCCCTGCACATGGAGCGCTTCCAGCCCAAGGCCCAGGAGACGGGTGGGGACGCCGAGTTCGAGGTGGTGCTGGAGCGGTCCGGGCGGACGCTGACGGTCCCGGCCGACGTCTCGGTGCTGGACACCGTGCGCGCCGCGGGCGTCGAGGTGCTCTACTCCTGCGCCGAGGGCACCTGCGGCACCTGCGAGACCGACGTCCTCGAAGGCACTCCCGACCACCGCGACTCGGTCCTCACCGACGAGGAGCGGGAGGCCGGCGAGACCATGCTCATCTGTGTGTCCCGGTGCAAGGGAAAGCGGCTGGTGCTCGACCTGTGACGGTGCCGGCGACACCGAGGTCCGCCTCGATCCGGGCCACGGTCGCCAGCAAGTGCGGCAGCAGGTCGCGGCGGACCGATTCGGCGGAGTTGCGGCTGGCGTGGACGGCGATGTTCACGCCCGCCACGACCTCGCCGTCCCGGTCCCGGACCGGGGCGGCGACCGACCGGAGTCCCTCCTCCAGCTCCTGGTCGACGATCGCGTACCCCTGACGCCGGACGCGGCGGAGTTCGGCGCGCAATCCGTCCGCGGAGACGATCGTGCGGGCGGTCAGCGGGCGCAGTGCGGCCCGTGCGAGCCGGTCCGTGATCTCCTCGTCGGGCAGATGGGCGAGGATCACCCGGCCCACGGAGGTCACATGGGCCGGGAAGCGCGTGCCCACGGTGATCGTCGCGGTCATGATGCGCCGGGTGGGCACCCGCGCCACATACACGATGTCGTCGCCGTCCAGCACGCACAGCGACGACGACTCCCGTACCTGTGCGACGAGTTGTTCCAGGTAGGGTTCGGCGAGCTCGGGCAGCGTGAAGCTCGCCAGGTACGAGTAGCCGAGTTCGAGTACGCGCGGGGTGAGCCGGAAGAGCCGGCCGTCGGTGTGGACGTAGCCGAGGTCGACGAGCGTGAGCAGGAAACGCCGGGCGGCTGCGCGGGTCAGGTCGCAGGCGCGGGCGACCTCGCTGAGGGTGAGGCACGGGTGGTCGGCGTCGAAGGCGCGGATGACCGCGAGACCACGCTCGAAGGAGCGGACGAAGTACGGTGCGCGCGGTGCAGCAGGCATCGTCGCCTCCCCGAGTACGTACGAACGTACGCTGTGCGCAAGTTATGAGCGCGCCTCCGCCGGTGTCAACGGGCTTGGACGGTACGGGCATTGACCATGTGTCGTCCGGCGCAATACGTTCCCGCTGAGCACATCCGTACTGTCTGCGCACAACCGGTCGAAGCAACCCGGGTTCCAGCAGGGGGAGTCATGCGTCGTCTGCTCATCGGCCTCACCACCGCCACCATCCTTCTCACCGCGACGGCCTGCGGCTCGTCCGATGCCTCCGGGCCGGGCGGCGCGAGCAAGGCGTCCGGCGGCACGACCACACTCAAGGTCGGCGTCATTCCCATCCTGGACGTCGCGCCCCTCTATCTGGGCCAGAAGAAGGGCTTCTACGCCAAACGCGGCCTCAAACTGGAGTTGACGCCCGCTCAGGGCGGGGCGGCGATCGTGCCCGGTGTCCTCTCCGGCCAGTTCCAGTTCGGTTTCAGCAACTCGACGTCCCTCCTGGTGGCAGCGTCCAAGAAGGTGCCGGTCAAGGCCGTGTCGAACGGTGTCGCCTCCACCGCGAAGGACGGTGCCGACTTCGCGGGCCTCACGGTGGCGAAGGGCAGCCCGGTCACGTCCCCCAAGCAACTGGAGGGCAAGAAGGTCGCGGTCAACACGCTCAACAACATCTGCGACACCTCGATCCGCGAGTCGGTCCGCAAGGACGGCGGCGACCCGTCCAAGCTCGACTTCGTCGAGATGCCCTTCCAGCAGATGCCCGCCGCGCTCGAGAGCGGACAGGTCGACGGAGCCTGTACCCCGGAACCCGCGCTCGCCAGCGTCAAGGCCAAGGGCGGCAAGTCCATCGCCTCGATCTTCTACGACGTGTCGCCGGACCTCACCGTGGCCATGTACTTCACCTCCCAGCAGTACGCCCAGCAGAACCCCGAGCTGGTGAAGAAGTTCCAGGAGGCGACCGCCGAGTCCCTGGAGTACGCCGACAGCCACCCCGACGAGGTCCGCCAGATCCTCACCACGTACACGAAGATCCCCGGCACCCTGCTGGAGAAGCTGACCCTGCCCCACTGGCCGGCCGAGCCGAACCGGGCGTCCATCGAGCGGCTCGCCGAACTGGCCAAGGAGGACGGTCTGTTGGAGCAGACCCCGGACCTGGACAAGCTGCTGCCGTGAGGGGCACGAGCGCCGTACTGGGAGCGGCCGGGTTCGCGGGCTTCCTCGCGCTGTGCGAGGCGGTGCCACGGCTCGGCGTCGTCTCCGAGGACTACTTCCCACCGGTGAGCCGCATCGCCGATGCCCTAGTCGGCGAGTTCGGCGACGAGGCGTTCTGGACGGCGCTCGGGGACACGCTCACCGGCTGGGCGCTGGGCCTGACGATCGCGGTGACGGCCGGGATTCTCGCGGGCGTGGTGATCTCGGTCGTGCCATACCTGCGCGCGGCGACCGCCTCGACGATCGAGTTCATGCGCCCGATCCCGTCGGTGGCGCTGATCCCGCTGGCCGTGCTGCTGTACGGCACGGAACTGCGCTCGGTCCTCCTCCTGGTCGTCTACGCGTCCTTCTGGCAGGTCCTCATCCAGGTCCTGTACGGCGTGCAGGACGTCGACCCGCTCGCGGAGGAGACCGCCCGCTCCTACGGACTCGGCACCTGGGCGCGGATCCGCCATGTGCTGTGGCCGACCGCGCTGCCCTATGTGATGACGGGGGTTCGGCTGGCCGCGGCGGTCGCGCTGATCCTCGCCATCACGGCCGAACTCGTCATCGGCGCCCCGGGCTTGGGGTCGCGGATAGCGGTCGCGCAGACCTCTCAGGCGGTGCCGGAGATGTATGCGCTGCTCGTGGTGACCGGTCTGCTCGGCCTGCTGATCAATGTGGGCGCGCGCACGGTGGAGCGGCGGGCGCTGGCCTGGCACCAGTCCGTGCGGCGGGAGGTGACGGTGTGAAACTCCTGCTGCAGAGGCTGGTGTTCGTGCTCGCCCTGCCCGCTGTCCTGGTGGCGGTCTGGTGGTTCGCCTCGGCCGGCAGCACCGACGTCTACTGGCCGCCGCTCAGGACGATCCTCAAGACGTTCCCGGACGTCTGGACGGGCGAGCGGCTGATCGACGACGTGCTGCCGAGCGTGTCGCGGCTCGCGGCGGGCTATGCGGCGGCGGCCCTGGTGGGCATCGCGCTGGGCACGGTCATCGGTTCCTACCAGCGGGTGCGGGCGGTGTGCGAACCGGTGCTGGAGTTCCTGCGCGCGGTGCCGCCACCCGTACTGATCCCGGTCATCATGCTGTTCGCGGGCATCGGCGACACCATGAAGATCACCGTGATCGCGAGCGGTTGTGTCTGGCCGATCCTGCTGAACACGGTCGAAGGGGTGCGGGCCCTCGATCCGGTGATGGCCGAGACGGCCCGCTCCTACGGCATCACGGGCGCCGCGCGGCTGCGCGAGGTGGTCCTGCGCTCGGCGAGCCCGCAGATCTTCACGGGTCTGCGGCAGGCGCTGTCCATCGGCATCATCCTCATGGTCATCAGCGAGATGTTCGCGGCCAGCAACGGGCTGGGCTTCACGGTCGTGCAGTTCCAGCGCACGTTCGCGATCCCCGACATGTGGACCGGCATCCTGGTGCTGGGGCTGCTCGGCTTCGTCCTGTCGGTCCTGTTCCAGCTGGTCGAGCGGCGGGTGCTCGGCTGGTACCACGGTCTGCGCGCGTCCACCCGGCGGTCGTCGTGAACCTCGCGAAGGGGCGGTCCATGCTTGACGTACGCGGCCTGCGGAAGGTCTACGAGGGGTCCGGTCGCCGGGTCGAGGCGGTGCGGGACCTCACCTTCACGGTGGACGCGGGTGAACTGGTCTGTCTGGTGGGGCCGTCCGGCTGCGGGAAGACGACCCTGCTGAAGTGCGTGGCCGGGCTGCTTTCGCCCACGTCCGGTGAAGTCCTGCTGGAAGGGCGACGGGTGAGCGGTCCGCCGCCCGGAATGGCGGTGGTCTTCCAGGAGTACGGACGCAGTCTGTTCCCGTGGATGCGGGTCCGGGACAACGTCGAACTGCCGCTGAAACAGAAGGACCTGGCCAAGGCGCGACGGCGGGAGCTGGTCTCCGACGCGCTGGACGCGGTGGGTCTCGCGGACGCCGCGGGGGCGTATCCGTGGCAGCTCTCGGGCGGTATGCAGCAGCGGGTCGCCATCGCCCGCGCTCTCGCGTACGAACCCGATGTGCTGCTGATGGACGAGCCGTTCGCGGCGGTCGACGCGCAGACCCGTGCCGATCTGGAGGACCTGGTACGCGGACTGTGGCGGCAGCGCGGCATCACGATCCTGTTCGTGACCCACGACATCGACGAGGCCGTCTACCTCGGTGAGCGGGTGATCGTCCTCTCCTCCTCCCCCACCGTGGTGCAGGAGCAGCTGAAGATCGACCTGCCGGACGAGCGGGACCAGTTGCACACCCGGGTGGCCCCGCGCTTCGCCGAGCTGCGGACGCATGTGTACGAGCAGATCCAGGCGGCGAAGCGGGGGGCGGTGCCGCAGGACGCCAAAGCGGCGCCACCGGACGTCAAGACGGACAGGATCCCCCGGGTCGAAGGATGAGGGTTGCCGGCCGGTTGCGGGGCACGGGTCGCGGGCCGGCTGCGAGTTGCGGACCACGGGTCACGGGTTACGGGCCGGCTGCGGGTTACGTGTCAGGGCAGGGTTCAGTGGGCCAGGCAGGGATCAGTGGGCCCACAGGCCCCGCACGTGTCCGAGATGACGGGTCATCACCTCGTGTACGGCCTCGCCGTCCCCGGCGAGGAGCGCGTCGAGGAGTTCCAGGTGTTCCTCGGCGGAGGCGCGCAGACGGCCGGCTTCGGCGAGTGCGGTCAGTCCGTACAGGCGTGACCGGCGCCGCAGGTCCCGTACCACCTCCACCAGATGGCCGTTGCCGGCCAGGGCCAGCAGGCCCAGGTGGAAGCGGAGGTCGGCCTCCACGTAGGCGATGAGGTCACCGGCCGCGGCGGAGGTGACGATCTCCCTGGCCACCGGGCGCAGTGCCTCGAGGTCCGCCGGGTCGGCGGTGGCCGCGAGGCCGACCGTCGTGGGGACCTCGATCAGCGACCTGATGTGGGTGTACTCGTCGAGCTGCTGCTCGGAGACCGCGGTGACCCGGAAGCCCTTGTTCGGGACGATGTCGACCAGGCCCTCCTTGGCGAGGTCGAGCAGGGCCTCCCGGACGGGCGTCGCGGAGACGCCGAACCGGGTGGCGAGCGTGGGCGCCGAGTACACCTCGCCCGCGCGCAGTTCACCGGCGATCAGGGCGGCCCGGAGCGCGTCCGCGACCCGCTCCCGGTAGCTGGGCTTCTTCCCGCCGAGCACGGGCAGGGCGGGTCCGTTGTGGGTGTGGCTCACAGCACGAACCCTGCCGGGAAGGGGTCCTCCGGGTCCAGCAGGTACTGGGCCGTGCCCGTCACCCAGGCCCGTCCGGTGAAGCTGGGCAGTACGGCCGGCATCCCGGCGACCTCGGTCGTACCCAGCAGCCGTCCGGTGAACCGGGTACCGATGAACGACTCGTTCACGAACTCGGTGTGCGGCGGGAGTTCGCCCCGGGCGTGGAGCTGCGCCATCCGCGCGCTGGTTCCCGTGCCGCAGGGCGAGCGGTCGAACCAGCCGGGGTGGATGGCCATGGCGTGGCGGGAGCGGCGGGCGTCGGAGCCCGGGGCGAGGAGCTGGACGTGGTGGCAGCCGCGGATGGACGGGTCGGTGGGGTGGACCGGCTCCGCCTCGGCGTTGATCGCAGCCATGAGGGAGAGGCCCGCCTGGAGGATGTCGTCCTTGCGGGAGCGGTCGAAGGGCAGGCCGAACTCCTCCAGCGGGAGGATGGCGTAGAAGTTCCCGCCGTACGCGAGGTCGTACGTCACCGTGCGTCCGTCGGCCAGGGTGGCCTTGCGGTCGAGTCCGACGCTGAACGACGGGACGTTGCGCAGGGTCACCGACCGGGCGGCGCCGTCCTCGACGGCGACCTCGGCGACGACGAGACCCGCGGGGGTGTCCAGCCGAATGGTGGTGACGGGTTCGGTGACCTCCACCATGCCGGTCTCGACGAGCACGGTGGCCACGCCGATCGTGCCGTGACCGCACATCGGCAGATAGCCCGAGACCTCGATGTAGACCACGCCGTAGTCGCAGTCGGGCCGGGTGGGCGGCTGGAGGATCGCGCCGCTCATCGCGGCGTGGCCGCGCGGCTCGTTCATCAGCAACTGCTTGATGTAGTCGCGGTGTTCACGGAAGTGCAGCCGGCGTTCGTTCATGGTCGCGCCGGGGATGGTGCCGATACCGCCGGTGATCACCCGGGTGGGCATGCCTTCGGTGTGGGAGTCGACGGCGTGCAGGACGAGTTTGCTGCGCACGGGGGTCCCCTCTCCTCAGCCGAGCCCGTCGGCGACGGCGCGTTCCGTGGCCTCGCGGACCGTCTTCTCCTGCTCCGGCAACAGCGGCATACGGGGCGGGCGGACGGGTCCGCCGTAGCGTCCGACGATCTCCATCGACAACTTGATGGCCTGCACGAACTCGACCTGAGAATCCCAGCGCAGCAGTGGGTGCAGCTGCCGGTACAGCCTGCTCGCGGTGGCCAGATCGCCGTCGACGGCGGCATGGTAGAGCTCGACGCTCGCCGCGGGCAGGGCGTTCGGGTAGCCGGCCACCCAGCCCTTGGCTCCCGCGACGGCGAGTTCCAGCAGTACGTCGTCCGCGCCGATCAGCAGATCGAGTTCCGGGGCGAGTTCGGCGAGCCGATAGGCGCGGCGGACATCGCCGGAGAACTCCTTGACCGCGCGGATGTGTCCCTCGCCGTGCAGTTTCGCCAGCAGTTCGGGGACGAGGTCGACCTTGGTGTCGATCGGGTTGTTGTACGCGACGACCGGCAGGCCCGCCTCGGCGACCTCGGCGTAGTGGGCGAGGACGGAACGCTCGTCCGCGCGGTAGGAGTTGGGCGGCAGCAGCATCACCGCGCCGCACCCGGCGTCCCGGGCCTGCTCGGCCCAGCGGCGCGCTTCTGCGGAACCGTACGCGGCGACCCCGGGCATCACCCGCTGTCCGCCGATCGCGGCGACGGCGGTCTCGACGACCGTGGCGCGCTCCTGGGGAGTGAGCACCTGGTACTCGCCCAGGGAGCCGTTGGGTACGACGCCGTCACAGCCGTTGTCGACGAGCCAGAGGCAGTGTTCGGCGAACTTGTCGTAGTCGACGGAGAGCCGGTCGGTCAGCGGCAGTGCGGTGGCGACGACGACACCGCGCCAGGGACGCTGCTCGGCGATGGTCATGGAGTGTCTCCCTTGCTTGGGGCTCGGTTCGCCTCCGGGGCGCCCGTGTCGGTGTCGAGACGCCCCTTCGGCTCACTCGCCGACGGGTGATCGGGGTCCTGCGCCAGCACTCCCAGCGGCACGGGCCGGGCGAACGGCCGCCGGGACGGCTCGAGGCGACAGCCGGTGAGTCCCGCGACGGCGGGTGCGCACATCCGGCCCTGGCACCAGCCCATCCCGGCGCGGGTCAGGAGCTTCACCGTGCGCAGGTCTCCGGCGCCCAGTCCGACGGCGGCCCGGACGGCGCCGCCCGTGACCTCCTCGCAGCGGCACACCACGGTGTCGTCGGTGATCAGCTCCGCCCAGTGCGCGGGCGGTGCGTAGACGGCGTCCAGCAGGGTCGCGAAGTCCCTTGCCGTGTCGCGGGACCTGGCGGCCGGGGACCACTCGCCCCGATCGGGTTCGCGGCCCCGGAGGCGGGCCGCGACGGAGCGTCCGGCGATGTGGCCCTCGGCGAGCGAGAGAGCGGCACCGCCGATGCCGGTGATCTCCCCGGCCGCCCAGACGCCGGGGACGTCCGTGCGCTGTTCGTCGTCGACGTGGACCCGGGTGCCGTCGAGCCGGCAGCCGAGCGTCTCGGCGAGGTCGGTGTGCGGGAGCAGTCCGTGGCCGACGGCTAGCGTGTCGCAGGGGATGCGCCGCTCGGTGCCGGGCCGGACGCGGCCGTCCGCGTCGAGGGCGGCGACGGTGACGAATTCCAGGCGGTCCTCGCCGTGGGCGGCGGTCACCGTGTGGTGCGCGGCGACCCGGATGCGGTGCCGTGCCAGCTCGGCGGCGTACCGGGCGCCTTCGAGCAGTTTCGCCGGGTGGGCGGCGAACCGGCCGCCGTGCCGCAGGAAGTGCTTGGGGACCGCGGAGTCGACGAGTGCGGCGACTTCGGCACCCGCCGCCGCGAGGCCGGCCGCCACGGGCAGCAGCAGCGGCCCGGTCCCGGCCACCACGGCGACCCGGCCCGGCAGCACGAGCCCGCCCTTGAGCATGGCCTGCGCTCCGCCCGCGGTGACCACTCCGGGGAGGGTCCAGCCGGGGAAGGGCAGCACCTTCTCGTAGCCGCCGGTGGCGAGGACCAGGGCGTCCGCCCGGACGGTGACGGGCTCTTCCTGGAGCGGGCCGCGCAGGGCGTGCACGGTCGGTGAGCCGGATTGCCGCTCGACCAGCCAGACGTGATGGTCGGTAAGGTGGGTGATCAGTCCGAGCCGGACCTGCCGTGCCAGCGCGTCCCTCAGCCGCTCCCAGGTCCGCCACTGATGGTGCAGCGCCTGGGGGCGGCGCGCGCCGAACTCCGCGGCCGGGCGGCGGTAGAACTGTCCGCCCGCCTCCGTGCCCGAGTCGATCACCGTCACGCGGATGCCGCGCGCGGCGGCGGCGAGGGCTGCGGCGAGACCGGCCGGTCCCGCACCGATCACCGCCAGGGCCTGTTCTGAGTTGGCCCGTGGGAGAAGGAGCGGCGTTCGGTGCGTGCGATCGGCGTGCCGGACGAATGCCCTAGTAGCGGAGCTACTCGGGCGTTCGGCCCGTGCGGCGAGCGTGCGTGCCGAACGCCGCGACGCCGCGGGCCAACTCAGAACAGGCCCTGGCTCAGCCCTCATGACCGATGCCGTCCTGGGTGCGGATGGTGTCGCCCGGTCGCACGGGTACCAGACAAGCCCGCGTGTTCGCCCGGTCGTTGACGGTCACCAGACAGTCGAAGCAGACGCCGATACCGCAGAAGACCCCGCGCGGGCGCCCTTCTCCCCGGGTGGTACGCCAAGCGGTGACGCCCGCGGACCACAGGGCGGCGGCCACCGTCTGGCCGGGCAGCGCCTCGATCTCCCGGCCGTCGAAGGTGACGGTGAACGCGGGTTCGGGGCGGGCCCGTACGAGCCGGTAAGGGTTCACTGTGCCTCCTCGGCGGGGCGGGGTTCGTCGTGCGTGGCCGGGAAACGGTCGGGCCGGAACGGCGTGAGGTCCAGGTCCGGGGTCCTCTCGGCGAGCACCTGGGCGGTCAACCGTCCCGTCCCGGTGGCGAGGCCGATGCCCGCGCCCTCGTGCCCGCAGGCGTGGAAGAGCCCGGGCACCCGGGGGTCGGGGCCGATCGCGGGCAGATGGTCGGGCAGGTAGGGCCGGAAGCCCAGATAGCTCCGGATGGCGCGCACGCCCGCCAGGAACGGGAAGAGCCGGGTGGCGCCCGCCGCCAGCGCCCGGACGGCCGGGAGCGAGAACGACCGGTCGAAGCCGACCCGTTCCCGGGTGGCGCCGATCAGCACCGGCCCCGCGGCGGTGCCCTCGACCACCGGCGACGTCTGCAGGGCGGCCGAGTCACTGGCCACGTCGGCGACGTAGTCCGCCGCGTACACCTTGTGCCGCACCATGCGCGGCAGCGGCTCGGTGACCAGGACGAAACCGCGCCGGGGCAGTACGGGCAGCGACACCCCGGCGAGCGCGGCGACCTCGCCTCCCCAGGTCCCGGCCGCGTTGACCACGGCGGGGGCGTACACGTCACCCCGGTCGGTGCGCACTCCGCGGACCGCCCCGCCCGCCGTGCGCAGTACTTCCAAGACGGGCCTGCCGGTGAGCAGTTCCGCTCCCGAGGCGCGTACGAGCTGTGCGGCGGCCAGCGTGGGCATCACCTGGGCGTCCTGCGGATAGTGCACTGCGCCCGCCAGGCCCGGCGCCAAGTGCGGTTCCAGATCGGGCAGTTCGTCGGCTGCGACCGGTTCGGCGCGGACTCCGGCGTCGCGTTGGCCCGCCGCGAGAGAGCTGAGCGCGGTCAGCTCGTCGGGTGTGGCGGCCACGACCACCCCGCCCTTGGCCTCGTACTCGACGGAAGGCCCGAGGCTCTCCGCCAGCTCGGCCCACAACCGGCCCGACAACAGGGCGAGTTCGAGTTCGGGTCCCGGTTCCTTGTCGGAGACGAGGAGGTTGCCCTCGCCCGCACCGGTGGTGCCGCCGGCCACCGGGCCACGGTCGACCAGGACGGCGTCCAGTCCGGCCCGGGCGGCGTAAAAGGCACAGGCGGCGCCCGTCATTCCGGCGCCGACGATGACAACATCGCAGGTCAGAGGCTTAGCCACGGCAGTACTATGTCACATACCATTGCTGCGGAAAAGGGGACGACTGCGTTCCCGGAGCGGGGAGGGTCGGATTTCTCACGCGCCGTCAGGGCGGCCGGAACGGGCGGGCGGGGCGTCAGAAGGATGGTGGGGTGGGGCGCGGTCGGGGGGGTGTAAGGGTCCGGCGCGGTCCGCGGCCGGGGGGAGTCGGACGAAAGCGACGTCAGCCGTCCGAAGCCGGCGATCCTGACGTCAGACGGTTCCGAAGTCGGCCGATCCGGACGTCAGACGATTCCGACGCCGGCCGATCCGGACGTCAGACGATTCCGACGCCGGCCGATCCGGACGTCAGACGATCCTGAGGTGTGACGCCGTGCGGCGGTCGCGCGTACGGCGACGCGGCTCGCGGAGCACCAGTGTCATCCTCGTGTAGCCCATGTCCTGCAAGGTCTTGGGGGTTTCTCCGACGATCCGGCAGTCCGTGCGCCCCCACTTGGGGTCGGGGTGCACCAACGGCCGTACCGATCCGTCGTGTTCGACGGCCGCCTCGCCCACCGAGCGGATCCAGTGCGGCAGCCCGTGCCGGTAGGCGGCGTGCATGATCGGGTCCTGGGCGATGTCCCGGAGGATGCCCTGCAGTCCGCGGTCCTGGCCGTGCCGTTCCACCGCGGCCGCGAAGTGCGCCAGCATGGGCAGGAACCAGCGGGACTCGTGGTCGCCGAGCACCGTACCCGCGTCGGGGTGGAACAGGACGAAGCGGAGGAAGTTGTCCCAGGGCATCGCCGTGGGGTGCGGACTCAACCCGCGGAAAAGTGTCTCGAACGCGCTGTTGGAGAGGACGACGTCCCAGCGATGGTCGAAGACCACGGAGGGAAAGTGAACGGCCTCCAGCAGCGCCGCGTAGTCATCTAAGTACGCCTGGACCTCGGGACTCTCAGGGCCTGGCCGCGAGGCCCGCCACCGCCCTCCTGCGTGGTGCGCCATCGGGCGGTCACCCCTCTTGCCGATGCGGCCGTACGTGGCGTGGCGATCCTGCTATCCCCGATGGGGTCATGTCAACTATCGTGGCATTTAAGCGTTGTTGGCGGCCGAAACCCGCCACAGTTGTGGCGACGGCTGGATGCCGGTTCGGCCCGACCGCTAGTCTCCCCGCAGTTCGTGAGGGAAATCTGTGAGATATGTGAAAGTTGGAGGAGTTCGTCGGTGACCGATGGGTCTCCGCCCCCTGATGCCACAGCGACGGTTGCGCTGCCGGCCCTGGTGGCCCGGCTGACCGCGCTCACCGATCGGCTCGAAGTCCCGCACGAGGAGGTCTTCGACGTCCAGCGGCTGTCCGCCGACTCCGGTGTGCCGGAGCCAGTCGTCAAGGCGCTGCTGGCGGGGCGGCCCGCAGGGGAACCGGATCTCCAGAGGCGCTTCCTGCAGCGGCTCGAGCTGCTGCGCCGCACCCGGCTCAAACCGGACGGCCGCCGCTACACCCAGCAGGAGATCGCGGACGGCGCGGGGATGTCCCGCCAGCAGGCCGGTGCGCTGATCAACGGAGACCGGCGGCCCACCATGCAGCACTGCCACGCCATCCAGCGGTTCTTCGGGGTAGGCGCGGGCTTCTTCACGGCGGAGGACAGCGAGGCCCTCTCCGACATCCTCCAGCGCCGGGAGCGGGAACTGCTCCAGGCGCTCGCGGACCGCGAACGCGCCCCCGGACACCACACGTCCGGCGATCCGCTGGAGCGGCTGCTGCGGAACCACCGTGTGCGGGACATCGCCTGGCGGGCCGCGCAGCTGCCGAGCGACGAACACCGGGACAAGGTCGCCGCCTGGCTGGACATGCTCCTGGAAAGCGCCAGGCGGCCGCAGTAGCGAAGCAGAAGAACGCACCCACGCCATCCAAGGTGGCGGCGTCCGGGTGGCTCACCGGTTCCTGGCAGCGACGTCGGGAGCGGGGACGAGGGTGCCATCGTCGCACCGGAAGCCGACCACCTTGTGGCCGGCCGTCGCCAACCGTGACCACCGGGCGTGACCGGTGCGCGCACCTTCCCCGCCGCACGCGGAGACGGCCCGCTCGGCGGCGACGGCGACACGGCCGCCCCAGGGCGCTAGGTGATCCTCGCAGACGGCTGCGGCATCCTCAGCGCGTCACATCACCGCCCTGACTGACCTGACGTCATGTGGCGCTGCGTTCGCTGGCCTCGCGCAGATCCCGTTCCCGTGCCCGGCTCTGTGCCGTGTCGGGGCTGCCCATGGTCCTGCCCGGGTGGCCCTCGCGCAGGAGCTCGCGCCAGTGGTCACGGCTCCAGTCGGCGGGGCTCGTGGCGTGGGTGAAGTCCTCGACGAGGGAGAGGAAGCGGCCCGGGTCGGCGTGGAACGGAAAGTGGCCGGCGCCCTCGAAGATCTCCAGCCGGCTGCCGGGCATCGCCTCGTGCGCTCCGTAGGCGTGCCGCACCGGCACCACGCTGTCGCGGTCGCCCCAGATCAGCATGGTCGGCATGCCCTGGGTCAGATAGCAGCGGTCGAGCATGGTCACCACCTGGCCCCGCCAGTCGACGACGGCCCGCAGTGTGCGGATGAAGGCGCTGCGCGACGTCGCGTCGGGCAGCGCGTCCACGACGGTCAGCAGTTCGGACGCGTCCTGGCCCAGGTCGGTGTCGAGGAGTTTCATCACCCGGGCCGCCATGCCGACCTGGAGCCGCATGCCGGGCAACTGAAGCAGCGACAGCACCAGATGCGCACCGGGCAGTGTGACCGCGCGCAGCACGGGGTTGACCTCACGGCCCACACCGCCCGCGCTGACCAGGATGAGTCGCTCCGTTCGTTCGGGGAATTGGTACGCGAACTGCATGGCGACACCGCCGCCGAGCGAGTGCCCGACCAGCGTCGCGGACTCGACGCCGAGCGTGGTCAGCAGGTCCCGCACCCCGTTGGCGTACGCGGCCACCGAGTAGTCCGCGCGCGGCTTGTCGGAGGCGCCGTGGCCGAGCAGGTCGGGCGCGATGACGGTGTGGCGGCGCGCCAGGTCGGGGATCAGCTCCGCCCAGGTCGCGGAGGAGTCGCCGATGCCGTGGATGAGCACGAGCGCGGGGCCCTCGCCCGCGATGCGGTAGGCGCGACGGTAGCCGTGCACGACGCGATGGTGCAGCCGCAGCTCTCCATCGCCCACCGGGCGCAGCCGAGCGTGCGGGCGCGGGACGTCGACCACGAAGCCTCCTGTTTCCTCAAGGCCCCCTCTCCAGGGTAGAACCCTTCTCCCACCTGGGGTTTCCGGCACGTTTCGGCCCGGCTAAGGGGTCCTTGCACTATGAGCGTCCGATCAGGTCGCGTGGTCTGGTGCTGGGGGCACCTCCCACGCCTTTCGGGCTGTGGGGGAGCATCGCAAGGCGCCGGAGAGCCCTGGCTGGGGGTGCCCCCTGCTCGAGCGGAGCCGAGAGCTTGGCTACCTGGGCTTTTCGGCAACGCGGCGATGGGGTGCCCCCTGCTCGAGCGCAGCCGAGAGCTTGGGGGAGCGGTGCCAGGCCGCGCGACCCGGGCGGGCATAGTGCAAGGACCCCTGAAGGGTTTCTTCGCGGTCGACTGGATCTTCAGTCGTCGCCCGGCTGCCACAGCCGCGGCGTGGCGTCATGTACAGGCGGCGCTCATGTACAGGCAGAGGTCGGCACGCCGGCGAGGGGCACCACGCGTAGGGCGCCGCGCAACCGCCTGACTTACCTGGGAACCCGAATCACCGCTCCGTGATGTGCTGGTCCCGCCCGGCCTGGTACACACGCCCACTGCCCGACGCCTCCGCCTTCATCACCAGCGTGCCGATCCGGGATCGTTGCTCCGCGCTCAAGGACGGGGCAAGTTGTGTGTCCAGCAGGCTTCGCAGCTCGACGGCCACTGTCGGATTCGACCGGATCAGGGCTTGGAGTCTCAACTGCCAGTCCGCAACCAGGGCTTGCTCGGTGTCCGTCTCGCCCATCTCTCTGGCCGCCAGCATCTGAGCCCTGGTCTCGGCCAGTTCCGCGTCGACTGCCTCGGCCTGGTCCGGACGTACCCGACGCCATACGGCCACCAGTCCGATGCGGGCGCCTTGCCAGGCATCGGCGGCTATAGCGCTCACCAGGGCCGTCCCGGCCGCCAGCGCAATCGGATCCATCACGCCCCCTTACGCACAAATCCGGAGAATCACACTACCTGCGTACACCGGAGAAGGCATCCCTTGCGTCCTCCGGTGCTGACCTCATTGCGCGCACCGGTGCCGAGGGAGGCCACGGCATGCCGTCCGTCACCTGGACCGCATGCCGCTTACCTATGGAACTGCCGTGCCACCTCTGCCACCTGTTCCTTCAGTCGCCGTGTCGAGTCGGCGGCGATGCCGAGCAGATCCAGCGCCGCTCGGTAGGTGTGTGCGGCCCCTTCCTCGTCGCCGATGTCGGATTGCTCGTCGCCGAGTTCCAACAGTGCGAGGACGGATTTGTCGAGGGCGGAGAACGAGCGAACGGCGGTCAGCGTCGCCTCCCGGTGCTGCTCCGCACGCTCCGTCTGGCCCCGCAGGGAACACACGCTGGCGGCCAGTCCCTGTGCCAGCGCCAGTTCATCGGCGTAGCCGAGATGTCTGGACAGAGCCATACTTCGCTCCAAGCATCGCGCTGCCTCGACGTGGTTTCCCGCCTTGGCGTGCACCGCGCCGAGTTTCGTCCAGGTGAAGACGCCTCCATAGGTGTCCGCTGCGGCGGACCTCACGCGAATGCTCTCCTCATAGGCGGCAACGGCCTTGTCGAGCTGCCCCATGGCGGCATGGACCGCGCCGAGGTTCTGGTGTGCCCAGGCCTCCCCATGGGCGTCCGGAACACCCTGAAAGACGGGGACGGCCCCACGCAGTACTGTCACGGCCTCCTCATGGCGGTGTTCGTCGCACAGCACACCACCGAGATGCACACCGGCCCAGCCCTCCCGGACGGCGTCACCCGTGCGCCGGGCGAGTTCCAGACTGCGTGCCTGGGCGACGTGGGCCTCCTCCAGCCGGTGTTGCTCGCGCAGCAGCAGCCCCAAGCTGCACAGCAGTCTGGCCTCGGCCACTTCGTCGCCCGTGGCCGAGGCCGCTTCCAGAGCGGTTCGGTGAGTAGCTTCCCATTCGGGCCACAAGCGATAGTGGTCCAGGTAATGGAAGAGATGGACCGCCGTCCGGACCGAGATATCCGCGAATCCCGTTGCGGCGGCCCGGTCGACCGTCCCGAGAATGTTGGGAAGCTCACGGTCGAACCAGGCGATGGCCTGGTTTCGGCGCCCGAGCCATTCATCCCCTTGCGGGACGCCGGTCTGCTGGGGCGGGTAGAAATGGCGTTCCTCGCTCCGGACCCGGTCGGCGTAGTGCCGAAGAACGCGTCCCAGAGCTGCCGTTCGCCGTTCGTCGCTCGTACTCCGGGCCAGCATCTCCGTCGAATACAGCCGAAGAAGGTCGTGCATGCTCCACCGGCCCGGCTCCGAGCCCTGTTGGATGAGGTGGGCGCGGGCGAGCTCGGTGAGTGCGCGCCGCGTCGCCGACTCCGGGCGGTCGTACAACACCGCGGCCGCTTCGACGGCCATCTCCGGACCGGGGTTTAGGGACAGCAGGACGAACAATCGTGCTTGTTCCTCGTCCAGGCGCTGATAGGACAGATCGAAGGCGGCCTTCACCGCACGTTCGCCGTCGTCCAGCGTAGCCAGCCGGGTGTGGGAGTCGGCCAGTTCGGTGCGCAGAGCCGCTATGCCGAGGGAGGCGTCCTCGGCCAGCAACGCGGCCACGATCTCAAGGGCCAGAGGCAGATGTCCGCACAATTCAGCGAGTTCGGTGATCCCGCTCCCGGTATCGGTCGGTCTCTCGTCCCCCGGGCAGCGCAAGGTCATCGACTCCCTCAGGAGTTGTGCCGCGTGCTCGGGAGGGAGCACGGGCAGGACTATGCTTCGCCCTGCCGGAAGCCGCTGGGCCAGCAGGTTGCGTGAGGTCACGAGCACCCGGTGTTTCCCGGATACGGGCAGCAGGTCCGCTATTTGACGTCCGCTGGAGACATTGTCCAGGACCAGCAATACGGGTTGGGCCTCCTGAGCCTTCTGGGCCAGCAGACGGTGGTAGCAGGAGGCCTGTTCGTCGAGCCGGGCCGGCACCTCGGTGGCCGGGAGGCCGAGCGCACGCAGCAGCGGGCCGAAAGCCTGGGGCGCCCGTACACACCGATTCGGATCGTAACCGTGCATGTCGACGAACACCGCGCCGCCGGGAAAGCTGCCGCGCTGCACGGCTTCTGCCGCCGCAAGACGCGCCAACGCCGTTTTGCCGACGCCGCCCAGTCCCGATACCACCGAAACCACGACAGGCGACGTCGTTGCCGGTGTGAGGAGTTCCCGGAGCTGGTCGCGTTCGTGACCGCGGCCGACGAAGAGCTGGGGAACAAGGTCCGGTAACGCGGGGACCTGTGTGACCACAGCGGTGGAATGCGCTGATTCACTCACCGACACATAAAGATCGCGACCCGCTTGAAAGACCATTCCGTGTCCTTCGGCATGGCCTTCCATACGAACCATGGACGGTGGCTCGTCTCCCTGCCGACCGGTCACCGACGGCCGTCACAACACGAGACGTACTCCACGGCATCTCGGGCGTGCTGCCGCGTAGTCGTGGCCGTCACTCCGACTGTCACGGCCCCCGCCACGTTCCTCATCGGATCCATTTTTCGCCCTCCTGCCATGAGTATCCACACCGTTGGTTTCAACTGACCACCGCTCGCAAGGATTTCGGCAAGAGGTCGTGGGACGATCAAACCCGCTGTTTCTTGAGGCGCCTCCAGCATGAAGATGAGGCTATGGGTGCGAATGGGAATGAGAATCCGCTATGACCTCGGAATCGAATAGGCCTGGGAAGCGGCGGGAGTGGGGCGCACATCGACAGCCTCCCGCTGGGCAGCAGCTCCCCGGCGAGCTGACGCCGGAGTTGTGCCGCGTGCCGCGTGCTGCGTGCCGAGGGCACGCGGCACGCGGCCTCGCCGAGAACTCCGTCGACGACACGCTGAGGTTCGTGCCGTTCCTGAAACTCGAACTGGGCGAGAGCCGCCCGCGCCGCCCGCAGGTGTCTCCCGGACCGCACCCGAAACCCTGTGGCGGGCCGGCGGAGAGGACGTGACCGTGGCATCAGCAGCGGGTTGCTACCCTCTTGACATGCGGCTTCCCACCGAAAACGAGATCCGTGCCCTGCACAGGAAGCACGCGCCGTCGCAGGAAGCGTTCGACCTGGTACACACACATTGCGAGATTGTGAGTCAGGTTGCGGAGCAATTGCTTGGCCGGATGGATTCCCCCTTCGATGCGGATCTGGTGCGTGCCGGAAGCCTGCTCCATGACATCGGCGTCTACCGTCTGTACGGCGATGACGGAGAGATCGACCACGCCGGCTATCTCCGTCATGGCGTGCTCGGCCACCAACTACTGCGCGACGAGGGCTTTCCCGAGGCCCTGTGCCGCTTCTGCTCCTGCCACACAGGAGTGGGCCTGACCCGCGACGACGTGCTCACGCACAACCTCCCGGTGCCGGTCGCCGACTACGTGGCACAAACGGACGAGGAGCGGCTCGTCATGTATGCGGACAAGTTCCACAGCAAGACCAACCCTCCCGTCTTCAAGTCCGTGGCCACGTACGCCGCCCACGTTTCACGTTTCGGGGAGAAAAAAGCCTTGATCTTCAAGGAGATGTCCAGGGTTTTCGGAGAACCCGACCTCCGGCCGCTCATCGCCCGGTACGGGCACCAGCAGACGTGAGCAGCTGCCCGTGGGTCCGTGGCGAGACGGGACGGCGCGTGGCGACAGTCCTGTTCGAGCGCCATTGTCAGTGGTGCCGGGCAAGCTGGGGGTAGCCGCCCCATGCCGGGGGCCGACACGAGGAGTGACGCGCATGCCGACCGCCGTGCTGACCGACCATGAACGCACCGCCGTGCAGGCCTATCTGAGGCTGCTGCATACCGTGCGCGCCGCATTCGACGGCCCGCCCGGCGGCCGCCCTCCGATGGTCCCGCCGTCGGCTCTGGCCGAGGTGGAGCAGGCCTTGGAGCGGGCGGGACTCGCGGGGAACGAGCAGGCCTTCTTCCGGCTGCTGCACGATTGGAGCCAGGAAATTGGCTGAGAAGCGTGGTGCCGGCAAAGCGGCCGAGATACACCGGTATCACGCCCCGAATGTTCGTTCGTTACGCGGCTTTGGCCCTAACATACGTCGCGGACGGTTTCTTACGATGGGGGCAAGGTGGCCAAGCAGGACCGGGCGATCCGCACACGGAGAAAGATCCTTGAGGCAGCGGCCGAGGTCTTCGACCGGGAGGGTTACCAAGCCGCCACGATCACCCAGATCCTCACTGTCGCCGGGGTCACCAAGGGCGCGCTGTACTTCCACTTCGGGTCCAAGGAGGACCTGGCCTACGGAGTGCTGAACGAACAGCGCAACGAGGACGCGGTGCGGCCCCAGCCGGTCAAGCTGCAGGAGCTGGTGGACTCCGGGTCGGTGCTCGCCCACCGTCTGCGGACGGACCCGCTGGTCCGCGCCAGCGTCCGGCTCACCCTGGACCAGCAGGCCCAGGGCCTGGACCGGCAGGGCCCGTTCCGGGTGTGGAGCGCGAGCAACCGCCAGGTGCTGGAGGCCGCCCGGGACCAGGGCGAGCTGCTGCCGCACGTCGACCCGGGCGAGACGGCGGAGCTGTGCGTGGGGGCGTTCGCGGGCATGCAGCTGATGTCGGTAACGCTGAGCGACTACGAGGACCTGCCGCATCGGCTCTCGGTCTTCCAGCGCCTGCTGCTGCCGAGCATCGCCGTACCGTCCGTACTGGCCTCCCTCGACCTGTCCGCGGACCGCGGCGGCCGCCTGATCGCGGAGGCGGAGGAGCGCACGCTGGCCGATGCGGCGGTTCCTTAGGGCTCGCCGATAAATAATTCGTCGGCGAGCATCGCTCCTGAGCTGCGGTGTCAAGACCTGGAGCACGCAAGTTATTTCCCGGCAAGCCCTTAGGGGTCCTTGCACTATGCCCGCCCGGGTCGCGGGGGGGGGGGGCGGGGGGGGCACCGCCCCACAACACCC
>NZ_ML137713.1:0-200327 GCF_004023625.1 Streptomyces cavernae | reverse complement strand
TTTTGGGTTCCCTGCCCCCCGCCCGGCCGGGGCGGGGTGCGGGGGCCCCCCCCCCCCCCCCCCCCCCCCCCCCGCGACCTGATCGGACGCTCATAGTGCAAGGACCCCTTGGGCGGGCGGTGGTTTCCTAATTGTCCCAGGTGCGCGGTGGTCTCCCAGGTGTGCGGTGGCGCCTTGGGCGGGCGGTGCGGCTCCGGGCCTCGGTGGATCGCGGGCCCGATGACCGGGCCGCCCGCATGAGCCGAGCCCGGAGAGGCCCGCGGCGCGGCGGAGCCCAACGGAGCGAAAAGGCCGGGTGTCCGGGGGACGGAAAAGGCCGGGTTCCGAGTGGTCCGGGAGGCCGAAGTGCTCTACGGGGCATCGGGTTCGGGGCTCCCCCGGGGCATCGGGACCGGGGCTGGCCGGAGTTGGCCTTCGACGGGGGTGCGATACCCCCGTGGAGTTCTTGTCAGCCCTGGTGCGAGGTGCGTCGGACCCTTCGCCGAAGTGAATCGGGCGCTGTGGATCAGGACTTGGCCGTCGCCAGGGCCAGGGTCGTCTGGGGTGGGACGCGGGCCGAGTCCGAGCCCGCGGGGACCAGCCGGTCGAGTGCGTCGTAGGAGGCCAGCGACGTCAGCTGCACCTGCCAGTACCCGGTGAGCGAACCCCGTGACAGCCAGGCCCGGTTGTCCCTGCCGAGCAGTTCGAACCCGACCGTCCCGGCCACGACGGACGCCGTGATGTCCTCCCGCGAAACCCCGGTCCGCAGCATGCCCTCCCGGTCGGCCTCCACGATCAACCGGGCCACGTGCGTCTGCCACTTGGCGCGCAGCGTGGGCTGGCCGCTGCCGTGGCCGGCGATGCTCAGCTGGTAGCCGGCCTGGACGACGACGTTCTCGCGAAGCAGTTCCGCGAGCGCGTGCGTGGTGTCGATCAGCGCCTGCAGGGCCGGACTCTGGGTGCGCTGGATGTGCGAGGCGCTCCGGCACAGCGTGCGCGACGCCTCCAGGACCACCGCCGAGGCGAGCGCCGCCTTGTTCTCGAAGTGGAAGTGCAACGCCCCTGAACTGACGCCGACCTGAGAGCTGATGGAGGCGAGGCTCGCCCGTTCGTAGCCCTGTCGCCGGAAGGCTTCTGCGGCCGAGTTGATCAGTCGGCTCCGCGTCCTTATGGCCCGTTCCTGTTTCGTCACGAGCGCCTCCTGCGGTCGACGGGATGGGACGGTGTGCCGCGTCGGGTGCGGCACGGTCCATTAAAACCAACCTTCCGGTTTCATATCTATGCCGCGGCCGAATTCGCAGTGATTCCCTGTCGCGAACTCGGCCCCGTTGCAGCGTTCTTACGCGCCGTTAGGCTGCATCTGGCATCGCCACCGCGATCATCCGAAGAGCAGGGGGACTCCGCCATGAAGCTCCAGCACTGCCCCGTCGCCATCGATCCCTCGGGCACCGACGTCCACGGCGAGATCCGCCGGATCCGGGCCCATGGACCGGTCGTTCCGGTCGCCCTGCCGGGCGGCGTCAACGTATGGTCCGTCACCAGCGCCGCTCCGGTCAGACAGCTGATGACCGATCCGAGAGTGTCCAAGGACGCCTACCGGCACTGGCCCGCCTGGATCAACGGCGAGATACCGGCCTCCTGGCCGCTGGCCATCTGGGTGTCCGTACGCAGCATGATCACCGCGTACGGCACGGACCACGACCGGCTGCGCAAGCTGGTCTCCAAGGCCTTCACCGCACGCCGCACGGCCGCCCTCAGACCTCGTGTCGAGGAAATCACCGCGGAACTCCTCGACGGTCTCCAGCGGGTGGCGCCGGGTCAGCCCGTCGACTTACGGGCCGAGTTCGCCTGCCCGCTCCCGGTCCGGGTGATCTGCGAACTGCTCGGCATCCCCGAGGAGGCCCGGGACGGACTGCGCGAGGTCATCGACATCACCTTCCTGACCGCGGTCTCCCCGGAGGAGGTGATGGAGAACGGTCTGAAGCTGTACACGGCGCTCAACGACCTCGTCGAGGTCAAGCGCGCCCACCCCGGGGACGATCTGGCCAGCGCCCTGATCGCGGTGCGCGACGAGCACGGCGAGGACCGGCTGAGCGACCAGGAACTGGTGGACACGCTGCTGCTGATGATCTCCGCCGGGTACGAGACCACGGTCAACCTCTTCGACAACACCGTGCACGCGCTGCTCACCCACCCCGAGCAGCGCGCCCTGCTGGACGAGGGCGAGGTGAGCTGGGAGGACGTCATCGAGGAGACGCTGCGGGTGGATCCGCCCGGCGCCCACATCCCCTTCCGGTACGCCGTGGAGGACATCGAGCTGGGCGATGTGGTGATCGCCAAGGGGGAGCCGATCCTGATCTCGATGGCGGGCGTGGGCCGCGACCCGGACGTGCACGGCGCCGACGCCGACGTCTTCGACGCCAGACGCGCGACCCGGCGCGAGCATGTGACGTTCGGCCATGGGGTGCACTACTGCCTGGGTGCGCCGCTGGCCCGGATGGAGGCGACGATCGCGCTGTCCGCGCTGTTCGAACGCTTCCCGGGGATCGCCCTCGCCGACCCGGACAAGCCGCTTCGGCCGCTGCCGTCGTTCCTGTCCAACGGGCATCAGGAGCTGCCTGTGGTGTTGCGCTGAGCGCAGGGGGTGACACCTCCGCCGACCGCAGGGGGTGACACCTCCGCCGAGCGCAGGGGCCGGTGACACCTCCTGGCGCCGCCCCGCCTCAACCGAAGGCCGCCGCGTGCTCCGCGGCCCAGGTCCGGAAGGTCCGGGCAGGCCGCCCGGTCAGTTCCGCCACGGCCGGCGACACCTCGGCCTTCGCTCCGGCGGCGGTGCGGCCCGCGCTCTCGACCAGGGCCCGGGCCACCGGCTGGGGGTAACGGGTCGTCAAGTGTGCCAGGGCCTGCTCCGGGGTCAGTTCCGCGAAGCGCAGCGGGCGCCCGAGCACGTCGCCGAGTTGTCGCGTCTGCTCCTCGGGGGTGATCGGCTCGGGGCCGGTCAGGGCGTAGGTGCGGCCCTCGTGTCCGGGTTCGGTCAGGACCCGGGCCGCCACCTCGGCGATGTCCCTCGGATCGACACAGGAGTTGGGCGCCATGCCGTAGAGGGCGCGCACCACCCCGTGGGCGCGGATCGACGGGGCCCAGGAGAGGGTGTTCGACATGAAGGCGCGGGGCCGCAGCAGCGTCCAGTCCAGCCCGGAGGACCGGATCACCGTTTCGTTGTGGCGCTGGCGCCGGGTGATGAGGTCATCGGCCGTCTCGTCGGCAACGGCCTGCGCGGACAGCTTGACCAGATGCTGTACGCCGGCCTCGCGGGCCGCGGCGGTGAACCGCTCGTCGTCGGGCTCGACAGGGCTGTTGGTGACCAGGAAGGCGGCGCGAACCCCGGTCAACGCGCGCAGCAGGGCGTCGTGGTCGGCGTACTCCCCCTGGTACACCTCGATCCCCGAGGGGGCCAGTTCCGGTCTTCTCGCCAGGGCGCGCACCTGCTGATGGGGGCCGAGTGCGCGGACCACGGCCGCGCCCACCGTGCCGGTCACTCCGGTGACGAGAATCAAACCGACCTCCGCGACGGGTTCAGGACGTCTTCCAGGGTGCCGTGAAGGTGCAGCGGAAGACCCGGCTCTCGGCCTGGTGCGCCGTCACCTGGATGGTGTCCGGCGCGGTTTCCCGGGCCCGGACCAGGCAGGGTATGCCCAGTTCGGCGTACCGGTCGAAGATGATGCCACCGCGGGCGGGGACGAACGGGACGGGTGCGGCGAGGGCGTGGGCCGCCTGGCGGGCCGCTTCGAGCAGCAGCATGCCGGGGACGTGATCGTTCGGGCGGGCGAAGAAGGTGGGGTGGGAGGGGTCGACCCGTAACTCCCATACGTTCGTGCGGGAGGTCCGTAAGTCACAGGCGTCGGTACGGGGCGTCGGCGCGAGGACGACGTCGCGGTCGTGGCCGCGCCCCACGAGCCACTTCGGCACGCCCGGCGGCACCGTTGCCCCGGCCAGGGTGTGCCGTTCGCCGCGCAGTCGCCGGTAGACCGCGGGGCTCAGGACGCCGATCCGGCCCACTCCGGTGGCGACGACCTGGCCGGAGCGGCGGCGCAGCTCCACGTCGCTGCGCATCCGTGCCAGATGTCCGGCCCGCCGTCCGATCTCCGAGCAGCGCACACCCGCGACGAGTTCGGTGCTCTCGGTGCCGGTACCGGTCCCGGCGCCGGCATCGAGGCGTTCCAGGAAGAAAGTGAAGTCCATGGAGTTCAGCAGGAAGTGGTGGCCGACCGGGACGTCGAACCCCGCGTGGGTGACCAGCAGGGTGATCTGCCGCATGATCTCGACGATCAGCAGGGGATCGTCCCGGTCGCCGTGTACGGGGGTGAAGAAGGGGTGATCGTGGGGCAGCTCCGCGGTCACCACGAAACCGGTGTCGCTGATGCGGCGCCAGCCGGTGGGGAACGCGTCACGCTCACGGGACTTGTGGACGAGTTCCATCCGGGCACCGCTGTCCATCATCACGGCCATCAGTCGTGGGCCACGGTGACCGCGGTGCTCACCAGTCCGTCGCGTACGCTCCAGCGTCCGTCGAAGTGCCCGAGCCGTGCGTCGCCCACGACCGGTCCGGGCACCAGCAGACGGGCCCGGAAGCGCCCGGTGTCCGGTGATATCTCGATGTCCGCCTCGGCGAAGTCCAGCCACCGGCCGGTGAGCGGGAACCACGCCTTGTAGACGGACTCCTTGGCACTGAACAGCAGCCGGTCCCAGTGCACGGCGGGGTGTTCGACGCTCAGCCGGTCGTGGCGCTCCTGCTCGGCGGGGAGCGCGACGGCCTCCATGACGCCTTCCGGGAGCGGGAGATGGGCCTCCGCGTCGACGCCGAGGGAGGCCAGGTCGGCGGATCGGGCGAGCGCGGCGGCGGCGTAGCCTTCACAGTGCGTCATGCTGCCGATGAGCCCGGACGGCCAGCGCGGCGCCCCGCGCTCGCCGGGCAGGATCGGCTGGGGGGGTATGCCGAGTTTCTCCATCGCGCTGCGGGCGCACCGGCGTACGACGGCGAACTCCCGACGCCGTTTCTCGACCGCCTTGGCGACGACGGCCTGCTCCTCGGGGAACAAGATCACCTCGTCGATGCCCTCGGCGTCCTGCGCCGCCTCCGCGCAGAACGTCTCAACGGCCACGACGGAGTCCGGGAGCAGCTCCTCGATCACCGTTTTCGACCTCCATCGGCAGGATGCGACGCAGCGTACCCGGGGGTCCCGGGCGCTTGCGCCACTCGCGGGGGTAGCCCACCGACACCTCTTCGAAGGGAACCGAGTCGAGGTGGGTGGTGCGCGGGATGTGGAGATGCCCGTAGACCATCGCGGCGGCGCGGAACCTGCGGTGCCAGTCGGCGGTCATCCGGGTGCCGCACCACATCGCGAACTCCGGGTGCCACAGCACGTCCGTGGGGTGACGGTCCAGCGGATAGTGGTTGACCAGCACCGTCGGCAGCTCCGGCGGCAGCGTCAGCAGCCGTCCCTCGGTGTGTGCCACCCGGGCCCGGCACCAGGCCTCACGGGTCGGGTAGGGGTCGGGGTGCAGCAGGTGTTCGTCGGTGCATACGATCCCGGTGCCGTGCGCGTAGTCCAGGCCCTCTTCCTTGGACAGACAACCCCTGGGCAGCCAGGTGTAGTCGTAGAGGAGGAAGAGCGGCGCGACGACGACGGGGCCGCCCGGCCCTTCCCAGACCGGGTACGGGTCTTCGGGGGTGATCACACCCAACTCGCGGCAGACGTCCACCAGATGGCGGTAGCGGGCCTCGCCACGCAGGGTGATCTCGTCCTTGGGGTGAGTCCACAGTTCGTGGTTGCCGGGCGTCCAGATCACCTTGGCGAAGCGCCCGGCGAGGGTTCCCAGGGCCCAGCGGATGTCGGCGACGGTCTCCGCGACGTCCCCGGCGACCAGCAGCCAGTCCGCGTCGGTGTGCGGGCGCATCCTCTCGACGAGCGCGCGGTTCTCCGCATAGCCGATGTGCAGATCGCTGATGGCCAGCAGCTGCCCGAACCGGTCAGCCGTCGACTTCACCCTCGCCCCCCTCCGTGCCCCCGACCGCCACCACAACAACACATCCGACCCCGGCGTTCAAGAGCGCCGGCGATCGCGACCGTCCCCGGACGCGCCCCGGTCCGGTGCGCCGCGCACACCGAGGGCGGCTCGATCCAAGTCATCTACGCGTCCGATGAGTTGAACCACCCATGAGAGAGGAGTTGAACCTCCCACGAGAAACGACGCGGCACACGGCACGCCCACGCTCGGCCGCCGCACCGCCCTCCGTACCTGGCCACAGGCCGGTGGCCGACGCGGCGCCGCCTTCTCCGCAGTACGGCGGGGCGCGAGCCGCCTTCCGGAGGTCCGGCGGCGCGGTCATCCGGATCGCGGGCGTCCGCCGCAACAAGGCCCCGGACGGCGGCCGGCATACGGGCGTCACCCGGTCCGGCCGTTCCCAGGGCCGCACCCGGCGCCCGGCCGACCCGTCCTCGCGACCGGCCACCCGCCGTGGCGGCCCCGCTGTCTCCGGCAGGCCGGATACGGAACGGTTCCCACCGAGCACACCGCCGCCCGCCACACCTGCCGATTGCACCGGCACACCGACAGCCACGAAGGGGCCGGGAGACCGGGACCACTGGAAGGCCGGGAAGCCGCGAAGCCGCGGGAAGGCCGCGAGGCCGCGAGGCCGTGAAGCCGGGAAGCCGGGAGGCCGTGGGGAGCCGCGAGTCCGCGAGGCCGTGAAGCCGGGAAGCCGGGAGGCCCAGTACCGCCGGAAGGCCGGGACGCCGGGAAGCCCGGTAGGGCCGGGAAGCTGGGGCCGGGGAGCCGGGAGCCCGGGAAGCCGGGAGCCCGGGAGCCCGAAGCCCCGAAGGCCTCCGGTGACCGGGGGCGGCCGCCAGGGCGCTCCGGTCACCGCCCCGGCCCCGTGCGACGACGCGTTCCCGCGGGCATTCCGACCGCGGTGCTCTCGGTGCGGTGGCGCGCTCGGGGTCCTACCATCGGACCGTCACCACCAGCAGGCGAGCGAATACGCAAGGTGTTTGAAGAATCATTTACACGCCCGTAGCAGAAGACCGGGCCGCCTGCCCTATGATCGCCCCAACACTTCCGTCACCGACTTCCGTTCGCGCACGGCGGTTTCGTGTACCTCCCTTTACCCCTGGCCGGGCACGGCCTGCTTCGCCCTGCCCGCAAACCTTGAAAGGCGGCCTGCATGGGCTCTCGCGTACGCGTCTGGCTCAACCGCACGTACGCGGAGAACGTCTTCTTCATGGACCAACTGCGCGATAATCCGCACGGCCGTCCAGTGGAGATCCATGCGACGCACGTGGATCCCGACTCCCCGGTCCTCGCCGCCGCCGACACGGCGATGCTCGAGCCGGAGGGTCTGTCTCCCGCGGCCTACGTCGAGTACGCGCTCGACCAGTGCGCCCGGCACGGCATCGACGTCTTCGCGCCGGTCGCCTACCAGGCGGCCGTGGCCGCGCACGGCGAGGACTTCGCCTCGGTCGGCACCGCCCTGCTGACGCCGCCCGCGGAGGCGGTGGCCACCTTCCAGGACAAGATCACGGCATATGAGGCCGTGCAAGCGGTGGGAGTCCCGGTGCCGCCGTGGTACCGGGTCCGCGACGCGGACGAACTCGTCACCGCCGTCGAGGCGCTGGAGGCGGACGGGCACAAGGCCTGCTTCAAACCGGCGTCCGGTGCGGGCGGCGTCGGCTTCCGGATCATCACCCGGGCGCCGTTCTCCCTGACGCACCTCAGTGGTTTCCCCAGCCCGTACGTTCCGCTGGACCTCGTGGTGGAGGCGGTGCGCGCCGGCGAACAGCCCGTGGACTGGCTGGTGATGCCGCGGCTCACGGAGCCGGAGGTGTCGGTGGACTGCCTCACCGGGCCGGACGGCCGGGTGCGGATGGCGGTGGGCCGGACCAAGAACGGGCGGCGCCGGGGCTTCACGCTCCACCCGAAGTGGATCGAGCCCGCCCGGCTGACGGCTGAAGCCTTCGGTCTGCACTACCTGACCAACATTCAGTTCCGGCTGCTGGGTGACGAACCCGTGCTGCTGGACGTCAACACCCGTCCGGCGGGCGGACTGCACCAGCTGGCGCAGTGCGGGATCAACGTGCCCTGGGCCGCGGTGCGGCTGGCTCTCGGGGAGGACCCCGGGGAGCTCATGCCGGCGTTCCTCGGCGCGGACTACGCGGTGGTGGCGGGCCCCCGTCCGGTGCGCCCGGTGGGCCTCCCGGAGCAACTCCCCGAAACCCCGGCACCGGCCCAGGCCCCGCTCCCCGCCCTGCACACCCCGGCACCCACAACGGGCGCCCCGATGACCGCGATCGCTCCCGCGTAGCCGAACGCCCCCGCGTAGCCGCACGCTCCTGGCGGCCGAACGGTGCCGCGCGGCCGAACGGTCCCGCGTAGCCGAACGGTCCCGCGTAGCCGAACGGTCCTGCGCGGCCGAACGCTCCCGCGCAAGCCGATCGTTCCCGCGTAGCCGAACGCTCCCGCGCGGCCGAACGGTGCCGCGCGGCCGAACGGTCCCGCGTAGCCGAACGGTCCTGCGCGGCCGAACGCTCCCGCGCAAGCCGATCGTTCCCGCATTGCCGAACGCTCCCGCGCGGCCGATCGCTCCCGCGCAAGCCGATAGTTCCTGTGCAGCCCCCAACACGACCGCCGCCGGCGGGGGTCGGCCGACCGCCGTTCCCACGGTGCGGCCGACCCTCGAGGAGAAGACGAACGGGCCCTCGTTCCGCGCGAGGGCTTCGGCCGTTTGCGCGAGGCCTCTTGACACCGCGATTGGTCCATACCAACTTGGTTGAGCGCTCTCCTCCGGCACGAGCGCGAGCACACTCCCGTACCCCACTCTTTCAGGGAGCACTCGTGCGCCTCAGACCCCTCAGACCGCTCAGATCCTCCGAATCCCTCGAACCCTCCGGATCACTCAGATCGTCCGGATCCCCCAGACCCTCCCGATCGCCCAGATCCTCCAGATCGCCCAGATCCTCGCGATCGTTCAGATCCTCCAGATCTCTCCGACAGCGCGCTCTCGCCCTCCTCGGCTCGGCAGCGCTCGGCCTCGCCGCCGCCGTCGCCCTGCCGGGAACCGCCCAGGCGGCCAACATCCTCGCCAACCCCGGCTTCGAGTCGGGCGGCCTGTCCCCCTGGTCCTGCACGGGCAACCTGGGATCGGTCGTCTCCAGCCCGGTCCACGGCGGCAGCAAGGCCCTCGCCGGAGCGGCCAGTTCGAGCGACAACGCCAAGTGCACCCAGACCGTGTCCGTCCAGCCGAGCACCACCTACAGCCTCTCCGGCTGGGTGCGCGGCAGCTACATCTACCTGGGCGTCGACGGCGGCGCCTCGACATGGACCCAGTCGCCCACCGCGTACAGCCGGCTCACCATGTCCTTCACCACGGGCGCCACGCAGACCAGCGCAACCATCTACACCCACGGCTGGTACGGCCAGGGCACCTACTACGCCGACGACATCAGCCTCGACGGACCGGGCGGCGGCGGATCGGACAGCCAGGCTCCGACCGCGCCGAGCAGTCTGCGCTCCACCGGCAAGACCTCCTCGAGCGTGTCCCTGGCCTGGAACGCCGCCACGGACAATGTGGGCGTGACCTCGTACGACATCTACAGCGGTGCCAACCGGGTGCTCACGGTGTCCGGTACCAGTGGCACCGTGAGCGGGCTCTCCCCGAGCACCGCGTACTCCTTCACCGTCCGGGCACGGGACGCGGCCGGGAACACCTCGCCCGCCTCCAACGCGGTCAGCGTCACCACGGATCCCGGCACCGGCGGTGGCACGGGATTCAAGCAGGCCGCGCCCTATCTGTACCTCGGCTGGGGCGATCCGCCGAGTGCGCCCTCGGTGATGAGCGCGACCGGGGTCAAGTGGTTCACGCTGGCGTTCATCCTCTCCTCCGGCGGCTGCAACCCGGCCTGGGACGGACAGCGCGCGCTGACCGGCGGCAACGACCAGGCGGTCATCAACTCCATCCGTGCCGCGGGCGGTGACATCGTCCCGTCGATCGGCGGTTGGAGCGGCAACAAGCTCGGCCCCAACTGCTCGACGGCCGAGGCGCTCGCTGGCGCGTACCAGAAGGTGATCGACGCCTACGGACTGAAGGCGATCGACGTCGACATCGAGAACACCGACGAATTCGAGAACCCGACGGTCCAGGACCGGATCCTCAACGCGCTCAAGATCGTCAAGGCGAACAACCCGGGCCTGCGCACCATCATCACCTTCGGCACCACGACGACCGGCCCGACCTACTGGGGCAACCGGCTCATCGAGCAGGCCAAGGCGCTCAATGCGAACATCGACGTCTTCACGATCATGCCGTTCGACTTCGGCGGCGGCGCCGACATGTACGGCAACACCGTGAACGCGACGGAGGGTCTCAAGACCAAGCTCAAGTCGACGTTCGGCTGGGACGACGCCACCGCCTACGCGCACATCGGCATCTCCGGGATGAACGGGCTCAGTGACCAGCAGGAGCTCACCAGCCCGGCGACCTGGACCCAGATCCGGGACTGGGCGAACGCGCGTCACATCGCGCGGCTCGCGTTCTGGTCGGTCAACCGTGACCGGCCGTGCCCGGGCGGCGGTGTGGTGGCGAACTGCTCCGGCATCAGCCAGAGCAACTGGCAGTTCACCTCCATCACGGCCGGCTTCACCGGCTGAGCCGCGCGGTTTCGTTCGCTCCGGCGGCGGCCGGCCCCGGGAGGGGCCGGCCGCCGTCGGCACGTTCAGAACCGGCCCGAGCCCCGGTACAGCTCCAGCTCACCGTCCAGTTCGACGGCCAGCACCGTGGCGTGCGGGTCGAGGTCGGCCTGCGCGGGCGGTTCGATCCACAGCACCCCTACGGCCTCGTGCAGCCCGCCGACGACACGGTGGGCGAGCTCCGTGCCGGTGCCGAGCACGGTGACCCTGCGGACGGCGGTGGCTAGGCCCCGTACCCCGATGTCGGCGCGCGGGACGTCGAACAGGGTGAGGTAGAGGGTGCGGCGGTCGGCGGAGAGGGTGCTGGGCCCGTAGTGGTGCCCGGCCGGGAGCCCGCGCACCGTGCCGTACACGGCCTCGGAGTGTCTGGAGATCCACTCCCCCAGGCCTTCGAGACGCTCGACCTGTGCCTGCGGGATGGTGCCGTCCTCCATCGGTCCGACGTCGAGGAGCAGGTTGCCGCCGCCGCCGATGGTCTCGGTGAAGTAACGGATGATCTGGTCGAGCGACTTGTGGTTGTGGTCGTGGTGCTGGTAGCCCCACGAGTCGTTGATCGTCAGGCACAGTTCCCAGGGGCCCTCCGGCGGCACGACGGGAGCGCCCTGCTCGGGGGTGGCGTAGTCGCCCTCGCTGAGCATGCGGGCGTTGAAGACGACGTGGGGCACGTACGAGCGGATGAGCGCGGCGAGTTCGGGGATGCGCCACTGCTCCTCGCTGCGGTCCCACTCTCCGTCGAACCACATCAGGTCGGGCCGGTAGCGCGAGGCCAGTTCGTGGATCTGGCCGTCGCGGTAGGCGATGAACCGCTCCCAGGCGTCCAGGTCCTCGTGCTCGGCGGCGACCTCCGAGTAGCGGTTGTCCTCCAGCTCCGGCGGGCGGCCGGGCTTGCGGGTGGAGGCGTAGTCGGGGTGGTTCCAGTCGGAGTGCGAGTAGTACAGACCGACCTTGAGGCCCTTCTCGCGCAGGGCGTCGGCGTACCCGGAGAGGTAGTCGTGGCCGAGGTTGAGGTCGCCGTACGCGGTGTCCCACAGGGCGACGCCGTCGTGGTGGCGGCTGGTGAGGACGGCGTACTTGGCGCCCGCCCGGGCGAACAGGTCCGCCCAGGTCTTCGGGTCGTAGTTGGCGGCGGTGAAGCGGTGGAGCTGGGACATGTACTGCTCGTGGGGCACTATGTCGTCGTAGAACGACCAGGACTCCTGGACGCCGTCGACGGCGTAGATCCCCCAGTGGACGAAGATCCCCAACTTGGCGTCGGTGAACCAGGGTTGCATGGGCATTGCTGAACTCCTCGGCGAAGCTGAGAGTTTCACGAAGCAGCGAACTTCACGGGGCCGGTGACCACTCCACGCAGGTGGCCGATGCCCGGACGGCGGCAGCGGCTTTCGACTACTGGCCCGCCGGCGCACCGGCCCCTCGCGGGACCCCGCGGTGGGGTTCTCCGAAGCCCACCGCGGGGTCCCGCCCGATCGGCGGCGCCCGGCCTCTGCCGCCTGCTCGCCGGCCCTATCGGCCGTTGTCGGCACGCTCCAGACGGAGCGTCAGGACCTGGAACGGGCGCAGTTCCACGTCGACCCCGCCGTTCCCGTCGGTCTCCACCCGCTCCAGCGGTCGCTCCAGCAGATCGGTGACCTGGGCGCCGGCGAGCGGGAAGCCGGCGCGCAGCACACCCCGGGCCCGGCCGCCGCGGGACTCGTAGATCCGGACGACGACGTCGCCGGACTCGTCGTCGGCGAGCTTCACCGCCTCGACCGTCACACCCTCACCGTCGACGGACACCACCGGCTCCTGGGCGCCCGCCGCGTCCGCCACGCGCAGCGGCAGGTTGAGGGCGTAGCCCTCGGCGACCGCGTCGCCGATGGTGGCGCCGGGCAGCAGCGCGTAGGTGAAGCGGTGGCGGCCCTGGTCGGCCTCGGGGTCCGGGATGCGCGGGGCGCGGACCAGGCTGAGCCGGACCGTGGTGGTCGTGCCGCCGTCCTCGCGGACGGTGCGGGAGACGTCGTGGCCGTAGGTGGAGTCGTTGATGACCGCGACGCCGTAGCCGGGCTCGCCGATGTGCACCCAGCGGTGGCCGGACACCTCGAAGCGGGCCGCCTCCCAGCTGGTGTTGGTGTGGGTGGGCCGCTGGATATGGCCGAACTGGATCTCCGCGGACGAGTGCGGGGCGCGCAGGTCGACCGGGAAGGCGGCCTTGAGGATCTTCTCGGCCTCGTGCCAGTCGATGTCCGTCTCGATGTCGATACGGGGGCTGCCGGCGCGGACCGTGATCGTCTGCGTGATCCGGGAGCCCTTGCCGAAGGCCCGCTCGACCTTGATCGCGCCGAGCAGCGGCCCTTCCTCGGTGACGGTGACCGACTCGGCGTCCAGCAGGTCCGTGTACCGGTTCTGGTAGTGCTTGTCGATGTCCCAGGCGTCCCAGTAGTTGGGGAGGTCGGTGTGCAGGCGGAGCAGGTTGCCCTGGTCGGCGAGGACTTCGCGGTCGGCACGCAGGTCGCGTACGGAGGCGAGGGTGCCGTCCTCTCCGATCTCGACGCGGACGAGGCCGTTGTCGAGGACGCGGCCTGTGACGGTCACGGGCTGTGGGGCCTCACCCGTGCCGAGGGGGGCGCTGCCGTTCGCCGGGACCTCGGTGTAGACGGGCGTGCCGTCCGGGGTGCGGACGACCTCGGCGCGGGGCTGCGGGCTGGTGTTGAACACGCGCGCCGCACCGCCGCCGAGCGCGGCCACCGCCTCCCGCGTCAGCTCCTCCAACTCCCCCGCCACACGCGCGTATTCGGCCTCCGCCTCGCGGTGCACCCAGGCGATGGACGAGCCCGGCAGGATGTCGTGGAACTGGTGCAGCAGGACCGTCTTCCACAGGCGGTCCAGCTTCTCGTACGGGTACGCGTACCCCGGTGCGTGCAGCGCGGCCGTGGTCGCCCACAGCTCGGCCTCGCGCAGCTTGTGTTCGCTGCGGCGGTTGCCCTGCTTGGTGCGGGCCTGGGAGGTGTAGGTGGCGCGGTGCAGCTCCAGGTAGAGCTCGCCGTTCCAGACGGGGGCGTCCTCGTACTCCTCGCGCGCCGCCTTGAAGAAGGAGTCCGGGTGCTCCACGACGACCTTCGCGGAGCCCTCCAGGTCGGCCAGCCGCCGGGCCCTCTCCATGATCTCGCGGGTGGGGCCGCCACCGCCGTCGCCCCAGCCGAAGGGCGCCAGGGAGCGCGTACCGCCGCCCTTCTCCTGGTAGTTGCGGACGGCGCGGTCCATCTCCTCGCCGCTGAACCGGGCGTTGTAGGTGTCGACGGGCGGGAAGTGGGTGAAGATCCGGGTGCCGTCGATGCCCTCCCACCAGAAGGTGTGGTGCGGGAACTTGTTGGTCTGGTTCCAGGAGATCTTCTGGGTGAGGAACCATTCGTTGCCGGCGAGCTTGGCGAGCTGCGGGTAGGCGGCGGTGTAGCCGAAGGAGTCCGGCAGCCACACGCCCTTGGTCTCGACGCCGAAGTGCTCGATGAAGAACCGCTTGCCGTGGATGAGCTGGCGGGCCATGGCCTCACCGCCGGGCAGGTTGCCGTCGGCCTCGACCCACATGCCGCCGACGGGCGCCCACTGTCCCTTCTTCACCGAGTCCTGGATGCGCGCCCACACGTGCGGGTAGTTGTCGCGCACCCACTCGTACTGCTGGGCCTGTGAGCAGGCGAAGATGAAGTCCTCGTACTCGTCGGCGAGGGCCGTGACGTTGGAGAAGGTGCGGGAGGTCTTGCGCTTGGTCTCCCGGATGGGCCACAGCCAGGCAGAGTCGATGTGCGCGTGGCCGACGCCGGAGACGGTGTGGGCGCTGGCGTGCGCGGGCTTGGCGAGGACGGGGGCGAGCACCTCGCGGACGGCCGCGGCGCTGCCGGAGATGTCGTCCAGGTCCAGGGTGTCCATGGCCCGGTCCAGGGCGTGCATGATCTCGTGGCGGCGCGGCTCGTGCTGCTCGAGGTGGACCATGAGCTCGGTGAGCACCTGCAGGTCCAGGTCGAGGTGCCAGACGTTCTCGTCGAGTACGGCGAGGTCGGCGCGGCGGAATGTGTACAGCGGCTTGTCACCGGCGGTGAGGACATCGCCGAGCGGGGTGGGGGCGGAGAAGTCGTTGGCGAGGATGTCCGGGTTGGAGGCCGCCTCGACGAGGTAGTGGATCTCCTCGCCGCCGGTGGCCGGGTTGCCGATGGGCACGTACTGGTTGAGGGGGTTGACGGCCTTCAGCGGGGTGCCGTCGGTGAGGTGGACCAGGGCCTCCGCCTGGTTGCCGGGCCAGTCGCCGACGAAGCCGAGGTCGATGACGGCCTCGACGCGCTTGCCGGCCCACTCGGCGGGTACGATCCCGCGCATCCGGAACCAGGTGGTGCCCCAGGGCGGGCCCCACGGGGTGTCCATGGCGAAGGGCTCGTACGGGGCGTCCGCTGCCTCCTCGAAGGGAACGGGCTCGCCCGGCGCCTGCCAGGCCTCCACCTCGAAGGGCACGGAGGCGGCGTAGAGGGCGGGCTTGATGCGCTGGTCGTGGATGCGCCGGACGCGCTCCTCGATCCGGCGGCGTTCGTCATGCATGAGTGGTTCTCCTCGGGGGCTCTGCGGGCGGCGAGTACGCGGGGTTACTTCAGGTAGGCGAGGCCGGGGTGGACGGCGGTGTAGCCCTCGACGAGCCGTCGGGCCACGTTCACGGAGTCGACGAGCGGGTGCAGTGCGAAGGCCTTCACCGCGGTGGTGCGGGAGCCGGACTCGGCCGTGGCGAGCACCTCCCGCTCGACCGCCTTGACCGCGCAGACCAAGCCGGTGGCGTGGTCGGGCAGCGGATCGACGGTGACGGGGTGCGCGCCGTTGGCGTCGACCAGGCAGGGCACCTCGATGACGGCGTCGGCGTCCAGGACGGACAGGGTGGCACGGTTGCGCACGTTCAGGATCAGAGTGGTGCGCTCGTCCCTGGCGATGGCCCGCATCAGGGCGAGCGCCACCTTCTCGTAGCCGCCGGAGAGGTCGTCGGCCTCACGTTCGCCGGCGCCGGCCGCGTCGCGGTTCTCGGCCATGTACGTGGCCTCGCGCTCGGCGCGGGTGCGGCTCCAGGTGTGCAGGGCCGCCGCGTCGGGGCGTTTCATCTCCTCGTAGAACCGCTGCTGCTGGTCGCGCAGGAAGGCGCCGCGGGTCTTCTCCGCATCGCGGTAGGCGCGGACCGCTTCCCGGTTGAAGTAGTAGTAGTGCAGGTATTCGTTGGGGACCGCGCCCAGGGACTGCAGCCACTCCGGCCCGAAGAGCTTGCCCTCCTCGAACGACCCCAGGAGATCGTTGTCGGCGAACAGCCGGGGAAGTTCGTCCCGCCCGGCGACGCGCAGTCCGCGCACCCAGCCCAGGTGGTTCAGACCGACGTAGTCGATCCACGCATCCTTGGGGTCGTGCACGCCGAGCACGCGCGCGATACGGCGCCCCAGGCCGACCGGGGAGTCGCAGATGCCGATGACACGGTCCCCGAGGTGGCGTGACATGGCCTCGGTGACCAGTCCGGCGGGGTTGGTGAAGTTGATGACCCAGGCGTCGGGGGCGAGCCGGGCCACGCGCCGAGCGATGTCGACGGCGACCGGCACGGTGCGCAGCCCGTACGCGATACCGCCCGCGCCCACGGTCTCCTGCCCGAGGACACCTTCCGCCAGCGCCACGCGCTCGTCGGCCGCCCGCCCCTCCAGCCCACCGACACGGATCGCGGAGAACACGAAGTCGGCGCCGCGCAGTGCCTCGTCGAGGTCCGTGGTGACACTCACCTCGGGGGCGTCGGGGACGCCGTCCGCCTGCTCGGCCAGCACTCGGGAGACCGCGGACAGCCGGTCCGCGTCCAGGTCGTGCAGCACGACCCGGGTGACGCGGCCTTCCCCGCGGTCCCCGAGCAGCGCTCCGTAAACGAGCGGCACCCGGAATCCGCCGCCACCCAGAATCGTCAGCTTCACGCGACTACCACCTTCACTTCGAGTCCCACGCTACGTGTCCCCCCGACGGGTTTTCGCCCCCGCCGCCCTTACCCGTCCCTCCCCCAGGGGCTGCGCCCCTTCGACCCGCCAAGGGGGCTGCGCCCCCTGGAACCCCCGAGCGGACTGAGGGCCGCCCACCGGCCTGTTTCCGGGTGCGGACCACGTGCGACTGGTCGCGCCCACGCGGCGGAGCCGCACATCGACGCAGCCCCGCACCCCCAAAAACCGCCCCGACAGCCACCACCGCACGGCAAGATCCCTGCCGCACCGCGCCAAGCACCAGCCCCCACCGGCGGGCAGCCGCCCGCGCGGGGAAGGGGACGTGCCGGTTTCTCCCCCCACGGCCCGGCAGCGGCCACCGCACGGTATGGGGCCTGCCGGGCTGGACGAAGCGCCGGCCCTCACCGGCGGGCACCCGCCCGCACACGGAAGGGAACGCGCCGGAAGACATGCCGCACTTCGCCGAACGCCGGCCCCCACCGCCCCGCAGCCGCCCGCACGCGAAAGGGGACGTGCCGGTTTCTCCGCCCGCAGCGGCTCGCGGTCGGAAGGGAACGCGCCGGAAGACATGCCGCACTTCGCCGAACGCCCGCCCCCACCGCCCCGCAGCCGCCCGCACGCGAAAGGGGACGTGCCGGATCCTCCGCCCCCACGGCCCGGCAGCCGCCACCGCACGGCAAGACACCTGCCGCACCGCGCCAAGCACCAGCCCCCACCGGCGGGCAGCCGCCCGCGCGCGGAAGGGGACGTGCCGGTCTCTCCGCCCGCAGCGGCTGGCGGTCGGACAAGCCCGACCCCACGCCCGACTCGAATCCCGCCAGACCGAGGACGGAGAATCCGGCGCGGCCCCGACCCACCCACCGCCGTCAGGCGCACCAGCCACGGACGACGAGCACCCGCCTCCGAACCCGAGCCCACACCAACGACCCGCGCCGATGCGACCCCAACCACCCCGACGACCCCGACACCCCTAACGACCCCGTCCCCGGCACCGGCCCCGGCACCGGCCGCGGCACCGGCCCCGGCCCCAAGGCCCCCGGTCAGCCGCCGGCAAGGCGGAAGCACCCTCATCCCGCCATCACCCGCACCCCCGCGTCCTCCCAGACAGCCCGCATCCCCCCAGCAGGCGGCACATCCGTCACCACGACGTCCAGATCCTCCGGCCCGCACACCTTCGCCATGCCCGTCCCGGGAAACTTCGCCGCGTCCGCCAGCAACGCGACCCGCTCGCCCGCCGCGATCATCGCCCGCTTCACCGGGACCTCGACGACCGTGGTGTCCATGACCTGGCCGCCCGGCCGCACCCCGCTGGTGCCGAGGAAGACCCAGTCGGCGTGCAACTGGCGCAGGTTGTCCTCGGTGAGGAACCCGACCAGCGAGCGGTACTCGCGGCGGACCATCCCGCCGAGCAGCACCAGCTCGATGCCCTCGTCGTCCACCAGTTCCTCGTACACCACCAGATTGCTGGTGATCACGGTGAGCCGCCGTCCACGCAGTTGCCGGGCCAGCCGGTACGCGGTCGTTCCGATGTCGAGCAGCACGGACTGACCGTCCTCGACCAGCGAGGCGGCCCGCGCGGCTATGACGTCCTTCGCGGCGACCCGCACCTGGGCGACCTCGGCGAAGGGCTGGTCGCCCTCCTCCGCGACCGCTCCTCCGTGGACACGAGTAAGCAGCCCCTCCTCCTCAAGTCTCACCAGGTCTCGGCGAATTGTGGCGGGGCTCACACCCAGCTGGTCCGAGAGATCGGTCACGGCCGCCGGGCCGCCGGACCGCAGGGCCCGGAGGATGAGTTGGTGTCGTCGCTCTGCCAGCACGCCGTGAACACTACTCGTCATTTTCAATCATTTCCATGAGCAGATCTGATTGACTATTGCCAAATTTCCGGATGGCGCGCACGATCCTGTGCACACCAATGCATGTTTTTGACGAGAGGACGCGTCCGTGGGTGAGGAACGGCCACCAGACGTACTGCTCACCGGGCTGCTCTTCTATGACCTCGTGCTCACCGGGCTGGGCAAGCCCCCGACGCCGGGTGAAGAGATCTGGACCGAGGGCATGGGAGTGAGCCCGGGCGGTATAGCCAACCTCGCGGTGGCCGCGGCCCGCTTCGGACTGGACACCTCCCTGGCGACCGTCTTCGGCCATGACTTCTACGGCTCGTACTGCCGTGACCTGCTCGGTCGTCAGGAGGGCATCGACCTCTCGCTGTCCCGCACCGCGGACGGCTGGCCCACCCCGGTCACCGTCTCGCTGGCGTACGACCACGACCGGGCCCTGGTCACCCACGGCCAGGAGCCGCCCTTCTCGCAGGACGAGCTGGTGGGCGAGCCGCCCGAGGCGCGCACCGCCCTGGTGCACATCGAGGCCGAGCCCCGGCAGTGGCTGGCGCGGGCCGCGGCGAACGGCACGCAGATCTACGCGGACGTGGGCTGGGACCCCTCCCAGCGCTGGTCGGAGGACCTGCTGAAGCAGCTCTCCCTGTGCCACGCGTTCCTTCCGAACGAGACGGAGGCGATGGCGTACACCCGCACCGACAGCGCGGTCGCCGCCCTCGGCACGCTCACCGAACTGGTCCCGGTCGCCGTGGTCACCCGCGGTGGCGAGGGCGCGGTGGCCGTGGACCAGACGACGGGCGAGTACGCCGAGGTGCCCGCGCTGGACGTGCGGGTGGTGGACGCGACGGGCGCCGGTGACGTCTTCGGCGCGAGTTTCGTCGCGGCCTCGCTCGGCGGCTGGCCGCTGGCCGAGCGGCTGCGTTTCGCGGTGCTCGCGGCCGGCCTCTCCGTGCGCCACCACGGCGGCGCGCTCGCCGCGCCCGGCTGGTACGGCATCGACCGCTGGTGGCGTTCGCTCGACGACTCCGAGCTGAAGAAGGCGTACGGCTTCCTCGAGGACCGCATCCCCGAGGACCCGGGCCCGCCAGTGCACCACGCCCCGGTGACCCCGTCCTGACGTCACCCCGCGCAGGTGCCTCCCTTGGAACGCGCACCCGCTCACTCCCCCGGTGACGCGTTCCGTTCGTTCCTCCCCCGACTCGCGCGTACCCGTGCACGCCGGCTGACGCGCGTCCTTCCCCCACTAGAACACCCGAAAGGCGGTGGGAGCTGTGCTCTCACGACGAGGCCTGCTCCACGCGGGCCTGGCCGGTACGGCCGCCACGGCGCTCGGCGGCCTGGCATCCGGCTGTGCCGTGCCGACCGGTTCGACCGGCCGGAACATGGTCCTTTGGTACTGGAGCGGTGGCCTGAGTCCGAAGGTCGTGGACGAGGCCAAGGCCCGCTACGACTCCACGGTGAACCTCCAGGCCGTCCAGATCGGCGGTTACTACCGCTCGAAGCTGCTCACGACCATGACCGGCCGCGCCCATGTCCCCGACATCGCGGGACTGAAGGGCGAGGACATGGCCTCGTACCTGCCGAACTCGTCACAGTTCGTGGATCTGCGCACGCTCGGCGCCGACCGGCTCAAGTCCCAGTACCTGGACTGGAAGTGGCAGCAGGGCGTGGCCGACGACGGCACCCTCATCGGCTTCCCCATCGACGTCGGTCCGGTCGTGCACTTCTACCAGTCCGATGTCTTCGAGAAGGCAGGGCTGCCCTACGAACCCGAGGACGTCTCGAAGGAGATGGGTACCTGGGAGCAGTACTTCGCGGCCGGTGAGCGGCTCCAGAAGCGGATCAAGGGCTCGTCCCTGCTGATCGACATCATGGCCGTGTACGACAATTCGGTCAACCAGGGCGCCAAGCGGTACGTCGACAAGGACAAGAACTTCATCGGCGACCAGGAACATGTGCGCACCGCGTGGGAGCGGGCGGTGGAGGCCAAGCGGCGCGGGCTGCTGTCCAGCATCGTCAGCGGTACTCCGGACGCCAACTCGGCTACGGAGAACGGAAAGTTGCCGAGCCAGCTGGGGGCGTCCTGGGCTGCGGGCGACCTGAAGCTCAATGTGCCGAAGACCAAGGGCAAGTGGCGGGTCGCGAACTGTCCGGGCGGTCCGGCCAACAGCGGCGGGTCGTTCCTGGCGATCACCAAGGCCTGCCGGGAGCCCGAGCGTGCCTTCGAGATCATCACCTGGGTCCTCAACTCCGCGAACCAGGCACAGGGGTTCGTCGACGCGGGCCTCTTCCCCTCGACCCCGGCCTCGTACGAGATGAAGGCACTGCGGGCGCCCGACGAGTTCTTCGGCGGGCAGATCACGATGGACGTCTTAGGGCCCGCCGCCGAGAACATCCCGGTCGCCTACAACAGCCCCTACGACGTGGCGCTCCGACAGCCCATCGTGGACGAGATCAAGAACGTGGGCGCCCTCGGCAAGGACCCGAAGAAGGCCTGGAGTGACGCCATGAGCAAGTGCCGGCGCATCGCCGATCACCTGGGGGTGAGCTTCTGATGGCCACCGCACCCACGGTCGACAAGCCGCCCGCGGTCGCGCCCGAGGCGCCCGCCGTCCACCCGAAGAAGGGCGTCCTGAGCCACTGGCGGCTTTACCTCGCGATCTCCCCCTTCTATCTGCTCTTCCTCAGCTTCGGCCTGATACCGGTCGGTTTCTCGCTGTACCTGTCCTTCCACCGCTGGGACGGCCTCGGCTCGATGGAGTTCGCGGGGCTGTCGCAGTACCAGTACCTGCTGAGCGACACCGAGTTCTGGGGCTCGATCGGCAACACCATCGTCATCTGGGCGCTGGCCACCTTCCCCATGATCGCCCTGGCGATGGTGACGGCCGTGATGCTCAACTCGGCGGTCCGCTTCAAGAACGTCTACCGGTTCGCCTACTTCCTGCCCAACGTCACCTCGGTGGTGGCGGTCGCCATCATCTTCGGCTCGGTCTTCTCCACCAATTTCGGCCTGGCGAACGCCCTGTTGCAGGCGATCGGGCTGGACCAGGTGGCCTGGCTGAACACCCCTTGGGGCATCAAGGTCGCCATCGGCACGCTGATGACCTGGCAGTGGACCGGCTACAACGCGATCATCTTCCTGGCGGGTCTGCAGACCATCCCGGGCGAGCTGTACGAGGCGGCCCGGATGGACGGCGCGGGCCCCGTGCAGACGTTCTTCCGGATCACGCTGCCGCTGATGCGTCCGGTGCTGCTGTTCGTGATGGTGATCTCCACCGTGACCGGTCTGCAGAGCTTCACCGAGCCGCAGGTGCTGCTGCAGACCACCGCGAACGACTCCACTTTCTCGGGCGGCCCCGACCACGCCGGCCGCACGATGGTCCTCTACTTCTTCCAGCAGACCTTCGACAACAACGACTTCGGCTACGGGGCCGCGGTGGCCTGGGGCATCTTCCTCGTCGTCGTTCTCTTCTCGATCATCAACTGGCGCCTGGTGCAGCGCCGGGACGAGGAACAGTAGGGAGGTACCGGAGCATGGCAACCATCCAAGGCGTCAAGCCTTCCCGCCGGCCGGGCAAGCCGGCCAAACCCATCAAGGGCACCCGCGGCCGGGGCATCGCCCTGCACGCGGTGCTCGTCATCGGACTGCTGCTGTCGACGTTCCCGTTCTACTGGGCCGTGATGATGTCGACGCATTCGTCGACGGAGATCTTCTCCTACCCGCCGAAGCTGCTGCCGGGCTCTCACTTCCTCGAGAACGTCCGCAGCCTCTTCGACAACATCGACTTCTTCGGGTCGATGGTCAACTCGCTGATCGTGGCGGTGTCGGTGACGGTGCTCGTGCTGTTCTTCGACTCGCTCGCCGCGTTCGTCTTCGCCAAGTTCGAGTTCCCGGGCCGCCGGACGCTGTTCGCGCTGATGATGGCGATCTTCATGGTGCCCGCCCAGCTCTCGGCCATCCCCCAGTTCGTGATCATGGCCCGGATCGGCTGGATCGGCACGATGACCGCGCTGGTCGTCCCGGCCGCCGCCAACGCGTTCGGCATCTTCTGGATGCGCCAGTACATGAAGGGCGCGATCCACGACGAACTCCTCGACGCCTCCAAGCTGGACGGCGCGGGCTTTTTGCGCCAGTACTGGCACGTGGCGCTCCCCGTGGTGCGGCCGGGGCTGGCGTTCCTCGGCATCTTCACCTTCATGGGCCAGTGGAACGACTACGCCTGGCCGCTGATCGCCCTGACCAACCCCGACAACGTGACCCTGCAGGTCGCGCTGTCCCAGCTCAACGGGGTGCACGGCACCACCGACTACGGGATGGTGATGACGGGTGCGCTGCTGGCGCTGATCCCGCTGCTGATCGTGTTCGCGGTCGGTGCCCGGCAGATCATCGCCGACCTCGGCAAGGGGGCCATCCGGTGACGGCCGATCCGCTGCTCGCGCTGCGCCCCTGGGAGACACCCGAGGTGACCTACTGGGAGCGGCTGCCCATGAACGCCGTGGACCGCCGGGAGCAGGCGGTCACGCTCGACGGGCCCTGGCGCTTCCAGCTGCTGCCCAAGCCGTCCTCCGCTCCGGGCCCCGACTGGTCGCTCACCCAGGTGCCGGGTGCCTGGACGCTGCAGGACACCGACGACCTGCCGCAGTACACCAATTACCGCATGCCGTGGGGGGAGTTCCCGCCGGCCTCGCCCGCCGCCAACCCGACCGGTGTCTACGAGCGTGAGATCGACGTGCCCGCCGAGTGGGCCGGGCGCCGCATCGTGCTGCAGGTGGGCGCCGCCGAGAGTGTGCTGCTGGTGCATGTTGACGGGCGTCCGGTGGGGCTGTCCAAGGACTCCCACCTGGCGGCCGAGTTCGACCTGTCCGGCGTGCTGCGGCCGGGCGGGCGGGCGACCATAAGGCTCACCGTCATGAAGTGGTCGGACGCCTCGCACATCGAGGACCAGGACCAGTGGTGGCACGGCGGGATCACCCGCCCGGTGCTGCTGTACGCGACGGATCCGCTGCATCTGGCCGATGTGGCCGTACGGGCGGGGCTCGACGGTGGACTGCGGGTCGACTGCCGAGTGCGGAACGCGGACGGGGCGCTGCCCGGCGGCTGGTACGTGTCGGGTGAGCTGGACGGGCAAGTCCTCGAACAGGACCGGGAGTTCGACCGGTTCAACGTGGAGGACGCGCGGGTCTCCGACTTCCTCGGCGAGGCCCGGCTCACCGCCGTCGTCGCGGGGGTACGGCACTGGACCGCCGAGACGCCCGCGCTGTACGGCCTGACGGTACGGCTGCACCGCGCCGACGGCTCCGTCTCGGACACCTCGCGGCACCGGATCGGCTTCCGCGAGGTCGAGATCCGCGGCCGGGACCTGCTGGTCAACGGCGAACGCGTCTTCATCCGGGGCGTCAACCGGCACGACTTCCACCCGCTGACGGGACGGACCGTGTCCTACGACGACATGCGCGCCGACCTCGTGACACTGAAGCGGTTCGGCTTCAACGCGATCCGCACCGCGCATTACCCGAACGACCCGACTCTGCTCGACCTGACCGATGAACTGGGTTTCTACGTCGTCGACGAGGCGAACATCGAGTCGCACGACCACGCCCACGAGATCGCCGACGACCCGCGCTACACGGCCGCGTTCGTGGACCGGGTCTCCCGTATGGCGCTGCGGGACAAGAACCACCCGTCGGTGATCATCTGGTCGCTGGGCAACGAGTCGGACTACGGAGCGAACCACGACGCGGCGGCCGGCTGGCTGCGCCGGCACGACCCGACCCGGCCGGTCCAGTACGAGGGTGCTGCCAAGCTCGACTGGGCCGATCCGTCACTCGCCTCCGACATCGCCTGCCCGATGTACGCGCCGGTCGAGGACTGCGTGGCGCACGCCCTGTCCGGCAAGCAGACCAAGCCGATCATCCAGTGCGAGTACTCGCACGCCATGGGCAACAGCAACGGCACCCTCGCCGACCACTGGGCCGCCATCGAGTCCACCCCGGGTCTTCAGGGCGGCTTCATCTGGGAGTTCTGGGACCACGGCATTCTCCAGCGCGTGAACGACGGAAGACCGGCCGGGCGCGCCGGCGCGGGCCTCTACGACAACGGTGTCGCCGCACCCGGCCACCGCTGGGCGTACGGCGGCGACTTCGGCGAAACGGTCCACGACGGCGCCTTCATCGCCGACGGAGTCGTCTTCCCCGACCGCACCCCCAAGCCCGTGATGTACGAACACCGGGAGATCGCGGCGCCGGTACGGCTGGAACTCCGGCACGGCGAGGCCCTAGTGGTCTCCAACCACCAGCACTTCCGGGGGCTCGAGTGGCTCGCCGCCGAGTGGGAGCTGTCCCTGGCGTACGGCGGCACACTCACGGCGGAGGCCGAGCTGCCCGCGCTCGGACCGGGCGAGTCCGCCGCGGTGCCCCTGCCGTTCACTGTGCCGGAGGACGGCGGCGAGGCATGGCTGACGCTGCGGGTGACCACGGCCGAGGACGAGCCGTGGGGGCCGCGGGGCACCGAGGTGTGTGTGCCGCAGGTGCGGCTGCGGGCGGGCGGGCCCGCGCCGGACGAGCCGGCCCCGGACCGGGCTGTCGTGGTGGACGAGGCCGGGCTGCTGGTCCATCCGCTGCTCACGGCCGCGCCGACGCTGTCCCTGTGGCGGGCGCCGACGGACAACGACGAACTGGGCGGGATGGCGGCCCGCTGGCGGGACTGGGGGCTCGACTCCCCGGTGCGCAGGCTCGTGGACGTAACGAGCGCGAACGGCCGTGTCACCGTGGTCGCCGAGTACGCGACCGGCGCGGGCACCGTCCGCCACGAACAGGTCCTCACCCCGGTCGAGGGCGGGCTGCGGATCGAGGAGTCGGCACAGTTCCCGGAGGGTCTTGACGACGTGGCGCGCGTCGGCAGCGTCTTCGAGACGGTCGCCGGGCCGGACACGCTGGAGTGGTTCGGGCAGGGTCCCTGGGAGAGCTACCCGGACCGCAGCGGGGGCGCGCCCGTCGGACACCACTCGGCCGCCGTCGACGCGCTGTTCACCCCGTATCTGCGTCCACAGGAGAGCGGCGGCCGGTACGGCGTCCGGCACTTCACGCTGTCGGCGCCGGACGCCACGGGGATCGCGGTCCAGCTGGACGAGCCCCGCCAGGTCTCGGTGACCCGCTACCGGGCCGCGGACCTGGCCTCAGTCGCGCACCACGACGAGCTGGTGCCGCGGCCCGGCTGCGTCGTGCACATCGACGCCGCGCACCGGGGCCTGGGCACCGCGTCCTGCGGCCCCGACACCTCGCCGTCGTATCTCGTCCCGCCGGGCACGCACCGCTGGAGCTGGACGCTGCGCGCGCTGTGACGGCACACGAACCCCACCCCCCGCCACCGACGATCCCCTTGTCCTCCATAACCATCCCGGACTTCCCAACCACGGAGCAGACATGTGCACTTCGCATGGCCAGGCCTCCGCCGCACAGGCCGAGGCCGAGCAGGCGGGCGCCGGAAGACGCAGCTTTCTGAGGGCGACCGCCCTCCTCGGGGCCGCCGCGGCCGTGACCGTTCCGACGGCCGCGGAGGCGGCGACCGGGTCCGCCGCGGCAGCCGCCGAGCGGTGGCGGCCCGACCCCGACAGCCGCCGCTTCACGCTCGTCGTGATGCCGGACACCCAGTACCTCTTCGACGGACCTAGCATCAACCCGGCCCCGATCGAGGCGTCGTTGCGCTACATCCTGGAGCACGGACGCGAGGAGAACATCGTGTTCCTCTCGCATCTGGGCGACCTCACGGAGAACGGCACTGCGATCGAATGCGCCGCCGCGGGCAAGGCGTTCGAACTGCTGGACAGGCGTGGTGTGGGCTACAGCGTGCTGGCGGGCAACCACGACGTCCGGTCGTCCACCACTGACCAGCGCGGTGCGACGCCGTACCTGGACGTCTTCGGGCCGCAGCGGTTCCGGGGCACGCGCACCTTCGGCGGCGCGTCCCCCGACGGCTACAACACCTTCCACGTCTTCAGGGCGGCCGGGCGCGAGTGGCTGGTGCTCGCCCTGGACTGGCGGCTGTCGGACAAGGGCTATGCCTGGGCCGAGAAGGTCATCGCCGAGCACCCGAAGACACCCGTCATCCTGACCACGCATGAACTGGTCGTCGGGGACGACACGCTCTCCCCCTACGGGCAGCAGCTCTGGGACCGGCTGGTCAAGAACCACGACCAGATCTTCCTCACCCTCAACGGCCACTACTGGCCCGCCGCCCGAGCAACCCGCAAGAACTCGGCGGGACGTGACGTCCACCTTCATCTGACGAACTATCAGAATCGTTACTACGGCGGTGCGGCGATGATCCGTCTCTACCGCTTCGACCTCGACCGGAACACCATCGACGTCGAGACGCTGTCGCCGTGGATCCTTGGCCGCGCGGCCAAGGGGCTGAACGAGCTGGAGCGGCAGGAGATGGAACTGTCCGGCGCGGCGGACCGGTTCTCGGTGGACATCGACTTCGACGAGCGCTTCGCCGGGTTCGCGCCGGTGCCGCAGCGGCCCGCGCGGCCCGCCTCGAAGGTGCTGGTGCCGGGGACGGTCGCCTACTGGCGCTTCGACGGGCACACGGAAGGCTCGCCGGTGGAGGGCACCGTCCGCGATCTGTCGGGGCGGGGCAACGACCTCACCGTGGTCAAGGTCGGCGGTGGCTCCCTCACCTGGTCGACGGAGCACCATCCCGACCAGCCGGGCCACGGCAGCCTGTTCTTCCACGGCGACAAGTCGCCGCTGACGGGCGCCTATCTGCGGACGGCGGACAACGCGCCGCTCAACTCGGCGACCTTCCGGTCCGGTTACACCATCGAGGCGTTCTATCAGCTGCCGGCCGACTGGAATCCGTCCCGCAACGCCTGGTCGGGTCTGGTCAGCCGGACCGGCACGGGCGGCGCCGCGGGCAAGACGGAGGGCGACCCGGACGAACCCCTCGCCACGCTGTCGCTGTCCGACGGCCCCGGCCCGCAGTGGGCGGTGCGCCCGCTCAACCAGCAGGGAATCGCGACCAACTGGGGCGACGAGACCGCACCGGAGATCTGGTGGCACGTCGCCGTCGTCAACGACGGCTCGCACACCACGATGTATGTCCAGGGCTGCCCGGTCGCCCGCAACCCCACCGCCCGCGCGGTCGGGCTCACCTCGCTGGGGCTGCCGTGGCTGCTCGGCGGCTACGAGTACGGCGGGCAGATCGACCAGATCCTGCACGGCCGGCTCGGCGACGTCCGGATCGTCGAACGGGCGCTGCCCATCACGTCGTTCATGAACCACTGATCCGAAAGGTGTGACCGTCATGACCGATCAGCAACTCCCCGCCTGGGCCGATCCCTCCGTCTCCCCCGCCGAACTCGACGCCCAGGGTGTCTCCCGGCGCGGGATCCTGCGCAGCGCCGGGCTGTTCGGCGCCGCCTTCGCCGTCGGTTCGCTCGCCGCCCCCTCGACGGCAGCGGCGGACGACAGACGCCTCGGCGGCGACGACCCACGGCTCGCCTACCTCGTGGGTGACCACCACATCCACACCGTCTACAGCCACGACGCCAAGTACACGTTCTCCCAGCTGGCCACCGCGGGCGCCAAGTACGGACTCGACTGGATGGTCTTCAACGAGCACTCCAACTTCGGGCACGCCAAGTACGGGGCCCAAATGGAGCACCGGGAGATCCTCAAGGCACGCGCGGAGAACCCCCGCCAGCTGATCTTCCAGGGCCTGGAGTGGTACATCCCGGCCGCGGAGCACTGCACGGTGTTCGCCGCACCCGGCCCGAACGAGGTCGACCTGCTCACCCGATTCGAGCTCGCGTACGACGGTAAGCTGCTGGGCTACTCCGAAGGCTCACCGAGCAGTCCGGACACCGCCCGCAACGAGGCGCACGCCGTCAAGGCCATCAAGTGGCTCGCCGAACAGCGCCGCACCGGGTACGTCGACGACGTCCTCGTCATCGCCAACCATCCGTTGCGCCTGGGCATCGACTCCCCGCACGAGATGCGCAACTGGCGGGACGCCGCACCCGAGATCATGATCGGCATGGAGGGCGCGCCCGGCGCACAGGGCGGTGGCATCCCCGGCTGGCGCGGGCCGACCTCGATCCGTGGTGAGTACGAGAACAAGCCGTCCGCACAGTCCTGGGCCGGCTACCCCGTGGAGGCGTACGTCACGTACGGCGGTTTCGACTGGGCGACCGCGACGGTCGGCGGTCTGTGGGACTCCTTGCTCGCCGAGGGCAGGCTGTACTCCATCACCACCAACTCCGACGTCCACCGCGTGGTCTTCGACACCTGGAAGAACGGTGACTGGCTGCCCGGACAGACCTTCGACAACACGGGGCGGCTGCCGGACCCGGTGAACACCGACACCCCGCAGCCGGGCGGCGACTTCTGGCCCGGCCAGTTCAGCCGCACCCATGTGGGCGTGACCCGCTACGGCTACCGCGCGGTGATGGCCGGCCTGCGCGCGGGCCGGGTGTGGCTCGACCACGGGCATCTGCTGGACGGGCTCGAGGTACGGGTGAAGCGCGACTGTGACGACGACCGGGGCGTCACCCTGGGCGGCCGGCTGCGGGTACGCAAGGGCGAGAAGCTCACCCTGAACGTGACCGTGACGACCACCTCGCGCCCCAACACCCAGGGAATCCTTCCCCAGTTGGCGCACGTCGACGTTATCCGGGGCGCCGTGCGCGGCCCGGTCACCGACCGCGACACCTGGCGGGCACCCGACACGCGGGTCGTCCACAGCAAGGACGTGAGCGGGCGGAAGGGCACGTACACCCTACGCATCCCGCTCACGGCCGGGGACGAGTCCTTCTACGTCCGCCTGCGCGGAAGCGACGGCAAGCGCAACGGCGCGGGTTACCTCGGCGCCGCGATCGATCCCCACGGCCCGATCCCCCACGAGCCGGGGAACGGCGATCCGTGGGCGGACACGTGGTTCTACTCGAACCCGGTGTTCGTGGACGTGGTGGGCCACTGAGACCCACCGCCGGGGGGTTGCCTCGCCCCCGCCGCCCTTAGGGGTCCTTGCACTATGCGCGCCCGGGTCGCGTGGTCTGGTGCCGTGCATCGCAAGGCGCCGGAGCACGCGACCTGATCGGACGCTCATAGTGCAAGGACCCCTTGCCCTTCCCATCCCCAAGGGGCGGCCGCCCCTTGACCTCGCTCCTGGGGGGCTGCCGCCCCCAGACCCCGCCCTGGTATCGGCCTGAACGGCCTCGGCCTCAAACGCCGGCCGGGCTGAGTAGCACGGACCCGCGCCCGTCAGGGGGCGCGGGGAACTGCGCGACCAGCCACAGACGGCCCCAGACGTCGGACCCAGATGCGGGGGCAGGGCCCTGATGCGGGGTTCAAGGGGGGCGCAGGCCCCTTGGCGGGGTTGAAGGGGCGCAGGCTCTGGGATGGGAAGGGTAAGGGCGCCGGGGGCGAACAACCCCGCGGAGCGCTACGCGTAGAAGCGGGAGAGGCTCTGCAGGACCGCTGCCGGCTTCGCGCCGCCCTCGATCTCGATGGTGCCGTCGACAGTGATCTGTACGCCGCCCGGCACCTCTTCCACCAGGGAGAGCTTCCCGACGAGCCGGATCCGCGATCCGACCTTCACCGGCGAGGGGAACCGCACCTTGTTCAGCCCGTAGTTGACCTTCGTGGAGACCCCCTCCACATCCAGCAGCTCGGTGAAGAGCGGGATGAAGAGGGAGAGGGTGAGGTAACCGTGGGCGATGGGGGCGCCGAAGGGGCCCTCCGCCGCCTTCTCCGGGTCGACGTGGATCCACTGGTGGTCACCCGTCGCGTCGGCGAAGGTGTTGATCCGCTCCTGGGTGACCTCGATCCACTCGCTGGTGCCGAGGTCGCTGCCCTCGAGCTTCTTCAGTTCGTCGAGGCCGTTGGCGGTGATGCTCATGAACAGTTCCTTAGCTAAGAGTTGGTTCCGAAGCGCGTACGGACACGGGCCTTGAGGAGCTTTCCGGAAGCGGTGCGCGGCAGTTCCTCCGCGATCACCACCGACTTGGGGATCTTGTACTTGGCGAGCTGTCCGGACAGGGAGGCGATCACCTCGTCCGGGTCGAGGTCGGCGCCCTCGCGGACGACGACGACCGCGCGCGGCACCTCGCCCCACTTGTCGTCGGGGACGCCGATCACGGCGCACTCCACGATGTCGGGGTGGCGCAGCAGCAGGTCCTCGATCTCGGCCGGGTAGACGTTCTCACCGCCGGAGATGATCATGTCCTTGATGCGGTCGACGATGAAGACGTAGCCGTCCTCGTCGACCCGCGCGGCGTCCCCGCTGCGGAACCAGCCGTTGGAGAAGACGGCGGCGGTCTCGTCGGGCAGCCCCCAGTAGCCGGGCATGACGTGCGGTCCGCGGACGACGACCTCACCGGTCTCGCCGACGTCGACCGGGGAGAAGTCGGGCCGGACGACCCGTACGTCGCTGAAGAAGTGCGGCACGCCCGCCGAGCCGGCCTTGGACACCGCGTGTTCGGCGTCCAGAAAGAGGGTGCCGGGCGCGGCCTCGGTCATGCCGTAGCCCTGGAGGAAGGTCAGCCCCCGCTCCTGGTACACCGCGATGAGCGAGGTGGGCACGGGTGAGCCGCCGCAGGAGAGCATCCGCAGGGAGGACAGGTCGGCGTCGGCCCAGCGGGGGTGGCGGGCGACCTGGTCGAACATGGTGGGCACGCCGAACATGAAGGTGATGCCGTGCTCTTCGATCAGGTCGAAGGTGGCGGCCGGGTCGAAAGCCTCGACCAGGACGCAGGTGCCGCCCTTGAGGAGCACCGGAAGGGTGAGCATGTTCAGCCCGGCCGTGTGGAACAACGGCGCGGACACCAGGGCGCGTTCGTCGGCGATCAGGTCCTGGTCGACCAGCACGTTGACCGCGTTCCAGGTGATGTTGCCGTGGGTGAGCATGGCGCCCTTGGGCCGCCCGGTCGTGCCCGAGGTGTACATGATGATGCAGGTGTCGTCGGCGGTGACCGGCTCGTCGATCCGCTCGTCGGGCGCCGAGGCGATCATCTCCTCGTAGCGCTCACCGACCTCGACGTACGTCTTGACGTCGGCCGCGCACTGCGCGCTGTCGACGAGGCCGGCCAGCGAGGGCGCGTAGATCAGTGCCTTCGCCCCGGAGTCGACGAGCTGGTAGCCGATCTCGGGTCCGGCGAGCCGCCAGTTGAGCGGGAGGAACACCGCGCCCAGGGTGCCCGCCGCGAAGAGCGTCTCCAGGAAAGACGGGTGGTTGGGGCCGAGATAGGCGATCCGGTCGCCGCGACGGACGCCGAGTGCCCTGAGCGCCTGCGCGAGACGGGTGGTGCGGTCGTACAACTCGGCGTAGCTGATGCTGCTCTGACGGTGTATCAGGGCGGTACGTTCAGGGGTCTTGCGGGCCCGGCGTGCGGGCCACGACCCCAGTCCCTCGTTGCGCATGGACGGTGCCCCTTCAGCTGAGCCCCAGTAGGCGGGCGGCGTTCTCCTTGAGGATCTTCGGCTTGACCTCGTCCTTGATGGTGAGCTTGTCGAAGTCGGCGAGCCAGCGGTCCGGGGTGAGGACGGGATAGTCGGAGCCGAAGAGGACCTTGTCCTTGAGCAGCGTGTTCGCGTACTGGACGAGCTGGGGCGGGAAGTACTTGGGCGACCAGCCGGAGAGATCGATGTGGACACCCGGCTTGTGGGTGGCCACGGCGAGGGCCTCGTCCTGCCAGGGGAAGGACGGATGGGCCAGAATGATCTTGAGGTGGGGGAAGTCCGCGGCGACGTCGTCGATGTGCAGCGGGTTGGAGTACTTCAGGCGGATTCCGCCCCCGCCGGGCACGCCCGCACCGATGCCGGTCTGTCCGGTGTGGAAGAGCGCGATGGTGCCGGTCCCTTCGATCACCTCGTACAGGTCGTAGGCGACGGACCGGTCGTTGGGGAAGAAGCCCTGGATGCTGGGGTGGAACTTGAAGCCCCTGACCCCGTACTCCTCGACCAGCCGACGGGCCTGCTTCACTCCCGCCTTGCCGCGGAAGGGGTCGATGGAGGCGAAGGGGATCAGCACGTCCGGGTTGGCGGCGGCGGCCTCGGCGACCTCCTCGTTGGGCACCGGCGCGGTGCCGGTGGCGGACTCCGCGTCCACCGTGAAGATCACAGCGGCCATCTTCCGCTCGCGGTAGTACGCGGCGGTCTCCTCCAGGGTGGGCTTCCGCTTGCCCTCGACCTTGAAGTAGGCGCTGGAGGCGTCGTGCAGGTCGTCGTCCAGGGACGAGTGCCCCTTGGAGGAGACCTCGCAATGGGTGTGGACGTCGATCGCGACGAGATCCTCGACGTTGAGGGTCGCAGTCATGGTTTACGCCTCCGGGATCTTCGGGGCGGGGACGCCGACGGTCTCCGGCTCGGCGCCGACCGAGGTGTGCCAGGCGGCGGCGAGCGTCTCGGGGGTCCAGCCGCCGTCGGCGTAGGCCGCCTTGATCTCCTGCGGGTGGGACCAGAGTGCCACCTTGTCGCCGCCGATGCCGATGGCCTGTCCGGTGACGCCGCGGGCGGCCTCGGAGGCGAGGAACGGAACCAGGGCCGCGCAGTCCTCGGGGGTGCCGAAGCCCTCGCCCTTGCGCAGGAAGTCCGGCAGCGGTTCGCCGTTCTTCATGGCCTCGATGTACGGGGCGAAGACCGGGATGGTCTCGGTCATCGCGGTGGCCGCCACCGGCACGATCGCGTTGACGGTGATGCCCGCGCGGCCCAGCTCCATGGACCAGGTGCGGGCGAAAGCAGCAATACCGGCCTTGGCGGCGGAGTAGTTCGTCTGGCCGAAGTTGCCGCGCTGCCCGGCCGGGGAGCCGACCAGGATCAGGCTGCCGCCCTCGCCCTGCTCGCGCATGCGGATCGCGGCGGCGCGGGCGCAGGTGAAGGTGCCCTTGAGGTGGGTGGTGATCACCGCGTCGAAGTCGTCGTCGGACATCTTCCACAGGACCTTGTCGCGCAGGATGCCCGCGTTGGTGACCAGGATGTCCAGCCGCCCGAACTCCTCCACCGCGCGGCTGACGAGCCGGTCCGCGGCCTCGGAGGTGCCGACGGCGACGACCTCGGCGACGGCCGTGCCGCCCGCCTCGGTGATGGTCTTCACGGCCTGGTCGGCGACCGCCTCGTCCACGTCGTTGACGACGACCGAGGCGCCTGCGGCGGCCAGGGCCTGTGCGTAGGCCAGACCTAGACCACGGCCACTGCCGGTGACGACGGCGACCTTGCCGGTGAGATCGATGGTGGACACGCGCGGGTCCCTTCGGGATGGGGGCGGGGCCCCTACGGGGATGGGGCGAGGCTTCGAGATCGAAGCTAAGGACAATAATTGTTGACGTCAATAGTTGTTGCGATCCCATTCGTGCGGCATGCTGTGACCCGTACGGATGCATCGCCCCAATTCCCGGGGGCCTGGATCAGGGAGCGCACCATCACCGGCCAGCAGGACGTCACGCAAGATGCCGTAGGCCCTTCCGCCATCGACGGACAGGAGCCATGGATGCGGGGGCTGCACGCGGACACCGGTTACCTCCTCTACCGGCTCGGACTGCGCTCCGGACAGTTGTTCAACGCCTTCCTCCAGGAGTCCGGCCTGCGGCTGCGGCACTACGCCCTGCTGCGGTTCCTCGCCACCACGGACGGCGCGCTCCAGCGGGAGCTCAGCGCCCGCCTGGGCTACGACCCGAGCGCGATAGTCGGTCTGGTCGACGACCTGGAGCGGCTCGGTTTCGCCGAGCGGCGCCCGGCGCCCGACGACCGCCGCAGCCGGATCGTCGTCCTCACCGCGGACGGCCGGGCCTTCCTGCGGAACACCGACGAGGCGGGACTGCGCGTGACCAACGACCTGCTCCACCCCCTGGGCCCCGCCGAGCGGGACCTGCTCCACACGCTCCTGCAGAGAATCGCCGAGACCGAACTCAGCTGATGCCTCCCCTGGTGCCCCGCCCATGACCGCCGACGCCGTTCCCCCACGGGCCGTGCGCTCCGCGCCCGACCGGCTGCTCGCCGTGCTCGCCGCCTTCGACCACGCGCACCCGGCGCTGTGCCTGTCCGACATCAGCCGCCGGGCCGGCCTGTCGCTGACGACGGCGCACCGGCTGGTGGGCGCGCTCACGGAGTGGGGCGCGCTGGAACGGGACGCCGCGGGCACCTACCACGTGGGGCTCAGACTGTGGGAGATCGCGGCGCTCGCCCCGCGCGGGCTCGCGCTGCGCCAGCTCGCCATCCCCTACCTGGAGGACCTGTACGAGGCCACCCACGAGAACGTGGCCCTCGCGGTGCGCGACGGCTCCGAGGTCGTCTACATCGAGTGGATCTCGGGCCGGTCCGCGGTCGGCGTACGGATCCAGGTGGGCGCCCGCTGGCCGCTGCACGCCACCGGGGTGGGCCTGGCACTGCTGGCGCACGCCGAGCCGGAGTTCCAGGCCGAGTACTGCGCGGGCCAGCTTGCCGCGTTCACCCAGCACACCATCACCGATCCGGCGCGGCTGCGCCGGGCGCTGGCCGAAGTGCGGCGCACCGGCTGCGCGGTGAGCAGTCGTCAGGTCACCATGGACGCCTTGTCGGTGGCGGCCCCGGTGCGCGGGCCGGGCGGCTCGGCGGTGGCGGCGGTGTCCGTCGTGGTGCCTCAACGGCAGGCACAGACACCGGCGTTGATCCCCGCGGTACGGCTCGCGGCACTCGGGATCTCGCGGGCACTGGGGTGGCAGCCGGAGCCGCGCTGAGTGGTACTCGCCATCGCCCCAGGGGGTGGCGGCCGGTCACCGGGTGCCACAGGTAACGGGTAACAGGTCACAGGTCAGCGGACAGCACGCGGTTCAGCCGCGGGCGTGCGCACGAGGCTGTGCGGGCCCCGCCCTGGGAGAGGGCGGAATACCCGCTTCGGTTCCGGGCCCCGGTCCGGGAGTGTCGTTGGTCGCCGCCGCCGGCTCGCCCCTCGTCGGGGCGAGCCGGCTGACCAGGCGGACGATCCGTGTCGTCAGGCCGTGCCGGGGTGCGCCGGGCGCGGTACTCAGCTGTGGAAGCCTATGTACCCGTTGCCGTCCCGGTCGTTGGCGCTCTTGGTGTAGGCGTGGACGTCCGCGCGGCTGCCGGAGGGCTTGTAGAAGTAGATCGTGTCCTTGTCGTTGTTCCACATGAAGTTGCAGTTGTCGCGGTAGACGACGTTGTACTTGTCGGAGTCGGAGCCGTTGCCGCCGCGGAGCTTCACGTAGTCGCCGGGCTGGAGGTAGTGGCTGACGGTGAAGACGAAGCGGTTGCCCGTGGCGTCCTTGACGACGTAACCCTTGAGGTTCACGGTCGCCGTCGACGAGTAGTTCTTGATCGTCAGGTACTCCTCGTCGGTGTTGCCCGTGGCGCAGCTGTTGGAGTCCCGGCCGGGTGCGTCGTACTGGACGCCGCGTATCTTCAGCGCCGACGAGTACTCGGCGGCCTGCGCCGGGGCGGCGGTGAGGACCGCCAGCGCACCGGCCGTGAGGGTGGCCGTGACGGCCGTGGTGATGGCATGGTGACGCACGAGAAAATCCCCCCGGATGTTTCTGTGTAAGTAGTGTGAAGACACAGGAGTTTACACATTTCGCGCCCGGTTGCCGCCCCCTTGCACGGGCTCTCTCACTCCCGTGTGACGGATCGATGTTGTCGGCCGGTTGAGCGTGACGGTCAAGTGCGGCGTGCGGCCCAGACCGTGCGCTCGGTGCGCACACACAGGTCGCTGCGGTGCAGGATGCCGTGCGGGCTGCCGGTGTCGACCAGTTGGTCCAGAGCGGCCAGGTCCTCGGCCGTCAGGACGGGGGCGACGCCGCCGCGCATGCGACGCAGACTACTGAGTGCGCAGCGGCCTCCCGCATCGGTATGGGTGGGCCGATGTTGACGGTGACGGTGCGTTCGCCCTCGACGGTGAAGCCGGCCTTCGTCAGCTTGGTTCCCCAGTCGCTGCCATGCCGCACTCGACCACCACCACGCCGAACACGTGCCCCACCGCGGCGATCGCAGCCCGAACTGGCTTGCGTGCCATCGCGGTTCTCCTCCCCGTGCGGTTCACCGGCGGTATCCGGAAGAAGACCGGTGCTGTGCTGTGGCGGCCATGAGGCAGGGCGCCATCGGCCAGTTAGCGCCCGCCCGGCCCGGGCGGGCGCTGGACCGTGCCCTGCTGCCAAGGGCGTCCCTGGAGGCGGCGGAGCCAGGTGCCAGTGTCGGAGGTTCTGCTGGGTGCCGGTCTGCGGCTGTGCCGACCGGGCTTGTGCCTGACCTGACGCTCGACGATGAGCCAGACCAGGGGCAGCAGCGTCAGCCACAGCAGCATCACACCGACGGGGCCGGTTCCCGTCTCGTAGCCGACGATGCCCGCCGGCATGGAGGCGAGCACGGCGCCCACGGTGCGTTGCCCCCACAGTGCCACCGATCCCGGCAGTGATCGCTGTCGTGCGTGGCGTATCGCCGCGACTCCCGCGTAGCCGCCGTAGCCTCCCACCGCAAGCAGGTCGAGGCCGAGGGCGGTCTGGGATTCGGGCAGACCCTCTGGGGTATCGCTGGACTCCTGGGTGACCCCGTTCTTGGTGACCGCGGTCGTGTAGTCGCGCCAGACGGTCACCGTGACGTTGTCGCCCTTCCGCAGATGCGTCAGCAGCGGGGCCTCGTCGTCCAGTTGGAGTTCCGCGGGGACTGGGGGGCGGCCGTCGAGCTTGAGCAGATACAGCTGGTTCCGGCCCTCGTTCTCGATGACCGTCTCCCGCACCGTCGCTGCGTGGCTGTGCAGGCAGTCGGCCGTGGGAGACACCGGGAGAGTGCACGGCCGGGCGGAGTGAAAGGCCCGTACTTCGTCCACCGCTTCCGGTACCGTGGCCAGGGCGACGACGCCAAGCACGCCTGCCGCGGCCGCCAGTGGCGCCACGGTCAGTCCCAAGGCCCGGGTCCACCATGTGTACCGACGCCGCCGCACGTCAGCGCTTCTGCTCCTGGTCACCGGGCCTCCTTTCCGTTTTCGCGCAGGCTCGCGGTTGGGCGTATTGAGCCACAGCGCATCCCTCTGCAGGTAGGCGGGGCCACAGCACGGTACGCACGGGGATCATTGCCGGAGCTCGGCAGCATGAGACACATGAACACCTCTGATCCCGGTGCCGTTCCGAGCGTCGGCGGGGAGAGCTGCCACCTTGGGCCCTGCCCGATCGCGAAAGGTGGCGGGCCCCTCCGGGAAAGCCGTGCCCTCCGACAGCCGCTCCCGGTGAGTGAGACTGTCAGCGGGCGGACGCCCAGTCCGCAGGAGATCGTGATGAACGGCTCGGTACGGATGGGACGAGTCCTCGGGGTGCCTTTGTACTGGACCGTGGCCCTGCTGGTGATGCTCTTCGGGTACAGCCTGGGCGGCCGGACGTTTCCGCCACGGTCCCGGAACAGTCGAATGCCGTCTACACGGTCGTTTCGATCGATTCCAGCGGGAATATCGGCTCCACATTCCATGGAAGCCGTACCTGCGACAGCTGCCCCACACCCGGCGTGGCGAGTAACCGCCTCCGACCGCAGTAGAAGTGGAGGTGGCGCCCCGCGCCGCGTCCCAAGACTCCGTGGGGCGCGCCGCGCCAAGCGGTTGCACTCGGTTGAGGACAAGCCGACTTCGGCAGACGCCCCCCACGATGGGCCGCCTCCTGTGCGTCGTCGAGGAGCACAGCCGGGTACGGCTATTCCAGGTCAGGCGCGTGCATCCGCTGGGCTCTCCTTGGACTGTGCGTCGGTGCCCTCTCGGCCGTCCGGGATTCCGGCGAGGTCGTCGACGTGGAAGAGACGGGCGATCGGAACGTCGGTGGAGCTGTGCGCGATGATCGAGAAGGCGATGCACACGGCGATGAGCGTGAACGCCTCCTGGCCCTGGGGGATGCCGGCCTGCAACACCAGGAGCCCGTACACCACCGACGCGAAGCCCTTCGGGCCGAACCAGGCCGCGACCAGCTTCTCCTGCTTGGTGAAGCGGGTGCCGATCAGCGACAGCAGCAGCGAGGCCGGGCGGATCAGCACGATGGCGAGAATCACCGCGATGTACCCGCCGAAGGACAGGTCACCGAACAGGTGCGGGGTGAGCAGCGCGCCGAAAATCAGCAGGGCCGCGAACTTAGCCAGTTCCGCCAGCGCCTCGCCCAGCGGCTCGAACGCCTCCTTCGCCTCCAGCGAGCGCGCGGTGAGCACCGCCCCCGCCGAGAAGGCGGCCAGGTAGGGGTTGGCGTGCGTGAGGTGGCATGTCGCGTAGAGGATCACACCGATCGCCAGGGGCAGCAGCGGCTGGAGCTTGGGCTCGGCACCCAGCAGCCGGAACCGTACGAGCTCGATCACCACGAACGGCAGAACGACACCGAAGACCAGCCCGAGAACCAGCTCCAGTGCGATCTTCCCCAAGGAGGCCTCGGCCTGCCCGGAGGTCGGTCCGGCCGCGGCGATCAGGATGAGCACGACGGGCAGGGCGAGGCCGTCGTTGATGCCGCTCTCCACGTTCAGCAACTGCCGCAGCTTCGACGGGACTTCCTTGCGTCCGACGATCGCGGACGCGAACACCGGGTCGGTGGGCGCGAGTACGGCGCCGACGAGGAAGGACGTCGTCCAGTCCAGACCCATAACGAAGTGCGTGACCAGCGCCATCCCGACGAACGCCAGCGGCATACCGAGCCCGAGCGCGCGGGCCGGGTTGCGCCAGTTTTCCCGCAACTTGGCGAATGAGACGTGCATGCCGTCGGTGAACAGCACCGCGAACAGCGCCAGGTCCGCCGTCACGGACACGATCTCGCTGTCCGGCGTGATGTGGATCAGACCCAGAAACCCGTCGCTGACGAGTGCGCCGCCGACCAGGAAGAGCAACGATGTCGACAGAACGGTCCGGGCGGCGAGACCCGACAGCAGCACCGCGATGAGCAGTGCCACCCCGAAGACCACGACGAGCACCATGCCTAGGACCCCCGATCAGCGAAGAGACTTCTGTCCAAACGCCGACCAGGCTTCCCGGCACACCGTGTGGAACACTACAGGTTCTTTACGCCGCGTTGACAGGCTCCCGGACTGCACTCTGACCTGTCCGACATTGCCGGAACCCGGCATCGTCGGCTCGGCGGGACGCGTTTCACTCGGTTCCTGCGTCCCTGTGCGTCAAGGCGCGGGTCAGGCCGATCTGCCGCATGACCGCCTGGGCCCGGTCGTTGGGGTGCGTGATGATCAGTCGTGTACCACGTGCCCGGGCGGCCCGGAGGGCTTTGAAGAGCGCCGCGCACCCGTCCGGGCTGACGTGCGGCACCTCCGCCAGGTCCACCTCCAGGACATCCGGACCCGTGTTGATCAGCTCCACGAGGCGTCGCCCTGTCGCGGCGGCGCTACGGACGTCGAGATCGCCCTGCAGCCGGACCACCTCAGGCCCGAGCCGGGGTTCGGCTCTGGACCGTCCACGGGAACGGAAACGAAAGAGGTGCATCAGAGCCTCCGGAGCAGGCCAGCATGTCCGCCGACCAGGCTTCCCGGCACACCTACGGGCAGCGTACGGGCCGTGATCGCCGAGCGCCTGTCGCGCGTATCCGTTCGCCGACCAGCCGTAGTCACTGCGCTCGGTGCGGCTGTAGCACCGAGCGCATGGCCGGCCTCTCACCAACCGGGCAACTGCGGGGGCCGGCAACGATCTCGATGGTGCCGGGCCCGTTCCTGCGGCCATGCGCCAAAAAGCCGTCAACGGTGCCTCCAGTTCGGGGGACGTGCACGGCGGGCGGGGCGTACCTGAGGAGCACGAGGAGTACCTGGACGGTTACTCGGTGTCCTCGCGGGCGCCTCGGCGACCGGCCGCCGACTGACCCGGGAGGAACGGGGTTCGCCGTGCGCCGGGCGAGCAGGCCGCGGCGGCCGACTCGGACTGCGCGCCCTGGTGGCGGCCCACATGGCGGCCACCAGGGCGTCCTGGTCGACAGGAACGGCGTGTCCGTGGACGATGTGCCGGCCGCCGTGGCAGGGGCCGGGCAATCAGGGCGACCAGAACCAACCGCTGGAGGCCGATGTGAACCCGGCTGACTACAGGAGCGTCAGCATCTGGCGCGACCGCATCGATGTTCCCTTCGGCGCGGCGGAGCTGACCACCTGATCCGACCCCCCGAGCCGGACCGGACGCTTCCACGGCTTGCCACGTTCAGCAGCACAGCGGACAGTCCGGCCGTCCGGCGTGCGTTCGCTCGGTTGGACGAACGAGCTGTCTGCTTTCCGGAGTCGGGCGGGCCGGCGAGTGAGGCGTGTCACGGCCTGTTCGTGGGTTGGCCCACCAGGAAGGCGACGAGCACGCCGGCCAGCACCGCCCATGCCAAAGCCGCAGCCCCGGCCTGTGACCAGCCCGTCGCGGTGACAGCCACGGCCGCCACCACCCCGGCGGTTACGGCGGGGCCGCCGGTCGCGCCTGCCCACTGCTGCCGTGCGCTGCCCGGTCGGCGTAGCTCACCGATCGCGGTCCTGATCACCAGCGCGGCGACCACGATGACCACTGGCAGCAGAGACCTGGCGCTGTTCACGGGGCGCCGATGAAGTGCTGCATGAGGCGGGCGGCGGTGACCGTGCCGAGCGGCGTCACCTGGTGGCCGTCGCGTTCGGTTGTTGGCGGATGAACTGCCAGCCGGGCACGACGGCGTGGGGCTGCCCGTCAGCGTCGAGATCCAGCAGAGCCGGCAGCGACTGGCCCGCCGGCATGCGCGCCGCGTCGACGGCGTCGTCATCCGTGGTCACGAAGGGGTAGGGCTCGGCGAGATCCCGTGCGTGCATGGGCGTCCTCCTCAGCCGTCGCCCGTGGCGCTGCCGCGTCCGGGGCTGGTCCGCTGGTAGATGTCGGGGATGCCGTCGGCGTCCTCATCCCGCGTCTCTTCCTCCCACAGGCGGCGGTAGATCCCGTTGCGGCGCTTGACCAGCAGCGCCGCCAGGGCCGCGGCGATCAGCGAGCCGAGGAGCACGGCGGCCTTGATGTGCTCGGCATCGGCCGGGTCGGGGAAGGCGAGTTCGCCGATCAGCAGGGCGACGGTGAAACCGATTCCTGCGAGAACCGCAAGGGCGAACACATCGGCCCAGACCAGGTCGGGGTTGAGACGGGCCCGGGTGAAGCGCACGGCGAGGTAGGTGCCCGTGAAGATGCCAAGGGTCTTTCCGGTGACCAGGCCCAGCACCACGCCGAGCGGCTCCGGCTGGGTGAACACCTCGCCCAGCGACGCGGCGGAAACGACGACGCCTGCGGCGAAGAGAGCGAAGAGCGGAACCGCGACTCCTGCCGATACCGGGTGCAGCAGATGGGAGGTCCGCTCGGCAGGGGAGGCCTCCTCGCCGTTGTCGCGGGTGGTGCGCAGGATCAGGCCCATGGCCACCCCGGCGACGGTGGCGTGGACGCCTCCGTTGTACATCAGGGCCCAAATGATTATGCCGAGAGGCACGTACCACCACCAGCCGCGCACGCGGTACCGCTGGAGTGCGTAGAAGACGACCAGCCCGGCGACGGCTCCGCCGAGGGCGGCGAAGTTCAGATCACTGGTAAAGAAGACCGCGATGACGAGGATCGCACCGAGGTCGTCGACGACGGCGAGGGTGAGCAGAAAAGCGCGAAGGGCGGACGGCAGATGGGTGCTGAGGACCGCCAGGACCGCGAGGGCGAATGCGATGTCGGTGGCCATGGGAACCGCCCAGCCCTCCAGGTTGCCCCCGCCGACGGTGACGGTGACGGCGTACACGCCGGCCGGCACCACCATGCCGCACAGCGCGGCGACCACCGGCAGCGCGGCCGTGGCGGGCGTACGCAGCGAGCCCACGACCAGCTCGCGTTTCAGTTCGATACCCGCGACCAGGAAGAAGATGCTGAGCAGCCCGTCAGCGGTCCAGTGCTCCACCGACAGGTCGAGACCGAGTGCGCCGATACCGAAGTGGAAGTCGCGGATCTCCTCGTAGGTGCTGCTCCACGGGGTATTCGCCCACACCAACGCCACCACGGCCGCCGCCAGCAGGACCAGTCCACCGACGGTTTCCGTCCGTAGGGCCTGGGCCACCGCTGACCGCTCCGGCCACGGCAGAAGGCCGAGGAAGGTGGAACGCTCGCGCGGGGCAGCACCCATCAGGCAAGACCTCCGGGATATCGGCAACCGGGCATACGCCCCTCAACCGCCGACCAGACTTCCCGGCACACCCCGCGGGCGGCACTCGTTCCAGGCGGGCCGCTGACGCGTTCCGAACACCCTAACTGCCTGCACCTGATCACACCAGATCGCCATTCACCTGCCGCAATGCACAACGAGCGGGTCCATACACACCAAGGCGCGAGGTGTGCACATTCCCGCTCAGGGGCCGGGCCGCAGGGACGGTCAGACGGTCCTCTTCAGCGGCACCTTTGCTTTCGTCGGCCTCACCTGACCCGCCGGCGTTGCGGGCGCGGACAAACTCGAGAAGGAGCCGAGTTCGCGCTTGACGACCGGGGCGAGGAAATGGATGCCGATGAGGTTGATGACGGCGAGTGGCTTAGTTCACTGCAATCAGCAGCGATTGTCTGTGGGTTCGGGCAGCACTTGGCGATTTTGACAATCGCGGAAGCCAGGCGCGAGCGCCTTCTGAGCCGCCGGCGAGGGGGCGTATGTTCGCGAGAATAATGAGGTCAGGACGCCCAACTTTGCCGGATGCCGGAAAGCAGCCGCTCCAGCTGTCTGCCGTGTCCTGCAGATGAGGCGCCGCGTCCGTACTGCCACGATGCTGAACCGGGGACGGCCCTTGGCGTTGGGGTCCGCGTGAAGTGAGAAAGCGAGGCGCGGATGCTCGGGATTCAGACCGATCCGGCGACGCAAGTGAAGCGACCCGTGTCCTGGCGTGAGGCGGCGATCGTGATCGCCGCCTGCTGGGCGGTCAGCGGTCTGGGATACGGGGTGCTCGCCGCCCTCGGTGAGCCGCAGTTGTCCGTTGCACCCCTGATCGCCATCTGGCTGGCCCAGTGGTTTTTTGCGTATCACCGCTTTTGGCGGGCCGCGATCGCGGCGGGCCTCGCGGGGTTTGCCATGCTGTTCGGGCTCGTGGACATCCTGCGGCCGGGCCTGGGCCGATACGCGGCAGATGCCCTGGCCACAGGGGCCGCGGCAACGGTTGCCCTGACCGTCCTCACCCTGCTGCCATGTCTGTCTGCCCGGCGTTCCGGGAGGTAGCTTGGTGGACAAGGCCCCTGAAGGAGGGCGATTCCATGCCGTGGTTCGTATGGCTGCTCGCTGCCGCGGCGCTGGGTGCCGCGGAGTTCTTCACCCTGACATTGGTCTTCGGTTTGCTGGCGGGCGCCGCGCTGGTCGCCGCCGTGGTCGCTGGCGTGGGCATCGGCCTTCTCGGCCAGCTCGTGGCCCTCGCAGCAGCGGCGGCAGCGGGCCTCTTCATCGTCCGTCCTGTCGCGCTGCGGCATATGGCACAGCAACCCCTCACACGCGAGGGCAGCGATGCGCTGATCGGCAAGCGGGCTGAGGTCATGCAGGAGGTCACCGCCACCCGCGGCCTGATCAAACTCTCCGGCGAAGAATGGTCCGCCCGCGCCCTCGACGAGAGCCTTGTGATCCCGGTGGGAGCGTTGGTGGATGTCATGGAGATCGAAGGTGCCACGGCCATCGTCTACCCCCGCGAACTTCTTCCATGAACGGCTGAACACACAGCAACGGGAGGCACCGTGGATCCGGTTGTCATCGTCATTCTTGTGGCGGCCCTTGTCGTCGTCTTCCTCGTGGCCTCCACTGTGCGGATCGTCCCGCAGGCGCGCCGCTACAACATCGAGCGGTTCGGCCGATACCGCCGGACACTGCAACCCGGTCTGAACCTGGTCCTGCCCGTGGCGGACCGCATCAACACCAAACTCGACGTGCGCGAGCAGGTCTATTCGTCCGACCCCAGGCCGGTGATCACCGAGGACAACCTCGTGGTGAATATCGACACCGTGCTCTACTACCAGATCACGGACCCGCGGGCGGCGGCCTACGAGGTCGCCGACTACCTCCAGGCGATCGATCAGCTCACCGTGACCACGCTGCGCAACGTCATCGGCAGCATGGACCTGGAGGAGACGCTCACCTCGCGAGAGGAGATCAACTCCCGGCTCCGCGCCGTCCTCGACGAGGCCACCGGCAAGTGGGGCATCAGGGTCAACCGCGTTGAGATCAAGGCCATCGATCCACCGGCCACCATCAAGGAGGCGATGGAGAAGCAGATGCGGGCCGAGCGTGACAAGCGCGCGGCCATCCTGCACGCCGAAGGGGAGCGGCAAGCCAAGATCCTTACCGCGGAGGGCACGAAACAGAAAGACATCCTGGAGGCGCAGGGCACGCAACAAGCCATGATCCTGCGGGCGGACGGCGAGGCCAAAGCGGTGGAGCTCGTCTTCCAGGCCGTCCATCGCAACAACGCCGACCCGAAGGTCCTGGCCTACAAGTACCTCGAGACGCTCCCACACTTGGCAAGCAGTGACAACAACACCTTCTGGGTGATCCCGGGGGAGCTGACCGAGGCGGTTCGGACCGTCACCCGGGCGTTCGGTGACCAGGCGACGGCAGGCCCTCCGCAACCTGTGCAACCTGAGGAAGCAGCCACCGCCGACCATGACGACACGTCGGACGAAACCCGGATTCCGCAACTCGAGGCAGGCTCGATGGTGTCCCTCGACGCCGCCGCGGCTGCCGATGAGGCCGAGAAGCAGGCCGCCGCCGCGGTGAGCGATGCCAAGGCGGAGGCAGAGGCTGCGAAGTCGCCCCAGGTGCAGCGCCGGGGGCGGACGTCCGGCGATTGAGCTCGGCTTCGGCTGTCACCAGGGGCCGTCGTGGGGCGGGGATGCCGACCGAGATGCTCTCGCGGCTGCCAACCGAGAACTGTTGTCGCCGTCAGCTGCGCCCCCGCGTCATGGCCGCGCCCGCCGCATCCACTATCAGCGACGATCCCTGCTGCCGCCCTGCTGCGGGCCGCGGGGCAGAATTCTGCGAGGCGTTGGTGCCGGAAGTGCCTGTTCATCTGCGGTTGCTCGGCGGGTGCTCCGCCTGCGCAGTCTTCGGTGATCAGCGCGGGGCCCCGGATCGCGATGAGCGTTCTGAGACGGATACGGGGTGACGATGGTCTACCTGATGCTGGCTGCGTTAGCGGTTGTGTCCATCGTGGCGGCCTCAGCGGTCGTGCTGGTGCGTCGAGAGCGGCGCCGGATGGCTCCCAGCCCGGAAGCACAGCGATTCGAAGCAGCGGCTACGAGAGGTATTCGCGATGCACGCCGCCAGGCGAATGCTTATCAACATCTCAACGATGCTGGCGGCGTCAGCGCTCTGCGGGATCGCGACTCCCTCTCCTAGGGAGCTCGGCCGACACTGCGGAGACTCACCATGGCGGCGCCGACGACGGCGGCGATCTGCGCCGCCGGCCGCGCGTCGGCGGCCCAGCCGTACTCCTGAAGCAGATGCCGGGCGTCGTCGGGGTAAAGGCCGAAGACAGACATGTTCGCAGGAGTTGACGGACGGCTGCACCTCGAGGGCGAACGGCGTCACCCTTACCGGCCACATCACTGGCAGCCCCTTCGGCCGCCGCACCGTGGTCCTCGCCGGCACCGCCCTTATCGGGGTCCTGGCTTACACCGCCTATACCTTCGCCGCGCAGATCGGCGCCGACCGGCTCGCCTACCTCTCGCCCTGCCACCATTAGATCGGCCGCCGGCCGCTGCGGAACGGCTCCCAGTGGGCCGACATGGGCATCCTCGCCGCGACGACGAGCGCCCCTTGTCGGCCCGAGCGCGTGGCGGTTCGCCCGTCGTGACATCAACATCTGACCTCCGGCTCCGGGCGAGGGCCGCAACGAGCCTCGGCCGGGAGGTCCACGCGAGCCACTGCGGGGTAGGGTGACGGCCGCGCGGGGTGTGAGGGGCTCCGTACGAAGTCCGTACCAGTCCTTGACGGACTGGACGTACAGAGGAAGGCAGTTGGTGGCAGGACGTTCCGCGCGGGTGCGCCGGTCGCTGTTCGCGGCGCACCCGGCCCGTACGGTCGTGCTGGCTTTCGCCACTGTGATCGCGCTCGGGACCGGGCTGTTGGCGCTGTCAGTGTCGGCCGAGGACGGTACGGCCACCGGGCTGGTCACCGCGCTGTTCACCTCCACCTCGGCCGTGTGCGTGACGGGCCTCGCGGTGGTGGACACAGGCACGTACTGGAGCGGCTTCGGCGAGGGCGTGATCCTCGCGCTGATCCAGGTCGGCGGCTTCGGCATCATGACGATGGCCTCCCTGCTCGCCCTGCTGGTCTCCGGCAAACTGCGGCTGCGCCTGCAGCTCACCGCCCAGGCGGAGACCAAGAGTCTGGACATCGGCGACGTCCGCCGGGTGCTGCTCGGCGTGGCCGGCACGACGCTGATCGTGGAACTCGCGGTCGGCGCGGTCCTCTCCCTGCGCTTCCGCTTCGGCTACGACAACCCCATCGGCGACGCCGTGTACCTCGGCTACTTCCATGCCGTGTCGGCTTTCAACAATGCAGGGTTCGGCCTGCACGCCGACAGTCTCACCCGCTATTCCGATGATCCATGGGTCACCCTGCCCGTCGCTGTCGCCGTGATCCTCGGCGGTCTCGGCTTCCCCGTCCTGCTGGAGATGCAGCGTCATCGAAACCGCCGCCGTACCACCGGCCGCCGCAACTGGACCCTCCACACGAAGCTGACGCTGACCGCCACCGTCGTCCTGCTTGCTGTCGGCACTTTGCTGACCTGTTTGCTGGAGTGGACCAACTCCCGCACTCTGGGGGCGTACGACTGGCCCGAGAAGCTCCTGAACGGGTTCTTCCACTCCACGATGACACGGACCGCGGGCTTCAATTCCCTGGACATCGGGGCGATGCACGCCTCCACGCTCCTGATGACCTGCATGCTCATGTTCCTCGGCGGCGGCAGCGCGGGCACCGCCGGCGGCATCAAGGTCACCACGTTCGCGGTACTGGCCGTCGCGATCATCGCGGAGGTGCGCGGCGAGCCCAACTCCTCGGTGCTCGGCCGCCGCCTCGCCCCGCACGTCCTGCGTCAGGCCCTGACCGTGGCGCTGCTCGGCATCGGCCTGGTCATGAGCGCCACACTCGCCCTGCTGAGCACAACCGAACTGCCCTTTGAGGGAGTCCTCTTCGAAGTCGTCTCCGCCTTCGGCACGGTCGGCCTGTCCACCGGCATCACCGCCGACTTCCCGCCCGCCGGGCAGCTGATCCTGATCCTGCTGATGTTTATCGGCCGACTGGGCCCGGTCACCCTGGTCTCGGCGCTCGCTCTGCGCGAGCGCACCCGCCGCTACGAACTGCCTGAGGAGCGACCCGTCATTGGCTGACTTCCTGCACAAACTGCGCCTGCGCCGCCGCAAGCGCCTCCCCGACCAGCACGCCCAGACCAACGGCGACCAACGGGTCGCCGTCATCGGCCTCGGCCGCTTCGGCTCCTCCCTAGCCAACGAGCTGATGCGGCGCGGCTGGGACGTCCTCGGTATCGACACCGACGCCCGCCTCGTGCAGAGGATCAGCGACAGCCTGACCCACTCGGCGGTCGCCGACTGCACCGACCCGGAGGTGTTGCACCAGCTCGGGGTGCACGAGTTCACCAGTGCCGTCGTCGGTATCGGGACCGACATCGAGGCCAGCATCCTCATCGCCTCCAACCTGCTGGAGGCGGAGGTCCCCAACATCTGGGCCAAGGCCATCAGCCGCCAGCACGGCCAGATCCTCGAACGCCTCGGCGTCCATCACGTCGTCCTGCCCGAGCACGATATGGGCGAACGCGTCGCCCACCTGGTCACCGGCCGGATGCTGGACTTCATCGAGTTCGATGACGACTACGCCCTGGTCAAGACCGTTGCCCCGGACATCGCCACCGGCATCACGCTGGGCCAGAGCCAGGTTCGCAGCAAGTACGGCGTCACCGTGGTCGGCATCAAACGCCCCGGTGAGGACTTCACCTACGCCACGGCCGAAACGATCGTGCAGAAGGGCGACGTCATCGTGGTTACCGGCAAGACCCACGCGGTGGAGACCTTCGCCGAACTCAGCTGAGGCGTATGGAGCGCGTCAAGAGCGGCCGGGCCGCCGCACAGAGAGGCGCTAAGGGCTGCGCCTGACAGGGTCGCTATGGGTGTCAGCGTTTGATGCGGCTGCGCATGGCGAGGACGGCCAGGGCGAGCAGTACAGGCTCCGCGAAGCGGCTGACCATCTCCGTGTAGGTGCCCCAGGTGGTGAGGTCCTGGCCGCTGGAGCGGAACACGACGGAGTTCAGCACCACTTGTACGGCCTTGTCGAAGCGTTTCGCGGTGAACCGGTCGCCGACGGGCAGTGTCAGCTGCGGGTCCTGCTTGTCCACGGTCAGCGTCACCCGCCCGCCGCTGGCAGGCACAGTACCGGTGGCCACCTGCTTGGGGGAGGAGAAGGACGAGCTCGTGCTGCGGTTGGACGTGGCCGGCAGAGAGTTCACCTGCTTCTGGCGAGGATGCCCCGGCGTTCACGCCGGGGAGGAATCGCCTGCTGTCGGCCGCGACGCGGAGCGTCGCCGCGTCAGCTCTTCGCCCGGCGCGGAGCGCCCGCACGGCTGCCCGGCGGAGCCGGGGAATGCGAACGATCGTTCCGTGAGTCACCGGCTGTGGTGAGCGTCGTCGACCGCGCGCGCTCGGCGTGGGCATTCGTCATCATGCCCGTCCCACGCCCGGTCTGACCGGTGCAGGGCTTCCGCCGCCGGCGGGCACAGGTACCGCCGCCGGACGGCGTAAGCATTCAGCGCCAGGACTTTACAGGTGGCGGCTTCGCGCATAACGTACAACCAAATGGTTGTAGAAGAGAGTGCTGAGGACACCGTGGACCGCCTGTTCCACGCACTGGCCGACACCACCCGCCGCGACATACTCCGCCGCTGCGTGCGCGGCGAGCTGTCGGTGTCGCGGCTGGCCGCGGGCTACCCGATGAGCTTCGCCGCCGTGCAGAAGCACGTCGCCGTGCTGGAGCGGGCCGGCCTGGTCGTCAAGCAGCGCCGCGGACGGGAGCAGCTCGTGTGTACCGACCCCGCCGCCGTGGACCGCGCACGGCAGGCACTCGACGAGCTGGAATCCGCTTGGCGTGGGCGAGTGGACCGGATGGCCCGACTGCTCGCCGACACCGCCGAAGACCCCGAGGACAACCCGACGGAAGGACCGGAGAAATGAGCGTCACCAGCGTCGACAAGGATTTCGACAACCTGACCCTCACCCTGATCGCCGACTTCGCGGCGCCCGCCGAGCGGGTGTGGCAGCTGTGGGCCGACCCGCGGCAGCTGGAGCGCTGGTGGGGCCCGCCGACCTACCCGGCGACCGTGGAGGACCACGACCTGACTCCGGGCGGGAGCGTCACCTACTTCATGACCGGCCCCGAGGGCGACAAGCACCGCGGCTGGTGGCGGGTCACCTCGGTCACCCCTCCGACGTCCCTGGAGTTCACCGACGGGTTCGCCGACCAGGACGGGAAGCCGGCCACCGACATGCCGATCACCACGGTGCACGTCCAACTCGCCGAGCGCGACGGCGGCACACGACTGGAGATCCGTTCGGTCTTCGACTCCCGTGAGCAGATGGAGCAGCTGGTGAAGATGGGCATGGCCGAAGGCTTCCAGGAGGCGGTCGGACAGATGGACGCCCTGCTCGCCGCCTGAGTCGCGTCGACACCCGACCCAGTCACCCGACCGTACGGTCACCACCGACACCCACACATACCGACACCGTCACCAGCGGGTGGCCTGAGGGGCTGAGATCATCTCAGCCCCTCCGGCGTTTTCGTCGAGACGGCCCCCACTTCACAGAGTGAACTCCCCTCTGCCGTACGGACTTTCTCTGCTTTACCTCTTGACGGCCGCAGTGACGGGGAGCACATTGACCGCTCAACACCTGTGGGAGCGCTCTCACCCCCACCAGGCAAGTCTGAGAGCGCTCTCAAACTACCCGCGCACCACTCCGTACCCGAGAGGCCACCCCCATGAGAGAAGCCCCCGGAGCGATACCCCGCGGCCCCGGCCGCCCCGCGCGTCGTCGACTGAGTCGACCACTGAGTCGTCCACTATTCCGTCCACTGCCTAGTCCACTGCGCCATCCCCTGCGTCGCGCGCTGCTCGCCGTACTCGGCACTGCGAGCCTGGCCGTCGCCGCGACCACGGCCGGCACCCTGCCCGCCAGCGCCTCCGCCCCCACCCCTCCGGCCGGCTGGACGCAGGTCTTCGTCGACGACTTCGACGGGGCCGCGGGCTCCGGTGTGAACACCGCCGACTGGCAGTACGCGACCGGCACCGGCTACCCGGGCGGCCCCGCCAACTGGGGCACCGGCGAGGTCGAGACCATGACGTCGAGCACCAACAACGTCGCCCTCGACGGCAGTGGCAACCTCCGGATCACCCCGCGGCGCGACTCCGCCGGGAACTGGACCTCCGGCCGTATCGAGACCAACCGAACCGACTTCCAGCCGCCCCCCGGCGGGAAGCTCCGCGTCGAGTCCCGTCTCCAGATGCCGAACGTGACCGGGACGGCGGCCGAAGGCTACTGGCCCGCGTTCTGGATGCTCGGTGCGCCCTACCGCGGCAACTACCAGAACTGGCCGAGCGTCGGCGAGCTGGACATCATGGAGAACGTCCAGGGCATGAACAGGGTGTGGGCCACCCTGCACTGCGGCACCAACCCTGGCGGCCCGTGCAACGAGACCACCGGCATCGGCAACTCCACCGTGTGTCCCGGCACGACGTGTCAGGCCGGCTTCCACACCTACACCATGGAGTGGGACCGCTCGGTGAGCCCGGAGGCGATCCGGTTCTTCGTCGACGGCACCAACTACCACACCGTGACGGCGAACCAGGTCGACGCCACCACGTGGGCCAACGCCACCAACCACGGCTTCTTCATCATCCTGAACGTGGCCATGGGCGGCGCCTTCCCGGCGGCGTACGGGGGCGGCCTTGACGCCGACACCGTGCCCGGCCACCCGATGGTCGTCGACTACGTCCAGGTCCTGCAGTCGACCGGTTCCGGCGGCGGCACCACGCCTCCGCCCACCGGCGGCCGTGACGCCTACGGCGCGATCCAGGCGGAGTCGTACGACAGCCAGTCAGGCACGATCACCGAGACGACGACCGACTCGGGCGGCGGCCAGAACATCGGTTCGCTCGCGAACGGCGACTGGGTGCTCTACCGGGGCGTCGACTTCGGGTCCACGGCGGCGAAGCAGTTCAACGCCCGGGTGGCGAGCGGCGCCGCCTCCGGGGTGAGCGGTCTGGTCGAGGTGCGCCTCGACAGCCGGACCGCAACCCCTGTCGGCAGCTTCGCGGTGGGCAACACGGGTGGCTGGCAGTCCTGGCGGACGATCCCGGCGAACGTCAGCGACGTCACCGGGACGCACGACGTCTATCTGACCTTCACGAGCGGCCAGCCGGCGGATTTCGTGAACGTCAACTGGTTCAACTTCGGACGCTGAGCTCGCGGCGGCACGAGCAACTGAGCCACTGAGGCGGGGACGCGGCAGGACCGCGTCCCCGCTTCTTCGCCGTCTCCGAAAGTAGAACCGCGCAGCTCTGGGTACTCGGGGAAGTCGCCACGGCGCAGCAGGGAAGACGATCACGGTGACCGAAGCACAAAATCGTCCCTTCGGGGGCGCGGTATGAGCAAGCACGACCGTCCGCTTCGGCTCGACGGTGCCCGGTACCTCGGCGAAGATCCGGAACGTGAAACGACGGACTTCGGGTACGGCGAGTCGTTCGCCGAGTCCGGACCGGAAGCGTACGAGAAGCTGATCCTGGACGTTCTGCTCGGCGACTCCAATGTGTTCCCGTGTCATCAGGAGGTGGAAGAGTCCTGGAGGACCTCGACCCGGTCGGGGAGTACGGGGAGAGGCACGGCCGGCCCGCGCAAGTACCCCGCGGGCACCTGGGGTCCCGCAGAAGCCGACGAGATGCTCGCACGAGACGGACGGAGCTGGCGCAGGCCATGAAGATCGACCTGACCGACACCACGGCAAGCAAGATCAACAAAGCGCTGGTACAGGGCCGCCGCGCCATCGGCACCCCCGCCGTGGGCATGGTCCTGACGATGGTGATCGTCACCGACGAGGAGAACGCGTACGACTCGATCAGGGCGGCCGAGGAGGCCTCCCACGAGCACCCCTCGCGCACGCTGGTCGTCATCCGGCGGGTCTCGCGCACCCCCCGCGACCGCACGAGCTCCCGGCTGGACGCGGAGGTGCGGGTGGGCGCGGACGCGGGCACCGGCGAGACGGTGGTGCTGCGGTTGTACGGCGAGGTCGGCGAGCACGCCGACTCAGTGGTGCTGCCGCTGCTGCTGCCGGACGCCCCGGTGGTCGTGTGGTGGCCGGTGGACTCGCCGGACGTGCCCGCCAAGGACTCGCTGGGCGCGCTGGCCCAGCGCCGGATCACCGACATGTACGCCGTGGAGCACCCGCTGAACGTGCTGGAGCAGCGTGTCGCCTCCTACGCGCCCGGTGACACCGACCTCGCCTGGACCAGGCTCACCCCGTGGCGGTCGATGCTGGCCGCCGCGCTCGACCAGGCCCGGACTAAGGTGGTGTCGGCCGCCGTGGAGAGCGAGGCGGACAACCCCAGCGCGGAACTGCTGGCGCGCTGGCTGGAGGTCCGGCTGGGCGTTGCGGTGGACCGGGTGGTCACCGCCGGACCGGTGGTGACGGGCGTCCGGCTCGGCACCGAGAAGGGCGAGATCATCATCGACCGTCCCGAGGGCCCGCTGGCCACGCTGGCACTGCCCGGCCAGCCCTCGCGCACCCTCGCGCTGAAGGTGCGCAGCACCTCCGAGCTGATCGCGGAGGAACTGCGCCGGCTCGACGCGGACGAGATGTACGCGGTCGCGCTGCGCGGGGCCGGCCGCGAGGAGAGCGCCCACTTCGGGGCCGACGGCTCCGGTCATGGCGCCGGGAGCGGCCCCGACGGCGGTCTCGGACGCGGCGCCGGGGATGCCGCCGGGCATGAGTGACACGCCAAGCAGGTCACGCCCGCGCTGACCCGGGGGCCGGCGTCCACGGCCCGCCCCGGCACGGAAGACGGAAGAGCTCGTCGTCACCTACCGCACGCTCAGGCACCTATCGGAAGAGAAGTGATTGCTGACATGGCAGCGATGCAGATGGGTCTCATCGGTCTCGGCAAGATGGGCGGCAACATGCGCGAGCGGATCCGCCGCTCCGGGCACACCGTCATCGGCTACGACCGCAACCCCGACGTCTCGGACGTGGGCAGCCTCGCCGAACTCGTGGAACGGCTGGACGCCCCACGCGTGGTCTGGGTGATGGTCCCGGCAGGCGCGGCGACCCAGTCCGTCATCGACGAACTGGGGGACCTGCTGTCGGCCGGGGACACCGTCGTCGACGGCGGCAACTCCCGCTGGACCGACGACGAGAAGCACGCGGAGGAGCTCGGAGCCAGGGGCATCGGCTTCGTCGACGCGGGCGTCTCCGGCGGGGTGTGGGGGCTGCAGAACGGCTATGCACTGATGGTGGGCGGCGACGAGGAGCACGTGGCACGGCTCCAGCCGATCTTCCACGCGCTCAAACCGGAGGGCCCGTACGGCTACGTCCACGCCGGCGCGGTCGGCGCCGGGCACTTCTCCAAGATGGTCCACAACGGTATCGAGTACGCCCTGATGCAGGCCTACGCCGAGGGCTGGGAGCTGCTGGAGGCGGTGCACTCGGTGACCGACGTCCGTGAGGTGTTCCGCTCCTGGCAGGACGGCACGGTCATCCGTTCCTGGCTGCTGGACCTCGCCGTCAATGCGCTGGACGAGGACGAGCACCTGCAGAAGCTGCGGGGGTACGCGGAGGACTCGGGCGAGGGTCGCTGGACGGTGGAGGCGGCCATCGACAACGCGGTCCCGCTGCCGGCGATCACGGCCGCGCTGTTCGCCCGGTTCGCCTCCCGGCAGGACGACTCCCCGCAGATGAAGATGGTCGCGGCGCTGCGCAAGCAGTTCGGGGGGCATGCCGTGGAGACGCGGGAGGGTTGACGGCGGCACCCTGGGACGCCGTACGGCGCGCTTACCCCCGATAGCGCGATACGGCGTGCTGGGCCGCCAGCCGTACGGGGGCGTTCCGGGCGCCGTAACCGCGGTAGCCGTCGTCGCGTTGGACGAGCTCGAAGAAGACGCGGCCGACGGTTTCCGTGTAGCAGTGCCGGAACGCGGCGCCCGTGTCGTCACGGTCGTAGAGGATGCCGAGTTCGCGGTACGTCTCGAGCTCACCGTCGGCGAACTCGAACTGTGCCGCGAGGTCGTCGTGGTAGTTGGCGGGCACCGGGAGCAGCCGGCCGCCGGCCTCGCGGAAGGCGCGGGCCGCGGCGATGACGTCGGTGGTGCCGAAGGCGATGTGCTGGGCGCGTACCTCGTCGTCGGTGGGTGCGGGGCCGACCGAGAGCGCGATACGGACGCTGCCGTCGGCGTTGGTCACCGCGCGGCTGCGGAACAGTCCGTAGGGGTCGGCGACGTCGACGCTCTCCTGCGGGTCGAGCCCGAGCACCGTGCGGTGGAAGAGGGCCGCCTCGTCGAAGTGGTGCCAGGGCTGGGTCAGGGCCAGATGGTCGATGCGCAGGGTGCCGGGGCCCGGGGACGTGTCGGTGAGCGGTTCGAAGTCCCCGGTCCAGCTGGGGAGTTCGAGATCGTCGTCGGCGGCGCAGAAGAAGAGCTCCGTGCCGTCGGGTGCGGCCACCGCCTCCAGCGGTGCGTCCTCGGGGGCGCGGCGGCGCGGCAGGACGGGTGCCAGCAGGGCCTCGGCGCGCCGGGCCGCGCCCGCCGGGTCCGGTGACCGCAGGCCGATGGCGGCGAGCGCGGTGCCGTTGCGGCGGGCCGCCGGTCCCGTGTTCACCAGGACGCGTGCCTCGCCCTGCTGCCAGAGGTCGACGGGCTTGCTGCGGTGCCGGGCCGTACGGGAGAAGCCGAGCGCGCCGAGGACGGCGGAGACCGGCTCGACGTCGGGTGTGAGGAGTTCGGCGAAGGCGATGCCGGTCGGGACGACGGGTTCGGGCGGCCGTGCGAGGCCCACGGACTCCTGGAGGACCAGCAGCGAGCGCCGGGCGTCCACGGCGGTGGGGCCCGCCTCGGCCTGCCGGAAGACGTCGTTGAAGACCTCCAGGGAGAGCGGGCCCTGGTATCCGGCGCGGATCACCTGCCCCACGAGGCCCGCGACGTCGAAGCCGCCCTGTCCGGGGAAGCAGCGGTAGTGGCGGCTCCACTGCAGGACGTCCATGGCCAGGAGCGGGGCGTCGGCCAGTTGCAGGAAGAAGATCTTCTCGCCGGGTATGTCCGCGATGCCCTTCGGGTCGGACCCGCGGGAGAGGATGTGGAAGCTGTCCAGGCAGGTGCCGAGCGCGGGGTGGCCGGCGGTCTCGACGATGTTCCAGGCGTGGTCGTAGGTGCTGACGTGCCTGCCCCAGGCGAGCGCCTCGTAGGCGACGCGGATTCCGAAGTCCTGTGCCAGGTCGGCCAGTCGGGCGAGCTGTTCGGCGGCGAGGGCGTCGTCGTCCTCGGCCTCGGGCGAGACGCTGGAGCAGACGAGGACCAGGTCGGCGCCGAGTCGGCGCATCAGCTCGAACTTGTGGCGTGCGCGGCGCAGATTGCTGACGAGCCGTTCTTCGGGCACGGCCTCGATGTCGCGCATGGGCTGGTAGAGGTCGATGCTCAGGCCGAGGTCGGCGCAGCGGGCGCGGATGTCCTCGGGGGTGAGGGGGCTGGCGAGCAGGTCGTTCTCGAAGATCTCGACGCCGTCGAAGCCGGCCCGGGCGGCGGCCGTGAGTTTCTCGGTCAGGGATCCGCTGAGCGAGACGGTGGCGATGGACGTGCGCAACGTCGATACCTCTTTCTTCCCTCGGCGCCGGAACGCCGTCTACTTCGGAGCCGGGACGGCGCCCGCCAGGTCGGCGATGTCGGCGAGCATGCGCGCGCTGTCGGGTTCCCGCCCGGTGAAGAGCCGGAACGCGTCCGCGGCCTGGAAGACGGCCATGCCTCCGCCGTCGAGCGTGGCGCAGCCGAGCGCGCGGGCGGTGCTCAGCAGTTCGGTCTCCAGTGGGCGGTAGACCACCTCGGCGACCCAGAGGCCGGCGTGGAGCAGTTCGGCGGGGAAGGGCAGGCCGGGGTGGGCGGCCATGCCGGTGGGGGTGGCGTGCACGATGCCGTCGGCTTCCACCAGCAGCTTCGGGAGCGTGTCCGGGGTCGTCGCGGCGGCCCGGCCGGCACCGAAGCGCCGGTTGAGGGCGGCCGCGAGGTCGGCGGCCCGGTCCGGCAGCGCGTCGACGACGGTGAGGTGCCCGGCGCCGAGGGTGAGCGTGGCGTGCGCGACGGCCGCGCCCGCGCCTCCGGCGCCGAGTTGCACGACTCGTTCCAGCGGCGCGTCGGGCAGTCCGCGGGCGAAGGAGGCGGCGAAGCCGGTGACGTCGGTGTTGTGGCCGACCGCCCGGCCGTCCTCGAAGACCACGGTGTTCACCGCGCCGAGGGCCTCGGCCTGCGGGTCGAGCGCGTCCAGGTGCTCGATGACGAGTTGCTTGCAGGGGTGGGTGATGTTGAGTCCGTCGAAGCCGAGGTCGCGGGCGGCGCGTACCAGGTCGCCCACGGCCCGTGGTGGGACGCCGAGGGTGTCGATGTCGATGAGCCGGTACAGGTACCGCAGGCCCTGACGGCCGGCCTCCCGCTCGTGCAGCGCCGGGCTGAGCGACGGACCGATACCGGAGCCGATCAGGCCGACGAGATACGAGTCCTTGGCCACCGCGGACCTCCCGGGACAACTAATGTACGAACTAGTACGTTACTGATAGCAGTATCGCGGGGCCTTGGGAAGCCCTCTCGGGCCGGCCGCGCGCTCCGGGCTTCTAGAATCGGCGGGCACAGGTCGTCCTCCGCACGCCCGAAGGGACCCCGATGACCGGCGTCGACGAACCGGCCCACCGCAACGGCCGCATCCGCGATGCGGCCCGCACCCGCGCCGAGATCCTCGACGTGGCGACGGAGGAGTTCGCCCGCTCCGGGTACGCCGGTGCCCGCGTGGACGAGATCGCGGCCCGCACGCGCACCACGAAGCGGATGATCTACTACTACTTCGGCGGCAAGGAACAGCTCTTCACGGCCGTGCTGGAACGGGCGTACTCGGTGATCCGGCAGGCCGAGCAGGCCCTGGACGTCGAGCATCTGGACCCGGTCGCGGCGATCCGACGGCTCACCGAGCTGACCTTCGACCACCACGAGGCGCATCCCGACTTCATCCGCCTGGTGAGCATCGAGAACATCCACGAGGCCGAGCACATCGCCGGCTCCGAGGAGTTGGGCAGGATCAGCTCGCCCGCCCTGGAGGTCACCGGCCGCATCCTTCAGGCCGGCCGCGCCTCGGGGCTGTTCACCGCCCACGTCGACGCGGTGGATCTGCACGCGCTGATCAGCTCCTTCTGCTTCTTCAGGGTCGCCAACCGGCACACCTTCGGTGTCCTCTTCGGCCGTGATCTGACCGCCGCGGACCAGCGCGAGCACTACCGGAACATGCTGGGCGACATGGTCATCGCCTATCTGACGGCGGACCGCTCCGCCGACTGACTCCGGCCCGCGGCAGAGATCCTTCCCGCGCGACCTCTTGACACCCGGGAAACGCGAGCGCAACATCACTGCCCAATCCGCTATTAACTATCCAGTGGGTTAATCAGCCGGGGCGCGCCCGGCGCAGCCGACCCGTCACCCAGGGATCCGGCCCTTCTCCCCTCCGCTCACTCCACCTACCTTGGAGTCCCCTCGAAGGAGCACGCCGTGTCCGTCCCCGACGCACCCCTCGACGCCCCGCCGGGCCAGCCCAGGAAGGCCGCGCTGGCCGCCTGGATCGGCAGCGCCCTGGAGTACTACGACTTCTTCATCTACGGCAGCGCGGCCGCCCTGATCTTCCCCGAGGTCTTCTTCGACGAGTCCGACCCGGCCACCGCGACGCTGCTGTCACTGGCCACCTTCGGTGTCGCCTACGCGGCCCGCCCCGTCGGCGCGCTCTTCCTCGGTCACTTCGGCGACCGCCTGGGCCGCAAGAAGATCATGGTCTTCACGCTGATGCTGATGGGTCTGTCGACGTTCCTCATCGGCTGTCTGCCGACCCGCGACCAGGTCGGCACGCTCGCGCCCGTCCTGCTGGTGATCTGCCGGGTGCTCCAGGGCATCTCCGCCGCCGGTGAGCAGGCGAGCGCCAACTCGATGACGCTGGAGCACGCGCCACCGGGGCGCCGCGGCTACTACACGAGCTTCACTCTGAACGGCACCCAGGCCGGGCAGCTGCTGGCGACGCTGGTCTTCATCCCGGTGGCCGCGCTGCCCGAGGAGCAACTGCTGTCGTGGGGCTGGCGGGTGCCGTTCTGGCTGAGCGTCACGGTCGCCGTCGTCGGCTACGTCATCCGGCGGACGCTCGAGGAGACTCCCGCCTTCACCCAGCAGGCCGCGACGGAGGGGGTGGCGAAACTGCCGCTCGCGGTGCTGCTGCGCGAGCACTGGACGGACGTCCTCAGAGTGATCGCGGGCGCCCTCGTCGCCTCGGTCAGCACCATCTTCACCGTGTGGGCGCTCGCCTACGCGACGAGCGACTCCGTGGGGCTGTCCCGCTCGTCGATGCTGTGGGTCGGCGCGCTGGCCAACCTGGTCGCCCTGGCCGCCATCCCGCTGTGGGCCACGCTCTCGGACCGCATCGGCCGCCGTCCCGTCTTCCTGATCGGCGCCGCGGGCAGCGCCGCGATGATGTTCGTCTATCTGTGGGCGATCTCCACCGGCTCGTACCCCCTGATCCTGGTACTGGGTGTCGCCACCTTCGGCATCGTCTACAGCGCCGCGAACGGCATCTGGCCGTCGTTCTACGGCGAGATGTTCTCCACCCGGGTCCGGCTGTCCGGCATGGCGATCGGCACCCAGATCGGTTTCGCGGTCGCCGGTTTCGCGGTGACCTTCGCCGCGCAGATCGCGGGCCCGGGCGGCGACGACTGGTCCTCGGTGGCGCTGTTCACCGCCGCGCTGTGCGTCCCGCCGGTCCTCGCCGCGCTGACGGCGCGCGAGACGCACAAGGTGCCCACGGACTCGCTGGGTGAGCGTCCGGCACCGAAGACCGTGGGCCGCGAGCAGGTCGCGGCCTGACGGGCCCCGCCCCCTCCACGGGTCCCCGACCGCTCTGCCGCGGCCGGGGACCCGTTTCACACGCCCGCCCGAACGTGCCCGCCGTCGGCGGATGTCCGGAATCTGCAAGCGGCCAGGTCTGCCACGGGAAAGACGGAACCGGCCGCTGAGGGATTCACTTCCGGGGATCCCGCGACGAAAGGGGCCGCTCACATGCCCGACATGCCCGCCGAAGAGTTCTGGACGGACCTCAAGCCGATCGAGAACTCCTTCCGTCCCGACGCCCTCCCCGAGGTCTACCTGTCCAAGGTGGCCACGGACGACGACGCTATTACGTGCCGTTCACCGAGACCGTCGACTCCCGCCCGCTGTGGATCAACGTCAAGGACAACAGGTGTTGCGCGGAGGCGACGAAGCAGCGGATCCTTCGGGAGGAGGACAGCCTCAGGACGGCGTGAGGGTGAGCTCCGGGTCGCCCTCGGGGTTACCGATCACCGCCGTGAACGCCTCGGTCCGTACCGTCAGCCCGGCCGGGTCCTGCTCGAAGGCCGGGGAGAACGGGCTGTCGCCCGGGCCGTAGCGGACGGCGAAGACGTCCAGGCCCGCCGGGGAGTCCACGGCCGGGGCCACCTCCAGCGCCGAGGTCGCCACGATGTGACGCCAGCCCTCGTCGGGATCGCCGTAGCCGCGCGGATCGGCCGCCAGCGCGAAGGCCGCCTGCTCCTGGGTGATCTCCTCACGGGTGTCGAAGCGGTCGGGGCCGGTGAGGTGGGGGTGTGTCAGGTTCACCGTTCCCTCGACCGTGCCCCGACCGCCGTCCGTGATCCTGCGCACCCGGTCGCCGTCGTCGGCCGCGTACGGCATCCCGGCGAGCAGATACCGCTCCCCGGCCAGCCGTTCCACGGCGACCGTCGTCCACAGTCGGGTGCCGTCCGTGACGTACAGTGACCGGACGTGGCGCAGGACGTGGTCGCGGCCCACCACCGGCTTGGTGACCAGCTTGGCGGTCAGGCCGCCGGACCGGACGTCACGCACGCGTACCTCGCCCATCGGGCGGCAGTACAGGAAGCCGTCCCGTACCGGGCCGAAGCCGTGCTGCCGGTTCACGGCCGCCGGCAGGTAGTACGTGCCGTCCGCCTCCAGCAGCGACGGGGTCATACGGGAGTCGAAGGCCACCGACACCGTGCCGGCGCGTAGTTGGTGGCGCACCGGCTCGCGGCGCGGGGTGCGGTGCCAGCGGCTGTCGTCCTGGATCTGCCAGACCAGCATGAACGCGAAGTGCCCGTCGAGACCGCCGTCAGCCCCGGCGGCGTGCCGCGCCCAGCGTGAGTCACCGCGGTAGCGGCCGAGGTCGGAGCCGATGCGCCCGCTGAAGTAGCGCAGCCCCAGGACCGCTTCGAAGGCGGAGTGCTGCTCGCTGTAGCGGGGGCCGCCGTTGTCGAAGCCGCCGCCCGTCAGCCGTGCGTCGATGTAGCGGGCGAGGGCGTCCCCGTCCTCGGCGAAGACCGCCTCGCCGCTGACCCGGTGGGCCTGCGCCAGGAAGGACAGGGAGATCGGGCCGTAGTTGTTGTCGTAGGCGCCGCCGTGTTCGGGGGGCAGCAGCGCGCCGCGGTCCCGTACGCGACGGGCGCGGATCTCGTCGGCGTACAGGCTGATCGCGCGTGAGCGGACCGAGCCCCCTCGTTCCGGCGGGAGATGGCGGGCCAGCATCAGCCCGCCCACGATGCAGCCGATGGCCTGGTTGCCCGCCTCCTGCGGGTTGAAGAAGGTCGTCTCGGTCAGCCAGCGCCAGTAGCCGTGCGCCACCTCCACCAGTTCGGCGCGCTGTCCGTCGTCGACGAGCCCGTCCGCCGTGTCCAGCACATTGACCGTCTGGAGCAGCGCCCACACCGTGCTCGGCCAGTCTCCGATCGGGTGTGCGCCCGCTTCCAGGACGTAGCGGGCGTACGGCAGGCGGGAGTTGCGGGCCTTCAGGTTGGGGTAACCGGGGTTGTCCTCGACGTAGACCCGCTCGCGCAGATGGAAGGCGAGGCTGCGGTGGACCGCCTCCGGCAGCCTCGGGTCCTTGGTCCGCTGCCAGGCCAGGGCCAGCAGCGAGGTGATCCCGAGGGAGGTGTCACCGATGTCGTCCGCACAGTCGGGGTGTTCGAGACTGCCTTCCGGGGTGATCCGCCGCAAGGCCTGCTCGACGACGTCGGCGAGGACCGCGTCGTACGCCTCCGGGGTGTCCGGGAGGTCGTGCAGCGGGCCGCGCTGGTGGAGGAGGTGCACGGGTTGGTGCGGGAGGTCCACGGGAATCAGCCCTTCATGCCTGAGGTGGCCATGCCGTGGGATGTCGGGATCACACGACGGGTGCGGGCCTGGCCGCCGGCGGGGCGGGCCACCGCGCGAACGAACTCGTGGTCGAACGGGGTGGGCAAGGTCAGTCCTTCAGTCCGGCATTGATGTCGGCGTTCATGACGTAACGCTGGAACACCAGGAAGACGACGATCAGCGGGATCATGGAGATGACCGATGCGCCGAGCAGTACCGACCAGTTGATGTTCTGCGCGCCGACGATGCTCTGGATGCCGATCTGCACGGTGAACTTCTTGGGGTCGTTGAGCATCAGAAGCGGCCAGATGTAGTCGTTCCACCGCCACTGGAAGGACAGGATGGCGAGGGTCAGCATGATGGGCCGGGAGACCGGCACCATGATCCGCAGGAAGATCGACAGTTCGCGCGCGCCGTCGATGCGTGCCGCTTCCACGAGTTCGTCGGGAACCGTCAGGAAGAACTGGCGGAACATGAAGCATCCGGTCGCGGTGAGCACGGCCGGGAGGATGATGCCGGCGAACGAGTTGTAGAGGCCGAGGTCGCGGACCACCAGGAACTCCGGGGCGAGCATGACCTCGCCCGGCAGCATCGTGGTGGCCAGGATGCAGACGAAGAAGACCTTGAGCCATTTGTTGTCGTACTTGGCCAGCGCGTAACCGGTGCAGCAACTGACACCCACCGTGAGGATCGTCGTGATCACGCACACGATGGTCGTGTTGATGAAGTACTGGGAGAAGTTGGCACTGCGCCACGCCGTCAGGTAACCCGACAGGGTGACGTCGTCCGGAACCAGCGTCAGCGGATAGGAGAACAGGTCGCTGGCCGGCTTGAGGGAGCTGAGGATGAACCACAGCACCGGCAGACCGTAGAGGCCCGCCAGGATCCACAGCAGTGTCGTCGCGGGCACCGCCCGCCGGAGTCCACCGCCGACCGCGTTGCGGGGGCCCTTCTTGGAAACGGCTTGTTTGGCATCGGCGTCGAGCGGGCGTGGCATGTCTGTGGTTGTCATCGGTTCTCCACCCGCCGGTTGACGATCAGCTGGATGATCGCGACGGCCATCAGGATGAGCATGAGCACGAACGACGCGGCGCTCGCGTAGCCGATCTGGCCCCGTTTGAAGCCGGTCTCATAGATGTACTGGACAAGCAGGTTGTTCGACGTTCCGGGTCCGCCGTTGTTGAGGGCGACGAACACCGGGTATTCCTTCATCGCGTTGATCGTGTTGAGCAGGATGACGATGAACGAGGTGGGCGCGATGCTCGGCAGCGTGATGCTGATGAACTGGCGCCACGGACCGGCGCCGTCGAGCGAGGCCGCCTCGTAGTACGACACCGGTACGTTCTTGATCGCCGCGATGAACAGCAGCATCGTGAAACCCGTCCACATCCAGGATGCCGCCATCACCACCACCAGCAGCGACAGGTCCGCGTTCGACTGCCACGAAACGGCACCTCCGCCGAGCTTCTCGATGACGTAGTTGACCAGTCCGAAGTTCTCACCGAACAGCCACCGCCACAGGACGCCCACGACAATGGGCGACAGCAGCCACGGAATGAAGAAGATGACGCGGGCGACCGACGAGCCCTTGGCGTGCTTGCTCACCACCAGATTGGCGGCGAGCAGCGAGAGCGCGAAGTTCAGCGGGACGAAGAGGACGGTGTACAGCAGCGTCCGGGTCAGCGCGTCGTAGAACGTGGAGTCCCCGAGCAGGTTCTCGTAGTTGTCCAGTCCGGTGAACTGGAACACCCCCACGCCCGTGTAGTTCGTGAAGGAGTAGACGAGCCCGATCACCGCCGGCCAGACGAAGAACAGCGCGAAGAGCACGACATTGGCCGCGATGAGGACGAGCGGCGCAAGGGTGTAGCTGCTGCGTCTCCTGGGCGGGCTCGCGGACACGTCCGAGGCGCGTTTTGTCATCTTCCTGACTCCGTGCTGGTGGAATGGATTCCTGTGGGCTCACGCCATGAGCCCGGCTCGCGCGTGCGCCGGAGGCCGGGCGGCGGTGGTCTCGACCCCGCCGCCCGCGCCCACCGGCCTGTGCTCAGCCGCCGACCTGCTGGTTGTAGCCGGCCACGATGTTGTCCAGGGCCTTGTCGACCGACTGCTGGCCGTTGATCGCCTTGCCGAGCTCCGTCTTGGTCGGGTCGTCGGCGAGGCTCTTGCCCTTCAGCGCCCAGTTCGTCTGGGCGGAGTTGAAGTAGCCGGAGATCGGGTCGTAGAGCGGGATCGACTCGTTGTAGAGCTTGAACGCCGCCTGCGCCGCCTCGGACTTGAAGGGGTACTCCGGGTTCAGACCGCTCTCGACGGGCAGGAACCCGGACGCCTCACACAGCTCGCGGTAGTGGTCCGGCTCGTACAGCCAGGAGATGAACTTGTTCGCGGCGGTGGCCGCGTCGCCGTTGTTGTTGAAGCCGACCACCATGCCGCCGCTGTTGACGTCGCTGGCCTGCACCGGCTCGGCGGGAGTCGGGACGCTCGCCCACTCGAACTTCTTGATGCTCTCCGCGTAGGCGGCAACCTGCCACACGCCGGACCAGTAGGCGACCACGTCACCGCTCTGGAACATGGCCGACGGGTCGGCGCCGCTGGTCCACACCGACTTCGGCATGGTCTTGTCGTCGTTCATCTCGACGAAGCGCTTCACGGCCTTCCTGGTCGCGGCGTCCACCGAGAACTTGCCGGAGGAGTCCGCGTGGACGTACTTCCCGCCGAGCTCGTACACCATGGCGCGGAGCCGGGACGGCGACTGGTCGAACGTCAGGGAGTACTTGGCCTTGGTCTTCTCCCGGACCTCGTCCGCCGCCTTGATGAACTCGGTCCAGGTCCAGGTGTCCTGGGGCGAGGTCGGGAAGGAGACGCCGGCCTTCTCGAAGAGCGTCTTGTTGATGAACATGCCGGACGCGGTGACGTCCGAGGGGATGGACAGCACCTTCCCGGACGAGTCCTTGGCGAGGAAGTTCGCGTTGATGTTGTTGCTCTTCTTGTTGGCGATGGAGCTGAGGTCGATCAGCTTGTTCGACCAGATCGGGTCCAGCGCCGGCACGGCCGCCACGTCGGGCAGAGAGTTCGCCTGCGCGGAGTTGCGCAGCTTCGTCGTGTAGCCCTCGTAGGGGATGTTGACGAGCTTGATGCTGACGCCGGCTTCCTTCTTGTAGTCCGCCACCATCTTCTTCCAGCCCGCGTCCTGCCCCGGAACCGTGGAGATCCAGAACGTCAGCGACTTGGAGGTCCCGCCCGAGTCGGATTCCGATCCGCAGGCGGAGAGCAGCAGGGCACCTGCCGTGGTCACGGCAGCGAGGGGAACAAGGCGGCGTATGCCGCCGCGGCCGAGTCGGCGGGAGCGCCGCACACCCACACTGGTCATCTTCGATCCCATTTCGTAACAGAAGGAGCACGGCGCCGATCGAGGCGGCACGGGTGCATTGAGGGATTTCGCCTTCCGGGGGCGCGGCCTCGCCCGGCCGCGCCGCCCTGACGGGTGGGATCCCCGGCCTCGAGGCCGTCGCCTCGCGAGCACGCCCTCGCGCGGCTGCCGTACGTCGCATACGGCTTGGGACGCTCACCCCAAGCCGGCGTCCCGGCCGACTTAGAAAGCGCTTGTCCGGACATTGGCAGACCGAGCCTGAAGCCGTCAATCCTTAGCCAGCGCGCCATCGGTCACGGTTTGGACTCCCCGGGCGACGGCGAGCCGCGCGGCGCCCACCACCGTGCCGCTGTCGCCCACCGTGCTGCTGACCACCTCGGTGGGCCAGCTCAGCCGGGCCAGCTCGGCCCGGACACCGGGCAGGAGCTGGGGGTCCGAGCCGGTGCTGCCGCCCAGCACGATCAGCCCCGGGTCCAGTACGGCGGTCACGGCGGCGGCGAGCCGGCCCACGTCGACGGCATGCCGGCCGACCACGGCACGAGCCGTGGCCCGGCCCTGGCCGGCGAGGGCGAAGAGCCGCTCGACGGTGCGGGGGCGCGGGCCGTCGGCGTCCTGCCAGGCCTCCCCGGCCCGGCGGAGCAGGGAACGCGCCCCGACGTGCTCCTCCAGGGCCTCCCGGCGCGGTTCACGCCCCTCGTCCCAGGGGTAGGGCAGCCGGGCCACTTCTCCGGCGGCACCGTTCGCCCCGCGCAGCACCTGGCCGCCGACGACGATACCGAGGCCGATACCGACGCCGATCCGCAGAAAGCCGAAGGTGTGGCTGCCACGGGCGGCGCCCTCGTGCAGCTCGGCGAGTGCGGCGCAGTTGACGTTGTTCTCGAGGTGGACGGGCACCCCCGGCGGCAGCGCCACGGCCATGGCGTCGAAGACGGGGCCGGCCTTGGCGGTCGCGGGGCGCATACCGGCGCCCTCCCGCTCCCGGGCGGTGACGTCACCGACGGCGACGACGATGGTGCGCAGCGGAGCTCCGGCGGGCAGCGCGGCGAGGGCCTCGCGTACGGCGTCGGCGGCTCCCGCCCGGGTGCCGGTGCCCTCGGCGAGCAGGGTGCCGTCCAGGGCGCAGCCGCGTACCCGGGTGTGGCTGGGGCCCAGATCGACGGCGAGTACGGCGCCGGCGGCGGGCCCGAGACCGTAGACGGCGGCGCTGCGGCCGGTGGCGCCGGAGACGGTGCCGGAACGGGCGGCGAGCTCGGCGGCCTCCAGCTCGGCCACGGCGGCGGAGACGGTCGGCTTGGAAAGGCCCGCACCGGCCGCCAGTTGAGGGCGGGTGGCGGTACCCGCCGCAGCCAGTACGGCGAACACCGCGCGGGCACTCTCGCTCAGGTGCATCTCTCCCCCAGGTCGTAGCCGCAGCGGTCGGGTGTCAGAAGAACGTTCGGGTCGGGTGAGTCGAGCACGCCGCGGACTTCGCGCACGTCGTGAATCCGTCCCGTCGGGCCCTCAGGGCCTGTCCGCGGTTGTGATCCGGGCCCGCGATCACAACCCCGGACGGGGTCCTGGTGCGGGTCGTACGGCTCGGATTTCCGCGACTCTTGACGCACCCTACTTCGTTAGTTAACTTCCTAACGAATTAAGCGGCTACACGCCAGTCGCTCCCCCGAAGCCCGTCCCGGGGCTTCCCGACAAGCTGTCCCCACCACCCAGGCACGGTTCGCCCACCGGCCGTTCGCACTCATGCGCGCAACGCCAGAAAGAGGATCCGTGCAGGACTCCACGCCCCTCGCGGTCGGTATCGACGTGGGTGGCACGAAGACCCATGTGCGTGCCGTCTCGCTCGACGGCTCAGACGCGGGCCCGGCCGTCGACCACGTCCGCGGCAGCGGTGGCTGGCGGCCCCACGACCCCGGGGCCGCCGCCGCGTGGCTTGCCGCGCTGCTCCACGAGGCACTGCCGCCAAACACCCGTCCCGGCGCGGTGGCCGTCGGAGGCCACGGCTGTGAGACCCCCTGCCAGTGCGAACTCATCCGCAGCGCACTGCGCCCCTTGCTCGACGCCCCCTGCCTGATCACGGGCGACGCCGAACTGCTGGTTCCCGCGGCCGGGCTGGACAAGGGCGTCGGTCTGGTGGCCGGCACCGGTTCGGTCGCCGTGGGCCGTCTCGCCGACGGTGAGCCGGTCCAGGTCGGCGGCTGGGGTGCCGCCCTCGGCGACGAGGGAGCGGCGGCCGGCCTGGTCCGCGAGGCCGCCCGGGCCTGCTGGGCCGCACACGACCGCGGCGAACCCCCCGACGCCCTCGCCCACCGGCTGACCGCCGCCTTCGACGTGGCCGAAGTGCCTTCGCTGGGCGCTGCGTTGGAGAGGGCCCAGGACGTCTCCGCCGAATGGGGCCGGCACGCTCCCGCCGTGTTCACGGCGGCGGCAGAGGGATCCGCGCTCGCCCGTGGGGTCATCTCCGACGGCGGGCGGGCGTTGGCCGCGCTCGTCGTCTCCCTCGCCCGGCGGGGCGTGCTCGTCGACGACGTGGTGGTCGCGGGCAGCACGATTCTGGCGCAGCCGGTGCTGTACGAGGCATTCACCTCGGCCTTGGCCGAGGCGTTGCCGTCGACGCGGGTGCGGGCGCTGCGGGGCGAACCGGTGGACGGGGCCGTGGTGTTGGCGAAGGGACTGGTCTGAGGCGGTTCGCCGGTACCACGTGGATGCTCGGCGGCGGCAGTCGCTGGATGGCTCCGGTTACGGCTACGGCTCCGGCTCCGGCTCCGGCTCCGGCTACGGATGCGGCTCCGGCTACGGCGCGGTTTCTCAGCCCGTCACGGCGGGACGGAGGGGACGAAAACCACTGCGACACCGCCCTGCGGCAGACGTGTACCTGAACTCACGGTGTACCGGAGGCATACACCCGCCCCGGCTCCACCCCCCGCACATCACCCCTGGTCAGGGCCCGGATAAGGTCCCGGCCGAACCGCTCGCGAAAGCGCCGCGCGCACAACAGCTCCACAACAGAAACCCCACAACAGCAACAGGAGAGGCCCTCCATGCCGTCCTCGACCGGAGAGCAGCACCGCCCCCGCACCCTCCTCGACCGCCGCGTCTTCCTGCGCGGCTCCATCGGCGTCTCGGCCGGCCTGGTCGCCGCCCCGGCGATCACGGCCTGGCCCGCGTCGGCCGCGACGACGGCGGCAGCCTCGGACACGGTGCCGGGCGCACCCTTCGTCGACTCGTACACGACGAACACCACCGCCGACCTCACCCCCGAGAAGAACGCGGCGGTCCGCATCCTCGGCGGCATGGCGACGGTGTGGAAGACCGGCGCCGCCTGGAACACGGGCACTCCGCTGCAGCCCGAGATTCTGCGTGCCAACATGCGCTACTCCGCGCGGATCACGACGCGCCGCACCGAGGACGAGGCCAAGCTGGCGTTCGTCTACGACCGGCAGCACCAGAGCTACTCGGTGATCGGCGGCCTGGGCCCGCTCGCCGAGCTGTACCGAACGGGCGCCAAGGCCGTCACCGGCATCACCTCGGCCCCGGAGGGCACACCGCCCGCCAAGGTCGAGGACACCCTCCCGGCCGACGCCCCCGCGGGCTCCGCGCTCGGCGCCGGCTCGACTGCCTCGGAGCTCGGCAAGGTCGTCGAGCTGGTCAACACGGTGCGCGGCCCCTTCGCCTCGGGCAACCCGAGCAAGTTCGCGTACCAGTACCCCAGGCCGTGGCGGATGAACGAGGACAGTGAGGTCGTCGACACGGGGGCGAAGGACGTCCTCGGCTACCCCGTCTACGAGTCCGACGTCGTGGTCGTGCCCCAGCTGCTGCGGCAGCGAAGCACCTCCCCCTCCGAGGACGGCGGCTACCCCAGCGGGCACACCAACGCCCTTCACCTCGCGGCCCTGGCGTTCGCCTACGCGGTTCCCGAACGCTTCCAGGAGATGGTGACGCGCGCCTTCGAACTCAGCCACACCCGGATCGTTTCGGGGATGCACTCCGCGGTCGACGTGATCGGCGGACGCGTCCTGGCCACGGCCCTCGCCGCGGCGGCCCTGCACGACCCGAAGAACGCCGAGCTGAAGGCGGCGGCGCGGGCGCAGGCGGCGGCGTACTTCCAGCAGAAGACGGGTACGACCGCGGACTCGCTGTACGCGTACGCGCACTCGGCGACGCTCGACACCGATCCGTACGCGGACCGCGCGCGCAACGCCGCGGCGGTGACGCCCCGGCTGACTTACATACTCCCCAGGCGGGGTCGCGACCGGGAGCTGACCGTGCCGAAGGGAGCGGAGGTCCTGCTGGAGACCCGGCTGCCGTACCTGTCGGCGGACCAGCGCCGCGACGTGCTGCGGACCACCGCCCTGCCCGCCGGGTACGTGCTGCTCGACGGCTTCGAGCAGTGGGGGCGGCTCAACCTGTTCGCCGCGGCGGACGGTTACGGAGCCTTCGACTCCGACGTGCACGTCACCCTGAACTCGGCCGACGGCGGCTTCGGCGCGGCGGACACCTGGCGCAACGACATCGAGGGGCGTGGCGGGCTCGTCAAGCGCGGCACCGGCACGCTGACGCTCGCGGGGGCCAACACGTACACCGGCGGCACCACCGTCGAGGCGGGTGTGCTGGCCGCCGGGTCGAAGGAGGCGTTCGGCCGCGGTGACGTCCGGGTGGCGGGTGGGGCCACGCTGCGCATCGGCGACAACACGGTGCGGGTGCGCGGCGGTTACGCGCAGGCTGGCACGCTCGACGTCACGCTCGACCGTGGGCGCGACGCGGCGCTCGTCGTGGACCGGCGGGCGGTCGTGGAGCGTGGCAGTTCGCTGGTGATCCGCTTCGATGAACGGCAGTCGCCGCGTCCGGGCAGCACGGTGGCGGTCATCGGAGCCCGCTCCCTGCAGGGCCGGTTCACCGAGGTCACCGTGGCCGTCGAGGGATGGCGGGCCGAACAGGTCTTCACCGCGCGGGGTCTGTCGGTCCGCCTGACGAAGGGCTGACCGGACCGGGCCGGCACACCGTGCCGCCCCCTGCGTTCCGGGCACGGTGGCCCGGCACCGAGTCGGGGAGCGGAGCCGTGTCCCGGCCGGGGATACGACACAGGCAGACTCTCGGCGCGGGGCCACGGCCGCACCGTGGTGGATCTCGCCGCCGCCCGGCTGGATTTCGGTGGGCTCGGCGCCGGGCCACGGCCGGTTCGCGGTGAGGCTCGGCGCCGGGGCACGGTGCCGGGTCACGGCCGGTTCACGGCCGGACCACGGTGGATCTCGGCGCCGGGCCACAGCCGGTTCACGGTGAGGCTCGGCGCCGGGGCACGGTGCCGGGCCACGGCCGGTTCACGGCCGGACCACGGTGGATCTCGGCGCCGGGCCACAGCGGTTCACGGTGAGGCTTGGCGCCGGGGCACGGTGCCGGGCCACGGCCGGTTCACGGCCGGACCACGGTGGATCTCGGCGCCGGGCCACAGCCGGTTCACGGTGAGGCTTGGCGCCGGGGCACGGTGCCGGGCCACGGCCGGTTCACGGCCGGACCACGGCGGATCTCGGCGCCGGGCCACAGCCGGTTCACGGTGAGGCACGGCGCCCGGTCACAGCCGGACCGCGTCGAGGACGCGGGGCCCGGTGCCGGTCGGCCGGTCGGCTGGTCGGCTGGTCGGCTGGTCGGGCATGTGGGCGGGTCCGGTGATGTGGGCAGGTCGGGCGATGTGGGCAGGTTGGGCAATGTGGGTTGATCCGGCGATGTGGCCGGTCTCATCGCTGGTTTTCGGTGATCAGCGCCTTTCCGTTCGAGGGCGCCGCCGCCGGGTTGGGGGCCGCCAGCCATGCGGCCACCGCATCCGCGATCGGCTGCCCCGTCTCGATCTCCACGAAGCCGAACTGCCCGGACTGGTTGCACTCGAGGAACCACCAGATTCCGTGCGCGTCCTCCGCGAAGTCGAAAGCACCGTAGGAGAGCCCGGCCTCGGTGAGATATGCCCGCACACCCGCCGCGACCCGCGGCGGAACCTCGACCGGCCGCCACGGCGTCGGCGAGGCCGCGAACCGGACGTCGACGTCGTCCGGGTCGGCGTCCGGGGCAACCGCCTTGCGGGCGGCGAGAATCCGGTCGCCGACCGCGGTCAGCCGGATGTCGGCCTGCTTGGACACCCGCCGTTGCAGCAGCGTCGGCCCGTAGGCGACGGCCCCGAAGTCCGCGTCCGGTGCGACCCGGCTGGTCGGCACCGCCCGGGGCGGCTCCTGCGGGTGCGCCCCGGACACGGGCTTGACCACCAGATCCGGGAAGCGTTCCGCGAAGTCACGGGCCGCCTGCGGAAAGGTGGTGATCAGCGTCGCCGGCACGGGCAGCCGACTGCGGTGGGCGACCTGCAGTTGCCACGGCTTGTGGCGGGCCCGCACGGCCGCGTCCGGATGGTTCATCCAGCGCGCGTCGGTGCTCCGCAGCATGCCGTAGAGGGCCTGCGAGGACTCCTCGGTCAGCCAGTCCGACGGCTCGGCGACCCGGCTCGCGGGCACCCCGGGCCTGCGAACCCAGATCGACCGGAGACCGCTCATGCTCACCATCCGCCCTCCGGCGGACAAATGTCCGCGGAAGACGCCATGCACGTACTCACCGGACAGGGCGACAGCGCCGGGAAGATCGGCCGGGTCGAGCCGGACGACGGGGACACCACGTCCGTCCAGCTTCGCCACAACCATGTCGGCGGTTACGTCCTGTTCACATGTGAGGATCAACACAGTCATTGCGAGGGGTTCCGCACTCAGTCGTCGAAGTGCGTTTTGGAGCCCGCAGTTGACGTCGTAGCGCCCAGCTCTCGCAACACTGCGTAATCATGAGCCGCTAGTCGCCCGTCGGGCATCACATTCAACTGCAGTACGGAGTCATATACGTACGGAGCGCTGACCTCCAACTGTTCAGCAGGGCGCGCGTAGTTCAGCGCAAACGGTCGCATCGGTTCTCCTTGTTCTGTGCTTTCCTCAAGCAAGCGGATGGTGACGCTCCGGCGTCACCATCCTCCTGGCGGGCCCGCACTGTCCACGGAGATATACGCATCGAACAAGCGAATAGTTGCGTCACGTTGCGTAGTTAGGGCAAACGTCCGGCTTTTTCCCCACTCCGCTTCACGGATCCCGGTTCTGCGTCGCTTACCGACCAGTAAGACGTACAGGGAGGGCGATCGGATCCACACCCGGGCACCGCGGACGTACACAACTGGGCACATCGTGACTTTCTCTGATGCACTTATAGGCCCTTTAAAGACAGAGGAGCCGAAAAACCACCCTCCACGCGGTCGGCCCGGACCAGCGGGGCCGACGCGACGGAAGCGACCGGCCCACCGGAGGGGATCGGTCCGGGCGCGGTTGCGTGAGATTTCTCATTGTCCGCAGCGGGTACCGACAGCTCGGGCAATCGGTACTCCACAGGACTTCGGCGGCATGTCGGCCACCTCCCGGTGTGCGCCACTCCGCCCGCGCGGAAACTGCGCGCGAGCGGCGTCGCGGGCGGGGGCGCAGAGCCGTCAGGACGGAGCCGGGCGAGAATCGGGTGCGGTACGGGGCACGGTATGAACTGCACAGCGGAGGAAACGCAATGGGACAGCTGCGGCAAGAGGTGGAGCCGGCCGAGGTCGGCCTGTCGGCACCGGCGCTGGAACGCCTGGACCGGCACTTCGCCGACTACGTCGACGCCGGCCGGCTGCCCGGTTTCCTGGTCTCCGTAGCCCGGCACGGCAAGGTCGCCCACCTCACCACGTATGGCAGCCGTGACCGCGCGGACGGACTCCCGGTGGAGACGGACACGGTGTGGCGGATGTACTCGATGACCAAGCCGGTCACCTCCGTGGCGGCTCTGATGCTGCTGGAGGAGGGTCGCTTCGGCCTCGACGACCCGGTGGGCCGCTATCTGCCGGCGTTCGCGGACCCACAGGTGTACGAGGCGGCCGGCAAGACCCGGCCCACGGTGGAGCCCCTGCGCATCCGGCATCTGATGACCCACACCGCGGGCCTGACCTTCGCCTTTTACCACAGCCACCCCGTGGACGCGCTCTACCGGGCCGCCGGGCTCGAGTCCTCGGTCCCGGAGGGGGCGGACCTGGCCGAGGCCTGCGAGGTGTACGCGAGCCTGCCCCTGCAGTTCGAGCCGGGCAGTCAGTGGAACTACTCGGTCGCCACCAATGTGCTCGGCCGGCTGATCGAGGTGGTCTCCGGCCGCCCCCTCGACGTGTTCTTCGCCGAGCGGATCTTCGGTCCGCTCGGCATGCCGGACGCCGGGTTCTGTGTCAGGCCCGAGCAGGCGGGCCGGCTGGCGGAGATGTACGGGCACGACGAGGCGGGCGGCATCAAACCCATCCCCGGCCTTCCCCTGCACGGTCGGCCGCGGTTCCTCTCGGGCAGCGGCGGTCTGGCGGCCGGCGCCTACGACTACCACCGCTTCATGGAGCTGCTGCGCCGGCGCGGCGAACTGGACGGCGTCCGGCTGCTGGCTGCGGAGACGGTGGACATGATGGTGTCGAACCGGCTTCCCGGCGGCGCCGACATCCAGTCCTTCGGCAGCCCGGCGCACGCCGAACCGGGGAACGCGGGCCTGGGCTTCGGTCTCGGTGTCTCGGTCGTCATCGACCCCGCCCGGACTCCCGCTCCCGCGGCGCTGGGCACCTACGGCTGGAGCGGCGTGGCGACGACCACGTTCTGGGTCGACCCGGTGCGGGACATGACGGTGCAGTTCCTCACGCAACTCCGTCCGTCACGCCCGCAGACGATCTTCCCCGAACTGAAGCAGCTGATCCACGAAGCCGTGGCCGACTGACAGCATGAGCCGAAGAACGGTCTGTGTCCGGCAGCCCCGCGCATCACAGGCGCAGCGCGAAGTCGATCCCCGTCCGCTTCAGTTCCGTCAGCCATGCCTCGGACTCCTCGGGGCTCTCCGCCGCCCGGCTCAGGCCCGGAGGCAGGGCTCCGCTCAGGATACGGCGGACCCCGAGGGACAGGGGCTGGGAGACGCACCGGGCCATCGCGCTCTCCTCGGACGTGCCCTCCATGTCCAGGAGGTACTCGCCCGACCATGTGGCGGACGGGGAGGTCACCGCGAGCGCCACCGACAGGACCACACGGTCGCGGTCCGTCTCCGTCGTGGGGTAGGTCCGCGCCAGCTCCTGGGCCAGGGCGCGGATCTGGTCGTCGTCCCCCGTTCGCAGCAGGTCGAAGACCTCGTGCCATGCCTTCAGCCAGCCGTCCAGGCGGAGGGTGCCCCGGATGAAGGTCCGCGGGGTCCAGGCCTCCGGGACTGCGTACTGGGTGACATAGGGAACGCTGTCCCGGTTGGGGTAGACCTCGAAGGATTCGCCGTCGAGGACGTGCGGACGGGTGGCCTCCCAGGGGCGGTCGGCCGTGGTCTCGGCTCCGTCCTCGATGTAGCGGGCCGGTGAGCGCAGTGCGTTCAGGACTCCGTACGGGGCCCAACTGAAACGGTACTTGAAGGAGTTGGGGGCGGCGGGTATGCCGCCGCAGTACGACGTGAGGCTCAGCTGAGCGGGCTCGGCGGGGTCGATCGCGGCCCGGGCGCGACCCAGCAGGGCATGGGCGAAGAGGTGGTCGATGCCCGGGTCCAGGCCGGCCTCGGTGAGCACGGTGACGCCCGCCGCCGTGGCCGCCGGAATCTGGTCGAGGACCGCCTCGGAAACATAGCTGGAGCAGGCGAAGTGGGCCCGGCCCGCCACGCACGCGGCGAGCAGCGCCGGGTGTTCCGTGGCCGGCAGCATGGAGACGACGACGTCACCGGGGGCGAGTTCGGCGGCGAGGGCGTCCGGGGTGAACGCGCGGGCCTCCGCGCGGTCGGCGAGGCCCAGTGCCGTCAGCCTCTCCTCGGCTCGTTCGACCGTGCGGTGCCACAGCCGCACGCGATCGGCGGTGTCGCACAGCGCGGCGAGGCCGCTTCCGGTGGACAGGCCCGCGCCGATCCAGTGAACCGTTCCGCTGACCATGGCTCTACTCCCCCGCCTTCGCCTCGAGTTCACGGCAGGCCGCCGCGAACCTTTCCCCGCAGCGCGCCCACGCCCCGCTCACCTCGAACTCCAGCAGATGTGGCGTCAGGGCCGCCGAGAAGTCGGTGCTGGCCTCCGCGGGCAGGAGGGAGGGGAGGTTGTCGATGGCGATCAGGTCGAACGGGGCGGGTTCGTCGCGCAGTCGGCGGACCGGGGCCTCCCAGTCGGTGACGGTGTCGTAGACCGGGACCACGTTCCAGGGAGAGCCGACGTCGCAGGTGACGTCGGAGAGCAGACGCAGGGCGCGGCTCGGGTCGTCCAGGTCCCGGTGGGTGAGGAAGGGGGTGACGGGCTCGGTGGTGAGCACCGTGTTGACCATCAGTTCGTGGTCGAGCAGCGCGCGGTGGTCGAGGTCGCGGGTCTCGGCGAGGTCCCAGCAGGTGGGGTCGACGCCGGCCTCGGCGAGGGCGACGCGTGCGCCGCGGCCGCTGCGGCCCAGCGCGCCGACGACCAGGGCGCTGGGTTGCTCCTTCTCCTCTCCGGTGGCCGGACGGAGCGCGGCGGCCAGCTCGGGCTGGGTGGTCGGGGTCAGCGGGGTCGTGAGCCTGCCGCGGTGGTGCAGCACGGCCAGGGCGGCGCCGACGTATCCCGCCCAGTAGCCGAAGGCGGCGAGTCGGCGGCCGGTGTCGTCCACCAGGTACTCGAGGTCGAAGAGGGTGCCGCCGCCGGCGAGGAAACGGCGCAGGAGTGTCTCGGCTCCGGGCTGGTTCTTGTAGGCGTGCCCGAAGAAGATGTGCCGGTGCCTCAACTCGGCGGGGTCGTCGTCGAGTTCCTTCAGACCTACGACCACCGTGTCCTCGGGTGCCGACTCCCAGGAGCCGGGCTCGGCCACTCGGCAGCCCGCTCGCTCGTACGCCTCGATCGGGAAGACGCGCTGCGGCGAGCGCTCGACGGTCACCCTGACGCCGCCCTCGACCAGCCGCTGGGCGTCGGCCGGCACGATGGAGGTGCGACGTTCGGTGGGGCGTGGCTCGTGGCGGAGCCACAGGGCCGGGGCGGCGCTCATGTGGGGATGACCTCCGGTCGGGGCGGCGCGGCGTGGGTTCTTGGGTTGGCGTATCGAAGCGTACGTGGGTCTGCCGCCGGTGCGCCTGCTGCCGCTGCGCCTGCCGCCGGTACGCCTGCCGCCGGTTGGTGGGTCGGGGCCGCGCCGGACTCTCCGTCCTCGGTCTGGCGGGTGGCGTGTTGTCCGTGGGGTCCTGGTGGTCCGACCGCCAGCCGCTGCGGGCGGAGAGTCCGGCACGTCCCCTTGCGCCGGACGGCGGCTGCCGGCCGGTGGGGGTACGCGTGCTCTGCCCTGCGGATAGGGCGCGGTGGGGATGCGGGGGCGAAACACCCGGTGGGGACGCGAACGCCGCCGGCTGCCCTGGAACCGGCGGCGGGGTTCGCGTATGCGGCGCGGGCAAGGTCACCCGCGAAAGGAGGACGGGGGAAGTCCCCTCGCTCAGCTACGGTGCAGCACCACACCGTCCAGGTGCGGGAGATGGTGATCGAGCCGCTCCCGCTTGGTGCGCAGGTAGCCGATGTTCTCCTCGCAGGGGTCGATCAACAGCGGTACCTGCTCGGAGACCTTGATGCCGCGCTCGGTCAACGCCTTGTACTTCAAGGGGTTGTTGGAGAGCAGACGGATCGACGTCACGCCGAGGTCGTGCAGGATCGCCGCCGCCGCACCGTAGTCGCGGGCGTCGACCGGGAGTCCGAGGGCGAGGTTCGCCTCGACGGTGTCCAGGCCCTCCGACTGGAGCTTCATGGCCTGGAGTTTGGCGAGCAGGCCTATCCCGCGGCCCTCGTGGCCGCGCAGGTAGACGAGAATGCCGCGGCCCTCCGCGGCGATCGCCCGCAGTGCCTCGGACAGTTGCGGACCGCACTCGCAGTGCGTGGACCCGAAGGCGTCCCCGGTCAGGCATTCCGAATGGACGCGGGTGAGCGCGCCCTCACCCTTGATGTCGCCGTAGGTCAGCGCCATTTGCTCGTGACCGGTGGTTCGGTCCTGGTAGCCGTAGGCCCGGAAAACGCCGTGCACGGTGGAGAGCTGAAGGTTCACCACGCGTTCGACACCTGATGGGTGAGCAATTCCGCCGGGCACGCCATCATGTTCTGTCATGTTCAAATCCTATCCTGGTCGGTGTCGGCGGTATGCGAGGATGAGCGAGTAGTTGTGGAAATGAAAGGCCGGAAAAACATGAGCAGTTCGGGTACTACGGGTCTTCTGCCGCAGGACACCACCGAGGAAGTGCGGGCCCGGGGATCCCGGGTCGCCGTTCTTCCGGTGGGGAGTCTGGAGCAGCACGGCCCCTATCTGCCGCTGACCACCGACACGGTCGTCGCCTGCACGATCGCCGGGGAGATCGCCCGTGTGTATCCCGTCCAGCTCCTTCCTCCGGTGACGATCTCCTGCTCCCACGAGCACGCGGCGTGGCCGGGGACCGTCAGTATTTCCGCCGCGACGCTGCACGCGGTGATTCGCGACATCGCGAGCTCGCTGCACCGCAGCGGAGTCGACTCGCTGGTGGTCGTCAACGGCCACGGCGGAAATTACGTTCTGGGCAATGTGGTCCAGGAATCCTTCGGCGGTGATGTCCGAATGGCACTGTTCCCCGGATTGGACGACTGGGAGATCGCTCGGGAGCGGGCCGCGGTGGAGACGTCGCTTCTCACCGACATGCACGCGGGAGAAATCGAGACGTCCATCCTGTTGCACGCCCATCCGGAACTGGTGCGCCCCGGCTATGAGACCTCCGATTGGGTCGCGGACGATCGTAGGCATCTGCTGACTCTCGGTATGTCGGCCTATACCGACTCCGGCGTCATCGGCCGGCCGTCGAGAGCGTCCGCGGAGAAGGGGAAGGAGCTGCTGGCCGCGTTCACCGAGTCCTTCGGCGAGTACTTCTCCCTCCTGGAGAACCTCGAACGGTGACCCTTCGGCGCCGGGCCTCCCGACCGCAGCCCGGCGGCCCACCGGGCGACGAGTACGACGATGCCGGGCAGGCTCGCGACGAGGCTGAGCACGCCGTAGATCACGGCGACGGTCAGTCCCTGGCTCGCGCCCAGGCCCGCGGCGCCGAACGCCCAGGCGGTGACGCCCTCGCGGGGGCCCCAGCCGCCGACGTTCAGCGGCAGCCCCATGGCGATCAGGGCCAGGAGTCCGATCGGGATCACTTCGAGCGCGGAGGCCGCTGATCCGGCGGCCCGGGCCGCGACGACGAACATCGCGAGGTGTCCGGCCAGCACGATCACGGAGGAGACCAGCACGCCGGGCGCGTTGGCCCGGGAGAGCAGGGTCTGCCGGATCTCCGCGGCCGCCGCGCGCAGGGCACGGTGCCGACGCGAGGTGCCGGGTGTCCCGCGCCGCAGCCGGAGTCCGGCCACCACAGCGAGTACCCCGAGTGCGGCGACGGCCAGCACGGCGACGAGTTCCCGGGTCTGCCGCAACACCGGCGAGTCCACCGTGACCAGGACCGCGACGCCGATCACGGCGAGGACGAGCTGACCGGCGGTCCGCTCCAGCACCACCGCTCGTACGGCGCGGCCCATGCTGCCCTCGTCCTGCCCGTGCCGTACGGCCCGGTGCACGTCACCGACGACACCGCCGGGCAGTGCCGCGTTCAGGAACAGGGCCCGGTAGTAGTCGGCGACGGCCCGGCCCAGCGGCAGTTTGATGTTCAGGCCGCGGGCCACCAGGCACCAGCGCCAGGCGCTGCAGACGGTGGTGAGGAGACCGATCGCGAGCGCCACGAGCACGGTGGCACCGTCGATGCGACGCAGTCCGTCGAGGAAGACGCCGGTGCCCAGCCGCCACATCAGTACGCCGAGGATGGCGATCCCGGCGACGGTGCCGAGGTGCTTGCGCAGGGCGGACCCGCGGCCTCGTGCACCCTCGTCACCGGTCGGCGCGGCCGCCCCGGCCGGTGACGCCTCGGGCGGGTCGTCGGCCGTCCGCTCCTCGGCAGGTCGCGTGGCCAGCCGTGTGCTCACGACACGCCGCCCCTCGGCCGGGGCAGCGCCAGCAGGTCGCTGTGGTGGACCCGCACCCGCAACTCGCCCGCCGCGGACTGGGCCAGCCTGCGCCGCAGATACGGTTCCACCCGCGGGGTGAGCTCCGGGCGCTGTTCGCAGGCGACATCGATCCAGCCGCGCAGCCAGTCCTCGATCAGCGCGGCGTCGTCGGGGCCGAGCCGCCACGGGCTCGGGTGTACCCGGACCGAGGCGCCCCGCCGGTCGAAGGCCTCGCAGGCCGCGGTGATCGCGTCCGGCCCGAGGAGGTCGCCGCGGCGCTGGTGCAGGTTGAACGCCTCGGTGATCTCGGCGTCCAGCGGGTCCTCGACGTTGAACTCGACCCGGCCCAGCACGGAGAGTGCGAAGAGGGCGGGGACGCCGGCTCCGGAGCAGGCCTCGGCGAGCGTCTCCACCTGGTCACGGGTGAGGACGTCGAGCAGGGCGGAGGCCGTCACGAGCGAGGCCCCGGCGAGCCGTTCGGCGGTCAGCTCGGTGAGGTCGCTGCGCTCGGTCTCGACGGTGACCGGGCTGCCGTCGGCGGCCGTACGCGGGGCCCGCGTCACGGCGAGATGCAGCAGATCGGGGTCACGGTCGTGGAGCACCCAGTGCTGGGCGCCGTCCAACCGGGGCGCCAGCCAGCGCCCCATCGAACCCGTGCCGCAGCCGAGGTCGTGGATCACCAGACCGCTGGCCTTGCCCGGCAGGTTCGCCAGCCGGATCCGCAACGGGTCGAGCAGGTCGTGCGCCCGGGCCGCCGCGTCCGCGGGCTCGCGCAGCTCCAGCCACTGGGGAGCGTACGGCGGTACCTCGACCGCTTCGCCGCCGGAAGTCTTCGTCGTGCTCAAGGGTCCCCCCATGTTCTCCACCGATTTCCGCGCCGACGGCACGAGGCCCAGTACGAGCCCGCCCGGTGCCCCCGGCACGTCCCCCTCGGAAATCTCCGCCATGCTCACGCCGCCCTCCGCGGTTCGCGTCGAAGTCGTCCCAGCACACCGGCGAGACTCCGGGCCGTGGTGGCCCAGCCGTCGAGCGCGGCGCGCCGGTCGCGTGCCGCCGCCTTCAGCCGGCGCCGGACGTCGGCCTCCCCGAACCAGCCGCGCAGTTCGGCGGCGAGTGCGGCCGGGTTCTCCGGCGGCACGAGGATGCCGGGCACCCCTCCGTCGGGGGCGCGTCCGATGGCCTCCGGGATCCCACCGACGTCGGTGGCGAGGACCGGGATGCCGCGGGCGAGGGCCTCGGTGACGGCCATCCCGTACGTCTCGGCGTACGAGGTGAGGACCATCAGGTCGGCGGCGTTGTAGGTGGCGTCGAGCTCGGCACCGGACCGCGGGCCGACGAGTTGCAGCCGGTCCTCCAAGCCGTGCCGGGCGATGAGTCCGCGCAGCTGTGCGACGTACTCGGGGTCCTGGGTGAGTCCGCCGACGCAGACGCAGGACCACGGAAGATCGGCGACCGCGGCGAGCGCCTCCACCAGGCGGTGCTGCCCCTTGCGCGGGGTGACCGAGGCGACGCACAGCAGCCGTGACACACCGTCGGTGCCCTTGGCGAGCGGGGCGATGTCGGCGCCGGGGGCGGCGATATGGACCCGGTCGGGAGCGAGCCCGTGGTGGGAGACCAGTCGGCGTGCCGCCCAGTCGCTGGTGGCGACGATCGCGGGCACGGAGCGCAGGGTGCGCCGCTCGCGGGCGTCCAGGTCGGCGGCGACGACGGGGTCGAGGCCGGTCTCGTCGCCGAGCGGGAGGTGCACCAGGATGACCAGGCGCAGCCGCTCGGCCTCCGGGATGACGATCTCGGGGACGCAGCAGGCGACCAGCCCGTCCATCAGGACGACGGTGCCGTCCGGCAGGTCGGCGAGGGTGCGGGCCAGTTCGGCGCGGGCGGGTGCCTCGGGCCGCGGCCAGTCGCCCTGCACCGCGTGCTTGTGGACCTGCCAGCCGAAGGCCGCGAGGTCGAAGCAGACGCGGCGGTCGTAGGCGTTGCCGCCGCTGGGCGCCGACGGGTCGTCGACACCGCCCGGCATGACGAAGTGCACGGAGCGCAGAGTCATGGGAATGATCGTGGGGACGATGGTGGGCTGGACGTTGGTCACGGTGGCGTTCCCCGTGGCCTTGGTGGCAGTGGCGGCGGCCATGACACCAGTGGTGCCGGCGGTGGCCGTCGTGGTGCCGGTCAGGGTGGCTTCGGCGTTGATCACAGGGCACGCTCGTAACTCGCCCAGGCGATGTGCGACTCGTGCAGCGTGACCGTGATGCCCGCGAGGCCCTTGGCCCCCTCGCCCAGCGCCCCGGCGTGCACACGCTCGGCGAGGCGGTCGGCGATCACCTTGGCCAGGAACTCCGTCGACGTGTTGGTGTCGGCGAAGTCCGGCTCGTTGTCGAGATTGCGGTAGTTCAACGCGCTGACCACGTCCCCGAGCTCCCGGGTGGCCAGGCCGATGTCGACGACGATGTTGTCGTCGTCGAGCTCCGCGCGACGGAAGGTGGCGTCCACGAGGAAGGTCGCTCCGTGCAGCCGCTGCGCGGGCCCGAAGACCTCTCCTCTGAAGCTGTGGGCGATCATGAGGTGATCGCGGACGGTAATGCTGAACAAGTGACGACCCTCCAGGTGCGGACCATCTCCGAGGTGTGCCCAGTAGTACGGCTGACCTGTGCCCTTTGTTCAGGCGGGTTTCAGAGCGGACTCATATACGACGCGATGGCACAGTCCGGGGATCTCACCGGAGGCGATCCGGGGCATCACTGCCGGTAGCTCGTCGAAGGTGCTTTCGCCGGTGATCAGGGCATCCAGGGCCGGATCCGCAAGCAGCCTGAGCGCGAGTTCGAGCCGGTCGGAGTAGGTGCGGCCGGGCCGGGCGGGCGAGACGGTGCCGACCTGGCTGCTGCGTACGGTCAGCCGCCGGGAGTGGAATACCTCACCCAATGGGAGGGACACCTTCCGGTCGCCGTACCAGCTGAGCTCGATGACCGTGCCTTCCGGTGCGAGGAGTTCCAGTGCCCGGGTGAGCCCGGCCTCGGTGGCGCTCGCGTGCACGACGAGATCGCAGTCACCGGCGGCTTCCTCGGGCAGCGCGAAGTCCACGCCGAGGGCCGCCGCGATCTCGGCGCGCGCTGGCAGCGCGTCGACAAGCTGCACCCGGACTCCGGGGAACCGGGCCAGCAGCGCGGCCACGCTCGAGCCGACCATTCCGGCGCCGATCACGGCGATCCGGTCACCGATCAGAGGGGACGCGTCCCACAGCGCGTTCACCGCGGTCTCCACCGTGCCGGCGAGGATCGCCCGCCCGGCGGGGACGTCGTCCGGCACCACGGTGACCGCGTCGGCCGGCACGACGAACCGGCTCTGGTGCGGGTACAGGGAGAACACCGTGCGTCCCACCAGGGACGAGGGGCCCTCCTCCACCACTCCGACGTTGAGGTAGCCGTACTTCACGGGCCCGGGGAACTCACCCTCCTGGAACGGTGCGCGCATCGCCGCATACTGGTTCTCCGGTACGCCGCCGCGGAACACGAGCGTCTCCGTGCCCCGGCTCACGCCGGAGCACAAGGAGCGCACAAGGACCTCGTCGTCGGCGCGCCGCGGAAGCTCCACTTCCCGGATCTCCCCCTGCCCTGGTGAGCGGAGCCAGAAGGCACGGGCTGTGTGTTCCATGTGGGTTCTCCTGAACAGTCTCGCGGATCTTCACGTATCGACCTTTGTGAAGCCGCGAACACGGTACGCGGCCTTGATCGTCTCTGTCATTCGTCCGGAGGGTAAGCGGTGGCCCTGAACAACACGTACGACGCAAGGCTGTTGCACCAGGAGACAGCCGTGGGAGCCGGCGTACAGATCCTGCTGTTGGTGCTGGTCGGCACGGCTGTCGGCATGGGCCCGGCGGGCTGGCTGACGGGTCTGGCGTTCGCCATCGCCACCTGGGCCGTCCTCAACCGTGCCCTGCGCCGCTCCCGGCCGCGCACCTTCGGCCCCGCGAACCGCGTCACCCTCGGCCGCTCCATCCTGGTCGGCGGGGTGACCGCGCTGGTCGCGGACTCCTTCGAGAGCGCGCCGCCGGTCACGCTGTTCGTCTCGCTGACGGCGGTGGCGCTCATCCTGGACGGTGTGGACGGCAAGGTGGCCCGGAAGACCGGGACGTCGACGGCGCTGGGAGCCCGTTTCGACATGGAGGTCGACGCGTTCCTGATCCTGGTGCTCAGCGTGTACGTCGCCATGTCGATGGGCCCGTGGGTGCTGCTGATCGGCGCCATGCGCTACGTCTTCGTGGCGGTCGCCCGGGTGCAGCCGTGGCTCAACGGGGAGCTGCCGCCGAGCATGGCCCGCAAGACGGTGGCCGCGCAGCAGGGTGTCGTGCTGCTGGTGGCCGGGTCCGGGCTGCTGCCGTACGCGGTGTCCTACGTGCTGGTCGCCGGGGCGCTGGCGTCGCTGGTGTGGTCCTTCGGCCGCGACATCCTGTGGCTGTGGCACAACAACCGGGGCACCACGGCGGCGCAGGCCGAGACCGAGGAGTTCCCCGCTGCTTCGGCCGAGCAGTTCTCCCTGGGCTCCATGGCCGGGGCAGACGTCGCCGGCCTCGACGACATGGACCGGATGGCCGGGATCGCCGGTCTCGACCCCATGGAAGGGATCGAGGCACCGCTGCCGCCCGTCAAGGTCGGCGTGTGACGGTGACGGACACCTTGAGTGCGCCCTTGTTGTCGGTGAGGCAGTCGTTGTCCCCGTCGTTGATCCGCAGCTGCAGTGTGCCGTTCCCGGCCGCGCGGAAGGCCGACGAACGGCCGACGACCCGGACGGGGAAGTCCTGCTCACCGACGAGCCGCACCAGCAGCGCACCGAACGGTGCGGAGGCCTTGACCTTGCAACTCTTCGCGAAGTCCAGCAGCTTGTCGGTGCCCGCGTCGTAGCCGGCCGGCCCGGTCATGGGCATGCTCCGGTGGTCGACCGTCCAACTGCCCGTCTTGAAGCGCACGGTGACCTTGTCGCCCTTCTGTACGGGGACCTTGTCCACGTACTGCCAGCCGGCCTTGGACCGAATCTCCTGGTGGACGGTCGTCGTCACCGGGGACCCGGCGAACGGCGGCACATCCGCGAGGTACAGACCGGCGCCCACGCCGGTCACCAGTAACACCGTCCCGGCCGCCGCCCACGCCAGCCGTCTGCGGCCGTTGCGCGCGGCAGGCTCCGGCTTCGCCGGCCCGGACAGCGTCCCCGCCGGCCGTGTCCCCGCCGTCGACCACGCTTCCCTTTCCCCCGCCGGCCGTGTCTCCGCCGTCGACCATGTTTCCCCCGCCGGCGCCGGCTGCCGCCGGCCAACGGTCAGGGTGTCCGCGTAGGCCTCCGGATGGGCCGTCGGAAGGGTTGGGGGATGGGCCACCGGAAGGGTCGCGGGATGGGTCGTCGGCGCCGCCGGGCCCGCCACCTGCCGCAGCGCGGCCGCCGCGTCGGCCGGCGAAGGGCGCTCGTCCGGGAACTTGCGCAGCAGGGCCTCGACGACCGGACGCAACGGACCCAGTGTGTCGGAGAGTTGGGGATCCTCGTAGACCACCGCGTGCAGTGTCGCGGGGTGTCCGGGACGGCGGAACGGCGACCGGCCGCAGCAGACGGTGGCCAGGGTCGCGCCCAGCGACCAGAGGTCGGACGACGGCCCGGCCTCCTCACCGCGCATCCGTTCCGGCGCCATGTACTCGATGGAACCGACCAGTTCACCGGTGGTGGTCAGGAACTCGCCGTCGTCCAGGTCAGCGATGCCGAAGTCGGTGAGAACGGCGTTGCCGTCGGGGCGCAGCAGTACGTTGGCGGGCTTGACGTCGCGGTGCAGGGCGCCGGCGGCGTGCACGGCCGCCAGGGCGTCGAGCAGTTGCAGGCCGATGGCGGCGGTGCGCTGCGGGGTGAGCGGTCCCGACTCGGTGACCACCCGGGCGAGCGAAGGCCCGTCGATCAGTTCCATCATCATCCACAGCCGGCCTTCGTAGTCGACCAGGTCGTGGACACCCACCACATGGGGATGCGGGACCCGGGCGACCGCTCGCGCCTCACGGACCGCGCGGCGCAGCCGTCGGCGGTGCTCCTCGTCGCCGTCGGTGAGGACGTGCAGTTCCTTGGCGGCGACCGGGCGGTCCAGCAACTGGTCGTGGGCCCGCCAGACCGTGCCCATACCGCCTCTGCCGAGGATGTCGCGGAGCAGGTAGCGGCCGGCGATCAGCTGTCCTGAGCCGCGTTCCGAACGTGTCGCCGCCGGGTGATCGCCCTCTCCGGATATCACGCGCTCTCTCACGTCCCCTCCCGGCACCCTCCGGCCGCCGGTCGCGCCCCACTCGAACACTCCGCTCGAACGGAGCCGAGCATAGCGGAGCTGAATTCGACGACGGCGCGGTCAACTCTGTTTACCCGCAAGAGGATCCGTCGTTCAATTCGTGTCAGTGCGTGTATTAGTACGCGTATCGGTGCGGGTATCTGTCTGTGTCTCAGTCCCTGTATGGGTCGATGTATCAGTCCATGTCACGGCCCATGATCGTGACCGTACCGTCGGGGTTGGTCCTCAGCAGATCACCGGTGGTCACCTTCTCGGCCGTGAACAAACGGCCGAGCTTGTTGGCTCGGTCGTTCTGCGTTCGGCGTGAGCCGGGCGGTCGGCTTCATCGGGCGCGAGCCGGCCGCGACGATCGAGGTGGGTGCCATAAGGGCCGGTGCTCGGTGACAGGCCACGGCACACGTCCGGCAGGACCTTCGCGCCGGGCCGCGGGGAGCTTCAGTGCCGGACCGCAGGGAACCTCTACTGCCGGAGCAGCGTAGGGAATCCACCGCCGAAGCGCAGGGATCCTCACTGCGGGACCGCAGGGGATACGGGTCGCCGTGGGGGTGGCGGCGTCGACGGCTGGGCGGCCCAGTCACTTGCACGGGTCGGACCCGGTGTCGCCGGGTCGTCCGACGGATGGAACTGGGCGTACCAGCGGCGCAGTGCCTTGATGCCCTTTTCGTGGGGCAGCAGGATCGGGCGTGCCTGGTGGATCTTGTGGTCCCAGATCCGGACCTCCTCGCGGACCTCGGCCAGGGCCTCGCGCCGGAAGACGAGCTTGAGCAGGGGTGTCAGGAACGGGAGACGGGACGGTTTGCGGATGTAGTACAGCATCCGCATCTCGCTCGTGCGGTCGTCGACGGGGGTGGTGAGGGCGATGGCGGTGAGCGAGAGCAGGGCCCCGTGGACCCGCACCACCATCACGCCCGGCCCGTACATGAACACGTCGAAGGTGTTGTCGAGGTCCCAGGCCAGAACGCGCCGTCGGAACCGGCTGCGGACCTCCGCGAAGGGCCCGTCGGGCTCGAGCTCCAGGGCGGGCGGCTCGCTCTGGCCGTGGATGAAGGTGAAGTGGGACTCGTCCACGATGTTCTCGCGCATCTCCTGGATGTGGATGCGCGCATGGCACGTGTCATCAATGGGCGAGGCGTAGTCGGGGGAGGTCGCCTCCGGTACCTCGGGGACCTCCCACGACGGTTCGGCCGGGCCGGTGTGGACGAAGACCAGGCCGCTGTGCTCGCGGACGGGGAAGCCTCCGATGGCGACCTTGGGGGGCCTGGCCGCGAACGGTGCGTGGGTGCAGCGGCCGTCCGTGCCGAACCGCCACCCGTGGAAGGGGCACTCCACGGCACCGTCCACGACCTTCCCGCCCACGCCCAGGTGGGCGCCGTAGTGCGGGCAGTGGGCGTCACGCACGGCCGCCTGCCCGTCCGGCCCGCGGAACGCGATGAGAGCGCGACCGAAGTAGTGCAGGCTGACGACCTTGCCCGTTCTCAACTCGTCACTGCGCAGGACCGCGTACCAGCCGTGCGGCACGAAGGGCATGGGGTACTCGTCGGCCCGCGGGTCACGCGGCTCATCGGCGTGGTCGCCCTGGGCGAGACCGATGCGGGCTAACTTGTCATGACTACGACGACGAGGCATGCGTTGATCCTAGCCAGGACGATCAGAATCTAACCCCGGTCACAGGTGAGGTCCCTGGCGGGGAGCCGCCCCGTGGCCAGGTAGGAGTTGACGGCCGTGTCGGTGCAGGCGTTGCCGAACACCCCGTAGACCGCGTGCTGGTCGGCGCCCCGCAGTGTCACCAGACGGGAGCTCTGCCACTTCCCGCGCAGTGCCACGGCACTCTCGTAGGTGGTGCGCGGGTCGCCGGTGGCGTTGACGAGGAGTGCCGGCAAGTCGCCGGTGACGCGGGTCGGGCGCTCGCGCGGCGGGTCCCAGAAAGCGCAGGGGCTGATGTTGTTGGTGGCGGGCCCGAACAACGGGTCCTGCGTGCGAGCCCGTTGGACGTCACGCCAGTACGTCTCCGGGTCGCGCGGCGCGGACACATCACCGCAGAGGATCGCCGTTTGCGCACTGCCGTAGGCCGAGTCTGCTCCGCTGAGCAGGAACTCGAGCGTCTCGGCGAAGGCCGGTGACGGGGTGGTGACCTGGTGCCCCTCGGCGGCGCGGCCCATGTCCCGCACGGACTCGGCGAAGTGGGCGAAGGGCTCGTCGTAGTCCTGGGAGAGACCGTTGAAGACGACGAACGGCACGATGTGCTCGTCCAGCCGGTAGTCGCCCACCTTCAGTGGCCGACGGGCGGCCGTGGCCGCGATCCCGTCCACGGTCCGCAGGACCGCGGCGCGGCTGCGTCCCAGGCCGTAGGTGGTGTGGCGGGCGGCGGCCCAGGAGGCCCAGTGCTCCAGCGCCCGCCGGTTGACCCCTTCGGCGCCGCGCAGCAGCCGCGGAGAGTAGCGCCCGGCGTCGACCACCCCGTCGAGGACCATCCGGTCCGTCCGCCCCGGGAACATCGTGGCGTACACCTGACCGAGATAACTCCCGTACGAGTAACCGAGATAGGAGATCCGCGGCGCACCGAGCGCGGCCCGGACGACGTCCATGTCGCGGGCGGTGTTGCGGGTGGTCGCGTACGGCAGCACGTCACCCGCGTGCCGACGGCAGCGGTCGGCGAGGTCCCGGGCGAACGCGGTCATACGGTCGAAGCCGGCGCGGTCGACACCCGCGCTGCGGAGCGAACTGCCCGTCGGCCAGCGGCAGTCCAGCGGGGTGCTGCGCCCCACGAACCGGGGATCCACACCGATGACGTCGTAGCGTGCGCGGACGTCCTTCATGGCCTGCCGAACCCATGGCGGATCCCCGAGTGTCTGCCCCCCGGGCCCGCCGCCGTTGAGCAGCAGCGGGCCGATGCGGTGAGCGCTGTCCGTAGCCCGGATCCGCGAGATCGCGACCGTGATCGTACGGCCGGCGGGATCTGAGTAGTCCAGCGGCACGGTGACGTCGGCACACCGGGCACCGGCCTGTTCGAGCTCCTTGCCGGTGTCGTCCTGGGGGCCGAGGACGCAGCTCTTCCAGGTGAGGGGTTGGGTGTGGAAGCGGGCCAGGGGGTCGGCGGCGTCCAGGTCGGCCACGGTGGTGGCCGTCACCCCGGATGCCCCGGCAGCACCGCCCGCTGCCATCGCGGGAGCGGAAACCAGCACGGTCACCCCAGCGGCGAGCCCGGCAGCCGCGCGTTTGACGAACGTAGGTAAGGCTGTCATGTACAGCCACGCTAGGCACGGTTCCGGGTCGGCACACTCGGGCGGGCTGGTGTGTCGGCGCTGGGGCAGGCCCCATCAGGGCAGGTGGGGAGGGCCTCACCGCCGGGGCCCGCCCGTCTCGGGGTGCCGCCGCGCCGGCCACGGTCGGGATGTCGCCGCGCCGGTCACGGTCGGGATGTCGACCACGACCGGCGTGGTCCTGCCGACGACCCTGGTGCGACGCGCCTCGCACAGACCATGTCCCGGCCGGTCCGGCTTGCGGCCGGCACCGGATCAGGAAGATGTCCCGAACGTCTCGATCTCGCAGCGGGCCGCGCCGCTCCTGTCGATCCTGGCGTCGCAGGTGACCATCGGCACCCCCAAGGTTTCCGCCAAGGCGACGTATTGGGCGTCGTAGACGGACAGATGGGAGGAGAGACTGTGGATGCGCTCCCAGAGCACAAGTGTCTCGTGCCGGTCGATCACCAGGTCGCGGTAGGTCGACAAAGCTTTGCGGAGTTGCCTCTCGTTCAGTTTTGGCTCGCCGCCACGGCGGCCGCGTGCCAGGCCGAGCAGGGCGGACATGATCTCGTAGTCGATCAGGTGCGGCGCGGCCAGCCGGTCCTCCTTCGCGAGGCGCTCGCGGATCGCCCGGCCGGAGGGTCCGGCGTCGGTGAGGAAGAAGACGACGGCGGAGCAGTCCGCGACGATCAACGTCCAGACCTCGCATCGTTGATCGCGGACAGTACGTCGGAGGCGCTCAGGCCGGCACCGGCCTCGGCCTCGGCCCGTGCGGCGGCCTCGGCCAGAGTAGGCCTGGCGGCTTCGCCGATGAGCACCTCCAGCGTGTAGGCCTGGAGCGACTTCCCCATCCGGGCGGCGCGGGCCTTCAGTATGGCGAGCGTCTCGTCCGGCACATCCCGGATCGTCAGGGCGGTCATGCATGCATTTTAGCTGCACAGCATGCATCTCGCAGGCCCTGCTTGGGGCAAGTCCCCATGGGTACCCGCCACTGCGGCCAGTCCGGTGCGCTCCGGTCGTCCCCAGGCTGGGGCCCAGTCCGGCAGGAGAGGAGCGGGTTGTGACGAAGAGCGATCGCTTGCGCACCTACTACGACAAGCGCCACTTCGACCGGACCCGGGAGCCCAGCGGCAGTGGCCGGGATGAGCGGACTCGCGGCTCCGAAGCCCCCCATTTCGTCGTGCAGATCCACGACGCGAGAACCATGCACTTCGACTTCCGTCTCCAGGTCGACGACGTGCTGAAGTCCTGGTCGGTGCCGAAAGGGCCGTCCGCCGACCCCGGGGACAAACGGCTGGCGCTGCCCACCGAGGACCATCCGCTCGAGTACGAGGGATTCGAGGGCGTGATCCCGGAGGGCGAGTACGGCGGCGGCACCGTCATCGTCTGGGACCACGGGACCTACCAGCCGCTCAGCCATGACCGCCGGGGGCGGCCCGTGCCCTTCGACGAGTCGATCGAGCGCGGGCACGCGAGGTTCCGGCTCGACGGTTCGAAGCTGCACGGTGAGTACGCCCTCACGCGGTTCCGCGGCGGGCGGGACGACGGTGAGGGTGAGGCCTGGCTACTGGTGAAGGCCGCCGACGACCGGGCCCGGCCCGGTGAGCCGGGAACGCCGGATCCGCGCCGGGCGCGTTCGGTGCGCAGCGGGCGCACCCTGGGGCAGGTCGCCGCGCAGAGGCGGGAGGGGTGAGCCACATGGCTGGTACGCGTACTGATTCCGGTACTGATCTCCTGGACACGCTGTCCGCCGAACACCGCCGGCTGCTGCGCCCCGCCGCCCCAGGGGCCGAACTGGCCACCCGCCCCATGCTCGCCACGCTGAGTGACCGACGGGACTTCGCCGAGGGTAAGTGGATCTTCGAGCGAAAGCTGGACGGAGTTCGCACGCTCGCGGTGCGCGAAGGCGAACGGATCGACCTGCTGTCCCGCAACGGCATCCGCGTCAACGACACCTACCCCGAGATCGTCGCGGCGCTCGCGGAACAGGAGTGCACGGATTTCACCGTCGACGGGGAGATCGTCGCGTTCTTCCACGGCCGCACCGACTTCTCCCGTCTCCAGCAGCGCATGGGCCTGACCCGTCCCCGTGATGTCGCGGCGAGCGGTGTGGAAGTCACCCACTACCTCTTCGACCTGCTCAGGCTGGACGGAGCGGACACCACACGGCTGCCGCTGCGCACCCGCAAGTCCCTGCTGCGGCGCGCGCTGACCTTCCGTGCGCCGCTCCGTCTGACGACCCATCGCAACGGAGGGGGCGCCGAGTTGCTGGCCGAGGCCTGCGCACACGGCTGGGAAGGACTCATCGCCAAGCGTGCCGAGAGCCGTTACCTGCCGCGCCGTTCGCCGGACTGGCTCAAGCTCAAGTGCTCCCAGGGGCAGGAGTTCGTCATCGGCGGCTTCACCCAACCCGCGGGCACTCGCGTGGCGTTCGGTGCGTTGCTGCTCGGTTACTACGAGGAGGGCAGGCTCCGGTACGCGGGCAAGGTCGGCACCGGCTTCGGCCGCCGCACGCTGCTCGCACTCGGCGAACGACTCGCCGAACTACGCGTGCCCACTTCGCCGTTCGACACTCGCATCCCCGAGCGCACCGCCCGCTGGGTGGAGCCGAGACTGGTCGCACAGGTCGCCTTCACGGAGTGGACCCGCGACGGCAAACTCCGCGCTCCGCGCTTCCTCGGCTTGCGCGAGGACAAGACGGCGACCGACATCACCCGCGAACGGCCCGCACGGCCACGCTGACCAGTCCGTGCGAGCCGGTCTTGGTCCCACGCGCCTGGGACGTGGTCACCCGCTCCCCCGCCCCGGCACCGCCCGGTCCTCCCGCAGTGCCGCGAACACCTCCCTCGCCCTGCGGTCGTCCCACTGCACCGCGCTCCCCTTCGAGGTCTTCAGATCGGGGTTCGACACCGGGACGTTGAGCTGTCGGCCGTTGCCGGAGGTGGCGCCGCGCATCGCCTCGAACAGGGACATGAGCTCCAGCAGGCCCGTGTTCTGGTCCACGACGAGTGTGTCGAGGCCCGCGTCCAGGGTCGGATAGGCCTTGGACGGGTTGAGGAGCGTGCTGGGGGTGACCGCCTTCCGGGCCAGGGCGGCCAGGAACTTCTGCTGGTTGCGGGTGCGGCCCAGGTCTCCTTGTGCCTCCTGCTTGCGCTGCCTCACGAAGGCCAGCGCCTCGGCACCGTCCAGCGTCTGGCAGCCCCGCCTCAGGTCCGCGCCGGAGTTCTTGTCCTTGATGGCCCGGTCCAGGCACAGGTCCACACCGCCGACCGCGTCCACGACGCCGACGAACCCGGCGAAGCCGATCTCCGCGTAGTGGTCGATGCGCAGCCCGGTGTTGCGTTCCACCGTCCGTACGAGCAGGTCGGGGCCGCCCAGCGAGAACGCCGCGTTCAGCTTGTTCCGCGCGGGGCGGAAAGTCCGACCGGTGTCGGGGCGGGTGAATCCGGGGACTGTCACCCACGAGTCGCGCGGCAGGCTCATCATCGTGGCGCCGCTCGCGCCGGTGTGGAGCAGGATCATCGAGTCGGTGCGGCGGCCCTCCGCGGAGCCGGTGCGCAGGTCCTTCTTGTCCCGCTCGGACAGTCCGTCACGGCTGTCGGAGCCCACGATCAGATAGTTCGTCCCCCGCCCCTGCGGCGCGCGGTCCGCGATCGTGGCGAGGTCGACCTCCTGATCGAGTTCGGTGTCGGCCCACACGTAGGTGCCGATGGAGGCCAGCAGCAGTGTGGAGAGCCCCAGGATCCCAAGGCGCAGGACTCTGCGGCCCCGGGTGGGGCGGCGTTTGGGGGATCTGGCGCCGCGGCCGGGGACCGTCCGGCCAGTGCCTCGGCGGCCAGTGCCACCAGGGCCAGTGCCCCTACCGCCGTCGACACCGCGGCCGTGCAGGGCACGGCGCAGGCGGCCATCGGCCTCACCGCCGTAGGCATCACCACCGTACGCATCACCGCCGTAGACGTCGCCGCCGTACGCATCACCGCCGTACACGTCACGGCCGTATGTGTCACGGCCGTAGGCGACGCCACCGTACGCGTCATCGTCGCCGGCGTCCGTGCGGCCCGGGGCTGTGGGCGAGGGCATGCCCGGCAGTGGTGCCGTGCGCGCCGGGGGCGGGGACACCTTCCGTCGTGTCGCCCGCCCCCTGAGAACGCGCGTAGGTTCTGTCGTTCCTCGGTGCCCTTCTTCGCTCTCCGGATGGTCGGTCCAGTTGCTCATGGGCCTGTCCAGTCCCTCAACGCATGGGGGTCATCTCATCGGCAGGCTCTTATACGGCTCCGGGCCGCTGATCTGTTCAGCGGCCGTGCCGGAACGGCGCATGCGTTGCCACTTCAGCCGGTTGCCGAGCAGCAGGGCGACCACGGACTGGATGACGACCAGGTACATCAGCTGCCGGTAGACGAAGATCTGGAGGGGCATCCACCACAGGGTCCGCAGTCGTTCGCCGTCGAGTTTCAACGCGTAGCCGGCGCTGATCATCTGGACGCCCAGGAACGTGAACCACACCGCGGCGGACAGCCACGGATCGAGGAACAGCACGCCGTACAGGGCGAAGACGTCGATGATGGGCGCGATCAGCGGGAGGAGGACCTGGAAGAGCGCTATGTAGCTCAGTCCGCGGCGGCCGAAGCGTCCGGCCGTGCCCACGTCGAAGGCGGCCCGGCGGTGTTTCCACATGGCCTGGATCGTGCCGTAGCACCAGCGGTAGCGCTGACGCCACAACTGGCGCAGCGATGTGGGTACTTCGGTCCAGGCGATGGCCGACTCCTCGTAGATGACCCGCCAGCCGGCCCGCCACAGGGCCATCGTGAGGTCGGTGTCCTCGGCGAGGGTGTCGTCGCTGACGCCGCCGACGCCGAGCAGCGCGTCGCGGCGGAAGGCCCCGATGGCGCCGGGGACCGTCGTCATGCATTCGAGGACCTCGAACATCCGGCGGTCGAGGTTGAAGCCGAAGCAGTACTCGAGGTGCTGCCATTTGGCCAGCAGGCCGCGGCGGTTGCCGACCTTGGTGTTGCCGCTGACCGCGCCTACGGCCGGATGGGCCAGCGGCTGGACGAGGCGGTGGACGGCGTCCGGTTCGAAGACGGTGTCGGCGTCGACCATGACCACGATGTTGTGCCGCGTGTACGCGAGGCCGGTGTTGAGGGCCTCCGCCTTGCCGCCGTTGGGCTTGCGGACCACCTGCACCCGTGGATCGCCGGCCCCGATCTCCTCGGCGATGTCCGCCGTGCGGTCGGTCGAGCCGTCGTCGATCACGATGATCTGCAGCTCCGTATGGGTGGAGTCGAGCAGGGAGAGGAGGGTGGACCGGATGCCCGCTTCCTCGTTGTAGGCGGGCACGAGCACGGTCACCGGCTCGGTCACCTCGCGCAGCCAGGGCGCGCCGGGCCGGAAGCGTTCGAGGCGGCGGACGTGGGCGCGGGCGAAGAAGGCGAGCAGGGCCAGGCGCAGTACGCCGAGGCCGCCCGCTATGGCGAGGGCCCAGGTCATGACCGTCGAGAAGGTGCGTCCGGCGGTGGTGACCCAGATCAGGGCGGTGCCCTCCCAGCGCTCGGGTGGGCTCACCGGGGTGTACGGGACCAGGCGGAGCCCGGCGGACACGGTGGTGAACCGGTCGACGCCCCGGTCGTCGAGGAGCTTGCGCGTCTGCTCGTACGCGGCGGCCGTCTGGCTGAACTGCCGGATCAGGCCCTGTGCCGGTTTCCGGGAGCCCTTGTCGGCGGCGACCAGGACGTACCCGTCCGAGGTGGCGGTCCGGGCCGCCTGCCACTCACGGCCGCACAGTGTCTCGGGCGTGGTGGTCATCGGTATCCGCAGCAGGTTGGTGTTGAGGCCCGTGGCCCCGGCCAGCGCGGCCTGGGTGAGGTCCAGTTCGGCCTGGAAGCGAGGGCTGGACGACTCGCCGAGGGCGGCACCGGTGTAGGTGTTCGATCCGATCTCATGGCCCTCGGCACGGATCCGGCGGACCAGGTCCGGGTAGCGGGCCGCCTGGGAGCCGTAGAGGAAGAAGGTGGCACGTGCCCCGTTCCGGCGCAGCAGGTCCAGCAGGCGGGGGGTCCATACCGGGTCGGGGCCGCCGTCGAAGGTGAGGGCGACGGTGCGGGCGGGCATCGAACCGGTCTGGATGCCGTCGCGGTTGATGCCGATGACGGGTCCGCCGTCCGCCACGGCGTCGGGGGCGGGCGCGGTGCAGGGGGAACGGGCCTTCGCGGCGTCGACCTCGTGGTTGGTCCAGCCTTCGAAGAGCAGGGCCGCGAACATGAGGGGCAGGACAAGGATCAGCAGTAGCCAGTGAGCGCGCGGGTCGCGGGAGTGTTTGTGCCGGCCCCGCAGTCGGCCCTGTCGGTCCTGAGCGCCCCTCACGGGCCCTCGTCCCTCGCGCCGCCGGGTGTCCCTCTGGCGTGGTGGGCCTGGGTGCTGCGTCGGTGGTGGGCCGGTTGGGTGGTGGGGCTGGTCTTGCACATGGGGCGCGAGTGTAGTTTCCGCCTCTTGGTCGCGGGGGGCCAATTGCGAGTCTCACAGCGCCGCAGCACAGTACATCGGATCTATCTTAGGCGTGTCAGAGATATTGACGCGCTTCCGAGCCGGTCCTACCTTGCGGCGAGAGATAGGTCCGATGAATCTGGCCCCACGAGTCCAACCGGGAACACCAGGAGTCCAACCAGGAACAGTTACGGAGAGAGGGTTGACATGCACTTATCAAGACGTAAGATCCTGGCGGCCGGCGGCGTCCTGGCCGGAGGTGCCATCTGGTCCACGGCTGCCTCCGCCGCCTCCGCCGCCCCTGCCGCGCCCGCCGCCGACCCCACGGACGGCTGGAACCGGACCACGTTCACGTACAACATGCAGAAGCCCTGGAACCTCGACCTGAGCGACCGTTACAGCAACAGCGGCGGTGTGCACCGCATGTGGGTGTACAGCACCGACGAGCCCATGTCGCAGGGCAGTTCCACCGACCCGCGCACCGAGATGCGCTGGAAGCAGGAGTACACCTCCGGCCGGCACATGTGGGACGCCGACGTGTACCTCCCCTCCGGCACGAACGGCGCGACCTTCGTGCAGATCCTGCGCGTGAGCCGCCCCTCGGGCACCCCCGCCACGGACTTCATGCTCAACATCTACAGCGGGAGCGGCGGCACGGTACGGGCGTACGACAGCACGGTCCTGAAGACCGGCGCCTACGACACATGGTTCAACGTCAAGCTGGCGCACGACGCCTCCGCCGGCACGGTCCGGGTCTACTTCGACGACGAGTTGGTCCTGACGAGGGACGACCGGGGCCCCGCCACACGCCACTTCAAGAACGGCGTCTACCACCACGGCAGTGGCCGGGCCGAGGCACGCTTCCGCAACATCACGCACTGGACGCGGTGAGCCACCACCGCAAACACAGGTAAGCACACGGCGTCACGTGCGTCAGCCGGCGCCGGCTGACGCCTCTGCCGCACGTGACGCATGTGACGCACGTACGCACGGATACACGCACACACCGGCCCCCGCTACCCCCTGAACCATGGAGGCATCCGCATGACCTCACGCAGATCAGTGCTCGGCTCGGCGCTGGGCGGTACCGCGCTCGCCGCCCTGCCGGGCACAGCCGTCGCCCAGGCCGGCCCCTCCCCCGCCGAGGGCGGCGCCGAGGGCACCGGAGCCGTCGCCGCCCGTCGCTGGAAGCTCCGCAACCGTATGGAATCGGACGGCGCCTGGTCCCAGTTCCTGCGTGGCCAGGACCTGTTATGGCGCAGGATGCCCAAGCTGTGGCACGAGGGCCCGTTCCTCGGTGACGGCCGGCTGGGCAGCATGGTGTACCAGCAGCCGGACGCCAACAGCGTCCGCTTCACCGTCCAGCACGGTGAAGTCCAGGACCATCGGCCGCAGTTCGGCAGCGGCTGGGGCACCTGCCGTCTGCCCGTGGGTCACCTGACCCTCGACCCGGTCGGCACGATCACCGGCATCGACTGGCGACTGAGCCTGTGGAACGCCGAGTTGACCGGCACGATCACCACGGACAAGGGCACCCTGACCTTCTCCGCCCTCATCCACGACGGGCTCTTCGCCGCGCGGGCGAAGGCCGACGGCGACGAGGAGGTCCGCTGGACGTTCCACCCCGAGGAGGCGATCAGCCCCCGCAAGATCAGCGAGGCCCCGCCGGCCGACTACGTCACCAACCCGCCCTGGACCACCCAGACCACGGGCGACGTCGAACAGGTCCTCCAACCGCTCACCGGGGGTGGTCAGACCGCGACCGCCTACCGCCGCAGGGGCGACACCCTCCTGCTCAACGTCAGCCACAGTTACCCGTCGGAGACCCGCGCCGGTGAGCTCTCGCTCCGGAAGATCCAGCGCGCCCCCTCGTACGGCACCCTGCGGGGGCAGCACACCCGCTGGTGGCACGCCTTCTACCGCAAGAGCTTCGTGTCGTTCCCCGACGAGCGGCTGCAGAGCTTCCACTGGATCCAGCTCTACAAGGTGGCGTCGGCCAGTCGTGCCGGCGGTCCCGTGATGGCCACCTGCGGACCGTGGCTGGAACCCACTCCCTGGCCCGCCGTGTGGTGGAACCTCAACGTCCAGCTCGAGTACTGGCTCATCCACGGCTCCAACCACCCGGAGCTGGACTCGCTCGCCACGACCGTACGGCAGAGCCAGGAACAGCTGACCGCGAACGTGCCCGCCGCGTACCGCTCGGACAGCTCCGGGGTCGGCCGCAGCTCGGAGATGTTCATGAACCGCAGCGCCCCCGCTCCGGGACGCGGCGGCGAGTCGGGGAATCTGACCTGGGCGTTGCACAACGTGTGGCTGAGCTACCGCCACACCATGGACGAGACGTTGCTGCGCGACACGGTCTATCCGCTGCTGCGCCGCGCCATCAACTACTACCTGCACTTCCTCCAGCCGGGCGACGACGGCAAACTGCACCTTCCGTCGACGCTCTCGCCGGAGTACCCGGTCGTCCCCCCGAAGGACACCAACTATGACCTGGCACTGCTGCGCTGGGGCTGCGCCACACTCCTGGAGGCGACCGAACGCCTCGGCGTCGAGGACTCGCTGAAGCCGCGCTGGCAGGAGGTGCTCGCCAAGCTGACGCCGTACCCGGTCGACGGCAACGGCTTCATGATCGGCGCGGACACGCCCTACGCGCAGTCCCACCGCCACTACTCCCACCTGCTGATGGTCTACCCGCTCTACCTGGTCAACTGGGACCAGCCGGAGCAGCGCGAGCTGATCGAGAAGTCGGTGGTCCACTGGCACGCGCTGGCCGGCTCCCACCGCGGCTACAGCTACACGGGCGCGGCGTCGCTGTACGCGATGATGGGCCGCGGCGACACGGCGCTCACCTATCTGAAGAAGTTCTTCGACCCCAGTACGCGTTACCCGTGCCGGGCCAACACCCACTACACGGAGGCGGGCCCGGTCATCGAGACCCCGCTCTCGGCCTCACAGTCCCTGCACGACATGCTGTGCCAGAGCTGGGGCGGCGTCGTCCGGGTCTTCCCCGCGGTCCCGCCGTCCTGGGCGGATGTCACGCTGCACGACTTCCGCACCCAGGGCGCCTTCCTGGTCAGCGCGGTCCGCACGGGCGGTGTCACCCGTTTCGTCCGCGTGCGAAGCCTCGCGGGCGAGCCCCTCGTCCTGCGGCACGGGTTGACCGGCGGCCCGGTGACCGCCGTGCTCGACGACGGCCGGCCGGCGCGCACCCGCGTGATCGACGACACCACGGTGTCGATCGATCTGCCGAAGGGCCGAGAGGTGCTGCTCTACGCGGGCGACCGGCAGCCCGACCTCGTCATCGCACCGGTGCCGGTGAGCGAGGAGGGGGCGGCCTGGGGGCTGCCCTAGAACGCGGGCCCGGGCGGGCGTGGACCCGCGAGACATACGATGAAAATTCCCCCAGCTCGGCGTGCAACCTTCCGCCATACCCGGCTGTCTCACCCGACATCAGCCGGTAGGCACTCAAGGGGGGAATTATGCGACGTATCGGAGCAGTGGCGGCGGCACTCGTCCTCGCGGGCACCGCTGTGGGGGTGGCGGCATCCACGGCGGGCGCCTCCGCGGTGGGCACCTCCACGGCGGGCGTCTCCCTGACGTCCGCCGCACGCACCACGGCCTGCCCGACGGGCTGGGGCAGCGGCATCAAGAGCGGCGTCGCCACCGGTACCGCGCCGTTGGCGGACATCAGGACCGGTCGGCACGCCTGCTTCGACCGGATGGTCTTCGACGTGCCCGGCAGCGGCGACGGCATCGGCTACTACGTCCACTACGTCGACCGGCTCTACCAGGACGGTTCCGGCCGGCACATACCGGTCGGCGGCGGGGCCGTGATCGAGATCCGGGTCGCCGCGCCGAGCTACGACCCGGAGACTGGCAAGCAGACGTACCCCGGGCGGGTGGCCCGTCCCTTGCCCGGTGTGGACATCAGCGGTTACCGCACCTTCAGGGACACCCGGTTCGCCGGAAGCTTCGAGGGTGAGACACAGATCGGCCTCGGTGTCCGCGCCCGACTGCCGTTCCGGGTGCTCCAACTGCCCGACCGCCTTGTGGTCGACGTGGCCCACAACTGGACGGGCGCCCGCTGACCCGCGCGGACACCCTGTCGGGGGCGTACGGAGTGGCAGTGGGTCTGCGCGGGTGCACGCGGGCGCCGTGCTGCGCGCCCGCGTGCACCCGCGTACGGGCACGGCGTTCTTTCGCCGCCGGTGCGTGGGCGGCATCGTGGGGGCGTATGCGCGGTCATCCGCCGGTCCGGTACGCATCGAGCGTGCGCCCTCCTCGTGAAAGAAGTCCCGATGAGCGATGCCGTCCTGATCAGCGCGCCGGGAGACACCGCCTACACGGTCGCGGACGCGCCCACGGCACTGCCCGGTGTCCGTAACGGGCCGGCCATCCTCAGAGACCCGCTCGCCTTCCTCTCCTCCCTCCCCCGGTACGGCGACTTCGTCCGTATCCGCGTGGGCCGCTGGGAGGCCTACGTCGCCTGCAACCCGTCGCTCGTCCTGGCCCTCCTGCGCAACGAGCCCGTGTTCGACAAGGGGGGTGTGATGATCGAGAAGATCGCCGACTTCATCGGGAACGGGTTACCCGCCTGCCCGTACAGCGAGCACCGCCGTCGCAGACGGGCCATGCAGCCCGCGTTCGACCAAGAACACCTCCGTGAATACGCGCAAGTGATGAGCCGTCATGTCGATCGCACCACCAGCGGCTGGCGGGACGGAGACACGGTCCTTCCCTATCGGGAGGCCTTCGACATCTCCTCGGGCATCGCCGCGGAAACCCTCTTCGGCTCCACGCTCGACCCCACCACGGTCACCGAGCTGCAGCAGGCGATCGAGCGCCTGGTCGGGCTCGGCTACCGCCAACTCCTCATGCCCGCCGCCCTGCAGAAGCTGCCGACTCCACAGAACCGCCGCTACGCCGCCGCCAAGCGCTACCTGTGGACCACGGTGCGCCGCATCCTGGACGACCACCGCACCGGGCAGAGCACGTCGAGCAGTCTGCTGACCCGCATCACCACCAGCGCGGACGGCACCGCGGGCAGCGCGGCGCTCAGCCGCGACGAGACCTTCGACGAGGTGCTGGGCCTGCTGCCGGCCAGCGTGGAGACCACCGCCGACGCCGTGGCCTGGGCCATGCTCGAACTCGCACAACACCCCAACCTGCAGAAGCGGTTGGCCGCGGAGTGCCGCGAAGTACTGGCGGACCGTCCGGCCGGCTGGGAAGACCTCCCGCGACTGGACCTGGCGGGCAGGGTCGTGCACGAGGTCCTGCGGATGTACGCGCCCGCCTGGATGCTCACACGGGAGGTGCGCACCGACATAGTCGTCGGCGGGCGCACGGTCCCCGCGGGAACCAACGTCTTCTACAGCCCGTACCTGCTGCACCGGCGTGCGGACCTGTTCCCGTCTCCCGACACCTTCGACCCCGACCGCTGGCTCGACCCGGCGACCCCGCGTCGCCCCGGCGAGGGCTACATACCGTTCGGCGCGGGCGCCCGCCAGTGCATCGGCAACGACTACGCCCTCACGGAGACGACGCTCGCCGTGGCGACCATGGCGGCCCGCTGGACCTTCGAGCTGCCGTCCCGGCCAATCGCGGCCCTGCGCCCCCAGCCCCAGCTCACTCTTGTGCCGCCCGCGGTGGAGGTGAGACTGCGCAGGCGTGGTGGCGGGGGGCGGTGAGACCGGGACCGCTTCCCCCGCCCGAATCGCCCCTGGCCGGCGGCCTCAAGCCCGGCCGGCAGTTCCTGACTAGATGCTGTTCAAGGGCAGTTGGACGACGGCGTAGGCCAGGAACGACAGGGGGACGGCAGCCAGGAGGGACAGCGCCCGCTCCCGGTGCGTACGCGCCATCAGCAGCGGCACGAGGAGCGCCACGCCCAGGCAGGCCCACGCCTGAGGGGCGTAGCGCAGCACCCAGGCATAGTGGATGGCCTCCTGGCCGAAGACACCCGCCAACGCTCCCAAGGCGGTTACGCGCCGCCATGCGGTGGTCCCCTGCCGCCACCAGACACCCGCCGTGCCGAAGAGCGGCCCGGCGACGCACGCCATCACCATCCAGACCAGCGGCCAGAACGGATCGCCCATGCCGTCCCGGCCGAACTCGGCATACCCGTAGTAGCCGACGACCAGCCCTACTTCGGCGCACAGGCCGCCGACGGCGGCCGTGGCGGGCGGTACCCGGCCCGCCAAAACGGCACCGGCCGCGAACGCTGCGACGGACCACACCGCACCGGAGTTGGCGATCTGGTTCCAGGCGCCGGGCAGCCAGCCCTGAAGGAGGTTCGTCAGAACGCCGAGTACCACCCCCGCCCCCACCGACGCCCCGGTGGCTCGCGTCCACCCGTCCAGGCCGGGCGTGGACGGTGCCGTGACCGCCGTGGAACCGTGTCCGCTCATCGTCCGTGATCCTCGCTGTCCCAGGGCCGCAGCGGCCGGGTGACCAGTGGTGCGCAAGGTAAGAGGGACAAGGCGTCCACCGCGTTCCAAGGGCAGGTGCAGCAACAAGGTGCCACGACGGACCGCGTCTTGGAGTGTGGCGTCAGCTGTCGTAGTCCACCGTCAGTGTGTCGGAGACCGGATAGGACTGGCACGTCAGGATGTAGCCCGCGTCGACCTCGCCGCGTTCCAGGGCGAAGTTGCGGCGCATGTCGGCCGTGCCGTCGGTGACGAGGGCGCGGCAGGTGCCGCAGACGCCGCCCTTGCAGGCGAAGGGGAGGTCCGGGCGGGTCCGTTGGGCGCCCTCGAGGATGGTGCGGGTCCGGGGCAACGGGGAGGTGGTGGAGCGGCCGTCGAGGGTGATGGTGACCTGGCTGAGGGGGCCCTCGGTGGCGGCCTCCTCGTGGTGGACTTCCCGCAGGGGTTCGTCGTCGGCGTAGAACAGTTCCTGGTGGACGCGGTCGTCGGGGACGCCGAGGTCGGTCAGAACGCGGTGGGCGTCGCGGACCATGCCGTGCGGGCCGCACAGCCACCAGTGGTCCGCGGTCTTGACGTCCACCAGTGCGTCGACGAGCGCCGAGAGCCGGTCGGCGTCCAGGCGGCCGGACAGTACCTCGGCCTCGCGCGGCTCGCGGGAGAGGACGTGGGCGAGGTGGAACCGGGCGGGGTACAGGTCCTTCAGGTCCGCGAGTTCGTCGGCGAACATCACGGTGTCGGCGCGCCGGTTGCCGTAGAAGAGGGTGACGGTCGAGCGGGGGTCCGCGGCCAGGACCGACTCGGCGATGGAGAGCATGGGCGTGATGCCGGAGCCCGCCGCGATCAGCACATGGTGGCCGGGAGTGGTGAGGTCTGGGGTGAAGGCGCCGGTGGGGGGCATCACCTCGACGGTGTCGCCGGGCCGCACCTCGTGCACCAGCCAGGACGAGAACAGGCCGCCCGGCACCACGCGGACACCGATGCGCGGCATCGAGCCCGCGGGCGAGCAGATGGAGTAGGAGCGGCGCTCGTCGCGGCCTTCGATGTCGCGGCGCAGGGTGAGCGACTGGCCGGGGGCGAAGGCGAACTCCTCGGCCAGGTCCGCCGGGATCTCGAAGCTGACGGACGCCGCGTCCTCGCAGAGGGGTTGCACGGCGGCGACGCGCAGGGCGTGGAAGACCGGACGGCGGCGGGCCCGCGGACGTGCCGGCTGCACCGGACGTGCCGGCTGCACCGGACGTGCCGGCTGCACCGGACGTGCCGCATGTGCCCCACGCACCGCCGGGGTGGGGAGCTCTTCCCTCAGGCCTTCCATCAGATCTCCTTGACGTACTCGAACGGCTCGCGGCAGGCGCGGCAGCGCCACAGCGCCTTGCAGGACGTGGCGGCGAAGCGGGAGGTCTCCTCCGTGTCCCGCGAGCCGCAGCGCGGGCACGGCACGGTGCGCCGGGTGGGCGACAGTACGAGCGGGACGGGGCCCGCGGCGCGGCGGGGTGCGGCGCCGGGCGGGGCGATCCCGTGTTCGGCGAGCTTGCGGCGGCCGGCCGGGGTGATCCAGTCGCTGGTCCACGGCGGGTCGAGAACCGTACGGATCTCCACCCGGGCGTATCCGGCGGCGCGCAGCCGTGCGGCGACGTCCGCGCGCATCTCGGCCATGGCCGGGCAGCCCGAGTAGGTCGGCGTCAGGCTCGCGACGACGGTGCCGTCAGCGGTCATCTCGACACCGCGCAGCACACCGAGGTCGGCCAGGGTGAGCATGGGCAGCTCGGGGTCCGGCACCTGCTCGGCGATCTGCCGGGCCCGCCGCCCGGCCGACAGGGTGGTCAGCATGGTCACCACGCTGCCTCCGGGTGGGCGCGGGCCACGCTCTGCAACTCGGCGAGCAGCGGCGCCAGATGCTCGGTGTGCTCGCCGTCGCGGCCGGCCCCGGGCCGCGGCCGGTAGACGGGCATGGGCAGTCCGGCCGCCTCGGTGACCTGGCGCAGCACCGCGACGACCGTGTCCCGTACGTCGCACGCCGTGAACAGCTCACCCACGTACGGCGCGATCTGTTCCAGGGCGTGCCGCATCCTGCGGTGCGACTCCGCGGTGCCGTCGCCCAGCCGCACCGCCCACTCGGCCGCGTACTGCCGGTGGTACGCGAGTTCCTTGACGCCCTTCGCCGCGATCGCGGACAGGACGGGGTCGGGGTGCGAGGCCAGCTCCTCGAACTGCGCGAGGCGCCAACTGGACAGCACCAGCAGCCGCACGATCGAGAACGCGAAGTCGCCGTTCGGCAGTTCGGCCAGGCGTACGTTGCGGAAGTCGTCGGCGTCCCGGAAGTAGGCGTAGGCGTCCTCGTGGCGGCCGGTGCCGTCGGCCTGGCCGGCGCGCGAGTACAGCAGGCGGGCCTGGCCGAGCAGGTCGAGGCCGATGTTGGCCAGCGCCACCTCCTCCTCCAGTTCGGGGGCGCGGGTGGTCCACTCGGCCAGTCGCTGCGCCGAGACCAGGGCGTCGTCGGCGAGGGCCACGCAGTCCGCGGCCAGCCGGCCCCTGTCGAGACCCTCGGGGACGGCGGTGTCCACGCCGTGCAGGGGGTCCTCGAAGCCGGTGCCGTACGCCCACCGGGCATCGTCCTCGTGTCCCTCGGCGAGGGTCATGTAGACGTGGTCGTCACTCATGCCTGTTCCTCAGTGCGGAATGCGGGACTTCGGGACAGCCCCTGGATGTGCGGGACGTCGTCAGATGTGAGGGACGTCGTCGGGGATGTCGTAGAAGGTCGGGTGGCGGTAGACCTTGTCGGCGCTGGGGGCGAAGAACGGGTCCTTCTCGTCGCGCGTGGACGCGGCGATGTGCTCCGAGCGCACCACCCAGATGCTCACGCCTTCGTTGCGCCGCGTGTACAGGTCACGGGCGTGGGTGAGCGCCATCCGGTCGTCGGCCGCGTGCAGCGAGCCTACGTGCACGTGGTTCAGCCCGCGCTTGCCGCGCACGAACACCTCGTACAGCGGCCAGTCCGCCTTGTCGGTTCCGGTCATGCCGCCGCTCCCTTCCGTGCCCGCGCCGCCTGCTTGGCCGCGTGGGCGCTCGCCGCCTCGCGCACCCAGGCACCCTCCTCGTGAGCGGTCCTGCGCCGCTCCATCCGCTGTGCGTTGCAGGGGCCGTCGCCGCTGATCACCCGCTTGAGCTCGGACCAGTCGGGGGTGCCGAAGTCGTGCCGGCCGCGCTCCTCGTTCCAGCGCAGCCCGGGGTCGGGCAGGGTGACGCCGAGCTTCTCGGCCTGTGGGACGGTCATGTCGACGAAGCGCTGCCGCAGTTCGTCGTTGCTGTGCCGCTTGATCTTCCAGGCCATCGAGGCCGCCGAGTTGGGCGAGTCGCCGTCGGGCGGGCCGAACATCATCAGCGACGGCCACCACCAGCGGTTCACCGCGTCCTGCACCATCTCCCGCTGGGCGTCCGTGCCGCGCATCATCGTCATCAGCAGCTCGTAGCCCTGCCGCTGGTGGAAGGACTCCTCCTTGCAGATCCGCACCATCGCGCGCGCGTACGGCCCGTACGAACTCCGGCAGAGCGGCACCTGGTTGCAGATCGCCGCGCCGTCCACGAACCAGCCGATCACGCCGACGTCGGCGAAGCTCGGTGTCGGATAGTTGAAGATCGACGAGTACTTCTGGCGGCCCTCGATCAGTCGCTCGGTCAGCTCCGCGCGGTCGGCGCCGAGGGTCTCCGCCGCCGAGTACAGGTAGAGCCCATGCCCGGCCTCGTCCTGGACCTTCGCGAACAGGATGGCCTTGCGGCGCAGCGACGGGGCCTTGGTGATCCACTCGCCCTCCGGCTGCATGCCGATGATCTCGGAGTGCGCGTGCTGCGCGATCTGCCGGACGAGCGTCTTTCGGTAGCCGTCCGGCATCCAGTCGCGCGGCTCGATCCGCTGGTCCCGCGCGATCGTCGCGTCGAAGTGCTCCTGGAGGTGTTGCTCCGGTGGCGGCACCTCGGCGGAGTGTGTTGTGGTCATCGATACCAGCTTCCCAACCGACCATTCGTTCGGTACCAGTGTGACGGGTATCGCCGGGGCGGGCAAGACCCGGGGGGAGGGAAACGACGACACTCCCCTTGCAGGCTCGGCACTTCCGGACAAACCTGGTGTTTTCCGGTGGGGAAGGGGGAAACCCGAGGGGTGCCGCTCGATCGTCGTTGCGGAGGTGAAGAACCGTGAACCGACGACGCGATACGTTGCCGATCGCCGACTACGATCACCTGCCTGTCGAATCGCTCGAACACCGCATCCGCTCCCTGGGCCCCGAGGAACTGTCGACCCTGGACGCGTACGAGCGTGACCACGGCAACCGCACCGCGGTGCGGCTGATCCTGCAGGCCCGGCTCGACCAGCTGCGTTCCGGCTCGCCGCCGTCGGCAGGGGCGAGCGACGAGCGCGCCGCGCGGCCGAAGCCTCCGCGCGGCGGTTCGAAGGTCACGCCCGAGACCGCGGCCGAGCCGATCCATCCGCCACCACACGGCACACCCGACCAGAGGGGCAAACCGAAGGCGAACCGAGCCTGAAGGCCATGGCCTGCGGCCACCGCACGGTCTTCAGGAGTCCATGCGGCCCGTGATGATCAAGCGGTGGCCGTGCTCGTCCCCATGGCTCGGCCACCAGGGCTCTCCGGCGCCGTGCGATGCACGGCTCCAGACAATGCGGTGCTTACGCGGGCTGTCCCGGCACAGCCCCGGAACGGGAGCGTGATCCCGGCGCAAGCGGACTCGGACGGCGGTAACCCGCTGCCGGGTGTGTCACTCGGCCCTGATGTTGTCCACGTACACGACGCCCTTGGTCGCCCCGTCGCTTCCATGGCCGAGGTACAGATTGAACGCCGTCACCTTGGCCAGACGAGCCGCGTCGAGCGCGGCTCCGGCGTGTGCGGTGTCCCAGGGAGCGGGCTGGAACTCGCTGAAGGGTGTCCTGATCTCCTGCCCGTCCGTGTCGGCCAGCGGAAACCGGTACTGGAATTGGACTCCGTCAGCGACGATCTCGAGCGCCCCGACGTTTGCGGAACCGTCGCCCTGCAGCCACAGCGCCAGGGACGTGAAAGCGGACCAGTCCGCGACGACCGACCTGCCCATGCCGGTGAACTCTGCGCCGGTGAAGTCATACGCGTAGGCCAGTCCGTAGGAGCCCGAGGACTTGTGGTCGGGCGACAGGGTGAGGGTGTGGGAGTTGAGATGGGTGTACGCCTCGCTCAGGGCGACGTCGTCTCCGGCGTATCCCTCGAAGTCGTCGATCCAGCCGGCGGGCAGCGGTGCGGCCTCGCCGAGGAGGACCACGGCCGAGTCGGTGAGCGTCTCGCCGTCCACCCGCGCGCACACGGTGAGGGTCGCCGAGCCGTTCTTCCGCAGGGTCGAGTCGATCGACCAGTCGCCCGAGTAGAAGCCGTCGGCGTCGAGGCGCAGTGGTCTGGCGCGTCCGCCGTTCACGGAGTAGGTGACCCGGCTCGCCCTCGCGGGCGTGACACGCACCCGGACGGTGGTCTTCGAGGCTGTCACGCGCTGTCGGTCCGTGGGCGTCACCAGATGCATGAGCGGGCCGTTCCTCACGGCGGTTGTGCGAGCGGAGAACACGCCCCGGAGATCGGCGGCGAACAGGGTGTAGGGGTCCTGGTGGAACGCGACGAAGTCGGGCAGCAGGGCGTGGCCCGGGTACGGCACATAGGCGCGCTTGGTACCTCCGAAGTTGGCCCACGTGGGCATGTACGTCACCTGGCGGGCCTGTGGGTCCGCCTTGACGGCCTGCAGCAGCTGGGTGAACCACTGCGGGTTGCGGACCTCGGTACCGCTCTCCCCGAACTCGGTGAAGGCCGGCACCTTGCCTCGCTCGTTCGCCAGCCGGACCACCATCGCCAGGTCCCTCACCAGACCGTCCAGCCAGGGGGTCGGTCCGGCGGCCTCGTCGTAGGAGTCGTAGCCGAGGATGTCGACGAAACGGTCGCCCGGGTAGGTCCTCAGGTAGCCCGTCGGGTCGCCGCCGAGACTCGAGTTGGGCGAGTAGGCGTAGAGCAGGTTGTGGACGCCCCTGGTGTCGCGCAGGTACTCGACGGTGTAGCGGAACAGCTCGATGAACTCGCCCGAGGTGGTGTGGCCGGCGCCCCACCAGAACCAGGCTCCGTTGTTCTCGTGGAAGGGGCGGAAGATGACCGGGATCGCGGTGCCGTCCGACCGCCGCGCGCCCTTGACCGCCTTCGCGATGCGGTCGAGGAAGGCGTTGAAGTCCGCGTGCTTCGCGCCTCCGGGAAGGATCTGGCTGACCACTCGTCCCGTCGTGTCGTAGAAGTTCTTGCCGGTGACGAAGTTCGGCATGTGGGCGCTGAGGGTGTTGATCCCGCCGCGTGCGTCCCCCTGCCGGATGCACCGGCTGAGCGCGGCGATGTTCTCTGCTTCGCTTCCGTCCTCGACGCCCGGGCGTTCGTCGCCGTCGAGGATGAGGGTGTCCCAGCCGAAGACCGCGGGGTAGTCGCCCACCGCCGCCCGGGTGTCGGACGCCTTGCCGTCCGGGGTGGTGAAGGTGAAGCCATAGGTGAGGTCGTGCTGGTGACCGAACAGGATGCCTTTGCCCTGCTGCCGCCTCAGGTACGCGAACAGCGCGCGGGTGGCGGGGGTCGCCTTGTCGTCGGCGATCCGGACCGGGGTCGGCGTGCCGGCGGGCGCCGAGGGGGAGGTCGCCGCGGTGGCCACCGGTGTTCCGGCGCCGGCTGCAACGGCGGCCGTGGCGCCGATGAGGATGAACGTGCGACGGTTCAGGGGAGAGCTGGGCATCTACGTCTCCTTTTGACGTGGCGATTTCTCGCAGGGGAAGGTGACCCACCGGGGTCGGGTGCACCGCCCCGGGGGCGTCGTGAGCCAAGAGCCCTCGGTCGGCGGCGCCGCGCGCATCGGCATGGCGGCGGTCGCCCTTGTCGTGCGCCGTTGTCGTGTGCCGGGCCGGGGCGACGCTCAGGTGGCTCTGAACAGGCGGCCTGCTCAGTCGGCCGTCGTACAGTCGTCGTGTTCCGGGGGGACGAGCCGTCTTCCACTCGTGCGTCTGCGACCTTGATCTATGTCGCCGCTGCCCTGAGCATCGAGGAACTGTGGGTCACTTTGTGGGGGGTCCTTCCAGTGACGCGGTCGGCTGCGGAAAGAGGTGTCCTGGTCAGGGACATCCGCAACACCTGACACGCCTGTGATTCAAGTGACGCTATTTGACTAGAGGTTAAGGAAAAAAGAAAGAGCTTGGCGCTGGGAGTACCCCGCCTCTGAATCAGGCCGCCCCGGTACGGTGCGGAGGGGCAGGTTGTGCGGGCGCGGAATGGTTCGGAACCCTCACGCGCTGATGTAGCCACAGGGTCTGGGACGCCGACGGTGTGCGAGCCGGACAGCGCGAGTGACCGAGGCGACGGACAGATATGGGAGGGCCGACATGGCAGCGCAGACACAGAGGGCCGTGCTGGCGGGCGGATGCTTCTGGGGAATGCAGGACCTGATCCGCCGGCTCCCGGGCGTCACGGCGACCCGGGTCGGTTACACCGGGGGTGACGTGCCGAACGCGACGTACCGTAACCACGGCACCCACGCGGAGGCCATCGAGATCCTTTTCGACCCGGAGAAGACCGACTTCCGCGCGCTCTTGGAGTTCTTCTTCCAGATCCACGACCCGAGCACCAAGAACCGCCAGGGCAACGACATCGGTCTCAGCTATCGCTCGGCGATCTATTACGTGGATGACGAACAGAAGCGGATCGCCGAGGACACCATCGCGGATGTGGACGCCTCCGGCCTGTGGCCGGGCAAGGTCGTCACCGAAGTCGAGCCGGTCGGCCCCTTCTGGGAGGCCGAGCCCGAGCACCAGGACTACCTGGAGCGTTACCCCGACGGCTACACCTGCCACTTCCCTCGCCCGGGATGGCGACTGCCCGCCCGCGCGGAGGACCAGGGGCGCGTTGAGAGGTGATCGGCAGGGCACTCCTGCCGGCTTGTCCTGCGGCCCGTCCCTGCGGCCTGTCCTGCGACGGACGCGGCCCGGCCGGTCCGGTTTCCGACTCCGGCTCCTACTCCGGCGGCGGCTTCCGGCTTCCGGCGGCCACGGTGACGACCGTGGCCGCCGGAGCCGACCGTGGCCACGGCGCCGACCATGGCCACGGCGCCCGCGAGGAAGGTGGAACTGAATCAATGCGGTGAAAGTGAGGTGAACGAAGGAGCAGCGTCCGAGGCGCGCGGCTCTGACAATTGCGGGTCTTTCGTCGGCCGTGGTCGACGGCCATCTCCCCTCCCCCGTGGCCCTGTATCCACGGCCACGCCTTCGCCACCAGGGCCGACGCGCCCGCGCCGGCCACGACGGGCTGCCCGCACCGCCGTCGAGCACCGTCATACCAACGGTTGTCCACTGCTCAACCATCGGCCCGAACTCGGCTGTCCGGGCTCACGGATCGTCAATAACCTTGGTCGGCAAGCCCGTTGTAGATCTCAGGGAGCTCCATGTCCACCGCACAGCAGGTCCCCGACATCCTCTCGCCCGAATTCGCCGCGGATCCCTATCCGGCCTATCGGGTGATGCGGGAGAGCGCCCCTCTCATCTGGCACGAGGCCACCCAGAGCTACATCATCTCCCGCTACGACGACGTGGAGCGCGTCTTCAAGGACAAGAACCAGGAGTTCACCACCGACAACTACAACTGGCAGATCGAGCCGGTGCACGGCAGGACGATCCTCCAGCTCAGCGGACGTGAACACGCGGTGCGGCGCGCGCTGGTCGCCCCGGCCTTCCGCGGCAGCGACCTGCAGGAGAAGTTCCTGCCCGTGATCGTGCGCAACTCGAGCGAACTGATCGACACGTTCCGGCACACCGGATCCGCCGACCTGGTGACCGACTACGCGACCCATTTCCCCGTCAACGTGATCGCGGACATGCTCGGCCTCGACAAGGCCGATCACGAACAGTTCCAGCGCTGGTACACGTCGGTCATCGCCTTCCTCGGCAACCTTTCCGGCGATCCCGAGGTGACCGCGGCCGGTGAGCGGACCCGGGTGGAGTTCGCCGAGTACATGTTCCCGATCATCCGGGAGCGCCGCGAGAACCTGGGTGACGACCTGCTGTCCACGCTGTGCGCCGCCGAGGTCGACGGCGTGCGCATGAGCGACGAGGACATCAAGGCCTTCTGCAGCCTGCTGCTCGCCGCGGGCGGCGAGACCACCGACAAGGCGATCGCCAGCATCTTCGCGAACCTGTTGCTGCACCCGGAGCAGCTGGCGGCCGTACAGGAGGACCGGGGCCTGATCGCCCGCGCTTTCACCGAGACGCTGCGCTACACACCGCCCGTCCACATGATCATGCGGCAGTCGGCGACCGAGGTCGCGCTCAGCGGCGGCACCATCCCGGCGGGTGCCACCGTCACCTGCCTGATAGGCGCCGCCAACCGGGACGGCGACCGCTATGCGGCTCCCGACAGCTTCGACATCTTCCGCGACGACCTGCCGGCGGCGACCGCCTTCTCCGCCGCCGCCGATCACCTTGCCTTCGCCCTCGGTCGGCATTTCTGCGTGGGGGCCCTGCTCGCCAAGGCCGAGGTCGAGATCGGCGTCGGCCAACTCCTCGACGCCATGCCCGACGTGCGTCTCGCCGACGGCTTCGACCCCGTCGAACAGGGCGTTTTCACCCGGGGCCCGCAGTCCTTGCCGGTGCGCTTCACCCCCGTAACCCACGTAACGGGCTGACGTGCTGTCCCGCGCCCCCAGGGGCGCGGGGAACTGCGCGACAAGCCACGACAGCGCCGCAGCCGAAAGACGGCCCAACGCGGAACTGCCCAGGGCCACTACCCAGCGGCACTGCAAAGCGGCACCAGCAGCGGAGCGTTACTGCACCACCGGCGTGAACTCCACCGGCAGCGCGGTCAGCCCCCGCATCCAGATGGACGGGCGCCAGGTCAGCTCCTCCGGCTCCACCGACAGGACCAGGTCGGGCAGCCGCTCCAGCAGGGTCTCGACCGCCGTACGGGCGATGACATCGGCGAGCAGCGGGGCCGGGTAGGGGCAGCGGTGCTCCCCGTTGCTGAACGACAGGTGCGCGGCGTTCTCCGCCCCGATCTGCGAGTCGGGCCAGATCTGCGGGTCGGTGTTGGCCGCGGCGAGCCCCAGCACGAGGCAGTCGCCGGCCCGGATCTGCCGTCCGCCGAGCTGGGTGTCGCGCACAGCCCAGCGTCCGATGAAGTTCTGCGTCGGCGTGTCGAGCCACAGCACCTCGTTCAGCGCCTCGCCCACGCTGAGCCGGCCACCCGACACGTTAAGGGCGAAACGTTCGTCGGTGAGCAGCAGCCGCAGCGTGTTGCAGATCCAGTTGGCCGTCGGCTGCTGTGCCGCGGCGATGACGGAGATCAGGTCCTGGACGACCTCCTCGTCGGTCAGCCCGGCCGGATGCATCAGCATCCGCGAGGTGACGTCCGGTCCGGGCTTCTCCCGCTTCTCCTTGACCAGTTGCTGGATCCGCTCGCCCACCCGCCCGTACGCGGCCACCGGGTCGTCGCCCTCCGCCGCGTCGAGCGAGATCCGCAGGTCGTCCACGAGCTGCTGGGTGTCCGTGCCGGTGTGCGGCATACCGCACATCTGGACCGCGGCCCGCATCGGCAGGGCGTGCGCGTAGGCGCTCATCAGCTCGGCCTGGCCGCTCCCGGCGAACGACGAGATGAGCCGGTCGGCGATCTGCCGGCAATCGCGGCCCAGCTCGAACTGATCCACGTCCTCCAGTGCCTGAGTGATCACCCCGGCCCGCCGCCGGTGTTCCTCGCCCTCGGTGAACAGCACCGACGGCTGGTATCCGACGAACGGCAGCAGCGGCCAGTCCGCGGGAATGTTCTCCCACTGGCTCCAGCGACGCGAATCCCGCGCGAACAGCTCGTCGTGGCCCGTCACATAGCTGACCTCGGAGTAGCCGAGGACCAGCCAGGCGGGGATGTCCCCGTCGAGCAGCACGGGCGCCACCGCGCCGTGCTCCCTGCGCAGGGAGCGGTACAGCTGCGACGGTGTCTGCTGGTACTCCAGACCGGCCAGGGGCACCGCGCCCGCGTGGGCCGGGCAGCCCTCGGCAGCCGTGTGCGCCGAGGAGGTTCCGGTGTCGGTCATGGTGTCATCTCCTGGGCCATGGCCAGTTCGTAGAGGTGGTCCACGAGGGTGATCAGAACGTCCTTGCCGGACGACCTGACCCGCGCGTCGCAGTCGATCAGCGGCACATGCCCGGGCAGGGCGAGTGCCTGGCGTATCTCGTCAAGGGAGTATCTGAAGGGGTCTTCGTCGAACCGGTTGACGGCCACCACGAACGGCGTGTTGTGGTCCTGCAGCCGGTCTATCGCGTACCAGGAGTCGTCCACCCGGCGCGTGTCGACCAGGACGACCGCACCGAGCGTGCCGGAGAAGAGGCGGTCCCACAGGAACCAGAAGCGCTCCTGCCCCGGAGCGCCGAAAAGGTAGAGAACCATGCGCTCGCTCAGACTGATCCGCCCGAAGTCGAACGCCACTGTCGTGGTGGTCTTCGACGCCACCCCGTTCGCCTCGTCGACGCCCACACCGGCCTGCGTCATCACCTCTTCGGTGTTGAGCGGCCGTATCTCGCTGACCGAGCGGACCAGAGTCGTCTTGCCGACTCCGAATCCGCCCACGACGACGATCTTCAGGCCGGTCTCGGCGGCGTCGGGCAGCGGCGTACGTCGGGAGGGCAGCTCAGAGGTTGCGGAGCCCATGGAGCACCTCCTGGAGAAGGGCGGATTCGGGAAGCGAGGCGACGGACGGTGCCGCGCGCGGGTGGCGGGCGGTGATGCTGCCCGTGGCGAGGAGATCGCCGAGCAGGATGCGCACCACCGTGATCGGCAGCCTCAGGTCCGCGGCGATCTCGACCAGTGCCGTCGGATGCCGGCACAACTCGAGGATGCGAACGTGCTCCGACTGCATCCCGGCGGTGGGTTCGCGCTCACTGACCACGAGGGTGACCAGATCGAACGAGTCCTCCGCACGGCTGCGCCCGCCCGTGACCGTGTACAGCCGGTCGGGATCACCGGTGTCCACGGGCCTGCGCATCACGACGAGGCGCTCCCCCGGACGTGCTGACGGGGTGCTGCCCGCAGATGTTCACCGATCTGCTCCACCAGCTCCGTCATCTGGTGACCCACCACGCCGGGGTCGGCGTTCTCCTCGGCGAGGACCGCCAGATGCGCCCCTTCGCCGGCCTCCACGATGAAGAGCTGGCCACCGTGGAATGCGGTCATGGAGTGGCGGACGCCACCGGTTCCGTCCCCGAACTCGACGGACGAGCCCTGGGCGAGGGCCTGGATACCCGAGCAGATCGCCGCCAGTTGGTCAGCCTGGTCGGTCGTCAGGTGCTCGGTCCAGCACAGCTTCAAGCCGTCCCGGGACAGCACCAGGGCGTGCCGCGTGCCGGGAGTGCGCTCCAGAAGGCTTTGCAAGAGCCAGGTGAGACTGTTGTCGGTGGTCTGCATGGTGGTGTGGGGACGGTGGTGCCCGGGTGTCCGGTCACCGGCCCGATCCTCCAATCTCATGAAGTTGTCGTAGGGGGGAGACGAGGGCCACGGCCCGGGCGCCGCACGGGACGGGGAAGGCGTGGGCCTGCGCGGCGGGGAAGGCATGGGCCTACGGGGCGGTCGGCGGCTCGGATTCGGGGCGGGCATCGGATGCGGTGGCACCGCTGCCGGACTGGCGTCCGCGGTGGAAGGCGCCGAAGCGTGAACCCGCGTCGCGCGCCGCCGCACGTCCCTGCGCGCGTGCACCGTCCTGCGCGGTGGCCTCGGCCGTCGTCCTGCGCTGCTGACGCTCGCGTTCGGCTTCGACCATGGCGCGCCCGGGGGCGCGGACGGGCAGTCCGTTCGGCGTGGACTCCGCGGGACGGCGATGTGCCCTCTGGTCCGGGAACTCCGGGGACTTCGGGACTTGTGGGAGGTCCGCCCCGGCAGCGGGCCGCATCGCGGCGACCGGCCGCGCCGCGGGGTCGGGACGTGTGGCCGGGTCAGGCCAGGCTCCTGGCTCGGGCAGTGCGGCCGCCGCGGGCTGCGCGGCGGAAGCGGGCTGCGCGGCGGAAGCGGGCTGCGCGGCGGAGGCGGGTCCGGGTGCGGGCGGCGCGACAGTGGGACGGGATGCCGTCTGCCCCGGTGCGCGGCCGCGCTGCTGGGCGAGCAGCTGCGGGGGCAGCAGTACGACGACGCCGGTGCCGCCGCGCGACGAGGGTCGGTAGTTGACACTGATGCCGTACTTGACGGCCAGCCGCCCGACCACGGCCAGACCGAGCCGTGTGCCCTGCAATGAGGCGAGGTCCGTCGTCCGTCCGGACACCGCCTGCTCGGCGTGCCGCATGGCCGCGTCGGCCATTTTCAGTCCGCTGTCCTCGATCGTGACGACGATTCCCGCGCTGCGGTCCTCGACGTACACATGGACCTCGTCGATCGGCGGCGAGAAGTTGGCGCCGTTGTCCATCAGTTCGGCGAGCAGATGCATGATGCCTTCCGCGGCGAATCCGGAGATCGCGGCGCTCGTCGAACAGTGCAGTCGTACGCGCTGATACGCGGCGATCCGGCCGACCGCGCCCCGCAGGATGCTCTCCATCACGATCGGCTTGTTCCAGGCGCGGCTGGAACGACCGCCCATGAGCAGCGCCAGCCGGTCGGTCATGAGTCCCAGCTGCGAGGTGCTGTGATCCAGCTTCAGCAGATCGCCGAAGACCTCCTCGCCGTGCCGCTCCTGCATCGCCCGAAGGTCGGCGAGCATGCTGACGGCCTTGGCCTGCACCCGGCTCAGGGCCTTCGCCGAAGCGGCCTGCGCGGCGGCGGCACGCCGTTCGCTGTGGGCGAGTTCACGAACGAACGATTCGGCGGGGACGCGCAGCACAGGCACTCGCGGCCACTCGAGCTCAGCGAGCACGGTGTCGGCCGAACTGCCCTCCCTGAGCTTCGTGATCGCGGCGGGCAAGGTCTCCTTCGTCAGCCGTTCCAGCTCGACGGCGGACTGGTTGAGTTCGTGCTGGGCTTGCTGACGTTCCATGTCCAGGACCGCCGCATTCCGCATGTCCTGCTCCACCAAGGAGGCGAAGGTGTGCACGATCTGGCGCAGTTGCGGATCGGACGGCTGGGTCACGCTCGTAAGGGTGTCACTCGCTCCCGCTCCGTCCCGCAGTCGCCTCGCGACGGCGGGCAGGATCGTGTGCACCACATGAGTGGACTCCGCACCCTGCTGCGCCAACTGAGCCTTGAGACGCCGGGTTTGGGTTGCCTGTGCCTCTGCGGACCGACGGGAGCGCCGGATCAGCAGGGCACTGACGACGACGGTGACCGCAACGAATAACCAGGCGCCCAGAGCCGAAGTCACCGTCCAGGTACGGGCGGCCTCGGGCGCCGCCGCGACCGCCGCGCCGGCGGCTGCGGCACTCAACACCAGCAGGGCCAGGGGTACGGCCGGCGAGGCGCGAGGCACCTCCGCTGACCTTTGCCGGCGGAACGGTGTGGGCACTGACATCAGCGGTTCCTCGGTCCTCGGGGCACGAAACACGGTCGACCGGTACATACCGGCCGCAGTCAGGAAGGGGTCTCCAAAGCGGACGTCGATCGTCCGGACCAGATACCGGCTCATGCTAGTCATCCTGCTGCGCACCCAGATCCGACTGGCTGCACAGTCTGCTCACGAACCAACTTCGTCGTGAACCTGCCACTCAACTGCCGTGACATGGTAGGGATCGGTGGCCCGCGGCCGTGACGACCATGGATGTCCGTCGGCGCGTCCCTGTGAGCCGACAGCGGGTGGCGGATGGCCGTGATTTCGGCGTGCCGGCCACGGCGAAACAAGGGTTTTCCGGCCAACTGTGCGGGCGACGCGCCAGATGGCATGACGCCCCGGCAGGCATCGTGGATCGTCCCCGCAGGAGCCGGGAGTTGCACGCCTTGCCCGGTACGGCGTGGCACCCATCGGCAGTTGGCGGCGGACACACCCCCAGGGCCTGTGTCGGAAGTGGCGCCTGCCGGCCGACGCCTGGCACGCTCCCCCAAGCTCTCCGAGCAGGGGGCACCCCCACTCGCCGCACCGGGCGAAAGCCCAGGTACATCCAGTACGAGGGCTTCCGCCCGGCACACCGAGAGCACGCACCAGACGCCGCCCGGCCCGCCCTTCGGGCGAACGACGCCACTTCCGACACACCCCCTAGTGCCCCCGACGGGCAGCGGCACGCCACAGCCGCGCCCTCGCGCGGGCCCTGCCCGCACCCTCGGCGGGCGACCGCCCTCCGGCTACCGGATCACCGACGCCGGCCCCCACCCAGCCCCTTCGGCAGCCACGACCGGCCGACGCAGCCACAAATACAGCCCGACCCCGTCGCCACACCTGCACCGCATCTTCACCATGTAAACCTGCTCCGGGGCCGGGACAGGATCAGACGACCCCGAGCACGACCTTGCCGCGGACCCGTCCCGACTGGCTGAGACGGGAGCGGCCCGGCCTCGGCTGCCAGAAGGCTGTCAGTGCGACTCGCGGCTCACCTCGGAGCCGCTGGAGCCGACGAGGAAGTCCAGGTCGGCGCCCGTGTCGGCCTGTAGGACGTGGTCGACGTAGAGGCGTTCCCAGCCGCGCCGGGGGGAGGCGAAGCCGTCGAGCGTGGCCTGGTTGGGCTTGCGGGCCGCGAGTTCGTCGGCGGGCACGTCGACGTCGATGCGGCGGGCCGCGACGTCGAGGCTGATGACATCGCCGGTCCTTATGAGCGAGAGCGGGCCGCCGGCCGCGGCTTCCGGGGCCACATGCAGGACGACGGTGCCGTAGGCGGTGCCGCTCATCCGGCCGTCGCAGACCCGGACCATGTCACGGACGCCCTGTTCGAGGAGTTTCTTCGGCAGCGGCATGTTCGACACCTCGGGCATGCCCGGATAGCCCTTGGGTCCGCAGCCGCGCAGGACGAGGACGGAGTCGGCGTCCACGTCCAGGTCCGGATCGTCGACACGGGCGTGGAAGTCCTCGATCGAGTCGAAGACGACCGCCCGGCCGCGGTGTTGGAGCAGATGCGGCGAGGCGGCGGCCGGTTTGATCAGGGCGCCGTCGGGGGCGAGGTTGCCGCGCAGGACGGCGATGCCGCCCTCGGCGACCAGCGGTTCGGCGCGGATGCGGATGACCTCGCCGTCCCAGATCGGGGCGTCGTCGAGGAACTCGACCAGCGGCTGACCGGTGACGGTCAGCGCTTCCGGGTCGAGCAGGTCACGCACCTCTCGCAGCACGGCGAGCAGGCCGCCTGCGCGGTGGAAGTCCTCCATCAGGAAGCGGCCCGCCGGCTGGAGGTCAAGCAGGACCGGCACACGGGAGCCGATGCGGTCGAAGTCGTCGAGTGTCAGGTCGATGCCCAACCGGCCCGCGATCGCGAGGAGATGGACGACGGCGTTGGTGGAACCGCCGATCGCGGCCAGCGCCACGATCGCGTTGTGGAAGGACGCCTTGGTCAGGAAGGTGCCCGGTCGGCGGTCGGCGCCGACCAGGTCCACCGCCAGTCGGCCGGTGTGGTGGGCGGCCTCCAGCAGCCGGCTGTCCGGCGCGGGGGTCCCGGCCACTCCGGGGATCACCGTGCCCAGCGCCTCCGCGACCAGGGCCATCGTCGAGGCGGTGCCCATGGTGTTGCAGTGGCCGCGGCTGCGGATCATCGACGACTCGGAGCGGGTGAACTGCTCCTGGGAGAGCGTGCCCGCGCGCACCTCCTCCGACAGTTGCCACACACCGGTTCCGCAGCCCAGCAGGTTGCCGCGGAAGGTGCCGTTGAGCATCGGGCCGCCGGGGACCACGACCGCGGGCAGATCGACCGAGGCGGCGGCCATGAGCAGCGACGGGATCGTCTTGTCGCAGCCGCCCAACAGCACCACGCCGTCGATGGGGTTGGCGCGCAGCATCTCCTCGGTGGCCATCGCCGCCATGTTCCGCCAGAGCATCGCGGTGGGCCGCACGTTCGTCTCCCCCAGCGACACCACCGGCAGGTCCAGCGGAATCCCGCCGGCCTCGTACACACCGTTGCGCACCGAGGACGCCACCTCGTTCAGGTGCGCGTTGCAGGGGGTCAGGTCCGAGGCGGTGTTGGCGATGGCGATCTGCGGGCGGCCGGTGAAGGCGTCGTCGGGGACGCCCCGCCGCATCCACGCCCGGTGGATGTAGGCGTTGCGGTCCTGACCCGCGTACCACTGTGCACTGCGGAGCGTCACCCTTGAGCCCCTTCCAATAACCGGTACGGCGATCTAAAGTCTGGAATGCCATGAAGCATACGCAGACGCTCGACGGATCGACAGACCCCGGCGACGGCGTGACCGGCGCCGACGTCGGCCGGCTCGTCGGCTCGGACCGGGTACTCGCCGTCCTCAAGGAGCTCGCGCGGTTCCCCGACGGGGTCGGTCTGGACGAGCTGACCCGCGTGATCGGCAGTCCGAAGCCGACCGTGCACCGGGCACTGCAGTCGCTGCGCCGGGCCGGTCTGGCCGACCAGGGCGCCGGTGGCCGTTATGTGCTCGGGGACGAGTTCCTGCGCATGGCATTCGCCCACCACGAGGCCCGTCCCGATCATGTCCGCGTCCGCCCGGTCCTCGAGGCGCTCGCGCACCGGTTCGGCGAGACGGCCCACTATGCGGTCCTCGACGGCCGGGAGGTCGTCTACCGCGCCAAGGTCGACCCGCCCACCGGCGCCGTCAAGCTGACGTCGACGATCGGCGGGCGCAACCCCGCCCACGCCACCGCCGTCGGCAAACTGCTGCTCGCCCCGCAGCTGGGCACCCTGGAGGAGGTCGAGGCCTGGGTCGGCCGGTTCGCGCTGGAGCGCCGCACGGCGCGGACCCTGTGCACGGCCGCCGACCTGCACCGTGAACTGAGGGCCACGGCCGAACGCGGCTATGCCTGTGACGACCAGGAGAACGAGACCGGCGTCACCTGTCTCGCACTGCCCGTGTTCGCCACGTCGCCGACGAAGCCCTCCGGATCCGTGAGCATCAGCGCGCTGGCGTACCGGATGCCCTTGGCCGCCCTGGTGGACGCGCTCGACGAGATCCGGTCGCTGCTCGGCCCGCTCGGCGAGCCTCACTCTTGAAGCCCCAGTCACTCCCCCGCCGACCGAACCCTGGAGACACCCCGTGTATCTCATGCGCATCGGCGCACCCGGCGCCGAGAAGCCCGTCGCCCGCATCGACGACGGGACGTACGTAGACCTTTCCGATGTCGTAACGGACTTCGACGAGGCGTTCTTCGGGTCGGGCGGCCTCGACCGCGTCCGTCCCGTCGTGGCCGAGCGGACGGCCGCGGGCCGGGTTTCCCGCTTCGCCGGTGAGCGCGTCGGCGCCCCCGTCGCACGTCCGCATCAGATCCTGTGCATCGGGCTCAACTACCGTGACCACGCGGCCGAGAGCGGCATGCCCGTACCCGACGAGCCGATCCTGTTCACCAAGTCGCCCAACACCCTCATCGGCCCGCACGACGACGTGCGCATCCCACGCGGCTCCACGAAGACCGACTGGGAGGTGGAGCTCGGCATCGTCATCGGCCGCCGCACGAGCTATCTCGAGTCGGTGGAGGAGGCCCGCGACGCCATCGCCGGCTATGTGGTCGTCAACGACGTCAGCGAGCGCGCCTTCCAGTTGGATCGCGGCGGGCAGTGGGCCAAGGGCAAGTCCGCCGAGACCTTCAATCCCGCAGGGCCCTGGCTGGCCACGACCGACGAGATCGACGACGTGCTCGCGCTCGACATGTGGCTGGACGTCAACGGGGTGCGGCGGCAGACCGGCAGCACCAAGACGATGATCTTCGACCCGTACTTCATCGTGCACTACCTCAGCCAGTTCCTCGTCCTGGAGCCCGGCGACCTCATCAACACGGGCACCCCGCCCGGTGTCGGCATGGGCCTCACGCCGCCCGTCTACCTCCAGCCGGGTGACGTGATGGAACTGGGCATCAAGCAGCTCGGCACCCAGCGCCAGCACGTGCTCGGACCCCGGTGAGCCGGCCTCCGTGCGCGCGTTCGTACTGACGGCACCTGGTACCTGCGAGGTCCAGGACCTCCCGGCGCCGGTGGCCGGACCCGGGGAAGTCGTCATCGACGTCGAGCGGGTCGGCGTGTGCGGCACCGACGTGGAGTTCTTCACCGGCGAGATGGCCTACCTCCACCAGGGCCACTCCGCCTACCCGATGCGGCTCGGGCACGAGTGGTGCGGCCGCGTCCTGACGGTCGGCGACGGCGTCGACCCCGGCTGGCTCGGTCGCCGCGTCATGGGCGACACCATGCTCGGCTGCGGCAGCTGCCGTCGCTGCCTGCGGGGTCACCAGCACGTGTGCGGGAAACGGCGCGAGGTCGGCATCCGCGGCGGCCAGGCCGGTGCCCTGGCCGAGCAACTCGCCGTACCGGCCTCCTCGTTGCACGATCTGCCCGACTCCGTCGACGCCGAGCTCGGCGCACTCGTGGAGCCCGGCGGCAACGCCTTGCGCGCCGCGCAGGCCGCCGCGGCGCGGGCCGGGGACCGAGCGCTGGTGCTGGGCCCGGGGACGATCGGACTGCTCGCCGCGATGTTCCTCCGCGCCGCCGGAGCGGAGGTCCACCTCATGGGGGCCACCGACAGCTCGCTCGCCTTCGCCCACACCCTGGGATTCGAGCACGTGTGGGCGGAAGACACTTTGCCGGACCTGCCCTTCGACGCGGTCGTCGACGCCACGAACGCCGCCCATCTGCCCGCGAGGGCACTGGAACTCGTCGAGCCGGGCGGCCGTCTCGTCTACATCGGTCTGGCCGGCGAACCCAGCCGCGTCGACACTCGCATCCTCGTCCTCAAGGACGTGGCCGCGGTGGGTGTCCTGTCCGCCTCCCCCGGCCTCGACGCCACCATCCGCGCGTACGCCGTCGGATCGGTGGACCCCAGGCCGCTCGTGGCGGCCACCGTGGGCCTCGACGAGGTGGGCCTCGTACTCGCCGGCGAACGGCCGGAACGGGCAGGGCCCGGCCCCAAGATCCTTGTCGACCCCCGACCGAGTACGGCGGGGACGGCCTCCTGAGCGAGTCCGCCCAACTGCCGCCGATGGCGGCACCGTACATCGCCGTGCAGGGCACGGCGGCGCAGTGCGCGGTGAGTCCGGCGCGGCAGCGGGCGCAGGTGCCGCAGTTGATGGACCAGGGGTCAAGGACTGAGGGGTCCTTGCACTATGAGCGTCCGATCAGGTCGCGTGGTCTGGTGCCGTGCATCGCAAGGCGCCGGAAGGTCCTCGTAGCGGAGCTACTAGGACCTTTTGGCAACGCGGCGATGGGGGTGCCCCCTGCTCGAGCGCAGCCGAGAGCTTGGGGGAGCGGTGCCGGGCCGCGCGACCCGGGCGGGCATGGTGCAAGGACCCCTGAGCCGGGCCACGCCGGTTCTCGGGCGTCACACTCCTAGCGCGGCATTGAATCCGGATCAAGTGGTCATTCGTCCCACCCGACTCTCCTTCGGGCCGGACAGAGGCCACTGCCGAGGGGGCGGCAGTGCGAAGTCCGCGAGGTCCGAACGGCTCTGATTTCGGCCCTGTTTTTTCGGCCCTGGTAGGCCCTAGTGCGTCCCGGCCGCACGTCGGGATGATCAATTACGCTCGTGCGGCCTCCACTCCCCCGGAGACGGAGTTCGTGGTCCGAAGCTCGTCGTCCCTGCCCAGCTCGGGCCGCCGGATTTCGTGAGCCGGTGGGGCAGCACCACGAGCCACGGCCGTTGCCGGGGCGGCATGCGCGGCACGCCCGCCCGGCACAGGCCGAGTCGGGCTGCCTCCGGTGGCGGCACCGACCAGACCATGCAGCTCGCTCTTGGGGAGACGTAAGGAATGACCATCCGTACTGCCGGCCGCCGTCGCGCTCGTCGTCTCGCGATAGGCACGACGGTGGTCCTCGCACTGGCCGGGATGAACGGGCCGTGGCTGTACCGCTTCGGCGCCGACAAATACCACCAGTACCAAATCAACACAGCCGAGTACAAAGCCGAGAACGGCCACTGGGAGGTCGTCGAGTTCCCCGAGGAGTTCCAGCAGAACACCATTCACGCGGCACTGCTGCGCACCGGCAAGATCCTGATGATCGCGGGCTCCGGCAACAACCAGAAGAACAAGGACGCGAAGGTGTACGACACGCGTCTGTGGGACCCGGTCAAGAACACCATCAAGAGAGTCCCGACGCCGAACGACCTGTTCTGCGGCGGCCACACCCAGCTGGCCAACGGCAACCTGCTCGTGGCGGGCGGCACCAAGAGCTACGAGAAGCTCAAGGGCAACGTGAAGAAGGCCGGCGGCGTGATGATCATCTACAACGAGAATCCGGACAAGCCGATGACGCTGCCCGGCGGCACCAGGTTCAAGGGCAGGGAGAACGGCAAGACCTTCATGGCGACGGAATCGGTCCTCATTCCACGCGCGAAGAAGGTCTTCGACAAGAAGACCGGCACATGGCTGCGCAACAACCCGGGCTACGGCCGCGTCTATGTCGAGGCGCAGAAGGAGGGCGCCAAGTACGAGACCGGCACCGAGGACAACTACCGCATCCAGGGCCTCACCGGTGCCGACGCCCGCAACATCTACGGCATCGCGCAGAAGCTCGCTCTGGACAAGAAGGACTTCCAGGGCCTGAAGGACACCTACGAGTTCGACCCGGTCGCCGAGAAGTACATCAAGGTCGACCCGATGAACGAGGCTCGCTGGTACCCGACGCTGACCACGCTGAGCGACGGAAGGATCCTCAGCGTGTCCGGGCTCGACGACATCGGCCAGCTCGTGCCGGGCAAGAACGAGATCTACGACCCGAAGACCAGGACGTGGAAGTACACGGCGGGGAAGATGCAGTTCCCCACCTACCCGGCGCTGTTCCTGATGCAGAACGGCAAGATCTTCTACTCGGGCTCCAACGCGGGTTACGGCCCGGACGACGTGGGCCGCGACCCGGGCATCTGGGACCTGAAGACCAACAAGTTCACCAAGTTGCCGGGCCTGAGCGACCCGAAGCTGATGGAGACCTCCGGCACGGTGCTGCTGCCGCCGGCGCAGGACGACAAGTACATGGTCATCGGCGGCGGCGGGGTCGGTGAGTCCAAGCTGTCCAGCAACAAGACCCGCCTCATCGACCTCAAGGCCGAGAACCCGCGCTTCGTGGACGGGCCCGAGCTGGAGAAGGGCACCCGCTACCCGGAGGCCTCGATCCTGCCCGACGACACCGTGCTGGTCTCCGGCGGCTCCGAGGACTACCGCGCGCGCAGCGGCTCCAACATCCTCCAGGCGCGGATCTACCACCCGAAGTCCAATACCTTCGAACGCGTCGCCGACCCGCTGGTGGGCCGCAACTACCACGCCGGTTCGGTGCTGCTGCCCGACGGCCGCGTGATGTTCTTCGGCGGAGACCCGCTCTTCGGCGACAAGGCCAACACCAAGCCCGGCACGGCCGAGAAGCGCATCACGATCTACACGCCGACGTATCTGTACCAGGGCGCGCGGCCCACACTCAGCGGCGGCCCGAAGGCCATCGCGCGCGGCGAGTCGGCGACCTTCGCCACGAAGCACGCGTCGTCCATCAAGACGGCGCGGCTGATCCGCCCGAGCGCCACCACGCACGTCACCGACGTCGACCAGCGGTCCATCGCGCTGGACCTCAAGAAGACGAAGGACGGCGTGACCGTCACCGTCCCCGAGAACCGCAATCTGGTCCATTCCGGCTGGTACATGCTGTTCGTGGTGGACGGCCAGGGGACGCCGAGCAAGGCGCAGTGGGTCGAGGTGCCCTGACGCACGGCCGTACGGGAAGAGGGGCGCCCGGTCGTCCGGGCGTCCGGGCGCCCTTCTCCCGCACCGGGTAGTGCCGGCCATGTCGGCGGTGCACTGGATCCGTAAGTACTCAGGCACTGTTGAGTGCCCCTCGGCCTCCTCGCGCGATGGCCAGGCTCGCCGGGGCGGGAGGCGACCCGTGCCCCCGGCGCTCCGCCTCCAGCTGTCGGCGTGCCGCACAGGGCCCGCGAGTGCCCTGGAAAAGGCCGCGACCACGGCGTCCGACGGGGCCTTATGCTCCAGGCCTGCGGCCCACCGTGCGACCCCCGGTCATGCTGCCTCGACCGGCTCCTGCTCGTCGGGCCGGTCCGGCCCCACCTCGGTCGGCAGGGCCTGCTCGCACCAGATCGTCTTGCCACCCAGATTGCCTACTGCGCTCAGTTCCGCGACCGTCCGGCCCAACCAGGCCCGGTGGCACAGCGCCAGGAGCTGGTCGTACCCGGGCACGAAGGCGGTGTTCTTCGGCCGGATGGTGCCCCTGTTCCGAAACCTCATCTCGCTGCCGGCGGGCGTCGAACGGATGCCTGTGCGGCAGTTCCTGCCCCTGACCACGCTCGGCAGCCTGATCTGGAACTCCGGCTTCGTCGTGGCCGGCTACGTGCTGGGCGACAACTGGCAGGTCGTGGACGACTACGCGGGCATCTTCCAGAAGGCGGTCATCGCCGTCGTCGCACTGGCATTGATCGCGTTCGTGGCGGTCCGGATACGCGAGCGAGGACGGAGCGGTGTCCAGTAGACGCAACCGCGGTCCACAACGGGCCCCGACGATCAACTCAGCGCCCGTGATCGAGTCTTCCGACGCGATCGACTTCCGGACCGGTTCGCCTCCGTTCGGAGGGCGCCCGCTCCCGCGGACGCCCTCCTCGCGTGTTACTGCTGACTGGTGGAGCCCTGCGTCAGCTACCGGAACGCGCTGCCGCGACGTCCCTGCGCAGGGCGGGGAGGTCACCGTAGAACGTGGTGCCGGGGCACTCGGTGGCCAGCCAGTCGCGGTGACCGCTGATCATCCGGACGTTCTTCTTGACGCCGTTGACAGGGTTGACGAAGGTGACGGCGGCCTCGGGGTCGAAGTTGTGGTAGTCGGACAGCGCCGCGAGCAGCTTGGTCAGCGACTGACGGGCGGCGGCGGTCGGGGCCTGGCTCTCGAAGCTGCCGAGTACGGCGATGCCGAGGTTGCCGGAGTTGAAGCCGGCGGCGTGGAACGCGGTCACCATCTTCCCGTCGGCGTTGTGGGCCGGGATGCCGTCCGTGCCCGTGTAACGGCCCTCGTAGATGAGGCCCGCCTCATCGATGAGGAAGTGGTAGCCGATGTCACCCCAGTCGTTGGTGATCGCGTGCATGAAGTAATACGCACGAATGGTGGCGGCCGGGTCCAAGTCGCCGTTGGCGCCCGCCGTGTGATGCACCGTCATCGTCTGGGCCGGGTAGTAGGTCTGCGGCGAGTTCTCGGTGCCGTCCGCCTTGAAGCGGAGGGATTCGTCGGCACCCCAGCCGGCCCGGGTGATGAACTCGACGCCCCGGAACGACGCCGTCTCGGTGGGCACGGAGACCTTCATGGTCGGACCGTTGACCGTGTCGATGGCGGTGGAGCGTACGTTGGTCGCACCGTCCGGCATCCTGAGTTCGTAACCGGCGGCCCCACCGGTGGGCACCAGCACGCTCGCGTTCTTCGCGGGTTCCCCGGCGTCCCCGTCCGCTCCGGCGGCGCAGACCGGCTTCAGCGTCTGCCACGCGCCCGCCTTGCCGTCCTGGTCGAGCAGTCTGATGCCGGCACCGCGCTGGGCCCCGGTCCAGGTGACGCCGACGTATTCGACGGGGAAGCCCGGCTCCGCGGACTTGGCTGCCGCGCCCGAGAACGTCTTCGCCCGGGTGCGGGGCACACGCTCCTGCCTCGTCGTGGCCTTGGTCGGGGCGGCCGAGGCGAAAACCGGGACCGCGGCGGCGGCGCCGGCTGCGAGACCGGCCGCTCCGAGGACGGTGCGACGGGTCATGGCGCGCTTCTTGTGACGCAAGGAATGATCCCTTCGGGTGGTGCACGGGTGGCGAACGCTGCCCTGACTTCCCGTCATATCGCATTGCTACGGGGGCAGTAGGGAACATCTGCCACTCTATTCTCACCTGTCACACGCGTACCACACGGGGACCGGTTGCTATGAGCTGCACCACATGCGCAGAAGCATCCGCTGGAAACGGCCCTGGGTGAGCCCCGCCCGCAACTCCGCACGCGGGGCGGGCAGTTCTAACAAACAGGCCCCAAACGGGCATACTGTTCTGCCAGATTCACAACGCCAACTCGGTGACGTGCCGGGGTTGTCGCGATGCTGAGAACCAGAGTCGGCTGTTGTGCGTGGGGTGCCGGGACAGCGGCGTGGGCGAGGCGGAGAGTCGCGCGGTCAGGGCTCGTTACAACACGGACCTCCCGGAGAGTTCTCACAGCCTGCGCAGCCAGTCGTCGGCCACGCCGCGGAACGCCTGCTCCTCGGCCTGGATACGGGCGTCGTCCAGCCGGTAGGTGAGTTCGCTGACGACCCCGACGACACCGTCCATCTGCCGGGTCATGGAGGCAGCGATCTCCGTCTCGCTCTTGCGCTCCATCTGCCCGGAGAGCGTGACCACGCCGTCCGCCACGGAGACGTCGATGACGCGTGGCGACAACCACAGGGCACGTCCCAGCACCTCGTCGATCACCTCGTTGCGGATCTCATCGTCGGGCCGCAGGAAGACCTGAAGCAGGTCACGACGGGTGACGATGCCGACGAGCCGCTCCTCCGCGTCGAGGACGGGCAACCGCTCCACATGGTGCCGGACCATGGTCCGGGCTGCCGCGACGATGGTGTCCTCGGCGTGGACCGTGACCGGAGGCTCGGACATCAGCTGCCCGGCGGTGCGAGCGTGGGCCTTCGCCTCCCGCTTCCTGGCGGCGGGTGTCAGGTCGGCGAGCCGGAAGTGCTTCTTCGGCTGGTACGGGTCGGGCGTCTCGGCCTGCCTCAGAAGCAGGTCGGTCTCGGAGATGACACCGATCACCTTCTCGTCGTCGTCGACCACCGGCAGTCCGCTGATGCGATGCTCACCGAGCAACCCTGCCACCTCCTTGAAGGGGGTGGCGTACTCGGCGCGGACGACGTCCGTGGTCATCACGGAACCGACCTTGTTGTGCTTCATGACCGTTGCCTCCTCAGCGAAGTCGGCGCGGATACGGGTCCGGGGACCCGCGCGGCAGCAGGCGCACGCGTGCATCGAGCACGGTGGCTCCGCCCGGTGCGTCCGGCATCGCGGACCTCCTCCAGAACCTCTCGGCACTCCGAGCGTCCAGCGGAACCGGGCGGGATCCCATGGGCTGTCCGGGGCCACAAGTGGGCCGGTCGGCCCTCAACGGCCTCGAATTCCGCGTCACATGCCGGTCGGCGATCTCCGGGTGGTCACCACTGCCGTCCCGAACGCCGAGGCACGCTCGTCCACTCAAGGTCCGTACCGCGCGAGAACTCGCGTCGGTGGATGACGAGAAGTCACCGAGGGAGCGGGCACCGGTCCCCCCACTCCGGCACCCGCCGCAGGGACACGTCCACCACCCTGAGAGGCAGGCGGACGCGAGCGGCGAGGTCCGGTGGGAAGGAGCAATCCCGCCGCCGCTGGTCTCTCGGCTCGTCCCCGACTCCGGCAGAGCAATTCGACGACCTGCGTTCCTGCCTCTACGGCCCGAACACCGTCCTGCGCCTTCACTTCACCCAGGAAGAAGAGAACTACTTCTCCCTCGCGCCGTAGACACCCTCCCCAGGGCCATGGGCCGTCTCAAGCCCACCGCCCTTGCTCAGGCGCCGCGCGAGCGCCTGAACACGAAGGCCGCGGCTACCCCGCCGAGCAGGCCGAAGAGATGCCCCTGCCAGCTGACCCCGGCCGTCGTCGGGAGGACGCCCCACAGGAGCGAGCCGTAGACCAGGCCGACGAGGAGGCCCACGACGATGTCGCCGGGGCGGCGGTCCACGAAGCCGCGTATCAGCAGATAGCCGAAGAGGCCGAAGATGACGCCGGAGACGCCGGCGGTCGTGGAGTACGCGGGTGCCGTCAGCCACACGCCCAGGCCGCTGGCGAGGACTATCAACGTGACGACGGAGAGAAACCGGCGCAGGCCGGACAGCGCGGCCAGGAAGCCGAGGACCAGCAGCGGCACGCTGTTCGCGGCGAGATGGTCGAACCCGAAGTGCACGAAGGCGGCGGGCACGACGTCACGCAGTTCACCGGCCTCACGCGGGGTGATGCCGAAGGTGTCCAGGGCGTGGCCGCTCACCGTGTCGATGGCTTCGAGCACCCACAGCAGGGCAACCCAGCCCGCCACCACGACGCCGGCGTCCCTGGCCCGTGCCCGGCGCGACGCCGGCGCAGGGCGGGCCACGCCGTGCGGTCCGTACTGAGATTCTGGGCCGTAGTGCGATCCGTACGCCATGAGAACCCCTACCTTGCCTTGTGTCCTGCTCAACGCCGGGTGGGGCGACCTGGTTCCCGCCGTGCGGACGGGGGCTCGGGGAGAAGGACCGCGGCGGCTGCCGACGCCGACGACTGCCTGGGTCCGCCCGCCGAGGTGTTCGCGCGGGCGGTCGCTGTGTCCGGTCTGCCGATGCCCTCGGCGCGGCCGCACCTCCGTGGACAGTGCTCCCGGCCAGAACCCCTTCAAAGGCTCGGTTCGTAAGCGAACTCGCCGTGCCGCGGGCGGTGGTCGCCTCAAACGCGCCGGCCTTCGGCATGGCCGTTGGCCTGGCGTTCGCCCTGAGGGGCGGACGGCGGGGCCGTGGTCCCTCGTGGGATCAGGTGCGTGGGCAGGACGATGTGCCGGCCGCGGTCCGCCTCGGGATCGTTGATGAGCTCGAGGGCCAGTTCGGCGGCTTCACGGCCGATGTCCGAGGGGGACTGGGCCACGGTGGACAGGTCGAGCCACTCCGCCATCAACTGGTCGTCGAAGCCGAGGACGGAGATCCGTTCGGGCACCTCGATCTGCACCGTGCGCAGGGTCGAGATGACGGAGGCGGCCAGTTCGTCCTGCTCGGCGAAGATCGCCGTGGGTGGTTCCCGCAGGCTCAGCAGGTTGCCCACCGCCTGCGTGGTGCCGCGCTTGTCACGGGGTGGCGTGGTGACCACCAGGTCCTCGTCCAGCGGGATGCCCGCCTCGGCGAGCGCCTGACGGTAGCCGAGGAGTCGCTCACGTGAACTGAAACTGAAACCACGGACGCCGACGGTGTACGCGAAGGCGATCCGACGGTGTCCGAGGTTGATCAGGTGGCGAGTGGCCTTGCAGGCGCCGGCGACATCGTCGACGTAGACGCTGGGGCGGCCCTCGACGTGCTGGCTGACGTAGATGACTGGCATGCCGATGTTGTCCAGGCGCGTGGTCTCCTCGTCGGTGAGGTCGAAGCAGAACACCAGCAGCGCGTCGGCGTTGCGCCGGGCCGGGAGCCGATCGAAGAACGCGGTGCGCGCGGCGAGGTCGCCGACCATGTAGACGTTCAGGTCCATGCCGGCCGCCCGCAGCAGCGGGGCCAGGCTGGACAGGGCGGCTCCCATGAACCATGAGTTGAGTGTGGGCACGAGCACTGCCACGGTCCCGGTCCTGCCCGTGACAAGGCTTGCAGCCTGCCGCGACACGGCGAAGTTCAACTCCCGTGCGGCCTCCTCAACGCGGGCGCGAACCTCCGGCGAGACGGTGGACAGGCCGCGCAGGGTGCGCGAGACGGTGGAAGTGGAGACCCCGGCCCGTTGGGCCACATCGGCCATCGTGGGGTGCCGCTGAGCTGGTGGCATGAGCGGAAGGTAGCACAGACAGCACGCCGATCGCGGTGTGGATGACATCGCTTTCAGGGCGGATCATCTGGTGTAAAACCCCAGATAAGGGGCGCCGCTGCCTGCCGCATCACCCTCAACTACCGCGAAGTAACGCATTGACTTCCGGAAAACGCACCTCTACGTTGCAAGCGTTGCCACAGAGCAGTCGCAGCAATCCTGATCGAGCCGACTCTCAGCGGTTTGACCTGCGCTGTTGATGCATAAGGCGCAGTGGTAACGCGGTCTCAGCACATGCCCATCTCAGAGTCACGTCGGCAGCGGCGTCCTCCCGGGGAAACCAGCCGCGACTCCGGCTCAGCACGACCAGGAGAGACATGAAGACCAGGATCACCAGAGCGTGTCAGTGTTCGGCCGCGTTCGCCGCCGCCGGGCTACTCCTCTCCGCCTGCGGCTCGTCAGGCGCCGACGGTTCCGGGCAGACCGGGGCGACGTCGTTCGAGGGCCGCGGCCCCATCACGTTCGTGTCCGGCAAGGACACCACCGGCACCCGTCAGCCGTTGATCGACCGCTGGAACAAGGAGCACCCGAAGGAGAAGGTCACCCTCATCCAGCTGCCGTCGGACGCGGACACGCAGCGCCAGCAGATGATCCAGAACGCGGAGACGAAGTCCGACGCCTACACGGTGCTCTACCTCGATGTCGTGTGGACCTCGGAGTTCGCCGCCCACCGGTGGATCGACCCGCTGCCCGGCAAGCAGTTCCCGCTGGACAGGATGCTGAAGCCGGTGTTGGAGACGGCGAAGTACCGCGACGGCCTGTACGCGGTCCCGTCCAGTTCGGACGGCGGAATGCTGTACTACCGCACCGATCTGCTGAAGAAGGCCGGCATCACCCAGCCCCCGGGCACCTGGGCGGAGATGAAGTCCGCCTGTGCCGAGGTCAAGAAGCTGCCCGACGCCAAGGACATGTCGTGCTACGCCGGGCAGTTCCAGAAGTACGAGGGCCTGACGGTGAACTTCTCCGAGGCCGTGAACTCAGCGGGCGGCACCGTCACCGACGGCAGCGGCAAGCCGGACGTCGACACGGCGGACGCGAAGAAGGGCCTGGACTTCCTCGTCGACTCCTTCAAGGACGGGACGATCCCGAAGGAGGCGATCACGTACCAGGAGGAGGAAAGCCGTCAGGCGTTCCAGGCCGGCAAGCTGATCTTCCTGCGCAACTGGCCGTACGTGTACTCCCTGGCCGGAAAGAGCGAGATAGCCGGGAAGTTCGCGGTCGCGCCGCTGCCCGGTCTGGACGGGCCCGGCTCCTCCAGCCTGGGCGGTCACAACCTGGCCCTGTCGTCCTTCGCCAAGAACAAGGCCACGGCCCTCGACTTCATGAAGTTCTACACCAGCGAGGAGACATCGAGGTACTTCCTCAAGGAGGCCGCCCTCGCCCCGGCGTACGCCGCCTTCTACGACGACAAGGCGCTGGTCGAGCAGTACCCGTATCTGCCGGTGCTCAAGGAGTCCATCCTGCGCGCGGTGCCTCGTCCACGGGTCGTGCAGTACGGCGACGTGACCGCGTCGCTCCAGCAGGAGGCGTACGCCGCACTGACCGGCAGCAAGAGCAGCGCGCAGGCGTTGAAGGACCTGCAGAAGGATCTGCAGCAGAAGTCCGCGGCGCAGTGAGGAGCGGGAGCCATGGCCGTCACCAAGACCCCGCCCGAAACCGGCGCCGGCCGTGCGGCCGGCGGTGACCGCGGGCCGGTGAACCGGCGGCGGGCCCGGGCAACCGCGGGCTCGGGCCGGATGGCGGCGTTGCTGGTGTCCCCGACGCTGGTGGTGCTGGCGATCGTCGTGCTCTACCCGACGCTCATGGCGCTGAACGGGTCGCTGTACGGGGCCAAGGGGCTGGACCCGAAGACCGGCTTCATCCGCGACACCGAACCGTTCGTCGGGCTGCAGAACTACGCCGACATCCTCGGCCAGGCCGGGGAGCGGTTCTGGAACGCCTTCTGGAACACCACCTTCTTCACCGTCGTCACGGTGGGCCTGGAGACGCTGATCGGTGTGGGGATGGCCTTGATCATGCACGAGGCGTTCCGGGGCCGCGGCCTGGTTCGGGCAGGCATCCTGGTGCCCTGGGCAGTGCCCACCGCCATCTCCGGCCTGCTGTGGCGCTGGATCTTCAACAGCGACGGCATCGCCAACGCACTCATCGGCCAACAGATCCTGTGGACCACCGAGGGCTTCCAGGCAAAGGTCGCGGTCATCGTCGCCGAGGTGTGGAAGACCGCTCCCTTCATCGGGCTGCTGGTTCTGGCCGGACTGCAGGTGATCCCGAAGGAGGTCTACGAGGCGGCCCGCATCGACGGAGCGAGCGCGGCGCGCCGGTTCTGGCACATCACCCTGCCCCTGGTGAAGCCCGCGCTGCTGGTGGCGATGCTGTTCCGCTGCATGGACGCGCTGCGGATGTTCGACCTGCCCTACATCCTCGTCGGCGCGCAGAAGCACTCGGTGGAGACCCTGTCGATGCTGGCGCACCACGAGGCGTCCAACGTCCGTTTCGGACCGGCGTCCGCGTACGCGGTGCTCCTCTTTCTCTACGTCTTCCTCATCGCCCTGGCATTCGTACGGCTGCTGGGGGCCGATCTGATCGGCGACGTCGGTGCGGACACACACAAGCGGAAGGGCAGGCGTCTGCGGATCCCGGCGCTGCGCCGTGCGGAGGTGACGTCATGATGCTCACAGCGAAGTGGCGCAGCGGGCTGCTGTACGCGGGTGTCGGCGCGGTGGTGGCCTACTGCCTGGCCCCGTTCTACTGGATGCTGGTCTCCAGCCTGCGGCGCACCTCGGACATCTTCGACACCTCGCTGGTGCCCTCATCGGTGTCGTTCGAGAACTACCGTGCGGTGTTCGACCCGGCGCAGGGGTTCGGGCGCGCGCTGCTCAACAGCCTGGTCGTGGCCGGCGTCACCACCGTCCTGGCGCTGCTGGTGGCCACGTTCACCGCCTATGCCATGGCCCGGCTGGAGTTCCGGTTCAAGCGGCTGATCCTGACCCTCATCATCGCGACCTCGATGTTCCCGGTGGTGTCGATCGTGGTGCCGCTGCTGAAGCTGTTCACGGACATCGGCTGGATCAACACCTACCAGGCCATGATCGTGCCGAGCATGTCCTTCGCGCTGCCGCTGGCGGTGTGGAACCTGACCACGTTCTTCCGGCAGATGCCGGACGAACTGGAGCACGCCGCCATGGTCGACGGCTGCACCCGCGGCCAGGCGTTCCGCAAGGTCATCATCCCGCTCGCGGCGCCGGGCATCTTCACCACCGCGATCATCACCTTCATCGCGGCCTGGAACGAGTTCCTCATCGCCCTGTCGATGACCAACAAGCCCGCCATGCAGACCGCACCGGTCGCCATCTCGAAGTTCACCGGCGCCACGACGTACGAGACCCCGTTCGGCAGCCAGATGGCCGCGGGCGTCCTCGTCACGGTCCCGCTGGTGGTCATGGTGCTGCTCTTCCAGCGCCGTATCGTCGCCGGACTCACCGCCGGCGCGGCGAAGTAGACCCGGGCGCCCCGTCGCCCTTCACCCCCCGACGTGCAAGGAGTACCGCACCCATATGTCCCCCACCGCAACGCCGTGGTGGCGCAGCGCCGTCATCTACCAGGTCTACATCCGCAGCTTCGCCGACGGCAACGGCGACGGCGTCGGCGACATCGCGGGCATCCGCTCCCGCCTGCCCTACCTCAAGGCGCTCGGTGTCGACGCCATCTGGATCAACCCGTGGTACAAGTCGCCGATGGCGGACCATGGTTACGACGTCGCCGACTTCCGCGCCATCGACCCGCTGTTCGGCACCGTGGCCGAGGCCGAGCAGCTCATCGAGGAAGCCCACCGGTACGGGCTCCGTGTCATCCCCGACATCGTGCCCAACCACACCTCCGACCAGCACGCCTGGTTCCAGGCGGCACTGGCCGCCGGCCCCGGCAGCCCGGAACGCGAACGCTATGTCTTCCGCCCCGGCCGCGGCGCCGACGGCGCCGAAGCTCCCAACAACTGGGTCTCCGCCTTCGGTGGACCCGCCTGGACCCGGCTGCCCGACGGCGAGTGGTACCTCCACCTGTTCGCTCCCGAGCAGCCGGACCTCAACTGGGAACACCCCGAGGTGCTCGCGGAGTTCGAGTCGATCCTGCGCTTCTGGTTCAGCCGTGGCGTGGACGGATTCCGCATCGACGTCGCCCACGGGCTGATCAAGCACCCGGAGCTTCCCGACCTGCCGCCCCGCCGGGGCGTGGACGGCGGTCAGCCGTGGCAGCACGTCGACCACCCGCACTGGGACCGCGACGAGGTCCACGACATCTTCCGCGCCTGGCGCAAGGTGGCCGACGAGTTCCCGGGCGACCGGTGCTTCGTCGCCGAAGCGTGGGCGGACACCCCCGAGCGGCTCGCCGCCTACGTCCGCCGGGACGGCCTGCACACCGCGTTCAACTTCGACTTCCTCATGTCCACTTGGGATCCCGAGGACTTGCGAAGGGTCATCGACAACTCGCTCTCCATGCTCGGCGCGGTCGGCGCCCCGGCCACCTGGGTCCTGTCGAACCACGACGTCATGCGCCACACCAGCCGCTACGCCCGCAGGACCGTCAAACGATGGGTGCCGGGCGAGCGCTACCAGCCCGAAGGTCCCGTCGACCTGGAACTCGGCACCCGCCGCGCCCGCGCGGCAGCCCTGCTGATGCTCGCCCTCCCCGGCGGCGCCTATGTCTACCAGGGCGAGGAACTCGGCCTGCCCGAAGTCGAGGACCTCCCCGAGTCCGTCCTCCAGGACCCCATCTGGGAACGCTCCGGCCACACCGGCCGAGGCCGCGACGGCTGCCGGGTCCCCCTCCCCTGGTCGGGACAGACAGCACCTTTCGGCTTCAGCCCGGAGGACGCCTCCGCCGAGCCCTGGCTGCCGCAGCCCGCGAACTGGGGCGAGCGCACTGTGGAGGCCCAGACCGGTGACGAGACCTCGATGCTGGAGCTGTACCGCACCGCCCTGCGCCTGCGCCGCGACGACCCCGCCCTCGGCGACGGCACCATGACCTGGCTGGACGCCCCCGCCGGCGTCCTCGCCTTCAGCCGGGACCCGGGATTCGCCTGCGTCGTCAATCTCTCGGACGAGGCGTACCCCCTGCCCGACCACGCCTCGATCCTGCTGGCCAGCGGCCCTGTCGAGGACGGACTGCTGGCACCCGACCAGACAGCCTGGCTCAGGACATAGCCGCCCCGCCCCCGGACATGACTGATCAAGCTCGGGCAGGCGCGGCCGGCCCGGGGTGGCCCGGGGTGGCCGGGGGCGGCCGTGGCCGGGGGTGGCCGGGGGCGGCCCGGGAGCGGCCCGGGGTGGCCGCCGCGCGGTTCGGGCACCTTGATCGACGAGCAGCCGTCAGCGGCCACCGGAGATCACCTCGCCACGAGCGGCTCAAGGACCGCTACGGCCTCCGCCAGCCCTGAGGGGCGCGGCAGACCGGTCACCGCCTGCCCGGCCCAGCCGGGCCCGAGCGTCAGGACGAGCGGCTTGCGGCGCGCACCGCGCACCCCCCACTCCATCGCGGCCACGTGCTGGGCCAGTGGCCGGCTCGCGGTGGTGCGCGACTGCGCCCACAGTCCCACCGCGGCCGGTCCGGTCCTGCGCACCGCCGCGACGAGCGACTCGACGGGCAGTGCGCCGCCGAACATGCGCACCGGGATCCCCCGCTCGGCCAGCACGGCGGCCAGTGCTTCCAGCGGCAGTGTGTGGCTCTCCCCCGGCACGCACGCGAGCACTGTGGTGGCGCCGGGGCGGTCGGCGACCACAGGGGGTGCGCTGCACCGCAGCGCCCCGGAGACGTGCCAGGACAGGAAGTGCTCGACCTCGACGTACTTCTCGCCCGAGCTCTCCCACTTGCGGCCTACCGCCTGGAGCGTCGGCATGATCACCTCGGTCCAGGCGGCCACCAGGCCGTACTCGGCGATCGCGGCCGACAGCAGCTCATCCAGAACGGCGGCGTCGAGGCGCAGTGCGGCGCGGGCGATCCCCTTGCACTCCTGACGTGCGTCGGCGAGCCGCAGGCCACTGCCGGCCCGGCTGCGCGTCCGCCCCCGGGCCGTCAGGGGCCTACGGCTCGCCGACGCGGCGGCGGTGTCCCCGCCCGGGGCCCCGGCCGGCGACGCCTCGCTGCGCGCCATGCGCGCGGCCTCGGCGGGCGGCAGTCCGGTCGCTGTCAGGGCGCACATCCGCTCCAGCCGCGCCACGTCCGCGGCGGTCCAGCGCCGGTGCCGGCCGTCGGTGCGCGCGTCTGGACCCAGGCCGTAGCGGCGGTCCCAGGTACGGATCGTGGTCGGAGCCACCCCGAGGCGCCGTGCGACCTCGCCCGTGGTCAGCCCTCCGCCGCCCCGCAGGTCCTCGTCTTCCCGGTCGTCACCGACGCCTGTGTCCACGTCCACGACTCCGACTATACGACGCAAAAACGACGCGTGTTGTTTTGCGTCGTTTGTTCCTCCGAGACTGAGAGAGATCCGCCCCGGTCACCACGGCCCGCACGGCGACCGGTGCGGTCCGCACACGGCCTTCCGTCCCGCACGGGACGTACGGCAGGAGGAACCAGGGCATGAGCATGAACACGCGATCCACCACCGCCCTCACCGCGCCCGTGGAGGAAACGCAGTACGAGGAAGAACTGGCCCGTGGCCTGCGCGCCGCCGACGAGGAAGCGTTCGCGGCGATCTACCGGCGCTGGGGTTCGCTCGTCCACACCATGGCCAGCCGCTCGCTCGGTGACGCCCACGAGGCGGAGGACCTGACACAGCAGGTGTTTCTCGGCGCCTGGCGCGGTCGGGACAGCTTCCGTCCGGAGCAGGGCGCACTCGGCGCCTGGCTGGTCGGCATCACGCGCCGCAAGATCGTCGACGCGCTGGCAGCCAGGACGAGGCGCTCGGCGCTGGTCGAGTCGGCCGCTCGGAACACCGACGCGCCTCCGCACGCCGATGCGACGCCGGACGCAGTACTGGACAGGGTGCTCCTGGTGGACGTGCTGTCACGACTGCCGCGCCATCAGCGGCAAGTGCTCTGCATGGCCTTCTACGAGGACCTGACCCAGGCCCAGATAGCGGAACGGACCGGGATGCCCCTGGGCACGGTCAAGAGTCACGCCCGCCGTGGCCTGCACCGGCTGCGCCGAGTGATCGAACAGGGCCGTACGCAGGGGACCGGCGTCTAGGCATGTCCAACAGAGGTCCAACAGAGGTCTCGCACACGCATCCACAGCGGCGCCTCCGCAGGAAACAGGACCGAGACTCCGCACCGTGCGGACACTCCATTCGAAGGGATGACCCCCATGATTACCCGGACTTCGCTTGCGGTCGTCGCCTCGGCCGGCGCCTGTGCCCTCGCCCTTGGTGTCACCGCGCCCGCGACCGCGGCCTCCGCCACTGAACACGACCAGGCCATGGTGTCCGTCTTCCACGGCATTCCCGGGATGACCGTCGACGTCTACGCCAACGGTGACGAGCTGCTCGGCGACTTCAAGCCGGGCACGCTGACCGAACCGCAGCCGCTCGCCGCCGGAACCTATGACATCGAGATCTTCAAAGCGGGCCAGGATCCCGGAGGCACGCCGGCCCTGGAGAAGGAGATCAAGGTACCGGAGGGTGGGAACGCCACGGTCGCCGCCCACCTCTCCGCCGACGGCGCCCCCCGGCTGACGGCCTTCGTCAACGACGTCTCGCAGGTCGCATCCGGCAAGGCACGCCTGACAGTTCGTCATGTCGCGGCCGCACCCGCCGTCGACGTCCGAGCGGGCGGACAGCCGGTCTTCACCGGACTGACCAACCCGCAGGAGGACACCGCCGTGGTCGACTCGGGCACCGTGAGCGCCGACGTCGTGCTCGCCGGTACGGACACCGTGGCCATCGGCCCGGCCGACCTGAACCTCGAGGAAGGGACCAGCAACGTCGTCTACGCCTGGGGCAGCGCCGAGGACCAGAACCTGGCACTGAAGACCCAGACGTTCAGCGCCAAGAAGTAGGCGCCCAACGCCGTCCACGCAGGCGGCAGGGCGCCCAACGCCGTCCACGCGGGCGGCAGCGGCGCCGCCGTCGCCCCGAACTCCTCGGGCGAGTGGCCGGCATGGCCGCCGCGGCCGGAGCGGTGACGGTGACAGGCGTGCTGGTTGCCCGCCGCGGCGCGGGCCGGCGTGCCGGAGACTGTGTAACGGTGACCGGGCTCGGGGTGACGGCTGTCGCTGTGCGCCTTGACGCTGGCGCGGCGCCAGCCGTCACCGTCGGGCCGGGTTCGCCGGGCCCGCCTCGCCCCGTCCGACTTCAGGCCCACGGCTCATCCACCGGCCTGACGGCCCCGCAGGGCATCCGACCCGACCGTGTAAACAGGCCGCACGAAAGCTCGCGGAACAGGAGAACACGGTGGCCCACGTCGAGACCGCGCACCTGCTGGAACTGGCATTGGGAAACGCTCCGCGCAGCGACGATGACGTCAGCGCCCTGCGGCACATCGCGGTGTGCGTCCGCTGCCGGGACGAACTGAGGCTGATGGTCCGCGTGGTCGCCGCCGCGCGCACCACGGACATGGCGGATCTGCCGGCCACGCCCCCTGAGCGGGTCTGGCGACGCATCGCCCAGGAGTTGTCGCAGGAGACCGACACTCTCCCACCACCCGCAGCGGACACCGCTCACCGGCCCACCGCCGGAACCCGCGACAGACCGCGGCTGACGCCGACCGATGACGATGCGACGCCAGTTCGCTGTCTCCTGTTCGGCCTGCTCAGCCTGCTCGCGGGAATCGCCGTCGTCCGGTGGTCGAGACACGCTCGATCGCCCACGACTGCTTGACAGGAGCGAATTTCTCCACCAGGTATCCCGTCGACGCCCATGGGGCGTTGGCGCTCGCCGACAAGGCCCGGGCGGAGCGCAAACCGGCTGCAAGGCGGCCTCCAACCCGCACTGACTTGTTGTCAGGAGCTGTCCCGACAAGACACTGCCCGTGATGCGGGCCCCGGTCGAGCACGTCTTTGCGGGTTCGCCCATCTGAATGGCTTGCGGCGGTGAGCCGCCGGGTCATCAGCATGACGGCCGCCCAGGTGATCAGTGACTCGCTCATCTCGGGGAGGCCGTGGTCGCGGCTGGGCACCGTCCTGCGCATCCCCATCCTCCGGAACGGACGCGTCGGCCACATCCGGACCCGGGCCACCGGTATCCCTGATCCTCGCCCACCGGGCCAAGTAGGGCCGCAGTCACCGGCACGGACACGCGACGAAGCACACCGGCTCCCGCCACAACGGCCGTCCCGGCGCCGAGGCGTTCCGTCGGCGCCGGGACGGCCGCTCACACCAACCCCGGCCGCCTCCACTCGCCACCTGGCCGTCATCCAAAGCCAGGCCGCCGGTGGGGGCCCAGCGCGTGACGGCGTGCGCTGCCGTGGAACCGCACGGCGTTCTCGCTGATCTGACAGATGACCGGCAAGGACCTGCGGCAGGTGCAGGATTTTGCTCGTTTGGCGACCATAAAACACCTGATCATGCGCCGTGGTTTCATGGGGTGCGCACATCGTGGCGCACACCACCGACAGGGAGTTGTGAGACATGGCGGCACCGCAGGCCCGGTGGAGCGCGCTGCTGGAGATGCTGACGCGCGACGGGCGGATCGAAGTCGAGCCGGCCGCCGAGGAGTTGCGGGTCTCCGCCGCGACGATCAGGCGTGACCTCGACGAGCTCGCCCGCCAGCAGATGGTCACCCGTACGCACGGCGGAGCCGTGATCAACGCGATCGCCTACGACCTGCCACTGCGCTACAAGGCCGCGCGCAAGGCTCCGGAGAAGGAGCGGATCGCGGACGCGGCTGCCGGGCTGGTGAAAGCCGGCGCCGTGGTGGGGCTGAACGGCGGCACCACGACCACCGAGGTGGCGCGGGCACTGGCCACCCGCGCAGACCTGAGTTCCGGCGGCGCGGAGACGGCGGTCACCGTGGTGACCAATGCCCTGAACATCGCCAACGAACTGGTCGTACGGCGCCACGTCAAGCTCGTGGTGACCGGCGGGGTGGCCCGGCCGGCGTCCTATGAGCTGATCGGGCCGCTGGCCACCGAACTGCTCGCGGAGATCGCATTGGACCAGGTCTTCATCGGAGTGGATGCCATCGACGTGGCCCACGGGGCGACCGCCCACCACGAGGGCGAGGCCAGCATCAACCGGGCGCTGGCCCACCGCGCGCAGCAGGTCGTCGCGGTGGCCGACTCCTCCAAGCTGGACCGGCGGGCCTTCGCCCGCATCTGCCCGGTGGAGGACATCGACGTCCTGGTGACCGACAAGGCCGCCTCCGACGAGCTGACCGAGTCGTTCACGGCGGCCGGTGTGAAGGTCATCCGCGCCTGACACCGCACGCCGCTCCCGTGGCTGCTGGCCCGGGGCCCCGGCGGCACTGCCGTCCGGTCTCGCCGGCGATATCGCCCGCAACCGGCGGGTAGTTGGTGGCACTCGGCCGGGCCCCGTCACACCGGCCGGGCCCCGCCGTCTCTCCCCCGCTCTCGGCTGCGCTCGAGCGAGGGGACCGGACCTCATCGTCGTGCACCGGCCGGCCGCCACTCTCGCCTGGCACGCGGGCTGGACCCGGACAATCCACGCCATCCGACCCGTTCCGTGATCCTGGCCTGACCGGGCGCTCCCGAAAGCATCTCGTGGCGCAGAAATTTACGCGTCCGTTACGAACGGCTTCCGGGCCCGCCGAAGCCTCTCAGCGGGCCCCGGGACCGACCGCCATCAGGGACAACAGTTGCTCCAGTAGGGCTCCCCGGGCACTCGGGAAGCCACCTGTCCCGCATGTTGACAGGTGGCGGCAACCGCAAGAGCATGAGCGAAATCGCTTGAAATCTTGCATCTGCACGCAGCATCGAGCAGACCCCATGCCCTGCCGAGCACCGCGCTTCCTCGTGACCGTGCACTCCGCACGCCACCGGCACCACGCACCGCCGCTCCCGAGTCACCGTCCTGTCCGACAGGAGGACACGAGTGCACGCCCGACTGAGCAGTCCCGGCAGCCAGTTACTCGCCGCGGCCCTGACCGCCGCCCTGCTGATGGCGCCCGTCACCGGCTCTGCCCCGGCATCGGCCGCCGCCCGCCCCACCGCCACCGCCACTACCGGCACCGGCACCGGCACCGGCGGGCCGAAGGTGGTCCGCGCCGAGCGCGCCGTCACGGTCTCCGTACCTGCCTCCGCCAACGCCCCCGGCTACACCCTCGACGTGGCCACCGACGAACTCGCCCTGACCACGCGCCGCGCCGGGAAGACCGTGCTCGCCACAGCCTCCGGTGACACCGGCGCCCTGCGCTGCGGCGCCCTGCGCTTCACCGCGGCCGACGGCACGTGGCAGCACGCGACCGGCGTCACCGACTGGACGTGGAAGAACGGCGTCCTGACCGTCACCGCCGACAGCACGCTCGACGGCGCCACGGTGGAGGCCCGGATCACCCCCGGCGCCGACCGCTACCAGCTCGACTGGGACGTCCGCGGAGGCGGACCGAAGCAGCTGGGCCTCGCCTACGACCTGTCATCGGCCGGCCACTGGTACGGCCACGGCGAGGCGGAGACCCCGCAGGGCGGTCCCGGCGTCAACCAGCCCTGGCCGCTCGACGCCGGCGAGGTCGACCACGAGGCCTTCGGCCCGGCGTCGTACAACATGATCGACCCGTTCTGGTACACCTCCAGGTCGACCGGTCTGCGCGTCGACACCGGGGACGTCATGGACGTGGGACTCAACAGGGGCAAGGACGGCCTCGGCACCTTCACCGTCGAGTCGCCCGACACCTACAAGGCCACCGTGTTCGTCGAGTCGACCCCGCTGGAGGTCTACCGCGACTACATAGGCATCGTCGGCAAACCGGCCAAGAGCGACGCCACGTACGAGCAGTACGCCAAGCCGCTGTGGAACTCCTGGGCGCAGTTCTACACCAAGGTCGACCAGGAGAAACTGCTCGACTACGCCACCGACCTCAAAGCAAACGGTCTGGACGGGCACACCATCCAGCTCGACGACAAGTGGGAGTCGAACTACGGCAATCTGACCTGGGACCCCAAGACGTTCCCCGATCCCAAGGGCCTCTCCAAGAAGATCCACGACATGGGGTTCGACTTCGGCATCTGGGTCACCCTGTGGATCAACCTGGACTCCGACAACTACCAGTACGCGGTCGACAAGGGCTATCTGCTCATGGACGCCAAGGACACGACCAAGCCGTGCGAAGTGACGTGGTGGAACGGCCAGGCCGGGATCATCGACCTGGCGAACCCCGACGCCAAGGCCTGGTACGAGGGCAACCTCAAGAAGCTGATGGACACGTACGACATCGACGGGCTGAAGTTCGACACCCGCTTCTTCGACGAGAAGTGCGCGCCGCGCAAGGGCCACCAGGCCACGGACTACCAGAAGCTCGGCACCGAGCTCGCCGACGAGTTCGATCTCCAGGGCGCCGGCATCCGGGTGCACTGGAACCGGACGGCCCACGAGGCCGGCTTCGTCACCCGGCAGGTCGACAAGGGCACCGGCTGGGATTCCCTGCGCGCCTCCGCCACCCAGAACCTGGCCATCTCCACCATCGGCTACCCGTTCGTCGAGTCCGACATGATCGGCGGCTCCGGCGGCCAGCCCGCGCCGTCGAAGGAGGTGCTGGTGCGGTGGGCGCAGTCCGCCTCGCTGATGCCGCTGATGTACGCCTCGACCTCCCCCGTGGACACCAACGACACCACCACGGGGCAGAAGGTGGACTACGACCAGGAGACGGTCGACCTGTACCGGCAGGCGATCAAGACGCACGAGAAGCTCGCGCCCTACATCTGGGACCAGGTGCAGAGCACCCTGAAGACCGGCGATCCGATCATGCGGCCGCTGTTCTTCGACTTCCCGAGGGACGAGGCGAGTTACACGGTCACCGACGAGTGGATGCTCGGCCCGGCCGTGCTGGCCGCGCCCAAGCTGAGCACCGGCGCCACCCGCTCCGTCCATCTACCGCCGGGCACCTGGTACGACGTGAACCAGGGCACCGTGATCCGCGGCCCGAAGACCCTGAAGGGGTATGCGGCGCCGCTCGGTGTCACGCCGGCCTTCGTCAACCTCAAGGCGAAGGGGGCGGCCAAGGCCATCAGGGCGCTGGGGCGCGATGACGCTCCGGCCGCCTCCGTCCTGATCACCCCGGACGCCCCCTCGACCGACGCAGGTGAACCGTTCGAGGTGACCACCGAGGTGACCAACTGGGGCACCCGCACCCTCAAGAACGCCAAGGCGGCACTGGACCTGCCCGAGGGATGGACCGCGAAGGCGACCGGCCCGACCACCACGAAGTCGCTCAAGTACGGCGCCACGCTCACCACCTCCTGGACGGTGACCCCGGCCGATGACGCCCGCTGGGGCAGCCACGGCCTCACGGGCACCGCCACCTACAACGGACACAGCGGATCGCAGAAGGTGTCCGACACCGTGCGGGCGCAGGTGAAGGCCGCCCCGGGCAGCGTGCGGGAGCCGTACCTGACGAACGACACCACCACGTCCGGGGACGCCCAATACGCCCAGGCCGGCGACCAGTTCGCCATCTGGGCGGGCGGCCAGGACCTGTCCGGCTGGAAGGACGAGAAGGGTGTCATCTACCGCGACGACGCGGCCGGGGAGAAGGCCACCGTGCAGGCCCAGTTGGTCTCCCAGGACAGCGCCTCACCGGTCGGCAAGGCCGGGGTCGCCTTCGCCAACGACCTGACGGCGCCCGAGAAGGGCGGTTACGCGGTGCTGGTCATGACCCAGGGTTACGGACTTGAGTTCATGACCGACAGCGACGGCGACGGGAAGCTCGACACCTGGGCGGGCGGTGGCTCCACCTACCACCCGGCGTATCTCAAGCTGACCCGGGACGGCGCCACCTACACCGCGTACGCCAGCAAGGACGGCGACACATGGTCGCAGGTCGGCACCGCCCAGGTGCTGTCGGCCGCAGGCACCGGTGACGCCGGGATGGTCGCCAGCGCGGCCAACGTCAACTATCCCGGCGAGGACATCGAAGCCGTCTTCAGCGGATTCTCCGTCAGCTCCTGACACCACAGGCGCCACGGCACCGCAGGCACCACTGGCGGTGCCCCCCGGTTTCCCGGCAGGCCTCGCACGCCCTGGGGCCTGCCGGGGACCACTCCCTGCACGTCCGTGAGAGAGGGAACCAACCCCCATGACACGTACGTCCTCAGTTGTCGCCGGCTTCGTCGCGGGCGTGGTCGTGGCCGCCGGCACCACCGCGATCGCCGTCACCGGTACGACGACCACCGGCACCGACCTCAATTCCAAGGCAACGACCACCTGGCTGACAGTCAAGGTCGCCGATGCCATGGGCACCAGGGACACCATCACCTGGGTTCCCACCGGCTCCTTCGCCGGCTCCGCGGAGGAGCGGGTCCCCCGTTACCCGATGACCGCCATCCAGGGCAAGGACACCAAGGAGCTGATGCTCTCCGCCGTGCGCAACGAGCAGGTCTCGGCGCAGCTGGCGATCGCCTCCGGCCAGAACCTCGACGACGTGAGGGCTGTGGTCGGCGACCTCACCGGGCCCGGCGGAGCCAAGCTGTCCGGTGGCGACACCCAGGTCCGGTTCGTCAAGTACCTGCCGGTGCAGCGTTCCAAGAGCGAGGTCGACTGGTCCGCCACCATCGACCAGGTCAGCTCCGGCAAGGAGGTGTCCGGAGACCGCAACCCCGACGTGGTCGGCGACGCGCTCGAGGAGCGGGACTCCGTGGACGTGCCCGCGTACGCGGCGCAGCCGCTGTGGTTCACCTTCCACATCCCCGAGAAGGCCAGGCCCGGCACCTACACCGGCACGGTCGAGGTCAACGCCGACGGCCGCACCCAGGCCAGTTATCCGCTGACCATCGAGGTCGCGGACGCGAGCGTGCCCGATCCGAAGGACTATGCCTTTTTCCTCGATGTATGGGCGCAGCCGGAGACGATCGCCAAGAACCACGGCGTCAAGCTCTGGTCGGAGCAGCACTGGAAGCTGATCGAGAAGTACGGCCGAGACCTGGCCTCGCGCGGCCAGAAGGTCGTCAACACCACCATCGTCGACAACCCGTGGCACCACCAGTGGTCGCTCGGCACCCGGGAGTCACAGACCGCCACGCCGTACACCAGCATGGTGGGCTGGAGCTGGAACGGAAAGACGTTCTCCTTCGACTTCAGCCGCTGGGACAAGTATGTCCAGACCGCAAGACGCGCCGGTCTCGGTCCGGACATCGGCGCCTTCTCCATGCTGGCGTTCCAGGACCGGGAGCACCTCACCTACACCGACACCCGCACCGGCAGGACCGTCTACGAGAACGTCGATCTGGGCGGGGACCGCTGGCGGGAGGCATGGGGAGCGTTCCTTCCCGCCTTCGAGAAGCATCTGAGGGCCAAAGGCCGGCTGGAGGACACCTGGCTGTCCTTCGACGAGCGGCCCATCGAAACCATGACGGTCGTCAAGGATTTCGTCCACGAGGTCGCGCCGGCCTTCGACGACCGTATCTCCGTGGCCGGTTCGATCAGCACCGAGGGCGTCGCGTCCAATCTGTCCGTCGACTGGGGCGGCATCGACGCGATGACGAAGGAGAAGGCGGCTGAGCGGCGCCGGGCCGGAAAGATCACAACGTTCTACGTGTACGGCTCGCCGGCCCACCCCAACACGCTGTCGTACTCGCCCGCCGTCGAGTCGCGGATGCTGCCGTGGATCACCGCCCAGCGGAATCTGGACGGTTTCCTGCGCTGGTCGTACAACAGCTGGACCAGCGACCCCTTCAAGCAGCCGGTGCACATCTTCACGCAGGGCGACGAGTACCTGGTCTACCCGGGCAAGGGCGGCCCGATGTCCAGCATCCGCTGGGAGCAGCTGAAGGAGGGCATCGAGGACTACGAACTCATCGCCCAGCTACGGAAGAAGGACGGCGGCGCCGACAGTGACGCCCTGAGCGAGGCCCTCACCACCGCGACCCGGAACCTCGACGGCCGGACGAAGGACGTGGGCGACATCGAGACCGCGCGGGCGGCCGTGGTGAAGGGGCTGACGTCATGAGGGGCAAGTGGTCATCTCTGCTGCTCGCCGCAGCCATGAGTGTCATGCCCCTGACCGGTGCGGGGGCAGCGACATCGGCCCAGGCGGAGCAGCGGGCCCCGGCGCGGCACACCGTCACCTACGACCAGTACTCCGTGCGGGTCGACGGCAAACCCCTCTACATCTGGGGCGCCGAGTTCCACTACTTCCGGCTCCCCAGCCCCGACGCGTGGCGCGATGTACTGCAGAAGATCAAGGCGGGCGGATTCAACGCGGTCTCGCTCTACTTCGACTGGGGCTACCACTCCGCCAAGCCGGGCTCCTACGACTTCACCGGTACCCGTGACGTGGAGCGGCTGCTCGACGAAGCCGAGCGCGCGGGCCTGTATGTGATCGCCCGCCCGGGCCCGTACATCAACGCGGAGGTCTCCGGCGGCGGCATGCCCGCCTGGCGGAAGACACAGGCCGGTGTGAACCGCACCTCCGAGCCGGAGTACATGAAGGCGGCCCGGGAGTGGATGAGCCGGATCAACCCGATCATCGCGCGCCACCAACTCACCCGTGGCAAAGGTTCGGTGATCCTGTATCAGGTCGAGAACGAGTACCAGGGCGGTCGCCAGGACGCCGACTACATGCAGACCCTCATCGACTGGGCGAGGGAAGACGGCGTCGATGTGCCCACCTTCGTCAATGACGGCGGCGCCAACAAGAACTGGGTCAGAGGCAAGGGCGCCCCGGACATCTACGGCTTCGACGCCTACCCGCAGGGCTTCGACTGCAAGGACCCCGACACGTGGAAGAACCTGCCCGACTATTCGTACGTCAACGAGTGGAAACCCGAGTCTCCCCTGATCATCCCGGAGGCACAGGGCGGCGCGTTCGACCCCTGGGGCGGCACCGGATACCAGGACTGCGCGAAACTCACCGGCACCGACTTCACCCGGGTGTTCAGCAAGATGAACATCGCCGCCGGGGTGAGCGGCCAGTCCTTCTACATGACGTACGGCGGCACCAACTGGGGCTGGCTCGCCGACCCCAACGCGGTCTACACGTCGTACGACTACGGGGCCCCGATCAACGAGTCCCGGCAACTCACCGACAAGTACCAGGAGTTCAAGCGTCTCGGGTACATTGTCAACTCGGTGACCTCGCTGGCGCGCACCGACAGGGCCGAGGCCCCCGTCCCGTCGGACGACGCCCTGCGCGTCGACCGGCGCGTCAACCCCGACGACGGCACCCAGTTCTTCACCGTCCGGCATGCCGACACCCGCGTGAAGGACAAGGACGGGACCACGCTGTCGCTGGAGGGCGCGGACGGCGACTACCCGCGAATACCTCAGCAGGGCGAGATCGCCGTCGACGGCCGGGACGCCAAACTCATCGTCGCCGGCTACGACTTGGGCGAGAAGCAGCGCCTCGTCTACTCCACCTCGGAGATCATGACGCACGCCCGGATCGGCGACCGGGACGTGGCGCTGCTGTACGGGCGTGAGGGTGAGGCCGGCGAAACCGTCCTGCGGTACGCCGAGCGGCCCGAGGTCACGGTCCTCGACGGCGATGTCACCACCGCCTGGGACGCCGAACGCGGCGACCTGCGCCTGAACTACCCGCACAAGGGCCTGGCCCGCGTGCTGGTGAACGGCCTGGAGCTGCTGATCGCCGACACCGCCGAGACCGCCCGCTGGTGGCGGCAGGACACCGCCGCGGGCCCGGTTCTCGTACGAGGCCCGTCCCTCGTCCGTACCGCCGAACAGACGGGTGGCACGCTGAAGTTGACCGGCGACTCCACCAAGGCCGCGAAGATCGAAGTCATCGCGGGCGCCAGGAAGGTGACCTGGAACGGCCGCAAGGTCGCGGTCACCCAGGCGCCGCGCCCGGTCGAGCTGCCCGCGCTCGCGACATGGAAGTACCGGGAGGAGGCGCCGGAGTCCGCCCCGGGCTTCGACGACTCCGCCTGGACCACCGCCGACCATCTCACCGCCAACAACCCGGAGCTGGCCGGGTCGCTGCCGGTCCTGGCGATGGACGAGTACGGCTTTCACCACGGCAACGTCTGGTACCGAGGCCGGTTCAAGACGACGGGCCGCGCAACAGCGCTCGCGCTGAACGCCAACACCGGCCCGACCGGCCAGTACGCGGTCTGGTTGAACGGCCGCCACCTTGGCAGCTCCGGCGACGGCGCGCACACCTTCGACATCCCGGCGGGCACGCTGGAGGACAACGGGGAGAACGTCCTCTCCGTCCTGGTGGAGAACGCGGGCCACAACGAGGAGTGGGGCCACGACTACTCCAAGGAGCCGCGCGGTCTGCTCGGCGCCGAGGTGATCGGCGGGGCCTCCACCCTCACCTGGAAGATCCAGGGCAGCCGCGGCGGCGAAGACCCGGTCGACACGGCCCGGGGCCCGTACAACAACGGCGGGCTGTACGGGGAACGGGCCGGCTGGTCGCTGCCGGGATACCCCGACGGCGGCTGGAAGAGCACCACTCTCGCTCAGCAGACCGGGAGGACCGGGCCCGGCGTCCGCTGGTACCGCACCTCCGCGCGGCTCGCCCTGCCCCAGGGCCAGGACAACGCGATCGCACTCGATCTCGCCCAAGCCGAAGGCGGCGGCACCGGCTACCGCGCCCAGATCTTCGTCAACGGCTGGCTGATCGGCCGCTACCTGCCGGACACCGGACCGCAGACACGCTTCGTCATCCCCAAGGGCATCCTGCGCGAGCAGGGCACCAACACCATCGCTCTGGCCGTATGGTCCACCAAGTCCGGCGCGGGCCCGAGTTCGGCGAGACTGGTCGGCCTCGGCGCCTCGGCGGGCGGGATCAAGGTCGATACGGTGGCCGCGCCCTCGTACAACGCCAAGACGTACGCCATGCCCGACTCCGGCGCCCGTGTCACCGTCGACGCCGAGCCGTTCCTGAACACCGGCGCCGCCGCCAAGGTCCCCGTCACCCTCAGTGTGCCGAAGGACGCGCCGACCGCCCGGAACGTCGAGCTGGCGCTGAAGGTCCCGGACGGCTGGACCGCGACCACCGGCGACACCACCCGTTTCGGCCGGGTCCGGCCCGGCGACACGGTGACCGCCGACTACACCGTCACCCCGCCGGGCGACCCGGTCCACTACGCCGTCCTGTCCGCGACCGCCAAGCTCACCCAGCCCGGCCGTCCGGGCACCGTCACCGGTGTACGGGCCGTCCAGGTGCCACCGCCCGGCCTGTCCGCCGACGCCCATGTCAGCGATCTGACCCTGGTCAAGGCGGTCAACGGCTGGGGTCCGGTGGAGAAGGACACCTCCAACGGGGAGAACGCGGCCGGTGACGGACGCCCCTTGAGTATCGGCGGCACCACCTACGCCAAGGGCCTCGGCGTGCACGCGAACAGCCGGATCCGGGTCTATCTCGGCGGCGGCTGCACCCGCTTCACCGCTACCGCCGGGGTGGACGACGAGGTCGGCGACAGCGGCAGCGTCTCCTTCCAGGTGATCGCCGACGGCCGCTCCCTCACCACAACCCCCGTGGTGCGCGGCTCCGACGGCGGTACCGACATCGACGTGGACGTGAGCGGCGCGCGCTGGCTGGACCTGCTGGTCGACGGGGACGGCGATGTCTCCACGGACCACGCCGACTGGGCCGACGCCAAGCTGACCTGTGAGGGCGGTGCGTGATGCCCCTCCTGAGATGGCACGGCTCGGCGGCGCCGCTCCTGGCCGACCGGCACCTGCGGGCACACCCGCTGGGACATCTGCGGGGGCACCCGCGTGGACACCTACGAAGACACCTGCGGGGACACCGGAGATTCGCCGCCCTGGCGGCGGCCCTGGCGGCCGTCCTGGCGGCCCTGCTTCCGGCGCCCTGGGCCGCGGCCTCGGCCTCGGCCCAGCAGCAGGAATGGACGGGGACTTGGGCGACCGCGCAGCACGCGTCGTACGACCCGGGCACCTCGGAGGTGACCGTGCGGATCCCGGTTCGGGTCAGCGCCGGCGGGACGAGCGTCCGGATCCGGCTGACCAATGAGTTCTCCGACCAGCCTGTGACGATCGGACACGCGACCGTGGGGCGGCGGGCGGGCGGCTCGTCCGTGTCCGGACCGCGCGATCTGACGTTCGGCGGGAAGAAGGACGTCACCATCCCGGCCGGGGGGCAGGCGGTGAGCGACGGGGTGCGGATTCCCGTGGCGGCCCGTAGCGACCTGGTGGTCAGCCTGTACTTCCCCGGCAGGCTCACCCACATCAGCCAGCACTGGATGGGGCTGCAGACCGTCTACTGGACGCCCGACGGCGGCGGCGACCACGCCGGTGACGCCGGTGGCGACGCGTTCACCACGACCGACTCCACCTTCCCGTTCCTCACCGGCGTCGACGTGCGGGGCGGACCGGCGCGGGGCTCCGTCGTCGCGCTCGGCGACTCCATCACCGACGGGGCCGCCTCCACCTCGGACGCCAACCGGCGCTGGCCCGACTATCTGGCGGCCCGGCTGTCGGCCTGCACCTCGACATCCGGCGTGCTGAACGCGGGCATCAGCGGGAACCGCATCACGGCCGGGACCGACGGCAACCCCTCGGCACTTCAGCGGCTGGAGCGCGATGTGCTGTCCCAGCCGGGTGCTCGGACGGTGATCCTCTTCGAGGGCGTCAACGACCTCAGCTGGGGCGGCGCCACCGGCGATCAGGTGATCGACGGCATGAAGGAGATCGCGCGGCGGGCCCACGCCCGAGGGCTGCGGGTGATCGGCGCGACCGTGGTTCCGTACCGGGGCTGGGGCGACTACTGGACCGAGGCCAAGGAGGCCGACCGGCAGAAGGTCAACACCTTCGTGCGCTCCGGTGGCGTATTCGACGGCTACGCCGACTTCGACAAGGCGGTACGAGATCCGGCAGATCCGCGCCGATTGGGCGCGGCGTTCGACTCCGGTGACCATCTGCATCCCAACGACACCGGGATGAAGGCGTTGGCCGACGCGGTAGACCTCGCCGCCCTCGGGGTGGCCCGCGACTGCCCCTCGGCCCGCGTCCGGCTCACCCCGCACCGCCCGAGCCTCTCGACCGGCCGCTCCACGGAGATCACCGCGACCGTCACCAACACCGGCACCAAGGCGGTCACCCGGGTCACCACCGGGTTGCGTCTGCCGGACGGCTGGAGGGCCGAAGCGGAGGGGAAGACGGGCACCGACTTCCTTGCGCCCGGCGGGAGTTACACCGTCACCTGGCGCGTCACGCCGTCCGCCGACGCGACCTGGGGGCCGTACGACCTCGGCGTGGGTGTCTCCTTCCGTCAGGGCGGCCGGACCCGCCACGACACCGACAGCGTGACCGCCGACGTCACCCCCGTCCCGTCCGCGGTCCAGCCCCCGTACCGGACGTTCGCCACCACCGAAGACGCCCAATACGCCCAGAACGGCTCCCAGTTCGCGATCTGGGCCGGCGGTCAGGACCTGGCCGGGTGGAAGGACGAGAAGGCCGCCATCCATGTGCCGGATGCCGTGCCCATCTCCGGCAGCCTCACCGCCCGCCTCGTCGGCCAGACCGGCAGCGGACCCTCCGCCAAGGCCGGGATCGCCGTCGCGAACGACCTGACCGCCCCGGAGAACGGCGGCTACGCGGTGCTGACCATGTCCAGGAGCTACGGCGTGGAGTTCATGACCGACAGCGACGGCGATGGCCGGCTCGACACCTGGGCGGGCGGCGGCTCCTCGTACCACCCGGCCTGGCTCAGGATCACCCGCGACGGCACCGCCTACACCGCGTACGCCAGTAGCGACGGCACCGCCTGGCAGCGGATCGGGACCGCGACCGTACCGTCCGCCGACGGCGGAGTCGGTGGCGACGGCCTCGACGCCGGGATGATCGCCAGCGCTGTCAACCTCGACCACCCCGGCCAGACCACCGCAGCCGTCTTCGACTCCTTCTCGACCACCGACTGACTCGACCACCGACTGACTCGACCACCGACTGACTCGACCCCCGACCCACTCGACGACCGACGGAGAGGCCTCCCCGTGTACGTCAGCCGTAGACGCTTCCTGACCACGGCCACTGCTCTCGGCTCCGCAGTGCTCCTGGCACCGCCCGGTGCCGCCCACGCGATCAGCGGCGGTATCCCCGACTACAAGCCCACGAAGGAATCCCTCGACACCCACCCCGTACCGCGCTGGTACAAGGACGCCAAGTTCGGCATCTTCGTCCACTGGGGTGTCTACTCGGTCCCCGCCGGCTCCGCCCGGCAGATGGCCGCCGAGTGGTACCTCTGGTACCAGAGCTTCGACACCGATCCCACCTGGAGGTACCACCGGGACACCTACGGCCAGGACTTCCTCTACGACGACTTCATCCCGCAGTTCACGGCCGAGAACTACGACCCGGACGCCTGGGTGCGGCTGTTCGAGCAGGCGGGTGCCGAGTACTTCGCGCTGACCAGCAAGCACCACGACGGATTCGCCCTGTACCCCAGTGAAGTGACGGACCGTCATTCGGGGAAGTACGGTCCGAAGCGCGACCTGGTCGGCGAGCTGATGACGGCCGCCCGCAGGCGCGGCACCGTGCGGCCAGGCCTCTACTACTCGCTCGGTGAGTTCTTCAACCCGGCGACCGGCCGGCCGATGAAGAACTTCTACACCGGTGAGGAGGTCCCGATGACCGGCTACAGGCCGGTCGACGACTACGTCGGGGACTACGAACTGAAGCAGCTGTACGAGATCATCGACCGCTACGACCCGGAACTGCTGTGGGCGGACGGCCAGTGGTTCCGGCCGACCGGCGAACCGCCGTGGCGCAGCGAGGAGCCCCTCGCCCACTACTACAACAAGGCCAAGAACCGCAGAAAGCCGAAGGGTGTCGTGGTCAACGACCGCTTCGACACGCACTTCGACTTCGCCACCTACGAACAGCGCACCAACCCCACGATGGACCCCCGGAAGTGGGAGTGCTGCATCACGATGGGCTACTCCTGGGGCTACAACAAGTTCGAGGTCGAGGAGGACTACAAGACCTCCGAGTTCCTCGTCCACCTGCTCGCCGACGTCACCAGCAAGAACGGCAACCTGCTGCTGAACATCGGTCCGAAGCCGGACGGCACCATCCCGGACGTCATGCAGCGGCGGCTGCGGGACATCGGTGCCTGGCTGGACGTCAACGGGCCCGCGATCTACGGCTCGACGCCCTGGGTGCGGGCCGAGGAGGAGGGCAGCGCCCTCGGCATCCGGTACACCGTCACCCCGGGCAAGTTCAACATCATCGTGCTGGGCGCCCCCACCGGCACGCTCTCCGTGCCCGCGGACATCCCTATCTCCGCGACGGCGCGGATCCGGCTGCTGGGCCACGACAGACCGCTGAAATGGACGCGTTCCGACGGCAAGGTCCACATCAGCGTTCCCAAGACGCTGCCCAGCGAACTCGCCAACACCTTCACCGTCGACTGGGAGCGGCGGTGAACAGGGTGAGCACCCGGACGGACACCCTCGGTCCCACCCTCACCGTCACCACCGAACCCGCCGAACCGGCCGGCGGCGACACCGTCACCGCCACCGCGGTCCTCGTCAACGACTGCCCGTTCCCGCTGCGCGGCGCCGTCCTGTACCTGGTGGACCCGGGCGCGACGACCGCCGCACGCACCGTCCCGCTCGGTGATCTGCGCCGCGGCGCGAAGGTCACCCGCCGGTGGCGCACATCGATGCCGGCCGACGTCGCCGGAGACGTGGCGTTCACCGCGCACGTCCTCTTCGACGTGGACGGACGCAGCGCCGACTGCGCGCGGGCCGCGAAGACCGTAAGCGTGCCCTACGAGCCGAACGGGGTGCGGGACCCGTACAAGACGTTCGCCACCACCGACGACGCCCGGTTCGGTCAGTACGGCAGCCAGTTGGTGATCTGGGCGGGCGGCGGTGACCTGTCCGGCGGCCGTGACGAGAAGGGCGGCATCCTCCTGCCCGGCTCCGTCGCCGCATCGAGCGTGGTGCAGGTCAAAACCATCGGCCTCACCGGGAGCGACAACCCGTCGGCGAAGTACGGGATCGCCGTCGCGAACGACCTGACCGCGCCGGAGCGGGGCGGCTACGCCGTGTTCACGATGTCGAAGTCGTACGGCGTTGAGTTCATGACCGACAGCGACGGCGACGGCCGCCTCGACACCTGGGGCGGGGGCGGCGGCTCCACCCACCCGGCCTGGCTGCGCCTGGTCCGCTCCGGCACCACCTACACCGCGTACTCCACCACCAACGGCCTCGCCTGGAACGAGATCGCGAGCGCGACCGTGCCCTCGGCGAGCGGTGCCCTGGACGCCGGCGTGGTGGCGAGCGCCGTCAACCTCAACCACCCGGGCACGACCGTGCGGGCCGTGTTCGACCACTTCACCGTGGAGGAGTCGTGAACGCCTACCGCCCCGAGGAGGACTTCCTCGCGCCGCCCGTCTCGCTCACCGTCACCCCGCCCGCACCCGAGCCGGGCCAGGCCGTGACCCTGACGGCCACCCTCACCAACACCACCAGGATCACGCTGCGCGGCACCGTGCTCTATCTCGCCGTGGACGACAGCGAGGAGCCGGACAGCCTGGGCAGCCTCGCGCCCGGACGTTCGGTGACCCACACCTGGCGGACCCGGCTCGCCGACGACGCCGAGGGGCGGATCGTCTTCACCGCGCACGCCCTCTTCGACGTACACCGCCACGGCTCCGACTGCACCCGCGCCACCTCCTCCGTCCTGCTGCCCTACCGGTCACTGTCCGGGGCCTTCGACAACGCGGGGATCGCCTCCGACGACGCCCTCACCGTCGCCAACATCGACGGCTCGAACTCCAGTCTTTCCGCCGAGGCGCTGGCGTCGGTGGGGCTGACCCCGGGCGCCAGGGTCACGTACGACGGGGTGCCCTTCACCTGGCCGGACACCCGGCCCGGGAGCAAGGACAACGTCGTCTCCTCCGGCCAGACCGTGCTGCTGTCCGGCTCCGGCAGCCGGCTGTCCTTCCTCGGCACCAGCACCTGGGGCGAGGGCAAGGGGGACGGCAAGGTCGTCTACGCCGACGGCAGCGAGCAGACGTTCTCGGTCGCCGTCCCCGACTGGTACGGGGCGAGCTCCTCCGCAGCGGTGGTACTGCCCTACCGCCACATCACCACCGGCCGGGACGACAACCCCGTCAGCCTGTTCACCTTCGGGGTCGACCTGGCGGCCGGTAAGGAGCTGCGCTCCCTGGTCCTGCCCAAGGTCAGCGACGGCCTCCAGTCGGGCGTCCCCGCCCTGCACATCTTCGCCATGACGATCAACTAGTGCCCCGACAGGCAACGTTCGCCCCGTCTCGACGCCCGGCACGCTCCCCCAAGCTCTATGAGCAGGGGGAGGACCCCCAGAGCACTCTCCCCCAAGCTCTCGACTTCTCCCCACTCTCGGCTGCGCTCGAGCCGGGGGGACCCCCATGAGCAGGGGGGACCCCCATGACGCCGCTCCTTGACGGGCAAACGTTGCCTGCCGCGGCACTAGCCCTGCCGTTCAACTGCACTCTGCCGGAAGGACGTTCATGCACGACAACCGAGTCGACCTCGGCATCACGGGTGTCACCCGCAGACGGATCCTCACGGGTGCGGTCGCGCTGGGCGGTGCCGCGCTGCTGGCCCGCCCGCAGGGCGCGTACGCGGCCGGCGGCGCCCCGTTCGACACCACTCCCGCGGCGGCCGCGCTGAAGCGTCTGCTCCCCGACCACCACCGGCAGGTCACCCTGCGGGCCGTGGACGACGACACCGACCGCTTCCGGGTCACCGGCCGGGCCGGGTACATCACGGTGGAGGGCACCAGCCCCGCCGTGCTGCTCACAGGAGTCCACACCTACCTGCGGCGGACCGCGCACGCCTCCGTCTCCTGGACCGGCGAGCAGCTGAACCTCCCGCGCACCCTCCCCGCGCCCGCCGAGGAGATCACGGGAACGGCCGACGTACCGCACCGGTTCGCCTTCAACGACACCAACGAGGGCTACACCGGCCCCTACCGCGACTGGGACGCCTGGCAGCAGGAGCTGGACGTACTGGCCGTGCACGGAGTCAACCGGGTCCTCGTCTACATCGGCGGCGACGCGGTGTACTACGACACCTTCCGCCAATTCGGTTACACCGACGCTGAGTTGCGCGCCTGGATTCCGGCCCCCGCCCACCAGCCCTGGTGGCTGCTGCAGAACATGTCGGGCTTCGGCGGGCCGGTCTCCCGGCAGCTCATCGAGAGACGTGCCGCGCTCGCAGAGAAGATCGTCGACCGGATACGTGACCTGGGCATGACGCCAGTCCTGCCGGGCTACTACGGCACCGTCCCGGACGACTTCCCCGCCCGGCACGGCGGGGACGCGGCGGTGGTGGCGCAGGGCACCTGGGGCGCCTTCAAACGCCCCGACTGGCTCGACCCGCGCACCACGGCCTTCGACGACGTGGCCGCCGCTTTCTACCGGGCCCAGACGGAGCGGTTCGGCGAGAGCACGATGTACAAGATGGACCTGCTGCACGAGGGCGGCAACCCCGGTGACGTGCCGGTGGCCGAGGCCGCGCGGGCCGTCGAGGCGGCACTGCAAAAGGCACACCCGGGGGCCGTCTGGGCGATCCTCGGCTGGCAGACCAATCCGTCCAAGGCGCTGCTGGACGGCGTCGACAAGAGCCGGATGCTGATCGTGGACGGCCTGTCGGACCGCTACACCACCGTCACCGACCGGGAGAGCGACTGGGACGGCACCCCGTACGCCTTCGGCAGCATCTGGAACTTCGGCGGCCACACCCCGATGGGCGCCAACGCCCCCGACTGGGTGGAGCAGTACCCCAAGTGGCGTGACAAGGACGGCAGTTCCCTCGCCGGTATCGCGGCGATGCCGGAGGCCGCCGACAACAACGCACCCGCCCTCGCGCTCCTCACCGACCTGGCCTGGACTCCTGGCACCGTCGACCTGGACGGCTGGTTCGCCGCGTACGCCCTCTCCCGTTACGGCGGCCGCGACCGGCACGCCGTCGCGGCCTGGCAGACGATCCGCGACACCGCGTACAACATGTCCCGCGCGGACTCATGGAGCGAGGCACCCGACGGCCTGTTCGGCGCCCGTCCGAGCCTGACGGCGAACAAGGCCGCCGCCTGGGGCCCGGAGAAGGACCGCTACGACACCACGGCCTTCGACGCCGCACTCACCGAACTGCTCGCCGTGCGAGCGGAGTTGAGGGACAGCTCGGCCTACCGTTACGACGTCGTCGACGTGGCCCGGCAGGTCCTGTCCAACCGCAGCCGTGTCCTGCTGCCGCAGATCAAGGCCGCGTACGAGGCTGGGGAGAAGGCACTGTTCGGCAGATTGACCGGGACCTGGCTGGGCTGGATGGACCTCCTCGACGACCTGCTGGCCACCTCCCACCCGCACCTGCTCGGCCGCTGGCTCGCCGACGCCCGCGCCTGGGGCGCCGACCGGACCGAGAAGGACCGCCTGGAATACGACGCCCGCTCCCTCCTCACCACCTGGGGCGGACGCGCCAGCAGCGAGGAGGGTCTGCACGACTACGCGAACCGGGAGTGGTCCGGGCTGGTCGGCGGCCTGTACCGCACCCGCTGGCAGACGTACTTCGACACGCTCGCCAAGGGACTGGCCACGGGAAAGGACCCGGCGACGATCGACTGGTTCGCCCTGGAGGACCGCTGGGCGCACGCGCACGACACGTACCCGACCAAGCCCCACGGTTCCCCGTACGCCCTGGCCCGCCGCGTGCGCGACCTGCTCGCCGCCACTCCCCATCAGGCGGTCCTCACCGCGGGGGCCGACCGGGGAGCGGTGGCCGAGGGCACGCCCGCGACGGTGACGGTCACCTTCACCAACAGGAACGGGTTCGCGGCGGCACGCGGCGTGACCCTCACCGTCACCGCCCCCGAGGGCATGGTGGTGAAGCCGCTCGATCCGGTGCGCACGGCGTCGGTGGCGTCCGGCGAAACGTTCGCCGCTCGCTTCGAGGTTTCTCTGGCGGGTGAGCCGACACAACTGGTAGGCCGGGTCGTCGCAGCGGCGGCGTACGCGGGCGGCGGGAAGGCGGTCGCGCCGGTGCGGCTGGTGGCCGCGGCCGGGGTCGGCGACCCGTACCGCACGGTCTCCTTCAACGACGCCGTGTTCGGCCAGGCCGGCGACGAGATCGCCGTCGAGGGCGCCGGGGCCGACCTGTGGGGCGCCACCAACGAGTTCGGGGCGGTGTACCGGGCGGGCGCGTACCGCGACAAAGCCGTGGCCGAGGTCACGGTCACCTCCCAGGACCCGACCGGGGGCTGGGCACGGGCGGGCCTCGTCGTCCGCAACGACCTGGGCACTCAGGGGAGCGCGGGCTGTGTGAACCTGGCGGTCACCCCGTCCAACGGCTGCGCGCTGAGCTGGGACGCCGACGGCGACGGCCGTTTCGACAGCATCGCGCTGTCGGGCTCCTTCACCGCGCCGGTGAGACTGCGGCTGACCAGGTCCGGCGCCTCGTACACCGGTGAGGCCAGCAGGGACGGCGTCACCTGGACGACGGTGGGCACGGCGACACCGTCAGGCGCGGCCGCCACACAGGACGTCGGGGTCTTCATGACCGCGGCCAACGGCTGGAACGGCGCACGGGGCATCGCCACGTTCGACGGATTCACGGTGGCGTGATCTCCGTCACCGCGACGGGGTGGCCGGGTTCGCGGCGATGGTTGTGTCCACTGCGTCCATGGTGTCCATACGGCGAACCTCGAACCTCGATGTTGATGGAGACCAAGCCGCTCAAGTGCCTCGCCGGTCCCGGTCCCCGTCCCGACCCGGGCCGGGGCCGGGACCGGGACCAGTGCCGGGACCGGGACCAGGGCCGGGGCCGGGACCGGGACCAGTGCCGGGACCGGGACCGGGACCGGGGCCGGGACCAGGGCCGGGACCGGGACCAGGGGCAGCACCGGGACCGGGCGGGTCGGTGTGGGGCCCGAAGTCCGCGAGCGCGGCGCCGAGTCCCGCTCTGCGGCGGATGCCCAACTTGCGGTAGACGCTGGTCAGATGGGTCTCGACGGTACGCCGGGCCAGGTGCAGCAGCTCCGCTATCTCGGCGTTCGTACGGCTCTGCGCGGCGAGTTCCGCGACCCGGCGCTCGCTGGCGGTGAGCGACCCGGACCCCGTCCGGGTCGTCGCCGTACGGCGGGCGCCGACCTCGCGCAGGGCCGCTTCCGCCGTCGCCCGCATCCGGACCGCGCCCAGCCGTTCGGCGCGTTCGGCCGCCTCCCGGAGGGCATCACGGGCCCGTGCCCGCTCCCCGGCCTCGGTGAGCCGACGCCCCTGGGCGATCAGCGCCGGAATCAGCTCCGTGTCGATCGGCGCACCGCCGAGGGCCACGGCCCCGCCGCCGGACGCCCCGTCGGGCACCCCGCCCGGTGTCTCCTGCGGCGCCGCGCCCCGAGTCTCCTCCGGCACCCCGCCCGGAGTCTTCTCCAGCGTCCCGTCTTCCGCCGCCGTCACCGACACCCCGTCACCTCCGCGCCGCAGGACGCGTACCGCACGGTCCGCCAGTTCGAGGCCGCGGCGGCCCCCGGTCGCCGTGCCGAGGACCCGCAGGGCCCGGCCCAGTAGGCGGGGCGTGTTCCACAGCGTGGCGAGGCGGAGTTCCTCCTCGGCCAGGGACAGGGCCTGGCGCGGCCGGCCGAGCGCCAGGTGGCACTCGGCCGCGGCGGTCCGCCAGGGGGTGACGACCGGGCTCGTCACGTCCCGCGCCGACTGGCGGCGCCCGCACTCGAGGAAGTCGCCGAGCGCGCCCGCCGGATCACCGGAAGCGGCGCGCAGGACACCGCGCGCGTACAGGAATCGGTTCAACTCCCAGGAATCGTGCGGATTCTGGAGATCGAAGCCGTCCGCGAGGCGCACTGCCTCCTGCGTACGGCCCGTCTCCACCAGCGCCACCAGGGCGTGGGCCTGCGCGTTGGCCGGCTCCGGCCGGCCCGCGGCGGGGCCCCACGCCCCGGGATCGGCGAGCAGTTCGCCGTACGCGCCGCGCGCGGCGGCGATGTCGGTCCGGACGTTCAGCAGCGCCAGGTGCATCGGGTGCAGCAGGGACAGCCGCTGTCCGGCCAGGCCGCGCCGGACGAGCCGTTCGGCCTCGTCGAGCTGGTCGGCCCACTGGGCCACGGCGGCGGCCGTACCCAGCAGGAAGCCTTCCGCGAGCGGGTCGGCCGGCTGCGCCAGCAGGTCGCGGATACGGCGCATCGCCACCGCCGCCGAGGTCAGCCCGGCCGTGGACTCGTACCGCACCAGCAGTGCCTGCCCGGCCGTGCCGAGCAGCTGCGGCGAGTGCTCGGCGGTCTCCCGGAGCCAGCGGTACACCTCCTGCCGCACCCCCGGATCGTGGTCGGACAGCAGAGCGGAGGCGGTCTGCACCGTACGCACCAGATCGGGATGATCCGTCAGGTGCTCGTCCTTCAGGCGGCACAGCACGTCGACCGCGGAGCGCGTCTCGCCCCGCCGGGCCAGCGCCGTGCCGAGCGCGACCGCCGCACGGACCCGGTCGTGCGGCGGGCCCGGCAGGCGCATCGCCTCGACGAGCCGCGGTATCCCGGCGGTCGACCGTACGGTGGCGTACTCCAGCGAGCCCAGCTCGGTGAGGACAACGCTCCGGCGGGCGGCCGGCATCGGCTCGTCCAGCGCGCGGCGCAGGAACGCCACGGCGTCGTCGCTGCGCTCGTTCCGGACGGCCAGGTGGGCGGCGTCCAGCAGGACGCCCGTCGCCCACGCCTCGCCGACCGGGTCGGCCCGCAGCAGTTGTCGGGCCACCGCGTCCGCGCGGTCCCCGCGCCGCAGCATGGCCTCGGCCGCCCGGTGGTGCGCCGCCCGCCGCCGTTCCCCCGGCCAGCGGCTCAGCACCGCGTCCCGCAGCAGCGGATGGGCATAGCGGTGCCGTCCGCCGGGGCCGGGGCGCAGCAGCCCCAGGCCGGTCATCGCGGTGAGCCAGCCCGGTACGCGGGCGGGGTCGACGCCCGCCATCCTGGCGAGCAGCTCGGCGTCGGCGCCCCAGCTGCCCTCGACGTCCTCGGCGTCCTCGGCGTCCTCATCGCCTTCGCCGCCTGTTTGGTCCTCGTCGTCCAGAGCGGCGAGTGCGCGGGCGACCTCGGTGGTCGTCGGCCCGGCGCTGTCCAGCCACCAGGACACGGCGGCCGCGTAGGCGCCGGGGTAGAGCGCCGCGCAGGTGTCCGGAAGGGCCGCCGGGACGATCTCCCGGGCATCGCCCCGCAGGTCGTCCAGCAGGGCACGCAGCAGCAGCCGACTGCCCGCGCCCGCCCGTACGCAGTCGTCCACCCACTGCGCCGGGGCGCCCCGGCCGACGGCCGAACGGACCAGCTCCGCCGCGGAGTCGGCGCTCAGCGGGGCCAGAGTGCGGGTGCGGACGAGGGCGGGGGAGAGCGCGTGCGCCAGGCCGTCCGCGGGCGGATCGATGTCGTACTGGCTGCGCTCGGTCACGACCAGCAGGACCGGTAATTGGTCGATCCGCCGCACGGCCTCGACCAGCCAGCGGCGCGAGGACTCGTCGGCGAGGTGCACATCGTCCACGGCGACCAGGAGCGGGGTCTCGGCTGCGTACGAACGCAGCAGATTCCACAGCCGCACGGCCCTGTCCCGGTGGGCCGGGGTGCCGGGCGGGTCCGGCGGCTGCCCCATGGCGGTCTGCAACTCCGGTCCGTGTCCGAGGAATTGGGAGACGGCGTCGAACGGTACGGCGGTGTGCCCGGGTGAGCAGCGGGCCCTGAGGACGCGCATGCCGACCGCCTCCGCCTGTTCGGCGGCGACCTCCAGGAGCGTGGTGCGGCCGGTGCCGGTGGCACCGCGCAGCAGGACGAGACGGCCGGCCCCGGCCCGGGCCCGCCCGGCCTCGGCGGCCACCAGCTCCCGTACCTCCCGGCGCTCCCGTACCTCCCAGCCCTCCCTTACCTCCCTGCCCTCACACAGCGCTCCGGACATCCCAGCCTCCCTCACGGGCCATGGTGCGGCCCACTGTGTGGGAGGGGGGACGCGGGCCTCCCGTTGCGTGACATGAGCCACGCTCGCTGCCGGAGTGTCGCTGATCTCGTGGTGTGTCTCGTGGTTCTCCACGATTGCCGCCGCCACACAGGCCCCAGAAGTGTGGAGGTTCCACGCCTGTCACCAACCCCACAGAGGTGACGGGCACGCGGATATAGGGGAAACGGTTGCGCAGCTCATTCGGGACAACAGCCCACGGCACGGACGGGCCGGACTCCCGCATTCCGGTGGCGGTGCACGCGTCGGATCCGATCTCCCGGGAAGGAGCGCTCGGCCAGCTGCGGCAGCACCCTGAGATCGAGCTGCGCGACGAGACCGAGAGCGGACCGGCCGTCGTCGCCCTGGTGATCAACGAGACGCTGGACGAGGCCACCCTTGCCCGGCTGCGCAGACTCGTGCGGGGCGAGGGTGCCCGTGCCGTACTCGTGGTGAGCGCGCTCCGCGAGACCGAACTCCTCGATGTCATCGAGTGCGGTGTCGGGGCCATCGTGTGGCGCCAAGAGGCCACCGCGCACCGGCTGGTGCAGGCAGTCCTCGCGGCCTCGCGCGGCGACGGCGACCTGCCCGCCGATCTGCTCGGCCGGCTGATCAGCCAGGTGGGGTCGCTGCACCGCACCACGACCGGCCATCCGGGCGCCCCCTCCTCGGGACTGGCACCGCGTGAGGTGGACGTACTCAGGCTGGTCGCCGAGGGGCTCGACACCGGGGAGATCGCCAGCAAGCTGTCCTACTCCGAACGAACCGTCAAGAACGTGATGCACGGGCTCACCACCCGACTGCAGCTGCGCAACCGGGCGCACGCCGTGGCCCATGCCCTCCGGGAAGGCTACATCTGACCGAACGGGCAACCGAATGAGGGCAGTTGGGCAGTCCACTCTGCCCTGCGGCCGTCCCCGGCGCGGCTGCGGAGCCGGAACCCCACGAGGGACGATCGGTCACGACAGCGACAGCGCCACGGACGCCGGTGTCGGCACGGGCACAGCACGGCAGGAGCACGACGGTGATCCACGAGGTGGACGAGGTCCTCAAACGGCTGCTCGGGGGCGGCGCGCTGGCCGGTTCCGGCATCGAGATCTCCTTCGACGCCCCGACCCGTGACTGGGCCGCCCGGCGCAACTCGCCGGCAGTCAACGCCTATCTGTACGACATCCGGGAGGACGTCTCCCGGCGCCAGCGCGGCCAGGTCTCCGTCCGCGACGACCGCGACGTGGTCGTACGCCGCCGCCAGCCGCCCCGCTGGTTCCGGCTGTCGTACCTGGTCACCGCCTGGACCAAGCAGCCCCAGGACGAACACCGGCTGCTCTCCGCGGTCCTGGCCACGATGCTGCCGCACGAGCTGCTGTCGGCCGACGAACTCCCGGGTCCGCTCGGTGCGTTGGGCCTGTCCGTGCCGCTCACGGTGGCGGGGCTGCACACCGAGTCCCGGTCACTCGCCGAGATCTGGTCCGCGCTGGGCGGTGAACTCAAACCGTCCCTCGACCTCGTGGTCACCGCACCCTTCCCGGCCTTCCCCGAGTACGACGTCGGTCCCCCGGTCACGGAGGGCGCGGTCCGCGTACGCGGCATGGACGGCACGCTGGACGGCTCGCCGGAGCGCAGCCATCGGCCACGGCGGGCGACCCCCGCGCCGGACACCGGAGAACGGCAGCGGTGACCACGTACGCCTCACCCACGTCCGACGCCCTCCTCGTCGGCCTGGCCCGACTGCGCGACCGGGTCGCCGCGTTGGTCGCGGACCGCAGTGCCGGTGACCCGACGGCGGGCGATCCGCTGCGCGGTCTGTATCTCTCCGACGAGGCCGTACAGCATCTGCTGGGGCCCACGGCGGTGTCGTACGCCGATGTGTTCGACAACGCGACCGGCTCGCAGGAGACCACCGCCGCCGGCGACGCGGAGTCCGCCCCGGCCGGCCGGCTGGAGCGGCTCGCGGTGCGCCTCGGGCTGACCGAGCTGGACACCCGGATCCTGCTCATCGCCCTCGCCCCCGACCTGGACCGCTCCTTCGAGCCGCTGTACGGGTACCTCAACGACGACGTCAGCAGGCGCCGGGCCACCACCGGGCTCGCGCTCGACCTGTGCGGGCTGCCGGTGCACCTAGTGCCGCAACAGGCAACGTTCGCCCCGCCGCGACGCCCGGGACGTCCTCTCACCGCACCGGCCGAAAGCCCAAGTACGTCCAGTACGAGGACTTCCGGCCGGCACGCCGAGAAGACGCCCCGGGCGCCGCTTCTTGACTGGCAAACGTCGCCTGCCGCAGCACTTGCCGCCGCGCGGGCCCGGTTCCACCCCTCGGCCCCACTGACCGCTCTCGGGCTGCTGACCGTCGAGGAGCCCGAACGTCCCTTCCTCAGCCGCTCGTTGCGCGTACCGGACCGGCTCGTCGCCCATCTGCTCGGCGACGACACCCCGGACGCCGCGCTCGCCGGCAGCGTCCACCCGCTCGATGCACCCTCGTCCGCGCCCCTGCCGTCGCCCTCGCTCTCGTCCTCTCCCTTGCTCTCGCCCTCGCCCTCGTCCTCGCTCTCGCCCTCGCCCTCGCACGACGAGTTCACCGTCCGGCTGGCCGCCCGGCTGGCCGGCGGCCCCTTCGCCGTCTATCTTCGCGAGCACCGTGAGGGCGACGGGCTCGTGTGCGCCGCGGCCGCCCTGCGCGCGGCGGGTGTCGAGGCCCTGCACTTCACGCCCGCGGCGGCCGAGGAGTCCCTCCCGGAGCTGCTTTCCGGTCTCCTCCCCCGCCTGCTGCGCGAGGCCCGGCTGCGTGACCGGGCGATCGTCGTGTCGCCGCTGCCGGAGAAGCCCGGCCCACTGCTGCGGGCCCTGACGGAGGCCGGCGTGTCCGTGGTGTTCGCGGGACCCCGGCCGTACGACCCCCAGTGGTGCGACCGCGACCCGCTGGTCCTCGACGCGCCCCGGGCCCAGGCGGGTGCCGTGGACATGTGGGCGGCCGCGCTCGGCACCGAGGCGGACGACGGTCCGGGTTTCGACCTGGCCGCCACCGTCGCCCCGTACCGGCTCGGCGGCGACCGTATCGAGCGGGCCGCCCGCGCGGCCCTGGACCACGCCGTGTTCGACGGCACCCCGGTGACCGCCGCCCATCTGCGGCTGGCCGCCCGGCAGCAGTCCGCCTCCGGGCTGGAGCGGCACGCCCGCCGGATCCGCCCCGACGTCGGCTGGGACGACCTCGTCCTGCCGGCCGGGCCCCTCGCCCGGCTGCATGAACTCGCCCTGCGCGCCCGCCACCGCGACCAGGTGCTCGGTGACTGGCGGCTCAGTGCGGGAGGCGGCCGGGGCCGCGGTGTCCTAGGTCTCTTCGCGGGCGAGTCCGGTACCGGCAAGACACTGTCGGCCGAGGTCGTCGCTGCCGAACTCGGCCTGGACCTCTATGTCGTCCAACTCTCTTCGGTCGTCGACAAGTACGTCGGCGAGACCGAGAAGAACCTCGAACGGATCTTCACCGAGGCGGACCGCACCGACGCCGTGCTGCTCTTCGACGAGGCCGACGCGGTCTTCGGCAAGCGCTCGGAGGTCAGGGACTCACATGACAAGCACGCCAACATGGAGAGCGCCTACCTCCTCCAGCGCCTGGAGTCCTTCGACGGCATCGCTCTGCTCACCACCAACCTCCGGGCCAACATCGACGAGGCGTTCACCCGGCGGCTGGACCTGGTGGTCGAGTTCCCGTTCCCGGACGCCGGTCAGCGGCTGGCCCTGTGGCGGCACAGCCTCGCCGCGGTGCCGTGCGCGGACGGCACCGATCCGACGGCGGTCGCCCGGGACTTCGAGATGGCGGGCGGCTCGATCCGCAGCGCCGTCGTCACCGCCGCCTACGCGGCCGCCGGGCGCGGCGCGCCGGTCACCACGGACGATCTGCGGGAGGGCGCCGAGCGGGAGTACCGCAAGGCGGGCCGTCTGGTGCCCGGAGAGGGCAGCTGGTAGCCGCGCGAACACGCCGAAACCACCGGAGGCGCGGGCCACTTGCCGGAACTCCGCCCGACCTTCGATACGCGCAGGGTTACTTGCAGGGGCCTCCGGCGAACTCCGTTGGTCGCAGGGCCACTTCACGGTTCACCGGGCGAACTCACAGACGCCCGGTGAACCGGTGAACCGCACCCTCACACGGTCAACTTGACCGCTTCGAGCCACAGGTCGTTGCTCAGGGTGCCGCCGAAGATGAAGCCCTCGCCTTCGCCGGGCTTGTCACATCCCATGCCGTGCCAGCCCTCGTTGCGGACGTGGGCGGTCTGGCAGACCGCGCCACCGCCGTTGTCGACGTTGATGGTGAAGCCCAGCATGTCGGCGGCGTCCTGCTTGGCGGTGCCGAAGTAGTTGTCGATGCCGTCGGGGACGCCCGACCACGGCTTGTTGTAGTAGCCCTTGCCGTCGGTCGACCCCGGGTTGTGGATGAAGGCGGCGCTGGATGTGCCCTTGGTCCCGGCCACCGCGACGTTGAGGGCCTTGATCGGCCGTTTCTCGCCCACCGTGCCGGCCGTTTCGCCGTCGCACACCGCGTCCGTCCAGCCCTTGTCCTTCACGAAGGCCCGGTAGCAGATGTGCCGTCCGCCCGGGTCGTCCGCGGCCAGCCGCTGAACGGCCGTGGCCGCGGTCTCCTCCGGAGCCTTCTTCTTCTCCTCGGAACCACCGCCCGCCCCGCCTCCGCCTCCGCCCCCGCCACCGCCCTCGCCCCCGGCGGCCGGCGGCTGCGCCGCGGGCGGGGGTGTCGTGGCGGGAGCGGTCGGCATGGGCGGCGGCGGCGGAGGCGACGCCGAGGGGCTGGGCGCCAGGGTGCTGACACCGGCCTCGTCGAGCCGCTCCGTGGCGGCGCTGCGGACCTGGGGCTTGTACGCGATCCACAGCATCACGAAGGTGATCGCGAGCGCCATGAAGACACCGAGGAAGGTGGCGAGCCAGCGCGGCAGGAACCCGCGCTGCACATACGTGCCCTCGACGTCGAGCGGCGCGACTCCGGAGCGCTGCACGGCGAAGGTGTACGGCCGCTCCTCCTTGGACCCGAACCAGATGATCTGCCGGGGTTTCAGCGTGGCCTTCACGAAGGCGGCACGCCCCGGCTCGATCTGGACGTTGCTCGGGTACAGGTCGTACGAGAGCTGATCGCCGTTGTCGCTCCCGCTGACGGAGGCGGTGAGCTTCGTGTTGCCGAGGTTGTCGACGGCCAGCTTCGGCCGCCCCCGGAACCGCCCCTTGACGGTGGGCGGTAGGAGTTCCGCCCGCACCTCCGTGAAGGGCGTGATCGTCAGGTTGCCCTCCGGGACGGTGACCGCCTCCGGGTGCTCGGTCGGCGTGATGCGCACGGCGTACGGATTCGGCCCCGCCGTCGCGTCCGGTGTGCGCGGCGGCGCGAACGTCAGGTCGACCGTGCCCGTCGTCCCCGGATACAGCCGGAGCGTCTGCGGCTCCACCGTCGTCCAGGGCGCGACGTCACCGACGGGCTCGAAGCGGTACTCGTCGACGACGTCACCGGTGTTGCGCAGGCGCAGCCGTACCCGGGTGCTGCTGCCCGGATCGACGGTCGCGGAGGCGGGTTCGAGGGAGGTCCACAGGCTCATGTCGGCGCTCACCACTTCGTGTTGTAGATGACCCAGGACTCGCCGTAGAGGTAATTGCCCTGCGGGTCGTACACGGTGGTCTCCGCCTGCAGTCGCTCCGGGATCTTCGTCGAGTAGTAGGTGTCGATGTCCGCCGCGACGGAACCGGTCGCGCCGAGGGACGCTCCGGTCACTTTGCCGTAGATCGCCCACACTTCGTACTCGACGATGTTGCCGTTGGCGATCTCCTTCTTCACGTTGTACTCGGCCATGCTGTGGTGGTTGCCGTTGCCGGTCTTGGTCAGGGGGGTGAGGTTGTACAGGGTGTCCCCGGGACCGCCGACGTTGTCGTTGAGCAGGTGGCCCTGGACCATGTAGGTGGAGAACCACCGCGCGGTGGCGCCGCTGCCCCTGGGCCACCACGACGGCTTCACGCGCGGGGACGATCCCCGGGGGATCTGTCCCGGGTGCAGTTCCGCCTTCATGTAGGTCCCGGCCCCGGCGCCCGGGTCCAGGCTGCCGTACTGCACGTACGGCTGGCCGACGTAGGCCCGCTGCACGGTGTCACCGACGACCGGCTCCGAGGCGGTGTCCGACGGCCCGTCCGCGGCCGTGCGCTGCACCGGGGCCGACATCACCCGCCGGGCGGTGTCCTCCGCCTCCCGCTCCGCGTGGTCGCCGGGGCTGCTGACCCGCAGCCCGCTGCCGTTGTCGGTGCCGGGAACGGGTCCCCGGCTCTGCTGCAGGACGTGCTGCAGTTCGTGGGCGAGGGTGTGCTTGTCCGTGCCGCCCGGGCCCAACACCACATGGCTGCCGGAGGTGTAGGCCCGCGCGCCGATCTCCGTCGCGGACCGCTGGGCGACGGTGTCCGTGTGGATGCGTACGCCGCTGAAGTCGACGCCGCCGAAGCGGCCCTCCATCTCGGTCCTGAGCGGCTCGTCCAGCGGCCGGCCGGGGGAACGCAGCACCTGGTGCACCGAGGAACGCTGGACCGACGGGCCGTGACCGCAGTTCCCGTCGTGCTCGTGGCGCTGCTCGGCGACGGCGCGTGCCACGGCCGCGTTGCCCGCGGAGCGCTGCAGCGCCAGGAGCCGGTCGGCGGGTGTGCGCGACGGCACGGTCCGAGATGCGCTGTCCCGGCCACCGGCTTTGTCGGTGCGTTCTTCCTGTACGCGCACTGCGCTCCCCTCCACGGCTGGTCCGCCAGCCTTACGTGCGGGTGCCGTGTACGGGGAGGGCCTGGGGGGCAGCCTCACGGGCAGTGTGCGCGGCTGACCGGGCAGGCGCCGGGGTCGGCTTGCCCGTCGGGGCAACAGCTCTGCCCCCGAACAGGTCCCGGAGGACGTTTCGGCGATGCGCTTCGCGCGTGAGGGTGAGAGGCGTCCTGTCTCGTACCCCGAGGAGAGCAGAGCATGCCGTCCTACCTGTCGCCCGGCGTATACGTCGAGGAGGTGGCCAGCGGCTCGCGTCCCATCGAGGGGGTGGGCACGTCGGTGGCGGCCTTCGTCGGACTCGCGCCGACCGGGCCGCTGAACCAGCCGACGCTGGTGACCAACTGGTCCCAGTACGTCGCGGCCTTCGGCGACTTCACCGACGGCTACTACCTCGCGCACTCGGTCTACGGGTTCTTCAACAACGGCGGCAGCGCCGCGTACGTCGTGCGGGTCGGCGGCACGGCCGAGGGCGCGGCGGGCAGCGGTGCCCCGGCCGCCGTCGGCGGGTCCGCCGCACCGGCCGCTCTCCCGGCGGGCGAGCCGAAGCAGCTGGGCACCTTCAGCGTGACCGCCATTGCGGGCGGCTCGCTCAGCGTCGAGGTCGCCGACCCCGAGGGCGAAGGTCCGGCCGAGCGCTTCAAGCTGATCGTCAAGGACGGCGACAAGCCCGTCGAGACCTTCGATGTGACCGCCAAGAAGGGCGGCCGCAACTACGTCGTCACCCAGGTGAAGGAGCGCTCCAAGCTCATCACCGTGCAGGAGTCGGCGCCCGCGGCGCAGCTGGCGCGGCCGGAGAACCAGACCGTGGCGCTGGCGGCCCCCGCCGCCCCCGTCCCGGTCGCCCCCTCCGCGGCGAGCGACGCCCACCCCGGCCCGGCACACTACCTCGGCGACTCCGCGGACCGCACCGGCTTCGGCGGCCTGGAGGCCGTGGACGAGATCTCCATGGTCGCCGTCCCGGACCTGATGGCCGCCTACCAGCGCGGCGCGATCGACCTGGAGGCCGTGAAGGCGGTCCAGCTCGGTCTGATCGCGCACTGCGAGCTGATGGGCGACCGGGTCGCCGTCATCGACCCGCCGCCGGGCCTGAATGCCCGTCAGATCCGCGTCTGGCGCCAGGAGACCGCGGGCTACGACTCCAAGTACGCGGCTCTGTACTACCCCTGGGTCAAGGTCTTCGATCCGGCCACCGGCCAGTCCCGCGTGATCCCGCCGAGCGGCCACGTCGCCGGCATCTGGGCCCGCAACGACTTCGAGCGCGGTGTGCACAAGGCGCCCGCCAACGAGGTCGTACGCGGCGCGGTGGACCTGGAGCTCCAGATCACCCGCGGCGAGCAGGACCTGCTCAACCCCATCGGCGTCAACTGCATCCGCGCCTTCCCGGGCCGCGGCATCCGCGTCTGGGGCGCTCGCACCATGTCCTCCGACCCGGCCTGGCGCTATCTCAACATCCGCCGGTACTTCAACTACCTGGAGGAGTCGATCCTGCTCGGCACCCAGTGGGTGGTGTTCGAGCCGAACGACCACAACCTGTGGGCCCGGATCCGGCGCAACGTCTCGGCGTTCCTCGTCAACGAGTGGCGCAGCGGCGCCCTCTTCGGCCAGCGGCCCGAGGAGGCGTTCTACGTCAAGTGCGACGAGGAGACCAACCCCCCGGAGTCGGTGGACGTCGGCCGCGTGGTCTGCGAGATCGGCATCGCCCCGGTCAAGCCGGCCGAGTTCGTGATCTTCCGGCTGGCCCAGTTCTCCAGCGGCAGCGGGGAGTTGGAGGAGTAGGACCGGCCGCCTGCGCCCGTCCGCCAGCGCCCGTCGGCCTGCGCCCGTAGCCCTCGCACACCGCCTCGTACGGCTCCCCGTACGGCGTCTCGTACGCAATCACCAAGAACCCTCAGAAGGACAGAGAACAGATGAGTCTCAGCCCGGGTGACGCCCTTACCTCACACAATTTCGGTCTCCAGATCGACGGCGTGATGGTCGAGTACCTCGCGGAGGTCAACGGCCTCAGCATCGAACAGGACGTCATCAAACACCTGTCGAACTCGGCGCAGGGCAGGCCCGAGGTCAGTCTCATGCCGGGCGTGCAGAAGGACGGGCAGTGCACCGTGGTGCGCGGAATGACCCAGTCCCCGGCGTTCACGACGTGGATCAACGACTCGATCTCCGGCCAGATGAGCACGGCCCGCAAGAACGCCTCCATCATCATGATGGATTACCAGAACAATCCGGTGAAGCGGTACAACATGCGCAACGCCTGGTGCAGCAAGATCGACGCCAGTGCCCTGAAGGCCGGCGAGGCCTCCGCGCTCACCGAGACCGTGACCATCGTCTTCGAAGAACTGGTCATCGAGTAATGCGGCGTACGGCTGCCAGGGCGGGCGCGGGCCCGGTCGTGGACGCACCGGTGCCGGCGACGGCGGCGACGCCGCCGGAGCAGACCGTCGCTCCGGCTCCCGCTCCCGCGCCCGCCCCGGTGTCGGTGGCGCAGCAGCTGCGGACGGAGTTTCCCTTCGAGCTGCCGCGCGGCTACGTCGACGATGCGGGCACCGTCCACCGGGACGGTGTGATGCGCCTGGCCACCGCCCGGGACGAGCTGATCCCGCTGCGGGACGTCCGCGTCCAGGAGAACCCCGCCTATCTGTCGGTGGTCCTGCTGGGCCGGGTCATCACCCGCCTCGGCACGCTGGCGATGGTGCACGACGGGGTGGTGGAGAACATGTTCGCCTCCGACCTCGCGTTCCTGCAGGACTTCTACCGGCAGGTCAACGCCGAGGGCCACACCCGTGCCGCCGTGGAGTGCCCTCACTGCTCGGAACCCTTCGAGGTCGAACTCGGCGGGAGCCGCCTGGGGGAATCGTGACGTACGCGACCGACCGGCTGCACGAGGAGATCGCGTACGTCGCCTACCACTTCCACTGGAGCCTGGAGGAGATCCTGGACCTCGAACACCAGGACCGCCGCCGCTACACGGAACAGATCGCGTCCCTGGTGACGCGGGGCGGGGCGGAGGGCTGAGACGTGGGGTTCCTCGACCGACTGAGGGGCGGCCCGGCGACGACGGCCGCGCGCCGCGCGTCCGGGACGGACCCGGCTGCCGGGGCGAGCCCGGCCGTCGACGCGAACTCTGCTGCCGAGGGCCGCAGTTCCGCAACGATCCCTGCCGTCGATGCGAACTCGGCTGCCGGAGGCGGCGGTTCCGCTCGTGCGGACTCGGGTGCGCGGGCACCCGCGGATGCGGGCAGGGACGTGGCGCCCGGGTCGGCCTCGGCGGCGGGCTGGGTGGCGTTGCCGCCGATCCAGCGGGCCGCCGTCGGGTGGACCGGTGTCGCCGACTCCGGGTTCGGCGGGCGGCTCAGCACCTGGCAGAACCCCTCCTTCACCGGGACCCTGTCCCACGCCGTCCTCGACGGAGCACCAGGTGGCCTGGTCAGGGACGCGCTCACCACGTCGGCGAGGCCCGTCTCCGGACTCGAACCGCCCTCACACACCCTTCCGCCGGTGCGCGCCGACCGCCCCGGGGCCGCGGACGACGTGCGCGACGACACGGCACCGGTGCAGCGCGCGCCGCGTCCGGTCACGGCGTCCCGACCGGCGGGCCCCCGGGTGACGCCCGTACCGCCCCGGCAGCACCGGCCGTCCCGGTCGGACTCGTTGACCAGGGCGTCCGCCCCGCCCGCCGGGCAGCGACGGGCTCTGCCGGTGGCGCGCCGGGACGACGCCATGGGCATCACCGGGACCGGGGGCCGTACCGCGCCGGGCTGGGCCGCCCCCGGGGCGCCCGACGGCGAACCATCCCCAGCGGCCGGCCCGGTCGGCCCACGCGCCGCCGCATTCGGCAGCCCGACGCCGACCGTTGCGGGCGGCCCGGCTCCTGTCCGTGCCGACAGTCCGGCGTCCGGTGGCGGTTCCGCGGCCGACTCCGCCGGCCGGGCTGCCGGGACCGGCGGTACGGCGACCCGCTCCGGCAGCGCGGCGGTCAACGTCCAACGGGCGACGACCGGTTCCGGCAGCGCGGCGGTCAACGTCCAACGGGCGACGACCGGTTCCGGCAGCGCGGCGGTCAACGTCCAACGGGCGACGATCGGTTCCGGCAGCACAGCGTCCGCGCCCGGTACAAGTGGCCCCGTCGGTACGGCATTCGGCCCCGGCAACCCGGGCCCCGGCCGCGTACCCCCGACAACCGAACGCGGTGCCAAGGCAACCCGCCCGCCCGGATCGACGGCCGACCGTGCGACCGCTCCCATCGGCACGCGTACAACCGGCGTCGGCGCCGGGGCGGCGACCGGCGCCCCCGCCGACAGGTCGCCCGGCCCCGACGGCGCCGCTACCGTCAGGCCTGATGCCCCGCGTGCCGCGTCCGGCAAGGCGGGGGCCGATGCCGGACGGGCGACGACCGACTCCCGGGGCGCGGGGACCGACTCTTGGGGCGCGGGGACCGACTCCCGGGGCGCGGGGACCGACTCCCGGTCCGCGTCGACCGACTCTCGTGGCTCGGCGACCGACTCTCGTGGCTCGGCCGTCGACTCTCGTGGCTCGGCCGTCGAGCGTGCCAAGACGACCGCCGGTCGCGACATCGCAGCGGCCATGCCCGGCAACGCAGGGCTGAACGTCCAACGGGCGACGACCGGCCCCAGCGGCACGACGTCCGGGCAGGCCGCAACGACCACCGCCTCTGACACGACGACCACCGGTACCGGCAATGCGGGGACGGCCCGCGTCCAGAAGGCGACCACCACCCTGGGCAACAGCATGACGACCGGCCCTACCGGGACGAACACGGGTCCCAGCAGGACCGGCGACGGCCCCAGCCGCGTGGCGGGGGGCCTCGGTCGCACGGCGGATGGGCAGAGCAGGACGGCGAACAGGGGCCCGAGCGGCACAGCAACCGGGCCCAGCGACACGGGAGTCGGCCCGGGCGGCACTACAACTGAACCGAGCAACATGACAGTCGGCCGGAGCCGCACGGCAACCGGCCCCGGCCACACAGCACATGGACCCAGCAGGACAGCGGACAGCCCGCACGGCACGGCAACCGGCCCTAGCAGCACGGCAGTCGGCTCGAGCGTCACTGCGGGCGGCCCGAGCAACAGGCAGTCCGTCCCGAGCAACAGGCAGTCCGTCCCGAGCAACAGGGAGTCCGGCCCGAGCGACAGGGAGTCCGGCCCGCGCAACAGGGAGTCCGGCCCGCGCGACGCGGTGGTCGGTGTGCGGCGGGCTCTCATCGGCTCCAGTGGCACGTCGACGGCTTCCCTCGGAGCGGCGACCGGTCCCAGGGACGCGGTGGCCGACCCGGGCGGCCCGGCGGCTCACTCCGGCAGCCCGGCGGTCAACGTCCAACGGACGACGACCGGTTCCAGCCGGACCGCGGACTCAGCCGCCGCAACCGGCCCCGCCGGTACCGCGACCGGCCCCGGTGACCCCGCCCCCGGCCCCGTCCACCCGACAACCGACCACGGCATCCGAGCGACCCGCCCGGGCGGACCGACTGTCGGCCCTGTCGGCACGGCGACCCCTCCCAGCCGCACACGTACGACCGGCATCGGCGACCCGGGAGCCGGTTCCACCGGTACGGCGACCAGCCCCGGCGCCCCGGCCGGGACGGCTGCCGCCGCCAACCCGGTTGTCTCCGGCCGGGGTCGGGGCGGCCCCGCCACCCCGGTTCCGCCGGGCGCGCCGTCCGTCGCGGGTCCGCGCCCGGTGCAGCGGAGCGCCTCCGGCCCGGTCCGGCGCATGGGCCTCGGTGCGCCGACCTCGGGGAACGTGTCCACCTCCGGCCCGGGGGCCCGGCCCCCCGTCGCCACGGCCACCCCACCGACCTCGCTTCCTTCGGCCCCGCCGAACTCCCCGGACCGGCCCACGAATCCCACCGTCGCCGCGAGCCACCCGCCGCAGCGCCCCCTGCTCGGTGCTACCCTGTCCGCCCCGCCCGCGGGCGCGAAACCCCTCTCCGGGCCGCCCGCCGTCCAGCGCGCGGCGGCGGTGCGTCAGGGAACGGCACCGGACCGTACTCCCGCGGCACCGGACCGTACGCCCGGACCGGGCACGCGGACCCCCGGAACTCCGACGCCCGCGCCCGCGCCGATACCGGCACCGGCACCGGCGGAACGGCCCCACCGGCCTCCGGCCGTACCGCTACGGGCCCCGGCCACCGACCCGCATGCCGTACAGCGCGCCACGAGGATCGCCCCCGCGGAGAACGGTGGGCACGCGTCCGCGACGGGCGCCCCCGTGCGTGGCCTGACCCCCGCTCGTGCCCTCGCCCCCGCCCTGGCGCCCGCGGCGCCCCCCGCCGGGCCGCAACGGACGCCCCCGGCCGCCGTCCCGCTGCGCCGCTCCGCGCCGGGCACCGCACCGGCGGTTCAGCGGGCCGTGGCCCCCAGGACTCCCGTCGGCCGTGCCGTGCCCCTCCTCTCGGCCGCCCCGCCCCTCGTGACCCCCGGGACGATCCCGCAGGCCCCACTCCGGTCAAGTACCTTTGCAGCCCCGCCAGTTGTCCAGCGGCAAGCGGCTGCCGCGCCCAGGACGCCCCAGGCATCCGGCAACGGCCCCGGAAACATCCGCGCCAACGCCTCCGCACCCGCACCCGCCCCGGCACCCGCACCCATACAGCGGGACACGGGCCGTCCGCCGCTGCCTGCGCCCGCCACGACCACCACGGCCGTTTCGCCCGTCTCGGCCCGCGGCACCTCGTCGCGCGGCTCGTCCGGGTCCGGCTCCGCCGATGACCCGCCCCCGACACCCGCCCCCGGCGAACCCCCGACCGGGGACACCCCGGTCGCCAAGGGCCACTTCGACCCCCGCTCCCTGACCGACTTCCAACTCGACGAGCTGACGCACCGGCTGGTCGGCCGGATCACCCGGCTGGTCCGTACCGAACTGCGGCTCGACCGGGAGCGGATCGGCAAGCTCCGCGACCCCCGCCGCTGACTCGCCGCCACCGGCACCCGACGACCACAACTCACAACTCACAACGCACAGCCCACGACTCACGACCCCGACCGACGACCCACGCCCCACAACCCACGACCCACGACCCACGACCCACGACCCGAGAACGACCCCGCACCGCCCGCACCGCCCCGCACCACCGACGTCCGCAGAAAGGCCGGCCCCGATGTCCCGCGATCTCGACCCGGGCTCCACCATCTTCTTCACCCTGACCATCGACGGCGAGAGCCTCGGTTACTTCAACGGGTGCGAAGGGCTCTCGTCCGCGGTGGAGATCGAGCAGCACCAGGAGGGCGGCAACAACGGGTTCGTGTGGCAGCTTCCGACGCGCGTCACCTTCTCCACCATCCGGCTGACCCGCCCGCTGACCCCGGACACCACCAAGGTCGCGGCCTGGATCTCCTCCGTGACCACCGGGGTCAAGCGGCCGACCGCGCAGATCGCCGCGTTGCGCGCGGACGGTTCGGAGGTGGCCCGCTGGGGGCTGATCGACGTACTGCCGGTCAGCTGGCAGGGCCCCTCCCTGGACCCGGCCAGCCCGGCCGTCGCCACGGAGGTCCTGGAGATCACCCACCACGGGTTCACGGACTGAGGGGCGGGACCACAGCCATGGCAAAAGGGAGCAAGGGCGCCGGCAAGAGCCTGGTGCGCGCCACGCTGGCCATCCACGAGCCGCCGGTCGGCACCAGCACCACCCCGGGCGCGCTGATCAAGACGTTCAAGCTCGACTTCAATCCGGCGCAGCTGACGCTGAGCCGCCGCGCCCAGTGGAAGACGACGCCCACCGCGGCGGTGCGCGACGGCAACGTCCCGGAGTTCATGGGGCCCGAGCCCAGGGAGATGACGGTCGAGATCTTCCTGGACTCGTCCCTCGACCCGAACAGCAACTCGGTGCTGAAGAAGGTGGAGTCACTGATGGCGTGCTGCGAGGTGACCACGAAGAGCATCGCCGCCAAGCAGCCCTCGCCGCCCTGGGTGGTGTTCCAGTGGGGCTCGTTCTCCACGGCCCGCTTCACCGCGTACGTGAGTTCCGTGGAGGCGACGTACTCGCTGTTCGGCACGACGGGGGTGCCGATCCGGGCCACCTGTCAGGTGACGCTGCACGAGATCCCCAGCAAGGCCAAGGGGCAGAATCCGACCTCGGGCGCGCTCACGGCGCAGCGCGTGCACCGCGTCGTCGCGGGCGACTCGCTGCAGTCGCTGGCCTGGCGTGAGTACGGCGACGCCGCCGCGTGGCGGGCCATCGCCGAGGCCAACGGCATCGACGACCCGGCCGTACTGCCGTCCGGCACGGAACTCCTGCTGCCGTCGGCCGAGGAGGTGCGTTCCTGATGGTGCAGCCCGCGTACTCCACGCTCATCCAGGTGACCATCGACGGCAAGCCGCTGCCGCCGGACTACGCCCCGATGCTCGTCGACGGCTGGGTCGACCAGGGCGCCGGGGTGCCCGCCGCGTTCCGGCTCACCTTCCGGGACCCGGACCGGGAGATCCTCGGCGAGCTGGGCATCAGGTTCGGGACCAAGGTGGTGCTGACGCCGATCGCCGATGGCCAGGGAGCCTCCGACCCGCTGCTGACCGGCGAGGTCACCGGCCTGGAGGCGGACTACGACGGCACCGGCACGTTCACCGTCGTCCGCGGCTACGACGCCGGGCACCGCCTGGTGCGTCGGCGCCGGGTGGCCGCGTACAAGAACCAGAGCGCGTCCGACATCGCCCGCAAGCTGGCCAAGGAGGACGGTCTCCCCCTCGGTGCGATCGACGCGACGAAGAACGTGTACGAGTTCATCAGCCAGGCCAACGTCACCGACTGGGACTTCCTCTCCCGGCTCGCCGACGAGAACGGCGTGGTCATGTCGGTGAACGCGAAGGGGAAGTTCGAGTTCGCCAAGCCAAAGCCGGCCTCCGGGGCGCCCGCGGTCGGTACGGACGGCGACCGGAGTCCCTTCGTGCTCCAGGCCCGCCGGGACATCCTGCGGCTGCGGGCCGCCGTCACCGCCGCCGACCAGGTCGGCAAGGTCGAGGCGCGCGGCTGGGACACCACCACGAAGAAGAAGCTCACGTCCCTGTCGCTCGCGACCAAGAACGCCGGGATCAGCATCGGTACCGCCCCGGGCGAGGCCGCCAGGAAGTTCAAGACCTCCACGCTGGTCGAGACCGGCACGCCCTACGACAAGCAGGCCGAGGTCAAGTTCGCCGCGGACTCGCTCTCCGACGACGTGACCTCGTCGTTCGCCGAACTCGAGGTGGCCGTGCGCGGCAACCCCAAACTGCGGCCCGGCGTCCCGGTCACGCTGACCGACGTCGGAGACCCCTTCCAGGGCAAGTACACCGCCACGTCCGTACGGCACGTCTTCGGCGACGGGCAGCACTACGAGAGCTGGGTGACCTTCACCGGACGCCAGTGGCGCTCGCTGTACGGGCTGGCCTCCGGGGGCGGCTCGGCCGCCGAACCACGCCTGCCCAGCGTGGCCAACGCCATCGTCACCAACGTCCAGGATCCGGACATGCAGGGGCGGGTCAAGCTCCAGTTCCCCTGGCTGGACGACCAGTACGAGAGCGACTGGACCCGGGTGACGCAGTGGGGCGGCAAGGGCGGCGGCGGGATCTTCCCGCTGGACGTGGACGACGAGGTCCTCGTCGCCTTCGACCGGGGTGCGCTGGACCACCCCTTCGTCATCGGCGGCCTCTACAACGGCAAGGACAACCCGACCGTCGTCAAGGACGTCCCGCTGCACGACGGGCTGCGGAAGAAGGCGATCCGGCACACCCTGTCCGACCGGCAGGGCAACCGTGTCGACCTGCTCAGCCAGACCACCGGCGCCCGCAAGCAGGGTGTGCGCGTGGTCAGCGGTGACGGCAGTCTGACCATCAACCTCGACCGCACCAAGACCGAGATCACCGTGGACAGCAAGGGCACGGTCAGCATCAAGGGCGGCAGATCGGTGTCGGTGGAGGCCGGCACCGACCTCACGCTGAGCGCGCGGCGCAAGCTGACCATCAAGAGCGGCGGTCTGCTCGACCTCCAGGGCCGCACGGTCAACGTCAAGTCGCTCGGCGGGGCCGTGGCGGTGGACGCGGTGGGTGCCCTCAGCCTCAAGGCGGCCGGGACCGTCCAGATCAACTCCGTCGGGCAGGTGGGCGTTCGCGCGCTCAACGTCGGCCTCATGGGCATCGTCACGGTCAACAACAAGCCGTATCCGATCCCGTGACGGCCGAGACGCTCACCGGACCCGCGGAGCAGATCCGCAACGAGCGGACCCGCGAGAAGCAGATCCGTAACCAGCGGACCCGCGAGAAGCGGATCCGCAGCCGGCGGACCCGCGAGAAGCGGATCCGCAGCCGGCGGACCCGCGAGAAGCGGATCCGCAGCCGGCGGACCCGCGAGAAGCAGATCCGCAGCCGGCGGACCCGCGAGAAGCAGATCCGCAGCCGGCGGACCCGCGAGAAGCAGATCCGCAGCCGGCGGACCCGCGAGAAGCAGATCCGCAGCCGGCGGACCCGCGAGAAGCAGATCCGCAGCCGGCGGACCCGCGAGAAGCAGATCCGCAGCCGGCGGACCCGCGAGAAGCAGATCCGCAGCCGGCGGACCCGCGAGAAGCAGATCCGCAGCCGGCGGACCCGCGAGAAGCAGATCCGCAGCCGGCGGACCCGCGAGAAGCACAACCGCGAGAGACACCACCACGAGCAGCAGGACCGCAGGAAGCACAACCATGACGACGACGAGGAGAAGGCGGGTGGCCCACTGATGGCCGAGCAGTTCGTCGGATCCGGCTGGGCCTTCCCGCTGCGCATCGGCCCCACCGGCGGCATCGCCCTGGTCAGCGGGGAGCGCGAGATCGAGGAGGCCATCCGGCTCGTCCTGGCGACCGCCCCGGGCGAGCGGCCGATGCGCCCCGAGTTCGGCTGCGCCATCCACGACCTGGTGTTCGCGCCGGTCAACGAGGCCACCGCCGGCCGCATCCAGCACGAGGTCTACACGAGCCTCGACCGCTGGGAGCCGCGCATCGAGGTGAGCGATGTGGAGGTGACCGCCGGCCGCGAGACCGAACAGGGCGTGCTCTTCATCGACGTCCGCTACTCGATCCGCGGCACCAACAACCCGCGCAGCCTGGTCTTCCCGTTCTACGTCATCCCCTCCCACGAGGAGCCCGACGCCCCCGGCGCGGGCGACTCCCCTGAAAGCGACCGCTGATGGCCCTGCCCTCCCCGAACCTCGACGACCGCCGCTTCCAGCAGTTCGTCGACGACGCCAAGCGCTACATTCAGCAGCGCGCCCCGGAGTGGACCGACCACAACGTCTCCGACCCGGGCGTCACCCTGGTGGAGACGGTCGCCCACATGGCCGACCAGATCGTCTACCGGCTCAACCGGGTGCCGGAGAAGAACCACCTGGCGTTCCTGGATCTGGTCGGCATCACCCTCTTCCCGCCCTCCGCGGCCCGTACGGACGTCACGTTCTGGCTCTCCGCACCGCAGGAGGAGCCCGTCGTGCTGCCGGTGGGCACCGAGGTCGCCACCACGCGCACCGAGAGCGAGGAGGCCGCCGTCTTCGCCACCGAGCGCGAACTGACCGTGGTGCCGAGCGAGTTGCGGCACCTCGTGGTGCAGCTGAGCGGTGAGCCCGGCGTCGACCGGACCGCCGATCTCGTCGAGGGCAAGGACGTGATGTGCTTCGCCGAGGCCCCGCGGCCCGGCGACTGCCTGCTGCTCGGCCTGAGCGCCGCCGTGCCGCACTGCGCGGTCGGGATGGAGCTGGACAGCCGGGTCGACGGCGTCGGCGTGGACCCGCGGCAGCCGCCGCTGGTCTGGGAGGCGTGGACCGAGGACGGCTGGAGCGAGTGCGAGGTCGACCGGGACGGCACCGGCGGCCTGAACCGGCCGGGCGAGGTGGTCCTGCACGTGCCCGGCGGGCACACGCTGTCCCGCACCGGCGGGCAGGAGGCCGGCTGGCTGCGCTGCCGGGTCACCGAGCCGCTGCCCGGCCAGCCCTTCTACACGACCTCCCCGACCGTCCGTTCCGCGGAGGCGTTCACCCTCGGCGGCACCACCACGGCCGTGCACGCCGAGACCGTTTACGACGAGGCGCTCGGCGAGTCCACCGGTCTGCCCGGGCAGCGGCTGCGGCTGGCCCACGCGCCCGTGGTGGGCGACACCCCTCCGGTGCTGCTGCAGACCGCCGAGCACGACGGCTGGACCGACTGGGAGGTCGTCCCGTCGTTCGCCGCCTCCACCCCGTACGACCGGCACATCACCCTGGACGCCGCCACCGGTGAGATCGCCTTCGGCCCGGCGGTACGGGAGCCCGACGGCACCCTGCGCCAGTACGGGGCGGTGGCTCCCAAGGGCGCCGTCGTCCGCGCCCTGCGGTACCGGACCGGCGGTGGCCGGGCCGGGAACGTCGCCCGCGGCGCCGTCCAGGTTCTGCGCGCCTCCGTCCCGTACGTCTCCGAGGTCGTCAACCGGGAGGCCGCGCGCGGCGGGGTCGACGGCGAGACGGTGGAGGAGGCGAAGACGAGGGCGCCCATCACCCTGCGCGCCCAGGAGCGGGCGGTGACCCTGCGCGACTACGAGGAACTCGCCCGCCGCGCGGCGCCCGAGACGGCCCGCATCACCTGTCTGGAGGGCGACGAGGGCGAGCACGGGGCGTACGCGGTACGGGTGCTGGTGGTCCCCCAGGCCGTGCCCGACCCTGGCGGCAGACTGCGCTTCGAGCAACTGGTGCCCGGCGACGCGCTGCTCAGGCGCATCACCCGCTACCTGGACGAACGCCGCCTCATCGGTACCCGGTTGGCGGTGGGTCCGCCCTTCTACCAGGGCGTCACGGTGGTCGCCACGGTGCACGCGTTCCGCGGCATCGACACGGACCGGGTCCGCCGCCAGACGCACGACGCCCTCTACCGCCACCTCGACCCGCTGACCGGCGGCGCCGACGGCCGCGGCTGGCCCTTCGGCCGGCCCGTGCAGTCCGGCGAGGTCTTCGCCGTCCTCCAGCGCGTCCCCGGCGTGGAACTGGTCGACGAGGTCCAGCTCCACCCGGCCGACCCCCTGACCGGCAAACGCGGCGACGCGACCGACCGCATCGACCTCGAACCCCCGTCCCTGGTCTTCTCCTTCGACCATCGGGTGCGCGTGATCGGGGACCGGCCGTGAGGGGCTCGATCGACGGGCTCGGATCCTCCGCGCCCATCGGCATGATGCTGCCGGCCGTGTTCGCCGACGACGATCTGGCCCAGCGCTTCGTCGGCGGGCTCGACGAGGTGCTCGCGCCGATCCTGGCCGTCCTCGACTGCCTGGACTCCTACTTCACCCCGGCCCTGGCCCCGGTGGACTTCACCCGGTGGCTGGCCGGCTGGGTCGGCGCGGAGACCGACGGCACCGAGCCCGAGGCCCGGCTGCGTGCGGCAGTCGCCGCCGCCGCGTATCTGCACCGGGTACGGGGCACCCGCCGCGGTCTGTCCGAGGCGATACGCCTGGTCTTCGGCGTGACCCCGGAGATCACCGAGAGCGGCGGTGCCGCCTGGGACGCCCGGCCGCTGGGCCCGGTCCCCGGCGACCGTCGCCCGCGTCTGCACGTGACGCTGCGGCTGCCCGACCCGACCCGCGCGGACGAACACCGCCTCGACAGCCTCGTGGCGGCCGCCCGCCCCGCTCACATGCCCTACACGGTCCAGGTGACCGCCGCCGAAAGGACTCCCGAGAGATGACCAGCCAGAACTCCGGCACAGGACGGGAGCCGGCCCGCAGCTGCGCCGAATGCGGCACCCGGGCGGAGCCCGGCCAGTCCTTCTGCGACTCCTGCGGCGCGGTACTCGGCTGGTCCGACGGCCCGGACCGGTCCGACGCGGCCCGTACGGACCCGGCGCGCGCGGAGGCCGCCGCACCGGCGCGGGACTCAGCGACCGGGGATGCCGGGACCGGCGGCTCCGGCGACCGGCCCGGCTGGGACGCGTTCGCCCGCCCCCAGGCCGGAACGGGCACCGCCCGTACGGGCCACGACCCGGCCCTCGCCGGCACGGCCGGTCCGGGCGGCGGCCGACGGCGAGAGGACGAGCCCCGGTGGCCGGACGCCCGGACCGGCGGGCCGGACTTCGAAGGGACCGGCCCGTCCGCCGGTCGGGCCGGTGACCGAGAGGCGGCCGCCGGGTGGTCCGGCGCGCGGCACACGGACCCCGCACCCGGCTCCGGGCACGCCGGAGCAGGGCAGTCGCCCGCCGAATTCGGGGGCCCCGGCACGCCCCCGGCTCCCCGGCCGGCTCACGGCCACCCCACGACTGTGCCGGACTCCGCGGCCGCGGCGTCCACCGGTGCGGGGGCGGTCGGTGCGGGGGTGGCCGGTACAGGAAGGGCCGGTGCGGGAGCAGCCGGTGCCGGAGCGGCCGGATTGCGGGAGCGGGACACGCGCTCCCCCGCGACTCCGGCCTCTCACCCATCCTCGGGCTTCTCCGCCGGCGCCCAGGGCAACGCCCGCCCGGGCACCCAAACCGCCGACACCGGCGACACGGCCGAAACCGAGCCGGTGCCGACCACCGCGGGCCGGGGCCACCACCCGTCCACCAACTCAACGGGCTTCTCCGGCTCCTCCGGCTTCCCCGACTCCTCCGACTCCACCGCCGAACGGGCCAGGTCCCTCCTCATCCCGGTGAGCGATCCCGAACCCCGCGCGCCCGCGTCCCCCGCCGTCGCGCCCGTACTGCCCGGCCGTCCGGTCGCGAACCGCCCCCAAGTCCGCGCCCCGGGACCCGGGTCGGGCCCGGAGGGCGGCATCCCATGTCCGTGGTGCGCCACCCCCAACCTCCCCGACCGGCACTTCTGCGGCCGCTGCGCCATGCCGATGGCCGGCAACACGCGGACGGCCCCGGGCCGGCAGCCCTGGTGGCGCCGGATACCGGGCTTCGGCGTCGCGCAGACCCCGTGGGCCGGTGACCGCCCCCGGCTGCGCCGCGGCTTCGGGCACATCATGAACTGGGTCGTCGGCGCCCTCGTACTCGCCCTGATCGTCACCCTCGTCCTCAACATCGGCGCCTGGGTGGACGCGACCCGTGACCACTTCGCCAAGCGGGCCGCGGTGGGCCCGGACAGCGTCAAGGCGTCGCGCTCGTACCCAGGACACGGCGCGCCACTCGCCTTCGACAAGATCAGCAACACCTGGTGGGGGCCGGGTGTCTCGCAGTCCGGCGAGGGCGAGTGGCTGGAGGCACGCTTCGACCGGCCGACCCGGTTGCTGGACCTGGTCATCACCTCCGGTGTGTCGACCAAGGCGGACCAGCTCTCGAAGTCGGCTCTCCCGCACCGCATCGACGCGAGGATCACCACCGCGGACGGAAAGACGACCACCCGGACCATCACCCTGGACCAGAGCGCCGGTGGCCAGCGGCGGAAGTTCCGGGTCGGGGACGTCACCGCCGTGCGCTTCGTGCTGCGGTCGGCATACGCCACCGACGCCAAGAAGCAGGTGTCCATCGCGGAGATCGAGTTCTTCACCCGGTCGAACAGCAACAGCTCCTGACGGACGGGGACCTGGACCTTCCGACACTGCGTCGGGCCGCCGAGCATGAAGCGGCACAGGGCGCCCCTCCTGGAGGGGCGCCCTGTCTCGGTGTCGTCGGCGTCGGTCAGTCAGCCGGTGTCAGTGCGACCTCGGCGCTGCCCGAGAGGGACGGCAAGCCGTCCGGGGGCGAGTCCTGGTAGGTGGCGTTGAAGACCGCCTTCAGGTTGTCCGCACCGGCGTGACCGCCGTCCACGAACGTCTCGAACGATCCGGAGCAGCCGCTGCTGGAAGACAGCGGGTGGCCGTGCGAGTCGTGGCCGAGGATGAACGAGACGGTGACCTTCGAGCAGTCCACCGGCTGGTCGTCGGTGACGGTGACCTTCCAGGTGACCGTGTCACCCCACTTGAACTCCGTGCCGCCGTGCGGGGCCGGGTCGGTCGTGAGCGAGACGACCGGCGCCTTGTTGCCGACGACGACGGGAACGGACGCGGAGGCCGAGCGTCCGGTGCTGTCGGTGACCTTCAGCGTGGCGTCGTAGACGCCGTTCTTGGTGAACGTGTGCTTCGGGTTCGCCTCCCTGGAGTCCACGGTGCCGTCGGCGTCGAAGTCCCAGGCGTAGCGGAGGGCGTCACCGTCGGCGTCCTTCGTGCCGGCGCTGGAGAGTTGGACCGTCAGCGGGCTGGTGCCGTTGACCACGTCCGCGGCGACCTTGGGCTCCGGGGTGCGGTTGCCCCGAGTGAAGTCGATGCGGGAGAGCTGGGCCTCGGGCAGCTCCGCGAAGTACCCGGTGCCGTACTCGAGGACGTACAGCGCGCCGTCCGGGCCGAACTCGGCGTCGATCGGGCCGTCCGTCGTGATCGAGGGGATCGCGTCCTCGATCTTTTGCACCTCGTTCTTCTTGCCGAGGGTTATGGCCTTCATCTGGTCGCGGGTCCACTCGTAGAAGAGCGGCTTGCCGTCGAAGTACTGGGGCCAGCGGTTCTGGGCCTTGTTCCGCTTGTCGTAGCGGTACGCCGGGCCGCCCATGGGGCCGATGCCGCCCGTGCCCAGCTCGGGGAACGTCTCGGAGGCCTCGTAGCCGTAGACGATCTCCGCGTCCGTGACCGGGGGCAGCTCCTTCCGGCCGGTGTTGTGGCGCGAGTCGTTGACCGGCTTCGCGCAGTTGAACGCGCCGCTCGATTTCTGGGTGGCGAAGTCGTAGTCCTGGTACGGCATGTCCCGGGTCACGCAGAACGGCCAGCCGTAGTTGGCGGGGCGGTCGATGACCATCCAGCGGCCCTGGCCGGCGGGGCCGCGGTCGGGGTTGGCGGTTTCGGCGTCGGGTGAGTAGTCGCCGACGTAGACCTCGCCGGTCCTGTCGTCCACCCCGAAGCGGAACGGGTTGCGCAGACCCATGGCGTAGATCTCCGGGCGGGTCTTCGGGGTGCCCGGCGCGAAGAGGTTGCCGCCCGGTATGACGTAGCCGCCGTCGCGCCTGACCTTGATGCGCAGGACCTTTCCGCGCAGGTCGTTGGTGTTGCCCGCGGTGCGCCGCGCGTCGTAGGACGGGTTGCGGTCGGGTCGGTCGTCGAGCGGGGCGTAGCCGTCGGAGGAGAACGGATTGGAGTCGTCGCCGGTCGACAGGAACAGGTTGCCCTTGCCATCGAAGTCGATCTTGCCGCCGACGTGACAGCAGAGGCCGCGGTCGGCCGGCACGTCGAGGATCTTCTGCTCGGTGGCGTAGTCGAGCTTGTTGCCCACGAGTTTGAACCGCGACAGCCGGGTGACGCCCTTGTACTTGGCGAAGTCCTCGGCCTTGCCGGACTGCGGTGCGTCCCCCTCGTTGACGCCCGGGGTGGCCGGGTCGTCCATGGGGGTGTCGAGGCGGGGCGAGTAGTAGAGGTAGACCCAGTGGTTCTTGGCGAAGCCGGGGTCGACGGCGATGCCCTGCACGCCTTCTTCGTCGTGCTGGTAGAGCCCGGCGGGGCTCTTCTTCATGTCGGCGGCGAGGAAGTTCACACCGCTCTTGGGGTCGTGGATCCGGACCTCTCCCGTGCGCGCCGTGTGCAGCACCCGCCGGTCGGGCAGGACGGCGAGGGCCATGGGCTCGCCCGGGCGGTCGTTGAGGGTGACCTTCTGGAAGTCCGACGGGGCCGGCGGCACGGGGGCTGATGTCGCGGCTTGGACGGGGGAGAGAGGCAGGAGCCCGACGGCTCCGGCCAACGCAGCCGCCCCCACGAGAGTGACGATCCGTCTGTTGCGCACTCAGAACTCCTTTGGTCTGGCCGGCGGGTGAAAAGCCAGGCGGAATGCGTGAGTTGGACGCTAGGGCGCATACTTTCAACTCGTCAAGGACAAAGTTTCAATCTATTTAAGAAAAGTTTGCAGTGGTATTTCAGCTCTTTTCGGGCATGCCCGGGATGCTCGCCCCGCGCCAATACGCCGGGCGGGCATCCCGGATGATGGTCCGTCAGTGGCGGGCGCGCAGGGCCGCGAGGTTGTCGTAACCGACCCGGGCGAACTCCAGGGACTGGCCGGGAGCGCTCGTGCTCGGCGCGTTGTCCTGCTCGACCATCGGGTTGTGGTAGTTCTTCGCACCCACCCGGGTGAAGAACTTCCGGTAGTCGATGTCGCCCGTGCCGAACGGCACCATGTCGTAGCCCAGGCCGCTCTGGAGGTTGACGACGCCGTCCTTCGCATGGAAGAGCGGGAAGCGTTTGGTGTTGCGGACCACGAGTCCGGCCGGGTCGAAGACCCGCTCACGCTGCGAGCCGTCGTGGGCGGTGTACGTGTGGAACTTGTACTTGGCCACGTGCGCCCAGAAGACGTCCAGCTCCAGATAGACGCTCTTGCGGTCCGTCACCTTCAGGAAGTACTCCAGCTTCCGGATGCCGGAGCTGCGGGTCGGCCGGCCCTGGGCGTCGAGCGGGCCGCCGTCGAGCAGGAAGTCGTAGGCGCTGTCGTGGTTGTGTGTGTAGAGCTTGACGCCCTCCCTGCAGGCGATGGCGCCCAGGGTGTTCCACTTCTCCGCGGCCACGTCCCAGTCGGCCCGGTAGGGGGTGTTGGTGGGGTCGGCACCGGTACCCATGTGCTCCATGCCGAGGATGTTGGAGATCTCCAGGAAGCGCTTGAAGGTGTCCCGGTCGGACGGGGTCAGCGGCCAGGACGGCGGGATGAAGCCGTGGCTGCCCTGCGCCCGCAGGCCGTACTCGTCGAGCCAGGAGCGCAACAGCTTCGCGCCCTCGATGGTGCCCAGATCGGCGCCGCCGGGCGCGTTGGCGTGCTGGCCGTAACCGGCGAACTCCACCTGGCGGTAGCCGAAGCGCGACAGCTGCTTGAAGACCTCGCGGAATCCGGAGGGCAGGTCGGAGGCCAGCGGGTCCCGGCCGATCGCATCACGGACGGTGTAGAGGATGATGCCGCGCTTGTGCGGCGGGACCAGAGCGGAACGGCCCCGGTCACCGCCCGCGGCTTCCGCCCTGTCCTGCGCGAGGGCGGGCCCGGCGCCGAAGACCGGGGCGGCGATCGCCGCGGCGGAGGCGGCTGTACAGGTGCTGAGGAAGCGGCGGCGGCTGACGCCGAGTGTGCGGCGCAGGGCGTCGCCGGTGACGGCTTCGTCATTGAACGCGGTCACAGGGGTTCCCTCTTTCGTTGTCGCGGTGCGGGTGCCTGACGGCTGCCGCCTCAGCAGAGGCCGCCGAGCCGCAGGAGCAGGGATTCACTTCGGTGGCCGCTACGCGGCCGGATACTGCGCGGGGGGTGGAGAGCAGGGCGAGCGGCGGTGCGGGGGCGCTGCTCGGGCGGGAGGGCCTGCCAGGCACAGGTCTTTCCCTCGAGACGACGGGTGCGCGGCACCGCGCCTCCGACCAGCAGGGCCAGGTCCTCCTGTGCTGTTCACGGGCTGCCTCCCTGCCAGGTCGATGTTCCGATGCGGTTGGAGGACGGTGGGCGGGGGCTCGGGGCCTCCCGCCCACCGCCGGCATGAGGGCGGCTTCGGCCGCGGCCCGGGAGGGACGCTCCGTGGTCGGCGCGGTTGCGGCGTGCGAGTGGGCGGCAAGGGCCGCCGGTGAGAAAGGCGGGGCACCTGAGGGTTCTTGGCCCTGCGCCGTGCAGGGCCGCCCTCCGTAGGCCTGTCGAACGAGCAGTGCGCCGTGCGGCCTGAATACGCCGTCAGTCTCGAACCACTGTGTGGTGCCTGTGCACGAAGGGACCGTAGCCCCGTTCGTCCTTGACCGGAACCCCTTGCGCAACAAAACGGCAAACTTCTTCCTTGATCAGGACAAAGCCGTGTCCGGGCAGCCCGGACCAGCCCGGCGGCTCTACCGCCGGGCTGGTCCGCCCGGCGGCTCTACCGCCACCGGGCACCGATCCGGTCGGCTCCGAACAGGTCTGGGGAAGGCGACTACGGTTCGCCAGCACCCCAACTGGGCATGATCCGCGCCGGTTTGCGGCTCCGCCGCGATGGGGTCCCCCGCTCGAGCGAAGCCCTGAGTGCGGGAGCGACCTGCCTCGACGGCGCCGCTCACAACCGGCGGCATGTTGCGCCTCCTACAGCGGAGCGCCTGGTGCCGCGGCAGGCAACGTTTGCCCGTCAAGGAGCGGCGTCCGGGGCGGCCTTCTCGGCGTGCCGGCCGGAAGTCCTCGAACTGGACGTACTTGGGCTTTCGGCCGGTGCGGCGAGTGGGGGTCCCCCCTACTCGAAGAGCTTGGGGGAGTGCCGGGCGTCGCGACGGGGCGAACGTTGCCTGTCGGGGCACTAGTTGTCGCCGCCTCCGAAGGCAGCGTCGAAGGACGCCGCAGGCGGGTCGAAGTCGAACCGCTTCAGATGGGCGAGTGCTCGCGGCGCACCTTCGAGGCGGTCCATGCCGGCGTCCTCCCACTCCACGGAGATCGGCCCGTCGTAACCGATCGAACGCAGCATCCGGAAGACGTCCTCCCAGGGGACGTCACCGTGTCCGGCGGAGACGAAGTCCCAGCCGCGCCGCGGGTCACCCCAGGGCAGATGGGAGCCGAGCCGCCCGTTGCGCCCGTCCAGACGCCTGCGGGCCTCCTTGCAGTCGACGTGGTAGATCCGGTCCCGGAAGTCGTAGAGGAAGCCGACCGGGTCCAGGTCCTGCCAGACGAAGTGGCTGGGGTCGAAGTTGAGCCCGAACGCCGGCCGGTTGTCCACCGTCTCCAGGGCACGTTTGGTGGTCCAGTAGTCATAGGCGATCTCGCTCGGATGAACCTCGTGGGCGAAGCGGACGCCCTCGGCGTCGAACACGTCCAGGATCGGGTTCCAGCGCTCCGCGAAGTCCTCGTAGCCGCGCTCGATCATCCGCTCCGGTACCGGCGGGAACATCGCCACCAGATGCCAGATCGACGATCCGGTGAAACCGACGACCGTGTCGACACCGAAGGCGGCCGCGGCCCGCGCCGTGTCCTTGATCTCGGCCGCGGCACGCCGGCGTACGCCCTCCGGCTCCCCGTCGCCCCAGATGCGGGCGGGCAGGATGCCCTGGTGCCGTTCGTCGATGGGGTTGTCACAGACGGCCTGGCCGACGAGATGGTTGGAGATCGCCCAGCACTTCAGGCCGTACTTCTCCAGCAGGGCGTGCCGACCGGCCAGGTAGGACGGATCGGCCAGGGCCTTGTCGACCTCGAAGTGGTCGCCCCAGCAGGCGAGTTCGAGGCCGTCGTAGCCGAAGTCGGCGGCCAGGCGGCAGACCTCCTCCAACGGCAGATCGGCCCATTGACCGGTGAACAGGGTGAACGGGCGTGGCATGGTGCCTCCCAACGGGGTTGCTGCCGGATCTCTACCGGACTTCGGCCTCGCCGGCCTGGACAGGGGTGTAGACGGAGTTCTTCTCCGCGCTCTCCTCCACCGCGGCGAGCACCCGCTGTACCTGCAGACCGTCGGCGAACGACGGCATCGGGTCGGTGCCGGACGCGATGGCCTCGACCAGATCGCGGGCCTGATGGGCGAAGGTGTGCTCGTAGCCGAGCGCGTGGCCCGGCGGCCACCAGCCCTCCAGGTACGGGTGCTCGGCCTCGGTGACGACGATCCTGCGGAACCCCGCCGTGGCGGCGGGCTCCCGGTGGTCGTGGAAGGACAGCTCGTTGAGCCGTTCGAGGTCGAAGGCGAGCGAACCGAATTCGCCGTTCGCCTCCAGCCGCAGGGCGTTCTTGCGCCCTGACGCCATCCGGGTCGCCTCGAACGTGGCGAGCGCCCCCGAAGCGAGCCGGCCGGTGAAGGCGGCCGCGTCGTCGACCGTCACCGGGCCGCGCCGGGTGCCGCCGGAAGCGGTCAGACCGGAGGAGGCACCGTCGAGGCGGGGGCGTTCCTTGACGAAGGTCTCCATCTGGGCGGAGACGCCGACCAGCACCTCCCCCGTCAGATACTGCGCGAGGTCGATGATGTGCGCGCCGAGGTCGCCGAGCGCCCCCGACCCCGCGTGCTCCCGCTGTAGCCGCCACGTCAGCGGGAAGTCGGGGTCGACCAGCCAGTCCTGGAGGTAGCTGACCCGTACGTGGCGCAGCGTGCCGAGCCTGCCGTCGGCGATGAGCCGGCGGGCGTAGGCGAGTGCGGGCACACGCCGGTAGTTGAAGCCCACCATGGCCAACTGCCCGCGTGAGCGGGCCGCTTCGGCGGCCGCGACCATGGCCTCCGCCTCGGCGACCGAATTGGCCAGCGGCTTCTCGCACAGCACGTGCTTGCCCGCCTCCAGCGCCGCGATCGCGATCTCCGCATGGCTGTCGCCCGGTGTGCAGATGTCGACGAGCTGCACATCGTCGCGGGCCACGAGGGCGCGCCAGTCGGTCTCCGCCGCGGCCCAGCCATGCTTGTCGGCCGCCGCTCGCACGGCGTGCGCGTCGCGGCCGGCGATCGCGGCCAGGACCGGCCGCAGCGGCAGGTCGAACACGTGCCCAACGGTGCGCCATCCTTGTGAGTGCGCGGCGCCCATGAACGCGTAGCCGACCATGCCCACGCCGAGTGCCGGCGGTGCGGTCCGACTGTCCCTCTGTTCCATACGGATTCCTCCTCGTCGGAGTGTCACTGACTCGTCGCTGTGTTGGTGGGGCACACGGCCCGGGCCGGTCAGATGAAGCCGGTCGGCAGGTACTGGTCGACGTTGTCCTTGGTGACCACGGCCGAGTACAGGGTCAGCGAGGTCGGGATCTCGAACTCGGCGAGGCCGCCGACGCCCTTGCCCTGGCCGAGCGCCCGGGCGAGATCGATGGCGGAGGCGGCCATCGTCGGCGGGTACAGGACGGTCGCCTTGAGCACGCTGTTGCCGGCCTTGATGGCGTCCATCGCGGATTTGGCACCCGCGCCGCCGACCATCAGAAAGTCGTCGCGACCGGCCTGGTCGATGGCGCGCAGCGCGCCCACCCCCTGGTCGTCGTCGTGGTTCCACAGCGCGTCGAACTTCGACTGTGCCTGCAGCAGTTGGGCCATCTTGGCCTGGCCGGACTCGACCGTGAAGTCGGCCGCCTGGCGGGCCACCTTCTTGATGTTCGGGTAGTTCTTCAAGGCGTCGTCGAAGCCCTTGGTGCGCTGCTGGGTCAGTTCGAGGTTGTCGAGGCCGGCGAGTTCGACGACCTTGGCGTTCTTCTTGTCCTTGAGCTGTTCGCCGATGTAGGTGCCGGCGTTGAGACCCATGCCGTAGTTGTCGCCGCCGATCCAGCAGCGGTATGCCTGCGGTGAGTTGAAGATGCGGTCGAGGTTGACCACGGGGATGCCGGCGCGCATGGCCTTCAGGCCGACCTGGGTGAGGGCCTTGCCGTCGGCGGGAAGGACCACCAGGACGTCGACCTTCTTGTTGATGAGGGTCTCGATCTGGCCGATCTGCGCGGCGGTGTCGTTGGCGCCCTCGGTGATCTCCAGCGTGACGTCGGAGTACTCCTCCGCACGCGACTTGGCGTTGTCGTTGATGGCGTTGAGCCAGCCGTGGTCGGCCTGCGGGCCGGCGAAGCCGATGGTGACCTGCTTGCCCGGCTTGTCGTCCGCGACCGGAGCAGCGTTGTCCGCGGCCTGTGCCTTGTTCTTGGGCTCATTGCTGGTGCAGGCCGTCAGCAGCGCACCGGTGGAAACGGCTGCGGTGCCGAACAGCAGAGCCCTGCGGCTGGTGGAGGGGATTCTTGCCATGGCGGATCGACCCTTCGACTGGGCGGTGTGCGTCAGATGGAGGATGCGGGGGTGCCGGACGGCGGTGTCAGGGCCGCCGTCCGGCGGTGTGCGGCACGGCGTCAGGCGTCGCCGTGCAGCGAGCGGCGCTGGACCAGGACGGCGGCGACGATGATGGCGCCCTTCGCGATCTGCTGGACAGCGGTCTCGAGGTTGTTCAGGGCGAAGATGTTGGTGATCGTGGTGAAGATCAGAACACCGAGGACCGAGCCGATGACGGTGCCGCGTCCTCCGCTGAGGAGTGTGCCGCCGATGATCGCCGCGGCGATGGCGTCCAGCTCGTAGAGGTTGCCGTTGGTGTTCTGCCCCGAGCCGGCGAGCACGATCAGCATGAACGCGGCGATACCGCAGCACAGTCCGGACAGCAGGTACAGATACAGGCGCTGGCGGCGGACGTCGATGCCGGCGAGGCGTGCCGCTTCCGCGTTGCCGCCGACCGCGACGGTGCGGCGGCCGAAGGTGGTGCGGTTGAGCAGCAGCCAGCCGATGACGGTGACCGCGGCGAATATCAGGACGAGGGGCGGGATGCCGAGGATGTAGGCGTCCCTGGCACCGAGATCGAGCACTGATTCGACGGAGACGATCTGGGTGCTGCCGTCCGTGATCTGCAACGCCAGGCCCCGGGCGGAGGCGAGCATGGCCAGCGTCGCGATGAACGGCACCATCCTGCCGTAGGCGATCAGTAGACCGTTCACGAGACCACAGCCCACACCGACGATCACGGCTGTGAAGAGGATGCCCGCGAAGCCGAACTCCTGTGTGGCCACGGTCGTCGCCCACACCGAGGCGAGCGCCACGATCGCGCCGACCGACAGGTCGATCCCGCCGCTGGTGATGACGAACGTCATGCCGACGGTGACGACACCGATCACGGACGCCTGGGTGAGGACGAGCTGAAGATTGCTCGTCGCCAGGAACTCGTCCGGTGCGGTGATCCCACCGACCGCGACGAGGACGGCGAGGACTCCGAGCAAGGACAGACTGCGCACGTCCCACCGCAGACCGAGTCGGCGCGAACTCTCCTGGGTCCCCGCGGACTCGGCGGCGGACGTCGGCGCTTCCTGCTGCGCCGCAGTGGCCGGCTGCGTCATGGCGTCAGGCTCCCTTCCATCACAAGATCAAGTACACGGTGCTCGTCGAGCTCACGGGCATCCGCCGTGTGCACGACGCTGCCTTCACGGAGCACGAGCACCCGGTCGGCGAGACCCAGGACTTCGGGCACCTCACTGGACACGAGAAGTACGGCCAGGCCCTCGTCGGCCAGCCGGCGAATCACTGCGTAGAGCTCCGCCCGGGCGCCGATGTCGACACCCCTGGTCGGCTCGTCCAGCAGCAGCACCTTGCAACCTCGCAACAGCCAGCGTGCGAGCACCGCCTTCTGCTGGTTGCCGCCGGACAGGGTCCTGATCGCGGCGTCGGGATTGTCCGGCCGCAGGGACAGTTCACGAACCGCCTGGTGCGCCGCGGCTCGCTCGGCACGCCGGTCGAGCCAGCCCGCGCGGGCGAACCGGGACAGGGTGGAGACCGAGACGTTGCTGCTGACGGACTCCAGCATCAGCAGGCCCTGCGCCTTGCGTTCCTCGGGCGCGAGGCCGATGCCGGCGCGGACGGCGGCGCGGACACTGCCGGGGCGCAGGGGGGTGCCGTCGACGAGGACGCGGCCGCCGTCGGGCTTACGGGCCCCGTAGATGGTCTCCAGGATCTCGCTGCGCCCGGACCCGACGAGCCCGGCCAGACCGACGATCTCACCGGGCCGCAGCTCCAGATCGACGGGCGCGAACTCCCCTCGCCGGGTCAGCCCCTCGACCGTCAGCACCGGTTCCCTCCCCGCGGCGAACCCGGCCTCAGGGCGCTCGGGGAAGACGTACTCCACGTTCCGCCCGGTCATCAGGGCCACGACCTCATGGGTCGGCGTCGACTTGGCAGGCAGCCCGCCCGCGACCGACCGGCCCTCCTTCAGGACCGTGACCCGGTCGCCGATGCGTCGGATCTCCTCAAGGCGGTGGGAGATGTAGATGACGGCGACGCCGTCAGCCGTCAGATCGCCCACGATCCTGAAGAGGTTGTCCACCTCTTCGGGGTCGAGGGCCGCCGACGGCTCGTCCATCACGATCAACCGGACCTCGTGGGACAGCGCGCGGGCCATGGAGACGATCTGCTGCTGCGCTGCGGACAGGTCGCCGACGAGCCGCGTCGGATCGATCTCCGGGTGCCCCAGACGTTTCAGCAACTCCGCGGTCGCCGTACGGGCGGCGGAGCCGCGCACGACGAACCCGGCGGAGGTGGGTTCGTGCCCGAGGAAGACGTTCTCGGCGACGGACAGCCCCTCGATCAGATCGAGTTCCTGGTAGATGGTGGCGATGCCGAGACGCATGGCGGCGATCGGCGACCCCAAGGTCACGGGCTCGTCCCGCCAGGTGATCTCACCGCTGTCGGGCTGGTGAGCCCCGGCGAGCACTTTGATCAAAGTGGACTTGCCGGCCCCGTTCTGGCCGAGGAGGCAATGGACTTCCCCGGCCTGGACCTCGAGGTCCACACCGTCCAGGGCGCGGACACCCGGGAACGACTTGGTGATACCGGACATGGTGAGCAGGGGTGGTTGTGGTGCCATGAGGAATCCCCTCGGCGGGTGCGGGCCGTGAGCGGGCAGGGCTGTACAGGGTGGTTCGCATGCATGGGCGGCTCTGGGAAGCCCCTGGCGTCGGGTGCGCCGGGGCGTACGGGCTGAGCAGGGCAGGCCCAATGGCCCGGCAGCCAGGCAGGGGTGGGAGCCGGCCGCCGACGCGTCAAGCGGTGGTTACGGCGGTGCTTTGGGTGTTGCGACGGCTCTACTGGTGTTGCGTCGGCTCTACGGGTGTTGCGTCGGCTCTACGGGTGTTGCGTCGGCTCTACGGGTGTTGCGTCGGCTCTACGGGTGTTGCGAAGGCGCCATGGGGTTCTCGAGGCGCAGTGGTGTGTCGGTGACGCCGATGGTGTTGCAGTGACGCTTGGTTGGACTGACGCCACGCGGATTGTGGCGCGAGTGGTGGTTCGTTGCCGACGGGGTCGGGCAGCGGTCAGGCCGGTGAGAAGACGTGGTCGCTGATGAGCCGGGCCGCGCCGATGGCTCCGGCCGCCGGTCCCAACTCACCCAGCACGATCGGCAGGTTGTTCGTGGCCAGCGGCAACGACTGCCGGTACACCTGGGTCCGAACGCTGGCCAGCAACGTGTGCCCGAGCCCGGTCACACCGCCGCCGATCACCACCAGCCCCGGATTGAAGAAACTGACAAGCCCGGCGATGACCTGCCCCAGACGCTTCCCGCCCTCCCGAATCAGCTCCAGGGCTACCGCGTCCCCTGCTGCCGCGGCAGCCGACACATCCTCGGCCGTCAGACGTCCGGCTGTCTCCAGCCGGGCAGCAAGCTGAACCGACCGGCCCTCACGCGCGGCCTGCTCCGCGTCACCGGCCAACGCGGCACCGCTGAAGTGGGCCTCCAGGCAGCCCCGGTTGCCGCACACACAGGCGCGGCCTCCCGGTTCCACCTGGATATGGCCGATGTCGCCGGCGCTGCCGGTCGTTCCCCGGTAGACCTCGCCACCGACGACGATGCCGCAGCCGATGCCGGTGCCGATCTTGACGCAGAGGAAGTCTCGCACGGAGCGGGCGACGCCCGCGTGCTGCTCCCCCATCGCCATCAGGTTCACGTCGTTGTCGACCATGACGGGGCAGCCCAGTTCCTGGCTGAGTGCCTCCCGGACCGGGAAGCCGTCCCAGCCCGGCATGATCGGCGGCGCGACCGGCACGCCTTCGGGGAAGCGGACCGGCCCCGGGACGCCGATGCCGGCGCCGTCGAAGCCCTCCGCGACACCGGAGGCCTTCAGCTTGGCAGCCATCGACAGCACCTGCTCGAAGACCGCCACCGGGCCCTCCCGGACGTCCATCGGTTGATTCAGATGTCCCAGGACCTCCAGCTCCGCATTCGTCACGGCGACATCGATCGACGTGGCGCCGATGTCGACACCGAGGAAACGCAGCGTCGGCGCGAGCCGGATGTTGTGCGACCGCCGGCCGCCCCGGGAGGGGGCCAGCCCGTCCGCGACAACCAGCCCCGTCTCCAGCAGCCGGTCCACTTCGACGGCCAGCTTCGAACGGGACAGGTCCACCAGATCACCCAACTGGGCACGAGAGTTGGACCCGTTGTCACGCAGTAGACGAAGCAGCCGCGCCTGGTGCGCGTTCTCAGGTCGAGCAGTCATCCGTCTCACGATCCCTCCTCTCCCCTCACCCACGGCTGGGGACCCGGGCGCCTGTTTCCGACGACTGCGCCGTCAGGCTTTCGGAGAGGAACGTAACAACGATTTTCCAGACTGGGAAGTACTTACTCAGGATTTAGGTCTTCTTTTTCCACACACAGGACAAAGTCTGGACGGGTGAGGATGGATGACCTCCGGGAGCCGTACGACAGGACGGCCGCCAGGCTGACCAAGCCAGGAAGCGCGCCACCGCACGCCTGCGGGTGCCGAAAAGCCCATCCATGGTCTGTGACCTGCAGATTGACGCGAAGGTCCAGTGATCGCCGGAAAGGTCCAGTGATCGCGGGATGAGCGGGTCAGGTTGGTGGATCGTGCTGTTGCGACTGCCCTACCTGGCCGCGCTCCTTCATCGGCTCCCCAAGCCGCTAGGGGGTGTTTCGAAAGTCCCGCACAGCACCCACGGCGCCCGGCACGCACTCTCGCCGCACCGGCCGAAAGCCCAAGTACGTCCAGTACGAGGGCTTTCGTCCGGCACGCCGAGAGCACGCACCGGACACCGCGGGCACCGCGCAGGACTTTCCAAACACCCCCTACAGTAGTGCCGCGGCAGGCAACGTTTGCCCGTCAAGGAGCGACGTCCGGGGCGTCCTCTACACCGCCATACTGCGGCGCACTCCGCAAACCGCCTCCCACCAGGGCGGATGAGGTTTTCGGCAGGCACTGGGACGGTCAGCGGGAGGTGAGGGGGGTCTCGGCCTCAACGCGGGTGAGCTTCTCGGGGTTGCGGACGTAGTAGAGGCCGGTGACGCGGGCGTTCTCAACCCGGAAGGCCAACACGCCGTCGATCACGCCATCCACGCGCAGGATGAGTCCGGGGTTGCCGTTGACCGTCGTGGGCTCACTGGTGAAGGTGCCGCCGGCCTTGTCGACACTGCCGGCCATGTAACGGAGCACCTTGTCGGCGCCGACGACCGGCCGCAGAGCCGCCAGCTTGAGGCCGCCGCCGTCGCTGACGAAAACAACGTCCGGGGCGAGTACGTGGAGCAGGCCATGCAAGTCCCCGGTCTCGAGCGCGCGTTGGAACGAATTCAGCGTTGCCCGGATCTCTTCCGGGGAGACGGGTGTGCGCGGCCGGCGGGCGTCGACGTGCCGACGGGCGCGGTGGGCGATCTGGCGTGCGGCGGCGGGGCTTTTGCCGATCGCGGCCGCGATGTCGTCGTAGCCGATGTCGAAGACCTCGCGCAGCACGAAGACGGCGCGTTCGGTCGGTGAGAGGGTTTCGAGGATGAACATGAGTGCCAGCGACAGGTTCTCGGACAGTTCGACGTCCTCGGCCACGTCCGGCGCGGTGAGCAGGGGCTCGGGCAGCCAGGGACCGACGTAGGCCTCCTTGCTCCGTTTCAGGGCGCGTAGCCGGTTGAGTGCTTGCCGGGTCGTGACCCGCACCAGATAGGCGCGCTGGTCCCGCACCTGCGCCAGGTCGACCTCGGCCCACCGCAGCCAGGCCTCCTGGAGGACGTCCTCGGCGTCCGCCGCGGATCCGAGCATCTCGTAGGCCACGGTGAACAGCAGGTCACGGTGGGCGACGAAGGCCTCGGTCGCGGGGTCGGTGACGTGGTCGTTCATGTCGTGCGCTTCACTCTCTCGCGGTCGGCCCCACAAGCCGGACGCAGGCCGTGGAACATGCAGCCGTTCTAAAGACGGGACTTGGGCCGGACCGGTCGGTCCGGCCTTGGGCCGGACCGACCGGTCCGGTCCAAGGTGGCGACTTGGCGGCTAGGCCGCGCCTCGAGTGTCGGACGGCTTCGTGCGGTGTTCCGGCTGAGGCGTTTCCAGGCGGTCGGTGTGGTCGCCGTGGGATGCGCGGGAACTCGCCTTGCGTGCCCCGGACACCAACTTGTTGAGCGTGAACCGACAGGCGATCTCCTTGACGACGGCACCGGGCCGCCCGCTGATGCGGAGCGCGTTCACCTTGTCGTTCGGGTAGGAGAACTGGGTGACGCCCTCGTTTCGGCCGAGGCTGAGGCACTGCCCGGCGAAGAACATTCGCACGGGAGCGGCTTTCTTCCCCGCGATCCGGCGCAGGATCGTGTCGGCGGCCGCGGGGCCCAACTGCACGGCGGCCTGGCAGCTCATCCGGAACGGGTGGTCCGGCATCACCCCCGCGTCCCCAGCGGCGACGATGCGCTCGTCGTCCACACTGGTCAGCGTCGTATCGGTGACCAGGCGGCCTTCGGCGTTGGTGCGCAGCCCGCTGCGGGCGGCCAGGTCCGGAACGCGGAATCCCGCGGTCCAGATCGTCACCGCGCTGGGCAGCTCGCGGCCGTCGTCGAGCCGTACGGCGTCGCGTGTCACTTCCGTCACCTGCGCACGGGGACCTTCGAGGACGGTCACACCCAGCTTGGCGAGCCGACGGGCCACCGGGCGGCGGACCCGGGCATGCAGGGAGGGGCCGAGCACGTTGCCGCAGACCAGGGTGACCTTGCGGCCCGCTTCCGCCAACTCGGCGGCGGTCTCCAGGCCGGTCGGGCCGGCCCCGACCACGGTCACCGGAGCCGATGCGGGCGTCGCGGCCAGCGCCGACCGCAGTCGTTCCGCCCCCTCGAGGTCCGACACCCAATGAGCGAACTCCACCGCTCCGGGTACGCCGGGATCGGCGGCGCCGCTGCCCACCGCGTAGACGAGGTAGTCGTAGGAGACCGTGCCACCGCCCGCCAGCGACACCTGGCGCTCGGCAGTGTCGATCCGGGTCGCGGTGTCGACCACCAGCCGTACGTTCCCGCCCATGACCTTCCCGAAGCCCTCGACGGCGTCATCGGAGCCGGTCACGAGCTGGTGCAGGCGGATTCGCTCGACGAAGTCGGGGCGCGGATTGACCACGGTCACCGAAACGCCGTCGCGCCGAGCCAGACTGTTGGCCGCCGTCACGCCCCCGTACCCGCCGCCGATCACAACAACCTCGACGTTCCCGTTCATCATGTCTCCTCGTTCCAATGGACTCAGCATTGAGACACCGGCCGCACATCCGGTGTGACAGCTCGCGGATGAGACGTGGCGCACATCGGAGGGGAAGAGACTGCGTTCCGCCGAGTCGACTCTGTTCTCGTACGGCTGCGGCCAACGGACATGCGGCGCCAGGACGACGCTGAAGCGCGGAAGGGGCTGGGATGCCGGCCCGTCCTTGAGCATGCCCTGGCGTCCCCGGCAGTTCGCCGCCTAGGCCCAATGCCGTTGTTTTAGCTCGCGGGCGTACGCTGCTGTGCAGTGGTCCCGGGGGTGGTTCGGGTGTCTGCAAGTGTCGGTGAGCTATCGGGGTTAGGGCTGCTGACCTGGGTGTATCCGCCGGGTTTGGTGGATCGTGTGGTGGCCG
>NZ_RPDJ01000023.1 GCF_004023625.1 Streptomyces cavernae | reverse complement strand
GCCGGTCGGCGGATGCCGGTCGGCGGATGCCGGTCGGCGGATGCCGGTCGGCGGATGACGGTCGGCGGATGCCGGTCGGCGGATGCCGGTCGGCGGATGACGGTCGGCGGATGCCGGTCGGCGGATGCCGGTCGGCGGATGACGGTCGGCGGATGCCGGTCGGCGGATGACGGTCGAACCCGCGTGGGGTCCGGCTCAGCCGGCCGACCGCTGGTCGTGCGGTAGCCCCACGGCGTCGTCGCCGTCGGCCGTGTCGTGGTCTTCTGCGGTGGTGTCTTCCGTGTCGGCGCCCTCCGCGGCGGCGCCTTCCGGGCCCCTTCGGTCTTCCGGGCTTGTCGGAGCGGTGCCCTGACCGCCCGATATGCCCCGAGCCGGGTCCTGGGCGCCGTCGCCCGGCCCGCTCTCGAATCCGTTCTCCCTGCGGAAGGAGTCGTAGATCTGGAGCAGCACCTGCTTCTGCCGCTCGTTGAGCGAGGGATCGGCGAGGAGGACTGCACGCGTCTCCACCTCGTCCCGGTCCCGTTCGGCGTCGAGGATGCCGGCCCGCACGTAGAGCGTCTCCGCGGAGATCCGCAGTGCCTTGGCGACCTGTTGGAGCACCTCCGCGCTCGGCTTGCGCAGCCCGCGTTCGATCTGGCTCAGATACGGATTGGACACCCCGGCGGCGTCGGCGAGCTGCCGCAGGGACAGCTGCGCGTTGCGCCGCTGTTCGCGGAGGTACTCACCGAGATTGCCGACGTTGAGCGATGCCATGCCTTTACGGTGCCACACCCCCGCTAACTATTGCAAGCGGCTGCTTGCAATAGTGCGCCACACCACTCGTGACGTGCGAGCCGGACCCCGCTCACTGATCTGTCACGCCGAAGGTGGGCCAGTCTCGGTCCATCTGAGTCATCTGGTCTGGCCTCCCTCAACGCGTGCTACGAACAGACCCACCGCTTCTGCACCATCGTGGTGACGGCAGTCTTGGCCTTGGCCTAGCTTGACCCGCATGCAGACCATCGACAAGGACCTGGCCCTGTCGGTCGTGTTCCGCTCAGGCGGGCACATCGGGCTGACCTGGACCGGGAGTTGGAGCGCGTGGGTCACCAGCCGACTCGGGGCCGGCGAACACCTCGCTGCCGCGGCATCGGGCATCCGGCATGTCCTGCAAGGGGATCCGTCGTGACGATCGGCCTGCGCCTTGCCTGGGGCCTCGACGGACACGGCTGGGCTGACTGCACGGTCACAGACGGCCAGGCGGTCATCGTGCTCACCGCCTCCTACATCACGAGCGCGCCGGAAGAACTCCTGACCGCGCTGGCCCGGCTGATCGCCGGCGAGAAGGAAACGCGAGCGCAGTTCGAGGCCGAGCCGACCGCCTATCGATGGGTCTTCCATCGGGAAGACGAGCGCGTCTGGGTCCGGATCCTCGAGCTCCGCGACGGAAGCGACCACGACAACAAGGGCACCGAAATCTGGTCGAGCCAATGCACCATCGACGAGCTGGCCCGCGCCGTGATCCGCTGCTTCGACGACGTCGCGCGCACCTACGGCGAGAGCGGCTACCGCGGCAAGTGGGGCGAACACTTCCCCCGTACCGAACTCGAAGCCCTCAGACGACTCTGGAACGACCGTCGGCATCCAAACGGTGCATAGCCGGATCCGCGCCAGACCTGCGAGACGGGTCACCGGTCACGCAGGTCAGCCCTCTGGTCAAGCGCAGGTCACTCCTCGGTGGGCTGCTCGAGCATGGCCAGGGTCAGGACGTTGCCGCCGATGCCCCAACCGCCGTCGGTGACCTCCTCCACCAGGACCATGGTGTTGGCCCGGGCGCGTTCGCCGTAGATCTCGACGTACAGCTCGGTGGTCCGGGTGACGATCGTCTCCTTCTGCTTCTCGTCGAGGCTTCCGGCAGGGACCTTGAAGTTCGCGAACGGCATGGTGGTTCTCCTTCGATATGTGATTACGGGAAGCGATGTGTGGTTGCGGGAAGCTGTCTGCGGTGAGCAGGTCGTCGGCGCCGGGCGCCGGGCGACGGGCGACGGGCGACGGGCCGCAGCCGCAGCCGCAGCCGCAGCCGTCAGATGATGCCGCCGTTGGCGCGGATGACCTGGCCGTTGACCCAGTGGCCGGCCGGGGAGGCTAGGAAGGCGACGACCTCGGCGATGTCGGTGGGGGATCCGAGGCGTTCCAGTGGGGGCTGGGCGGCCAGTCGGGCAATGGTCTGTTCGTCCTTGCCCTCGAGGAACAGATCGGTGGCTGTGGGGCCGGGGGCCACGGCGTTGACGGTGATGTCCCGGCCGCGCAGCTCCCGCGCGAGGATCAGCGTGAGTGCTTCGACGGCGCCCTTGCCGGCGCTGTAGGCGCCGTAGCCGGGGAGGGCCAGGCCCACCACGGACGTGGAGAAGGTGACGAACGCGCCCCCGCTGCGGATCTTCCGCGCGGCCTGCTGGGCGACGACGAAGGTCCCGCGGATGTTGGTGCGGTGGAGCGCGTCCAGCTCCGCCAGGTCCAGTTCGGCGATGGGCGCCAGGTGCAGCCGGCCGGCGGCGTGGACGACGACGTCGACGCCGCCGAACTCGGCCTCCGCGGTGGCGAACAGCTCGGAGATCTGCTGCTCGTCGGCGACGTCCGCCTGGACGGCGATCGCCCTGCCGCCGGCGGCGGTGACGTCCTTGACGGCGGCCTCGGCCAGTTCGCGATTGCCGGCGTAGCCGACCAGGACGGCGAAGTGGTCGGCCGCGAGCCGGCGCACCGTCTCGCGGCCGATCCCGCGGGAGCCGCCCGTGACGATGGCGACGCGGGGCCGGTCGGCGGGGGGTTCGGACACGGCGTTGGGGTCCGCGGTTTCCTGTGCAGACATGAACACTCCTGCGGGAGGGGTCGGAAGGGGTTGCCACGGCGGATGGACCGTGGCCAGGGGGCGCCGGTGCGGTGCCCCGCTCGTGGCTCCAGCGTGGTTCGGCGTGCCCGCCCCAGCCAGGGCTGTGGCCACCCAGGGGTTGTCATCCCCTGGCTCGCGTCCACCGGTGCGCGCGACGATGGGAGACGTGAACCATTCCGCACTCGCCGCTTTCCTCAAGTCCCGGCGCGACCGGATCCGCCCGTCGGACGTCGGCCTGCCCACCGGGCCGCGGCGCCGGGTGCCCGGTCTGCGGCGCGAGGAGGTCGCCCACCTGGCCGGACTCTCCGCGGACTACTACACCGAGCTGGAACGCGGACGCGGCGCCCAGCCCTCGGCCCAGGTCCTGGCCGCGCTGGCCCGGGCCCTGCGGCTGAACGGCGACGAACGCGACCATCTCTTCCACCTCGCCGACCGGCCCGTCCCCCCGGCGGCGCACGGCCCGACCGCCCATGTCCAGCCCGGTCTGCTCGGCCTGCTGGACCAGCTCACCAACACCCCTGCCCAGGTCATCACCGACCTGCACGAAACCCTTGTCCAGAACCCGCTGGCCGCCGCCCTCGTCGGCCGGCCCCCGGCGCTGCGCGGTCCTGAGGCGAGCTTCGTCTACCGCTGGTTCACCGACCCCGAGGCACGGAGCCTGTATCCGCCCGAGGATCACGCCCACCACGCCCGGGTCTTCGTCGCCGACCTCCAGGCAGTCGCCGCCCGGCGCGGCAGCGACAGGGAGGTGAGCCGGATGGTGGCCGTACTGCGCGAGCGCAGCGAGGAGTTCGCCACCCTCTGGGACACTCACGATGTCGCCCTACGGCGAGCCGACCACAAACGCATCGTCCATCCCGCCCTGGGCGTCATCGAGCTGGACTGCCACAGCATGTTCAGCGAGGACGGACGCCAGCGCCTGCTGTGGTTCAGTGCCCCGCCCGGCACCGAGGGCGCGGCCCAGCTGAGCCTGCTCTCCGTCATCGGCACGCAGGACATGACACCCTCGACGCCCACATGAGGGGCACGGGAAGACGACTGGGCTGCCGACGGGCTTCGCCCACATCGACGCGCTGACCACCGGGTTGCGACTGGCTGAGAAGCGGCGACAACCAGCTGAGAACCAACGAGAACCGGCGAGAACACGAAGCCGAAAAGCGATTGTCCCGGCGGACCGGGCGGTTTACGGTCTACTCCGTGACTGCCGGGTCGGCCAATGGCCAAGAGCGAGTGGGGTACCCGGCTCTGTCGTGAGCGCAAGGCGGGCCAGAGGCCCGCCTTTCCGTCCGTTCGCACACCGAACGACGCACGCACGCCGACCGAGCCGCATCGCGCACATGTCGAGTGGCGCACGCACACGAGCACGCAAGCGCACACGAGCATGCAAGCGCACGCGCAGCGCGCGCACACAAACACGGACCGTACGGGCCCGTACGTGGCAACCGTCCTCGCCGCAACGAGCGACGCATGCGCACACAGCGGTCGGTACTGCTCGCGCACTACAGCGCCAGGCGTGCCGGACGAACCAGGCCGGGGGCGTTTCGCCCGCCGGACGGTTCGCCCTGCCCGGACCACTCACGTCGAGATCACCGAAAGCAGAGAATGCCCCACGACTTCAATCAGCACGTCATCGAGGAGTTCCGCGCCAACAACGGCCGGGTCGGCGGTTACTTCGAAGGAGCCCGGCTGCTCCTGCTGACCACCACCGGAGCCCGGTCCGGGAAGCCGCACACCACCCCCGTCGGCTACCTCGCGGACGGCGGTGAGCGCGTTCTCGTCATCGCCTCGGCCGGCGGCTCCCCCAGGCATCCGGCCTGGTTCCACAACCTGCTCGCCAACCCGCGCGTCACCGTCGAGGACGGGGTCTTCACCTACGAGGCCGATGCCGTCGTACTCGAAGGCGACGAGCGCGACCGGCTGTTCGCCCGAGCGGTGGAGGCAGACCCCGGCTGGGCCGAGTACCAGGCGAAGACGGACCGGGTGATCCCCGTGGTCGCCCTGTACGAGATCCGGCAGGGCCCGCCCAACGTCGCGGCGTCGTCGCCGGGTGCCGCCCTCAAGGTGATCCACGACGGCATACGCCGTGAACTCGCCCTGATCCGCAAGGACATCACGACGGCGGGTGCCGGACTCGGCGCCCAGCTGCGCGTGAACTGTCTGACCCTGTGCCAGGGTCTGCACAACCACCACACCGGCGAGGACATGGGAATCTTCCCGTACCTCGCCGGACGCCACCCCGAACTCGCCCCCGTAATGGCGCGACTGGCCGATGAGCACCAGCAAGTGGCCCGGCTGATCGAGGAGTTGAGGACGGTCGTCGCCGACGGAGATCCGCGACGCCTGCTGTCCGAGGTGGAGCGGCTGACCGACCGGCTCGAGGCCCATCTCGCCTACGAGGAGGCGCAGTTGATCCCGCCGCTCGACGGGACGGCCGTGTCCACCGGGTGACGTCGAACGGCCCGCCGCCTCCCCCAGGCGGAAGCGGCGGGCCGGCTCACTGATTACCCGTGCCGCATGCCACGGGTCCTCACCGCCGCCGACCGGCCGACCCGCGGCACGGGACGCCTCCTCGGTCGAGGCCCTACCCCGCACGGAACCGCACGGGAGGGCGTACGGGCCGCGTACGCGGGCACCGGCGGCGGCAGCGGATTCAGCGTAGTCGCGGGAAAGATCCGTACGGTGTGGTCGCAGTCATGACTTGGTCGTCTTCCGGTAAGCGCCCGCTATGCGAAGGGCAATGGCCGCTCGTGCACGACGTCGAGGCGGGAGACCGCGCGGGTCAGCACCACGTAGAGCCTGCGCAGGCCCCGGGGCTCCGCCTCCGCGATGGCCGCCGGCTCGACCACGATCACGTGGTCGTACTCCAGGCCCTTGGCGAGGGCCGCCCCCAGCACCGTCACGCGCGCGCCGAGACGGTCGGGCCCGGCGCAGTCGACGCCGGCGGCCTCGAGCGCCGCTCGGACGCGATCGACGTCCCGGTCCGCGACGACGACACCGATCGAGCCCGCGCCCGCAGGGTCCTCCGTGCCCGCGGCTTCCCCCGTGCCCACCTCGTCCCCCGTGCCCCGCTCGCCCGCCGGGCCCGCCGCGTCCGCCGCGCCTGAAGCGTCCGCCGGATCCGCCGTGCCTGGCGCGTCCCCCGTGCCCGGGACGGTCCAGGCCCTGTCCCCCGCGAGCGCCTCCCGTACCGTGTCGACGGCCGCGGCGACGGCGTCCGGCACCTGCCTGACCCGCAGCAAACCGTCCTGCCGCAGCGACCGGGCGGGGGGCACCCGCACGTCCAGCGTCCTCAGCAGCCGGTTGGCGAACTCCACGATCGCTGCCGGAACGCGGAAGCCGACGGTCAGCGGGACCACGGTCGCCTCCGGTTCGCCGAGGTGGCCGAGGAGTTCGCCCCAGTCGGCGGCCGCCCACGGGGTGGTTCCCTGCGCCAGGTCACCGAGGACCGTCAGCGAGCCGTAGGACGCGCGGCGGGCGATGGCCCGGCACTCCATCGGGGAGAGGTCCTGGGCCTCGTCGACGACGATGTGCCCGTAGCCCTCCGGGTGTTCGACGAGCCCCGCGACCTCGTCGAGGAGCACGAGGTCAGCGGCCGACCAGCGGGCCGACCGGTACGAGCGCGGCGGACGGTTCCAGCGGATCGCCTTCTGCTCGTCGGCGTCGAGGAACCCCTCGCTCGCCGCCGCGAGGACGGCCGGGTCGGTGAGGAGTTCGGCCACGACCTCCTCGGGCCGCACCTTGGGCCAGACGGCGTCGACGTAGGCGCTCATCGCCCGGGACCGCCCGATCCGCTGCACCCAGGCGGCGGAGACGGGACCGGCGCGCCGCTCGGCCTGCTGCCGGATGTGCCGTACGGCGCGGCTGCGTACTCGCTCTCGTCCGACGGCGTACGGCGGCTCCTCCTCGCGCACTTGCCGGACGATACGGGCGAGTTCGTCGTCGGGGACCCGCCAGCGGTACGAACCGTCGGGGATGGCGAGGGAGTTGACGCTCTCCTCGGAAACTCGGGCGTAGAGGGCGCGACGCAGGACCTCCGCCATGCGCGGGTCGTGTTTGACGACAGCCGCGCTCTCGTCGTCGACGGCCGTCGCGGGATGGCGGGCGATCTCGTCGAGGAGGATGGACTGCCGGACACCGGTCTCGCCGAGGGCGGGCAGGACTTCGGCGATATAGCTCAGGAAGGTGCGGTTGGGACCGAGGATCAACAGGCCGCCGCGCTTGATGCGTTGGGGGTGGGTGTAGAGGAGGTAGGCGGCCCGGTGCAGTCCGACGGCGGTCTTCCCGGTGCCCGGTGCGCCCTGGACGCAGACGGAGGCGGTGAGGTCCGCTCGTACGAGATCGTCCTGTTCGGGCTGGATGGTGGCGGCGATGTCCCGCATCGGGCCCACGCGAGGGCGTTCGATCTCCCGGGCGAGGATCCGGCTGCGGGCCGGGGTGACGCCGTCGGTATCGAGCGCCCCCGTCGCGTCGTCCCCATCACCGCGGAACTGGCCCTTCGAGGTGAGGAGTTCACCTTTCGGAGCGAAGAGTTCCTCCTTCGGGGCGAGGAACTCGTCCTCCAGACCGGTGAGTTCGTCCCGGTCGCCGTGGCCGCCCCGGGCCCAGCCGAAGCGGCGTCGTACGGCGACGCCCTGGGGATCGGCGGCGCTCGCCTGATAGAAGGCACGCGAGACGGGGGCACGCCAGTCGACCACGAGCGGGGGTGCGGCGGGGTCTTCGGTGATGCGGAGGCGGCCGATGTGGTACGCCTGCCCGGCGTGCGGCCCGGCGTTCCCGAAGTCGAGTCGGCCGAAGAACAGCGGCCCTTCGGGGAGTTCGCGGAGTTCCCTCGCCTTGGTGCGCAGCCGGCGGCCGAGCACCTCGGCGTCGGCGCCGGAGGCGGAGACGTCCTCGCCGGTGACGACGTGTTCCTCGGCACCGCGGACCATCGCGGCGAGGGCGGCGCGACAGGTGTCGTGGTAGGCGCGTTCCTGGGTGAGAGCGTGGGTGGGTGACGTCATTCCATGAAGGATAACGTTACTCGGTAACGACCTTTACCGAGTTTCAGACGTGTTCGAGTTGCAGGGATCCGGAGTTGGACGGATCCCGAGCCCGGGAACATCCCGAGTCCTGGGGATCCTGAGTTGCGGCAATCGCGAATCCGGGGCCGGAGTCCGGGGATCCCGAGTTGCGGCAATCGCGGGCTGCGGGAATCGCGGGCTGCCGGAATCTCGGTCGCCGGCTGCAGTAACCCGGGGTGCCGCGCCCCTCCCTACTGTGTGGCCCTCGCCTGGGTGATGCCGTCCCGCACCTGGGCGAACGCCCGCTGGGCCGCGGCCACGGCCTCCCCGTGGACGGCCTCGGCGCTCTCGCCCTCCGCCATCCGCCGCCAGTTCTCCAGGGCGAGGATGCGCTGCACGGCGACGATCTGCCCGGCGGCCAGACGCCCGCCCAGACCTCCGCCGAGAGCCTCGGCGAGCGCCGTCTCGGAGCGTTCCAGATAGCCGTAGAGCCGCGCCACCAGGGACGGGGTGCCGTAGAGCAGCCGGTGGAAGGCGAGCACCTGCGGATGGTCGTTGAGGCCCGTGACGGGGTCACGCCGGTCGAGTCCGGCGAGGAAGTGCGCGCAGAGGGCGTCGAGCGGGGAGGTACCGGGCCGGCGCGCGACGACGACCCGCGCGGCCTCCCGCTCATGGTCGGCGAACCGGTGCAGGACCAGGTCCTCCTTGGTCGGGAAGTACCGGAAGAGGGTCGGCTTGGAGATCTCGGCGGCGGCGGCGACCTCCGCGACGGACACGTTCTCGAAGCCCTTCTCGAGGAACAGCGCGATGGCGGTGTCGGAGACGGCTTGGTACATCCGCTGCTTCTTGCGCTCGCGCAGGCCCAATTCGGTCATGATGCGAGCGTACGGGGCGCCGGACCGAGAAGTCCTTGACCTCAAGTCCGCTCGAGGTCAAAGACTCCCCCATGGGTGAACCAAGGACACGCGAACTCATGGGAGTTGAGACGGACGATGCGCGCGGTACAAGTGACGAGGTTCGGCGGACCCGAGGTCCTGGTCCCGGCGGAACTCCCGGACCCGGTGCCGGCCTCCGGCGAGGTCCTGATCGAGGTGACGCACGCGGACACGATCTTCCTGGAGACGCAGTTGCGGTCGGGCTGGGGTCTTGAGTACTTCCCGGTGGAACCGCCCTACGTCCCCGGGGGCGGGGTCGCCGGAACGGTCACGGCTCTCGGTCCCGAGGTCCCCCGCTCCTGGCTGGGCCGCAGGGTGACGGCTCTGGTGAACGGCGGCTACGCCTCCCTCGCCACGGCCCCGGTGACCACCGTGACCCCCGTCCCCGACGACCTGGACCTGCTTTCGGCGGCGGCGCTCGTGCACGACGGGGTCACGGCGGCGGGCCTAATGGAACTGACGGCGATCAGTGCCGACGACCGGGTCCTGATCCTGGGGGCGTCAGGAGGGATGGGCACCCTGCTGGTCCAACTGGCGCGAGCGGCGGGTGCGTCGGTGGTGGCACTGGCGCGGGGTGTGGCGAAGCTCGATCTGGTACGGCGATTGGGGGCGGACACGGCGATCGACCCGACGAACCCCGACTGGCCGGCCCTGGCCCGCCGGGCCCTGGGGCCCGACGGCGCCACGGTGGTCCTGGACGGGGTCGGCGGTGAACTCGGCGCGAAGGCCCTGCCGTTGGCCGCGGACAATGCCCGCTTCTCGGCCCACGGCGCCCCGACGGGCGGCTTCGCCGCCCTGGACCCCCGGGACGCCGACGCCCGCGGAATCAAACTCTTCGGCATCGGCGACGTGCGGTTCTCCCCCGCCGACCTGCTCCGCCTGACGGCCCACGCCTTCGCGGAGGCCGCGGCGGTACGGCTGGAGCCGGTGATCGGAGAGGTGTTCCTCTTGGAGGCGGCCGGGGAGGCCCATGCGGCTATTGAGGGGCGGGGGTTGGTGGGGAAGGTGGTGTTGAAGACTTGACGGCCCGACGGCCTGACGCAACGGCTCGACAGACGGACCCATTCCGATGACCGATGCGTTCAGGCCCCGGCGGTCGATCGGCGCCAGTGGGGCACCTGTGCAAGGCTCCACAGGTCGTCGAAGTGTTTGTTCCAGGTGGCCACGGCTGTCGCCTCGGCGGCTGCGGCCCCTTCCCGGGACCAGAGGTTGAGGTCGGTGCTGTAGCCCTTGGGGTCGTAGTACTCCTGGTCCTCATGGCTCAGACGCAGGCGCGCGGCCAGGTTGTAGAGGCCGTGCAGCACCCACTGCCTGTCGTGGACATGCGCAGCCCTCCCCCGAACCGAGCTCGGCGGCGGCATGCTCACATGCCCACGGGCAGTCCGGCGTGCTTGTTCATGCCATGGTCGCCGCGCGGAAGGGCGGGGGCAAGATAGGGGTTCGGCAGCTGGCGGCTGGGCAACCCCAGTGATGCCGTGGCTGCGCGCAGGGTCATCGCGTACGAGTCCACTGCACGGCGGACGTTGGGCGCATCCAGGCTCGCTCCGGTGACCAGCCTGTCGAGGTCGATGTAGGCGGAGCGGACGTTTTCCATCCAGCGGTAGACGTGCCAGTCCTGTTCCCAGTTCTTGGTGTGGGTCATGGGAAGTGCCTTGGCCCAGCGCCGGAACATGCGGGCACGGATCTCAGGTCGGGTCGGGGTGAGATGCATGTGACGGACCAGGTCGTACAAGGGATCGCCGACCAACGCCATTTCCCAGTCGATGATGGTGAAGGCCAGCTCGTCGTTCCGGCGCACGAGGTTCCAGGGATTCAAGTCGCCGTGGAGCAGTGCCGGAGAGCGTTCGGTGACCTTGTAGCGTGCCAGGATCTCGCTGAGCCTGCTTGCGCCGGGCAGGCCCAGGACTCGGGCCAGTTGCTGAGACTTTTTCGGCAACTGGTCTACGAGACGCACCAGTTCACTGCTCAGCCAGCCGAAGAAGTTTCCCGACCCGGCCATCGGGTCCAGTCCTCTGTAGTCAACCAGCGTCAGCTCCACCAACTGGTCCACGAGCCCGCTCGCCTCGCGCGGCGTGAGGCCGTGCACGGGATGGGCGGGGGGCAGGTCCGGGTCCGTCGGCCCGGCGTAGGTGTGGATGGCGAACGGCTCGTTCTGATAACTCTCCCCCAACGCAAGCACCTTCGGTGCCGCCACCTTGGCCGGCGACCGTTCGATGGCCTGGAGCACCGCGTGCTCGCTGAGGAAACTCGGCTCCCGACGGCAGACGGAGGCCAGCTTGCGCCGCACGACGACCGGCGAGGGGTACCTCGGCACACGCACCACCGAGTTCAGGTGCGCGGTGCCCTTGAACACGCTGCCTGCCGGTGCCGAGCCCTCCGCGATCAGGGCATCCAGTACGGCGGCATCGGAAAAGTCGGGATGATTCAGGATCCTCTTGTCCGGAGTCCAGCCGATGACCACCTGAGCCCGTTTGTGCCGCGATGCCTGCCACCTGTAGAGCACCCGCTCGATCTCGGTCTCGTTCGGCACATTGCCCAGCCGCAGCGGCTCGGCTGCCGCCTGGAGAGCACGGCGTACGGTCGCAGTTGCCTCGTCCAGGCTCTTCTGGTCGGCCGCGGTCTCCAGCGTCTGAGCCGCCCGCATCACGTCCGGAAAGACGGACTGCGCCCGTTCGAAGGCGAGGTAGTGGCGCAGGTCCTTCCGGAGGCCGTTGACCGCCGCGGGCCTGGTCTGCTGCATGGCCGCCGCCCAGGCCTCGGTCACCTCGTCCCACTGGAATTCCGGATAGCGCATGCGGACCAAATGGGTGGCGAGGTCGTGCAGGGGGTCTCCGTACGTCGCCAGTTCCCAGTCGACGCAGATCAGCGGGGGCGTGCCGCGGTAACTGACGATCACGTTGTCGCGATGGAGGTCCGCGTGGAGCAGGCTGTACGGACGTCTGGCCATGGGAGGGACCCTCTCGGCCAGTCGGGTCAACGCGTCATGAGGAATTCCCAGAGCCGCAAAGAGACCACCATAGGTAGCCCAATTGGACTGACGGATCTGCCGGTCCGCGAGGTAGGCCAGCGTGCGCAGGAAACCCTGGCCGTCCTTCTCGTTGCGGGGCCAGGCACTGGGCAGCGGAGGCAGCGCTTCCCTGCGTACCTGGGACATCTGCGCGAGAAGCCCGGCCAACGCCTTGATCCGCAGGCTGTCGACCGGCTTGTCGTCCGGACAGATCGTCGACAGCGGGACGCCCTCCACATAGCTGTGCACCGCCGAGCCCTCACGCCGTGCGAGACACCGCGGCACGTGAGGCAGGGTCCCCTGGATGGCGTCCAGGATCTCCGACTCGTTCTCCCACGTTCTGATCACCACCGAGAGCGCGTCGGGCTTGCGCACCCGCACGGTCACGGTCGTGCCGGGCTCGCAGCGCACATGCCGTGCCATGGCCTCAGTGAGAGGCCGAACATAGTTCCGGTTGTGGTGGCCCCCGCTTGTCGCACCATCAGTTTCAGCCAGCCGCACAAACCTGGCATAGGCGCTATCGGCCGATTGCTCCCTGGGAACTGGCCCGGGCGCAGGAAGTACGCCCACTGGCCACTCCTGGGAGTATCGATACCTCTGAGGCTTTAGATTTGGGCAAGCGTAAGGGTTCTGCATAGATCAGCGCGACCGGACAAGGTTATTCGGAGGTATCGAATAGGCCACACGAGGCATATGACTGCTCGGCGGCGGGCATGCTCTTCTAATTCCAGCGGCCTGACAGTCACCCGGTCAGATGGTGCCAAACCGAGTCGAACCAGGACTGCATGCTGTCGACGAAGACTGATCCCTGAGAGCTCACGTCATCATCCCTGACGAAGTGGGTGAGCGTGGCCCCGAGGCCCAGCACATCGAGAGCCAGAACCTCCCGGCCGTCGTCCAGCACGATGGGCCGCTCGATCACCTCGTACATGCCATGCAGCACTTCACCCTCGTTGAAGAGGTAGAGCTTGAAGGCCGGCGTCAACGGCGCGTGGCGAATTTCCACCTCTACGGACGACACCAAGTTCTCGGTCTCAAGTTCACGCAGTACGTTGCGCAGGGAAGCCGTGTGACGGCGGGTGATGGCCAGAAGTCGGCCGCGCATGCGCGGGTCGTCCACATCCTCCTTGCTCCGCGGATAGGGGAGGTCCAGTTCCTCGGACGGCAACAGCATGCGCAGCGCGATCCGCTCCGGTGCTATCTCCTTGGCCCGGATGCGCTCCGCTTGGAGCCGGATGTGCGCGTCCAGGGTTTCGGAGGTCAGCGTGTAGACGTCCAGCGTGACCTCGGGCTGCTCGAAAGCCTTGCTGATCAGAGGGCCGAGCGTCACCGTACGTCCCGGGCGGGCCTCTGCGGCCGTCGGCGACTGGATCAGCTGCGTCTTGATCACACTGACGACCTTTGATCCACTGCCCTGCCTGGACTTGATCCACCCTTCATTGGCCAGTTCCCTGATCACCCGCTGAACGGTATCCCGGGACACCTGGAACTCCAGGGCGAGCTTCCGCTGGGGCGGCAGGTGACTCCCCAGCGGGTAGGTCCCGTCAGCCATGCGTGCGCGCAGTGCGTCCGAGACCCTCTCGAACTCTTTGCCGCCGCCGTCGCCGGTCCGATCTGCGCTCACATGACTGACGGTACCGCCATCGGCCTACAAGCAAACCGGTTTTCCGGCATGCAAGCAGTCCGCAGAAACTCGGTAGTTAAGGGATCACCAGTCAAGGGGACAACCATTGCACGGCAATCGGTCCAATTGGACGGGAAGTTGGTTGCTTCACAGAAATGGGGTGGGTGCTCGTGATCTCCAAGGAAGCGCTGTTGACCTTGCTGAGTCTCGTCCTGCACGAGATACAGCAATCGACCAACCAGCTCTGGGTGTTGCTCTGCCTGGGCACGATCGCTTACTTGTGCCTGGAGACCAAGAAAGAACCCGCACACCAGGGCACTTGGCTGACGGTGGGAGCCGTGGCCTTCTTCCTGCTCATGGCGCAGGCCTGAGCAGGGATCGCACAACGCCGGCTCCACGCAACCGACTTCACTCGGCGAGGAGCTCCCAGCAGGCGTCGAACCAGGCCTGCAGACTGTCCACTATGACCGCCTCCTGAGAGGTGGGGTCGTCGCTCTTAACGGAGTGGGTGAGCGTCGAGCCGACGCCGATGACGTCGACGGCGGTGACGGTCTCGCCGTCCTCCAGTTCCATCTGCTGCTCGACTGGTGTGTACGGGCCTTGCAATGCCTCCCGGCCATTGAGCAAGTAGATCTTGGAGTAGGGAACGAGCGGTACGTGGCGGATTTCCACGTGTGCCGTCAGATCAGCCATATCCCGGTCGAGTCGCTTCAGAACGCCTTGCATTGACTCCGTGTGATGCCTCTTGATCCGCCTGAGCCTCTTCTGTGGCCTGGGGTCGGCGGGCTGCCGTTTGTTGTACGGGTACGGCAGCTGCGCACCGTCCGACGGGAGCAGCATGCGGATCAGGATGCTCTGCGGCTTGATCACACCCGCACGTATGCGTTCGTCCTGAATACGCACGTGCGCGTCAAGGGACTCCGATGTCAGCGTGAAGACGTCGATGGCGACCTCGGGCTCCTCGAAGGCGGCCCCGATCAAGGAGCCCAGCCTGACGGGCTCCGCGCTGACCGCAGCGCGTGCGCTCGACTGGACCGTCCGGGTCTTCAGCACCTTCGAGCCGCTGCCCTGCCGCGACTCGATCCAGCCCTCGTGGACGAGCTGCCTGAGAGCTTTCTGCACGGTGTCCCGCGAAACCTTCAAATCCTGGGCCAGTTCTCGCTGCGGAGGCAGCGGGCTCCCCACGGGGTACATCCCCTCCGTCATGCGCGTGTGAAGGGTGCGCAGTACCTCATGGACCTTCTGGCCGCCGTCCTTGGCAGACTCCTCGCTCCCCACTCTCGTAAGGTACCGCGCGGGCTTTGCCCAAGGACTGGCCTGCCACGCTCCGAAAGCGCTCAGCCCACCCCCCTGAGTACCCCCAACACCACATCCAACGACCGCACCACACACCCCACCCCGGCCTCCCGAAGCAGCCCCTCCTTGCGTTCGTTGCGGGCGTAGCCGAGGAACGGGACGCCGGCCTCCTTTGCGGCTGTGTGGTCCGTGGGGGCGTCGCCGATCATCAGGGCCGTGTGGGGGGCGGCGCCCAGGGCGTTGAGGGCGCGGTTCAGGCAGTGGGGGTCGGGTTTGAGGAGGTGGAGGTTCTCGGTACGGCCGTATATGTGGGGGGCGAAGCACGCGGACAGGGCGCGGCTGTCCAGGTACTTGCGCACCGCCTGTGGCGAGTTGTTCGTCGCGATCGCCAGCCGCGCACCCAGCGCCGCCCAGGTGCGGATGAGCGGGTCGACGTGGGCGGTGGGCCAGGCGGAGGGCACCGCCTTCAGTTCCTCCTGGGTGAGTCTTTCTTCCAGTTCGACCACGAGGTCGCTGCGCGGGTGACGTCTGTCCACCGCGTAGAGGACCTCCATGGGATCGGGGTGGACCCGTTCCTCGGCCGTCAACAGGCCTTGCAGGCCCTGCCCTTCGAGCCATTCCACGAGTTCGCCCGCGACCCGCTCCGCCTTGTGGCCCGCGAAGAGCCGGCAGATGGGCCCGTCGAAGTCGAACAGGATGTGCCGGGCGCCCAGGACCAAGTCCCGCAGGTGCGTTGTCTCTTGTGTCACCAGTTCAGTCTGCGTCGTATCAGAGCTCACTAGGAGAGTGTCAGGTCCGTGGTGATGGTTTCCCAGAGGGCGTCGAACCACTTCTGGGATTCGTCGACGAACGCCGCGTCCCGCTGCCCCGCCCGCTTCTCGAAGGAGAAGAGCAGGGAGTCGAAGCCCACGGCGTCGTACGCGTCCACCGTCCCGGTCTCGATCGGCACCTCCCGCTTGGTGAGCATGTAGTAGGCGAGCAGCGCCTCCACCCCGTTGAGCAGGTACAACTTCACCGGCGGCGTGAACGGCAGGGCGCGGAACCGTACTCGGACGTCGATGCCGTGCGAGGAGCGCAGGGACTCGAGGTTGTGGCGCAGAACGTGGCCCTGGGCGTTGCGCTGCTCCAGCCAGCGCTTGTGGACCGGGTCGTTGTCGTCATCGGTGTGGTCCACCGAGATCGGGAACGCCAGATTGATGTCCCGCGAGGGAAGCAGGATGCGGACGTCGATCGCTTCGGGGCGCAGGGTGCCCTCGTGGATCAGGCGGACCGATTCGCCGAGTGCGAGCATCAGGGTCTCGGCGGTGAGACACGCGGCGTCTATGCGCACGTGGGACGCCTTGAAGGCCTCGGTCAGGCGCGGTGCGAGGCCCACCATCGTCGGCTGTGGCTCGTCCGGTGTCGCGGCCGCGGGCGCGATCCGCGGTGGACTGCCCTTGCTGACGTTGCTGAGCAGCCCGTCCTCCCGCAGGGCGCGCAACGCCTGGCGGACGGCGCCGCGTTCCACGCCGAACTCCTCCGCCAACTCGGCCTGGGTGGGCAGGCGGTCGCCCGCCTTGAGGTCACCGGCTCGGATCCGGTCCCTCAGGGCGTCGGCGATCTCCTGGGGCGAAAGCCTTCTGGTGCCGTTCATGGCGACGTTCTCCTGAGTCACGACCAAACGCTACAACTTCGATCCATCTATGTGGAGTTGTTTGGAAGTTGTTTATGAGCGGCTACCAACTGGGGACAACCTACTTAGAGTTGGTCACCAACTTGGCCAAGATGGTGGAAGTACTGCCACTCCTGTCGGGACCTAGCCCCAACTCCCGGCTCGAACGCTCCACATTCCATGCAGTCCACTGCATACAGCGCAGCCCCGCCCCTGCCACCGAGCGTCCCGCGCGCCTCCCAGCCGGTCCCGCGCTCCTCCAGCCCGAAGGAGGAACCACCCATGCCCGCCATAGCACTCCTGTCCAGCGTGTTCGTCGTCGGCTTCGAGCAGCTCGTCAAGTGGAACTACGGTCCCGCCGGCATCGTCGGGCTCCTGCTGCTCACCATCGGTCTCAAGGCGAAGAACCCGACCTGCAGCTCGATCGGCGCCGTCATGCTCGCCCTGCTGGTCGCCGGCCCTGCTCTGTGACCTGCGCGGACAGCCGACGAGTCCACGGGACCAAGCGCGGGAACGAAGTCGTTCACCGCACGGCCGGGAGGCCGTCAGCTCGTGAGCAGCAGCTCCGAGCTGATGGTCTCCCACAGTGCGTTGAACCACAGATGGGACTGCTCCACGAACGTCGTGTCCCGGTGGCCGGTCCCCTGAGCGAAGGGGAAGAGCACCGACTGCGTGCCCCGGGCGTCGTACAACTCCAGCGGCTTGTGGTCGATCTCCCCCTGGATCCTGCTCAGGGTGTAGTACGCGAAGAGCGCCTCCACCCCGTTGAGCAGGTACAACTTCACCGGCGGCGTGAACGGCAGTGCGCGGAAGGAGACGTTCACCTCGATACCGTGCGAGCTGCGCAGGGCGAGCAGGTTGTGGCTTAACACCTGACCCTGGGCGTTGCGTTGGGCCAGCCAGTAACGCCGTACGGGATCCTCGGCCGCGGCGTCGAGCGGGGCCGGGAAGGCGAGGTCGATGTCGCGCGACGGCAGCAGTACGCGGACGTCGACCTTGGCCGGTTTTATACGTCCGGCGTGTATCAGCCGGAGTGGTTCGCCCATGGCGAGTGTGAGGGAGACCGAGGTCAGGCAGAGCGCGTCGATCTCCACATGAGGGGCCTCGAATGCGGCCGCTATCCGCGCGGCGAGGGCCACCGTGGTGGGCTGCGGCGCGGCTTCCGGGCCGGTCAGGGCCCTGGTGACGTTCTGGGCGACAGTCGCCGGACTCCCTTTGGACACGTTGGAGAGCAGCTTCTCCGACTGCAGGATGCGCAGCGCCTGACGCACCGCTCCACGCTCCACGCCGAACTCGTCGGCCAACTTGGCCTGCGTGGGCATGCGCTGTCCCGGCCGCAGCTGGCCGGACCTGATCCGGCTGCGCAGCTCGTCGGCGACCTCTCGGTGTGACCTCCGTGGCCGCTGTGACCTCTTCCGCCCATTGACGGGGGCATGTTCCGGGTCCACGACCAAACCCTACAACTTCTCGCCATCTTTTGGGAGTTACAGAGAAGGTGGTTATGAGTCGGCCAATCGCGGAGATAACTCACCTTGAGTTGGTCACCAACTTGCTCAACATGGTCCAACTTACCAAGCGGTTGGTCACCATCAGCCGCACTCCGGGGGCCCGCTCCCCCCGAACCGAAGGAGGGACCGTCATGCCGCTCATCGCCCTCGCCATCGCCGCCCTCATCATCGGACTCGAGCAGCTCATCCAGGTGAAGTTCGGTGCCATGGGCATCATGGCCTTCGTCGCGCTGTCCATCGGCATCAAGGCCAAGAACAACATGATGAGCGGTATCGGGGCCGTGATCCTCGTGATGCTGCTCGCCCAGTCCGGCTAGGCCGGACTCCCCCGCAGTCCGGCCGAACCGGACTGCCCGCAGAGCTGGTGGCCGGCCGATCTCCCATCCCACGCCCGGCCGGCCACCACATTTCTGCCCCAAGTCCGGCTGACCGGGCTCCCTTCCGGGAGGGGAGCCGGGAGCTCGGTCAGTCCGCCCACCCCGGTCCGACGTCCGATACCCGGGTCAGTGCGACGGTTCGCTCAGAACCCGGGCGACGGTTCGCCCAGAACCGTCCGGGCAGAACGCGAAGGTTCGCTCAGAACCCGTCCGGGCAGAACGGGCGTCGCGCCGTCCGCAGCAGCCTCTCCGCCACCGCCACGGCACCGGGCCGTTCCTCCCGCACCCGGCCCAGCGCGGCCAGCCGCACCGCCGACGCGTCCCCCAGCCACAGCGCCGACAACTCACCCACGTCCAGCGTGAGTTCCGCGTCCTCACGGGTCGGTGCGCAGGACGCCCCGTCCGGTCCGGCCTCCAGCCGGTAGCGGCCCGCGGACAGTCCCAAGCGGTCGATGACCTCCAGGACGAGGGTGCCGTCCGTGTCGTACGTACGAGCCTGCAGCGCCTCCACGACGTCCAGGATCCGCACCCACAACCAGTCCGCGACCGTGGTGATCCGGGCGGCGCGCGGGTCGGGCAGCAGGTGCGGCAGCAGGTCGTCCGCCGGGCGCATGCCGGACTTGACCGTGACCACCCAGTCGACCGAGCAGAGGTAGTGCCACAGGGCACGCTCGGCGGCCGGGGTCACCGCCACCAGGTCCAGCACCGTCGCGGTGTTCAGGGGCTGCTTGGCGTCGCCCCAGTGGTCGTCGACCTTGTACCTGAGCAGGCCCGCGACCTCGCCGTCGGCTCCTCGGTACACGGCGTGGAAGGGCTCGGTCCAAGGCCTGCGGTCCAGTTGGACGACGCCGGTCTCGACCTGCCACCAGCGCTCGTCCCTGTTGATCGCGCCCGGCTGGAGGCGGCGGTAGCGCTCGTGGAGCTCGGGGCCGAGTTTGCGGACGTCCGCGCCGTCCACGAGGTCTATGCGGCCCTCGTCCGGTCCGGGCCGACGGGGGTCGAGACCGGTGCGCGGCACGTCGACGGTCCACTCGGCGGTGTGGGTGGCCGGGCCGAAGCCGAAGCGGCCGTAGATCGGGTACTCGGCGGCGATCAGGGTCGCGACGACGTCACCACGCTCCTTCGCGGCGGTGAGGTCCTTCGTCATCATGCGGGTGAGCAGGCCCCGGCGGCGATGGGTCGCGGTGACGGTGACGTTGGAGACGGCGTCGGCGGGGACGAACCCGCCGCCCACCGCCGTGAGTTGCTGTGAGAAGGAGCGGAAGGTCGCGACACAGCGCCCGCCCTCGTCGAACGCGCCGAGGGTCCGCTCGGGGATCATGTAGCTTCTGCGGTCGGCGATCTCCGTGTCCCGGACAGCCGGGGTGCGCAGGAAACCGGTGTTCAGGGCGCGGATCCAGTCGGGGATGTCGGCTTCGGTGACGGGGCGTACATCGATGTCGTCGCGACGGCTCATGACTGCACGCTAGGTGGCCGGGGCGGGGTGTGTCGCGAGCTTTTCGGGGCACGCGCCGACGCCGGGAGCACAGTCCCGGCGTGGTCACGTCCGCGCCGAGGTCACCAGCCCTCGGCTCGGCTCGCGCAGCGCCTCGCGGACTGTGACCCCACCCCGGGCGTCCGACCGGCCGTCCGGCATCCCGCGGGCCAACTACCGCCCTGGCGGCCCCGACAGCCCCGGCGAGCCCAGGCCGTCCCGTCAGGCCCAGCGTCTCACCGGTCCCGACTGCCGCCCCCGGCAAGCACCTCTCAGAACACCGCGCGGATCTCCCCCACTGCTTCGTCCCCACCCAGCAGCGGCACGTCGCCGATCCGGGACACCACGGGCGCGTCCACTCCTGCCAGCGTCAACGCTCGTGCCAGGACCGGCCGCAGAGCCCGCCCGCCGCCGTCGTCGATCTTGAAGGCCAAGGCGCGGCCGTCCGGGAAGGCCACGGCCTGGACCGCTTCCGCGCCCATCTTCGACAGGGCGCCCGGGAGTTCGCGCATCAGCCAGGTGTCGTGCCGGCGGGTGCCCGCGACGTACTCGGGGTGGGCGCGCATCGCGTCCGCGACGCGGCGTTCCGCGGTGCCGGGCGCTGCGAGGACGAAGGCGCGGTAGGCGCGGGCGAGACCGGTCACGGAGATCGCGAGCAGCGGGGCTCCGCAGCCGTCGGTGCCGGTCGCGGCCACCGGTTCTCCCGACGTTTCCTCCACCACCGCCCGGATCAGCTGCTGGAGGGGGTGCGAGGGGTCCAGGTACGACTCCAGCGGCCAGTCCCGCAGCGCGCTGGCGGCGAGCATCGCCGTGTGCTTGCCCGAGCAGTTCATGGCGACCCGGTCGCGTACCGCCCCCGCCGCGAGGTACGTCTCCGCCTCCACGGGGTCCAGCGGCAGGTCCTCCGGACACCGCAGCAGCGCCGCGGTCAGCCCGTGTTCCGTCAGCATCTTCTGCACGAGGTCACGGTGGAAGGCCTCTCCGGAGTGGCTCGCCGCCGCGATCGCCAGGCGCTCCCCGGTGAGTTGGAGACCGGCGCGCAGCACACCGGCGGCCTGCATCGGCTTGTTCGTGGAACGCGGGAAGACCGGTGAGGTCACGTCCCCCAGCGCCAGTTCCACGGCGCCGTCCGCTCCCAGCAGTACGAGACTGCCCCGATGGCGGCCCTCGACGAAGCCGGATCGTACGACCTCGGCGAGGACCGGGGGTATGGCGGGCGCGGGGCGGGAGGTGGTGTCGGCGGACATCGGCGGTTGCCTTCCGGTGCGGGGCCTCGGGTGAGCCGGGCGGGTCGGGTCGCGCCCACCCCTCGCAGGGCAGGATCGCATCCACCTGCACCGTCACACCCACCCGGCCCACCCGCTCCCGGGCTGCGCCCGCTCACGCGAGCAGGTCGTCCACCTGCGCCTCCCCCTCCCGGTACCTGCGCGCGATCTCGGCTCCGCAGTCGTCGGCGGTCCGCTGGAGCTGCCGTCGGCGGCTCGAGACCTGCTGTTCGTAGCGGACGAGGCGACCCATCGCCGCGCGCAGCTCCTGGTCGGTGCGCGCCGCGAGGTCCGAGAGCTCGACCTCCCCGAGCATCTCGGCCGCCAACCGCCGGTACTCCTCACCCCGCGGAGTCCCCACCGTCACATGGCGGGCCGAGGAACGACGCCTGGCGGGCTGGTCCTTGAGGATCTCCGACAGCCGCTCCACGACGGACGTGGACACATCGGTCCGGCCTGACGAGCCGACCGGGCCGGACGAGCCGGGCGTGCCGGCCGCGTCGGGCATGCCAGGCGAACCGATCGAGCCGGAGGAACTGGTCGGGACGGTCGCGCCGGTCCGGTTCCCCCGCCCGGACGGATCACGCCGTGCCAACTCCGCCCGCAGAATGTCGATCCGCCCCTGCAACAGCCGCCGCACATAGCTGAGATCGGCCTCGTTGCGCTGCGCGTCCCGCCGCATGGCCCGCAGTTCGGGCAGCACCAGCCGGGCCGGATCCTGCTGCGCGGGAGAACCACCCGGCGCGTCCGGGCTGTCCGTGCGCTGCAGTGGCGGGCGCGTCGTGTGCGCGTGCGGGCCCGTCCTGTTGATCGTGGACGCTGATACCGGCGGCTGCCCGGTACGTGGTGTGCTCATCTTGCCTACCGTCCCCTCGACCGGCGCGGTCCCCACGTGAGTGCGCCGCGGTATCCGGCATCGTGCCACCCCGACCCGTCGCCATGTGACCGAAGTGCCCCTTATCAACCCCGGATGGGGGGTATCGGTGCCCCCGAAATCATGAGGAGGCGGCACACGGCATGATGGGCCCATGCGTGCGGTGGTGCAGAGGGTGGACGGAGCGAGCGTCGTCGTGGACGGCGAGACGGTCGGCGAGATCGACGGTGAGGGCCTGTGTGTCCTCGTGGGAGTCACCCACGAGGACACCAAGGAGAAGGCCGCGCAGCTGGCCCGGAAGCTGTGGTCGATCCGGATGCTCGGCGACGAGAAGTCGTGCAGCGACATCGGTGCCCCGCTGCTCGTCATCAGTCAGTTCACGCTGTACGGGGACGCCCGTAAGGGCCGGCGGCCCACCTGGAACGCCGCCGCGCCCTCGGAGATCGCCGAACCCCTCGTGGACGAGGTCGTGGCACAGCTCCGGGCCCTGGGGGCGACGGTGGCCACGGGCCGCTTCGGCGCGCGGATGCGGGTTTCCCTGACCAACGACGGGCCGTTCACGGTACTGCTCGAGATGTAGGCGCGGGGCCGGGTGGGCGTCGGCCGCCCGGCCAAGCGCCCGGCCGGACAGGCGCCCGGGCGGACAGGCGCCCGGCCGGACAGGCGCCAGCCTGGTGGGACCGCAAAGGCGCCCGCCGGATGGCACACAGGCCCGGACGGGCACCGACCGGATGGGACACAGGCTCGGACGGGCACCGACCGAGTGGGACACAGGCTCGGACGGGCACCGACCGAGTGGGACACGGGCCCGGACGGGCACCGACCGAGTGGGACACAGGCCCGGACGGGCACCGACCGAGTGGGACACAGGCCCGGACGGGCACCGACCGAGTGGGACACAGGCCCGGACGGGCACCGACCGAGTGGGACACAGGCCCGGACAGGCGCCGACCGGATGGGACACAGGCCCGGACAGGCGCCGGGCCGCTACGGCTCGACCACGACCTCCTGTGCCGCGGCCGTCGTGTCCGCGAGCAGCCGGGCCTCCGTCGGCACGTTCCGCTTGACCAGAGCCAACGCGATCGGCCCCAGTTCGTGGTGGCGTACGGACGTCGTCACGAAGCCGATCTTGCGACCGTCGGGGCCGTCGTCCGCGAGGCGGATCTCCGTGCCGTGCGGCGGGAGGTGGACCTCGCTGCCGTCGAGGTGCAGGAAGACCAGCCGGCGCGGCGGCTTGCCGAGGTTCTGGACGCGGGCGACCGTCTCCTGCCCGCGGTAGCAGCCCTTCTGGAGGTGCACGGCGCTGCCGATCCAGCCCAGTTCGTGCGGGATCGTGCGGTGGTCGGTCTCGAAGCCGAGGCGCGGGCGGTGGGCCTCGACGCGCAGGGCCTCGTACGCCAGCAGCCCGGCGGCCGGTCCGGACTTCTCCGCGTACGACTCCAGGTCCGCGCGCGGGAGGAAGAGGTCCCGTCCGTAGGGGGTCTCGCGTACGGCGACGCCCTCGGGGACCTCGGCGATCGAGCCGGCGGGCAGGTGGACGACGGCGAACTCGTCCGTGCGGTCGGCGACTTCGACGCGGTAGAAGAACTTCATCGACTCCAGGTACGCGATCAGTGCGTCCTGTGTACCGGGCTCGACGTGGGCCCAGACCGTCTCACCGTCGTCCACGAGATACAGCGCGTGCTCGATGTGGCCGTTCGCGGAGAGGACCAGCGCCTCGGTGGCCTGGTGGGCGGGGAGGTCGCTGACGTGCTGGGTGAGCAGGAGGTGCAGCCAGCTGAGCCGGTCCGCCCCGGTGACGGTGACCACACCGCGATGCGACAGGTCCACGAAGCCGGTGCCGTCGGCGAGGGCGCGCTGTTCGCGGAAGAGGTCGCCGTAGTGAGCGGCTACGCCTTCGTCCACGCCCTCGGCGGGGACGGCGCCTGGCAGGGACAGCAGAGGGCTTTTCATATCCACATAGCCTACGACCGACTACTTGCCGTTCTTATTTCTCCGCGGCCGACCGGTGCACCGGCTGGTCGTCGACGGCCGCGCCGACCGACTTCGCCTTCGCCTTCGCCGCGCAGTCCCGGCACCGGCCGAAGATCGCGAAGTGCTTCATGTCGGTGTCGAAGCCGAAGGTGTCATGCAGCTTGGCGGTGAACTCGGCGGCCACGTCGATGTCCGCCTCGATGACGTTGGTGCAGTCACGGCAGACGAGGTGGATGTGGTGGTGGCGGTCGGCCAGGTGGTAGGTGGGGGCGCCGTGCCCGAGGTGGGCGTGGCTGACCAGCCCGAGCTCCTCCAGGAGCTCCAGGGTGCGGTAGACGGTGGAGATGTTGATCCCCGACGCTGTCTTCCGCACCTCTCCCAGAATGTCGTCGGGGGTCGCGTGCTCCAGGGTGTCCACGGCTTCGAGCACGAGTTGCCGCTGCGGGGTCAGCCGGTAGCCGCGCTGCCGCAGATCGCTCTTCCAGTCGGTGCTCACCACACCAGAGAGTCTAGGCCGACTCACCCAGGACCACCGGCCTACTTGAAGAAGGCGATCCCGTCGTCGGGCAGGTCGTCCGGGAGGGCCTTGGCCCAGCGTTCGACGTCTTCGGGGGTGACGGCCTTCTTCAGCTGAGCCGACATGTAGGGGCGCAGCGGGATCTCGGGGGTCTGCTTCTCGCCGACCCACATCAGGTCGCCCTTGACGTAGCCGTAGAGGCGCTTGCCGCCGCTGTACGGGCCCGAGGCGGCCGTCCGGGCGACCGCGTCCGTCGCGAGGTCGATCTGCGGCTTCTGGTTGGCCAGTTCGCCATACCAGACCTCGACCACGCCGTCGTCGCGCACCATCACGATCTCGACCTTGCGGTCCTTGTCGATGCGCCAGAAGCCGGTCTCGCTCTCCAGCGGCCGGACCTTGTTGCCCTCGGTGTCCAGCACCCACGTGTGGGAGCGGTACTCCAGGAAGTCCCGGCCGTCATGGGTGAAGGTGACCTCCTGGCCGAAGTTGCACTTCTCGGCTCCGGGGAAGTCGTGGACGCCGGCGCCGGCCCAGCTGCCGAGCAGGAACGCCAGCGGGACGAGGTCCTTGTGCAGGTCGGACGGGATTTCGATCATGAATGGCTCAGAAGTCTCGCACGTCGGTGATGGGGGTCCTGGGGTGAGGGTCAGCGCTGGCCCTGGTACAGCTTCTTCACGGCCAGTCCGGCGAAGGCGAGCACGCCGACGCAGACCAGGACCAGCAGAGCTTCGAAGAAGATCTCAAGCACAGGGTGCTCCTCGGATGAGCGTGGTAGTACGGGGCCGGACCCCGCGCGTCGGGCCCAGCTTAGTCGGCCGCGGCCCGGGCCCTCGCGGCAGGGACCACCGTCGGGCCGTCGTCGGCCCGGCGGCCGGCTCCGGCATCAGCCCAGCAGCCGACTCCGGTGTCAGCCCAGCAGCCGGCTCTGGAGTACCACTGTCTGCTGGAACGGGATCGCGGCGGCGCCGTCCTTGCGGGACTGCACGATCAGGGCGAGCGTGTCCCCGGCGGTGAGGTACGCCTCGCGCACCTGTTCGGCACCGTAGGGCTCGGGCTCCGCGTACACGTGGTGCCGTACGCCCGCCACCTCCGCCTCCACCGGGAAGCTCTCGTCGGCGTGCACCTCGGAGGCCCCGCGCAGGGCGTACCGCGGGGCGTCGTAGCCCGTGAACACCTGTTGCTCGTCGATGGCGTCGACAACGGCCGCCGTGGCGAACTGGAGCAGGTACACCCGGGTGTGCGTGCCGTCCTGGGCGGTCCAGCCGCGGGCGGCGATGCGCCGGAGCCCGTGGTCGGTGAACAGCCGGTCGAGGGCCTCGCGGTCCTCCCGCGAGGCGTACTGGGCGATGAACTTCCTCGTGGCCAGCCATCCGCCGGCGCCGGGTAGGGTCCTGTCGGGCTCGGCGCCGTCCGGCGGGGGCAGCAGCAGGGCGCGCAGGTCGGCGTGGTGGGCACCGGCCTTGTTCGCGGGGTCGAGCGGCCCGGGGCTGCCCTCCGGCAGCGGGGGCCTGGTCAGCTCCGGGTAGACCCAGCGCCCGTCGGAGGCGGTGGCGAGCCCCGGGAGGTCGGCGCGATCCACACTCGCCAGTCCGTACGCCACACAGGCACCGACGACAGCGAAGACCCCGACCACGGCCCCCCACCGCAGGGATGCGCGCAGCCGCCGCCGATCCCGACCCGGCTGCTGGGCGGGAATGCCCGGCGCGAACGGCGGTGGGGCGGCCTGCGGCGCCGGATGCGGTGCGGGCGGTGGCGGGACGACCGGCGGGGACGGCTCGGGATGCGGTGCGGACGGTGGCGGGACGACCCGCGGTGCGGGATGCGGCGGGGCGGACGATACGGACGGCGCGAACGGCGGTGGGGCGGACAGCGGCGGGGCGGCCGACGCGGACGGCAGTGGGGTGGACGGCGCGGGATGCGGTGCGGACGGGGGTGGGGTGGACGGCGTGGGATGCGGTGCGGACGGGGGTGGGGTGGACGGCAGCGGCGGGGCGTCGGGCCGTGTGGCTGTGTCCGGCTGGCCGCTCGTGTCGCGGCGGCCGCTCACGTCGAGTCGGCCGCTCACGTCGAGTCGGTCGCTCATACCGCCTGCCCCGGCTCCCCGATGCGGTCCAGTTGCTCCCGCAGGAAGCGGGCCACGCCGTCGCTGTCCAGCGGTTTGATGCCGTACACCGTGGCGCCGAGGAGGATGTCGCCCTCGTACGCGGAGCAGATCATCATGTCGAGCTTCTCGTCCTCCTCGTCGGGCGGCAGGAAGCACCTGGCGTTGCCGTGGCCCTCGATCCGGGGGCCCTCGCGGAAGACGTCGAGGCTCCGGAGGAAGGAGACCTGGGCGGTGGCCGCCTCGCGCACCGAGTCCCGGCTCTCCATCCGGGTCAGCTCGACACCGATGGCGAAGGACTTGTCCGCATACAGCGTCGAGTCGCCGGCGGCGGCCGTGCTGAGGTAGCTGCGCATCGCCACGCCCTCGATGTGCTGCTCGTCGATCCGCTTCTCCAGCTCCCGGCGTGGGATACGGGGCAGTCCGCGCAGTGCCTCCTTGCGCACGGCGGCGGCCCTGCGTCCGCTGAGCTCCGTGTCGGAGCCGAACTCGTTCAGGTCCGGACCGCGGGTGTAGCCGTCGGTCCCGTACGGCAGCAGCAAGTCGCTCAGACCCTGGGCCGTGGTGCCCTTCGCGTCCTTCGCGTCCTTCGCGTCCTTGGAGTCCTTGGAGTCCTTCGAGTCCTGTGAGTCGTTCTTGGTGTCCGCCTGCTGCGGGAAGCGCCAGACGGGGGCTCCCGGATCCCGGTCGGCGCCGCTGACGGCCACGACGGTGTATCCGGCCCCACCGAGCACGGCCGTGATCAGCAGGGCACAGCCGACGAGGAGGCCCGTCCGACGACGACGTGCGTCGATCGCCCCGGCCTCCGGCGCTCCGGCCTCCGGGGCAGCGGCCTCGGGTGCCCCGGCCGCGGCCTCACCCGCGTCCGTGTCCTTCTCCGCGCTGCTCACAAACGCCCCATCTGCCGCTCGGCCAAGCCCATGATCTTCTTCATGGGGACCGGCTCGCTGTCGTACGCCCAGATCTCCATCGCGATGTCCCCGCGCCACGCGAACGCCTCCGCGGTGTACAGCGGGACGGCGCCCGATTCCCGGGCGGGCTCGCTGTGGACGTAGACCCGGCCGTCGCCGGTGCCCGGGACCGGCCGGCTGGTGGTGCCCGGGTCCACCTCGGACCAGTACTTGGCGTTCTCCACGGCCTCCTTGGCCGCGAGGCGCTCCTCCTGCCGGTACTGCACCAGCCGGATCTCCACGTTGTACTTGCCTTCGCGCCAGTCGGCGACGGCCGCACGGCGGAACCCGTCCGCGATGAGGCCGCTGAAGGCCTGGGCGGGCTTTTTGAAGAGCCCGGCGTACTCCGGGAGCGACAGCCAGCCGTCGGCGCCCGCGTTGAACAGTGGATCCTGGGCTCCGCTCGGCCGGGGCACGAGCAGCTTGCGCAGGTCACCTTCGGTCTTGACCTCGCGGTCCTGCGCGGCGGGCAACCGCTCGGGGCCGGCGCCCTTCGCCTGCGTCAGGTACGGCTGCGAGAGCGGGGGCAGGGGGGTGGGTGCGCGTTGGACCTGCACCAGGTATCCGGCGCAGGTGCCGACGAGCACGCCGAGGGCGGCGGCGGCGCCGATGAGCGGGGCGAGCCGAGTGCGCGACCCGGACCGCGCGCCGGGGCTGTCGTCATCCGCGGGGAGTCCCGCCCCGTGGGAGACCGCGGCCCCCACAGCCACCTCAACCCCTTCGGCCACCGCTCCCTCAGGAACAACCTCCGGGTCCGGCACCAAGGGCACCACCACCTCCGGAACCGCAACCTCCGGAACGACCACCTCCGGAACCACCACCTCGGGAGCGGGCACCTCCGGAACCGCAACCTCCGGAGCGGGCACCTCCGGATCCGGCACCCGCGGCACGGTCCCCTCCGGGCCCACCGCGTGCCCGGACGTCTCCGGCACGTTCACCACTCCCCCGAACACCTCGCATCGACTCGGCCCGGATCTCGTCGCTGGGATTACGTATCCGGACGCGTCGAAGACTCATGATCCACACCTCCGGTCGTCCCCGCGCACGGGGGATGACTACGATTCCGGCATGGCGAAGAAGCTCGTGATCAAGGTGACGGCGGGGGCCGACGCCCCCGAACGCTGCTCGCAGGCGTTCACGGTGGCCGCGGTGGCCGTGGCCAGCGGTGTCGACGTGTCGCTCTGGCTGACCGGTGAGTCCGCCTGGTTCGCCCTCCCGGGCCGGGCAGCGGAGTTCGAGTTGCCCCACGCGGCCCCGCTGCCCGAGCTGATCGACTCCATTCTGGCCGGGGGCCGGCTCACCCTGTGCACCCAGTGCGCCGCCCGCCGCGACATCTCGGAGAAGGACGTCATCGAGGGTGTGCGCATCGCGGGTGCGCAGGTGTTCGTGCAGGAGGCACTGGGGGACGAGACGCAGGCGCTCGTCTACTAGGGCCTGTCTGGGGCTGTGATCTGGATCAGGGAGCGGGGTGTGGTGCGTGCGATCGCAAGGCGCCGGGACGCCCTCGGTGGGGGTGCCCCCGCTCGAGCGAAGTCGAGAGTGGGGGAGGAGCTACTAGGGCGTTTCGGCAACGCGGCATGGGGGTCCCCCTGTTCGAGCGAAGCCGATGTGGGGAGTGCGTGCCACGCCCCGCGAGCCCAGAGCACAGCCCCAGACAGGCCCTAGTGGCCTGAGTGCTCAGCCGTTTTCCGTGCGCACCCACAGGCAGAACGGGTGCCCCGCCGGGTCCAGCATGACCCGTACGTCGTCCTGCGGCTGGTAGTCCGCCAGTTCGGCCCCTTCGGCGAGGGCACGCTCAGTCTCGGCGGTCAGGTCGTCCACCTCGATGTCGAGGTGGAGCATCATGCGCTGGTCGCCGGGTCCGGCGGGCCACTCGGGCCGGACGTACGACCGCTCCGTCTGGAAGGAGAGCGCGGTGCCGTCTCCGCCCGGAGACTGGATCACCACCCAGTCCGGTTCGTCGTCGCGCACCTCGTAACCGAGCAGCCGCAGATAGAACCCGGCCAGCTCGTGCGCGTCGGGGGCGTCGAGGACCACGGAGGACAATCTCGCTCGCGACATGGGCGCCTTACTACTGCCGTCTCTTCTTCCCGTCCAGTTCGTCCCACCATTCGTCGGACACCGGGTCCCCGGAGGGGTCGTCCCACCACCGGTCGTCGGGGCCGCGGCGGTTGGCCACCATGGCGGCCAGCGGTGGGATCACCATCGCCACCACGCACATCGCCACGGCGGCGGGGATCGACCAGAGCCGGACGACTCCCCAGGCCAGCACGAACAGGCCGATGCACGTGCCCATCATGGCGAAGTAGACGTGGCGCCTTCGCGCGTACATGGCTCCAGCGTATGCCGCGAACGGTTCCTGGGCGCCGCCCCCGCGACCCCGAAAGCACGTCGGCGCCGGCAGCCGAAATCGGGTCGGCCCCCAGGCAAGAGCGGGTCGGCCGCCCGGATACCGAAAGCCTGAGGGCCGCACCCCGTCCGGTGAGCGTCCACCATCGGGGTGCGGCCCTTCGGCCGTTCTTCCTACGAAGCTTCCTGCGAACTACGAAGCTTCCCGCGAGCTACGAAGCGTTCCTGCGAATCCTGCGAGCAGCCGTCAGACGGCGATCGCGACCTCCGCGAGGCCGCCCGTCTGGGCGACGACCGTACGGTCCGCCGTCGCGCCCGGCACCAGCGCCCGGACCGTCCAGGTGCCCTCGGCCGCGTAGAAGCGGAACTGTCCGGTCGCCGAGGTCGGGACCTCGGCGGTGAACTCGCCGGTCGAGTCCAGGAGACGGACGTAGCCGACCACCGGCTCGCCGTTGCGGGTCACCTGACCCTGGATCGTGGTCTCACCGGGCTTGATCGTCGAGGCGTCGGGGCCGCCGGCCTTCGCTCCACACATGTTTGATTACCGTCCTTCAGGCCGTCTTGGGGGTTACTTGTTGGCGCCGAGCTCGATCGGAACGCCGACCAGCGAGCCGTACTCGGTCCAGGAGCCGTCGTAGTTCTTGACGTTCTGGACGCCGAGCAGCTCGTGCAGCACGAACCAGGTCAGCGCGGAGCGCTCACCGATACGGCAGTAGGCGATGGTGTCCTTGGACAGGTCCACGTTCTCCTCGGCGTAGAGCTCCTTGAGCTCGTCGTCCGACTTGAAGGTGCCGTCGTCGTTGGCGTTCTTCGACCACGGGATGTTGCGGGCGGTCGGAACGTGGCCCGGACGCTGCGACTGCTCCTGCGGCAGGTGCGCCGGTGCGAGCAGCTTGCCCGAGAACTCGTCGGGGGAACGGACGTCGACCAGGTTCTGCGCGCCGATCGCGGCGACCACGTCGTCGCGGAAGGCGCGGATCGAGGTGTCCTGCGGCTTGGCCTTGTAGTCGGTCGTGGGGCGCTCGGGCACCTCCTCGACCAGCTCGCGGGCGTCCAGTTCCCACTTCTTGCGGCCACCGTCGAGGAGCTTGACGTTCTCGTGGCCGTAGAGCTTGAAGTACCAGTACGCGTACGAGGCGAACCAGTTGTTGTTGCCGCCGTAGAGGATCACCAGCGTGTCGTTCGCGATGCCCTTCGACGACAGGAGCTTCTCGAAGCCCTCCTGGTCGATGAAGTCACGGCGGACCGGGTCCTGGAGGTCCTTGGTCCAGTCGATCCGGATGGCGTTCCTGATGTGGTTCTTCTCGTAAGCGGACGTGTCCTCGTCCACCTCGACGACGGCGATGCTCGGGTCGTCCAGGTGTTCCTGGACCCAGTCGGCGTCGACCAGGACGTCGCTGCGGCTCATGCTTCTTCTCCTCCGGGGCAGTTGCGGCGGGGCGATGCGTATGAGAGAGGGTGCTCGATCCGGCCCGCTGCGGGCGGCACGGCACACGGGGGCCCTGACAAGGAGGGCACCGGGGAACGCGGAAGGCGTCGGCTTCTCGGAAGGCGCGGCTTCCGCTCAGAAGCCGCGACAGAGCATGGCGGCGACGCGGCACAGGTCGACTGCCCGCCGCTTCGTGAAATCCGCCTGCTGCTTCATGCCGTCGATCGTAGGGACCGGTGACCGGACATGTCACCGGCGTGTCAAATGACGAGACGGGATCGTCCGGCATTTGGGAACGATCAACCGCGGAGCCGCTCCCGCCCGGGCCTCCCGGACCCTTTACCCGGAGGACATCTGATGTACGGACGCGACCGTCTCGCCCATCGGACATAGGTCCGGACCCACGAGGGGCAGGGACCGCAGTCGGGAGTCCTACCCGACCAGCTTGACGTACGAACCCTTCACCGAGATATCAACGCCGTTCTTCGCGGCCTCGACCTTGTCCAGCTTGATCCCGCCGGGCAGGCCGTCGATCTTCTGCTCGAAGTCGGTGATCCGGCGGACCCTGTCCTCGGCGAGCTGGATGCCCAGGCTGGGCAGCGAGTCGGCGCGCACCTTGACCGTGTCGCCCTCGACGGCCACCGAACTGAGCACCGACAGCGGCACGTTGTTGCCGAGCACATCGGCCTCGACCGACACCTTGATCTTCCCGTTGCCGCCGTCGGACAGACCGGTCACCTTCGCGGTGACACCGGTCGTCACGTCCACCGGCTCGCCCTTCGCGGCCTTGAGCAGCTCGGCGTAGGCGATCGTGGCCGTGCCCGTGGCGGAGTTCGCGGTGGCGGAGCTGTAGCCGCCGGAGAAGACGACGCCATGCATCTCGGCGTTGAGGTCGTCGATACGGATCTTCTTGACCCCGGTCGACGCAGCGCTCGTACCGGCGGTGGAGGCCTCGTAGTCCTTGATGCCGACCTTCACCTCGTCCAGCTCACCGCTCGCGACCTGAGTGAGGAACGGGAAACCGTTGATCGACACCGACGGCGTGCTGCTGAGGCCCTCGCTGATGCGCAGCCGGTCCGCCGCCTCGTCCTCCGCGAAACCGACGGCGACCCGGTCGGCGATCACGAAGAGCCCGCCCAGGATCACGGCGAGGATCAGAAGTATTCGCAGTGCGCGCATGCTCGGTGTTTCCCCCACCTCTCTTCGGCGCCCTTGGTGCCGTCTCGGCCCTCAGTGCTGTCTCGTCCCGCGGTGCCGTGTAGGCCCTTGGTTCCGAGTCGGCCCTTGGTGCCGTGTCAGCACTCAGTGGCCATCTCACTCTCATCGGCCGGCTCAGCCCTCGTGGTCGTCTCGGGCTTCAGTGGCCGTCTCGCGAGCCTAACCCGACCCGGCGCCCGTTCGGCGGGCACCGGCCGCTCAGACGAAGGCGCGGCCCAGTACGTAGACGACCGGCGCCGCCGCCGTCAGCGGCAGGGCGACGCCCGCCGTCATGTGGACGAACCGGGACGGGTAGTCGTAGCTCGCCACGCGGTGACCGATCAGGGCGCACACGGCGGCGGCCGCACCCAGTACCGCGCCGCTGGTACCGAGGTCCGTGAACCCGCCGATGAGCAGCCCCGCCCCGGCCGCGGCCAGCACGGAGGCGGCCACCGAGGCGATGGTGGGCAGCGGGAAGACACGGACCAGGATCGCAACCGCGACCGCCGCCGCACCGACCGTGACCGCGTCCGGTTCGGCGCCGAGGTGGCCCGCCGCGACGATCGTCAGCGCCGCCGAGGCCACCGTCGCCATCAGCCCGTACATGCGTTCGTCCGGTTCGGCGTGGCTGCGCAGTTGCAGGACGAGGACGAGCAGCACCCACACGCCGAGGGTGCCGAGGATCGCGGCGGGCGCGTGCTCCCGGCCGGCGGCGAGCAGCACGGCGTCGGCGGTGAGGCCGCCCGCGAAGGCGAGCGCGATGCCCTGCCGGGCAGGCCACATGCCGTTCAGCCGGAACCATCCGGCGGCGGTCACGGCCTGGAGCAGGACGAGCGGCACGAGCAGCGCGAACTCGCCGACGACGGCGGTCCCGGACAGCAGTATCCCGAGCAGCGCGGTGAGCGCGGCGGGCTGCCCGCCCGGCTCGATGATCGGCGAACGCCCCTCCAGCCGGGCCCGCTGGGCGTCGGTGATACGGGCGTTGCCGGAGAGGGTCGGGGGCCCGTAGGCGGGGGCCTGCGCGGCGCCCTCGGCGGGTGCGGCACCCGCGGGAGCCGCACCCGTAGGAGCGGTACCTGTGGGAGCACCCGTCGCCCCGGCCGGGATCCCCGTGGGAGCGGCACCGGCCGCCGCCCCGGCGCTGTGCGAGGCGGACGCCGCGTGCGGGGCGGCTGCCTGACCGGGAGCGTGTGGCGCCACACCCGCACCGGCCGTGGCCGGCCGGCCGTACGTGGAGGCCTGCCCGTACTCCGGGGCCTGCCCGTGCCCCGGAGCCTGGCCGTACGCCGGAGCCTGGCCGTGCCCCGGAGCCTGGCCGTACGCCGGAGCCTGGCCGTAAGCGGCAGCCTGGCCGTAAGCGGCAGCCTGTCCGTACCCCGCGTCTTGGCCGTACCCCGCCCCCTGCCCGTACCCCGCGCCCTGTCCGTACGCCGAGGCCTGCGCGGCCACCGCGGAGGGATCGGACCCCGCTCCCGGGGAGTGGGGCGCATCCGGCGCACCGCCTGGGTGGGGCGGGCCCTGGTTCCACTGAGCCTGCCCCGGGCTCTGCCCCGGAGTTTGCCCCGGGGTCTGGGTGGGGTGCACCTGGGTGTCCCAGGTCTGCCCCTGCCACTGCTGCGTGTGCTGCTGGTCGTCCTCCTGGGGCGGCTGATCGCCCCAGGCGGGCTGCTGGTGCCCCTCGTAGGGCTCGTACGGCTGGTACGGCTGGTTGCTCATGGGGTTGTCCGTCATCCTCCTGCGAACGGCGGGAGCACCTCGACCGTGCCGCCCTCGGCCAGCCGTACCGTCTCGTGCCCGCGCGTGCCCACGGGATCGCCGTCGACGAGGAACGAGCAGCGCAGCAGCACCCGGACCAGTTCACCGGGGTGCCGGTCACGGACCGCGTCGAGCGCCTCGGCCAGCGTCTCCGCGTCGTACGGCTCCTCGGCCGCACCCGCGGCGGCCTTGGCGGCCGCCCAGTAGCGCACCGTGCCCTTTGCCATCTGCTTCCTCAATCGAACGATCAACGGTGACGGTCAATCAACACCGTCAGGCTAGCCCGCTGCGGAGACCGCCCACGCCCCGATCCTCGCCAGCAGCTCGTCGTCGGCCGCGTTCTCGGCGTGGCCCATGCCCGCTTCCAGCCACAGTCCGGCGTGCCCGCCGGAGGCGGCGGCCAGCATCAACGGATGGTCGACGGGGAAGTAGCCGTCGCGGTCGCCGTGCACGATCAGCAGCGGGGTCGGCGCGATCAGCGGGACTGCCTCGACCGGGGAGAGCGGGATCGGGTCCCACCAGCGACCGTGGATCCGGGTGCGCAGATACCAGCGGCCCACCATCCGGCCCGTCCGGCGGGTGATCACCCAGTGCACCTTCCGCATGGGGGCGGTGCCCCGGTAGAACCATCGGGCGGGCGCGCTGACCGAGACCACGGCGTCGGCGTGCGCCGGCTCCGCCCCGGTTCCCCCGTCCTGCGCGGACCCACCGGAGGCGTCCAGGGCATGCAGCGCCCCGTGCCGCAGCACGACGGAACCGCCCATGGAGAAGCCCACCGTCACCACGCGCGCGTGTCCGAGGCGGCGTGCCCACCGCACGGCCGCCGCCAGGTCGAGCACCTCACGGTCACCGACCGTGGAGTGGCCGCCGGAGCGGCCGTGGCCGCGGAAGGAGAAGGTGATCACGCCCCCGTAACGCGAGAGGACGCTCGCGACGCGGCGCACGTGGGGGCGGTCGAGATGTCCCGTGAAGCCGTGCGCGACCACGATCGCGCAGTCCGAAACGGGATCGGAAGCGGGCGTGTACGCGGCCTCGATCGACACTCCGTCGGCCGTGCGCAAAACGGTGCGCACCGCTGTACGCGGTTGCACTTCGGCCGCCCTGTCCCGGGACGATCGCATCACATCACCTGCCGCACCTGGGCTCTTGTGGGTTATTCTGCTGGGCAGAGGACTCGGGCAGCGTGGCCCCCGGGTCCTTTTGCGCTTTCTGAAGCGTTGTATACGAACCCCGTATACGACTCTCGTAAGGGCTCCCTTCAGGGCCAGTGCGGGGAAAACGGAGCGGATCCCAGGGACAGGGAGCCGCGCCGCAGCAACGAGCAGTGCCGCAAGCAGTGCCGCAAACGTCCTCGCAGGGACCGAGGAGGAACCAGACGTTATGGGCGAGCGAACCATGCACGAACGGACGACGACGACCCGGGCGGGTGAGGCGCGATGAGCTCTCTTCTGCTCCTGACCAACGCCCTCCAGCCGTCGACGGAGGTACTTCCGGCTCTCGGCCTGCTCCTGCACAGCGTGCGAGTGGCTCCGGCGGAAGGCCCCGCCCTCGTCGACACCCCGGGTGCCGACGTCATCCTGATCGACGGGCGCCGCGACCTTCCGCAGGTGCGCAGCCTGTGCCAGCTGCTGCGCTCCACCGGCCCCGGCTGCCCGCTGATCCTCGTGGTGACGGAGGGCGGCCTCGCGGCCGTCACCGCCGACTGGGGCATCGACGACGTGCTGCTGGACACGGCCGGCCCCGCCGAGGTCGAGGCACGGCTGCGGCTGGCGATGGGCCGCCAGCAGATCGTCAACGACGACTCGCCCATGGAGATCCGCAACGGCGACCTGTCGGTGGACGAGGCGACGTACAGCGCCAAGCTCAAGGGCCGGGTCCTGGACCTGACCTTCAAGGAGTTCGAGCTGCTGAAGTACCTCGCCCAGCACCCGGGCCGGGTCTTCACTCGCGCCCAGCTGCTGCAGGAGGTGTGGGGCTACGACTACTTCGGCGGTACGCGCACCGTCGACGTGCACGTCCGGCGACTGCGCGCCAAGCTCGGCCCGGAGCACGAATCCCTGATCGGGACCGTCCGCAACGTCGGTTATCGATTCGTTACACCGGAGAAGGGCCAGGCCGCCGGCGAGGACGCCAAGCTGAAGTCCGGTGGCGTCCCGACCGGGACAAACGCGGAGAATCCGGACGGAGCGACCGAATCGGCCGACGTCGAGGTCACGGCCGAGGCATAGCCGAGGTCACGGCCGGGGCACGGACGAGGTCACAGCCGGGGCATAGAAGGGCGTAAGCCCTGCCCAGGGCCGGTCCATCCGCGTAGACTCCGCGCGTGGCCAAGGTGACGCGGGACGATGTGGCGAGGCTGGCGGGTACTTCCACCGCCGTCGTCAGCTATGTCATCAACAACGGACCGAGGCCGGTCGCCCCGGCCACGCGGGAGCGTGTGCTCGCCGCGATCAAGGAACTGGGGTACCGGCCCGACCGGGTCGCGCAGGCGATGGCGTCCCGGCGGACCGACCTCATAGGCATGATCGTGCCGGACGCGCGCCAGCCGTTCTTCGGCGAGATGGTGCACGCGGTCGAACAGGCCGCGGCCGAGCGCGGGAAGATGGTCCTCGTCGGCAACACCGACTACGTCGCCGAACGCGAGGTCCACTATCTGCGTGCCTTCCTCGGCATGCGGGTCTCCGGTCTGATCCTGGTCAGCCACGCGCTCAACGACAACGCCGCCGCGGAGATCGAGGCCTGGGACGCCCGGGTGGTGCTGCTGCACGAGCGCCCCGAGGTCATCGACGACGTCGCCGTCGTCACGGACGACGTGGGCGGCGCCCAGCTCGCCACCCGCCATCTGCTGGAGCACGGCCACCCCTATGTCGCCTGCCTCGGCGGTGTCGCGGAGACGCCGGTCGTCGGCGACCCGGTCTCCGACCACGTCGAGGGCTGGCGGCGCGCGATGGGGGAAGCCGGGATCTCCACCGAGGGCCGCCTGTTCGAGGCGCTCTACAACCGCTACGACGCCTACGAGGCGGCCCTGCGCCTGCTTTCCGGGCCGGACCGCCCGCCGGCGATCTTCTGCTCCACCGACGACCAGGCGATCGGTGTGCTGCGGGCCGCCCGCGAACTGCGCATCGACGTACCCGGAGAACTGGCCGTGGCCGGCTTCGACGACGTCAAGGAAGCCGCCCTCACCGACCCGCCGCTGACGACGGTCGCCTCCGACCGCCCGGCGATGGCCCGGGCGGCCGTGGACCTGGTCCTCGACGACGGCATCCGCGCCGGGGGCGCGCGCCGCGAACGCGTCAAGCTGTTCCCGTCGCGGCTGGTGGTGCGGCGATCTTGTGGGTGCGGGGGCTGACCCCCGCACACCGCGTACGCCTTCATGCCATCCGTACGGCTCAGCCGACCGCCGGCGTCCAGTCGCCCAGCCAGTCCGCGACCTCCTGGTTCGCCGCCTGGGCGTCCTTGAGCTGAGGGCGGTCGGAGCTTGCCGCGCCCGACCCCGGCCCGGAGTTCCTGTACTCGGCGAACCGGTCGTCCCTCCACGAGAAGCCGCCCATGTCCGACCACGGTGTGGACTTGATCGCGGCGCTCAGCGTGCTGTTGCGGACGGTGGTCTGCAGGTCGACGGTCGTATCTCCGCCCGGGTGCCGGTTGCGGCCGAGAAAGAAGGACGTTCTGCTCGGTCGCCGTGTGGGGGCTACGAATCGCTGGTCAGTCGCAGCAGGCGGCGGAAAGGTGGCTGCTGCTCCGGCTGACGGCTCGACGGTTCCGGGAGGTGGCTGTCGCACCCGACCGGGCCGGGCACAGGATGTCGGGTCCGGTGGGGTGGGTCCTTCGTAACGTGAGTGATCGAAAGGGAAGGGGGCCGGGGTGCTGGAGCGGCTGAACCAGGCCATGGAACACATCGAAGCCAACCTCGATCAGGGCATCGAGGTGGCCGACCTGGCACGGATCGCGATGACGTCGGAGTACCACTTCCGACGGCTGTTCTCCGCGTTGGCGGGCATTCCGCTGTCGGAGTACGTCCGGCGCAGGCGGCTCACCGTCGCGGGTGCCGAGGTCCTCGCGGGGGAGCGCACGCTGCTGGAGATCGCCGTGCGGTACGGCTACTCCTCCGGGGAGGCGTTCGCGCGGGCGTTCCGCGCGATGCACGGCGTCGGTCCCGGCGAGGTCAGGCGGCTTGGTTCGAGTCTGCAGTCCCAGCCACGTATGTCCTTCCGCCTCATCGTCGAAGGGAGCACCAGCATGCGGTACCGGGTCGTGGAGAAGGAGGAGTTCCGGGTGGTCGGCAGGAAGGCGCGCGTCCCCCTCGTGCACGAGGGGGTGAACCCGGCCATCGCCGCGTTCATCCGGAGCATCGGCCAGGAGACGCTGCAACACCTGCAAAGCCTGTCCGACCAGGAGCCGGAGGGGGTCGTCTCGGTGAGCGACAACCTCGACGAAAGCCGAGCCGAGGGGACCGAACTCGACTATTACCACGGAGTGGTGACCCGCGCCGCCGTGCCCGAGGGCATGGACGAGCTCACCGTCCCGGCTGGGACGTGGGCCGTCTTCGAGAGCTCGGGGCCGTTCCCGCAAACGCTCCAGTACCTGTGGCGGGACGTGTTCACACAGTGGTTCCCGTCCAACCCGTACCGGAGCCGGCCGGGTCCCGAGATCCTGCGGACCCGGCTGTCCGAGGACGCGGCACAGGCGGACGCGGAACTGTGGATCCCGGTGGAACGGACACCGGTCGGGGAGAGCTGAGCGGGAGGCTGAGTGGGGGCTGAGTGGGGGCTGGCGGCAGGGCCGAGCAGGAGCTGAGCGGGAGGCTGAGTGGGGGCTGAGTGGGGGCTGGCGGCAGGGCCGAGCAGGAGCTGAGCGGGAGGCTGAGTGGGGGCTGGCGGCAGGGCTGATCGGGAGGGCCGACCGGGGGCCGAGCCCGAGGGCTGAGCCGGGGGCTGGCGGCAGGGCTGCCCGGGAGGGCCGACCGGGGGCCGAGCCCGAGGGCTGAGCCGGGGGCTGGCGGCAGGGCTGATCGGGAGGGCCGAGCGGGGGCCGAGCCCGAGGGCTGAGCCGGGGGCTGGCGGCAGGGCTGATCGGGAGGGCCGAGCGGGGGCTGAGCCCGAGGGCTGAGCGGGGGCTGAGCCCAGGGGCTGAGCGGGAGGGCTGAGCCCAGGGGCTGAGCGGGGGCTGAGCCCAGGGGCTGAGCGGGAGAGCTAAAGCGTCTCCGGCGTCTCCGGTGGCGGTGTCGCGGCTCCGGGCAGTCGTACCATCGCCACCGTCCCGCCGCCGTGTGCCGGGCGCAGGGACACCTCACCGCCTGCCTGCTGGACCGTACGAGCCACGATCGACAGGCCCAGGCCGGAGCCGGGCAGGGCGCGTGCCGACGGAGAGCGCCAGAAGCGGTCGAAGACGTGCGGGAGTTCGTCCGTCGGGATGCCCGGGCCGTGGTCCCGTACCGTCAACTGGCCCTTCACCAGTACCACTTCGACAACGCCGCCCTGCGGGCTGAACTTCACCGCGTTGTCGAGGATGTTGACCACCGCACGCTCCAGTGCGGCCGGCTCACCCCGGACGTACCACGGCTGGAGGTCCGCGGTGATGGTCAGCTCCGGACCGCGCAGCCGGGCGCGGCGCAGGGCGTTCTCCACGGTGTCCTGGAAGTCGACGATCTGCATGCCCTTGCCGTGCTGGCCCGAGTCCGAGCGCGAGAGCTCCTGCAGGTCGCCTATGAGCGAGGCCAACTCGGTCATCTGCGCCTTGACGGAGGCGAGCAGGGCTTTGCGGTCCTCCGGGGGGATGGCCCGGCCGGTCTCCTCGCTGCGGCTGAGGAGTTCGATGTTGGTGCGGAGGGAGGTAAGCGGGGTGCGCAGCTCGTGGCCGGCGTCGGCGATGAGTTGTTGCTGGAGGTCGCGGGAGCTGGCGAGGGCGCCCGTCATCGAGTTGAAGGAACGGGAGAGCCGGGCGATCTCGTCGTCGCTGGCGTCGTCGACCGGGATGCGGATGGTCAGGTCCTCGGTGCGGGCGACGTGCTCGACGGCCTCGGTGAGCTTGTCGACGGGGCGGAGGCCGGCTCGGGCGACTGTGAGGCCGGCGGCGCCTGCGCCGATGACTCCGATGCCGGAGACGAGAAGCAGGATCAGGGACAGTTCGTTCAGGGTGGACTGCGTCCCCCTGAGCGAGACGGCGATCATGATGCCCGCGCCGTCGATCAGCCGCTTGTCGCCGGGTCCGTAGTCCGCGGTCAGGGGCATGGTCAGCACGCGCACCGCGTTGCCGTCGGAGTCGGAACCGTTGCGCCGGATCCCCTTGGTCGGGTCTCCGTTCTCGGTCACCTTCTTGTCGCTGTCGGTGACTTTCAAAACACCCGCGGAATAGTCGAAGACGCAGTAGGAGCCGTCCGACTTGATCAGTTGGACATACGCCGAGGACCGCACGTGAAAGCCGTCCCCGATGCTCGACGGGGTCGGGGAGCAGTCGCTGATGATCTCGGTGATCTTCTCGATCGGCAGAGTCCTGTTCGCCGCGCGCAGGTCGTTGTCGAGCTCGTCGTACAACTTCCCCTGCACGATGAACCAGCACGTCACCGACACCGCCGCCACCGCGAACGCCACCGCCGCCGCGACCAGCAAGGCCAGTCGGGAGCGCAGGGGCAGGGAGCGGAACCGCTTCATCACTCCGCGCCGCCCGACCGCAGCACATACCCCACGCCCCGCACCGTGTGCACCAGGCGCGGCTCGCCGCCCGCCTCGGTCTTGCGGCGCAGGTACATGACGTAGACGTCCAGTGAGTTGGAGCTGGGCTCGAAGTCGAAGCCCCACACCGCCTTCAGGATCTGCTCGCGGGTCAGCACCTGGCGCGGGTGGGCCATGAACATCTCGAGCAGGGTGAACTCGGTACGGGTCAGCTCCACCGGCCGGCCGCCGCGCGTGACCTCGCGGGTGGCGAGGTCCATGCGCAGGTCGGCGAAGGTGAGTGCCTCGTCCTCGGGGGCGCCGACCGTCTGGGCGGCGTAGGAGCTGCGGCGCAGCAGCGCGCGGATGCGGGCGAAGAGCTCGTCGAGTTCGAAGGGCTTGACCAGGTAGTCGTCGGCGCCCGCGTCGAGGCCGGTGACGCGGTCGCCGACGGTGTCGCGGGCCGTCAGCATGAGGATCGGCGTGGTGGTGCCCGCGCCGCGCATCCTGCGGGCCGCGGTCAGTCCGTCCATGCGCGGCATCTGGATGTCGAGGACGACCAGGTCCGGCTGGTAGACGAGGGCCTTGTCCAGCGCGTCCGCGCCGTCCACGGCCACCTCGGTTTCGTACCCCTCGAAGGCGAGGCTGCGCTGGAGCGCCTCCCGCACGGCGGGCTCGTCGTCGACGATCAGGATGCGCTGGATGTCACGGTCGCCTTCGGCGGGGCTCATCGGTCTTCCTCGGGTGATGTGGACGGGGAGGCCTTCAGCCTCGCAGGGTACGCGGCGTCGCAGGGCTCGCGGCCTCTCGCGGAGGGGCTCAGCTCGGACCGGGCGGCGAGGGCTCAGCCCCGTGGCGGGCGGCGGCGGGGACTCAGCCTCGGACCGGGCGGCGGCGGGCCGCGCGGGTGCGGCGGGCCGTGCTCGTGCCGCGGGCGGCCGGAGTGCGTGCGGCCGGGGTGGCCGGAGTGCGTGCGGCCGGGGTGGCCGCCACCTCCGGCGCGCGGGGCGCCGGGGTGTGCAGCTCGCGGGCGACCGCCAGGGCCAGGGTGAGGCCGGCCGCGTCGGAGGCCGGCGCGGGGAGCGTGGTGTGCTGGACGACGGTGATCATGAGGGACCTCCGATGGGGTTACTCGTCAGTTCCGCGAGCCGCTGCGCAGGCTCGCCAGGTCGGCCTTGACCGTGTTGACGGGGATGGCGAAGCCGAGGCCGACGCTGCCCGCGCCGGCGGAGCTTTCGGCGGCCGAGTACATGGCCGAGTTGATGCCGATGATGTTGCCGTTCATGTCGATCAGCGCGCCGCCGGAGTTGCCGGGGTTGAGCGAGGCGTCCGTCTGGAGCGCCTTGTAGGTGGTCGTGGACGAGCCGGTGTCGCCGTTGAACTGCTGTCCGCCGAACTCGAACGGCCATCCGTCGTCCTGTCCGGGCTGCCGGCCCTGGTTCTCGTCGGTGGACACGGTGACGTCACGGGCGAGCGCGGAGACAATGCCGCTGGTGACGGTGCCGGTGAGGCCCTCGGGGGAACCGATCGCCACGACCTGGTCGCCGACCTTGACGCCGTCGGAGTCGCCCAGGGTGGCCGCCTTCAGGCCGGAGGCGTTCTCCAGCTTGATCAGCGCGAGGTCCTTCTTGCTGTCGGTGCCGACGACCCGCGCCGTGTACGTCTTGCCGTCGCTGGTGGCCACCTTGATCGAGGAGGCGCCGGAGATGACGTGGTTGTTGGTGATGATCTCGCCGTCGCTGGTGATGATCACGCCGGAGCCGGTGGACTCGCCGGAGTTCGAGGCCGCGCTGATCTCCACGGTGCTCGGGCTGACCGCGGCGGCCACTCCGGCGATCGTGCCCTTCTGGCTGGCGGCCACCACGCTGGTGGTGGTGCTGCTGCTGGCCACCGTGTTGTCGCCGCCGGTCAGCTGCTGGATGCCGTACGCGGTGCCGCCGCCGACGGCCGCGGCGGCGATCGCCACGGCGGCCAGCAGGGCGAGAGGGCCCCGGGCGCGCTTCTTCGGGGTGGGCGTGGGGGTGGGCGTGAGCGCGTTCGCGGGAGCCGCGGCGGCGTCGGCGTTCAGGACCGCGGTGTGACCGGTGCCGCTGCCGTCGCCGCCGCCGACCGCGGTCTGCGCGCCCGTCGCCGGGGCGGCCGCCGGACCGGGGGCCGGGGCGGGGTAGGCCGGCGGTGCGGGCCAGTCGGGGTGCACGGGAGTGGAGGAGTGCTGCTGGGGGTCCGCCGACCGCTGAGGGTACGCGGACTGCTGGGGGTAACCAGACTGCTGGGGGTCGCCCTGCGGATACTCGCCGCTGCGGAAGCTCTCGGTCATGTCTCAGAGCTTGGCGCGCTCTTATGAGAGCTCCCTGAGGGCTCCCTGAGAAGCCCGACAGAAGGCTGTATGCCCGATATAAAGCCGCCTGGACAAAGCCGCCCGGGCCGTGAACCGGGGACGGCCCGGGCGGCCATGACACTCACCGGCGCCGCAAAAACTCTTGCGATTCCCGTTATTGCGTGGGACTCGGGCCCGGTGACAACGTACGATCTCTCTTCGCCGGAGGGGGGCTCCGCGGTTTCGCTCGAACACACGTCGGGCCGGTGCGTCGAACGCCTTCCTCGGGCCCGCGCACCCATCTGCACTCTCCTGGGTCCCGTGTTCCACGAGCCCAGGTCGACGTACTCGACTCACACCAGGAGCCCTGAGTGAAGCACGCTCTGCCCAGCCGTTGGCGACGCCCCCGCACGGCGCTTTCCGCGGCCGCCATCGCACTCGCGCTGGGCGGCGCCGGTGCCGTCGTGGCGAACACCGCGATCGCGACCGGCGTCGACGGGGCGTCGGGCGACCCGGGTCTCGCGGCTCCGGCCGCTCCCGGGCCGACCGACTCCGCCAAGGAGTTACGCGGGCGGCTGCTGAACGCCGCCGAGAAGCAGGCGGCCGAGAACAAGGACCAGAAGCAGCAGGCGGCCACCGAGGGGTCCGCCACCGCCGGGTCCCAGAAGGTGTCTCCGTTCATCGTCGGCGGCAGCGTGACGGCCGTCTCGTCCTCGCCGTGGATGGTCCAACTCGGTTACTACGACAGCGCCACCGACGAGGGCTACTTCTGCGGCGGCACCCTGGTGGCCCCCAACAAGGTCCTCACCGCGGCGCACTGCGTCGCGGGCCTGGACTGGGTCGAGAACGGTACCGTGCAGGCCGGCAGCGCCGACCTCGGTGCCGGCGGAACCACGGTGGGCGTCTGGCAGCAGTGGGTCCACCCCGGCTACAACCCGAGCACCGTCCGCAACGACATCGCCGTCCTCACCCTGAACCAGCCCCTGAAGCAGCAGTGGCTGCGGCTGGCCGCGTCGAACGACAGCGCGCTCTACAAGCCCGGCACCACCGCCACCGTCTACGGATGGGGCCTGACGTCCGGCGGCGCGGGCGCCGAACTCTCCGCAAAGCTGCGCAAGGTGAACCTGCCTCTGGTCGCCGACTCGACCTGCAACAGCGCGATGCGGACCGTGCTCGGCAAGGACATCTTCGCCGAGGGCTCGATGATCTGCGCGGGCACCCCCGCCACCGGCACCGACGAGGGCACCAAGAGCCCCTGCAACGGCGACTCCGGCGGTCCGCTCGTCGTCGCCGGCAAGGTCGTCGGCGTCGTCTCCTGGGGAGTCGAGGGCTGCACCGGGAAGGGCGCCTACCCGGTCTTCACCAAGGTGTCCGCCTTCACCGGGGTCGCGCAGCCGCGCATCGACGACACCAACCTGTCGTTCGACGGCCGTGCCGACCTGATGGCCCGAACCCCCTCCGGAAACCTCTACCAGCAGAACAGCAAGGGCAAGTCGCTCGCCAAGCGGAAGTACGCGGGCAACGGCTGGCAGAGCGCGAACTGGATGCTGCAGGCGGATCTGGACCGCAACTGGGACCAGGACCTCATCCACCGCGACAAGAGCGACGGCAAGATCCACCGCATGTACTGGAACGCGGCACAGGAGGAGTGGAAGGACCAGATCGTGAGTACGGTCTGGGGCGGCTACAAGTCGTACGCCATACCAGGCGACCTCACCGGTGACGCCCGCCCCGACCTGGTCGCGCTCGACGCCTACGGCTCGGTGTTCCTGTACCCGGGCAAGGGCAACGGCCAGTTCAACGCCAAGGTGCGGATCGTCAACAAGGCGTGGAAGGGCGTCAAGCTCATCGGCCACGGCGACCTCACCGGCGACGGCAAGGCCGACCTGCTGGTCCGCAACAGCTCCGGCACCGTCTACCTGTACCGCGGCACCGGCGTGACCTCGAAGCCGTTCGCCACCCGTATCACGGCACGCACCGGCTGGAAGTTCACCGCGTACGTGGCGAGCGGCGACGTGACCGGCGACGGCAAGGCCGACCTCATGGCTCGCGACTCCGGGGGCAAGCTGTGGCTGTACCCCGGCACGGGCAAGGCGTCCTCGTCCCTCTTCGGCACACGGATCAGCCTGGGCGCCGGCTACAACCAGTACAACCTGTTGTTCTGACGGATCCACAGCGGATCCCCTCGGCCCAGGGCCCGGGGGCGTCGGGGGGCCGCGGCTGATCCACACGGTGTGGGGGCTTGGGGAAGCTCTGCGCGCCGCGGCCCCTGTACCCCCTTCGAGGCGGGTACAGGGGCCGTCGGACGCCGGCGCCACCGGGCGATCGGGCCACCGGCGAGCCCGGGCGTGAGCCGTTCGCGAGCCCGGGCGTCAGCCGTTCCGCGCGGGGCCGGTCCGCCCGGGGACCTCCTTCATGCCGTCCACGATCGCGCGGTCGGTGATGGCGCTGGTGAACATGACGGTGCCGGGATTGATGACGACCCCGTCCTGGGAGACCTTCCTCACCTGGACGTTGCGCTCGCCCAGGAAGGCATGGGTCTTCTTGTCGAAGATCCACTCCTCGCGGTAGCCGCCCGTCTCGTCCAGCCGGGCCACCGCCACACCGGACCGGCCGATCGCGTCCTGCGCGTCGTTCACCACGACGACTCCGGGGATCTTCGCGGCGGCCTTGAACAGGGCCGAGTAGAGCTCCGCGGGCGGGTAGCTCTCGGTGAGCAGGTCGCCGATCGTGGTGAACGCCTGCTGGTCAGGGGTGTTGCCCTGCCCCTCGGTCTCCTTGTAGATCATCTCCAGCAGCTTGTCGGGGTCGGTGGTCACCTTGGCCAGGAAGTCGTACGTGGGGTTGTTGATGCTGCCCTCCTCGTACCCGCCCTGCTCGTTGGGCAGGCTCAGCGTCTCCCCCTCCGCACTCTCGTTCACCGCCGGGTCGATCAGCCACCCCTCCTTGCCGTCGGCGGACTGCCAGATCTGACGCCGGTGCAGTTCATGACTGGCCAGGCTGCTCTTGTCCTCGACCGTCTTCACGAACGTGTCGGCCGTCTTGGACTCGATGTAGACGAACTGGCCCGGCTTGACGGTGGGGTGGGACGCGTCGGCCGCCGCGAGCGAGATCCGGTCGAGCAGTTGCGGCACGCCCTTGCTGGTGGCGGCGCCGACCTGGGTGGTCAGGGCCGGCCCGGTGGCGACACCGGTGTCCCGTACGCCTTGCCCGCTGTTCATCACCGTCCCCGCGACGACCGCGCCCGCCAGGGCCAGGGCCATCGCGGGCAGGGTGATCGCCGGGCGCGGCAGCCGGAATCGGCCGGTCTTCGGACGGGCGGGGGCCGCCGTCGCCGTGTGCGCCTCCCCCTGGACGCCCTGCCGCGTGTCCTGCTGCATGTCCTGCTGGATGTGGGCCATCAGACGCTCCTTGTGGAACTGGTGACGGCCCGCCGGGAGTTCGCGCGCAGTCTGGGGCAGGAGCGGTGCGCTCTCTTCCCACTCGGCCGGGCGCTGCCGGGACTGGGTCGCTTTCATCGGTTTCCTTCCGATACGGGCCGGATCGCGTGGATACGTTCGCTTCTTATCTGGCGATCCGGTCGGCCGGGTTCCCGGTTTTCCCTCACGAGTTTTCCGCCGGGTCCAGCGGGGCGGACGGGCTCCGCGGGCGGGGTCGCGAGCAGTTGGGCCTCGGTGAGCTTGCGCAGCTTGGTGCGGGCCCGGGAGAGCCGGGAGCGGACCGTGCCGACGGCGATCCCCAGCGCCTCGGCCGCCGCCGTGTACTCCAGGCCCTCCCACAGACACAGCGTCAGGACCTCGCGCTCCGGCCTGCGCAGTGTGGCGAGGGCGCGCAGTGCCGCGGCGATGCGCCGCCGGTCGTCGAGCCGCCCCGCCACTTCGTCGGCGTGGTCGGGGAGCGTCGTCTCGGCCTCCGCTGCGGCGATGGCCGCCGCCCGGTAGCGACGGATGCTGCGGTAGTGGCCGCGCGCGACGTTGGTCGCGACGCCCAGCAGCCAGGGCCGCAGGGAGCCTCCCTCGGCGTCGACCCGGTCACGGAGCCGCCAGGCCTCCATGAAGGTCTCCGCCATCACGTCCTCGGCCGCGGACCAGTCCGCGGTGAGTCGGAAGGCATGGTTGTAGACCGCGCGCGCGTAGCTGTCGTAGAGCTCGGCGAACGCGCTCGGATCCCCGGCCCGTACCCGGGTACGCATATGAGTGCTCACCCTCACTAGCTGGCGGCTCACCCCCGCCGAGTTCCCGTGACCCCGATCACATTGTGGTGGGTGAGGGTGTTGGCTGCGGGTGGCGGGCCGGGAGTTCCTCGCCCCCTCCGAACCTGCCCGTCCCGTACCGTCCCGTCCCGGGGCCCCGCCCAAGACCCACGTACGGTCGGAACGGCCTCGGCCTCAAGCGCCGGACCGCCGGACAACCCTCCGCACCGGCCCGCGTGAGCACGCGGTCTACCGCCCGAACGCCAGCCCCGACCCCGTGACCTGCACCCGGATCCCCTCCTCCTCGACGCGCACGTCCCGCAGCCGTACGTCCCCCTCGGCCGGCTCGGGCAGCCGGAAGCCGAGGGAGAGCTGGTCGGCGAGGGCGGGGCGGGTCAGGCGGGTCAGACTGTCGAGGAGCGCCGGGTCCAGGCCGAAGCGCTCGAGCAGCTTCGGGTTGTCGGCCGCGACGTCCACGAGGTTCAGGTCCATGGCCTGGCGCACGAAGCGGGGCGAGCCGGTGAGCCGGGCGAGTTCGGTGTCGTCGCGCAGCGCCTGCCGGACCACCGTGTCCGGCACGCCGAGCCGTCGCACCACCGACGGCACCGCCAGCAGCGCCTTCGCCTTCCGGGTCTCCTTCGCCAGGCGCTCGGCCGACGCACGCGACAGGTGCAGGCCCTCCGAGGGGCGGCTGCCCGGCCGGTAGGTCGCCAGGTCTCCGATGTCCAGGCGCATTCCGCCGATCTGGGTGGAGATGCCGCGCTCGCCGTCGCGCCGGATGCGGGCGTCGGCCCGGATCTTGAGGTCGTGCCCGGCCACCGGCAGGGTGCCGCGGGCCAGCACCCGGTCCCGGCCTTCACCGCTGAACGTGACCTGGGAGGCGCCCAGTTCGCGGTTCAGGTCCTCGAAGGAGAGCAGCACCTCGCCGTTCACCTCGGGGATCCGGGCGCCGCGCACGGCCGTGGGAGCGCCGTCGATACGGATGTTCTTCGCGGTCGCCGACACCTTCGCCAGGGAGACCCGGGCGGCGGCGACGTCCGGGACGGTGACCTGCACGGTGTCGAGCCGCCCGTCGAGGAACTGGGTGACGAACGGGAAGCCGCCGATCTCCACCTCGGGCGCCGCGCTCAGTTTCAGGGAGTCCTTCAGCCGGCCGGCCGCCTCGTGCTCGGCGTAGAGCACGGCCCAGCGGTCGCCGAGGGTGAGGAACGCGCCGAGGACGAGGAGGGCCACGACGGCTTTCAGGGCGAACGGGAGACCTGCGAAGCGCTTCTTGCGGCGCCCGCGCCGCCGACCCGCGCTCCTGCCGTTCGCAGGCTCGTCGTTCGCGGGATCGTCGGTAGCCGTGCCGCCGTCGGCGGGATCGTCGGTCGCCGTCGCGCCGTGTACGGAGCCGTCGTACGCGGAGCTGTCGTACGCGGAGCCGTCGTACGCGAAGCCGTCGTACGCCGGGCCGAGGTATCCGGAACCGTCGTACACGCGGCCGTCGTTCGCGGTCGCATCGTTCGCCGTGCCGCCTCGGAGGAATTCCTCCAGCGGTCCGCTCGCGCCGAGTTCGTCGAGCCGGCCGAGTTCCTCATAAGGCTGTGCGGGGGGATGTACAGGGGCCTGAGCGGTCATGCGGTGGGGGGTACGCATCACTCCATCCGAACATGCGTACCACCCCTGTCCGCAACCGCAACCCGCCTTGTGCGACCTACTTCACGATCGTGATGCGGTCCGCCGCCGGCACCGGATAGGGCGCCGCCGCCGAGGAGTTGGCCGTGAGGTACGCCTCGAACGCCGCCAGGTCGTCACCGCCGACCAGGACGTCCGCGCCCTTGCCGAGCTCGGCGAAGCCGTCGCCGCCGCCGGCGAGGAAGGAGTTCATCGCGACGCGGTAGGTGGCGGCCGGGTCGATCGCCGCACCGTTGAGCTTGACCGAGTCGGCGACCACACGCGCGGCCCCCGTCTTGGTGAGGTCCAGGGTGTACGTCAGCCCCTTGGAGATCTGCAGGATCTTCGGCGCGGCCTCGTTTGCGCCGCTCACCTGCTGCTGCAGCGCGGTGATCAGCTGGGCGCCGGTGAGATTCACCAGGTTGACGGTATTGGCGAACGGCTGGACCGTGAACGCCTCACCGTAGGTCACCACTCCGTCGCCCTCACCGTTGCCGGAGGCGTAGGTGAGTCCGGCGCGGATGCCGCCCGGGTTCATCAGCGCCAGGTCGGCCTCGGGGTCGAGGGACTTGGCGTAGGCGAGCTGGGCGTCGGCGATCATGTCGCCGAGCGGGGACTCCGTGCCCGTGTTGGGGATCTCACCCGCGATGTAGCCGATGGGGCGCGAGGCGATGGGCGCGGAGAGCGTCTTCCACTTGGCGATCAGCGCGGTCATGTCGGACGCCTTGGGCACCGTACGGGTGACCACGTGGTTCGCCGACTTCACCGCCGTACGGGCGATATCACCGGTCCAGCGGTCGTACGTCAGCGTGGTGTCCGTGTAGAGCCGGCCGAAGGAGGCGGCCGAGGTGACCATGCGGGGCTTGCCCGCCGGGTCGTTGATGGTGCACGCGTACGCCTGGTGGGTGTGGCCGGTGACCAGGGCGTCGACGGACGGGGTGATGTTCTTGGCGATGTCGACGATCGGGCCGGAGATGCCGTCGCCCGGGCCGGGGCTGTCGCAGTCGTAGTTGTACGCCGTGGAGGCGGGCGCGCCACCCTCGTGGATCAGCGCGACGATCGACTTCACGCCCTGCCGCTGCAGCACCTTGGCGTACTTGTTGATCGTCTCGACCTCGTCGCGGAACTTCAGGCCCTTGACGCCCTCGGCGGAGACGATGTTCGGGGTGCCCTCGAGGGTCACGCCGATGAAGCCGACCTTGACGCCGTTCTTCTTCCACACCCAGTAGGGCTTGAGGATCGGCTTGCCGGTCTTCTCCTTCGTCACATTGGCCGCGAGGTAGGGGAAGTTCGCGCCGCCGAACTTCTCGCTGTCGTCGTAGCAGCCCTCCTTGGGGTGGCAGCCGCCGTTCTGCAGGCGGGCCAGCTCCTTGGCTCCCTCGTCGAACTCGTGGTTGCCGACGCTCGTCACGTCGAGGTCGAGCTTGTTCAGGGCCTCGATGGTCGGCTCGTCGTGGAAGAGCCCGGAGATCAGCGGCGAGGCGCCGACCATGTCACCGGCGGCGGCCGTGATCGAGTACTTGTTGGTCTTGCGGGCCTGGCGCAGATGCGTGGCGAGGTACTCGACACCACCCGCGTCGATCGTCTTGCTGGTGCCGTCCTCCTGGTGCTCCGTCACCCGGCCCGAAGAGCCGGTCGGCGGCTCCAGGTTGCCGTGCAGGTCGTTGAAGGACAGCAGCTGGACGTCCTGGTAGCGCGGGCTGCCCTGGTGGTGCTTGGGCGTCGCCCTGTCATGGCCGGCGCTGGCGGGCACCGCTGCGGCCAGCGCCCCCACGGTGGCGATTCCGGCGGCGCCGGCGAGCAGGCGATGGGTCCGTCTGGACCGAGGCGTTGACGCCATGGATCCCCCCTGGGGAGTCGTGAGAGTCATGTCGTGAGAGTCACGAGGCGGCTGGGGCCTGGCGCGCAGCCTAGATTCAACGCGCGTAGCGCAACAGGGGGTGCTTGTTAACTCTTTTGCATCTGGTGTGCGAACCGATCCCCAATTCAGGGTGCCTCACGGGCTCTTGCCGGTCCTGACGTGCCGTCCGGCCCGGGTGACTCAGGCTCAGAACATCACCAGGGCACGACTCCGTTGTCGTCGAAGAGCTGACCGGTGGGGCCATCGTCGGGCAGGGTCGCCAGCCGGATGGCGATCGCGGCGCCCTGCTCAGGGGTCTGAGTTCCGCTGAACCCATTGAGGTCGGTGGCCACGTAGCCGGGGCAGGCGTTGTTGATCAAAATGTTGGTGTCGCTCAGCTCCTTGGCGTACTGGATGGTGACGGCGTTGAGGTAGGTCTTCGTCGGCGAGTAAGCCCCGCTGATCCCTCCGAGGTCGACACCGGGCCTGGTCTGCAGGGCCAGCGAGCCGACATGACTGGACTGGTTGACAATCCTCGGGTGCGTCGACCGGCGCAGCAGCGGCAGCATCGCGTTGGTGATCCGGATGACGCCGAAGACGTTGGTCTCCACCAACCGCCGCACGGTCTCCAGGTCGATGGTCGTCGGCTCCTCCGGCCAGCCACCCGCGACGCCGGCGTTGTTGATCAGCACGTCAAGGCGTCCCGCCCGCTCCTCGATCAGCTGCGCCGCGGCGTTCACGCTCTCGTCGTCGGTCACGTCCAAGGGCACGCCGAAGGCGTCGGCACCTGCCGCGCGCAGTTTCGCCACGGCGTCCGACCTGCGCTGCCGGTCTCGAGCACCGACACCGACGCTCCAGCCCAATGCGCTCAGCCCGGCCGCGATCTCGTATCCGATGCCCTTGTTCGCACCGGTGACCAGCGCAATCGTCTTCTCACTCATGACAGCGAGCATGGCTGCGCTGCGACCAGGCACCAACACCATCTCGGCAACGCAGCAATACCCGAGCGACATCAATTGACCGTCCGCCGAAGTTACCGTGCACCCATGGAGATACGCGAGCTGCGGTACTTCGTCGCCATCGCCGAGGAACTGCACTTCGGCAAGGCCGCCCAGCGTCTGAAGATAGCCCAGCCGCCCCTGTCCCGCGCCATTGCCCGGCTCGAACGACAGCTCGGGGTCACACTGCTGGAGCGCACCAGCCGCAAGGTCACCCTCACCGACGCGGGGGCCGTGCTGCTGTCCGAGGGGCGCGCGATCCTCGCGGCGGTAGCCGCAGCCGAGCGGCGTACCCAGCAGGCTGCGCAACGGCGCCCCCGCATCGTCCTCGCCGTCAAATCCGGCACCGTCGGCGAGTTGCTGGCCAAACTGCTCGACGCCTACCGCGCGGAGCCCGGTGCGGCCACCGTCGATCTGTTGCTCTGTGAGGCGCATCAGCAACAGAAATTGCTGCGGAACGGGCAAGCCGATGTGGCTCTGCTGCATTTGCCGTTCGATTCGACGGCCGGACTCGACACCGAAATTCTGGACACCGAGGGACAGGTGGCGATCCTGCCCATCTCTCACCCACTGGCCGGCCGCTCACGGATTCGGGTGGCCGAGGTCACCGCATTGCCGGAACTCCCGATGGCCCGCTGGCCCGACGATGACGGCAGCTACCCGAAGGGACCAGGAGCAGAGGTACGCAACCTCACACAGCTCTTCCAGCTGATCGCGCTCGGCCGTACCACCGTGATCGTCCCCGAGTCCGCCGGCACCGACCTGCGCCGAGATCTCGCCGCCGTGCCGGTCCTGGATGCTCCGCCCGTGACAACGGTGATCGCTTGGCCGTCGCAGAGCCGACTTCGCGCAGTCGCCGACCTGATCCGCGTAGCAACACGTCTTTGACCGGCCGCTCGCGTGGCGGCCTCGGCGAGGGAGGGACGTACGTCGTCGGCGGCCCGTCAGCGTTTGCAGATCATCCTGTTGCGAGTTTCTTCTCAGGTGTCCGGGAGTGGCGCGCGATCCCGCACGCCGCGGCTCGGTAGCCCCCGGGCGTCTGGCCGATGGTGCGGGTGAAGGTATCGATGAAGGCGCTCGTCGTCGCCCATCCGCAGCGACGGCCGGTCTCGGTGACGGTTGCACCTTCAGCGAGCTGGATCATGGCGTGGAACACCCGGGTGATGGTTCTCCACTGCGGGTACGTCATGCCGAACTCCGCCCGGAACAGCCGTGACAGGGTGCGTTCGCCCACACCGGTCTGCCGGGCCAGCCAGGTCACGGTGCGCAGCTGTGCCAGATTTCCGGCGGCCAGCTCGCAGGCACGCACCAGCCTGGGGCCCCGGGGTGTGGGCAGGGTGAGCGGTTGGACGTGAGAGCGCTGCAGCCTGTCGCGCATGACCGCCTGCAGGCGATCCGCCTCCGGCGTCGGCAGGTCAGGATCGCTGCGGGCTATGAGGAGCTCGCGCAGCAGCGGCTCGACGGAGACAACATTAGGCGCTGCGGGCGGTAGTGGGGCGTCATCCGGAGCGAATCCGATGGTGTGCACTCGGCTGGGGCCGTAGACCCGGTGCTGGTGCCAGGTATCCGCCGGAATCCACATCGCCTGGGCGTTGGAGGCGACCCAGGACGCTTCTCCCGTCTGGACAGCGAGAACACCGGTGCTGACGTAGATGAGTTGGTGGAACGCATGGCGGTGGCGGCCGATGACCTGACCAGCGATGTGTTCGTGCCTCGTGATCGTCGGGCTCGTAACTGCCTGGCTGTTCTCCGACATTGATCGGCAGATTATCGGAAGCGCGGCATCATGTCTGCCTGCGAGCGTGAGGCCATGAGCACTGCACGATCGTCTTCGCCGGGCCATCGCGGGCAACACGAGGGTGGGTTGTCCGTGCGTCTGGCGCGGAGGTTACGCGCGGCGACCCTGGACCCTCGTCCCCTGACCGTGGCGGCCTTTCGGCGCCTCCTGCTCGCACAGGCAGCCGCCTACGTGGGGACGATGGTCACCGGTGTCACCGTGCCGGTACAGGTCTATGCGCTGTCGCACTCCTCTTTGTACGTCGGTCTCACCGGGCTGGCCGGACTGCTTCCGATCGTGGTTTTCGGCCTGTACGGCGGGGCCATCGCCGACCGCGTCGACCGCCGTCTGCTCTATCTGTCCGCGTCCGCCGCCACGTGGTTGATCACTCTCGCCCTGCTGGCACAGGCGCTGGCAGATCTCCGCTCGGTGCCGTTCATCATCGTGCTGGTGTCCGGCCAGGCGGCGGCATTCGCCATATCGTCCGCCGCACGCGGCGCGATCATTCCCCGTATCGTTCCCTCGGGCATGATCCCTGCGGCCAACACCCTGTACTTCACCGTCGGGAACCTGGGCCAGGTGGTCGGCCCGCTCTTCGCAGGAATCCTGATCGCGCTGCCAGGCGGGTTCGCTTGGGCCTATGGCGTCGACGCCGTCCTGTTCACCTTGCTGCTGTACTCGGCGTATCGCCTGCCCCCTGTACAGCCGATCGACACGCACTCGTCACGGGGCGGATTGCGCTCGGTGTGGGATGGACTGCGCTTTATCGGCGCCAACCCTGTGCTGTGGATGTCGTTCGTGCTCGACATCGCGGCCATGGTGCTGGCCATGCCGACAGCGCTGTTCCCGGAGGTGGCCGACTCCCGCTTCCACGGCGGTGTGGGCCTGCTCTACGCCTCGATCGCCATCGGTTCTCTCGCGGCCGGGCTGTTCAGCGGGTGGATCGCAAAGGTACGCCGTCAGGGCATCGCTCTGGCGGTGGCGGTGGCGGGCTGGGCCGCAGCGGTCGGCCTCGCGGGAGCCACGTCCTCGCTGTGGGGCACTGTCGCCCTGCTGGCCTGCGCAGGCGCCGCCGATCTTGTCAGCGCGGTCTACAGGGAGAGCATTCTGCAGACCTACGCTCCCGACTCCATGCGGGGACGCCTGCAAGGCGTCTTCACTGTCGTCGTGGCGGGCGGGCCCCGGCTGGGTGATCTGCGCGCGGGAGCGATGGCGGCCACCATGGGCTTGGGCATGGCCTGGTCGGGCAGCGCCTTCGTGTGCTTGGTCCTGGTTATGGCAACCGCGGTCCTGGTGCGACCGTTCTGGCGCTATGAGTCGGGCTCGGAACGTGAATGAGCCTGTGCGAAGAAGGCGTCCAGGGGAGAGCATTGCCGGTCACAGACCGGTGGGTCCCCGTACCCTCATAACCATGAGCAGCGACCCCACCCCGCGGACCCGGACCATCGAGACCCTCGACGTGCTCAGTGCCGAGCAGGCCGCGGCCGTCATGGGGCTGATCGAAGAGGCGGCGCGTGACGACGGGCAGCCCGCCGTGTCCGAGCAGGGGCGGCTGCAACTGCGGGGCGGGGCCCGGGCAGGCGTACGGCATCTGCTGCTCCATGTGGACGGGCAGCTGGTGGGGTACGCCCAGTTGGAGGACACCGACCCGGTCGAGGCCCCGGCGGCCGAGCTGGTCGTCCGTCCGGAGCACCGCGGCCAGGGCCACGGACGGGCGCTGGGCGCCGCGTTGCTCGCCGAGTCCGGTAAGCGGCTGCGGGTCTGGGCGCACGGCGGGCACTCGGCCGCCCGGCACCTCGCCCAGGTGCTCGGGCTGACCCTGTTCCGTGAACTGCGCCAGATGCGGCGGTCGTTGGCCGACCTGGAGCTGCCCGAGCCCACACTGCCCGAGGGCGTCACCGTACGTACCTTCGTCCCCGGTGAGGACGACGCGGCGTGGCTCGAGGTGAACGCCGAGGCGTTCGCCCACCACCCCGAGCAGGGCTCCCTCACCCAGCGTGACCTCGACGACCGCAAGGCACAGCCGTGGTTCGACCCGGCCGGCTTCTTCCTCGCCGAGCGCGAGGGCCGGCTCATCGGCTTCCACTGGACGAAGGTGCACGCCGAGGAGCAGCTCGGGGAGGTGTACGTGCTGGGCGTACGGCCCGGGGAGCAGGGTGGCGGCCTGGGCAGATCACTCACCACCATCGGGCTGCGCCATCTCGCCGCCCAGGGACTGCCCACGGCGATGCTCTACGTGGACGCCGACAACAAGGCGGCCGTGGCCGTCTACGAGCGGCTGGGGTTCGTCACCTTCGAGGCGGACCTGATGTACCGGACGGAGACGTGAGCGCGGCACGCGAGGCGTTCGGACGGACCGCCTCCCGCATGCAGTAGGCGCAGACCAGCACGGCCCCCGCGAGGACGGCCGCCCACCGCTGATGGGCACTGTCCCAGCCGGGGTCCGCCACCGGCACGAGCAGCCCCAGCGGTACGGGCAGCAGCGTCGCGGCGACCGCGGCGGCCAGCAGTCCCCCGGCCGCGCCGAGGCCCGGCTCGCTCTGGCCCGAGAACCGCACCGCCGCGGTCGCCGCGGCGAGGGCGAGCGCGAGGGTGGCGGCGGCCTCCAGGGTCATGGCGCCCACCGGGGGCCGTGCCGCCTCCGGTACGAGGAGCAGCGCAGCCGTCCACCACAGCACTGCGAGCGGGGCGACGAGGGCCATGCGCAGGCCGACGCGCACCGCCCGGCCGGTCGGCACGGCGGCCGTGATGTGCCTGGCCGGGTCGTCGAGGAGGAACGCCGCGCCGAGCGCGAAGGCGAGCGCGGCGGCCCGCAGCAGACCGACACCGAGTTCGGCGTCGGGCCGCTCGTACAGCCGCGGGACGGCAGCGAGCAGCAGCCCCAGGACGCTGCCCGCCGCGAGGGCCCGGTGGGGGAGCATGTGCGCGACGGGGCGCAGCAGGGCGCGGACCACCGGGTACGTACGCACCCGGGTGGGTTCCTTCAGATCCGGGCCGGGAACGGCTACTGCGCGCATGAGTCGTCCTCCTTGGTTCCCTGGGGCGCGGCCGGCACTCCGAGGATCTCGGCCACCCGTGCCGTGGTCGTCCCGGGTGCGGTGAGCTCCCTCCAGTGCGCCTTCACCTTGGGGATGACGCTGTAGCGCGGGCGTCGCAGCAACTCGCTCACGATCCGGGTCTGTTCGGTGGACATCGCCAGCGGGTCCGTGGGCGCGAGGACGATGGCGGAGCCCTTGACGCTGTCGTCGATGCGGAGGTTGCGCAGTGCGGTCATCGGTTCCGGCTGGGAGCGGAGTGCCAGCCACATCGTCGTCACCACCCGGCCGTCGCACATGTCCAGGACGCTCTCCTCGTCGCCCGCCACCAGCACCGAGGCGACACCCACCGCGAACTCGGGGATCCTGTTGCCGCCCCACCTGGTGCCGACGGTCACCTGTCCCGGCTCGGAGGCCGGTTCGAGCGAACCCTGCGACTCCAGTCCGTAGCGGGCGTCGACCCGCTGCCGCACGGTCAGCCGGGCCGCGGCGGCGGGGCCGCCCGCGAGGGACTGCACACCCTGGACCACCGGCTGCCAGTCCTTGACACGGGTTTCCCACTCGGGGAAGAAGCAGTACGCCGCCGTGCCCCGGTCCACACAGGACTGCACCTTCTCGGGGTGGCGGGTCGCCTCCAGGCGGGCCGCCCTGAGTTCTTCGGACTCGCTCGGGGACTGCCCGTAGACGCCTGCGACCGTCGCGGCCAGGGCGAGGGCCGTCACCGCCTTCACCGGGACCGTACGGCCGCCGCTGCGCAGGACGGCCAGGCAGACCATGAGCACCACCAGCCCCGCCAGGTACAGCGCGTGCCAGCCGGCCGGACGGCCCAGCAGATCGGAGGGGAGCGGGGCCGCCCCGATCTCCATGACGACCGGGCCGAGCCACTGGAGCCAGTGGGGGTTGCCGCTGACCGACATGATCGTGCCGGTGAGGACGAAGGCCGCGATCGCGAACAGCGGGGCGGCGAACACGGTCGGGACGAGCCGGGCGAGCAGCACGCCCAGGACACCGGACAGCAGCACCGTCAGCGGGCCCACGGCCAGCTCGGCAGGCGAGGGGTGGCCGGCCGGGCCCGGCCGCGATGCCGCCCAGTAGACCTCGGCGAGCACGACCAGCGCGGTGATCACGGCGAAGGGCACGACGGACAGCGCGTGCGCCACCGTGCGCCGCCACGGCTCGACGACGAGGACGTCGAACTGCTGGTCGGTGCCGCGCCGGCGGGAGCGCAGCACGGCCCGGTTGACACAGACGAACAGCATGACGCTGAGCAGCAGCGGCAGGCTCTGGGTGGCCCGGTCGACGTCGTGGAGCACCGGGAAGTCGTCGGGGTTCTTGTACAGGCTCCAGCCCGTGAGGCCCAGATAGAGCGCGAGGAACGCCACCACCGGTATCTGCAGGGCCAGTTCGCGTGCCTCGAAGCGGGCGAGGGCGAGCACGGCCTTCGTGCCCGAGCCGCGGGCCGGAACCGGCTTCCGCGCCGGTGCCTCGGTGGTCGTCCTGGTGAGGGTGTCGCTCATGCCGCGGCCTCCCGAACGGGCTCTCCGTCGAGGGTGAACAAGTAGCCGTCCTCCAGGGTGGGTTCGAGGAGTTCGGCGCCCTCGGGGGGATCGCCGACGTTTCGGAAGGAGCCGAGGCCGGTGCGCCATCCGGCCCGTGCGCCCGGGTCCCGTTCGGCGCTGCTCCACACCCGGCCCGCCGCCCGCGCGGTCAGTTCGGCGGGGGTGCCGTCGAAGCGGATCCGGCCGGAGGACATGACGATCACGCGGCGGCAGAGCATCGCTACGTCCTCCGTCTGGTGGGTGGACAGCAGCACGGTCCGGCCCTCCCCCGCCTCTGCGACCAACTCGCGGAAGCGCATGCGCTGTTGGGGGTCGAGGCCGACGGTCGGCTCGTCCAGCACGAGGAAGCCGGGGTCGCCGACGAGCGCGGCGGCCAGCGCGACCCGCTGGCGCATTCCGCCGGAGAGCCGCTTGATGCGCTTGCCGCGGACGTCCGACAGGCCGACGGCCTGAAGGACCCGGCTGACCTCCCGGTGCCGGGCCGAACGGTCCGTCATCTCCTTCAAGATCGCCACGTAGTCGACGAACGCGAAGGCCGTGAAGTCGGGGTGGAAGCCCGGGGTCTGCGGCAGGTAGCCCAGCTCCCGCCGCAGGTTCTGCCGGCCGGCCGCGGTGCCCGGGTCGTGTCCGAGCACGGTGAAGACGCCCCGGTCGGCGGGCACCGCGGTCGCGAGGACCCGGAGCAGGGTCGTCTTCCCGGCCCCGTTGGGCCCGAGCAGCCCCGTGACCCCTTCCTCGAGCCGCAGGGAGACGTCGTCCAGGGCGGGTGTGCCGCCGTAGCGGAGGGTCAGTCCGGACGCGGAGACGGTGGGGAACATACCTGCGGCACTCCTATGGGAGAGGCGGAACGGATGGGCGGTCGTGGGTGAGCCGGTGGTCGTCACAGGACGCCGTCCGCGGCGCCGAAGCGGGCTCGTGCGGTCAGGTCGAAGCGGTCACGCACGTGGTAGAGCAGGACGGCGGCGAGTACGGCGACCGCCGCGGTGATCACCTGGCCGGCCGGCGTGAACGGAAGGAGCGTGGCCTCATCGGTGGTGGCGCGCGCCACGGCCAGCGTCCCGACCCACGCCCCGCCGACCAGCGCGGGCGCCAGGACGGGCCCCAGCCGGGGGGTGAGGGCGAGTCCGGTCGCGGTCAGGGCGAGGGCGGGCAGCAGCCAGGCCAGCGCGCGCAGCCCGTACCCGGGCAGTGCGAGCGTCGCGAGTCCGTTCACACCGAGGGCCAGGACGAGCACGGCGACCGTACGGATCATCAGCAGCCGGAACCCGTGCACCGGTGAGACCACGGTCATCTCGTACGTCGGGTCCAGCGCCGGACCGTAGGACACCGCCACCCCGGCGAGCGGCAGCAGCGGCGCCAGGGCGAGGAACAGCGTGGGGGACGCGGCGTCCCGGAGGGACGAGGAGGCGGCCACGGTCAGGAGGAGGACGGCGCTGACCGCGACCAGCCAGGCGCGACGCAGCACGGGTGTGGCGGCGAGCAGTCGTGCCGTGTGGTCGGCGACACCGATCCACAGCAGGAGCGACTCGACCCGGCCGGGCCGCGGCGCGTCGAGTTCGGCGTCGAGCCTCGCCCACCCCATGTCGAGCGCCACCGGATCGCTCACCTCGGCGAGCGCGCGGCGGCAGCCGTCGCACGCGACGAGATGCGTGTCGACGGACCAGAGCCGGGGAGCGGTCAACTCGCCCTGCACGTAGGCCCGCAGATCCTCGTCGTCGACGTGCCATCCGGTGTCCCGGGCATCCGGCCGGTCGTGGTTCTCGTGGGCCCTCATGTCAGCGCCTCCCGCAGCTGCTTGCGGGCCCTGAGGGCCCGCGTCTTGACCGTGCCGGGCGGAATGCCGAGCAGGACCGCCGCCTCCCGGGTGGTGAGCCCGTCGATCACTGTGGCCTGGAGCACCGCCCGCAACTCGGGCGAGAGCCGGGTCAGCGCCCCGGCGAGGTCGCCGTGTTCCACTCCGGCCAGGACGCGCTCCTCGGCGGAGACCTCGTCGCGGTGCCGGAGGCGGGACAGCGCCTGCCGCAGCCGGCCGCGGGCACCGTCCCCGCGCAGCACGTCGATCAGCCGTCGCGAGCCGATGCGCCACAACCACCCGGCCACGTCGCCCTCCTGGTGATAGCGGGCGGTGCCGCGCCACACGGCCAGGAAGGTCTCCTGGACCACGTCGTCGACGACCCCCGGGTCCGCACAGCGGCCGCGCAACCGCGCTACCAGCCACGGCGCGTACCTGCGGTACAGCTCCTCGAAGGCGCGACGGTCCCGGTCCGCCGCGATGGCGCGCAGCAGGTCCCCGTCGGTTCTCGTTTCCCTCACACCGCATCATCGGACGACCCCCCGGGAGCGGTTCACGGTTTCCCGCACGACTTTTCTCTTGACAACGCTCACACCTTGCACCACCCTTTCACTACTTAATTAGTGAAAGGGTGGTTGTGGGCGTGGTCGAGTACCGCATCGACAGGCGCAGCGGTGTCGCGACCTATCTGCAGATCGTCCAGCAGACCAAACAGGCCCTGCGCCTAGGTCTGTTGGAGCCGGGGGACCAGCTGCCCACGGCCCGCGAGGTGGTGGAGGCCACCGCCATCAATCCGAACACCGTGCTGAAGGCGTACCGCGAGCTGGAGCGCGAGGGCCTGGTCGAGGCCCGGCGGGGGCTCGGCACCTTCGTCCGCCGGAGCCTCGGCTCGGCTCCGGCCGAGTCCCCGCTGCGGGCGGAGCTCGTCGACTGGGCGGGGCGCGCCAGGGCGGCGGGACTGGACCGCGACGACGTGGCGGCGCTGTTCACCGCCGTCCTGGACGAGAACTTCAAGGGGGACAAGGAATGACCGACACCGCCATCCAGGCGGCAGGCCTCGGCAGGAGATACGGGCGCCGGAAACGGGACGTCCTCGCGGACTGCTCCTTCCGGCTACCGAAGGGCCGTATCTGCGCACTCGTCGGCCCGAACGGCGCGGGCAAGTCCACACTGCTCGCCATCGCCGCAGGACTGCTGAAGCCCACCGCGGGCACCGTCGAGGTCCTGGGCGGGCCACCGACCGCCGCCCGCAGCCGCATCGCCTACGTCGCACAGCACAAACCGCTTCATCCGCAGCTCACGGTCGCCGCGACGCTGCGGCTGGGCGCCGAACTCAACCCGGGGCGCTGGGAGCAGAGCGCCGCCGAGCGCATCGCCTACGGCACCGGCGGGCTGGAGCCGAAGGCCAAGATCCGCTCCCTCTCCGGGGGGCAGCGCACCCGGGTCGCGCTCGCCCTCGCCTTCGGCAAGCGCCCCGAACTGCTGCTCCTGGACGAGCCCATGGCCGACCTCGACCCCCTGGCCCGGCATGAACTGACCGGCGCGCTGATGGCCGAGGCGGTGGAGCACGGCACCACCATCGTGATGTCGTCCCACGTGGTCGCCGAGCTGGAGGGTTCCTGCGACTACCTGCTGCTGCTCCAGGGCGGACGGATGCGGCTCGCCGGCGACACCGAGGAGCTGCTCGCCGCCCACGCCCTGCTGACCGGCACCGGAACGGACTTCGCCCCGCACACGGTGATCGAGCGGCGAGCCAGCGGCCGCGGCCACACCGCCCTGGTCCGGGTCGCGGACACCACCGAGGAATCGGCCGCGGGCACCACCGGCCCGGCCCGGCACCGGGAGCAGCCCACCCTCGAGGAGCTCGTCCTGGGCCATCTCCGCAGCCACCAGGCCCCCGCAGGCGACATTGACCACACCGACCACAACGACCACACCCACCAGCAGGAGACCGCCGCATGAGCACCTTCGCTGTGAAGGGCCTGCCGTGGACGGTGCTGCGGCTCCACCGGACCGCGCTGCTCGTCTGGGGGGCCGGCCTGCTCGCCGCCACCATCACGCTGATCCGGATGTACGCCATCGGCGACGACGCCCGCGCGTTCGCAGGCCCCTGCGGCTCCCCCGGCACCAGTCTGGCGTCCTGCCTGGAGATAACAGAGCTGACCGTCGACGACACCTACCGCGACACCCTTTCCCAGGTCGCCACGGTCCTGTCGTACCTGATGTTCCCCGTCGCCGCCTGGGCGGGCGGCGCGCTGATCGGCCGCGAAATGGAGAACGGCACCGCGCAGCTGAACTGGACCCAGTCCGTCTCCCCGGCACGCTGGCTCACCGCGAAGCTCGCGCTCCCGGCCCTGCTGCTGGCCACGGGCACCACCACGGCCGTCCTCCTCAACGTGTGGGCGCACCAGGACGGCGACCCCAACCTCGTGGGCGACTGGTACTACCCGGACGTCTTCGTCTCCACGGGCCCGGTCGCCGTCGCATACGTCCTCGCGGGCCTCTCCCTGGGCGCACTCGCCGGTCTGTTGACCCGCCGGGCGCTCGCCGGTGCGGGCGTGGGCTTCGCCGTGACCCTGGCCCTCTACAACCTGCTGGAGCGCTACCGGGAGGACCTGTGGCCCGCCCAGACGGTCATCGGACGCGCCGCCCTCAACCAGCCCCGCAGCGCGCTGCAGATCGACCGCGGCGCCATCACCGCCGAGGGCCAAGAGGAGAACGGCGTATTCGCCTGCGTCGACTCCGACAGTCTCGCCGACCTGGAGAAATGCAAAGCCGCCACCGGCCTGACCGACTTCTGGGCCACCCAGCACCCGCGGTCCCACTTCTGGCCGCTGCAGTTCGTGGAGAGCGGCATCGTCCTGGCCCTCAGCGCGGTAGCCGTGCTCACCGCCTTCCTGGTGCTGCGCCGCCGCACCCCCTGACCGCCACCGGCCGGTCCACGGACCCGGGTTCGCCCCTCGCGGGGGGAGGGCGAACCTGTGTACGAGTAGGCGGCTCCCGGGCGAATGGATGCCCGGGAGCCGCCCGCCGATGTCCCGCACGTCATGTCGCCTTAACCAACGGTTCAGACGACCTTGCGACGCTCGGGCAATGAGCCCAGCAGTGCCCGAGCCTGCTCCACCGCCGGACGAGGGAGTCATCCCGGCGCTCCCGCCTGCCCTTTCCGACGCGCCTCTGACCCCCTCGACGCGGAAGAATGGGTTCATGAGCCAGCCCGAAGCGCAGACCCAGCACCCGCAGCCATCCGTGGGCTCCATAGCCGCACACCGCCCGCACACCGTCGCCGCGGCAGTGTCCGACCTGGATCCCGATCTCGACGCCGACCTCGACTCCTACGAGGACCCGGAGGACATCGGCCGGCTCCCCCAGAACCGCTTCCTCGATCGCGAGCGCAGCTGGCTCGCGTTCAACGAACGGGTGCTGGAACTGGCCGAGGACCCCAACACCCCCCTCCTCGAACGGGCGAATTTCCTGGCGATCTTCGCCAGCAACCTGGACGAGTTCTTCATGGTCCGGGTGGCCGGTCTCAAGCGGCGCATCGCCACCGGCGTGGCCACCCGCTCCGCGTCGGGTCTGCAGCCCCGTGAGGTGCTGGAGATGATCTGGGCCCGCTCCCGCGAACTCATGGCCCGGCACGCGGCCGCCTTCCAGGAGGACGTGGCGCCCGCGCTCGCCGAGGAGGGCATCCACATCGTCCGCTGGGGCGAGCTCACCGAGAAGGAGCAGGCGCGGCTGTTCACGCTGTTCAGGCACCAGATCTTCCCGGTGCTGACGCCGCTGGCCGTCGACCCCGCGCACCCCTTCCCGTACATCTCGGGCCTCTCGCTCAACCTCGCGGTCGTGGTGCGCAACCCGGTCTCCGGCCACCGTCACTTCGCCCGCGTCAAGGTGCCGCCGCTGCTGTCGCGGTTCCTGGAGGCGTCCCCCAGCCGGTACGTCCCCGTCGAGGACGTCATCGCCGCGCACCTGGAAGAGCTGTTCCCGGGCATGGAGGTGCTGGAGCACCACACCTTCCGGCTCACCCGGAACGAGGACCTCGAGGTCGAGGAGGACGACGCCGAGAACCTCCTGAAGGCCCTGGAGAAGGAGCTCATGCGGCGCCGCTTCGGCCCGCCCGTGCGGCTCGAGGTCGAGGAGTCCATCGACCGCTACGTCCTCGACCTGCTGGTGCGCGAGCTGAAGGTCTCCGAGGCCGAGGTGTACCCGCTCCCCGGTCCCCTGGACCTCACCGGTCTCTTCGGCCTCAGCGCCCTGGATCGCCCGGAGCTGAAGTACCCGAAGTACATCGCGGGCACCCACCGCGACCTCGCCGAGGTCGAGTCCGCCTCCGCGCCGGACATCTTCGCCGCGCTGCGCGAACGGGACGTGCTGCTGCACCACCCGTACGACTCCTTCTCCACCTCCGTGCAGGCGTTCCTGGAACAGGCCGCGACCGACCCCGACGTCCTCGCGATCAAGCAGACCCTGTACCGGACCTCCGGTGACTCCCCGATCGTCGACGCGCTGATCGACGCGGCCGAGTCCGGCAAGCAGGTCCTCGTCCTGGTCGAGATCAAGGCCCGCTTCGACGAGCAGGCGAACATCAAGTGGGCCCGCAAGCTGGAGGAGGCCGGCTGCCACGTCGTGTACGGGCTGGTCGGCCTGAAGACCCACTGCAAGCTGTCGCTCGTGGTGCGCCAGGAGGGCGAGACCCTGCGCCGGTACGCCCACGTCGGCACCGGCAACTACCACCCGAAGACGGCCCGCCTGTACGAGGACCTGGGCCTGCTGACCGCGGACCCACAGGTCGGCGCGGACCTCTCCGACCTGTTCAACCGGCTCTCCGGCTACTCGCGCCGCGAGACCTACCGCCGCCTCCTGGTCGCCCCCAAGTCCCTGCGGGACGGCCTGGTCGCGCGGATCAACAAGGAGGTCCAGCACCACCGTGCCGGACGTCCCGCGCATGTCCGCATCAAGGTCAACTCGATGGTCGACGAGGCGGTCATCGACGCGCTCTACCGCGCCTCCCAGGCCGGGGTGCCGGTCGACATCTGGGTGCGCGGCATCTGCGCGGTGCGCCCGGGCGTGCCCGGCCTGTCGGAGAACGTCAGGGTCCGCTCCATCCTCGGCCGCTTCCTGGAGCACTCGCGTGTCTTCGCCTTCGGCAACGGCGGCGAGCCCGAGGTGTGGATCGGCAGCGCCGACATGATGCACCGCAATCTCGACCGCCGAATCGAGGCAATGGTCAGGGTCACCGACCCCGCCCACCGCTCGGCCCTCAACCGGTTCCTCGAAGCCGGCATGTCCGACACCACCTCCTCCTGGCACCTGGGGCCCGACGGCGAGTGGACCCGGCACGCCACCGACGCCGACGGCCAGCCCCTGCGGAACGTCCAGGAGATGCTCATAGACGCCCGGAGGCGCCGGCGTGGCACAGCAACACCTTGACCCTGCGGCCCATCCCGTGGCCGGAGACTCCCTGGCGGCCTATCTCCAGGCACAGGCCACGGAGTTCCTCCGCGCGCTGCGGGTGCACCGCGAGGGCCAAGGAGCGGCGAACGGTGCGCAGGACACGGTCGACGCGGCGCGTGCCCTGCGCCGCTCGTCCCGCCGCATCAGCGGCACACTGCACACCTTCCGGCCACTCCTCGACGTGGACTGGTCGGAGCGGATGCGGCCCGAACTGGCCTGGCTGTCCGGGACGTTGGCCCGCGAACACGCCTACGCGGCCCGGCTGGAACGGCTGCTCGACGCACTGCACCGGTTGTCCGGGGCATCGGGGGCGACCGGGGTGCCGCGGCAGGTGACCACCCCCTCGGCCACGCTGCCCGCCGTGGGCGGTCGTTCCGCGGCGGCGGAACGGCTCGCGGGGGACCCGGGCGGGCCGGCCGGAAACGGCAGGCGGGGCCAACCCGCCACCGAACGCGGGAACCTGACGGTGGGTGCGGCGAAGGCCGGTGCCCTGCTGGAGCGTCAGCTGACGCTGGCCCGGACCCGCGCCCACTCGGCGGCGCTCCAGGCCCTCGGCTCCTCCCGCTTCCACGCCGTCGCCGACAGCGTCGCGGTCCTCGCCAGCGAGGTCCCGCTCGCGCCCACGGCGACCGCCGACAGGCTGACACCGCTCGCCGCCGAGGCCGAGGGCCGGCTCACGGACGCCGTCGCGGGCCTGCCGCTGATGGTCGCCGGTCACCCGTACAACTCCGAGGCCCTGGTGCACGGCCTGTCCGCGGACACCGCTCCGCAGCCGCAGGACGCCCCTTGGCACCAGGTCAGGCTGCTGCTGCGGCTGCACCGCTACGCGCTCGAGGTGCTGCACACAACCGGGGACGGCGACGTCGGCTCGACCGACGTTCGGCTGGTCAGTGCGGGGCAGGCGCTCAACCGGCACCGGGACGCCGCGGAGGCGGCCTCGGCGGCGGCGTCCGCGGCCCGCACCCCGCGGATCGCGCCCGCGACGGCCTATGCGCTCGGCGTGCTGCACGCCGATCAGCGCCACGAGGTGGAGGCGGCCCGGTTCGCGTTCCAGCGCGCGTGGTCGAAGGAAACGGTGGGAACTCCGTGACCGACGAGGGGAGGCCATCCGATGGCCAACGACACCGTCCTGGCGGCGGGTTGCGTGCTGTGGCGCACCTCGCCCATCGACAGTGAGCTCGAGATCTGTCTGGTTCACAGGCCGAAATATGACGACTGGTCACACCCCAAGGGAAAGCTGAGGCGCGGCGAGGACCCGCTGGCCTGCGCGGTGCGCGAGGTCGCGGAGGAGACCGGCCACGAGTGCGTCACCGGAGCCCGGCTGCCCTCCGTCCACTACATCGCCGGCGGCCGGCCCAAGACCGTGTACTACTGGGCGGCCGAGGCGACCGCGGGCCGCTTCGTCCCCAGCCAGGAGGTCGACCGGATCCGCTGGCTCGCCCCGGCGGACGCCCGCGAGCGGCTCACCATGCTGCGTGACCGGGAACTCGTCGACGAACTCCTCGCGGTGCTCCGACACGCCTGAGCGATCTGCTCACGCCCGTCAACTCCCGTATTGGGCCATGATCTCCCCACCGCGAAGCGGCCCTCACCCGACCACCCGACACCCGCGAGAAGCGCACGGGCCCTCCGCGCCGGGCCCTCCCCGACACGGACTGCGAGGACGAGACCGCGCTGATCCGCGTCGGCGTGGGGCTCAGTGAGTGCGGGGGTGGGGCTCAGTGAGTGCGGGCGTGGGGCTCAGTGAGTGCGGGCGTGGGGCTCAGTGAGTGCGGGCGCTGCTCAGTGAGTGCGGGCGTGGGGCTCGATGAGTGCGGCGCGGCACTTCCGTGAGTGGGGCGTAGGGCTCGATGAGTGCGGGCGCTGCTCAGTGAGTGCGGGCGTGGGGCTCGGTGACTACGCCTTCGCCAGGTGCTTCGCCGCGTCCGTTCGCGCCTTGCCGCGGGCGCGGCGGGCCGGGCCGCGCCAGCCGCAGCTGCAGCGGGCGGTGCAGAACGCCCCCTTCTCCACCGTACTGACGCGGTGTTGAGGGCTTCCGGTCACGTCCTGCTGTGCCACAGAACCACGGTACCGGTACAGAGCAAGCGCTCTCCCGCCTCGGCGAAGCGCTTCTGCATGGCGTGACGGCCGCTCCCGGCCCTCGTTAAGCGGAACGACAGCGGGCCCGCGTACGGACCGAGCGGCTTGGGGGAAGGCAGGCGATGGTGGAGCGGCAGCAGAGGCTGACGGGCGGGACGGCGGTGGCCGTTACGGCGGGGGTGGCGGCAGGGGTGGTGTTCTGTGCCACCGGGTGCGCCGGCGGTGGAACCGTCGCCCAGGAGGCCGGGCCCGACCCGGTCGGCGTGCTGCACCGGGCCGCCGGCACGCTGGTGCGCGAGGGCAGTTCGAAGGCCCGCACGTCGATGGAGATGGCGAGCGGCGGGACCCGGGTGACCATCCGGGGCGAGGGCCTCTACGACTTCAGGAACCGGCGCGGCCGGTTGAGGGTGCTGCTCCCGCCGGGCCCCGAGGGCGTCGAAGGGCACCGCCGGATCACCGAACTGCTCGCCCCCGGCGCGCTCTACATGAAGAACCGCGGGGCCGGGGTTCCGGCCGACAAATGGGTACGGGTCGACACCGCCACGCTCTCCGACGGAAACCTCGTCACCGGCGGCGCCACCGATCCGCTGGCCGCCGCCGAGTTGCTGCGCGGCGCGCGGACGGCGACGTACGTGGGCCGCACCGAACTGGCCGGGACCGCCGTACGGCACTACCGCGGTACGGCCGACCTCGCGGTCGCCGCCAGGGTGGCCTCCGCGGGAAGTCGCGGTGCGCTGGGCGCGGCGGCGAAAGGGTTCGCCACGGCCGAAGTCCCGTTCGACGCCTACCTCGACGACCAGGGGCGGATGCGCAAGGTACGGCACCGGTTCAGTTTCGTGAACGACCGGCACGAGGGGACGGTGGCCGTCGCCTCCACCACGCTCCTCTTCGACTTCGGCGCTCCGGTGCGGGTGCGGTTGCCCGGGGCTGGGGACATCTACGCGGGGAAGATCGCCGAGCGTTGAACGGCGTGGGGCGTTTCGGGGCGTTTCCCCGCCGGGGTAACGGTCCGGAAATGGTCCCTACGTGCCATGCGCGGGGCGTGGGCCGCTGCCTACCCTAGGGAGTCGGTGACGACAGGAAGAGGTGAGGCACGTGGCTCCGGTGCGCGGTACGGCAGTTCAGGACCACGTGGCGCTCGCCGAGATCGAACTGTGCGGCGACCTGATCATCGCGGCTTCGGCCGCCGTCGAGGAGCGTCTCAGCCCGGACCGCATCGACGAGGTACTGGGGGTGGGCGAGCGCTCCCCCGAGGGCGAGCGGGGGAAGCTCCGTAACTGAGTGCTGCTTTGGCTACGCGTCGGCCGTGCGGGCTTTCACCGGTTGCGCCGGGTTCGTCCCGTTGTGTCCGGTTCGATCCGCCTTGGTCCGGGCCCGTCCTGTTGCGCGCGGCCCGTTCCCCCCGGCCCTTTGTGCACAGTTCGTTCCGTCCCGGCCCGTTGCGCCGGTTCCGTTGCGCCCGGCCTGTTGCGCCCGGCCCGTTGTTCCCGGTCCGTTGCTCCCGCCCCGTTGCGCCCGCTGCGGGGCCGTGACGGACTCTCCGTCCTCGGTCCGGCGCGTTGCGCGTTGCACGGAAGGTTCGAGTGACCCGAGCGCCGGCCACTGCGGGCGGAGAGTCCGTCACGTCCCCTTCCGCCGGTTCGCGGCTGCCGGCCGTGGGAGTGCGGGTCCCCAGGCCGGCGCGGTAATCAGGTGCGGAGCAGGCGGGCGATTGCCTTTGTCGCCTCTTCCACCTTGGCGTCGATCTCCGCCCCGCCCTTCACCGCCGCGTCCGCGACGCAGTGGCGCAGGTGCTCCTCGAGAAGCTGCAGCGCGAAGGACTGCAGGGCTTTGGTCGATGCGGAGACCTGGGTGAGGATGTCGATGCAGTAGATGTCCTCGTCGACCATGCGCTGAAGTCCGCGGATCTGCCCCTCGATCCGGCGCAGCCGTTTCAGGTGCTCGTCCTTCTGCTTGTGGTAGCCGTGCATCCCGCGGTCGTGATCGGTCAGGGACCCCTCGGTCCCCGCCGAAGGCGCCGCCGTACCGGCCTCGGTGGTCGTCATCGCGTCCTCCTGGTGATCCGGCCTGCGGGCATGCCGGTTTCGACGGGTACGTATACCCCAGGTGGGTATATCGTACCGGATTTTCATGGGTATACGGCCCTTGGCCCTTGCCCGCATCGGACCCCATGCAGAGCACTCTGCCCGATAAGCGAGACTGTTGGACGGCCCATTAGCCGTGGCCGAATGATGCGCCTAGCATCAGCCTGACCGAAACAAGAGGACTCCGAGGACCCCACGTGCGCTTTCGTCTGACCCCCAGGGAGACGAGCTTCTACGACATGTTCGCCGCATCCGCGGACAACATCGTCACGGGCTCGAAGCTCCTGATGGAACTGCTCGGAGCGGACGCGTCCGCCCGGGCCGAGATCGCAGAGCGTATGCGGGCCGCGGAACACGCCGGTGACGATGCGACGCATGCGATCTTCCACCAGTTGAACTCCTCGTTCATCACGCCGTTCGACCGCGAGGACATCTACTCACTCGCTTCCTCCCTCGACGACATCATGGACTTCATGGAGGAGGCCGTCGACCTGGTCGTCCTCTACAACATCGAGGAGCTCCCGAAGGGTGTCGAGCAGCAGATCGAGGTATTGGCACGTGCCGCCGAACTGACGGCGGAGGCCATGCCCCACCTGCGGACCATGGACAACCTCACGGAGTACTGGATCGAGGTCAACCGGCTGGAGAACCAGGCCGACCAGATCCACAGAAAGCTTCTTGCGCACCTCTTCAACGGCAAGTACGACGCCATCGAGGTGCTCAAGCTCAAGCAGATCGTGGACGTGCTGGAGGAGGCCGCCGACGCCTTCGAGCATGTGGCGAACACGGTGGAGACCATCGCCGTGAAGGAGTCCTGAGGCCCCTCCATGGACACCTTCGCCCTGGTCGTGACCATCGCGGTCGCGCTCTTCTTCACGTACACCAACGGCTTCCACGACTCGGCGAACGCGATCGCCACCTCTGTCTCGACCCGCGCGCTGACCCCCCGGGCCGCCCTCGCGATGGCAGCGGTCATGAACCTGGCAGGCGCCTTTCTGGGCAGCGGGGTCGCCAAGACCGTCAGCGAGGGGCTGATCGCGACGCCCAAGGGCTCGACGGGGATGGGGATCCTGTTCGCGGCCCTCGCCGGCGCGATCACCTGGAACCTCATCACCTGGTACTTCGGGCTGCCCTCGTCGTCCTCGCACGCCCTGTTCGGCGGCATGGTGGGGGCGGCACTGGCGGGTGGGACGGACGTCATCTGGTCCGGCGTGCTCGACAAGGTCGTCATCCCGATGTTCATCTCGCCCGTGGTCGGCCTGATCGCCGGCTATCTGGTGATGACCGCCATCATGTGGATCTTCCGACGCGCCAACCCGCACAAGGCCAAGCGCGGCTTCCGCATAGCGCAGACCGTATCGGCGGCGGGCATGGCGCTCGGGCACGGCCTCCAGGACGCCCAGAAGACCATGGGCATCGTGGTGATGGCCCTGGTCATCGCCGATGTCGAGGACTACGGCGACCCGATCCCGGTCTGGGTGAAGGTGGCGTGTGCGGTGATGCTCTCGCTCGGCACGTACGCGGGCGGCTGGCGCATCATGCGCACGCTCGGCCGGAAGATCATCGAACTGGACCCGCCGCAGGGCTTCGCCGCTGAGACCACCGGCGCGTCGATCATGTTCGTCACCGCGTTCATCTTCAAGGCGCCCATCTCGACGACCCATGTGATCACCTCGGCGATCATGGGTGTCGGCGCCACCAAGCGTGTGAACGCGGTCCGCTGGGGCGTGGCCAAGAACATCGTCCTCGGCTGGTTCATCACCATGCCCGCCGCCGCGACCGTGGCCGCGTTCAGCTTCTGGATCGTGAACCTGGCCTTCCTGTGAGTTGCGGCCCCTGCTGAAAGCCCTGTCACACTGGCCTCTCCCGTGACATCATTCTGCACGTTTGTTCACTGAACAGGCGTTCGACGGCTGCCTTTTGGCAGTCGGCAACGGGAGGAAAACAGTCATGCTCACTTTGCGAAGAGGTCTGCTGTCCGCCGTCGGTACGACGACGGCCGTGACCGCCGCCGTGCTCCTCGGGGCAGGGCCCGCCGCCGCGCTCGACTACTACCGTGTGATCACCTACGCCTCGGGCGACTACATCGGCTCGGCCGGTGCGGAGTGGTTCTACCCGGACGGCGACCGGATCTCGGTCTGCGACAACTGGGGCGACGGCGCCGGGGTGGCCGGCTACTGGAAGGTCGGCAGTGGCGGCAGCGTCACCAAGATCTACAGCGGCGGTGGGATCGGCACGTGCGAGGAGCGCAACTACAACTTCGCCGAGTCGTCCACCGTGTACATCAAGGTCTGCATCCAGGACAACGGTGACGTGAAGGAAGGCACCTGCAGCAACTGGAAGGAAGCGCCGGCCGACGGCATCAGCTGACACCGGCACAGCGACACGGGCCCGCCCCCCGGGAACCGGGGGGCGGGCCCTTTTGCGTCCTCGCGGTGGCACCGCCATGCAGCACCGCGAGGGGTCTTCGGTCGGCCTCAGCCGGCCTCGATCAGCCGAAGCGGCCGGAGATGTAGTCCTCGGTCGCCTGGACCGACGGGTTGGAGAAGATGCGCTCCGTCTCGTCGATCTCGATGAGCTTGCCGGGCTGGCCGACGGCGGCCAGGTTGAAGAAGGCCGTGCGGTCGGAGACACGCGCCGCCTGCTGCATGTTGTGCGTCACGATGACGATCGTGAAGCGCTCCTTCAACTGCCCGATCAGGTCCTCGATGGCGAGCGTGGAGATCGGGTCGAGCGCGGAGCAGGGCTCGTCCATCAGCAGGACGTTCGGCTCGATCGCGATCGCGCGGGCGATGCACAGCCGCTGCTGCTGACCGCCGGACAGCCCCGAACCGGGCTTGTTGAGCCGGTCCTTGACCTCGTCCCAGAGGTTGGCGCCCTTCAGGGACTTCTCCACGATGTCGCTCAACTCGGACTTCTTGTAGTTGCCGTTGAGCTTCAGGCCCGCCGCGACGTTGTCGAAGATCGACATGGTCGGGAAAGGGTTGGGGCGCTGGAAGACCATGCCGACCTCGCGGCGCACGGCCACCGGGTCGACCCCCGCGCCGTACAGGTCCTCGTCGTCGAGCATGACCTTGCCCTCGACCCGGCCACCCGACGTGACCTCGTGCATGCGGTTCAGGGTGCGCAGGAAGGTGGACTTGCCACAGCCGGACGGGCCGATGAAGGCCGTCACGGAGCGAGGCTCGATGGTCATCGAGATGTCCTCGATGGCACGGAAGGATCCGTAGTAGGCGTTGAGGCCGCTGACGTCGATTCGCTTGGCCATGTGAATCACTGCTTCTTTCGGGTCGCTGACTGTTCGCTTTTGGCCCCACGCGGCGGTAGCCGCAAGTCGAAGCCTTAGCGACCGGTCTTCGGGGCCTTCCAGCGGGCGATACCGCGGGCCGCCAGGTTGAGGATCATGATGAAGGCGATGAGCACCAGCGCCGCCGCCCAGGCCCGGTCGTACCCCGGCCCTTGTCCACCGCTGTTCGCGTACTGGAGGTAGATGTACACGGGCAGCGAGGCCTGCGGGTCCTTGAACGGGTTGGAGTTGATGAGGGGGGTGACCCACACCAGCAGCAGCACGGGCGCGGTCTCACCGGCGATACGGGCGACCGCGAGCATCACACCCGTGGTGATACCGCCGATGGCGGTCGGCAGCACCACCTTCAGGATGGTCCGCCACTTCGGCACGCCCAGCGCCAGGGAGGCCTCGCGCAGCTCGTTCGGGACGAGCTTCAGCATCTCCTCGGTGGAGCGGACGACCACCGGCAGCATCAGGATGGTCAGGGCCATCGAGCCGGCGAAGCCGGAGTAGCCCATGCCCAGGGTGATGATCCAGAGGCTCAGGATGAACAGACCAGCGACGATCGACGGGATGCCCGTCATGACGTCGACGAAGAAGGTGACGGCCTTGGCGAGCTTGCCGCGGCCGTACTCGACCAGGTAGATCGCGGTCAGCACGCCGATCGGTACGGAGATCAGGGTGGCGAGGCCGACCTGCTCCAGGGTGCCCAGGATGGCGTGGTAGATGCCGCCGCCCGGCTCGCTGTCGGCGATGATGCCCATCGAGTGGCTGAGGAAGTAGCCGTCGAGGACCTTCACACCGCGCTTGATCGTCTCGTAGATGAGGGAGGCGAGCGGGGCGACGGCCAGGATGAAAGCGACCCAGACCAGGCTGGTGGCCACCCGGTCCTTGGCCTGTCGGGGGCCCTCCACGCGGGCTGCGATGCCGTACGACCCGAGGACGAACAGGAGCGCGGCGATCAGGGCCCACTGGATGCTGCTGTCCAGCCCGGCGGCGGCGCTGATGCCGAGGCCGAGGGCGATCGAGCCGGCCGCGACGGCCCAGGGGAACCACTTGGGCAGCGTCGCGCCGCGCAGGCTGCTCGGGCGCTTTCCGGAGAGGGTTGCGTTGCTCATGCGTTGGCCCCCGAGAACTCCTTGCGGCGGGCGATGATCAACCGGGCCGCGCCGTTGACCAGCAGCGTGATGACGAACAGCACCAGACCGGAGGCGATCAGCGCGTCACGGCCGATCTCCGTGGCCTCGTTGAACTTGCTGGCGATGTTCTGCGCGAACGTGCCGCCGCCCGGGTCGAGCAGGCTGGCGGTGATGTCGAAGCTCGGGGAGAGCACCATGGCGACCGCCATCGTCTCGCCGAGCGCACGGCCGAGGCCGAGCATCGAGGCGGAGATGATGCCGGAGCGCCCGAAGGGCAGGACGGCCATGCGGATGACCTCCCAGCGCGTGGCGCCGAGGGCCAGAGCGGCCTCCTCGTGCATCTGCGGGACCTGCCGGAAGACCTCGCGGCTCACGTTCGTGATGATCGGCAGGATCATGACCGCGAGCAGGATGCCGACGGTGAACAGGGAGCGGGCCGCGCCGCCCTGCCACTCGAAGATGCCGGTCCAGCCGAGGTAGTCGTCCAGCCAGCCATACAGGCCGTCCATGTGCGGCACGAGGAAGAGGGCGCCCCACAGGCCGTACACGATGGACGGCACGGCGGCGAGCAGGTCGATCACGTACGCGATGGGACCGCCCAGCTTGCGCGGGGCGTAGTGCGTGATGAACAGGGCGATGCCTACGGAGACCGGGACCGCGATGGCCATCGCGATGATCGACGACACCACGGTGCCGAAGGCCAGGACGGCGATGCCGAAGACGGGCGGATTGGCGGTGGGGTTCCAGTCGAAGGTGGTGAGGAAGTTGCCCTCGTCCTTGCTGATCGCGTTGGCGGCGCGGAGGGTGAGGAAGACGGCGATGGCCGCCATGATCACCAGCAGGAAGATGCCGGAACCGCGGGACAGGCCGAGGAAGATCCGGTCTCCGGGGCGGGTGGCACCGCGCGCGGCGCGCTTCTGCTCTGCGTCGGCGGGCGGGGGGACGGGTTGCGTCGTTATGTTCTGCGTTGATGTGTCCATCGAGTTCTCCGGTCTGCGGAGCTTCCGTACGGGAGGCTCCTGGCGGCGGTGCACCGGACGGTGCGGCCCACCCCCCGTCGGGGGATGGGCCGCACACTCAGGTCAGCTGAGGCCCGAGATGGTCTCGCGGACCTTGGTGATGATCTCCTCGGGGACCGGGGCGTAGCCGGCCTCGGTCAGCAGGCCCTGGCCCTCCTCGGAGGCGATGTAGGTGAGGAAGGACTTGGCGGCGGGCAGGGTGTCCGCCTTGTTGCCCTTGTCGCAGACGATCTCGTAGGTCACCAGGGTGATCGGGTAGGCGCCCTCGGCCTTCGGCGTGTAGTTCAGCTCCAGCGCGAGGTCCTTGCCGGTGCCGACGATCTTCGCCTCGGTGATGGACTTGGTGGCGTTCTCGGTGGTGGCCTTGACCGGCTCGGCGGCTTCGGTCTTGATGTCGACCGTGCTGATGCCGTCCTTGGCGTAGGACAGCTCCATGTAGGAGATCGCGCCGTTGGTCTGGCCCACCTGCTGGGCGACGCCGGAGGAGCCCTGCGCGGACTGGCCACCCTTGGCCTGCCAGGACTTCTCGGCCTCGTACTTCCAGTCGTCGGCGGCCGCGGCCTTGAGGTACTTGGTGAAGTTCTGCGTGGTGCCGGACTCGTCCGAGCGGTGGAAGGCCTGGATCTTCAGGTCAGGAAGCTTCGCCTCGGGGTTCAGCTTCTTGATGGCCTCGTCGTTCCACTTGGTGATCTTGCTGTCGAAGATCTTGGCGAGGGTGGGGGCGTCCAGCACGAGGCTGTCGACACCGTCGAGCTTGTAACCGACGGCGATCGGGCCGACGACCATCGGCAGGTCGATGCCCTGGCCACCGGTGCAGATCTTCTTGGACTCCTCGACCTCCTCCGGCTTGAGCGCGGAGTCGGAACCGGCGAACGCGGTCTGACCCTGGGTGAACGCGGTGATACCGGCGCCCGAACCCGTCGGGTTGTAGTTGATCTGGACCTCGGGGCAGGCGGTTCGGTACGCCTTGACCCAAGCGTCGATCGCGTTCTTCTGCGCCGTGGAGCCGGATGCCTGGAGCTGGCCCTTGGCGTCGTCGCACTTGATGGAGCCCGCCTTGGGGGCGGAGGCCGAGGCGGAGCCGCTGTCCCCCGCGGGGCTGGTGTCGTCGGAGCCGCACGCCGTCAGGGCCAGGGCACCGGAGACGGCGACCGCACCGAGCGAGAGGGCGCGCAGCCGGTTCTTGCGCTGAAGCTTCACTTTCGGGAGTTCCTTCCAGGAGCCGCCGTCCGTAGCGGCGGCGCGCGATGTTTTATGGGACACCTGTAAACAGACTTGCGCCGTGGGGCCGCAGTTCTCGCGTGATGCGCGAGCGCTGTCGACAACGCGCCCTTGCACCGGGTAGGGCCGAAATTAGGCAGACCAAGTGAAGCCGCCTGAGGTCATTGGTGAACGGAAGGTGAACCCCCGCCGTCAATGCGGTGAGGTCACGGAACGCTTACGAGAGGAGCACACGGAGGTCCCGAACCCTCCCGACTCCGGTCCCTCACCAGCCCCGCGTCGCTCCGGATCCGGGGCGCCGCAGGTGACGGCCGGCCTGGCGAAAAATCGCCGCCCCGGGGCCGAGCAACCAGGGAACCCGTGGCGCCGTCCTGTTCCAGGGGACGTGAACGGGAGGCGTAGATGGAACGGCGTGCGTTCGTCGCGGGCGGGGTGGGTGCCCTGACGGTGGCCGCCACCGCCGCGTGCAGCGGCAGTGGGGGCAAGACCGGATCGGCGCGGACGACGGCGTCGAACACCGCGCTCACCGTCACCGGCACCAAAGCGTCGGCCGCCGGTCTGGCGGCCCTGGCCAAGGACCTGGACGGCCCGCTGATCCGCCCCGGCGACCGCAGCTGGACGACGGCCCGACAGCTCTACAACACCCGCTTCGACGGGCTCAAACCGACGGCGGTCGCCTACGTGGCGCACCCGGACGACATCCGCACCACGCTCGCCTACGCCAAGGCGCACCGCATCCCCGTGGCGATCCGCAACGGCGGCCACTCCTACGCGGGCTGGTCCTCGGGCAACGGCCGGCTGATCGTCGACGTGTCCAAGCTGAGCAGGGTCCGGGCGAGCGGGAACGAGGCCGTCGTCGGCGCCGGGGCCAAGCTGATCGACGTCTACCGCGCGCTCGCCGCGAAGGGCGTCACCATACCGGCGGGATCCTGCCCCACGGTCGGCGTCTCCGGGCTGGTACTGGGCGGCGGGCACGGCGTCGTCTCCCGCGCCTACGGGCTGACCTGCGACAGCCTCACCCAGGCCACGCTGATCACGGCCGACGGCAAGCAGCTCGTCGCGAACGCTCGTGAGCACAAGGACCTCTTCTGGGCGCTGCGCGGCGCAGGCAACGGCAACTTCGGCGTCGTCACCGAGCTGCGCTTTCGCACTCACCCCGCGCCGCAGGGCGTCTCGGCGTATCTGACCTGGCCGTGGGCGCGGGCCGCCGCGGTGCTGAGGGCGTGGCAGGAGTGGGGGCCCACCCAGCCCGACGAGATCTGGTCGTCGTGCCATCTGGCGAAGGGAGCGGGCGGGACGCCCACCGTCTCCGTCGCCGCGTTCTCGCTGGGCACCTACCGCGAGCTCCAGAACGCCGTGGACCGCCTCGCCGACCGCGTCGGCGCCCCCGCGCGCAGCGTGTCCCTCAAGCGCCGCTCGTACGAGGAGTCGATGGAGGTCTACGCCGGCTGCTCGTCCTTCCCGACGGACGCCCAGTGCCACCTGCCCGGCAGCACACCGGGCCGCGACGCGCGGGGCGTGCTTCGCCGCGAGACGTACGCGGCCCGCTCGGACTTCTTCGACCGGTCGATCTCCGCGGCCGGGATCCAGACCCTGCTGAACCAGATCTCCGCCGTACGCGGCGGCGCGGGCAGCATCCAGCTCACGGCGCTCGGCGGGGCGGTCAACCGGGTCGACCCGACCGCGACGGCGTTCGTGCACCGGCGCTCGCGGATGCTGGCGCAGTACCTCGCGTCCTGGCGAGCGGGCACCTCCGGCTCCGCCGCGCAGACGTGGCTGAATTCCGTCCATGCCGCGATGGCACGGTACGCGTCCGGGGCGGCGTACCAGAACTACACGGACCCGGCCCTGCGGAACTGGCGCTCGGCGTACTACGGGCCCGCGGCAACACGCCTGACACAGGTGAAGAAGAGCTACGACCCGGGACGGTTCTTCTCCTACCCACAGGCGTTGTGACGACCGCTCCCGCGGGCCCGCCCTGTGCGGACCATTCCGGCGCGAGCCGTTCCCGTCGGCCGCCCGGTGCGGACCCCCATTCCGGCGGGCCCCGCTCAGGGCGTTCCCGCGGGCGCCTCGCAAGCCGTTCCCGCGGGCTACGCCGCCAGGTCACGCTCCTCGTCGGAGAGTGACTCGGCGCGGGCGATCAGGGCGCGTTCCTGCGGGGACGACCCCCGCGCGCGCACCAGCCACCCCACCCGCGACCGCTCGACCGCCAGGGCGACGGGCGTCAGCAGTGCCGTGGCGACCGGCGACAGCAGCAGCGCCACGGCCGTACCGAGCGCGAGGCCGCCGATGACGTCCGTCGGGTAGTGCACACCCATGTAGACGCGGCAGAACCCCTCCAGCACAGCCAGCCCCAGTCCCACCAGCCCGAACTTCCGGTTGGCGATGAACAGGCCGACGGCGAGGGCCATGACGATCGTCGCGTGGTCGCTCACGAACGAGAAGTCGTTCTTCCCGGAGACCAGGACCTCGAGCCCGTCGTGATCCTTGAAGGGTCTCGGCCGCTCCACGAAACCCCGTATCGGCACGTTCACCAGCACCGCGATCGCGGCGGCCAGTGGCGCCCAGGCGACGGCGGCCACGGAAGCCGCCGCATCCTCCCGCCGCCGTACCGACCACCAGCAGCCGAGCACCAGCAGCACCATCGCGAGCATCAGGCCCCACTCGCCCACGAACTCCATGACGCGGTCGAACCAAGGCGGGGCGGCCCGGGCCAGGCCGTTGATGTCATAGAGCAGGTCGACGTCGGGGTTCGCCCCGGATCCGGCGAGTCCAGCCATCGTGCAGCGGCCCCTTCGTCGTTTGCTTCCGCGTGCACCGTGCGTGCGCCGCGCCGTCCACCCCCGTGGTCGTAGATCCGCTTCCGTGTTCCGCTTTACGTCTGCTCGCCCACTCACAAAAGGAACGCACGACTTTCCGTCCTACGTTCCACACTCCACTGAAAGATCACGCAGACGTTATCGAAGAGAGATACATCGCCGCAGCTCAGGGACGGACGGTAACAGAGAGTTCCGGCCACTTCACACAGAAGTGGGGAGTGCCTTCGCGCCATCCGCGGTCACCCGGGTCGCCCCGAAATAGTCCGGTGTGTCGATGGGGTCGAAACGGATCACGGCACCGGGGCGCGGCGCGTCGATCATGTAGCCGCCGCCCACGTAGATCCCCACGTGCCGGATGGCGCGGGAGTTGGTGAGGTCGTCGGAGAAGAACACCAGGTCTCCGGGGAGCAGTTCGTCGCGGTCCGGGTGCGGTCCTGCGTTGTACTGATCGTTGGCGACCCGCGGCAGCTCGATGCCCACGCTTTCGTACGCGGCCTTCGTCAGCCCCGAGCAGTCGAACCGGCCGCCCTGGTCGGCGGTGCCGTTGCCGCCCCAGAGGTAGGGGGTGCCGAGCTTCTTCTGCGCGTAGTAGATCGCTCCGGCGGCCTGCTCGGAGGGGTCCACACGGCCGACCGGCGCGGCGAAGCTCTGCTGCAGGTCGGTGATGGTCTTCACGTAGTTCTGGGTCTCGCGGTACGGGGGGACGCCGCCGTACTTGATGACGGCGTAGGGGCCCGCGTTGTACGCGGCGAGCATGTTCTTGGTCGGGTCGCCGGGGGCGTCCTTGACGTAGGAGGCGAGTTTGCAGTCGTAGGAGGCCGCGGAGGGGATGGCGTCGTTGGGGTCCCAGACGTCCCTGTCCCCGTCGCCGTCCCCGTCGAGTCCGTGGGTGGCCCAGGTCCCCGGGATGAACTGTGCGATCCCCTGGGCGGCGGCAGGGCTCTTGGCGTTGGGGTTGAACCCGCTCTCCTGGTAGAGCTGGGCGGCGAGCAGGGCGGGATTGATGGCCGGGCACAGGTTGCCCCACTTCTGCACGAGATCCTGGTACGCGGCGGGCACGGCGCCCCTGGCGAGGGCGACGGCGCCCCCGCCGGAGCCGCCTGCGAGGTTGCCGGCGACCAGGTAGGTACCGACGACGAGCACCATCACGAAGCTGACGCCACCCCCCGCCACGGCCGACGCGACGACCCACCCCTTACGCACCGTCAACCGCCCCTCGCCGCCCGCAATTTTGGCCGGGGGTCAGTGTATTAGCGCTTGTTGTGCCTGTGAGGGATCATCTTCGGCCTCGCTGCAGCTCACCTCGGCACACCGGGGCACGGGGAGGGCGCAGGGGGGCGCCTGCTCAGGCCGCCGGCCCGGGTGACTCAGCTCTGACGCCCGTGCCGCACCACAGGATTCACGCGCGTGACAGCACCGACCCATGACCCCATGGCCGCCAAGAGGGAAGGCCCACGGCCCCATCGCCCGCCAAGAGGGAAGGCCCACGGCCCCATGGCCGCCAAGGGGCAAGGCCCACGGCCCCATGGCCGCCAAGAGGGAAGGCCCACGGCCGCCAGAGAGAGGCCCATGGCCGTCAGAGGGAAGGCACTTGACCCGCCGCTCACTGCTGCTGCCGCTCACCGCTGCTCAGGGCGCAGTCGGCGGCAACGTCCCGAGTCGCGCCCGGGAGCCGGGCCTCACCCCGGCAGCGTGAGTCCCCAGGCCTCCTGTCGCACCCGCCACGTCCGGGTCCGTACCGGCCCGCCCACCACCTCGTCCGCGTGGTAGCGGAAGTGGGCGCCGGAGATGGTGACGCTCTGTGCGACCGCGCGCAGGGGGGTCGCCTCCGCGCCGACCGAGACCGGGCGGACCTCGACCTCGGCCTTGCCGTCGCAGCCCGTCGTCACCGAGACCGCGTCCACCGGCTGGTCGAGGTCGACCAGGGTGACGCCGTCCGCCTCCACGCGCAGGCGGGAGGGTCCGGGCGCCTGGGACACCCGGGGCGGGCGGGCGGCGAGGTTGCGGACCAGGGACTGGCACGTGCGCAGGAACCCGGAGTCCTCGGGCGGTGCGGGCGGGGGTGTCGGCGGGGGTATGCGCAGCGCGCCCAGCACGACGCCGTCGCTGTCGTCCACCAGCAGGTCGAGCTGCCGCACCGCACCGTCGAGCACGGCCCGCGCGGCGGCCACCGCTCCGGACGGCACCCCTAGGGACCGCGCGAGCGAGACCGTACCGCCCACGGGCACGAGGGACAGTGTGCATCCGGCCAGTTCCCGGCGCCGGTGGAGCACGGACACCGCGCGCAGCAGGGCATGGTCGTCGCCGACCACCACCGGCCGCCGCGACCCCCTCCGGGAGAGCGCCCGCGCGAATTCCTCGGGCCCGTCCGGGAGGCAGACCTTCGTGCTCGCACCGGCGCCGAGCACGTCCTTCGCGATCCGCACCGACTCACCGTCCGTGCGACGGGCGAGGGGGTCGATGACCACCAGCAACTGGTCGGATGTCGCCACCTCGGTCCTGCCTCGCTTCCTCGGGTAGCATCTTTGTGCAAGAGCCCCTTGCGCTATTGCGCCAGGGGCTTCGTCTATTCCGGGGCATCCGGTCCGACGGGTTGCGGCCAACGAAGGTCGCCGACGCACGCAGCCGCACGCCGTGCCGCGTACGTCCCTGACCTTGGACATGCCCCGCCCGGAAGGGGTGTACGCGCGTGCCCGCACTTGTGCTGCTCGGTGCTCAGTGGGGTGACGAGGGGAAAGGGAAGGCGACCGACCTGCTCGGCGGGTCAGTCGACTACGTGGTCCGGTACCAAGGCGGCAACAACGCCGGTCACACGGTCGTCGTGGGCGACCAGAAGTACGCCCTTCACCTCCTCCCCTCCGGGATCCTCTCGCCGGGGTGCACCCCGGTCATCGGTAACGGTGTCGTCGTGGACCCGTCGGTCCTGCTCTCCGAGCTGAGCGGTCTGAACGAGCGCGGCGTCGACACGTCCAAGCTCCTGATCAGCGGAAACGCTCACATCATCACGCCGTACAACGTCACCGTGGACAAGGTGACGGAGCGCTTCCTCGGCAAGCGGAAGATCGGCACGACCGGGCGCGGCATCGGCCCGACCTACGCCGACAAGATCAACCGTGTGGGCATCCGGGTCCAGGACCTGTACGACGAGTCGATCCTGACGCAGAAGGTCGAGGCGGCCCTCGACATCAAGAACCAGGTCCTCACCAAGCTCTACAACCGCCGCGCGATCGCCGTGGACCAGGTCGTCTCGGAGCTGCTGACCTACGCCGACAAGCTCGCGCCGTATGTCGCCGACACGGTGCTGGTCCTCAACAAGGCGCTCGAGGACGACAAAGTCGTGCTCTTCGAGGGCGGCCAGGGCACGCTCCTGGACATCGACCACGGCACGTACCCCTTCGTGACCTCCAGCAACCCGACCGCGGGCGGTGCCTGCACCGGCTCGGGCGTGGGCCCGACGAAGATCAGCCGGGTCATCGGCATCCTCAAGGCGTACACGACCCGTGTCGGCGCCGGCCCGTTCCCCACCGAGCTGTTCGACGAGGACGGCGCGGCGCTGCGCCGCATCGGCGGTGAGCGGGGCGTCACGACCGGCCGTGACCGCCGCTGCGGCTGGTTCGACGCGGTGATCGCCCGCTACGCGACCAGGGTGAACGGCCTGACCGACTTCTTCCTGACCAAGCTCGACGTCCTCACCGGCTGGGAGCAGATCCCGGTCTGTGTCGCCTACGAGATCGACGGCAAGCGCGTCGAGGAACTCCCCTATTCGCAGACTGACTTCCACCATGCGAAGCCCGTCTACGAGAACCTCCCCGGCTGGTCCGAGGACATCAGCCAGGCCAAGACCTTCGCCGACCTGCCCAAGAACGCGCAGGCGTACGTGAAGGCGCTGGAGGAGATGTCCGGGGCACCGATCTCGGCGATCGGCGTGGGTCCGGGGCGGGACGAGACGATCGAGATCAACTCGTTCCTGTAGGCCCGACGCGGACAGCGAAGAGGGGCGCCCGGGGGGGCGCCCCTCCCGCATGCGCGATCACTTCTCCGCGGGCTGCTCCGGCGCCTGGAAGCCGGCGGTGTCGAGGGTGCAGTCGAAGGGGGCGGGGATGTGGAGTTGCTCGCCGAACGACTTTGTGCAGCATGGGCGACATCAGGCGCGGGGAAGATGCCCGCCGGCAGCCATCAGTCGCGCCCGAAGACCTCCTCGCGGTGTGCGCGCCAGCGTTCCATCATCCTGGCGAGTTCCCGCTCGACGAACTCGAAGAAGGCGAGCGTCTCGGCGAGGCGGCGGCCCGCCGGGGTCGTCTCGCCGAGGCCCTCGACGCCATCGCGCAGGGCGTTCTCCCAGCGCTTGAGCACCACGTCCCGGTTGGTCAGCGCCTCGTACCACTGGTTGCTGTGCACGCGGTAGCGCTCGCGCCGTGAGCCCGGTTCGCGCTCGCGCGAGACCATGTGCTGCTGCGCCAGGTAGCGCACCGCGCCGGAGACGGCGGCCGGGCTGACCTGGAGCTGTTCGCCGAGTTCCGCGGAGGTCATGGCGCCGGAGTCGGACGACAGCAGCGCTGCGAACACCCGGGCCGGCATCCGCTGCATGCCGGCCTCGACGAGCTGTGCCGCGAAGCCCTCCACGAACTTCGAGACCGCCTCGGCGTCCCGCACCGCCTCACCCGGTTCCGTCATGTGCATCATCTCCCGCGTTGGGGGCGCGTTCGAGCTACCCGAGGCCCAGTGTAGCTGTCGGTTTACGCACTTCCTTAACTTCACAAATTTCTGAAAGAAGCGTACCTTCCGAAGCATGACGAAGGCCAACAGCGCCATTGAGGTAGCCGGACTGGACAAGTCGTTCGGCAGGACACACGCCCTGGACGGGCTCGACCTGGAGGTCAGGACCGGCGAAGTGCACGGCTTCCTCGGCCCGAACGGCGCAGGGAAGTCGACCACCATCCGGGTCCTGCTCGGCCTGCTGCGCGCCGACGCGGGCACCGCGCAACTGCTCGGCAAGGACCCGTGGGCGGACGCGGTCGAACTGCATCGCCGCCTCGCCTACGTCCCCGGCGATGTCACCCTGTGGCGCAACCTCTCCGGCGGCGAGGTCATCGACCTGTACGGGCGGCTGCGCGGGGGCCTCGACCCGGCGCGGCGGGCCGAACTGATCGAGCGGTTCGAACTGGACCCGACCAAGAAGGGGCGCACGTACTCCAAGGGCAACCGGCAGAAGGTCGCCCTGGTCGCCGCCTTCGCCTCCGACGTCGACCTGCTGATCCTCGACGAGCCCACCTCGGGCCTGGACCCGCTGATGGAGGAGGTGTTCCAGCGCTGCGTCAGGGAGGAACGCGAGCGGGGCCGCACCGTCCTGCTGTCCTCGCACATCCTCAGCGAGGTGGAGGAGCTGTGCGACCGGGTCAGCATCATCCGCAAGGGCCGCACCGTGGAGAGCGGCACCCTGGCCGACCTGCGCCATCTGACCCGTACCAGCGTCACGGCCGAACTCGTCGGCCCGCCCAACGGGTTGGCGGATCTGCCCGGGGTGCACGACGTCGAGGTCCGGGGCAACCGGGTCGGGCTCCAGGTCGACACCGACAAACTCAACGCCGTCCTGAGGTCCCTGACCGAATCCGGCGTACGGTCCCTGACCTCCACCCCGCCGACCCTGGAGGAGCTGTTCCTGCGGCACTACCAGGACGAGCTCGAGGAGGCCGGGGCCCGATGACCGCCACCGTCACTTCCGCGTTCACCCCGAGGACCGGTGGATCGCGGCAACTCGCCGGTACGGCCGCGCTGTTGCGGCTCGCACTGCGCCGCGACCGGGTACTGCTCCCCCTCTGGGTCGGCGTCATCGCGTTGATGGTCGTCTCCATGCCGGGCGCGCTGGAGACCGCGTACGCAACGCCCGCCGACCGCGCCGAACTCGCCCGGCAGTTGCTGACCAACAGCTCCCTGCGCGCCACCTACGGGCCGGTCTTCAGCGACTCGCTCGGCGGGCTCGTGGCCTGGCGCATCGGGGTGTTCGCCGCGGTGTTCGCCGCGATCATGAGCCTGCTGATCGTCGTACGGCACACCCGCGACGAGGAGGAGAGCGGCCGGCAGGAACTGCTCTCCTCGGGCATGGTGGGCCGGCGCGCGCCGCTGACGGCCGCGCTACTGGCCGCCCTCGTGGCGAACGGGGCGCTGGCGCTGCTGATCACGGGCGGGCTCGCCGGTCAGGGAGCCTCGGGCGCGTTGGCTCTGGGGCTGGGCACGGCCGGCGTCGGAATGGTCTTCGCCACGATGGCGGCGATCGTCGCCCAGCTCACGGAGAGCGCCCGGCTGGCGAAGGGGCTCACCGGCGGGCTGCTGGGCGCCGCCTTCGTGCTGCGCGCGGCGGGTGACTCGGCCGAGGCCGACGGCTCCTCGGTGCTGACCTGGGTCTCCCCGGTCGGCTGGCTGGAGCAGCTGCGGGCCTTCGCGGGCGAACGGTGGTGGGTGCTGCTTCTGTTCGTCGGCGCGATCGCGGTACAGGGCGCGGTGGCGTACGAACTCGCCGGGCGGCGCGACGTCGGGATGAGCTTCCTGCCCACCCGGCCGGGTTCCGCCACGGGCCGGCTCGGCACGCCCGAGGCGCTGGCCTGGCGGCTGCAGCGGGGCAGTCTGCTCGGCTGGAGCCTCGGTTTCCTCGCCGCCGGGGTGGCCTTCGGCGGGATCACCACGGGGGCGGCGGACCTGGTCGGGGACAACGCACGGACCCGCGAGGTCATCGAGCGCATGGGCGGACAGGCCGGGCTGACGGACGCCTTCCTGGCCGCGATGGTCGGCATGCTCGGCATGATCGCCGCACTCTACATCGTCCAGTCCGTGCTGCGGCTGCACGTGGAGGAGACCTCGCAGCGGGCCGAACCGGTGCTGGCGAACGCGGTGGGACGGGTGCGCTGGGCGGGCGGCCACCTCGCCGTCGCCTTCGGCGGCTCCGCGCTGATCGTGGTGGTCGGAGCGCTGGGCGTGGCGGCCGGATACGGGCAGGATCTCGGTCCCGTGCTGGGCGCCGGCCTGGTGCAGCTGCCGGCGGTCTGGGCGATCGGCGGCGCGGCGGTGCTGCTCTACGGGGCGCTGCCGAAGGCGGCCCCGGCGGCTTGGGGGGTGGCGGGCGCGGTCCTGATCATCGGGTGGATCGGCCCCGCGCTGGAACTTCCGGACGCCGTGCTGAACCTGTCCCCCTTCAGCCATCTGCCGAAGCTGCCCGGCGAGGCGATGTCGTGGCCGCCGGTGCTGATCCTGACGGCGATCGGGGCGGGGCTGGTGGCGGCGGGGTTGGTGGGGTTGCGACGGCGGGACATGGTCAGCTGAGGGGGCGGGCGGCTCGTCAGTCCACGTACTTCTTGAGTTCTTCGGTGTCGAGTTCGATGCCGAGGGGAGCCGGAAGCGAGAGCTGCGCGCCGAAGAGCTTCCTGACGGTGGTGGCGTAGCCCTTGCCTGGTTCCGGGTCGCTGTAGAGCTTGACCGAGCAATCGTCGCGGTCGATCAGCAGGTAGAAGGGGATTCCCGAAGCCCCGTAGGCCGCCGGCTTCTCCTGCCTGTCACGCCTGTCCGTGTCGGAGTCGTACGAGGTGACCTCGACGACCATCAGCACGCCTTCGGGATCGGCCCACTCACCGCTCCCGGCGAAGTGTGATTCGGGGGTGAGAACCGCGTCCGGACGTGCCCGTCCCTGACGGTACTTCTCGATTCTGAGACCTCGCCCCTGGTACAGGTCCAAGTCAGGCCGAGCCCGCATACAGCGCCTGGCCAGCCACATCACGATCGTGTCGTGATCCCCGTCCGCCACTTTCTTGGCCCCGATCCGTCCGTTGATGAACTCCAACCTGACGGCGTCGTCGGTCTCCTTGGCCGCGAATGCGGCGATCCTCTCGAACTGTTCCACCGACATCTGGGACGTCTGCGACATGCGCTCTGCCATAACCGTCATGGTGCCCCCCTTCGCAGGCGGGCACCAGGATTGCCGAGCAACTGCCGATCGATGACCGGATCACCCACTCGATCAGCCGAACGGGTGATCTGGTCAGCCGACCTCCACTCCCAGCCCCTCAAGCCCCCGGATCACGAAGTTCGGCTTGCGGACCGGCTCCGCCGCAAGCCGTAGCGTCGGTGCCTTCTCCAGCAGCGCCCGCATGGACGCCGCCAGCTCGATACGGGCCAGCGGGGCGCCGATGCAGTAGTGGATGCCGGCGCTGAAGGAGATGTGGGGGTTGTCCGTGCGGGTCAGGTCCAGCTTCTCGGGGTCGGTGAAGACCGCCGGGTCGTGGTTGGCGGAGCCGAAGAGCATCGCGATCTCCGCGCCGCGCGGGATGGTCGTGCCGTCGATCTCGATCTCGTCGAGGACCCAGCGCTCGAAGAGCTGGAGCGGGGTGTCGTAGCGCATCAGTTCTTCCACAGCTGTGGAAACCAGTGAGTGGTCCGCGCGCAGGGCCGCCAGCTGCTCGGGGTGGCGGAACAGGGCCCACCAGCCGTTCACCGTGGCGTTGACCGTCGCCTCGTGGCCCGCGTTCAGCAGGAGGACGCAGGTCGAGATCATCTCCTGCTCGGTGAGCCGGTCGCCCTCGTCGTGCGCGGCGATCAGGCCCGAGATCAGGTCCTCGCCCGGGTCCTTGCGGCGGGCCTCGATCAGCTCGCGCAGGTACTCGGTGAACTCCACCGACGCCCGTACCGCCTTCGCCGCCGTCTCCTCCGACGGGTTCAGCTCGTACATCCCGCAGATGTCCGCCGACCAGGGCCTGAGCAGGTGCCGGTCCCCCTCGGGAATCCCCAGCATCTCGGCGATGACGGCGACGGGCAGCGGCTCGGCGACATCCGTCAGCAGATCCCCGCCGCCCGCTGCCACCAGCCCGTCGACCAGCTCACCGGAGAGCCGCTGAACGTACGGCTTCAGCTGCTCCACCGTGCGCGGCGTGAACGCCTTCGACACCAGGCGCCGGATCCGCGTGTGGTCCGGCGGTTCCAGGTCGAGCATCCCGTGGTCGTTGAGGACGTGGAACGGTTCGTGCTCCGGCGGGGGCGCGGTGCGGCCGAAGTCCTCGTGGGTGAAGCGGTGCCGGTACGTACGCCCCAGCCGCCGGTCCCGCAGCAGCGCCGACACATCCCCGTGGTGCGGCACGAGCCACTGGTTCGTGGGCTCGAACCAGTGCACCCGGCCCCGGGCGCGCAGCTCGGCGTAGGCCGGGTAGGGGTCGGCCACGAAGTCGGGGGACCAGGGGTCGAAGGGTACGTACGGTGCGTTCATGCCGGGACGCTAACCCGCGGGCCACCCGACGGGTAGCCCCGCCCCCGGCGGCCCGCTCAGCCCGGAGTCACCAGCCGGGCCTCGTACGCGAACACCGCCGCCTGGGTGCGGTCCCTGAGGCCCAGTTTCACCAGGACACGGCTGACATGGGTCTTGATGGTGGACTCGGCGACCACCAGACGCTCGGCGATCTCCCCGTTCGACAGGCCCTGCGCGATCAGCACCAGCACCTCCGTCTCCCGCTCGGTCAGCTCGCCGTACGCCGCCCGCGCCGCGGCCGACGGCCGCTCAGGTGCCTGCGCCAGCCGGGAGAACTCCGTGATCAGCCGCTTCGTCACGCTCGGCGCCAACAGCGCCTCCCCGCTCGCCACCACCCTTACCCCGTCGGCGAGTTGGCGCGCGGAGGCGTCCTTGAGGAGGAACCCGGAGGCTCCCGCGCGCAGGGCCTGGTACACGTACTCGTCGAGGTCGAACGTGGTCAGCACCAGCACCTTGGTGTCGGTGTCCCCGGCGACGATCTCCCGGGTCGCCTCGATGCCGTTCAGCTCCGGCATGCGGATGTCCATCAGCACGACGTCCGGGGCGAGTTCGCGCACCCGCTCAACGGCCTCGCGGCCGTTGACGGCCTCACCGACCACCTCGATGTCCGGCATCGCGTTGAGCAGCACCGAGAAGCCCTCGCGCACCATCATCTGGTCGTCGGCGATCAGTACCCGGATCGTCACGTCGCGTCCTCCGTCACCGCAACGGGGAGGAACACCGCCACCTCGTAGCCGCCGTCGTCCGACGGGCCCGCCGTCATCTCGCCGTTCAGCATCGACACCCTCTCCCGCATCCCCGTGATGCCGTGCCCGGCGCCGGGCGAGGCCTTCACCAGACCCGTCGCCGGACCGTTGACTATCCGGATGCCGAGCCCGCCCAGCACATAGCCCAGCTCGACCCTGGCCGCCGCGCCCGGTGCGTGCCGCAGGCTGTTGCTCAGCGCCTCCTGCACGATGCGGTACGCGGACAGCTCCACCCCCTGCGGAAGCTCACGGACGGCTCCGGTGACGACCTTCTCGACCGTGAGACCGGCGTCGCGCACATTGGCCAGCAGCCCGTCCAGGTCGGCGAGGGTCGGCTGCGGGGTGTCGGGCGCCTCGTAGTCCTCCGCGCGGACGACGCCGAGGACCCGGCGCAGCTCGGCGAGGGCCACCACCGCGTTCTCCCGGATCACGGCGAACGCCTTCTCCAGCTCCGGCGGCGGGTTCTCCACCCGGTAGGGCGCCGCCTCCGCCTGGATGGCGACCACGGACATGTGGTGCGCGACGACGTCGTGCAGTTCGCGGGCGATGGTGGTGCGCTCCTCGAGGAGGGTGCGCTTGGAGCGCTCCTGCTCGGTGACCGTCCGCTCGGCGGTGACCTCCTGCTTCGCCTCCCGGCGGATCTGCAGGACGGTGACGACGAGGAGGACCAGGGCGGAGAACACCACCATGGGCGCTGTGTTGGAGCCGTTGTCGTCGCCGAGGACGGTCTCCGCGAAGATCCCGTACACGCCCGTCAGCACCCACATCCACGCGGCGGTGCGCGGCCGCGTCCGCAGCGAGACCAGCGTCATCACGGCCAGGTGACCGGCGAAGGCACCGACCGTCCAGGGCTGGGGGTCCCAGTAGGTGCTGAGCGCCTGGACGAACGGCGTCACCGCCAGGGACGCCCAGAAGGCCGCCACGGGCCTGACCAGGGTCAACAGGACCGGGGCCGCCGGCAGCAGCCCGGACAGCACCGCCTGGATCTCGTCGCCGTCCGTGTTGTCGGCGCCCATCACGAACACCAGCAGGGCAAGGGCCACCACGGCGGCATGGGGAGCCCAGGCCGCCCGCCTGCGCAGCCGGTCCGGCAGCCGGCGGACGATCGGTCCGTCGATGCCCCTCCGGGGAACGGGACGATAGGCGAGGGTGTCCTCGAGGAGGTCCTCGCGCAGGCCCTGGAGCACGCCCACGGCGAGGTCGTACTCGGGGCTGTGGAACCGGCTGTTCTTGGGTCCCTGAGTGGAGTGCGTATGGGTCTCGGTCACACCATGAACGGTATGCGGCCCGCCCCGCGTCGTCGTCAGCATTGAGGGGGGTCCTGCCAGGTCCGTCTCAGGTACTACGGGGCGGTACCGGGGAAGTGCCCGGTCGGCTGCAACGGGGCGGTACCCGGGACGTGCCCGGTCGTCTCAGATCCGTGACCACATCGGTCCGGTGGCCGTGCCGGGTCGGTTCAGTATCCGGACGGCCGCACCAGGCCCGTCTCGAAGGCGAAGACCGCCGCCTGGGTGCGGTCGCGCAGGCCGAGCTTCACCAGGATCCGCCCCACATGGGTCTTCACCGTCTGCTCGGCCACCACCAGCCGTTCGGCGATCTCCGCGTTGGACAACCCCTGCGCGATCAGCACCAGCACCTCCGTCTCCCGTTCGGTGAGCTCACCGGCACGTGTCTTCGTCGACGCGCGAGGCGTCGAGTGCAACCGGGAGAACTCGGCGATGAGGCGGCGGGTGACACCCGGCGCGAGCAGCGCGTCACCGGCGGCCACCACCCGTACCGCCTCGGCCAGTTGGTCGGCGGACGCGTCCTTGAGCAGGAAACCGGAGGCGCCCGCGCTCAGCGCCTCGTACACGTACTCGTCGAGGTCGAACGTGGTCAGCACCAGCACCCGGATGTCCGGGTTGCCGGCGGTGATGCGTCGGGTGGCCTCGATACCGTCCAGTTCCGGCATGCGGATGTCCATCAGGACGACATCCGGGGCGAGTTCGGCGACCTTGGTGACCGCGTCCAGTCCGTCGACGGCCTGGCCGACGACCTCGATGCCGGGCTGGGTGTTGAGCAGCACCGTGAAGCCCTGCCGGACCATCATCTGGTCGTCGGCGATCAGGACGCGGATCGTCACGTGTCGTCTCCTCGGGGGATGGCACCGGTGGTGGCGGTGTCGGGGGCGACTGAGTCAGGGGCGACTGAGCCGGGGGTGACCGAGTCGGGGGTGCGGGGCAGGAACGCCGCCACCGCGTAGCCGCCCCCGGCCGTGGTCCCTGTGACGAGGGTGCCACCGAGCATGGCGGCCCGCTCGCGCATTCCGAGCAGTCCGTGACCGGCGCCGGGGGACGGCGGGGCGGGGAACCGCGGTGCGGAGTTGACGACTTGGACCCGCAGTCCGTCCCGCCGGTGGGTGAGCTCCACCCGCACGTCGGTGCCGGACGCGTGGCGCAGCGCGTTGCTGAGGGCCTCCTGCACGATGCGGTACGCCGACAGTTCCACACCCGGCGGCAGGGGCCGCCGCTCGCCGGTGATCTCGACGGTCACCGCCAGACCGGCCGCCCTGGTGTTCTCGATCAGTGCGTCGAGACGGTCCAGGGTGGGCTGGGGGGAGTGCCGGACGGTGCCGTCGGCGGCCGTCTCGCCGCCCGAGTCCCCGGGATTCTCGGAGCGCAGGACGCCCAGCACCCGGCGCAGTTCGGTCAGTGCCTCCAGGGCGTTCTGCCGGATGCCTTCGAGGTTCTCCCGCAGCTCCTCGGGCGGGTCCTGAACCAGGTGGGGAGCGACCTGGGCCTGGATGGAGATCACCGACATGTGGTGGGCGACCACGTCGTGCAGTTCGCGGGCGATCCGGCTGCGCTCCTCCAGGAGGGTGCGGCGGGCTCGTTCCTCGGCCGTCAGTGAGGCCTGTTCGACGAGTTGGGTGCGGGCCTCGCGGCGGCCCCGGAGGGCGATGCCGAGCAGGGCGACGCCGACGAACACGACCATCGCCAGAAAGCCCGTCGGCTGGTACGTTCCTTCCTCCACCGGCCCCTGCTGGTCCATCAGCCACTGCATGAAGAAGCTGACCAACGCGGTGACGGCCAGCACTTCGACGGCCACGCGGGTGCGTACCCGCAGCGACAACAGCAACAGCACGACGGCGTGCGCGACCATACTTGACGGACTCCACGGCCACGGGACGGCATACGAGGGGTCGTTCAGACGCGACATGGAGCCCGTCGCCACCGCGACCGTGGCCAGGGTCGACAGCCACCACGCCGGTACCGGCCACCACAGCGCCATCCCCACCGCCACGCCCTGCGCCAGTGCGCACAGCACACCGGTCGCGGCGAGCCCGTAACGGGCGCTCAAGTGGTCCGCGTTGGCGATCGTGGTGACGATCGCCACCAGGAGGACGATCCCGTGCGGCAGCCACCGCAGCCACCGCAGCCACGCCGCGGCCGGCAATGGGGCCGCCCGGCCCGTCCACAGGTCGTCGCGCACCGCCCGCAGTCCCCGGGCCAGCCGCTTCTCCAGCGCACTCACCCGCACCACCCTAAGCATGACGCGCCATCCCGTCGTCCACGGTTTCCGGCCGCCGCCGCACCCGCAACACCCGCGAGTGCCGCCGCAGACCGGCACCGCCGCCCCTGGTGTGACCACCCCGCTCGTAGCCGTGGAACGCCGCCCAGCAGACCGCCAGTGCCAGGCCGAAGACCGGCAGCCAGACCACCCGCAACGGTAGCCACGACAACTCCGACGGGACCGTGTGCAGCCCGGGGAGCCGGCCCACCGTCAGGCCCAGCGCGGTCACCGCCATCAGGGCCGTCTGGTGCCACAGGAACACCGTCATCGCCGACAGGTTGACCAGGGCCACCGCCGCCCAGGCCGCGGGACGGCGCATCAGCCTGCGCAGCGGCTCCCGCAGCAGCAGTGCCAGACCGCACTGGGCGAGACCGAAGGTGACGGCGGCCAGCGTCGGCGGGTTGAGGTTGGACACCCCCGCGCCTGGCACCCCGACCATCGACGCCGGGTAGCCCGCCAAGGTCACCAGGCCCGCGGTCGCCACCACCCCGCCGATGACGAGGACCAGGCCCGCGCGGCGGGTGAGTTCCCCTCGGGTCCAGGCCGCGCCCAGCGTGTACGGGACCAGCCAGCCCGCGGCCACGTTGATCCAGCCCGGCCAGGCCGGGCCGCCGAGGCCGAAGCGAATGAGGTCCACATGGAGAACGACGGCCAGCGGCCACAGCGGGTTCATCCGCGCGACCAACGGGGTCGCCGCCGTCAGTCCGGCGAACACCAGCAGGAACCACAGCGGGGACAGTGCCAGGTTCAGCAGTGTGTGGATGGTGTCGAAGTCGGCTCCCGTCAGAAGCAGGGTGAGCGACACCGCCGTCCACAGGCCGAGGAGTGCGGCCACCGGTGTGAGTAGCCGGGACATCCGGGCGTGCAGCCACCCCCTGTACGCAATGCCGCGGGCCTGGGCGGATGCCCAGCTATTGGTCGCCACATGGCCGCCGACCAGGAAGAACACGGCGAGGGTCTGGAAGACCCAGGAGACGGGAGCCAGCCAGGGCTGATAGCGCAGCGGGCTCACCGTGCGCAGGGTGCCGCCGTCCGCCACCAGGGCGGTGACCAGCCAGTGGCCGAGCACCACGCCGAGGATGGCGAAGGCGCGCAGGGCGTCGGTTGCACGGTCGCGGGTGGGCGGTGTGGCCGCGTCCAGGCGCCGGGCGGAGGCGCGGAGGCGGGACTCCCTCACCGGAGTCGCCCGTGGGGGCTTCACCAGTGTCACGGGCCTGCGGGGCCTTTTCGGCCCCACGGGCAGGAGGTCGGTGCCGGCCACGGCTCAGCCCACCTCGGCCGTCTCGCCGAGCACGATGCGTGCCAGGTTGGCCAGGGAGTGCGAGCCCGGTGCGAGATAGCCGCTGTGGTCGGCGTCCCGAGCGGAGAAGACCCGGGCGCCGAAGGCCGGGGAGACCGGGTCGGTACCGAAACCGAGGGTCGTGCCGAACAGGTCGGCTCTGGTGTGCGGGACGTTGGCGATCCAGTCGTCGGCGCCGCGGGCCGCCCAGACGCGGGCGGAGGTGTGCAGGCCCTCGACGGAGTCCGCGCCGGTGCCGGGGCTGCCGAAGAGCGCGATGTCCGAGACCGCGAGACCGCCTGCCGCGCGGGCGCAGACCACCGAGCCGTATGAGTGGCAGAGCAGCGTGAGGGCGGCGTCCGGGCCGGCGATGCCGCGCAACTCGCTTACGAACGCCCGCAGTCCGGGCGCCGCCTCGTCGGCGCGGCCGGTGGTCAGGACGGCGGGGCTGACCGTGCCCGGGGTTTCGTAACCGAGCCAGGCGACCACGGCGGTGCGCGCCGTCGAGGTCCCCTCGAGCCGCTTGTGCAGTGCGAAGGCTCCCGCGCGGAAGCGTTCGTAGGTGTCCAGTGTCGTGTCCGAACCGGGTACCAGCACCGCGACCCGGGTCGCGTGCGCGAGGTCGCCGAAGACCTCGGCCGCACGGCCCGGCCCCCGGCCGTCGAAGGTGAGGAAGTGCCGGGTGGGGACGGCCATCGTGCGCTCGGCCGAGGCCCGCCGGTGGTCGCCGTGTGCCTCGGCCATCCGGGCCGCCTCGGTGATGTTCGCGCGGTTGGCCGCGTAGGCCGTGTCCAGCGTGGCCGCCGAGACCGTGCCGAGCTGGGCGGGCGGCGGGGCCGGCACACGGGGCCGCGCCGCGGCCGACACCGGCAGGGCGACCGCCGCGGCGACGACTCCAGCGAGCACGGCCCGCCGCACCCGCCCCCACGGCACGCCACGCCCGCTCGCCGAAGCACGGCCGAACGGACCGTCCTCGAGCGGCCCGCCCTCGAGCCGCCGCCCGCCGTCGTACCACTGTCCGCCGTCGGGCCGTCCCCCCTCGAACCGCCGCCCGTCTTCGAACCGCCGCCCGGCCTCGGTCTTCCCCGTCCCAGGCTGCGTCCGGTCCGGCCCCTCTTCCGCCTCCGGCCGCGACCGGCCCCTCGCGCCCCCCATGACGACCGCCCTCCCCGTCCGTCCCGCCCGCTCACCGGGCCTGTACGGAAAGGAAGTTATGAATCGCGGCCGGTCGTCGGCGTCCCGCCAGGGAGCTCACTTGGCGGGTAGCTCTCAGGTATTACGGGTCTGACGTCCTGCCCCTCGTGAGCGAAGGGGATTCCCACACGGCCCGCGCCCGCGCCCGCGCCGTGCTCCAGCCCGGGCCGGTGGCCGGAACACGGCGGGGGACCACGGGGGTGGGTCCGCGCCGCGGCGTCGCGTGGGTGTCGTCCCGCTCGCCGGCCATGCCGGCGGTCCGGACCGGTGAGCTCAGCCCTCGGCCTCACCCTCCAGCGCCAGTCCGAAGGCCTCGCCGATGCTGCGGGCGGCAGATACGACGCGGGCACTGCCGACCACCGGAGCGATGGCCACGAGCGTGCCCTGGATCCTCTCCGGCGACACACCGAGTTCTTCGGCGGCGCCGATGTTCAGCAGGTAGGAGGCGGGAGCGGCGTCCATGGCGACCAGTGCCGCGATACGGGTGAGGAGGTAGGTCTCGGGATCCAGCCCCGACCGTTCGAAGGTGTCGAGGGTCATCTGGACGATCGTTTCGAAGACGGGGGCGTCGGCCTGTGCGAGTGCCGACATACCACCTGCTGCCGGGCCGTGCTCTGTCATCTCACGCACTCCCTTCGGGGCGGCTGTGCTTCTCCGCACAGCACACCTCGGTGCCCCGTGCGAGGCATCACCTGTAGCGGGTGATTTCAGCTCCGGTGGGCGGGGCGGTCAGCACCGGCGCCGTGATCCTCATCCGGAACCCCATGCGACGCCCGTCATCGTCAGCCAATGGCTCAGGGTAGGGCGCCTTGTTTGGCTGACGGATGGTCAGAACACAAGGCCGCTCCGACGACTCCGCCCCGCGCTGAGAGGATGGCGCCCAACTGACAGAAGAAGGAGGGGTGAGCATGGCCGTGCTCGTTCTGTCCGGCGTGCTCGTGCTCGCCGTCGGAGGTTGTGTCTGCGTCCTGTGGGCGGCGCGGGGCGGACCGCGCTGGGTGCGCGCGGTGGCCACCGTGACGCTGGCGGCGGGCGAGTTGGTGCGTCGGTCGAGGAGTTCCGGCCGGAGCTCGGGTGGGAATCAGGACGGCAGCGACGACTAGTGCCGCGGCAGGCAACGTTTGCCCGTCAAGGAGCGGCGTCCGGGGCGTCCTCTGGGGGTACCCCCTGCTCGAAGAGCTTGGGGAAGTGCCGGCCGGAAGTCCTCGGACTGGACGTACTTGGGCTTTCGGCCGGTGCGGTGAGAGGGCGTCCCGGGCGTCGCACGGGGCGAACGGTGCCTGTTGCGGCACTAGTGCTCGGTCAGGTTGGTATGGGCGGGTGACCTGACCCCGAGGACGCCGAGCATGGCCCGGGTGGCCGGGCTGGGATTGAATCGGCTCCACGCCAGATACTCGACGTGGGCCGTCGACCACCGGGACCAGCGCCAGTTCCGGACCGCCGGCGGCCGGCGGGCGGATGAACGCCGAAGGCATCAGCGCGATGCCGAACCCCCGCTCGATCAGCCGGGTCATCAGCTTGCAGACCGTCGGTTTCGTTCTCGCCCTGGCCGCGTTGCTCGCCGCGCGCAGGACGATCGCCGTGGCGTGAGCCGGCCACGGGCCGGCTGCGCGCGGGGGTCCGCGCAGGGTGCGCTCACCAGGCCAGCTGCGCGATCTCCTCCGCCACCACCGCGCACGCGTCCGCCAGCGGATCGATCAGCGGGAAGTGCCCCACGTCCTCCAGCAGGGTCAGTCCCACGACCTCGCCCGCCTTCGCCGCCGCCTCCGCGTACGCCTCCGCCACCGCCATCGGGACCACGACGTCCGTACGGCCCTGCACCAGGGTCGTCGCGATGCCTGTCGGCAGCAGCAGAGCCGGGTCGGCGTACGGTCGGCGCTCCGCGAACTCGTCCTGGCTCCCCAGCAGTTGCAGCGCGGCACCACCGCACACGTCCAGCTTCTCGGCCACCGTGAAGTCGGCGATCGGCGCCAGGGCCACCACTCCGCGCAGGTTCGCGGCGGCCGGTGTGCGCCACGGCGCGTCCTTCGGCAGGACGTGCCGGGCCGCCGCCCACAGGGCGAGGTGTCCGCCCGCCGAGTGCCCCGTGAGCACCGTGCGGCGCGGATCGGCCACCGGCAGGGTGCCCCGGAGGAGACCGGGCAGCGTGTCGAGCGCCGCCGCCACGTCGTCGAAGGTGTCCGGCCAGCGCCCGGCCACCGGGCCGCCCGTGCTGCCGGCCGTTCCGCCGCCCCGCCGGTACTCCACGTTGGCCACCGCGAACCCCCGCCGGGCCAGGAAGCCCGCGAACGGGGTGATGTGCCGGCGGTCGTACGGGGCCCGCCAGGCGCCGCCGTGCAGCACGACCACCAGCGGGGCGGAGCCGTCACCGGACCTCGGACCGTCCTCGCCGCGCGGGGCGTAGAAGTCGATCACCTGGTCCGGGTGGTCCCCGTACGCGGCACTCGCGTCGGGTTCGACCGGCGGGTGCGAGAAGGCCGACGCCTCTTCCGCGGCATCGCGCGCGGCGGCGGCGTCCGGGGTCGCGGCATCGCGCGCGGCGGCGGCGTCCGGGGTCGCGGCATCGCGCGCGGCGGCGGCGTCCGGGGTCGCGGCATCGCGGGCGGGGTCCGACATGCTCCAACCTCTCAGGGGCTGAACAGTATTGACGTTTCGCGGGCAGATATCGGCCGTTGGCGGGGACGGTATCAGGCCCGTGACGTGGGACGGCACGCGGTCGTGACACACGGTGAGGACCACCAGGCGTGCCGGCCACCGGAACGGGCCCCGGGCCCGGCCACCACGCAACGACCACCGGAGCAGGCCCCGGCCCCGGCCACCGCGAAACGGGCGGCGGCCAGGACACCGCCGGCCACCGCCGTACCGCCGGCCATCGCCGCACCGCCAGCCACCGCCGCGGCCCGGGCCGGGGCCGGGGCCGCGGCCGGGGCCGCGGCCGGGATGTGCACCGCTCCGGTGGTCACCGCGCTCACCCCAGGGTGAGCGCGAGCACCCGGGCCGCCCGCTCCACGTCCCCGAAGCCCACGTACAACGGCGTGAAGCCGAAGCGCAGCACGTCCGGATGGCGGAAGTCACCGACCACGCCCGAGGCGATCAGACGGTTCATGACGTCCCCCGCCTTCTCACAGCGCAACGCCACCTGGCTGCCGCGTTCCGCATGGGCCGACGGGGTCAGCGACTCCACCCGGCCCGCGGGCACGTACGCCGCCACGCACTCCAGGAAGAAGTCCGTGAGCGCCAGCGACTTCGCCCTGACCCGCTCGATCGGGACGCCGTCCCAGACCTCCAGGGCCGCCTCCAGGGCGAGCATGGAAAGGATGTCCGGAGTGCCGACGCGACCGCGCGGGGCACCGGCGGCCGGGGCGTAGTCCGGGCTCATCCCGAACGGGTCGGCGTGCGAGTTCCAGCCGGGCAGGGGTGAGTCGAAGCGGGGTTGCAGGTCCCGTCGTACATAGAGGTACGCGGGCGAACCCGGCCCCCCGTTGAGGTACTTGTAGGTGCAGCCCACCGCCAGATCGACGCCGTGCTCGTCCAGGCCGACCGGCAGGGCCCCCGCGCTGTGGCAGAGGTCCCAGACGGCGTAGGCGCCCGCCCGGTGCACGGCGTCCGTCAGCGACGGCAGGTCGTGCAGCCGCCCGGTGCGGTAGTCGACGTGGTTGAGCAGCACCGCCGCCGTCCGCGGGCCGAGGGCGGACGGTACGTCCTGCGGTGCAACCGGTCGCAGCTCGCACCCGGTCATCCGGGCGGCGGAGGCGGCGATGTACCCGTCGGTGGGGAAGGTGGTGGCGTCGACGAGGATCTCGTCCCGTCCCGCGCCGCTGCCCGCACCCCCGCCGCCTTCACCGTCACCCTTCGCCATCCGGACCGCGGCCACGACCGCCTTGAACACGTTGACACTTGTGGAGTCGCCGACGACGATCTGCCCGGCCGCGGCACCCACCAGGGGAGCGATCCGGTCGCCGATGCGCTCCGGCGCCGTCCACCAGCCGCTCTCGTCCCAGGACCGGATGCGCAGCGAACCCCACTGCCGTCGTACGACGTCCTCGACGCGCGCCGGCACGGAACGCGGCAGCGCGCCGAGCGAGTTCCCGTCCAGGTAGACCACGTCGTCTAGGACGAACTGCGCGCGCAGCCCGGCGAGTTCGTCGGCGGCGTCCAACTCCGCTGCTCTCGAGATCAGTTCAGACATGGGACCGCGCCGTCCACAGCTCGGGGAAGACGTTCTTCTGGGCCCGCTTCTCCAGCCACGCGACTCCCGCCGAGCCACCGGTCCCGGGCTTGGCGCCCATGGCGCGGCGGGTGGCCACCAGGTGGTCGTTGCGCCACCGCCACACCAGCTCCGCGACATCGGTCAACGCCTCGCCGAGGCGGGCGAGTTCGGCGTCCTGGTCACCGGAGTAGAGCTCGGTCCACACGGCCTCGACCTCGGGCGAGGGCTCGTAGCGCCGTGAGACGTCCCGGTCGAGCACCTCCGCCGGGATCGCGTATCCGCGCCGCGCGAGCAGTCGCAGCACCTCGTCGTAGAGGCCGGGTTCGTGCAGCGCCTTCTCCAGCTCGGCGTGCACGCGCGGGGCTCCGCGGTGCGGCACGAGCATGGACGCGGACTTCTCGCCGAGCAGGAACTCCATCCGCCGGTACATCGCGGACTGGAAGCCGGAGCCCTCGCCGAGGGCGTCGCGGTAGGAGTTGAACTGGGCGGGGGTGAGCTGGCCGAGCGGCTTCCACGAGGCGTTGAGCGCCTCCAGCTCGCGCACCGACCGCTTGAGCGCGGCCACGGCGACGGGCACCCGGTCCTCGCGCAGCGCCGTCGCCGCGGTCTCCCACTCGTGGACGATGACGGTGAACCACAGTTCCATGACCTGGGTCGTCACCAGGAAGACCATCTCGCCGGGGTCGTCGGAGAGGGTGTGCTGGAGGTGGGTGAGGACGTCGGCCTTGACGTAGTCCTCGTACGGGGTCGTGCCCTGGAAGTCGAGATGCGGGGTCTCGGGCTCGTGGGCCTCGGAGGACTGAGAGGTCTGAGAGGACTGATGAGCCGTTTGGGACATCGCTGTCTCCTGCAATGTGCTCCGGGTAGCGGTCCGCCCCTGCCGATGCCGGCACGGGGGCCCCGGTCCCCAGGGGCATCCTGCGCAATCGGACCCCGAAACGGCAAGGCCTGCCCGACGTGTGTCAGGCAGGTCTCGTGACGGCGGCGCTCAGCTCAGGGTCTGGGCCGCGGTCGGGGAGGAGTCCTTCAGGAACTGGGTGCAGCGCTCGTGCTCCTCCTGCTCGCCGATCGCCTGAGCGGCCCGGGCGAGGGCGTGCAGGGCACGCAGGAAACCGCGATTCGGTTCGTGTTCCCACGGCACGGGGCCGTGGCCCTTCCAGCCGCTGCGGCGGAGGGCGTCCAGCCCTCGGTGGTAGCCCGTTCGGGCGTACGCGTACGACTCCACGACACTGCCCCGCTCGAAAGCGTCGTCCGCGAGCTGGGCCCAGGCGAGGGAGGAGGTGGGGTACCGGGCGGCGACGTCGGCCGGGGCCGTGCCACCCGCCAGGAGCGTGCGGGGCTCCGGGTCGTCGGGGAGGTGGGTCGGGGGCGGGCCCCCGAGGAGGTTTTCGTGAATGGCCATGGACTCAAGTCTGCGCCATCCGCTGCCGCGAGCCGAACGGGTTGCCTCCCCTCTCCGCCAGACCGGGCGCCCCGCCCGACTGCAAAGCCGGGACCCCCAACGGCCCGCAGCCGCGCACCGGCGGAAGGGGACGTGCCGGAGCCTCCGCCCGCAGCGGCTGGCGCACGGACATAGCCCGACCACTCCGCGCAACACGCAACGCGCCAGACCGACCGAGGACGGAGGCTGGCGCACGGACATAGTCCGACCACTCCGCGCAACACGCAACGCGCCAGACCGAGAATGGAGGCTCCGGTACGGCCCCCACCCAGGCAACACGCCAGACGCCCCGCCAGACCAGACGCCCCGCCGGACTAGGCACCCCCGGCCTCACCCACCCCACCCTCCAGCGGCGGAGCCGTGACGGACCCGTGCGTCCGGCATTCCGGCCGCCGACAGTCCGGGGTGGGTTTGCGAATCTTCGCGAATGCGATCAGTGCGCCGAGTACCAGCACCCCCGCGCACACCGGCATAGCCCTGCGGAACGCCTCCCCGAACTGTTCCGCCGAGCGGTACGCCTCGTCCCCCATGCCCACCAGCACCGGCAGCCCCGCCACCGCCACCAGCCCCGCCACCCGGGCCGCCGCGTTGTTGATCCCGCTCGCCAGCCCGGCCTGTGCGGTGTCCACCGAAGCCAGCACGGTGGCCGTGAGCGGCGCCACCAACGTCACCATCCCCAGCCCCATCACCAGCACCGCGGGCAGCACATCCCCCACATACGACGCGTCCTCGCCGACCCGCAGCATCAGCAGCATCCCCGCCGCGCACAGCAACGGCCCCACCGTCAGCGGAACCCGCGGCCCGATCCGTTCCCCCAGCGCGCCGGACCGCGAGGACAGCAGCAGCATCAGCACCGTGGTCGGCAGCAGCGCGGTACCGGCGCCCAGCGCCGAGTAACCGGAGACCACCTGCAACTGCAGCGCGACGAGGAAGAAGAACCCGCCGAAGGCCGCGTACACGCACAGCGTCACCACGTTCACGGCCGTGAACTGGCGCGAGGAGAAGATCGACAGCGGCAGCATCGGGTCCGCTCGGCGCCGCTCGACGTACCCGAAGGCGACACCCGCCGCCACGCCCGCCGCCGCGGTCACCGCCACGGTCACCGAACCATCGCGCGCCTCGATCAACGCGTACGTCACCAGCGCGAGCGCCGACGCGCCCAGCGCCGCCCCCAGCACGTCGAAGCGTCCATGCAGGCGGCCGTCCCCCGACTCCGGCACGTGCCGCACCGCGACCGGTACGCAAAGCAGCGCCAGCGGAACGTTCAGCAGGAACACCCAGCGCCAGCCGGGCCCGTCCACCAGCCAGCCCCCGAGGAACGGGCCGACCGCGGCGCCGACACCGCCGAAGCCCGACCACAGGCCCACCGCGCGGGCCCGGTCGTCCGGGTGGAAGGAGGCCTGGATGATGGCGAGGGAGCCGGGGGTGAGCAGTGCGCCGCCGATGCCCTGGAAGGCGCGGGCCGCGATGAGCACCCCGGCGTTCGGGGCGAGCCCGCACAGCAGCGACGCGGCGGCGAACCACACCACCCCGAGGACGAAGATCCGGCGCCGCCCGAAGCGGTCGCCGAGGGCGCCGCCGAGGAGGATGAGGCCGGCGAGCGTGAGCATGTACGCGTTGACGGTCCACTGAAGCGCGGCGAGGCCGGCGTCGAGGTCCTCGCCCATGCGGGGAAGGGCCACGTTGACGACCGTCGAGTCCAGCAGGGCCATGCTGGAGCCGAGCACCGTGGTGAACAGAATCCATCGGCCGGTGGGGGTGGTGATCCGTACTGCGGGGCTCTCCTGGGCGGTGGCCATGCTCGGATCATCGCGCGTCAGGTGGTGCCGGGCCAGCCTTCGTACCCCACGGGGCCGAGGACCCCGGAGACGCTCGCTGCGCACATTGACAACAAACGACAGCCTTAATGCGTTTTGTCATGCTTTAAGGCGGTTAGCCGACAGGGAGTCCGTAGAAAGGGGATCCCGATGATCACCCGAGAGCAGATTCCGACGGTTCTGGACCACGCGGTCTATGACACCGACGGCAACAAGATCGGCGACGCGAAGCACGTGTTCCTCGACGAGGTCACCAGGGAGCCCGAGTGGGTCAGCGTCAGGACCGGCCTGTTCGGCACCAGCGAGTCGTTCGTACCCATCTCTGAGGCCAGCCTGGTCGAGGACCATCTTGAGGTCCCGTACTCCAAGGACACGGTCAAGGACGCCCCCAATGTCGACGTCGACGCCGGCGGACACCTGTCCGAGGACGAGGAGCACCGCCTGTACGAGTACTACGGCGTCGACTGGGACACCGCCTGGCAGGAGACGGTCCAGCCCGGCGCCGGCGACGTGGCCCAGCCCGGCACCGGCGACGTCTCCGGTTACGCCGAGGATGCGATGACCCGCTCCGAGGAGCGGATGCGCGTCGGCGTCGAGCGGCATGAGGTCGGCCGGGCCCGACTGCGCAAGTACGTGGTCACCGAGGAGGTCCAGCAGACCGTTCCCGTACGCCATGAAGAGGTGCGCATCGAACGCGAACCGATCACCGACGCGAATCGCGAGGACGCCCTCGCCGGCCCGGACATCAGCGAAGCCGAGCATGAGGTGACCCTGCACGCGGAACGCCCCGTGGTGGAGACCGAGGTGGAGCCGGTCGAGCGGGTCCGGCTCAGCACCGACGAGCGCACCGAGGAGGAGACCGTCGCCGGAACCGTCCGCAAGGAGAGAATCGCAGCCGAGCTGGAGGGCGAAGAGGACGAGCGTCGGCAGTGACCGGCGCGTCTCCGGGCGAGCCACTCCGGCAGAGGCTGTCTCCCGCAACGGGCCGGTCGGCGTTTCGCCCGCCGTGCGCAGCCCTTTGTAGTGGGCTGGACGAGACCGCGCCGACGGCCGTGTCCGCCGCCGGTCTGCCTCAGGGCAGCGCCTGCGGCCGCCCGCCGCCGGGGGACCACCGTCGGTGCGCCCGACGAGCCGGGCCCGGCACCCCCTCGGGGTGCCGGGCCCGGTCAGCTGCCGAACAGCCGCGCTTACTTCAGCTTCGTGCCGGTGGAACGAAGGTTGGAGCAGGCCTCGATGACGCGCTTGGTCATCGACGCCTCCGCCGCCTTGCCCCAGGTGCGCGGGTCGTAGAGCTTCTTGGAGCCGACCTCGCCGTCGACCTTCAGGACGCCGTCGTAGTTCTTGAACATGTGGGCGGCGACCGGACGCGTGAAGGCGTACTGCGTGTCCGTGTCGATGTTCATCTTGACCACGCCGTTCTCCAGCGCCGTCAGGATCTCCTGCTCGGTGGAGCCGGAACCGCCGTGGAAGACGAAGTCGAACGGGGACTCCTTGCCGAACCGCGCGGCCACGCCCTCGTTGAGCTCCTTCAGAAGCTCCGGACGCAGCTGGACGTTGCCCGGCTTGTACACGCCGTGGACGTTGCCGAAGGACGCCGCCAGCAGGTAGCGGCCCTTCTCGCCGAGGCCGAGCGCCTCGGCCGTACGGATCGCGTCCTCGACCGTGGTGTAGAGGGAGTCGTTGATCTCGTGGGAGACGCCGTCCTCCTCGCCGCCGGTCGGGGTGATCTCCACCTCGAGGATGATCTTGGCTGCGGCGGCGCGGGCGAGCAGCTCCTGAGCGATCCCGAGGTTGTCCGCGAGGGTCTCCGCCGAGCCGTCCCACATGTGCGACTGGAACAGCGGGTTCTCACCGCGCGCCACCCGCTCCTCGGAGACCGCGAGCAGGGGACGTACGTACCCGTCGAGCTTGTCCTTCGGGCAGTGGTCCGTGTGCAGGGCCACGTTGACCGGGTACTTCTCGGCGACGATGTGCGCGAACTCGGCGAGAGCGACGGCGCCGGTCACCATGTCCTTGCTGTGCTGGCCGCCCAGGTACTCCGCCCCACCGGTGGAGATCTGTACGATGCCGTCGCTCTCGGCCTCCGCGAAGCCGCTCAGCGCCGCGTGCAGGGTCTGCGACGAGGTGACGTTGATGGCCGGGTAGGCGAACTTGCCTGCCTTCGCCCGGTCGAGCATCTCGTTGTAGACCTCGGGGGTTGCGATGGGCATCTGTCCGCTCCTTGTATGTGCGGGTTACGTACTGCTGACGGCCCTGACCTAGGGGTGCGACATCATCGTCGGCCCCATCTTTCCAGATCTGGCCGGATGGTCCGCCCCCGTCGTCAAGCCGACGATGCACGACTTACGTCCCCCGAGTGTGCCCCGGCGCCATCAGGCCTCAGTCCAGGCCGAGTTCGCTCTTGGAGAAGGCGAAGAGATACGGGACCCCCGCGCCTTCCTGGATCTTCTCGGCGGCACCGGTCGCCCGGTCGACGATGGTGGCGACGGCGACGACTTCCGCCCCCGCCTCGCGCACCGCCTCCACCGCGGTCAGCGGGGAACCACCGGTGGTGGAGGTGTCCTCGACGACCAGGACCCGGCGGCCCTTGATCTCCGGGCCCTCGACGCGACGCTGCAGTCCGTGCGCCTTGGCGGCCTTGCGGACCACGAAGGCGTCCAGCTTCCGCCCGCGCGCGGCCGCCGCGTGCAGCATGGCGGCCGCGACCGGGTCGGCGCCCATGGTCAGACCGCCGACCGCGTCGAACTCCAACTCGTCGGTCAGGTCCAGCAGCACCTGGCCGACCAGCGGGGCGGCCTCGCCGTCGAGGGTGATACGGCGCAGGTCCACGTAGTAGTCGGCCTCCAGACCCGAGGAGAGGGTCACCTTGCCGTGTACCACGGCCTTGTCCTTGATCTGCTGCAGCAGCGCGCCACGTACGTCACTCATGCCGTCAGCTTAAGGGCGACGTTCACAGGCGCTGCCAGCTCCAGGTGGTGGAGGCTTCGAGGGGCTCGATCGGGGTGACCAGCCGGGGCAGGGTGTTGAGGCCGTTGGGCGGTCCGGTCTGGGGTTCGACGCAGACGGCGGCCTCCTGCTCGTCGTAGATCACGACCCATTCCTCGCGGCTGGTGACCTTCAGCTGAAGCCGGCCGGGCCAGGTGAGGGTGACGTCCACGCCGCCCGGCATGCCGAAGCAGTCGTCCCAGGGGCCGGGGCGGGGGTCGATTCGGTTGCCGGTGGGGAGGTGGTCCTCGCCGCGCTCCTCCTGCCAGGCGGCCGTGAAGGCGATCGTCACGTCCTTGCCGTCGCCCCCGAGGCTGCGGTTGAACCAGGGGTGCCAGCCGAGCTGCGCCGGGAAGGAATCACCGTGCGCCTCCACCGCCATGGTGAGGGTGAGGGCGTCCTCGGTCAGGGCGAACACCTGGGTGACCCGGCCGGGCCAGGGCCACGGATCGGTGAGGTCGTGGGTGATGACGGCCTCGGTGCCGCTCGTGCGGGCGGTGCGCCAGGCGCCGTCGCGGGCCGTGCCGTGGATGGCGTGCGGCGGGGAGTTGAGCGGGAGCTGGTGCACGGTGGCGCCGTCCCGGAAGCGGCCCTCGCGGGTGCGGCCGCACCAGGGGACCATCGGGAAGCTGCCGAAGCGCTCCCCCTGCCGGAGCAGCTCCACGCCACCGACGCGCAAGCTCCCGACCCGGCCGCCGTTGCCCGGCAGCACGGTCACCTCCGCGTCGCCCGCGGTCAGCGTGATGGGTTCGTTACTCACGGGGTGACCCTACTGGTCCGTGCGGGACGGGGCCCGCGTGGCCTCCGGGTTCAGCGGCGCCTGCGCAGGACACGGCCGACGACGATGGCGGAGGCCAGCACGAGGGCCGCTGCGGGTGCCGCCCAGCGCAGGGTGACGCCGGGCGAGACGGTCTCCGGGGCGGGGACCGGGGCGTAACGGCCCCGCGGCGGCGCGTGGTCGACCTCCTCGGCACTGCGCCCGATCATGGTCCGCCGCGCGTGCGCCGCCTCGGCGGGCGGCTCCTCGCCTTCGCCCTCGCCGGAGAGCTCGTCACCGGGAAGCGGGCGCCCGCCCGACGGCTCACGCCGACCGGCCGGCTCGGTCCCTCCAGCCGGCTCGGTCTCACCGGACCGCTCGGTCTCACCGAAGTCACCCTCCGAGAAGGGCTCCAGGGAGGAGTCCTGCTCGGCCTGCCCACCACCCGGCTCGGTCTGCGCGTCGGCCTGCTCGGCCTGCCCACCGCCCGGCTCGGCCTGCGCGTCGGCCTGCTCGGTCTGCGCGTCGCCCGGCTCGGCCTCCGCTTCCGGCTTTGGCTCCGCTTCCGGCTCGGCCTGTCCGCCGCCCGGAACCGTCTTTCGGCCGCCCTGCTCGGCCCGCCGACCGCCCGACTCGGTTTCCGCGCCCTGCTCACCGCCGGGACCCGTCTGCCGGCCGCCCGGGACGCCCTGCTCACCGTCCGGCCGGGTCTGCCCGCCCGGCTCCCCGTCGGAGGCCAGGCCCTCCGCGAAGCGGCTCAGCAGCCGCGTGCCCGCCGACGACACCGCGTCGGCGGGGAGTTCGGTCACCCGGCCGTCGCCGCTGACGCTGCCGGTGAAGGTGAGTTTCGTGCCGTCGTCGGCGGGGGTCAGGCCGAGCACCAGGGCCAGCTTGACCGAGCCGGTGCCGCGGGACTCGGTGGCGTCGCCCTCGATCGCGTACGAGCCGTCGTCCTGGCCGATGAACCGGAGCGTGCCACGGTAGGTGATGGAGTGGCTGCCGACGCGGACCTTCAGCCGGCCGGAGAGCGGAGCACCGGGAGCGGGTTCGCCGCCCGTGTCCTGCGGGTCCCGGTGGAGACCGGGCACCGCGCGGGCCACCCGGGCAGGATCGGCGAGGGCCTCGCGCACACGGTCGGAGGGAACCGGAACGAACACCTCATGCTCCATGCCACCCGAGCCTACCCAGCACGACCGCCCCCGTACCCGTCCATCGGCGCATCCGCTCGGCGCATCCCTTCGAAGGGTCAGCCGCCGTAGCGCGGATGCACGAGTGTCGACGCGGGCAGCCCGGCCGGACGGGGGCCTGCGACAGCCCGGACGTCCGCCGTGAACCGCGCGGACGTCAGCCTCCCGGGCCTGGCCGGGGCGGAGGCGGGCAGCAGCCTCGGGGCGGTGCGGGACGCGAGCAGGAACCCGAACGCGTCCCCCGCCCCTGCCGCGCGGTAGCCGACGGCGCGCAGTCCGGCTGCGTCCAGGGTCGCGTCGACCGTCCAGTACACGCGCGGACCGGTGGTGACCGGTCCGGCGTGCACCGCGAGCCGCCCGTCGGGAGCCAGCACCCCGCGGACGAGGCCGTAGAACTCCTGCGAGTACAGCTTGGAGCTCGAGGTCGTCCGGGGGTCGGGCAGATCGGAGAGCACCACGTCGTAGGACCGGCGGGCCTGGCGCAGCCAGTGGAAGGCGTCGGCGGTGGCGACCCGGACCCGTGGATCACGGTAGGCGTGGTCGTTCAGGCGGGCCAGTGCCGGGTCGGTGCGGGCCAGCCGCACGACGGCGGCGTCGAGTTCGACGACGTCGACACGGTGCACTCCCGGGTGGCGCAGCACCTCGCGCACCGCGAGCCCGTCACCTCCGCCGAGGACGAGCACGCGCGCGTGCGGGCCGTTCATCGCCGGGTGCACGAGCGCCTCGTGGTACCGGCGCTCGTCGCGTCCGCTGACCCGCAGCCGGCCGTCGATGAACACATCGGGCGGGCCGTGCCGGGTGCCGGTGAGGACCACCTCCTGGACGTCGGTCCGCAGCGCGACACGTACGTCGTCCCCGTACACCTCCTGCCGGGCCGCCCGCTCGAAGTCGTCGACGAGAGCGGCCGCCGCGACCAGCAGCCCGAGGACGGTGAGGTTGGCGCCGACCAGCAGCCGGCGCCCGCGCCGCGTCAAGTCGCTCCGGAACAGGCCGAGTACGAGGAGACCGCCCGCCACCGCGTTGACGGCGCCGGTGATCAGTGCGCCGGTCAGCTGGCCGAGCAGCGGAAGCAGCAGGAAGGGGAAGGCGAGCCCGCCGACCAGCGCCCCCACGTAGTCGGCGGCGAACAGGTCCGCGACCGCGCCGCCCGCGTCCTGGCGGCGGATGCGCTGGATCAGCTCCATCAGCAGGGGGACCTCGGCGCCGAGCAGCAGCCCGATGGTGAGCGAGAAGGCCACGAGCACGGCGTACGGTCCGACTGCCCACCCCCTGCTCCATCCCTCGCTCCAGCCGCCGCCCCAGCCGGTGCTGCCGCCGCCCCCTTCCCCGCCCCAGGCTCCGATCCAGGCGAAAACCGCGTACAGGGCCATGGCGCTGGATCCGCCGATGAGCGCGAGGAGTGCCTCGATGGCACCGAAGGCGAAGGCCGCACGGCGGCACAGTCGTTTCGCGAAGAGCGAGCCGAGGCCCATCGCGAAGATCATGACGGAGAGCACGACGGAGGCCTGGGTGACCGAGTCACCGATCAAGTACGAGGCGAGGGCGACCAGTTCGAGCTCGTAGACGAGCCCGCAGGCGGCGCAGACGAAGACGCCCACGAGTACGAGGAACCGCCCGGTCCCGGGCCGGACCGGCAGCCGCACCGGCCCTCGACCGCCGGACGCGGGCAGCGGCTTTCCGGGGGGTACGGCGACGTGCGGCTCGGTCACTCAGCGAACCTATGGCACGGGACGGGAAGGGTTCGTCACCCACACGTGTGGAGTCCGTTCGAGTCCGTCGGAGGTCTTCAGAGCCCGACAGAGGCCGACGGAGTCTGTCGGAGGTCGACAGAAGCCCGACGGAGTCCGACGGAGTCCTTCAGCAGTTTCAGCGGCCTTCGGAGGCCTTCAGAGGCCTCGGAGTCCGGGTCAGCTCGCGACCGCGACCTGGACACCCACCCGCGTACGCGTCGCCACCAACTGCCCTTCCTGCGGATACGCGTGCCAGGTACGCCAGTGCACCTGTCCCTCGTAGCGCTGCGCCAGCAGGGCCGTGAACGCGTGCGGGCTGCCGGGGAAGACACCGGCCAGGCCGTGCGGGTGGTCGGCGACCAGTGCCAGCAACTCCTGGGCGCGGCCCGCGAACGAGCCGTGGGAGAGGGTCTCGACGCGGGCCGCGAACTCGTACTCCCAGACGCCGACCCGCTTGGCGATGCCGAGCGGCAGCGGGCTGCTGCTGCCCGAGATGCACGCAACCGTCTCCGAGCAACTGCCCTGCTCCTCCTCCAGGAGGACCTGGTGGGAGGCACCGAGGAGTCGCAACTGCAGCTTCGCCCCGGCGAGTTCGAGGTCGAGCGTGGCCAGGGCGGGCAGCGGTTCACGTCCGAGTGCCCAGGCGAGGTCGGACGCGCGCGTGTCGGAGTAGGCGGTGTTCAGGGTCGTGAGCATGGATCGGCTCCGCTAGCACACAAGGTCAGGGAGAAGTGGGGTCCGGCGCGCCTCCGTCGGTACCGGGGGACCGGCCCGGTCAGCCCGGCCGTGAAGCCGTGTCCGGGGGCTGCGAGGCGATAAGAGGGAATCATGAACAGTGGCGCCGTCACAGCCTTTTTACCCAACTTCCCGTGCTTTACATCCCCTTGGGGGCTGCGCAGTTCAACTGTTCAACCAGCGCCGTTCACCAGCACCACGCAGGTCACAAAAACGGAGCGCCCGCCAGGAGGATTCCCCAGGCGGGCGACATACGGACGCGGCATATTCGCGGAAACAACTGTCCGGAATTCACACGGGAACAGCTGTCCGGAATTCTGGAAACGGGATGCCTGGAAAAGGCGCGGCACCGGTCCGGGGCGACACCGTTCCCGGAGACTGAGCGGGAGTGCCCCGCCCCGGGGCCCGGCGCCGGCCGCCCGGCGCTCAGCTGCCCCCGCCGCACCCGCCTCCTCCCCCGCCGCAGGAGGATCCGCCGCCGCACGAGGAGCCCCCGCCGGACGAGCTGCCGCAGGACGCACCGCTCCCGCCGGAGGACCGGCTGTCGCTCGAGTCACAGGAGCCGCTCGAGCTGTCGGAGCCACTCGAGTCGCCCGAGTCGCCGGACGAGTCTCCGACGTGGATGGCGGCGCCGGCCACCCACCAGCTGTCACTGCCGCTGCCGCTGTCGTCGACGCGGTAGCGGTTCGTGCGTCCGCCCGACGAGCCGCCCCCGGAACCGGTCCGGGCGGCGCGGGACGCCCGCAGCCGCGCGTCGAGCTGCCGGCGGCGACGGTTGCACGCTGCCCGCCGGAGCAGCCAGATCACCAGAAGCAAGAACGCCGCCAAACCTCCCAAGATGATGAAGCCCATGCCCCTCACCGTCCTTTCTTTCCCCGCTTGGCCCCCCGTGGGCTGAGCGTGCGCTGAACGTGCGCTGAACGTGCGCTGAGATGTGATCTCGCGATTACTCGGATGTGCGCGTGCACTCGGATGATCGCGTGCACTCTGATGAGCTGGTGCACTCGGATGTGTCGGACGTGCTCGCGATGATCTCGGGAGCACATGGCGTCCCGCGGGGCACCGAGGTGCGCCCGCAGGACCCGGACCAGTCGTCCGGACGTCAGCTGCTGCCGCCGCCGCAGCCGCCGCCTCCACCACCACAGGAGGAGCCGCCGCCGCACGACGAACCGCCTCCGCAGGACGAGCCACCGCCGTGCGACGAGCCACCCGCCCACCAACTGCTCTGTGACCGGCGCCGCCGGGTCCCCACCCGGTCACGCGCCCGGTTGCCGTTCCTGGTCGTGGCCACGAGACCCACGACGATCAGGACACCCACTGCCGCCAGGATGAGCGCACTAGTCATGGCCCACCCTCCTTCCGTCCCCCGAAGCGGCCCCCCTTGCGGGCCCTCGCTTCTTACGTGTCGGGGGGATGCCCCCGCGCCCGACGGCCCAAAGCGAAGTTGAGGAAGTCCAGAGGTTGGGCGCAGGATGACCGCCATGACCTCACGCCCTGTCCTCAACCGGCGGCTCGCGGAGTTCGGGACGACGATCTTCGCGGAGATGTCCGCGCTGGCCCTGACCACGGGTTCCATCAACCTCGGCCAGGGCTTCCCCGACACCGACGGCCCCGAGGAGATCCGGGAGGCGGCGGTACGGGCGCTGCGCGACGGACGGGGCAACCAGTACCCGCCGGGGCCGGGCGTCCCCGAACTGCGCACGGCCGTCGCCGCGCACCAGGAGCGGTTCTACGGGCTCGGCTACGACCCCGACCGTGAGGTCCTGGTCACCGCGGGCGCGACGGAGGCGATCGCGGCCTCCCTGCTGGCCCTGGTGGAACCGGGGGACGAGGTGATCGCGCTGGAGCCGTACTACGACTCGTACGCCGCGTCCATCGCGATGGCCGGCGGGACGCGGGTGCCGGTGACGCTCCGGCCGCACGAGGGCTCGTTCCGGCTCGACCTCGACGAACTGCGGGACGCGGTGACACCCCGCACCCGGCTGCTGCTGGTCAACACGCCGCACAATCCCACCGGAACGGTGCTGACCCGGGCCGAACTGGCCGAGATCGCGAAGCTGGCGGTGGAGCGTGACCTGCTCGTGGTCACCGACGAGGTCTACGAACACCTCGTCTTCGACGACGCCGAACACCTGCCGCTCGCCACCTTCCCGGGGATGCGGGAGCGGACCGTGTCCATCGGGTCCGCGGGCAAGACGTTCTCCTTCACCGGGTGGAAGGTCGGCTGGGTCACCAGTACCGCGGAACTCGTGACCGCCGTCCGTTCCGCCAAGCAATTCCTGACGTACGTCGCCTCCGGGCCCTTTCAGTACGCCGTGGCCGATGCCCTGCGCATGCCCGACTCGTACTTCGAAGAGTTCCGAGCCGACATGCGCGCCAAGCGGGACCTGCTCGCGGGTGGCCTGGAGCAGGCGGGTTTCAAGGTCTTCCGGTCGGCCGGCACGTACTTCATCACCACCGACATCCGCCCCCTCAGTGAGAGCGACGGCTTCGCGTTCTGCCGCTCACTGCCGGAGCGGGCCGGGGTGGTCGCGATCCCCAACGCGGTCTTCTACGACCACCGTGAGCACGGCGCGCCCTTTGTTCGCTTCGCGTTCTGCAAGCGGACAGGCGTGCTGGAGGAAGCGGCCTCCCGACTCAAGACGCTGGCCCCCTGACGACAACAGACGTACCAGCATCTGTACCGGCCACACGGCCTGGTTGCCACGAGCCGGAAAGCGGGCAGTAGCCCTCCTCGGCCAGCCAGGCGCGGGCCCTGCCGCGCTGTCGCTCATCGCGGAACCGGTGGTACCGGCGCCAGGAGTGCTCGTCACCGGCGAGGACGTCCTTGAAGCGCCGGAAGGCACCCCGCCCGCCGATGGCGATCCGCAGCCGGTCGGCAAGGGCGGCGTCCCCGACCTCTTCGATGAACAGCTCCATGTCCCGGTAACCGGCCCGGGACCCCAGAGCCGGAACGTAGAGCCATCGCTCGGGATCGTCGTCCTCCTCAGCCTCGGGCCCAGGCCCCAGCTCATCGGTGAACGCAGGCCGGCACTCCCCGGTGGACAGATCGACCCGGCCACCGGACTCGGCCGGGTCGCCCTCCAGCAGCATGGCGAGTATCTCCAGATCGACCGCGAGCGGGCGCAGGAAGGGGATCGCCGCGTCACCTGCGGCCGCACGCAACCGATCCGCCAGTTCCTCATCGCCCCGGAAGCCGCGCTCCTGGAGCGCGCCGAGAAACAGGGCCGCCATCTCCGCAGCCCCCGGCAGGCCCTGTGCCGCGGTCCCGGCCACACCATCGCCGGCCAGCTGCAGCACCTCACGCACGGGTCCACGACGCAACGCCGCAAGCAGCGTCACCCCGTCCTGCGCGTGGAGCGCACCACGCAGGGCCCGCAGCCCGTCCTCGACCCATCCCTCAGCCACGGCCCCGACGGTAACGCGTCACCAAGGACGTATCACGCCGGAACCATCGGTTTCCCTCTGCCCGGCGCCCAGGGGCAGACGGTGTCGCCCGGTCAGCGGGGCCGCTTGCGGCCGCTCTTGCCTGAGGAGCGCCGAGCCTTTCGGGCGCGGCCGACGCGGGCGCCGTGGGTACCCAGTGCCCGGGCCGCCAGCTGCCGGAGCTCGTCGAGTCCGGCCCGGTCCGGGTGCGCGGAGTCCAACGCGGCGGCAACCGCGTCCCTGGCCTGGGGACCCTGGGCACGCAGCATCTCCTCGGCGCCGTCCCCGCCGCCCGCCAACTCCACGAGCTGGAGCAGGCTCTCGGCGAGCACCAGCAGTTGCTCGGCGTCGGTCATGTCCTCGGGGGACAGCAACTCACGGTGCGCCAACGCGTTCAGCGCCAGCGGCGCCAGCTGTGTGTCTCGCCGCAGCGTGCGCAGCAGCCGCTCGCCCTCACCGTCCGGCAACGCCGCCGCCAGCACGTCGAGCATCGCCTGCGCACGCGTGCGGAAGGTCATGGTCCTTACGGCGTCGGTCAGTTGCCGCAGGGCACCTTCCCGCTCGCCACGGGCCGTGATCCAGCCGACCAGCTCCGTGCGGGCGGCGTCCGGGTCGTAGTCCTCGGCCAGCACCCCCAGCAGGCCGGCCGCCGACGCCTGGGCCAGTTCACCGACCACCGGTGCGTCTCTGCCGGCCGCAAGCAACCGCTGTCGTACGGCCCGGGTACCGAGTTCGGTGAGACGGATGAGCTCGACCGGCCCGGCGGTCAGCTCCTCTCGCCGGGCATCAGCACGCTCCCGCGCCGCCGGGTCCGTTGCCGCCCCCGCGCCGCCCAGCAGCTCCGCGAGCTCCGGCGGCATGTCCGCGGGCAGCTCGGGACCGGCATCGGAGAGATCGATGTCGAGGAACACCGGATCGGCCATCCCACGGGCACGCTCGATCGCGCCCAGGTCGTCCAGCAGGTCGAGCACCGCGCGCAAGTCCCGGTCGGCGTGCTCGAACCACATCCGGTGCTGAAGGTCCGACCCGGCGTCGAGCTGGAAGGAGGTCCGATAGGCCAGGTGTACCGTGTCGCGCAGCCGCGGCCAGGGCATCGGGTACGGCAGGCTGTAGAGCGTGTTCAGCACGTCGTCCAGGACGTCCTCGTAGACGTCGAAGAGCATAGACTCGACGTGCCAGCCACTACGCGCCCCGATCAGGGCCTGCCGCAGCTCGAAGCACGCGTCGAAGGCGCGCAGCCACAGCCGGAGCGGGTCGGCCAGCACCGGCCGGGCCTTGGCCACCGCGTACAACCGCCCCTTGACCACCCGGACCAGGCGCGCCTTCTTCGCCCACTCCACCAGCAGTCCCAGCCGCGGCAGGTCGACCGAGGAGCGCACCCCCTCGATCTTGTCGCCGGTGCCGAGTACGTCCACCAGCTCACGGGCCTCCGCCATCCGCAGCCGTCCCGTCGCCGTCACCGGTCGGCCGCCCTGCCCCGCCCATTCGGTGAGTCCGCGCAACCGCGCCACGGTCGTCGACGCCTCGGCCCGTCGGCGCAGTTCGTCGTCCGGGGGAAGCATCACGGGCAGTTGCGGCTCGGCCCGGGCCACGCCGGACAGCGCGCGGCCGGTCAGCCGCCGTTCCATGATCGCGGCGAGAGCCTGCTGATCGTAGGCGACCTCCCCGCGCTGCGCCCGGTCCGCGAAGCGCTGAAACGCCGCCCCGTCCTGGACGTCCACGCCCTGCTCCGCGGCCGTCATCGCCCAGAACTTCGCCAGTCCCCAGCGAGTGCGGTCCGTCATCGCCGCCGGATGCCGGTCCGCGACCCTGTCGACCGCACCAAGGGAATCCTGGAGTGAGGGGCCGCGTGGATCCGTCAACTGCGCGGCGTGCAGAAAGCGCAGCAGCGTGCCCAGTGTGCCCGGGGCGTCGGCGCGTTCCTCCCCGGGAAGCTCGGTGACCTGCTGGGGAAGCCAGGAGAGGAGGAGCTCCTCCACATGGCGCGACTCCCACAACCCCAGTCGGCCGTCGGCAGTCGCCCGGTGCCGGTAGTCCAGTGCCGTCTCAGCCGTGAACCCGTCCACCGGCAGCCCCTGCTCCCCGGCCCACCGGACGAGGCGGTCCACCAGCAGCCCGCACGCCGCCTCGAACTCTTCCTCGGCCTCGGGTTCGAACCGCATCCGCATGAAATTCGTCCACCCTGTCAGAAGCAGTCCTTGCCGCTCCACGCTATCGGCCTCAGGGGCCGGACATGGTGGTTGTCACCCACAGCCACCGCGGCTTCGAACATCGTTGCGAGGGAACCGGATTCGCCGTACGGCCTCACGGCAGGGGACTGGCCGCACCGGGAGCTTCGTCAGCGGGCGTCTGCCTCGGGCTCCGGGCGCGGGAGCTCGTCGAGGTCGAGGGTGAAGGTGCGGCCGTCGGCCAGGGGGATGGGCAGTTTGCCCGTCCCGTACTTGTGGGTGTGTGCCGCGATGTAACCGGTGGCGGTCGGCTGGGTGTGGAGGACGACTTCCTGGGCGTACGGGTCGACGACCAGGTAGATCGGGATGCCGTAGCGACCGTACTTGGCCGTGCAGTCGTCGTAGTCCTTGCGCGCGGAGGAGGTCGAGACGACCTCGGAGATCAGCAGGACGTCCTCGAAGCCGTAGCGCTTGCCTTCCCGGCGGGCGTCCTCGCGAAGGATCACGAGATCCGGGGCGGAGTTCTCGTCGGCGGGGAAGTCGATGTAGACGTCGGAGGCGGTCTTCGCATGGCGTCCGAGGGACACGATCGTGTCGTACTGCATCGACTTGATCGTGCTGGAGTGCTCGAAGCTCTGCGGAGTCATGATCACCTTTCCGTCAGCTCCGAACAGGACCGTGTATCCCTTGGGGAACTCGGTGTGCACGATCGCGTCGACGCTCATGGACGGCTCCTTCCCGTGTGTGGCCAGGATACGACGGGCAGTGCCGCGTCACCGAGCCCTGCGGTAGGGCCCGGAGACCGGTCCGGACCGGTTGTGCCGCCCGCTCACCGCCGGTGCCGGAGGTCCGCAGCGGGGCCTGGTCGCACCACACAGGAATAGGTAGGCCAACGAGGAGTCACCTGGGTTACCGGCAGCCGGGAACTCGTGACCGCCGTCCGGACCGCCAAGCAGTACCTGACGTACGTCAGCGCGGGACCGTTCCAGTACGCGATCGCTGAAGCGCTGTGTCTGCCGGACGCGTACTTCGACAGCTTCCGCGCCGACCTCCGGCGCAAGCGCGACCTGCTCGGCGACGGCCTGCGCGCGGCCGGGTTCGAGGTCTACCAGCCCCAGGGCACGTACTTCATCACCACCGACATCCGCCCCTTCGGCGAGAAGGACGCCTACGCTTTCTGCCGTACGCTCCCCGAACGCTGTGGCGTCGTCGCCATCCCCAACTCCGTCTTCTACGACGACCCCGACGCCGGCCGCAGCCAGGTCCGCTTCACCTTCTGCAAGAAGGACAACGTTCTCGCCGAGGCCACCAGCCGCCTGCAGCGCCTCGCGTCCTGAATGAGGTCGGGCTGGCCACCTACCTGTTGGATTGCCGTCCTGCGGATGGTCTTGGGCGGTCTCTCGCGTGGATCTCACCGCCGCCACGAGGCCGTCCCAGGTCAGCTCGACGCTGCGCCGGATCGAGGCGGACGACCGGAGACTCTGGAGCATCCCGCCTCCAGCGACCGCACCCACCGTCACGTACGTGAAGTACTTGACGTACCTGACGGATGAGTGCACGCTGGAGAGGTCGGGGCGAACAAGGAGGCAGGTCATGGCCGCGGTCCACTACGAGAGCTACACCCAGGCGCGCGCACACCTGAAGGACCTCCTCGACGCGGCCGACGAGGGACGGGTGGCGACCGTACGCCGTGACTCCGGGCGCTCGGCAGTCGTGGACGTGGAGCGGCTGCGCCAGTATCTGTCGCTGGTGTGCCCCTCAAAGGCGGAGGTGGTCGCCGAGGCGGGCGGCTGGTCCGTCTTTCTGTCAGGACTGCCGCTGGCCGCCGACGGGGCTACCTTCGACGAAGCCATAGGGGAGATGGTCCAGGTCCTTCGCGAGTATGCCGAGGACTGGCAGGACAGGCTGCGGACCGCACCCAACCACGCGGACAATTGGGGCCTGGTGCAACTGATCGCTCTCAGCGACGACGGACAGCTGCGCGACTGGCTGGTGGGTGCTCCACGGTGACCTGGCCCCAGCCCGACCGTGAGAACCATGACCGTTTCTGCCGTGCCGAGAAGTGGGAACGCGTTCGGGACGCCCGCGGGCGCACCGGTACCCATCACGTGACCTACGAACTCACCCTGCACGACGGCCGGATCCTGCGTACCAGAATCTCGCACCCGGTGGACCGCACCGCGTACGGCGCCGCGATGTGGCGACACATCCTGCGGGACCAACTGGACGTCACCGAGGACGAGTTCTGGGCCTGCGCCCAGCACGGCGAACTGCCTGACCGAGGTGCCCCCGAGCCGCCGAGCGAGGCCCTTCCCGCTGACCTGGTGCATCTGCTCATCCACCGTGTGGGCGTCGGCGAGGACACCGTGGCGGGGATGACCAAGGACGAGGCGGTCGCGAGACTCCAGAAGTACTGGACGGACGGGAGCTGAGCCCCCGCCCTCGACGCGAAGGGCGGGCCTCAACACCTGGGACGCACAGGGAAGGGCGGGTTCCCTGGGGCGGCCGACGACTACGCCGACCCCAGGATCACGCGAACGCACTCTTCCACACCTCGCATCTCGTTCGGATGCAGCAGGCCGAGACGCAGCCAGAGCCTTGGTTTGTCCATGGTGCGCAGGTCGGTGCAGTTCAAGCCGGAACCACTCAAGCACGGATTCCAGGACTGCTGGTCGCGCCGCATCAACGACGAGCACCGACTGATCTACAAAGCCACCGAGGACGGCGTTCTGATCGCACAGTGCCGCTACCACTACGAAAGCTGACAGGACTCGGGATCGAGCACAGCGCCCTTCTCGCAACCTGCCCCGCGCCGCACACCGATAGGTGCGCGAATAGGTGTGCGAACAGGGAGTGGCCTGGATCACGGGGACGCCGGAGTTGGTGACGGCCGTTCGGTCGGCGAAGCAGTTCCTGACGTATGTGTCGTCGGGTCCGTTCCAGTACGCGGTGGTCGAGGCGCTGGCGCTGCCGGACTCCTACTTCACGGCCTTCCGGGCGGTCCTGCTGGCCAAGCGGGACCTGCTGGCGGCGGGCCTGACGGAGGCGGGCCTCAAGGTCTTCCGGTCCGCCGGGACGTACTTCATCACCACCGACATCCGGCCGCTCGGCGAGAGCGACGGCTTCGCCTTCTGCCGTGCGCTGCCGGAGCGGGCGGGCGTGGTGGCGATCCCCAACGCGGTGTTCTACGACCACCGGGAGGCGGGCGCGCCGTTCGTGCGGTTCGCGTTCTGCAAGCAGACGCAGGTGCTCGCGGAGGCCGCGAAGCGTCTGAAGTCGGCCTGGTGAGGTCCGATTCGTGTTTTATTCGGTTCTATTCAGGCTCTATTTGGGTTCTATTCGGGTTGAATTCGGGTGTATTCGGCTTGTGAGTGACGACAACTGAGGGGTAATCAGCGTCCGCCCGGGTGGCGATAGGTCGTAATTGCTCCCTTTGTGGCACATATGTCCTCTGTGAGCCACCCGAGCACCGTCGCATCGACCACCGTCACACCGACCACCGTCGCGCCGCGTGTCCTCGACACCGTCCCCGGGGACGCGGCCCGTGTCGTCCCGGCCCGGCGCACTCACCCGCTGGCCGCGACCGCCGTGGCCCTGGGACTGTTCGCGGTGGCCCGTCTCACCGGCATCGTCGTGCTCGCCGTCGTCGCACGCGCCGTCGACAAGCACCCCCTCGCCCTGCTCGGCCGCTCCTGGGACTCCCCGTGGTACCTGCACATCGCCGAGCACGGCTACGGCCGGACGATGCACTTCGACTCCGGGCGGGTCTTCAGCGACCTGGCGTTCTTTCCCGTGTACCCGGTGCTGGTCCGGGCCGTCACCGCGATCACCGGTCTCAGCGCGGGCGGGGCGGGGCTGCTGGTCTCGTGGGCCGGTGCCGCCGGTGCCGCCTGCGGGATCTACGCGATCGGCCTCAGGCTGCGGGGCCGGGTGGTGGGCACCCTGCTCGTGCTGCTGTGGGGGCTGCTGCCGCACAGCGTCGTGCTCTCCCTCGCCTACAGCGAACCCCTGCTCACCGCGTTCGCGGCCTGGTCGCTGTACGCGGTGCTCAGCGGGCGCTGGGTGTGGGCGGGGGGGCTGGCGGCGCTCGCCGGGCTGTCCCGGCCGAACGGTTTCGCGGTGGCGGCGGCTGTGCTCGTGGCGGCCGCGCACGAGATCGTCCGGCGGCGTCCGAGGCAGGTGCCCCGCGGACGGCCGGCGGGGCCGCGTCGCCCCAGGACTCCCGGGGCGGTGCCCCGCCCGGGGAAAACCCCGGCGGTGCTCGGCCCCGGGACTCCCCGCGCGGTGTCCCGCCACGGGAAAACCCGGTCGGTGCCCCGCCCCGAGAAAACCCCGGCGGTGCCCCGGGGGCTGTGGGCGGGGGCCGCGATCGCGCCGCTGGGGTGGGGTGGTTACGTGCTGTGGGTGGGCATGCGCACGGGGAATCCGCTCGGCGGGTACTTCGCGGTGCAGCACGGCTGGGGGTCCGCCTTCGACCTGGGGCGGGGCTCCCTGCGCACGGTACGGACCCTGGCCGTGGGCGGCGGCCCCGTGGTGTACCCGATGACGATCATGATCGTGGCGGCGGCCGTGCTGCTGTTCGCGTTGCTGCTGGTGGAGCGCGTACCGCTGCCGCTGCTCGTGTACAGCGGGGCGCTGCTGGTGGTGACGCTGGGCGGGTCCGGCTACTTCTGCTCCAAGCCGCGCTTCCTGCTGCCCGCCTTCCCGCTGCTGCTGCCCATGGCGTGTGCGCTGGCCCGGACGGCGCGAGCCCGGCCCTGGCACGCGACACTGGTGGTCACGGCCCTGGCCGGGCTCTCCTACGCGTACGGCGCCCATCTGGTGGTGCTGTCCCGTACGGCGCTGTGAATCCTCGGATCCTCAGGTCCTACTCGTCGTCGTCCTGGGGGTTCTCCGCGTCGTTGATCTCCTGCTCGAGACCGAGCTGTTCGACGAGCCACTTGTCGAACTCGATCGCGGCCCGGGTCCAGCTGACCGTCGACGACACGAAGTGCTCCAGGCTGACGCCGGTGCCGATCAGCATCTGCGCTTCGCCGATGAGACGGACCGTGCCGTCGTCGTGCGTGTGGCTGTAGACCTTGGGCCACAAGGTCCGCCGGTTCCAGTCGTCGATGGACTCCAGCAGCAGCGGCTTCTCGTCGATCTTGTGCGGACGGTCGTAGAACGTGCGCACCGAGAACACCTGCTGCTCGGCCTCGCCGCGGAACATGAAGTACGTACGGAACTGCTCCCACGGCGCGACGAGGTCACCCTCTTCGTCGACGAGGTGCTTGAGCTCCATCTGGTCCAGGAGCTGCTTCACGAGGTCCTGATCCGGGACGACGGGGCCCGCCGGTCCTTGCGGCTCGGGTTCGGGCTGGCCCCCGAAGTTCGGAATCGAGGACGGGTCGATGCTCACCGTGTTCTTCCCTTCGTACGGATTCCGCCATCCTCTCCCATCCGGGGCGGGGGGTGGCAACCCCTGACGGGTGCTGTCCGCCGGGGGCTGACAAGATCCGGCCGAATGCGGGGGGTGGGCCATCCCGCGTGGCGGCCGTAACGCGCGGGTTTGCCCTGGTCAGGGCCATCCGGCCGGGACCGGACGGCTCGCGGCCGGAACGCGGGCGGTCGGCCTGTTCAAGCCGATCCGCGGGCGGCCGGACCGTGTTCGATTTCCGCCCTGACGGCCCCACAGCGGGAGCCGCCGGTGCGGTGCGCGGCCGCCGACGGGCGGCCGGCCTGCCCGGAGGCTGGCACCTCACGGGTAACCCGACCTCCGCGGGGCATGCCGGGGCATGCCGGGGCTTTGCCGCCCGTGGTGGCTGCGACGCTGCGGCTCACTGTGGCGTGCAGTTGGTTGCGGCTGGGTGCGGAGTTGCGGCTCACTGTGGCGTGCAGCTGGGTGCGGAGTTCGGCTCGCTGTGGCACCGCGCCTGACTGTGGCACCGCGGCTGCGGCGCTGGGGCCTGTGCGGCCCTGCGACCGCGGCTGAGCGCCGCGGCTGGTTGCGGCTGGCTGCGGAGTTGCGGCTACCGCGGCTGCGGCGCTGGGGCGGGTGCGGGTGCGGCTGCACCCGGCGCGGCCCTGCGACCGCGGCTGAGCGCCGCGGCTGGCTGTGGCTGGCTGCGGAGTTGCGGCTACCGCGGCTGCGGCGCTGGGGCGGGTGCGGGTGCGGCTGCACCCGGCGCGGCCCTGCGACCGCGGCTGAGCGCCGCGGCTGGTTGCGGCTGGCTGCGGAGTTGCGGCTACCGCGGCTGCGGCGCTGGGGCGGGTGCGGGTGCGGCTGCACCCGGCGCTGCTCTGCGACCGCGGCTGAGCGCCGCGGCTGGTTGCGGCTGGCTGCGGAGTTGCGGCTACCGCGGCTGCGGCGCTGGGGCGGGTGCGGGTGCGGGTGCGGCGCCGCGGCTGGTTGTTGCTGGCTGCGGCGCCGCGGCGGTCACAGGGTCTTGCCTGTGTACTTGCCTACGATCAGCTCGTCCTCGAAGGTCGCGACCTGGACCGTGTCGCCGTCCTTCACCTCGCCCGACAGGATCTGCTTGGCCAGGTTGTCGCCGATCGCCGTCTGGACCAGCCGGCGCAGCGGGCGGGCGCCGTACGCCGGGTCGTTGCCCTTGTCCGCGAGCCAGGCCAGGGCCTCCTCGGTGACGTCCAGGGTGAGCCGGCGCTCCGCGAGGCGCTTCGCCAGCCGGTCGATCTGCAGCCGGGCGATCCGCTGGAGGTCGTCCTTCGTGAGCGCCGCGAACACCACCAGGTCGTCGAGCCGGTTGAGGAACTCCGGCTTGAAGGAGACCCGGACCACCTCCAGGACCTGCTCCCTCTTCTCCTCCTCAGTGGTGACCGGGTCCACCAGGAACTGGCTGCCCAGGTTGGAGGTCAGGATCAGGATGGTGTTGCGGAAGTCCACCGTCCGGCCCTGACCGTCCGTCAGCCGACCGTCGTCCAGCACCTGCAGGAGGATGTCGAAGACCTCGGGATGGGCCTTCTCCACCTCGTCGAGCAGGACCACGCTGTACGGGCGCCGGCGCACCGCCTCGGTGAGCTGGCCGCCCTCCTCGTAGCCGACGTACCCGGGCGGGGCGCCGACCAGCCGGGCCACGCTGTGCTTCTCGCTGTACTCCGACATGTCGATCCGGACCATCGCCCGCTCGTCGTCGAAGAGGAAGTCGGCGAGCGCCTTGGCCAGTTCCGTCTTGCCGACGCCGGTCGGGCCGAGGAAGAGGAAGGAGCCGGTGGGCCGGTCCGGGTCGGCGATCCCGGCGCGGGTGCGGCGCACGGCGTCCGAGACGGCTCGTACGGCCTCCGTCTGGCCGATGAGGCGGCGGCCCAGCTCCTCCTCCATGCGCAGGAGTTTCTGCGTCTCGCCCTCCAGCAGCCGGCCCGCCGGGATGCCGGTCCAGGACGCGACGACGTCCGCGATGTCGTCCGGGCCGACCTCCTCCTTGACCATCGTGTCCTTGGCGGCCTCTTCCTCGGCCTCGGAGGCGGCCTCCAGGTCCCGTTCGAGGGCCGGGATCTCGCCGTAGAGCAGCTTGCTGGCGGTGTCGAAGTCGCCGTCTCGCTGGGCGCGTTCGGCCTGGCCGCGCAAGTCGTCCAGCTTCTCCTTCAGCTCACCGACCCGGTTGAGGGACTGCTTCTCCTTCTCCCAGCGGGCGGTCAGCCCGCGCAGCTCCTCCTCCTTGTCGGCGAGGTCGCGGCGCAGCTTCTCCAGCCGTTCGACGGAGGCCTGGTCGGTCTCCTTGATGAGTGCCAGCTCCTCCATCTTCAACCGGTCGACGGCGCGCTGGAGTTCGTCGATCTCCACGGGGGAGGAGTCGATCTCCATGCGCAGCCGGGACGCGGACTCGTCGACGAGGTCGATGGCCTTGTCGGGCAGGAAACGGGAGGTGATGTAGCGGTCGGAGAGGGTGGCGGCGGCGACCAGCGCCGAGTCCGCGATCTGCACCTTGTGGTGGGCCTCGTAGCGGCCCTTGAGTCCGCGCAGGATCGCGATGGTGTCCTCGACGGTCGGCTCCGCGACGAGGACCTGCTGGAAGCGGCGCTCGAGTGCCGGGTCCTTCTCGATCCGCTCGCGGTACTCGTCGAGGGTGGTGGCGCCGACCATGCGGAGCTCACCGCGGGCGAGCATGGGCTTGAGCATGTTGCCCGCGTCCATGGCGGAGTCGCCGCCCGCGCCGGCGCCGACGACGGTGTGCAGCTCGTCGATGAAGGTGATGATCTGGCCTTCGCTGTCCTTGATCTCGGCCAGGACGGTCTTCAGGCGCTCCTCGAACTCACCGCGGTACTTCGCGCCCGCGACCATGGCGCCCAGGTCGAGCGCGACGAGCCGCTTGTCCTTGAGGGACTCGGGCACGTCGCCCTTCACGATCCGCTGCGCGAGCCCCTCGACCACGGCGGTCTTGCCGACGCCGGGCTCACCGATGAGGACGGGGTTGTTCTTGGTCCGGCGGGACAGGACCTGCACGACGCGGCGGATCTCCTGGTCCCGTCCGATGACCGGGTCGAGCTTGCCGTCACGGGCGGCGGCGGTGAAGTCGGTGCCGAACTTCTCCAGGGCCTTGTACTGGCCCTCGGGGTCTGCGGTGGTCACGCGGCGGGTGCCTCGGTTCTTCTGGAAGGCGTCGAGCAGCTTCTTCGCGGTGGCGCCCTGGCCGTCGAGGACCTCGCCCGCCTTGCCGCCCTTGGCGGCGATGCCGATCAGCAGGTGCTCGGTGGAGAGGTACTCGTCGCCGAGATCCTTGGCCCGCTGGGTGGCGTCGGCGATGACGGCGAGCAGTTCGCGGTTGGGCTGCGGGGGTGCGACGGTGGTCCCGGTCACGCTGGGCAGGCTCGCGAGCGCGCGCTCGGTTCCGGCGCGCACGGCGGCCTGGTCGGCGTCGACCGCGGCCAGCAGGTCGGTGATGTTCTCGTTGTCCTGGCCCTCGAGCAGCGCGAGGAGCAGGTGGGCGGGGGTGAGGTCCGGGTGCCCCTCGGACACGGCCCTGTTACTGGCCGCGTTGATCGCGTCCCGGCTCCTGTTGGTCAGCTCGGCGTCCACGTTCGCGTTCTCCTCCTTGCGTCTTGCGTGCTCAGGTGTGCTCGTGGGCGACTGTGGCCGTGCGGCGCACTGACTTGAGCAACGTGCACAAAGTTGAGTCTATTCCACTCAAGGCTGAGTCCGGGAGTGATTGGCCGACTCGGTTCGCGGGTCGGGGCTCGGGTTCTGGGTTCTGGGTTCTGGGTTCTGGGTTCTGGGTTCTTGGTCCGGGCCGGGGGCTGGAGCTGGAGGCCGGGCCGGGAGCCGCAGGGCCCGAGCCGGGGGCTGGAGCCGGGGGCCCGGGCCGGGTGCCGGAGCCGAGGGGTCCGGGCCGGGTGCCGGAGCCGGGGGCCCGGGCCCGGTGGGTGGGTCGGGGCCGCGCCGGGTTCTCCGTCCTCGGTCTGGCGCGTTTCGTGTTTTACGCGGAGGCATGCTGGTCCGAGCGCCAGCCGCTGCGGGCGGAGAACCCGGCACGTCCCCTTCCGTCGGACGGCGGCTGCCGGCCCCGCACCCTCGCCGTCCGAGGGCGACCCTCGGACGTCGGGCACGCGGTCGTCGCCGCGCGAAGAACCCGGCACGCCCCCGTCCCGCGGACAGCCGCTGCCGGCCCCGCACCCTCGCCGTCCGAGGGCGACCATCGGACGTCGGGCACGCGGTCGTCGCCGCGCGAAGAACCCGGCACGCCCCCGTCCCGCGGACAGCCGCTGCCGGCCCCGCACCCTCGCCGTCCGAGGGCGGCTGTCGGACATGGGGCACGCGGTCGTAAAACTGCAGCGGCGTCACCGTGTTCAGGTCACGGTGACGCCGCTGCGGGGGGAAGCACCTGCGCGATCTATAACGACGGGGGAATCGCGTCAGGCACTGCGGGGGGTGGCTGGTATTGGGGGTTGTATGTCCGGCTCGGCCAACTGGTGGTCGCGCCGGTCGAGGTTTACGAAGATCATTCCGTAGCGCACGGCACAGCGGACCGGCTGCGGGGCACCCCGCGGGCGGCGCAGGCACCGGTAGGCCCGTACGTCCTCGTCCGCCTCCCGGGTGACCACGACGGGCTCTCCGAATACGGTGACCATGAGCGAGTCACCCTCGTCCGGGATCGCCGTGACGAGATCCACGAAGTGCCACCCGGAGCGATAGGCCGTGGCCATCTCTCTGCGGAAGGAGCGGTCGTCGGGCGGGGTGGTCATGCGTCCGCACTCACGGGAGCACTCGTCCACCCACTGTCGGCAGGAGCGTCCACCACGACAGAGGTCCATCCGCTGTCGGCCGGGTCCGCCGCGACACTGGTCCATCCGCTGTCGGCCGGATCCACCGCGACACTGGTCCACCCACTGTCCGGAGGAATGGCCTCTCCCGCGGTGGAACTCACACCGCCGAAGGCGCCGACGGCCATTGCGGCAGAGAAGACGGCGGCAAGCACTGAACCAAGCAATCTCGCTCGCATAGTCGGCTTCGTCCTCACTTGATGGAATCCTCTCCCCCGCGTCACAAGACGATGGCTCATTCAGGCACGTCAATGCCACAGGAGCGATGCATCATGTTCCTGCACGTTCAGGACCCTGGGGGGTGGAGAAATGGCCGCAAACAGCTCAAAAGGGACACATCCCCACGCTGTCACAGAGTTGTGCGACGAAGGCGCGCGGCATTACGCCAACGCGCTGCGCTCCGGACGGATAACGCGCGCCGAGGTCGAGCCCGCACCGTGTCTGCTGGAGTTCGCCCTGCTCCACCCTGATCCGGATGACGCGAACTGGCTGCGTCCGGTTCCCCCGTCCGTCGCGTTGGCGCAACGATTGCACCCTCTGGAACGGGAAATCCAGGAACGCCGGCGCCAGACCATCGAACTCACCGACTGCTTCGACCCGTTCATCACCATCAGCACCCAGAGCCAGGCGAGCATCCACGCGATCACCGTGCTGGAGGGCTTCGACCGCATCAACGCGGCGCTCAACTCGGCGACCGCGGAGTGCCGTACGGAGATGCTGACCGTGCAGCCCGGCGGTGGACGCCCCGCCGACGCGCTGCTGCAGGCGCTGGAGCGCGACCGGCCGCTCACCGACCGCGGCGTCAACATCCGCACGCTCTACCAGCACACCGCACGCCACAGCCAGGGCACGCTCGCCTACGTGGAGCGAATATCCGGCGGCCGGATCGAGGTGCGAACGCTCGAGGAACTCATCGAACGGCTCATCATCTTCGACCGCGAAGTCGCCTTCATCCCCGCGAGCGACGACCGGCGGGTCGCCCTCGAACTGCGCCACCCCGGCCTGGTGGAGTATCTCGCCAAGGTCTTCGAGCAGCTCTGGCAGCGCGCCGTCCCGCTGACCGAGGAAGTCCCCAACGACATCGACCCGAACGGCATCACGGGCGTCCAGCGCACCATCGCCCGGTTGCTCATCGAGGGCCACGTCGACGAGGCGATCGCCCGCCGCCTCGGGATGAACGTCCGCACCTGCCGCGCACATATCGCCAAGATCGCCGCAGCGCTCGGCAGCGGCAGCAGAGCCCAACTCGGCTACTTGATCGCGCAGTCGGGGATCCTGGACGAGGATCAGTGAGGGGCTGTTTTCAGCCAATCGCCAAAAGAGCGGCCACGGCCCGGGCTTAGGATCCCGCCCTGACATCCCGCCCTGCCGAGGGAGGTGGCCGTGGCACCCGAATCCCATCCGCACGGAGTCGAGGAGTTGTGCGAGGCCGGTGCGAACCTCTACGCCCGGGCACTCGACGAGGGGCGCGTACCGCACGAGGACGCCGATACGACTCCCTGCCTGATCGACTTCGGGCTGCTGCAGCGGGACGCCGGGGACGACCGGTGGCTGCTCCCGACGGCGCCCTCCGTGGCCCTGCCCCGGCTGCTGCGCGCTTCGGAGCGGCAGGTCGCGGCGGAGCGGGACCGTCAGGTGAAGCTGGCCGCCGTCTTCGAGCCGCTGATGGCCCTGCACACCGCGGGGGACTCGGCCGTGTCGTCGTCGGCGATCACCGTGCTGGAGGGGTTCCCGCGGATCGACGCCGTCCTCGACAGCGTCATCGCCGAGTGCCGTGAGGAGATCCTCACCGTCCAGCCCGGCGGCAAGCGGTCGGAGGAGGTGCTGAACCAGGCGCTCAGCCGGGAGCAGCCGGTGGTGGCCCGCGGGGTGCGGATGCGCACGCTGTACCAGCACACCGCGCGCCACTCCCTGCCGGTTCTCGGACACTTCGAGCATCTGCAGGGCGATGTGGAGGTGCGCACGCTCGACGAGGTGACCGAGCGGCTGATCGTGGTCGACCGTGAGGTGGCCTTCATCCCGGGGAGCAAGGACCGGTCCGTCGCTCTGGAGCTGCGCCATCCCGGGCTGGTCGACTACCTGGTGACGACGTTCGAACGCCTGTGGAGCCTTGGCACGCCCATGTACCCCTACGCAGCTCCGCAGCCCGTGAAGAACGGGCTCACGACGCGGCAACGGGCCGTCGCGCAACTGCTGATCCAGGGCTGCAACGACGCGGTCATCGCCGAACGCCTGGGCATGAACGTCCGTACGGTACGGGTGCACATCGCGAAGCTCGCCGATCTGCTCGGCAGCGAGAGCCGCGCCCAACTCGGCTACCTCATAGCCGAGTCGGGGATCCTGAAGCACGAGGGAACAGGCGGGTGACGGCTCGGCGGCCGGCACGGCTCAAGGCAGCAGCGACGACGTTCGGGGCGGGGAGTCCAGGCCCGTCTGCGCGATGCGGACGCCGAGCTGGGTGCGGCTCGCGGCGCCCAACGCCTCGGCGAGCTTGGCGATATGGGCGCGGGCGGTGCGGACGCTGATGCCGAGGCGTTCGGCGACCACCGCGTCCTGGTGGCCTTCGGCGAGCAGCGCGGCGATGGCCCGGTCCCGGTGGGAGATTCCGTCGATCCCGGTCTCCGGCAGGGGGGCGCTCAGCGGGATCGCAAGGCGCCACAGCCGCTCGAAGACGGTGCCGAGATAGTTCACCAGGGCCGGGTGGCGGATCTCCAGCGCGAGGGTGCGCTCCGGGTTGACGGGGATGAACGCGACCGTCCGGTCGAAGAGGATCAGCCGCTCGGTGACCTCGTCGAGGGTGCGCGCCTCCACCGCGTCGCCCATCATCTCCAGATAGTTGTGCAACCCCTGCCCGTGCCGGGCCACATGGGTGTACAGGTCCCGCATCCGCACCCCGCGCCGGCGCAGTTCCTGCGCCCGGTGCAGCCCTTCGGACAGTTCGCCCTCCCGGCGGATCCCGCCCGGCTGCACGGACAGCACCTCGTTGGTGCACACCTGCGCGGCCTCGTCCATGGCGGCGCGGATCCGGGGAAAGCCGTCGAGCACCCTGAGGGCGAAGCCGCGCACCGGCACCTGCTGGGCGCCCTCCAGCTCCGCGAAGCGCTCGAACGCAGCGGACGCCCTGCGCATCCGCTCCTGGCTGGCGGCGACGTCCGCGTTCATGTCGCGCAACAGCCGGGCCATCACCTCGTGCGGAGAGGTCGGCAGCAGCCAGCCCATGTCGTCGGGGTCCGGATGCAGAAAGGCGAGTTCCACCAGGCACGGCACCGACTCGGCGTCCTCTCGCGAAACCCGGCCCCGGCGCACCGCCCGTGAGTACACCCGCTCCCCGGCCTCGCACAGCCGGTCCGGCCCGTGCGGATGCGCGTCTCTGACGTGCCCGGCCATCTCCCACTCCTGGTCCCCGAGGGCTTCAGCACCCCGCCGCGCAACCGGCGGGGCCGCCACCTTACGCGAGCAACCAGGCCCCGACGCGGTCACGGACGGAGAACGCCGAAGATCCCGGTGAGAAGTGAAGTGGCGTGGACCAGTGAAAGGAATCGGGCCCAAGCCGACCCGAAAGGTGAACTGGTGTAGGTAAACGGTTCGTTGGGGCCGTAAGTTGTGCATTAAACAGTTCACGCCTCGGCTGAAAACAGACGGACGGTGGCCATGACCGACCATGCGACGACGCCCGGACCGGCGGACCAGAAGATCGACACCTCGGTGCCGCACTCCGCGCGCATCTGGAACTACTGGCTGGGCGGCAAGGACAACTACCGCGTAGACGAGGAGGCGGGCGACGCCTACACCGCCGTCTTCCCCGGCATCGTCACCATCGCCCGCAGCAGCCGCGCCTTCCTGCGCCGCAACATCGAGTACCTGGTCACCGAGGCGGGCATCCGGCAGTTCCTGGACATCGGCACCGGCCTGCCCACCGCGGACAACACCCATGAGGTGGCCCAGCGGCTCGCCCCCGAGTCCAGGATCGTCTACGTCGACAACGACCCCATGGTCCTCGCGCACGCCCGCGCCCTGCTCCGCTCCGCGCCGGAGGGCGCCACCGCCTACATCGACGCGGACTTGAAGGATCCCGACCGCATCCTGACCGCCGCCGCCGAGACGCTGGACCTCAGCCGCCCCACCGGCCTGATCCTCAGCAACATCCTTGGCCACCAGGCCGATTACGACGAGGCCCGCTCCATCGTCAAACACCTCATGGACGCCCTGCCGTCCGGCAGCCACCTCTCCATCAACGACGGTTCACGGGGCATCGACCCGGCCTACGAGGCAGCCCAGGACGCCTACAACGAGACCGGCGCCGTCCCCTACTTCCTGCGCCCGGTCGACCGGATCGCCGCCTTCTTCGACGGCCTGGACCTCGTGGAACCCGGTGTCGTCTCCGTCCCGCACTGGCGCCCGGACCCCGGCTCCCCCGCCCAGGACGCCGTCGGCGAGCACGGCGGTCTCGCCCGCAAACCGTGAGACGGCGGCGCGGGAAACCCCGAACTGGGGTACGGGCCCTGCGCATTGGGACGTAAGTTGTGCATTGAAAAGTTCACGCCTCGGCTGAAAACAGACGGACGGTACCCATGACCGAGCATGCGACGACGCCCGGACCGGCGGCGCATCAGAAGATCGACACCTCGGTGCCGCACTCCGCGCGCATCTGGAACTACTGGCTGGGCGGCAAGGACAACTACCCGGTGGACGAGGCGGCCGGTGACGCCTACACCGCCGTGTTCCCGGGCATCGTGACGATCGCCCGCAGCAGCCGCGCCTTCCTGCGCCGCACCGTCACGTACCTCGTCAACGAGGCGGGCGTCCGGCAGTTCCTGGACGTGGGCACCGGCCTGCCGACCGCGGAGAACACCCACCAGGTCGCCCAGCGCCTGGCACCGGAGAGCAGGATCGTCTACGTCGACAACGATCCGATGGTCCTCTCGCACGCCCGCGCCCTGCTCTACTCCACCCCCGAGGGCGCGACCTCCTACGTCGACGCCAGTCTCTTCGACACGGACCGCATCCTCGCCTCGGCCGCCGAGACACTGGACCTCACCCGCCCCACCGCCCTGATCCTCAGCGGCATCCTCGGCCATGTCGCCGACTACGACCAGGCACGCGGCATCGTTTCGAGCCTGCTGGGCGGCCTGCCCGCGGGCAGCTACCTCTCCGTCAACGAGGGTTCACGGGGCACCGACCCGGCCTACGAGGCGGCCCAGGACGCCTACAACGAGACCGGCGCCGTCCCCTACTTCCTCCGGCCGGTCGAGCAGATCACCGGGTACTTCGACGGCCTGGAACTCGTCGAACCAGGAGTCGTCTCCGTACCCCTCTGGCACCCGGACCCGGCGGACACCGCCCCGGAGCCCATCGGCCAGCACGGCGGCCTCGCCCGCAAGCCGTGACGAGGGTGACTGCCGGGGCCTGAGAGCAGACCTCGGGGCTCGCACGGCCCACTGCGAGCCCCAAGGTCGGCCCCGACAACTGGCGGAAATCGGCCAGTGATCGCCGCGTTACACACCGCACTTACCGTCCAGTCATGGCGGACATATTTGACGCGTACGCGTTGGCCGACGCGTGGGACGAGATGTTTGTGCGGCCGGGTGAAGTCAGGACCGCCTATGAGCCGGTACTGGCCGCACTCGAACCGATGGAGCCCGCGGAACTCCGATTCCGGGCCGACCAGATGGCGCGGGCGTTCACCGACCGCGGGGTGACCTACGCGTTCGCGGGCGAGGAGCGGCCCTGGCCACTGGACCTCGTACCGCGGATCCTCGACGCGCTGGAATGGGACCTGATCCAGCGGGGGGTCTCGCAGCGGGTCCGGGCGCTGGAGGCCTATCTCGCCGACGCCTACGGGCCCTGCCGGGCCTTCGAGGACGGCGTGGTGCCCTGGCGGCTGCTGCTCGGCTCCCCGCACTTCCACCGCGCCGCACACGGCATCGAACCGGTCGGCGGCGTACGGATCCACGTCGCCGGCATCGACCTCGTCCGGGACGAGGCCGGGGACTTCCGGGTGCTCGAGGACAATGTGCGCGTGCCGTCGGGCGTGTCGTACGTCATCGAGAACCGGCGCGCGATGACCCGGATCTTCCCCTCGCTCTTCGCCGAACAGCACGTGGTGCCGGTGGACGGTTACGCCCAGCGGCTGCTGGCCGCGCTGCGCGCGGCGGCTCCCGGCGGGGTCGCCGATCCCCGCGTGGTCGTCCTCACCCCCGGCCCCAACAACGCCGCCTACTTCGAACACGCCCTGCTGGCCCGGCTGATGGGCGTACAGCTGGTGGAGGGCCACGATCTGGTGTGCCGCGGGAACCGGGTGTGGATGCGCACCACCCGGGGCGAGATGCCCGTCCATGTCGTATACCGGCGCCTCGACGACGACTTCCTCGACCCGCTCCACTTCCGGCCCGACTCCGTGATCGGCTGCCCGGGCATCCTCAGTGCGGCGACGGCGGGCAATGTGACCCTCGCCAACGCCGTCGGCAACGGCATCGCCGACGACAAGCTGCTCTACACGTACGTGCCCGACCTCGTCCGGTACTACCTCGGCGAGGAACCGGTCCTCCCGAACGTCGAGTCCTACCGGCCCGACGAGCCGGGGCAGTTGGAGGCGGTGCTGGACCAGATCGACCAGCTCGTCGTGAAACCCGTCGACGGGGCCGGCGGGCAGGGCATCGTCATCGGGCCCAAGGCCGACGCGGCCACCCTGGAGCGCACCCGGAAGGCCGTCGCCGCCGACCCGCGCGGCTGGATCGCCCAGCGCCCGGTCGCCCTGTCCACCTCCCCCACCCTCGCGGGCGAGCGCATGGCACCGCGCCACATCGACCTGCGCCCGTTCGCCGTCAACGACGGCCGCGAGGTGTGGGTGCTGCCGGGCGGGCTCACCCGGGTGGCGCTCCAGGAGGGCAACCTCATCGTCAACTCCAGCCAGGGCGGCGGCTCCAAGGACACCTGGGTGATCTCCGAGGGCCCCGCCGAGCGTCCCGCTCCGGTCAGCCAGGACGGCCCGCTGCCCCAGGTCGCACCCCGTCAACTGGGTCCCGACGGCACCCACAGCGTCGTACAGGAAGGGGCACAGCAGCAGTGAACGACGTGATCCTCTCCCGGATAGCCGAGGCCCTGACCTGGACGGGCCGTTACGTCGAGCGGGCGGACGCCACCGGCCGCATCCTCGACGCCTACCTGCACCGCCTGCTGGAGGACCCCTGGCGCGACGAGGACGCCGCCTGCCGCTCGCTGTACGCGATCCTCGGTGTGGACGCCGGACCCGACCCCGTCGACATGCAGCAGGTCCTCGACCAGTTGGCCTTCGACGCGCGCTCGACGGGCTCCATCGAGGGCGCGCTCGGTGCCGCCCGGCTGAACGCCCGCAGCGCACGCGAGGCGGTCTCGTCCGAGATGTGGGAGTGCCTCAACTCGACGTGGCACGCGCTCGCCGACCAGCGCACGGCGGCACGGCGGACGGGCCCGTACGCCTATCTGGAGCTGGTGCGGCGGAGGGCCGCCCTCTTCTTCGGCCTCGCCGACTCCACCATGAGCCGCGACGACAGTTGGCGTTTCGTCGTCCTGGGCCGCAGCCTGGAACGTGTGGACATGACGGTCCGGCTGCTGTCCGTGCGCGTCCTGGACGCCGCGCACGCCCCCGACTGGCCGACCCTGCTGAGCGCGAGCGGGGCCGACGAGGCGTACGCGCGGGTCCACAGCGGCTTCGGCGACACCTCCAGGGTCGCCGAGTTCCTGCTGCTGGACCGGGAGTTCCCGCGTTCGGCGCTGCACGCGCTGACCACGGCGGAGGAGTGCCTGGCGGCGCTCGGCCGCCCCCGCCAGGACCCGGCGCGCCGCCCCATCGGCCGGATGCGCACCCGCCTGGAGTACCTGGACTCGGCGGGGCTCACCGACGCGCTTCCCGTGCTGCTGCGGGATCTGCAGACGTCGTGCATGGCCTCGGCGGAGGCCGTGGCGGATAAGTTCTTCCCGTACCAGGGGCCCGTGGTGTGGGCCCAGGAAGGAGCGTGAGGATGTCACGCCGACTGCGCATCCGCCACACCACGCACGTCTCGTACGCGCAGGCCGCCGTGTCCTCGCACAACGAGGTCCGCATGACCCCGCTGACCCTGCCGGGCCAGACCACCCTGGACGCCCGGGTCACCGTGCACCCGGCCACGGCCACCTGGTCGTACTGGGACTACTGGGGCACCCAGGTGACGGGCTTCGACCTGATGGAGCCGCACGAGGACCTGACCATCACCGCGGTGAGCCTGGTGGAGACGGCCCCACCCGGCCCGCTCCGCAAGGCGGCGAGCTGGGCGGAAGTGACCGAACAGGCGGACTGCTCCCGGCTGTTGGAATACGCGGTACCGACGTCACGGACAGCGGTACCCGCGGAACTCGTTGACCTGGCCCGCTCCGCCGCCGGGGGGCTTGACCCGCACGAGACGGCGATGGCGGTGTCGTCGCTGGTCGCGGACCGGGTGTCGTACGTGCCCGGCGCCACGGGTGTCAACACGCGGGCCGTGGAGGCGTGGGAGAAGGGTGCCGGGGTCTGCCAGGACATAGCGCACCTCACCGCCGGCCTGCTGCGCGGCCTCGGCCTGCCCACCCGCTATGTCTCGGGCTACCTCCACCCCGAGCGCGAGGCGGAACTCCACCGCGCCGTCGCCGGGCAGAGCCACGCGTGGATCGAGTACTGGGCCGGGGACTGGACGGGCTACGACCCGACGAACCGGACCCGCGCCGACGAGTCCCACGTGGTGGTGGGTCGCGGGCGCGACTACGACGACGTGACACCGCACAAGGGGATCTACCGGGGGGTGGCGGGTGGACCGCCGGAGGTGACGGTGGAGTTCACACGGGTGGCGTAACCGTTCCTAGAAACTGAGCGGGAGTGAGTCCTGTTGCCAGGACGCATGCTCAGTCGCGTGCTCCGAACGGTGTTGGGCACGCTGGTCGCCCGCGTTCTCTCCGTGTCCGGGCGGCACGACTCTCGATCGTGGTCCGGGAATGCGGGGGCGGGGTTCCTCACGCCTCCGGGACTCCGGTCCGGCCTGGGCGGTCCGATGCCCCACACGATCGCTCCGGTCGTGTGGGGGCGGTGTCGTCCGTCGCCGGATCGGATGCCCGAGGGCGCGCCGTCCGATCGCCACGGCTGCCGCGTCGTGGGGGGTGGTCTTGCGGGTGGATGTGGTCAGGGGCTGCTGCCAGTGCTGGGCGCCCCAGCGGGAGGTGTAGGCGGGGTCGACCGCGACGATCGCGATGTGCTGCTCGGCGGCCATCGCCACCAGCCGGGCCTTGAGCCGTGCGGTGGGGAAACGGGAGAGCAGCCGGCGGAAGCGTTTGTTGCGGCCGTGCTTCTCCCGCGTCTTACTCTCGGCGAAGTCGAGGTCCTCGATCGCGATCGCCGCGCTCCCGCACTGTTGGGTGTGGTGCAGCAGCCGGGTCAGGGCGTGGCGGATCTGGGCGTCACGGTGGGCGGCGGTGCCGGACAGGTCGTAGCTGAAGCGCTTGGGTTCGCCGACCGGGTTGCCGTGCACATCCAGCCGCCAGGCGGCGAGGTGGTCGTCGTTCATGTCCACCGCCACCACCCCGCCCGCAAGGGCCGCATTCAGCGGCAGGACGGAGGCGGGGGTGCGCTGCCAGCAGGCGGTCACATACCAGCGCCCACGGGCTGGATCGTGGTGGATGCGGTAGGCCACCGCCCGACCGGCGGTGATGCGGTCCGCCCACTCCTCGCCCCGGTGCCGGAAGTGCGCGGTGGCGTCGAGGAGGTAGCGGCCGTGCGGGGCGCTGGCCAGATGCGCGAGCGCGGCCGGGAGCCTGACCGAGACGGACCCGTCGGGGGTGATGCGGATGGTCTCGTTGCCAAAGCGCTTACCGGACTCCCCGTCCGCGGACAGGAACATCCGCGCCGCCTGCCACCGCTTCCGCCAGGCCTGCCCGTCCAGCCCGGCCTCATCGAGGTGGTGGCGCAGGCGGGCCAGCTGCTTGCCGCCGCGCACCACACGCACCCGGCCCGCCGCCCAGTCCGCCTCCAACCGCCCCAGCCGGTCCTTGAGTCCGTGCAGACGGCGCGCCTTGGCATGCCACTCCGCCCGCGAGCCATACCCGCGCACCAGCCCAGCCCGCTTGTCCGCCTTGGCGCGAAGCGGGCGGGCCAGCCGGGCCTCGATCGCGGCGATCTGCCCACGCAGCCACCCCATCTGCGCCACCTGACCACGCCGCGCCAACGCCCACTGATCATGCGTGGCCTTGGTGATACTGCCCGCCCACCGCGCCGACGAGCCCCCGGAAATCTCCCGCTTACGCGCAGCCCACATTGCGGCGTCATGGGCCAGGCCTTGCCGGGAACGCACCGCGAGATCCCGCGATGCCAGCGCACCCAGGAACATGCCGACCTCGGCCAGCACCGCCGCGTCCGTCTCCGACACCCGCAGCCGGGCCCGGACAGCGACCCCCGAGGGACCGGGCACCACAAACGGCGCCGCCACCTCCCGCAACCCGCCCAACCCCACACCCCCACCCGCACACCGAAGCACCCGCCACCGCACCCAACGAACCCCACCCGCAAAGGTCACGCATTCGACACACAAACCCCCGTTCAACAAACTCCGAAACCATCCGCGCCCCCGTCACGGGCACCGGCACTCACTCACACGGCCCATGCGCGTTCGCGCTCGGTCAAACGGCAGCAGTACGAACCCCCTGCCTTCGCGGCGTCCACCGCCTTGCTCCTGCGGTGGCTTGCCCGGGGGCTCCCCCGGGGGATCTCGCCCGGAGGGTCTGGCCGGGATCCTTCCCCGGGCCTAGCCCAGGGGCTTCCCGGGGTCTCGCCCCGGTCCCCCGGCTGGGTGAGCCCGGTTCTTGCTTGGGGCTGCGCCCGGGGTTCCTGCTCGGGGCTGCGCTTCCGGTCCCGCCTGGGGCTGCGCTCCCCTTCCCCCGTGCGGGGCTGGGTCCCCCGGGTTCCTGGCCAGGGGTCGCGTCCCCCGGTCCCGCCTGGGGGCCTCGCCCGGGGCTTCCCCCAGGGACCTCTCCCGGGGCCTCTCCCGGGGACCTTCCCCGGAGGCCTTGCCCCCGGGGTCTCATCCGGGGATCTCCCCCAGTGGGCCTCGCCGCCCTCAGGAAGCGCGGTCGAGCGTCGGGCACGGACAACGTGTCACCCGGTCGCCGCCCAGCTCTTCAGGAGCGCCTCCCTGGCCGGCCGCCACGGTGTCACCCCGTCGCCCTCGGCGTGGCCCCATTCCAGCAGCCGCGCGACGTCCACCGTTCCGTCGACGAACCGCTCGAGCAGGGCCACCGACAGGTCGTACTCGCTCTGCACATAGCCCCCGACGGGTGCCGAGTACACCGACAACTCGGCCTTCTCGTCGGCCGTCCGGACATGGATCTCGAAGGAGGGCGGAGTCGCCCCACCCCCGACCGCGACATCGATGACGGTGTCCACCGCGGTGTTGACGAGCCATCGGGAACTGGAGCGCACCGGGGCGTAGTGCACGCTGACCTCCTGCACGTCCGCCCAGGCCCAGAAGCCCTTCTGGTCGGTCCCGAGCCCCTCCACCCCCTCCGGAGTGAGCCGCACGCCCCACCCGCTCCCTTCCGGCTCGGCGCCCACGTAGACGCTCTCCCGCGTTATCCAGAACAGGCCGACCATGGTCAAGGGGTGCCTCCAGCGAAGGACGGTGCGGCGCGCAACGGCCGCGACGGACACAGGAACTCAAGCTTTCCCTATGACGTCCGCTTTCCGAACTGCGTTCGCACGCGTTCGGCACTCCGATGTCCATCCCGACCGGGGTGCATTTCCTCACCCGCTGCCGGCGTTCCATCGTGGACGGTTCGGCGACCGGGAACGCAGGATTCCGACGAACCGAGCGGCCACCGATAACAGTTACGTTGCTGTGATTCGCGTCACATCTGACATATGCAGTGTCGGTTCCCCTTCTCGCCCCGTCCGGCATGCGCAGCACCAGAGGCGTTGCCCACCACCTCCGCCAACTTCCGCCTCCAGATGGTTATATGACGATTCATCAGACCATGTTTCCACTGGCTCAAAATCGATGATCCACGCCACGAAGTTCGCCCGGGGAAGCCTGTCTTCGTCGCACCCGTCCCGGATGCTCCGGTGACGTTTGTGTTTCTTGCGTAAAGAAACGATGGATGCGCCTCTAGAGTCCCTGCCATATATGACACAGACCGCACTTTTTGGATCATGTTCGATCCCAGTGCGTTCCTGGGGGGACCTCGTTGATGTCGGACTACTTCGACGATTTTTGGTCATGGATCGTTGCAGCGGTGGGGGAAACATCGTGGCGTGAGGTGATGCCGCTGGGCATCGCCGGTGCGTTCGTCTGGGGGCTATGGCTCTACCGGGCAGTGCTCTCCCGCTTCGCCAAGCCGATCGTGAACAACTACCGGACTTCCGTGTCCGTCGTGGTTCCCGCCTACCGCGAGGACCCGGACATCCTGCTCGACTGCCTGGAGACCTGGCTGGCCCAGGGACCCAACGAAGTGATCATTGTCCCGGACGTCGAGGACCACGAGGTGCTGCGCAGGCTTTCCGCGGTGCGGGACCCGCGGGTGCGGGTGCTCGCGTTCGAGCACCGGGGCAAGCGGTCCGCGCTGGGCGTGGGCATCCGGGCCGCGCGCTGCGAACTCGTGGTGCTGGTCGACTCGGACACCCGCTGGCAGGCCGGCCTGCTCGACGCCGTGCAGATGCCCTTCGTCGACCCCAAGGTCGGCGGGGTCGGCACCCAGCAGAACGTCTTCATGCGCCGCAGCAGCATCTGGCGGCGCATCGCGGACTGGCTGGTCAATCTGCGCTACTACGACTACGTCCCGGCGATGGGCCGGGCCGGCGCCGTCGCCTGTCTGTCCGGCCGTACCGCCGCCTATCGCAAGGCCGCCGTCGATCCCGTCCTCGAGAACCTGGAGAACGAGTTCTTCCTCGGCCGACGCTGCGTCGCCGGCGACGACGGCCGGCTGACCTGGCTGGTGCTGGCCTCCGGGTACAAGACCGTGCACCAGTCGAGCGCGCGTGCGCTGTCCATGTTCCCGTCCTCGTTCCGGGCTTTCGTCAAGCAACGGGTGCGCTGGAGCCGCAACTCCTACCGCTGCTATCTCACTGCCCTGTACAAGGGCTGGCTGTGGCGGGTACCCCTGGTCACCAAGATCACCGTGCTGCAGATCCTGCTGACGCCCGTGACCATGGGCATGGCATTGGGCTATCTGCTGTTCAGCCGACTCGAACTGACCGGCCGCGGTGTGGTCCTGGTGCTGATCTGGCTCTTCGTGGGGCGGGGCATCCGCGGCTATTCGCACCTGCGCAGACACCCGCAGGAGATCCTTCTGCTGCCGTTGCTGGCCCTCGTGGTCGTCATGATCTCGCTGCCGATCAAGCTGTGGGCCTTCATCACCATGAACAAGCAGGGTTGGCTGACCCGGACCAGCACCAGCATCGGCGGCGAGGGACAGAACGCCGCATCGCTCTCGGGCAACGGCCCCCACCGTCCCTCCGCCGACGGCCGCCGGGCGGGGGCGTTCCAACCGTGACGCTCCATCAGCCACCGCGGACGCGCCGGGACCTGGCCACCGAGGACCTGGTCGGCCACCGGGCCGCGCGGGGGAACGGTCACGCAGCCGTTCGTCCCGCCGGCTACGAGGCGTGCGACGGGACCGACCGCCCGAAGAACCACGGGACCACCCACCGAACCGACCGCGAGGCCGGCTCCTCATCCGGCCACTCGACGAACGGCGACGCCACCCGCCACACCGAGCCCCGGCCTGCCCCCGTGCCCCGCCGTGCGGCCGCTCACGGCGGGTACTCCCCACACCGCCCTCGATTCCCCCTGGGGTCCACCCTGTTGACCGCCCGTATCCTCCACGGCCGCGCCGTCCTCCCCGCCTCCCGCGCCGCCCTGCGCGGTACGGCGACGGCCGCCGCCTTCCTGCCCCTGGTCGCCGTCGCACTCCTCGGCTCCGCGCCCCTCGCTCATGCCGCGCCGAAGGCGGCCGCGGCGGGAAGCGTCCTCGCCGGAGTACGGGCCGAATCCGACGACGACGGTGAAGCACCCAAGTTCACCCCCGAGGAGTCCGAGGCCCAGGCCGCCCTCGTCGATGCCGAGGACCACCGGCTCGACCAGGTCCGTGCCGTCGCCGCCGTCGCCCCGCTGAAGGGCGCCAAGTGGTCACAGCCGTACCGCCTGGACACCGGCAGCGGCTACACCCTGGTCCTCACCGCGCGCACCAAGCCGTACGGTGTCTCGGACCTGCTGTCACTGGCCCCGCAGACCTTCGTCCGCAAACGTGACGGCTCCTATCTGCTCACCGAGAACCTGTACCTCAACGCCGGCGCCAAGCTGAAGCTGTCCAACCCGGGCGGCCTGACCATGCGCATGGCCAGCAGCAACAAGGGCTTCGTCTCCATCGTCTCGTTCGGCGGCCGGCTCATCCTGGAGGGCACCGCGCAGGCTCCGATGAAGATCGGCAGCTGGGACACCAAAACCAACAAGCCGGACACGGACCCGCGCGACGGCCGGGCGTACATCCGTGCCATCGGCGGCCAGTTCGCGATGAAGTACGCCGCCGTCAGCGACCTCGGCTTCTGGAGCGGCCGCACCGGCGGCCTCAGCCTCACCGGAACCGACCGTCCCGACACCGGCAACATCGACGGCCCGGACACCCCGACCAGCGACGACCTCAACCAGCGCGAGCGGGCGGAGGCCGCCGACAAGGCGGAGAAGGAAGCCGAGCAGATACCCAGCAGCGGCGGCGTCCTCGCCCAGCCATCCGGTGAACTGACCACCCCGGACAGCAGGTTCACCGTGCCCGACCTGTCGTACGTGTCGGCGGAGGTCGACCACTCCACCATCAAGGGCAACACCTACGGGCTGTTCGTCTCCGGCGCCACCGGCGTCAGCATCACCGACACCAAGGTGTCGAAGAGCTTCCAGGACGGCCTCGTACTCCACCGCTACGTCACCAACGCCGACGTCGCACGGACCACCTCCAAGGACAACGGCGGCGACGGCTTCGTCCTCGCCCGCGCCACCCAGCAGGTCCAGGTCACGGGATCCACGGCGAGCGGCAACAAAGGCAACGGATTCACGCTCAGCGGCCGCCCCCTGGCGAGCGGCCCCTCGGCCTCCGGCGAGTCCATCAGCAGCTACGGCTCCAACTCCGTCTCCAACAGCACCGCCGACGACAACGGCCGCTACGGCATCGAGATCCTCGGCGGCATGGACGTCGGCGTCCAGAACAACAACGTCCGCGGCGGGGACATGGGCATCGTCGCCCGCCAGGAGGCCGCCAAGGTGGCCATCACCGGAAACCACCTCAAGGGCCAGGTCCGCCAGGGCATCTCGGTGCGCGACGGTGTGACGGAGGCGCAGATCACCGGGAACATCGTGGAGAACGCCGACACCGGCGTCTACGTGCGCGATTCGGTCGCCGAGGTTCGCGGCAACACCATCCAGGACGCCACCAACCACGGCGTGTCCATGGTGGGCGGCGTCGACGGCTCGACGATCTCCTACAACGTCATCGCGGGCGTCGGGCCGAGCGCCCTGGACACCGTTCGGGCCGGCGGCGACATGGACATCAAGAAGAACCAGACCTTCGCCTGGCACGACACCAGCTCCTTCTGGACGAAGTTCCGGCACTACGCCAGCCCGATGACGCTGCTGTGGACCTTCATTCTGCTGCTCATCCTGATGTCGGCCGTGATGGGACAGCGCCAGCGCGGCAACCGGGGTCGCGGACGCCGCGGACGCGCCCACCCCTACGCCGACAAGAAGCCCCTGCCGACCCCTCCGCCCACGGAGATCCGCCTGGCAGCACACGAACGGGTTCCGGTGATGACCCATGACCAGTGGTAATCGCGCGCTGTGGCTGGCCACGGGGGCGTTCCTGTGCTCCGTGATCGCCCTCATCGTGGCCGTGACCTCCGGCGGGGACCCCGACACCCCGGCCGGGGCCACCGGACCGGTCGGCCCCACCCTCACCACCCGCACGCCGGCCGCATCCGCGACGGAACCGGACGAGGACGACACCACACCGGCCTCGTCCGCCCCCGCCGCAGACCCGTCCGGACCGGCCGCCACCGGCGACACCGGCGCGCCGACGGCCAGGACGCTCAAGTGCCCGGCCGCCACTGTCACGGTGAACGACTCCGCCTCGCTGGAACAGGCCCTCGCCGACGCCGGCCCGGGGGACAGCATCCGGCTGGCCGACGGCACGTACCAGGGTCGTTTCAAGGCCACCACGCCGGGCACCGCCGACCGACCCGTGTACGTCTGCGGCGGTTCCGCAGCGGTCATCGACGGCGAGGGCATCGACGGCGGATACGGCTTCCACCTGGACGGCGCCAGCCACTGGCGGCTGGTCGGCTTCACCGTCCGCAACAGCCAGAAAGGCGTGATGGCGGACCGTGTGCAGGGCGCCGTCATCCAGGGCCTGACCGTCGAACGCATCGGCGACGAGGCCATCCATCTGCGCAACTTCAGCTCGGACAACGTCGTCCAGGACAACACCGTCCGCGACACCGGCAACCGGCGGGAGAAGTTCGGCGAGGGCATCTACATCGGCTCCGCCGAGTCCAACTGGTGCACGGTCTCGGACTGCAAACCCGACGCCAGCAACCGCAATGTGATCCGCGGCAACGGCATCAGCGACACGACCGCCGAGTCCATCGACATCAAGGAGGGCACCAGCGACGGAGAAGTCATCGGCAACACCTTCGACGGCTCCGCGCTCAGCGGCTCGCACAACGACTCCTGGGTCGACCTCAAGGGCAACGGCTGGCTGGTCCAGGGCAACACCGGCCGCCACGCACTCCAGGACGGCTTCCAGACCCACGAGATCGTCGACGGCTGGGGCGCCGACAACACGTTCAAGGGCAACACCGCACACGTGGACGGGCCTGGTTACGGCTACAAGCTCACACCCGTCAACGGGAACAAGGTCACCTGCGACAACAAGGCGACAGGGGCGGCCGAGGGCCTGGCGAACGTCGACTGCACTCCTTCCTGAGCCGCCCACCCAACCCTTCACAGCGCCGCCCCCACGCGCATACGGGAGCACACCATGACCCTCGCCACCGCCAAGCGGACGGACACCTCACTCGGACCCGACGACAGCACGACCGGACCCGGCACCCCCGGAACTCCGCTGCCACGCCTCACCGTCATCGGCACCGGCTACCTGGGCGCCACCCACGCCATCTGCATGGCCGTCCTCGGCTACGAGGTCCTCGGCGTCGACGTCGACCCCGACAAGATCGAGCGGCTCGGCTCCGGCAGCGTCCCCTTCTTCGAGCCGGGCCTGCCCGAACTGCTGGCCAAGGCGCTGGACTCCGGACGGCTCCGCTTCACCACCGACTTCGCCGAGGCCGGCGCATTCGGCGACGTCCACTTCATCTGCGTCGGCACGCCCCAGCAGCAGGGCTCCGACGCGGCGGACCTGCGCTACGTCGACAGCGCGGTGAGCGAACTCGCACGGCATCTGTACCGCCGCACGCTGGTGGTGGGCAAATCGACCGTGCCGGTGGGTACGGCGACCCGGCTGACCGAACTGGTGCAGCGTCTCGCCCCCGCCGGAACGGACGTCGAACTCGCCTGGAACCCCGAGTTCCTGCGCGAGGGCTACGCCGTGGACGACACCCTGCACCCCGACCGGCTGGTCTTCGGCACCGAGTCGGCCTGGGCCGAGGAGCGGCTGCGGGCGGCGTTCGCCCCCGTCATCGCCCGCGACACCCCGGTGGTGGTCACCGACCTGAAGACCGCCGAACTGGTCAAGGTCGCCGCCAACTCCTTCCTCGCCACCAAGATCTCCTACATCAACGCGATGGCGGAGATCTGCGAGGCGACCGGCGCCGACGTCACCGGCCTGGCCGAGGCCCTCTCCTACGACGACCGGATCGGCGGCCGTTTCCTCAAGCCGGGCCTCGGCTTCGGCGGCGGCTGCCTGCCCAAGGACATACGTGCCTTCAGCCACCGCGCCGAGGAACTGGGCGTCGGCCAGGCCGTCGCCTTCCTGCGCGAGGTGGACGCCATCAACAAACGCCGCCGGGCCCGCACCGTCGACCTCGTTCGCGAGCTCGTCGGCGGCGACCTCTCCGGCGCCCGGGTCACGGCACTGGGCGCCGCCTTCAAGCCCAACTCCGACGACATCCGTGACGCACCCGCCCTGGACGTGGCCCGAACCCTCCAGCAGGCGGGAGCCTCCGTCACGGTCGTGGACCCGGCCGCCACGGAGAACGCCCGCCGCGCCTTCCCCGAACTCACCTACGGGCCGGACGCCATGACAGCCGCCACCGGCGCGGACGTGGTGGTCCTGCTCACCGAATGGACCCAGTTCCGCGAGATCGACCCGCACGCCATGGGCGCCGTGGTCACCCACCGCCGCATCGTCGACGGCCGCCACGCCCTGGACCCGGCCCAGTGGCGCGCCGCCGGCTGGGAGTACCGGGCGCTCGGACGGCCTTGAGACATCCCCCAGGTGGCCGGCCGCCGGTGCAACACCAGCCGACGGAACGGCGGATTCCCGCCGAGGCACACGGGGCCTGAGGGCGGCGCGAAGCGACGCTCGCTGCGGCGCGAAGAAGGGGCCGGGAGGTTTCCTCAACCTGCCGGCCCCTTCACGCACGGGGTGCGCACACGCGGACGCGCTAGTCCTGCGGCCGCTTCGGGCGCCAGACCACGAGCGCGCTCGTCTGCTGGACGTCCTGGTACGGGACCAGGTCACGCCGGTACGAGGCGTGCACCGCCGCCTCGCGGGCCTGCATCGCCGCCGCGGCGCCGTCCAGGGCCGCTTCCAGCTCCGCGACGCGGGACTGGAGGGCGACCACCTGGTTCTCCAGTTCGATGATGCGCTTGATGCCGGCCAGGTTGATGCCCTCGTCCTGCGACAACTGCTGCACCTGGCGGAGCAGTTCGATGTCGCGGGCCGAGTAACGGCGGCCCCGGCCGGCGGTGCGGTCGGGAGAGACCAGGCCCAGACGGTCGTACTGGCGCAGGGTCTGCGGATGCAGACCGGAGAGCTGGGCAGCCACCGAGATGACGTACACCGGCGTCTCTTCGGTCAGTTCGTAGGGGTTACGCCGTCGGCCGACTCCATCCATGGCGTCCTCATGCTCCCTTCGCGGCCTGGAAAAGCTCCGCCCGCGGATCCTCGTCCGCGGTCGCCTCGCGGTACGCCTCGAGCGCGTCACGCGCCTTGCCCGTCACGTCCTTGGGCACCGCGACCTCCACGGTGACCAGCAGGTCCCCGCGGGTGCCGTCCTTGCGGACCGCGCCCTTGCCTCGGGCCCGCATCGTCTGGCCGTTCGGTGTGCCCGGGGGCAGCTTGAGCGTCACCGGAGGGCCGCCGAGGGTGGGGACGCGGATCTCGCCGCCGAGTGCGGCCTCCGCGAACGTCACCGGGACGGTCACCGTGAGGTTGTCGCCCCTGCGGCCGAAGACCGGGTGCGGGTGGACGTGCACGGTCACGTACAGGTCGCCCGCCGGGCCGCCCCGTTCGCCCGGCGCACCCTTGCCGCGCAGACGGATGCGCTGGCCGTCGGACACCCCGGCGGGAATGCGCACCTGCATGGTCCGCGACGACTTCGCCCGGCCGCTGCCCTTGCAGATATCGCACGGGTTCTCCGCGATGAGGCCGCGGCCCTTGCAGTCGGTGCAGGGGTCGGTGAGCGAGAAGCTGCCGCTGCCGCCGCGCGAGACCTGACCGGTACCGACGCACGTCGGGCACACCCGCGGGGTGCCGTTGGCGTCGCCCGTGCCGGAGCATGCCTTGCAGGGGGACTGCGAGGTCATCCGCAACGGGACCGTCGCACCGTCCACCGCCTCGGTGAAGCTCAGCGTCACCTCGGTGTCGATGTCCTGGCCGCGCCGCGGCTGGGTCCGCGTACCGGTGCCGGCGCCACCGCGGTTGAACAGGCCCCCGAAGACGTCACCGAGTCCGCCGCCGAAGCCGCCCGCACCGCCCCCGCCCGGGGCGCCGCCGAAGAGGTCACCCAGGTCGAAGTTGAACGATCCGCCTCCGGCGCCGGGGCCGGGCCGGAACCCGCCATTGCCGAAGAGGGCGCGCGCCTCGTCGTACTCCTTGCGCTTCTTGGGGTCGCCGAGGACGTCGTTCGCCTCGGAGATCTCCTTGAAGCGCTCCTCCGCCTTGGCGTTGCCCTTGTTGGCGTCCGGGTGGAACTCGCGGGCGAGCTTCCGGTACGCCTTCTTGATCTCGGCCTCTGTGGCGTCCTTGGGGACGCCGAGGACCTTGTAGTAGTCCTTCTCGATGAAGTCCTTGGTACTCATCCTCGACGTCCCTCCTTCCGTACGTCTCCCACGTCAGCCCTCGTCCGGGCCACCGCTCTCCTGCTCCTCCGAGGCCTCCGCAGCGGCATCGTCGGCCTTGACCGTCTGCGCCCCGGGCTGGGGTTCCGCCACGGCGACCCGCGCGGGGCGGATGGTGCGCTCGCCGAACCGATACCCAGGCTGGAGAATCGCGACGCACGTCGTCTCGGTGACGTCCGGCGCGTAACTGTGCATCAGGGCCTCGTGGATCGTCGGGTCGAAGGGCTCGCCCTCCTTGCCGAACTGCTGCAGACCCATCTTGGCCGCGACCGTCTCGAGCGACTCGGCCACCGACTTGAAGCCGCCGACCAGTTCGCCGTGGTCACGAGCCCGGCCGATGTCGTCGAGCACGGGCAGGAGCTCGGTCAGGAGGTTCGCGATGGCGATCTCCTTGACCGCGATCCGGTCGCGATCGACCCGTCGGCGGTAGTTCTGGTACTCGGCCTGCAGCCGCTGCAGGTCCATCGTGCGCTCGCCGAGCGCGGTGCGTACCTGGTCCAGCTGGGCCGTCAGACCCGCCACCTGTGCCGCGTCCCCGGCCGGGGCCGCCCCCTGCTGGGGGGCGGCCTGCGGCTCGGCGTCGTCGGACGTGCCGCCGGAGGGGACGTCGGGCTGCTGCGGCTGAGCCTGCTGCGGCTGCTGCTCGTCGAAGCCCGGGGTCTCCTCCGTCACGCGGCACCGTCCTTCCGGTCCTCGTCGACGATCTCGGCGTCGACGACGTCGTCGTCAGCGGCCTTGGCCTGACCCGCGCCGGCGTCACCGGCACCGCCCGCGGCCTGCGCGGCCTGGGCGTCGGCGTACAGCGCCTGGCCCAGCTTCTGCGAGACGGCGGCGACCTTCTCGGTGGCGGTGCGGATCTCGGCGGTGTCCTCGCCCTTGAGCTGCTCCTTCAGCTCGGCGACGGCCGTCTCGACCTCGGTCTTGACGTCGGCCGGGACCTTGTCCTCGTTGTCCTTGAGGAACTTCTCCGTCTGGTAGACGAGCTGCTCGCCCTGGTTGCGGGTCTCGGCGGCCTCGCGGCGGCGGTGGTCCTCCTCCGCGTACTGCTCGGCCTCCTGGCGCATCCGGTCGACCTCGTCCTTCGGCAGCGAGGAGCCGCCGGTGACGGTCATCTTCTGCTCCTTGCCCGTGCCCAGGTCCTTCGCGGTCACGTGCATGATGCCGTTGGCGTCGATGTCGAAGGAGACCTCGATCTGCGGGACGCCGCGCGGCGCCGGCGGCAGACCGGTGAGCTCGAACATCCCGAGCTTCTTGTTGTAGGCCGCGATCTCGCGCTCGCCCTGGTAGACCTGGATCTGCACCGACGGCTGGTTGTCCTCGGCCGTCGTGAAGATCTCCGACCGCTTGGTCGGGATGGTCGTGTTGCGTTCGATCAGCTTGGTCATGATGCCGCCCTTGGTCTCGATACCGAGGGACAGCGGGGTCACGTCGAGGAGCAGGACGTCCTTGACCTCACCCTTGAGGACACCGGCCTGGAGCGAGGCGCCGATGGCGACGACCTCGTCCGGGTTCACGCCCTTGTTGGCCTCCTTGCCGCCGGTCAGCTCCTTCACGAGCTCGGCGACGGCGGGCATACGGGTCGAGCCACCGACGAGAACGACGTGGTCGATCTCGCTCAGCTGGATGCCGGCGTCCTTGATGACGTTGTGGAACGGGGTCTTGCAGCGCTCCAGCAGGTCCGCGGTCAGCTGCTGGAACTGCGCGCGGGTCAGCTTCTCGTCGAGGTGCAGGGGGCCCTCGGCGGAGGCGGTGATGTAGGGCAGGTTGATCGAGGTCTCGGTGGACGAGGACAGCTCGATCTTGGCCTTCTCCGCGGCCTCACGCAGACGCTGGAGCGCCATCTTGTCCTTGGCGAGGTCCACGCCGTGACCGGTCTTGAACTGCTGCACCAGGTAGTCGACGACGCGCTGGTCCCAGTCGTCACCACCGAGGTGGTTGTCGCCGTTGGTGGCCTTCACCTCGACGACGCCGTCGCCGATCTCCAGGAGGGACACGTCGAAGGTGCCGCCACCGAGGTCGAAGACGAGGATGGTCTGGTCGTCCTTGTCGAGGCCGTACGCCAGGGCCGCGGCGGTAGGCTCGTTGACGATACGCAGAACGTTGAGACCCGCGATCTCGCCGGCCTCCTTGGTGGCCTGACGCTCGGAGTCGTTGAAGTACGCCGGGACGGTGATCACCGCGTCGGTGACCTTCTCGCCCAGGTAGGACTCGGCGTCCCGCTTCAGCTTCTGCAGGATGAAGGCGGAGATCTGCTGCGGGTTGAACGGCTTGCCGTCCAGCTCGATCTTCCAGTCGGTGCCCATGTGGCGCTTCACGGACCGGATGGTCCGGTCCACGTTGGTGACCGCCTGGCGCTTGGCGACCTCGCCGACGAGCACCTCACCGTTCTTGGCGAAGGCGACGACGGACGGCGTGGTCCTGGCGCCCTCGGCGTTGGTGATGACGGTGGGCTCGCCGCCCTCCAGAACGCTGACGACGGAGTTAGTCGTGCCCAGGTCGATGCCGACCGCACGTGCCATTTCGATTCCTCCAGCTGACTTGAGTGGAACGGACTCAAGTGTGCACGACGGCTCCCCCGGGGTCAACAGACCTGAGTCGGAGGGGCTCAACTTTTATATGAAGCTTACGGGCATGAGCCCGCCCCACCAGGCGATCAAGCCACCCACCCCCGTCAACAACCACGGAGTCCTCCGCCCCCGGCGCCCCTACCCTTCCCGCCCCCGGGGCTGCGGTCGGGCTCCTGCCGGGAGGCGGGCTCGGGGCTTGAGGGCTGGGCCGGGGGATGGGAGGTGGGCTCAGGGCTCGGGCCCACCCCCAGGCGGGGGGACCGGGGCGCAGCCCCCAAGATGGGATGGGTAGGGGCGGCGGGGGCGAGACAACCCTCGGGACTCAGGTTCACCTCAGCGACGCATATCACCGCCCACCTGGCTACAGTGCGCGTCAAGATGTGGGTAGTCTCAGACGGACTGCATAAGTTACCGCTTAGTAATCCCCTCGCAGGCCCGAGGAGCCCCCAAATGCAACTCGCCGCGATCGTCGTGTCGCTGGTCCTGACCGTGGTCGGCGTCGCTCTGCTCGCGCGCGCCATCGGCCAGTTCGTCCGGCACTTCAAACTCGGCCAGCCCGTCCCCGCCGGGAGCCGGACCGACAATCCCTACCAGCGCAGTGTCACGCTGGTCAGGGAGTTCCTCGGTCACACGCGCATGAACCGGTGGGGGATCGTAGGCTTCGCGCACTGGTTCGTCGCGATCGGCTTCCTGACGCTCCCGCCGACCCTGGCCCAGGCCTACGGCCAGCTCTTCCAGGCCGACTGGACGCTCCCCGTCATCGGCGGCTTCCTGCCGTTCGAGATGTACATCGAGTTCATCGGCGTGATGACCGTCCTGGGCATCGCCGTGCTCATGGTGATCCGGCTGCTCAATCTGCCCTCCCGGGCCGGCCGCAAGTCCCGCTTCGCCGGCTCCACGGCCTGGCAGGCGTACTTCGTCGAGTACGTGATCCTCACCATCGGCCTGGCGATCTACGTGCTGCGCGGCCTCGAGGGCGCGATCCACCACGTCGAGACGTACGAGGCCGCGTACTTCGCCTCGTACCCGCTCGTCCTCGCCTTCAAGGGCCTGAGCGTCACCACGCTGCAGAACCTGCTCTACTTCACCGCGATGGTGAAGATCAGCGTCTCCCTGATCTGGATGATCACGGTGAGCCTGAACACCAGCATGGGTGTCGCCTGGCACCGCTTCCTCGCCTTCCCCAACATCTGGTTCAAGCGCAACGCGACCGGCGAGACCGCCCTGGGCGCACTGCAGCCGATGACCTCCGGCGGCAAGCCGATCGACTTCGAGGACCCGGGCGACGACGACGTCTTCGGTGTCTCCCAGATCGAGCACTTCTCCTGGAAGGGCCTGCTGGACTTCTCCACCTGCACCGAGTGCGGCCGCTGCCAGTCGCAGTGCCCGGCCTGGAACACCGGCAAGCCGCTCTCCCCGAAGCTGCTCATCATGTCGCTGCGCGACCACGCGCACGCCAAGGCCCCCTACCTGCTCGCCGGCGGCGGCAAGACCATGGAGGGCGAGGAGAAGGCGTCCGAGGAGCAGCTCAAGGACGTCCCGGCCGCGGCGCTCGCCGAGGCCGAGCGGCCGCTGATCGGCACGCTGGAGGAGAACGGCGTCATCGACCCGGACGTGCTGTGGTCCTGCACCACCTGCGGCGCCTGCGTCGAGCAGTGCCCCGTCGACATCGAGCACGTCGACCACATCGTCGACATGCGCCGCTACCAGGTCATGATCGAGTCCGCCTTCCCCAGCGAGGCCGGCACGATGCTGAAGAACCTGGAGAAGAAGGGCAACCCCTGGGGCCTGGCCAAGAAGCAGCGGCTGGAGTGGACCAAGGAGGTCGACTTCGAGATCCCCGTCGTCGGCAAGGACATCGAGGACCTCTCCGAGGTCGACTACCTGTACTGGGTCGGCTGCGCGGGCGCCCTGGAGGACCGGGCCAAGAAGACCACCAAGGCCTTCGCGGAGCTGCTGCACATCGCGGGCGTCAAGTTCGCGATCATGGGCGGCGACGAGAAGTGCACCGGCGACTCCGCCCGCCGTCTCGGCAACGAGCCCCTCTTCCAGGAGCTCGGCATGGAGAACGTCGCGGCGCTGAACATGGCCTTCGGGGAAGACGACGAGGACGAGTCGACCAAGAAGCCCAAGTCGGCGAAGAAGATCGTCGCCACCTGCCCGCACTGCCTCAACACGCTCGGCAACGAGTACCCGCAGCTCGGCGGCGACTACGAGGTCATCCACCACACCCAGCTTCTCCAGCACCTCGTCGACGAGGGCAAGCTGATCCCGGTCACCCCGGTCGAGGGCATCATCACCTACCACGACCCCTGCTACCTGGGCCGCCACAACAAGATCTACACGCCGCCGCGCGAGATCATCGGCAAGGTCCCGGGTCTCAGGAACGAGGAGATGCACCGCCACAAGGAGCGCGGCTTCTGCTGCGGCGCCGGTGGTGCCCGGATGTGGATGGAGGAGCGGATCGGCAAGCGCATCAACAACGAGCGTGTCGACGAGGCGCTCAGCCTCAACCCGGACATCGTCTCCACCGCCTGCCCGTTCTGCCTCGTCATGCTGACCGATTCAGTCAACGGCAAGAAGAACGACGGCAAGGCCAAGGAGTCCATCCAGGTCGTGGACGTGGCCCAGCTGCTGCTCGAATCGGTGAAGACACCCGTCGAGGAGGCGGCGGAGCCCCCGGCGGGCGAGGCGGAGACCGACAACGAGCCGGAGTCCACTCCGGTGAAGTAGCCGTCCCTTGACATGACATCGGCGTGTGACCCCCGGGCCCGCACGGGGGTCACACGCCTTTACCGAGCCATGCGTCTTTACAGAGCCATGCGTCTTTACGGAGCCATGCGCCCTTACAGAGCCATATGGCCGGGTCGTTGCGAGGTCATACGTCGTCGAACGGCTCCGCGTAGGCGAAGGTCCCGCGCACGGCGGGGTCGTACGCGGTCAGCGTGCGCACCTGGAAGTGCTCGCCCCAGGACGCGTCCGGCGGGTGGATGCCGAACTCGGTACTGGTCCGGAAGCCGAAGCGGCCGTAAAAGGCGGGGCTGCCCAGCAGGGCGACGAAGGGCTCGCCGAGGGCGTCCGCGGCGCCGAGCACGCTGTGCACCAGGGCCTGGCCCACGCCGTTCCCCTGGCGGTCGGGCCGGACACCGATCGGCCCGAGGCCCAGGGCCGGCACCTCGTCGATGCGGCCACGCGTACACACGACGTGCCCGACGACCTCGTCCTTCTCGTCGACCGCCACGAGGGACAGCTCCGGCAGCCAGCCGTCACACACTCGCAGCGCGTCCAGCAGGACGGCCTCCACGGGATCCGGGGTGTCCGGTTTGGCGAAGGCGGCCGCGATGACCGCGCGCACGTCGGCTACGTCGGTGGGGCTTTCGCGTCGAATGAGCATCGGGCCAGTGTGGGCGGCGAGGGCGGGGCACCGCAAAGACGTTTACGGGCCCGGGCAGCAAGCAGCGGAGCCCCGGAGAGGCCGCGCCGCCCGCGCGACCCGTTTCGCCCGCCCCCTCTGGGTACTCGGTCCCGCGGACTGAGGAGGTGCCCCGATGGAACCCGGCACCAGGACCACCAGAACAGAGAGCCATCCCGTGGTTGAGGAACGTGCACGTAAGGACGCCCCGCTTGTCACCCGGTGGCCTCGCGGTGAGGACTCCGGCGAACCGGATGCTCCCGAACCGGAGAGCAATATCGTTCGGGGAACGGACTGATCCCGCCGCCCATGGACGACATGAACGACATACGGTTGTCGCCCCGCGAGCGGATCATCCTGAGGGACATCGAAAGCGCGCTTCGGCGCGACCGCCGCCTCGTCCGGGCCATGCGCCCGCCGCGCCCTTCCCACCCACCGCGCCGCCCGCGCCCACCGCGCCATCCCTCCCGGCTGTCTGTCGTCGTGGCACTGCTGGCGATGGTCTCGATCCTGCTGATCGTCGTCGGCATCCGCACATCGGAGGCCGGCGTGATCTGGGCCTTCGCCGCCCTGTGGCCGCTCACCCTGGTGCTGGCGTTCCGGCTGCTGTGCCGCTGGACACGGCATGGCGAGGTCCCCTGAACGGGCCAACGGAGTCCGCTGAACGAGCGAGTGACGCCCTCCTGAGCGAGGATCTGTGCGGGGGCGGTCAACGACCCGGACCGCACGCGTCGACCACCAGGACGGTACTGCGATGAACCCCGACAGAACGCTCGCGAGCAGCGCCATTACCAGTCACTCGGTGTTCGGCGCCCCGTGCTGGGTCAGCCTGACGGCCCGCGACCAGGACAGTGCCGAGGACTTCTACGCGGCGGTGCTCGGCTGGAAGTGGCGTTCGGCCCGGCTGGGCGACCGGTTCCGGATCGCCTACGCCGATGACGTACCGGTGGCCGGGATCGCGGCGGTGGCGTCCATGTGGCAGGTGGCCGTCGCGTGGACGCCCTACTTCGCGGTGGCCAGCGCCGACGAGGCCGCCTCCCGCACCCGGGAACGCGGCGGGACCACGGCCGTCGGCCCGATCGCCTTCCCGCCCGGGCGGGCGGCACTGCTCGCCGACCGGGACGGCGCGGTGTTCGGGATTTGGGAGGGGCAGTTGGTGCTCGGCTGGGAGGGCTGGCGCCAGGAGGCCCCGGCCTTCGTCAAGCTGCACACCCGCAACGCCTTCGACGCCGCCATCTTCTATGCCGAGGTGCTGGACTGGGCGAGCGCCAAACAAGGCTGCTGCGACGTCGCCTACGACGGGGACGAGGTGGTGCTGCGCAGCGGCGAGGACGTGGTGGCGCGCATCAGCTCGGGTGCCTTGGAGGCGGCGCCCGATCCGACGATCCGCCCGCACTGGCAGATCCATTTCCGCGTTCCGGACGTCCAGGCGTGCATACGCACGGCCGAGGCCCATGGCGGCACGGTGCTGCGCGCCGACCCCAACGCACCGGAGGCCGTGCTGGCCGATCCGGACGGGGCGCAGTTCACGGTATCGGCTCGCTGACCTGTGACCCAGCGGGTCGGCAAGGGATGTGACGCTGCGTGATCGCAGTGTTCCACGTGAAACATCGGCGGAGCGGCCCGCCGAAAGGGTGACCCCGGCGGCCGTCGGGCGCGTCCGCTCCGCCTGGCCGGACCGGGTCGCGGACGATCCGCGCATGCTGCCTGGATTCCTCGACAGGGCACTCGACCTGTTGCTCGGCCGGGAAGGCCGTTCGCTGCATGTGAAGGCGGCGGGCGGCGCGACCGTCGTGCTCGTGGTGGTGTCGCTGCTCGGCTCGTACGCCGTCGTCCACGCCGAACACGGGGCGCCCGGTGCCAATCTGACGACGTATCCGAGGGCCCTGTGGTGGTCGGTCGAGACCGCCACCACCGTCGGCTACGGCGACTTTTACCCGGTGACGCTGTGGGGCCGGATCATCGGGTCCGTGGTGATGGTCCTCGGCATCACCACCTACGGCATGGTGACCGCGGCCCTCGCGACCTGGTTCGTCGGCCGCGAACAACGGCGCCGCCACCGCCTGCACCACGCCTACGACGAGACGGCCCGCGCTCTGCACGAACGCTTCGACCGGCTGGAGCGGATGCTGGAGCGCAAGGGAGCGGAGTGATCTACGACGAGGCCGGGATTCGAGTTGTCCGCGAAGAAGCCGGGATCCGAGTGATCACGACGAAGCCGGGGTCCAAGTGATCAGGACGAAGCCGGGACCTCGGCGGGTCCCGGCTTCGTGTTGTTGCGGACAAGGCTTCAGTGGCGGACCTTCGCCTTGCTGACCGCTGCCACGCCCACTGCCGCCAGGGCGATCTGGATGAGCCATTCGATCCAGTCGACGCCGTCTGTGTCGGAAACGTCCAGGCCCGATGCGAGGGCGCTTCCGATGAGTGCGGCGATGATGCCGATCGCGATCGTCCAGAGGATCCCGATGCGCTGACGGCCCGGGACCACGAGTCGGCCGAGGGCACCGATCACGATGCCGATGATGATGGCGCTGATGATGCCTGAAATCTCCATGGCGGGCCTCTCACCCATTCACCCATCTGCTGTTGGGTGCACCCATCTGCTGTTGAATGACGGGTTCCCCCAATTTGTCCTGACAGTCCCGAGACCCGGCGGGCCGCGACGGGTCCGGTCAGCCCGCCAGCAGACCGCGGATGGCCTTGGTGACCTCGTCCGGCGCCTCCTCCGCCATGAAGTGACCACAGGAGACCGTGGTGTGACGGAGGTCGGGTGCCCAGGCCGACCAGATCGCGGCGGCGTCGAAGCCGAGGGCCGCGCCCCAGTCCTGCTGGAGAACGGCGACCGGCATCCGGAGCCGACGGCCCGCGGCGCGGTCCGCCTCGTCGTGTTCGATGTCGGGGCCGGCCGAGGCCCGGTAGTCGGCGACGATCGACGGCACCGCGGACCGGCAGGCTTCGAGGTACGCGGCGCGGACGTCCGCCGGGATCGCCGACGGTTCCTGCGCCCAGAGGTCGAGGAAGTGACCGAAGAACGCGTCCGGCGCCGCACCGATCAACTCTTCGGGCAAGCCCGGCGGCTGCGCCATCAAGTAGAGGTGGAAACCGACCGCCGCGGTGACGCCGTGCATCACCTCCCACATGTCGAGCGTGGGCAGCACATCGAGCGAGGCGAGGTGCGTGACGGCGTCCGGGTGGTCGAGTCCGGTCCGGAAGGCCACCAGTGCGCCCCGGTCGTGGCCGGCCAGCGCGAACCGCTCGTGACCGAGCCCGCGGGCGAGCGCCACGACGTCGGCGGCCATGGTGCGCTTGGTGTACGCCGTCCCACCGGCGTCGTCCGGCTTGTCGCTGGCGCCGTAGCCGCGCAGGTCGGGGCAGATCACCGTGTGGTCCCGGGCCAGTTCGGCGGCGACATGACGCCACATGAGGTGGGTCTGCGGGAAGCCGTGCAGCAGGACGACGGGACTGCCGGAGCCCCCCACGGCGACGTGGAGCGCGACGTCGTCGGCGACGGGAACGCGCTGGTACTCGAAGCCAGGGATGGTCGGTGACATGGGTGTGCCTCTCTTCGCGCCCGGGGGGCTCTTCGAATTGCCGCGGTGCCGCGCGGTGGACCCGCGCGGTGGACGGTGCCTCGTCTCGCCGTCGGGGCCGCCGGACACCGCGAGCCTGCCGGGCGCGAATCAGCGGGCGGTCAGCACGTACGGTGGCGGCGCGGACGACGAGGGGGCGCTGGGACGACGAGGGGGCGCCGGACGGCGAGAGGATGCAGGGACGACGAGAGGCCTGTCCTCGGGGGAGGGCGCGGGGACGGCGAGAGGCCGGAACGGCGAGAGGGTGCGGGGACGGCGAGGGGGTGCTGGGAATGGTCGCGTTCGGCGTGCTCGGGCCCGTGGTGGCCGAGCGGGACGGTGTCGGGCTGGTGTTGAAGGGGCCGAGGCACCGGGCCGTGCTGGCCAGGCTGATCGTGGCCCGCCGCCGCGTCGTACCCGTGGCTCGCCTCGTCGATGACCTGTGGGAGGACCCGCCGGCCGGAGCGGTGGGCGCCGTGCAGACCTTCGTCGGCGCGCTCCGCCGGGCCCTTGAACCCGAGCGCCCGCCCCGCGCCCCGGCCCGGCTGCTGGTCACCGACGGCCCGGGGTACGTGCTGCGGGCGGAGCCCGACGCGGTGGACGCCTGGCGTTTCGAGACCGCCGTCGCCGAAGCCGCGGGGTTGCCCGCCGAGGCGGCGCTGCAGCGGCTGGACCGGGCGCTCGGTATGTGGCGGGGGCCCGCGTACGCCGAGTTCGCGGACGAGGACTGGCCCCGAGCCGAACGTTCCCGCCTCGCCGAACTACGGCTTCAGGCAGTGGAGGGGCGGGCCTCGGCCCGGCTGGCGCTCGGTCTCGCCGCCGCCGCGGTGCCCGACCTGGAGGCCCACCTCACCGAGCACCCCTGGCGCGAGGAGGCCTGGCGGCTGCTCGCGCTGGCGCTGTACCGGACGGACCGTCAGGCGGACGCCCTCGCCGTACTGCGCCGTGCCCGGACCGCCCTCACCGACGGGCTGGGCCTGGACCCCGGGCCGCGCCTGCGCCGCCTGGAGACGGCCATCCTCCGGCAGGACCCGGACCTCGACCCCGGCCCCCCGTCAGAGCCGGCCCCTCCCGGCCGCACGCCCCGGCCGACCGGCAAACCACGACCGACCGGCCCCGGCTCCGCCACCACCCGGCTGTGGACAGAGGCGACGGCCGCCTACGACCACACCGTCGCCGCCGGGTCGCGGGCGCGGATCGAGGCGACGGTCGGCCTGATCCGCAATCTCGCGGTGACCGGCGGCGGCGGTCTGGAGGCGGCGCGTGTGCACCGTATGGAGGCCATCACCGTGGCGGAGGAGTCAGGCGACACCGAGTTGGTCGCCCGGGTCATCGGCGCCTACGACGTCCCCGCCATCTGGACCCGCAGCGATGATCCCGAACTGGCCCGGCGCATCGTGAACGCCGCCGAACGGGCCCTCGCCGCGCTGCCCGGCGATCCCTCCTGCGATGCCGCCCGCTGCCGGCTGCTCGCCACGGTCGCCCTGGAGATGCGCGGCACCCGGGCGGCGCGCGGTCCGCAGGCGGCCCGGGCGGCGGAGGGGATCGCGCGCCGACTGGACGACCCGGCGCTGCTGGCGTTCGCGCTCAACGGCAGGTTCATGCAGTCCTGCACCCGTGCGGGCCGCGCCGCCGAGCGGGACGCGATCGGCGCCGAACTGATCGGCCTCGCCGCACGCCACGACCTCGTGACGTACGAGGTGCTCGGTCACCTCATCCGGATGCAGGCCCGCGGCGCGCTCGACGACTTCTCCACGGCGGACACCCATGCAGCCGCAGCGGACCGCCTCGCCGAGCGCCATGAACTGCCGCTCGTGGGCGTCTTCACCGAGTGGTACGGGGCGCTGCGGCTGGCGGCGGCGGGTCGGCGCGAGTGCGCCGGGGCCGCGTACCGGACGGCCGCGGCGCGTCTGGACGGCGCAGGGATGCCGGGCTTGTCGCAGGGACTCCTGCCGCTGGCGCTGCTGAGCCTGGACCTGGCGTGCGACGGCGAACCGGGCGACGCCGCGGAACCGGGCGACGCCATGGAACCGGGCGGCGCCCCGGAACCGGGGACGGCGAAGGAGACGGCGAAGGCTGCGGAGACGGAGGAGGCAACAGCGCGGGCGGAGGCGGACTGGGGCCCGTACCGCCCTTGGGCCGAACCCCTCCTCCTGCTCCGCTCGGGCCGTGGCACCGCGGCACGCGAGGCGCTGGCCGCCGTGCCGGAAGCCCCGGCGGACCTGCTGTACGAGGCCCTGACCTGTCTGGAGGCGTCCGCGGCCGTGCGGCTCGGGGAGCGTGGTGCGCTGGAACGGGCGCGTGCTCGGCTGGCGCCGGCGGCGGGTGAAATCGGGGGTGCGGGCAGTGGGTTGCTCACCGTGGGCCCGGTGACGCGTCACCTGCGCGCCGTCGAAGCCGCGCTCGCCGCCGGTTGACCACCCGAGCAAACGCAGGCGGCTTCCGCGTCGGCTGATGCCGCCGCACAGCAGAGGGCCCGCCCCCGGAGTCACCGTTCCGGGGGCGGGCCCTCACCCGTGTACCACCGTCCACCGGTGAACGCCGCTGCCGCGGAGATCCACCGCCGACCCTGCTCCCCGCACCCGCACCCGCGCCGGCCCGCGGGGATGGTCGTCACGGACTCCGCTGCCCGGCCCGGCACGACGAGTGTCACTCGCCTTGCTGGGCGCGCTCCCGGTCCTTCAAATACTCCTCGACGACTTCCGGGTTGCGCCTTATGGCCGCCTTGAGCTGGATCAACTGGTAGCGGTTCCTGCCTGCCTCGACGTACCGCTGCCACCCTTCACGCCCGGCGACCAGCCGCTCGTTGATCAGGAACTCGATGAAGTCCTCGATGCAGGGCCGGAACCGCTTCCCGCCCACCGGGAAGTGCAGTTTCTCCAGTGGACGCTTCTCATCGCCCTTGCCGTTCAGCAGATCCAGTGCCGGCGACTTCCCGTACACCTGAACATGCGCGCTCGTGTACTTGTCCTTGTCCCGCTCGTAGTCGAAATGACACAGGCATAGCGTGAGGCCCTCATCGGCGTAGATACCGCAATACGACGAGAGGACGGTCAGGAATGTCGCCTCGTCGCAAATGCGCACCTGATAGGACAGGTTCATCCACGCGCGAGGCTTCTTGTTGTCCACACGCAGAGCGAATGGGCGAGGTTGAAGGTTATCTTTGGTCAGGCCATGACCGAGAGTAAAGATGGGGTTGGGTGCGGAACCAGGGCGCCGAACGGCCTTGATCTGCACATCCCTGCACACTGTTCCGTTCAGTGTCCTCTGTAGCTCCCGGGCGAACTCGTTGGCCTGCTGTTGCAGGTCAGAGCCCAACCGTGCCGCCGATGGACACCCACAGCGCACGGGCTTGCGCCGACGTGAAACACCCCTCAGCGGCCTGCTTCTCCAACTCGGCATACGTCAGGCCGAGATCGTCCAGCGCGCGCTTGGCGGCGGCGAGGTACTCCTCCTCGGAGACCACGATCACGAAATCGTCATCGTGATCCGTCTGCCACTGCTCATTGATCGCCACACTCATCGTGTACCCCCCGGACGGCGCTTCGCGCTCTTGCTTTGCCGCATGAGTACGACAGCGTGCCGCATTCAAGCCGTCACCGAAAGCAATATGCCCCGAATGGCTGATCATTTACCGGCCATGGAGTGACCACCCGGAATCCTGTACCTACGGCGATCGAAAACGACCGGCGGCGAGCACAAATGACGATCCGACAGCACTGGCGAGAAGGGCGAGGTTAAGCCCCAGCCACTCCGCCCACACCAAGAACAGCCAACCCGAACGGACGCGCACGGTCGCGCAGAAGCACGGATCCGCGCACGCCCACTCCACGCACAACCCCGACCGTGCCGCCTACCGGAACAGGCCAACCGCCGCCCCATCCTGCGCATCCTGCTGCGGCCGGACGATGCGATACCGGCTCGTTGCTGTCTGGTGGCGGGCAGTTTCAGCGTGTAGCGTCGCTGTCAGAAGTCGTGGTTCGCATTACCTGCCCGCGCTCCGGCGTGGGCACTTTGCTGTGCAGTGCCGGACCAGGGCGAACTCCTCGAGTCCGCGCGGTGCGGACACGACATCGACTGAGAGGCACCACCATGGCCAGCGGAACCGTCAAGTGGTTCAACGCGGAAAAGGGCTTCGGCTTCATCTCCCAGGACGGCGGCGGACCGGACGTCTTCGCGCACTACTCCAACATCAACGCGAGCGGCTTCCGCGAGCTTCAGGAAGGCCAGAAGGTGACCTTCGACGTCACCCAGGGCCAGAAGGGGCCGCAGGCGGAGAACATCACGCCCGCCTGACCTCAGGCCAGGACATCGCCGCATCCGGTCAGTTGGCTGAGGTCATCCCGCGCTCCATGAGGGACAGCCGATGCAACAACTCTCGACTGGCTGCGGCGATCAGCGGGGGCACTTTCAGGTCGTCGAGCATGTCGGTGGCCGCCTGCATCTCGGCGGTTCTGCGTACGGCGTGCCGGCGGCTGCCGTCGACGAGCCTGTCCAGGGTCGCGGCATCCGCCTGGGTCAGCTCGTCGGCGATGTGCTCCCGCAGCCAGTCCTCGCAGCCCGCTGCCCGGGCCCCGTCGAGTGCCTCGACGACGGCCGCCGCCAGCCCCTTGTAGAAGACGCTGCGTAACAGCTTGCGTTCGGCGGCCAGCCCCGCCGGTCCTTCGAGCACGTCCACGTTCGCCCCGAGGGGGCGGAGCAGCACGGCGTAGCGGACGGCCGCCGTCCCGGAGACGAGCATCGGTGTCCGCAGGCCCCTGCCGGGCACGGGGGCCATGAGGGACACATCGGCGAAGGCGATCCCGGCCGTTCCGGCGATCTCGCCGAGACGCCGTTTCACTGCTGGCGACGCGGTGTTGAGATCCGCCCACAGACAGCCGGGAGACGTTCCTGCCAGGCCCGCCCGGAGAGCGTCCACGGCGGCCGAGGCACTGTTGACGCTCAGGACGAGGTCGCTGCCCGCGGCCGCTTCCGCCTCGCTGTCGGTGTCCGTCACGCCCGCAGGCGCCGACACCTCCGGGTCGTAACCACGTACGCACGCCCCCGCCGCGACCAGATCGCTCGCGATGGCGCCGCCCGCTTCTCCCAGGCCGAGTACGGCGATGCGAAGGTCTTCAACGGCATTCGAGCGCACGGTTCTCCTCCTCGTCGGTGCTGGATACTCCGCAACCAAGGCCGACGCCATCCCATCGTGGGCGAGGGGCCAGCCGTGTATCACTTGACGCTTCCATGACACCGTTTTTGCTCACGCCCGCGGAGGAAGTCGGCCAGTAGACGACGCCTGGAAGTCGTCCCCGGGCATGACCGCGCGCGGCTGGGTAGGACGTCAGGGACCTCGCCGCCCGCGGCCCCGCACCAACCGGCCCGCGACAGAAGGGAATTGCATGAAATCCGAGGCGCACAACACGGGCGGACTGCCGGCCGCCTTCCTCACCGCCGGCTCGTCCTCGTTCCTCGACTTCCTGGCGGACCAGGCCCCCGACCTGCTGCCGGCGAGGCGCCGGCTCCCGCCCGTGGAAGGGTCGTTCGAGGCGCCGCACGGGACAACGGTGATAGCGGCGACCTACGAGGACGGCGTGCTGGTCGCGGGCGACCGGCGGGTCACGATGGGGAACGTCATCGCGCACCGCGAGTGCGACAAGGTGTTCCCGGCGGACGAGTACTCCGCGGTCGCCATCGCCGGGACGGTGGGATTCGCCGTCGAGATGGTCCGGCTGCTCCAACTTGAGCTGGAGCACTACGAGAAGGTCGAGGGCACCCCGCTCTCCCTCGACGGCAAGGCGAACCGCCTCACCACGATGATCCGCGGAAACCTCGGCATGGCGATGCAGGGCCTCTCCGTGGTCCCGCTCTTCGCCGGCTACGACCTGGACCGGGGCAAGGGGCGCATCTTCTCGTACGACATCACGGGCGGGCGCACCGAGGAGCAGTCCTTCGCGGCCACCGGCTCGGGCTCGGTCTACGCCCGCGGCTCACTCAAGAAGCTCTACCGGCCGGGGCTGCCGGAACGGGAGGTGGTCACGGCGGTGGTCCAGGCGTTGTACGACGCCGCCGACGACGACTCCGCCACCGGCGGCCCGGACCTCACCCGTCGGCTCTTCCCCCTGGTCACCCTGGTCACCGAGGAGGGCTATCGCCGTCTCGACGCGGACGAGGTCGCCGACATCGCCCGCACGGTCATCGACCGCCGACTGACCGAACCGGACGGGCCACGGGCTCCGATGCTCTGAGGAAGACGGTGGGGCGGGCCTCGCGCCGCTTCCTCCCTCGGGCCGCTTCCATCCCGCGGCCCCTTCCTCCCTCCCTTTCCTCCCTCGCGGCCCTTGCGGCCCTCGCGGCCGCTTGCTTCCTCGCGGCCGCTTCCTCACCTCCAAGCCGCCTCCTCCCCTCCAAGCCGCTTCCTGCTCTCCGGATCGCCGCTCCTCGTCCCTCTCCGTCCCGACCCGCCTCCGGTCCGTCCCGTTGCGTCCCCCCAGGTGCTGTGGGTCGTCACAGGCCGGCGGGCGGGGCGTCCCGTTTCGTCCCGGCTCCGCCCATCCGGCGAGACGGGACGGGGGTTCTTGCGGCGTCATTGCTGTCGGCACCAACACAGACCACGGGCCGCACCGGGGGATCACGGGGATCAGCTGAGCGAGCGGTCCGGGGAGGAAAGAGAAAAATGCGCAAGCACATCCGCAAGGCAGCGATGGCGACGGTTCTGGCCGGGGGCGCCGTCCTCGGGGGATTCGCCGCTACCGGCACGGCATCCGCGTCGGAGGACAGCGGTCTCGTCGACGGCACCGGCAGCACCCGCAACGACTGGGGCGACGAGGGGACCCTGCAGCGCGGCGACGAGAGCCACGCCGTCGCCCTCTGGCAGACCGTCCTGTGGGCCGACGGCGCCAAGTGGAAGGACGGGAACACCTGGCGCGCGTTCACCGAAGAGGACATCAGCGGTGAGTTCAACCGCCGCACCGTATCCGCCACGGCCTACTGGCAGAAGGCCAACGGCGTACGCGAGACCGGCAAGGCCGACCCCCGCTCCTTCGCGGTGGCGGACAACAGCCTCGGCACCGTGGGCAAGCGCGGCACCGTCGGCTACGACGGCACGTCCGAGGACGCACGCTTCAAGCGCCTCACGGTCGGAGGCGTGGCCCAGGACGTCTACTACGTCCACTACGACGGCTCCTGGGTGCCCGCCACCTACTGACACGCCGTCAGTCCGTCTTCGTCACGGGTGAGCACCCGCTGTCCTCCTGGTCGAGGACGAGGGTGACGAGACAGGCGGTGGCGACGGTGAGGAGCACCGCCAGGAACACGACGGACAGGAACCGCCAACGGCGCACCGCCGCCCCGAACGGGGTGGCGGTCGCGTCGGTCTCACCCAGGGCGGGGCCGCCGGACACGTCGGGCCGGGCGGGCATGTCGAATCCACCAGTCCCGGGTGGGACGCACGACACCTCAGGGACGTTCGGCACCGCAGATGCGTTCTGCGCATCCGGCATGTGCACAACCACCACGTTCGGCCCATCGGGCCCATGAGGCACATCCCTCACAGGGGGCACATCAGCAACCGCGGGCGGGGGATCGGTGTACTCGGGAACATCCTCCCCGGTACCCCACCGCGCCCGCGGTGGTTCTGACCTGGGCCGATGCGCCCGGTGCCCGGCCCGCAGGACCGCCTCGCGCAGGCTCAGCAGCCGCCCGGCATCGGCCCCGGCCGCGTCCGCGAGCGACCGCAGCGCCGAACGGGGCGGTATCTGGCGGCCGTTGAGGCAGCGTTGCCAGGAGGACTTGGAGTAGTGCGTCCGGTCCGCGAGAGCGGCCAGACTCAGCCCCGTACGCTCCTTGAGGAGCCGGCAGTGCTCCGCCAGCGCCCGGGCCTCCCGCCCCAGGCCCTCGGGCAGCGGCGCCCACTCCCCCACAGCACGGTCCCCCACGTCGCTCCCCCTTCCGACGACCGCGTCCGACCCATCCTCGACGCAGGGGAGCGGACCGTGACGCGAACCCGGCATGTTCGATTTGCCGGACATACCGAACGCCGTCGGGTGCTACGTCACAACCCGCAGACGCGGTACGCACGGTGCAGGTCAGCGGGCAGACTCGCTCCGGGTGTCGTGTTTGTTCAATACGCGTCGACGCCGTTCTGCCTACGGTGCCCTCGTAGGAATCAGAGCCGGGGAAGGGACGACGACGTGGAACCGATGTCCGTGATGACCCGGGCTTCGGCGGCGGCCGTGGAGGTCGTGCGCGGGATCGGGCCGGAAGAGCTGGACGGGCGTACACCGTGTCCGGAAATGGACGTCAGGGCGCTGGTGAACCATCTGATCCTGTGGACCGGCGTACGGGGATACGCCGCGGGCCTCAAGCAGCCCGCATCGGCCGGGCCGGAGGAGGTGGCGGAGGGGCACGACTTCACCGCCGAGCCGGACTGGGCCGAGGCCTATGCCGCCCGGTCGGCGGCGACCGCCGCCGTCTGGAGCGAACCGGGGGCGTGGACCGGCGAGACCACTCTGACCGGCGGCGGCCCGCTCCAGGCCCGCTTCGTCGGCGGGATCGTGCTGGGCGAGTGGCTGCTGCACGGCTGGGACCTGGCCGTGGCGACCGGGCAGAAGCTGACCGTGGACGACGAACTCGCGGCGGTGCTCCACGAGGCCGTGGCCGCAAAGGCCGAGATGGCCAGGCAGTACGGGGTGTTCGGCCCCGAGGTCACCGTGCCCCCCACCGCGCCCCTGTTCGACCGCACCCTGGGATTGGCGGGCCGAAACCCGTCCTGGCAACCCCCCGTGTGATGGCCCCGTCCTCCGTCAGCCACCGCTCTCCGCTCCGCCAGGGCCGCCGTGGCGAGCGTGCCGGAACAGGAGCCGGGTGCCACGCATGAAGAGGAGGAACACCGCCCGGGCGACCATGAAGACCGTGGTGATGGCGAACACCCGGGCAGCCGCGTCGGCGACCGGCAGCCAGGTGTCGGGCACCTCGAGGAGGCGCGCCAGCTCCGCGATCGCCGCCACCAGCCCGAACATGAACGGCAGCCATTCCCAGTGGGTCCGCGCGCGCGACCGCACCGCCGCGCTCTGCCGCCTGCGCCGCCACCGACCCGTCCACCGGCTGAGGACGAAGCTCAGGGCCATCAGGACAGCGGGAGTCCACAGATCCGACCAGTGAACGGTGAGCTCCACGGCCCTTCCCCCTTGCGAATCCGAGGCCTGCGCCGGCCTGCCCCGATCCAGATCGGCGGTGAGCCTATCGTGGGGCGGGTCAGGCCTCCCTCCTGGGTGGGCCGAGCGGAAGTCAATCGGAGGGCAGGGCCTCCCGCATCGCCTTTGCGGTTGCAGCCGGGTCGTAGTCCTGCGGAACGCCTTCGACGAGGATGATGTCGCCCTCGATGTGCCGCGAGCGCAGCGGCGCGATCTCCTGGTACGCGGGTGAGTCCCACCAATTCCGCGCCTCGGTGATCCCGGGGAAGCCGATCACCACGACGTGTCCGGGCCAGCTGCCCTCCTTCACCTCGTGCTGTGCGACGTGCACGAGGAAGCGGCCGCCGTACGGCTCGAAGGTGGCGGGGATCCGCTCCATGTACTCGGCGATGTCCGGGTGCGGAGCGGCTTCCTGGAGGTGGGCTATGGCGTAGGCGGGCATGGTGTCCTTCCGGTCGGTCCGTCTGTCGGTCGGTCGTCGGTCGGGCTCCGTACGGCGACGATCGTGACATGGGGTTTTGGGGGGAGTCGATGACCTGACAGGTAATCACCGCCGGTCGAGAGCGGTGTGACACAGGGCACAGGAACCTCCTGCGCCCCGCGGGGAGTAGCAGGTGTGAGGCAAACAGAACGAGCAGAGCCGGTGCGCGCGCGCATACGGGCGGGGGACCGTGCGGCGTTCGCGGAGCTGTACGAGCAGCACGCGCGGGCCGTCTACAACCATGCCCTGCGGCTGACCGGTGACTGGTCGGAGGCCGAGGAGGCCATGTCCGAGACCTTCCTCGCCGCCTGGCGCACCCGGGAGACGGTGGAGCCGGAGGGCGGATCACTCAGACCGTGGCTGCTCGGCATCACCACGCACAAGGCGCGCAACTCCAACCGTGGTCTGCGCCGCCGGCTCGCCTTCCTGGCCCGTTACCCGGGCCCGCCGCCGGTCGAGGACTTCGCGGACGAGACGGCCGGCCGCATCGACGACGCCCGCCGCCTGGCGGTGGTCCACGACGCGCTGGGCAGGCTGCGCCGCCAGGACCGGGAGGTGCTCGCCCTGTGCGTGGCCGCCGGGCTGGACTACCAGCAGGCCGCCGAGGCCCTCGGTATCCCGGTCGGCACCGTGCGTTCCCGGCTGTCCCGCGCCCGCGCCCGGCTGGCCCGGCTCAGCTCCGGCCGGCCCGCCCGGGCCACTCGCCCAGGCCGGGAAAAGCCGGAACCGCGTGACGCTCGCGGAGCGGTAGAAGGTGAGGCCGCGCTCGCGGCCATGTTTCTGCAGGAGGAAACCGGATGAACGCCGACAAGCTGCCCAGCGCCGGCCGTGGCCCGAGCGAGGCCGAGGAGTTGCTGGCGGCTCCGGCCGAATGGGACCTCCCGCCGAGCCGTCACCTCCACTTCAAGGATGTCCTGATGCAGCAGATCGACCGTGACTGCGCCCCCGCCCAAACCCCCGCCCGAACCCCCGCCCAAGCGACCTCCCCAGCCGTCTCCCCAATGCCCTCCTCCCCCACCCTGGAGGCACCCGCGCCGCGCCGCGTCCGGCTCCCGCGCCCGGCCGTGTGGCTGCCCGTCGCGTCCGCGGCACTGGCCGGGGCGCTGGCCGTCACGTACTCCCTCGACGGCCACAGCTCGGCTCCAGCGACCGGGACCTCGACCGGGACCTCGACCGGAGCCGCGACCGGAGCCTCCGGGGTGAACAGCGCGTCCGTCACGCTCGGCCGTATCGCCGCGGCGGCCATGGCGACCGACACGAAACCGGTGAAGGACGACCAGTTCGTGTACGTCAGGAGTCTGACCCGCATGAATCAGGGCACCTTCGACGGCCCCGTACAGCTCGGCCCCCTGCACACGCGGGAAGTCTGGATGTCGCAGGTCTCGACGCCCGTCTCCGCCGGCATCGGATGGATCCGGGAATCCGGCAAGGGCGCCGTGATGCCCGGCCAGGAGGTCCCCGTCGATTCCGCCGACGCCGTCCCGGCGGGCATCGACCGACCCACGTACGAGTGGCTGTCCTCCCTGCCCACCGACCCCGACGACCTGCTCCGGCTGCTCTACGCCCGGACCACGGTCGACGAGGGCGAGTCGAAGGACCAGGCCGTCTACGGGAAGATCGGCGACCTGCTGCGCGAAACGGTCATGCCGCCCGCGAATGCTGCCGCCCTCTACAAGGCGGTCGCGAGGATTCCCGGGGTCACCGAGATCGCCGACGCCGTCGACGCCGCCGGCCGTCATGGCATCGGCATCACCCGCGAGGACGCCGCCTCCGCGACGCGGGACGAATGGATCTTCGACAGGAAGAGCCTGGCCTATCTCGGCTCACGCTCGTACATCACCAAGGACAAGAGGAAGGGCGCCAGGCCCGACACGCTGTTCGGAATCGACGCCGTCATGCAGCGCGCAGTCGTCGACCGGCACGGCGAGGAACCCACGTCGACGAGGGCGACGCCCTCCTCGGCATGAGCCGGGTGGTCCGGTCTCCCAGCACGCCGTAGAGGGTTCCTCGGCACGCCGTAGAGAGCCGTGGATGCTCTGGATGCCGTAGAGAGCCATGGTGCTCTGGATATCGGATCAACATTCATCCAGCTCGACCCATTACTGTCCGGCTAAAATTCGCTACTCTCCGGGCATGGCTCTTCTCGGTCGCCGGCGGACCACCACCAGGCTCGCCCCCGAACTCGACGACACCGACCTCGGCAAGGTGCGCAAGCGCCTTGTCGGGGAGAGGGCCTCCGGTGGCCGCAGTCTCGCCGTGGCCATGATCGAGCAGCTGTTGCGGGAAACCGGCCGGGACTGGGACCGCAGGGCCCACAGGACGAGCGTCCTCGCGGAGTCGACCTCACCGGGTCTCCAGCGCTCCTGGGCCGAGGAGCAGCCCAAGGACGCGGACGCACAGTTGCTGTACGCCTGGGGCGTCATGCTGCGCGCGCGGTTCGCGGAACACCCGGACCCGGCCGAGACCCGGGAGGCCCTCGACGCCTGCGCACGGGCTGCCGGACTGCGGCCGGAGGACCCCAACCCCTGGGTGGTGCGCCTCGGTCTGCTGCGGCTGTGGCGACGACCGGGCACGGAGGTCTTCCCCCTGTGGGAGGAGATCGTCAGGCGTGATCCGTGGCACCGAGAAGCCCATTTCCAGATGCTCGGCTATCTGTCCCCATGGGAGTGCGGCTCGCACGGGCAGACGGTCGACTTCCTCGACCGGGTGCGTGCGGGGGCGGCGCCCACCGCTCCGACGGCGGGCCTGGAGATAGCGGCCCTGATCGACCTCTACCACGACACGGTCGATCAGGGCGGGCTCGAGGCCCTCACCGCGATCCATCTGTGGAGCCGCCCGGACGCCGAGGCAGCGCTGGGGCGCGCACTGGCCGACTGGCCCCGTCCCGGCTATCTGAACCACGCCGCGGCCGTGGCCGATCTCAACCTGCTGGCGTACGCGCTCGTCCAGTCGCGGCGGGGCGCGCAGGCCGGTGAGGTGTTCCGGGCGATCGGGGGCCTGGTCACGATGTATCCCTGGGCCCTCGAGAACGGCGATCCGCTGGAGTCCTTCGGCAACTGGCAGCAGCGCGTCGGAAACTGACGGCTGCGGAGCGGCATCCGGTCTCCGCGCTCCCGGGACGCCGGGCCGACGGCGAAGAGAGCGGCCGGGAGACCCGCACTCGGGTGCTCCCGGCCCTTCCGACGGGGCGACGGTGGCCGCGGAACTGCTGCTGGGCGCAGTCAGCGGGGCCGCCCGTGTCCGCCTGAACCAGGCGCCCGCGCCGGCCAGGTACGCGGATGCCGCCCGAAAGGGCGTGTTCCGGCGGTGATCGGGGCGACTGCCGCAGCGGCGAGGGCAGCAGGTGGCCGGGTCGCTGATGCGCGGCCGGAGTGGTCGGTCCTCCCACGGAACCAAGACCGTCTTCGACCACTCTCTGTGTGTGCCTGCCGGGTCTCCGGAACCGCCGGAACCACTCGGCAGGCGCCCGCCGAACGAGCTTCACCCAACGTTCGGTGAACAGCTTCGATCCACGATTCAGGCCCCACCCCCCAGAAGGAACTCATGCGTAAATTGACGTCGGCTGTCGTCGCTGCCGTGATGGCATTCGCCGGTATGGGGGCCGCGGCCAGCGCCCCCGCCCAGGCGGCAACAGGAGCGGAGTACGTCGCGCTCGGCGATTCGTACGCCTCCGGGGTCGGCTCGGCCCCCTACGACCCCTCCAGCGGTGCCTGTCTGCGGAGCCCGAACAGCTATCCGCGCCAGTACGCGGCCACTCACCCCACGTACACGTTGAAGGACGTCACTTGTAGCGGAGCGACCATCGCGGACGTGCGGAACAACCAGCTGTCCGCCCTGAGCGAGAAGACCTCCCTCGTCACCCTCACGGTGGGCGGCAACGACGCCCAGTTCGCGCCGGTGGTTGAGCTGTGCCTCACCAAGAACGACTCCGCCTGCGCGTCCGCCACGGCCTACATGTCGGACTACGCCAAGAACCGGCTGATGACGCAGCTCACCGAGCTGTACAAGGACATCAAGGCCCGCGCGCCACGGGCCCTGGTCCTGGTGCTCGGCTACCCGCGGACGCTCTCCTCGACCGGATCGTGCGGCGCCATCGACCTCAGCGCCGCCAAGCGCACCGCCATGAACGGAATGGCCGACGCCCTGGCGGAGGGCGCCCGGGCGGCGTCGGTCGCCGCGAGCGTCTACTTCATCGACATGCGCCAGCAGTTCAGCGGGCACGAGGCGTGCGGCTCCGACCCGTGGATCAACGGGGTCAACCTGGCCGACCCGACCTCGATCTTCCACCCCAACACGGCGGGCCACACGAAGGGCTACGCCGCCAAGCTCAGCAGCGTCTGGGGCTGACGCCCTGACCCCTCGACGGCCGGGGCACCCGTCCCGGCCGTCGGGCGGTGCGGCTCAGACCCCGCTTCTTCGCCGTGGCCGGTGACACCGCCGGTCACCGACGTCCTCGCGCCGGGAAAGCCACAGGGCGACCGCCTCGGAGATCGGCTGCCCGGTCTCCAACTCGACGAAGCCGAACTGGCCGCCCTGGTTGCACTCGAGGAACCACCAGTGCCCGTCCTCGTCCTCGGCGAAGTCGAAGGCCGCGTAGGCCAGTCCGGCACGGTCGACGTAGTCGTGCACCGACCTGCCGATGCGTTCGGGAACCGGGATCCCCTGCCACGAGTGCCCGGTGTCGCCGTAGCGGCCGTCGACCTGGCCGGGCTCCGCCGTCTTCCGCGCGGCGAACAGCCGGGCACCGACACAGGTCAGCCGAATGTCGGCGCGCTTGGGTATGTACCGCTGCAGCAGCGCAGGACCGGCCGCGACGTCGGAGAAGTCCGCGTCCGGGCCGATCAGGGTGGTGGGCAGGGCCAGGGCGGGGTCACCTGGCGGCGGTCCGGAAGCGGACTTCACCACCACGTCCCGGTGCTCCTCGGCGAACTGCTGTGCCAGCCGTGGCGAGGTGGTGAAGACGGTTGGCGGGACGGCGAAACCGCTGAGGTGAGCGACCCTCAACTGCCATGGCTTCAGACGGGCCTGATCGGCGTTGCGCGGATGGTTCATCCATCGTGTCGAGGCCGAGTGGAGCACACCGAACAGCGCCTGCCGCGTCTCGGCGGTCAGCCATGGTGAGGGGTGGGCCGCGTGCGCGGCCGGTTCGCCGGGCCTGCGCACCCAGACGGAGCGAAGGCCTCCCAGACTGACCACGTGCCCGTTGACCGACAGCCGGCCGTCGAAGCCGCCGTGCGTGTACTCCGCGGACAGCACGGCCTTGCCCGGCAGGTCGGCGGGGTCCAGCCGCATCATCGGTGTCCCCGTGGCGTGCAGCTGGGCCACCACCATGTCGGCGGTCACGTCCTCCTCGGACGTGAGGATCAGTACGGTCATTCGGTCACCGGTCGTTCAGTCGTCGAAGTGCGTCTGGGAACCGGCGGTGGACGTCGTCGTCCCGACCATCAGGAGGAGCTCGGGGTCACTGACGGCCGGGCGGCCGTCGGGAAGAACGTTCAGCTGACGGGACTCGTCGAAGCTGTAGGACATCACCACGGGCGGAAGCGCCTTGGGCAGGGTGTAGTTGAGGGTGAACGGTCGCACTCGAAGCCTCCAAGATCAGACGTTGCCTGTGTCACAGTTCCTGCCGTTTCTGCACCCCTGCATCACCAACCCCACATGTCACACATCGGATCAGGCATCGGCAATGTCACTGAGCGCCCTCCGGGGACTCCCGCCGGCCGGCCGGTCAGCCCTCCTCGTGAAGGCTCACCGGCCGGTCGTTCGCCAGCTCGGTGAAGAGCTTCTCCGCCTCCGCCGTGTCCCACCGCACGGCGCTGCCCCGGGGCGTGCTGAGGGCGCGGTCCGACACGGGGACGCCGAGCTGTTTGCCGTTGCCGCCCGAGACGGCTCTCATCGCCCGGAACAGCGACACGAGGGTCGACGGCTCCATGTCCTTGTCCACGACGAGGGTGTCCAGCGTCGCGCTGAGGGCGGGGCAGACCCGGAACGGATCGAGGGCGGTGCGCGGTGAGGCGGCCTTGTGGGCCAGGGCGGAGAGGAACTTCCGCTGGTTCCTGGAGCGCCCCAGGTCGCCCTGCGCCTCCTGGTGCCGCTGACGGACGAAGGCCAGCGCCTCGATGCCGTTGAGATCGTGACAGCCCTTCTTCAGGTTCGCTCCGGACTTCGGGTCCCTGATGTCCCGGTCGAGGCACATCTCCACGCCGCCGACCGCGTCCACGACGCCGACGAACCCCGCGAAGCCGATCTCCGCGTAGTGGTCGACACGTACGCCGGTGTTCAGCTCGATGGTCCGGACGAGCAGCCGGGGACCGCCGAGGGAGTAGGCCGCGTTCAGCTTGTTCTTCGACGCGCGGTGCCGCTTGCCGGTCTCCGGATCGAGGTACGACGGGACAGTCACCCAGGAATCGCGCGGCAGGCTCACCATGGTGGTGCCGTGCGCGCCGGTGTGCAGGAGCATCATCGAGTCGGTGCGGCCGCCTCCGGCCGAGCCGGTGTGCAGGTCCTTCCTTGCCTGCTCGGACAGCCCGTCGCGAGTGTCCGAGCCCACGACGAGGTACGTGGTGCCCCTCCCGTCCGGCGGACGGTCCGCAGACCAGCCCAGGTCCACCGCCCTGTCGAGCCTGTAGTAGGCCCACGCGTAAGTGCCGGCAGCGGTGACCAGCAGTGCGCAGAGCAGGAACGCCGACAGGCAGAGGATCCGCCGGAGTCGGCTCGGGCGCACCCGGGGAGGCCTGGTGCCAGGGCGGCGGGGGCCGCCGCCGTTGTGCCGGAGGTGTCCGCCGGCACCGCTGCCGCCGTACGGTTCGACGGTGCGGCTGCCGTACGGTTCGACGGTGCGGCTGCCGTGCGGTTCTGGATTGCCGCCGCCGTACGGTCCTGCGGGCGCCTGTTGCGGCCAGGGGGTGCCGCGGTGCCACACTTGGCCCGTGATCACCAGAGCCCCCGGTGTCTTCCCGTCGCCGTGCTGCCGGCTGGTGTCGAGCCATGCGTCCGGCCGACTGCCCATGGGCTGAACCACCCTCACCTCGATGACAGTTGTCGCGCGGTGACCGGCTGCCTGAGCTGCTCGGTGGCCGCCGTGCCGGATCGGTGCATGCGGTGCCACTTCAGCCGGGTGCCGAGCACGAGGGCGACCACGGACTGGATGACGACCAGGTACATCAGCTGCCGGTAGACGAACAGCTGCAGCGGCATGGACCACAGGGCCCGCAGGCGTTCCCCGTCGAGCCTCAACGCGTAACCCGCGCAGACAAGTTGAGCGGTGAGGAAACCGAGCCACACGCCCGTCGACAGCACGGAATCGGCGAAGAGCAGCCCGTACAGGGCGAAGAGGTCGACGACCGGCGCGAGCAACGGCAGGACCACTTGGAACAGGGTCAGATAGGACAGCCCGCGGCGGGCGAAGCGTCCCGCCGGACCCAGTTCGACGACTGCTCGGCGGTGCTTCCACATCGCCTGGAGCGTGCCGTAGCACCAGCGGTAACGCTGACGCCACAACTGCCGCAAGGACGCCGGAACTTCGGTCCAGGCGACGGCCGACTCCTCGTAGACCACCCGCCAGCCGGCCCGCCAGAGGGCCATCGTGAGGTCGGTGTCCTCGGCGAGGGTGTCCTCACTGACCCCGCCGACGCCCATGAGCGCGTCCCGGCGGAAGGCCCCGATGGCTCCCGGAACCGTCGGCATGCACTCCAGCACCTCGAACATCCGCCGGTCGAGGTTGAAGCCGAAGACGTACTCCAGGTGCTGCCATCTGCCGAGCAGCCCGCGCCGGTTGCCGACCTTGGTATTGCCGCTGACGGCGCCGACGGCCGGATGCGCGAGGGGCTGGATGAGCCGGTGCAGGGTGTCGGTCTCGAAGACCGTGTCGGCGTCGACCATCACCACGATGTCGTACGACGCGTTGGCCAGACCGGTGTTGAGGGCGGCCGCCTTGCCCGAGTTGGGCTGCCGGATGACCCGTATGCGGGGGTCGTTGATCCAGGTGGCGAGGTCCGCCGTCTGATCCGTCGAGCCGTCGTCGATGACGATGACCTCGAGGTACGGGTGCGTCGAGGCGAGCAGCGAATGGACGGTGGACTCGATGCCGGCCTCCTCGTTGAAGGCGGGCACGAGCACCGTCACCGGTGCGTTGACCTCCCGCAGCCAGGGCGCGCCGGGGCGGAGGCGGGTGAGGCGCCGGACATGGGCACGGGCGAAGAAGGTCAGCATCATCAGCCGCAGCAGGCCCAGCGTGCCCGCCACGCCCAGCACCCAGGTCATGGCGTGCGTGAACGTGTGACCGGCCCTCACGGTCCAGTTCACAGCCCTGCCCTGCCACCGTTCGGCGGTGGACACCCGGGTTTCGGCGGAGGGCATGCCGACCGCGTCCGTCACGGTGGTGAACCGGTCGGCGTGCGGGTCGCCGAGCAGCTTCTTCGTCTCCTGGTACGCCAGTTCCGTCTGGCTGAACTGCCGGACCAGACCGTGCACCGGATCACGGTCCGGCCGGTCGGCGGCGACCAGCACATAGCCGTCCGCGGAGGCGCTCCGGGCCGCCTTCCACTCGGCGCCGCAGAGGGTGTCCACCTGGGTGGTCATGGGCATCCGCAACAGGTTGGTGCGGATGCCCGCCGAACCCGCGAGCGTCTTCTGGGTGAGCGTCAGTTCCATCGCGGCACGGACGCTCGACGAGGAGCCGAGGTCGGCTCCCGTGTAGGTGTTGGAGCCGATTTCGTGGCCCTCGTCGAGGATCCGGCGGATCAGCTCCGGATGGCGTGCCGCCTGGGCGCCGAACACGAAGAAGGTGGCGTGCGCGTGGTGCCTGCGCAGCAGATCGAGCAGGCGGGGGGTCCAGACGGGATCGGGTCCGCCGTCGAAGGTGAGGGCGACGGTGCGCGCGGGCACCACCTCGGAGGACACCCGGTCCCCGTTGACACGACGCAGGACGGGGCCGCTCTCGTCCACCGCCGCGGGCACGGGTCTGGTGCACGGGCGCCGCGTCTTGGCGGTGTCCACCGCGTGGGTCGTCCAGCCCTCGAAGAGCAGGGCGGCGAAGACCACGGGCAGGATCAGCGCCAGCAGCAGCCAGTGCCCGCGGGGATCGCGGGAGCGGGCGTGCCGGCGTCCTGCCGCGCGGCTCACGCCGCCATCCCGGGCATGACGTTAATCACAGTCGGGTTGGGGGCCGTTGGACGGGAGTCGGCGATGACGGCGGCCGCCGTCCGGTGTATGACCGGGTCCCACTTCCAGCTCGGTCCGGGTCTGCGAGCAACGCCACACGGAGCGTCGGAGGGCGTCGGCCCGGCGGTACGGACAGCGCGGGCGGTCCTGGGCCCCACGGGCTCGCCGCGCTGGTCGGGGGCGTCGGCGCCCGCCCAACGGGCATGGGTTTTCCGCGGTTTCTTCTTCCGGTCGAGCTCTTGCATGGGCGGCGAGTGTAGCCACGGCCCGTACCGCTGATGTGTCCGAAACGATAGGGCGGCCATCGCACCACGGGGACTGTGACACCAAGCCCTGCCGGTGCGCTGGAGTAGTGGGCTGCGGTGAAGTCTGTCCCTGTACCGCCCTTTCCGGAGCGGAACCTCTGCGGTCACAACCTCACTTCACCGATGGTTTTCAGCCATCGCCCGGTGGGTCAGGGTGCGGCGACCCGGGCCAGTCATGTCCTTGCACTGCGCGGGCACATCGCAAGGACCCTCAGTGGTTTCGCTACTCGTAGGAGCGAGCGGCGATGATCATGCGGGCCACCAACTGCCAGTCCGGCTGGGCCGGTTCCTCGACATTGCGGTTGGCGTACTCGTACTGGAGCCCGTTGAGGAACGCCCCCCAGGCCTCCAGGAACGAGTCGAGGTCACTGTTGTTCCAGTGCTCCGGGTGTTCCGCCAGGTCGGCGCGCGCCGACGCGATGAGGTCGATCACGTCCTGACGGCTGTTGAAGCGGTCGGCCTCCGGCCACTCGTCCACGGGTGTCATCCCTTTCCTTCTCGTACGAAGATCTCCAGGCCGTCCCGGATCTCCGTCGTCCTGTATCCGTTGGGGCCGCCGCGCTCCCGCTCCACCTCGCGCGGCGTCGCCTTCACGACGTTGACGGGGAGGTCCACACTATGCAGCGGCCGTCGTGCGCCGCGCGAGTTAGGATCCGGGTCATGGCCCTGACCATGGACGACGTGGACCGGTTCGAGGCATCCAGGCCCCGTATGGAAGCCATCGCCTACCGCCTCCTCGGCTCGGCGAGCGAGGCGGAGGACGCCGTGCAGGAGACGTTCCTGCGCTGGCAGGCCGCCGACGTCGACCACATCGAGGTCCCCGAGGCCTGGCTGACGAAGGTTCTCACCAACCTGTGCCTCAACCAGCTCACCTCGGCCCGCGCGCGGCGCGAGACCTATGTGGGCCAATGGCTCCCCGAGCCGCTCCTCGCCGGAGACCCGATGCTCGGCCCCGCCGACACCGCCGAACAGCGCGAATCGGTCTCGTACGCGGTCCTCGCGCTGCTGGAGCGCCTCTCTCCCAACGAGCGGGCCGTGTACGTGCTGAAGGAGGCCTTCGACTACCCACACCGGGAGATCGCCGAGATCCTCGACATCACCGAGGCCGCCAGCCAGCAGATCTTCCACCGCGCCAAGAAGCACGTCGCGGCCGGCAAGGCCCGCACCGAGATCGACGAGGCCGCCGCCCGGCGGGTCATCGACGAGTTCCTCGCGGCGGCCACCAGCGGCCGGACCGAGCCTCTCGTGCGGTTGCTCACCCAGGACGCCGTCTCCATCGGCGACGGCGGCGGGAAGGTCCCGGCCCGCGCCAAGGCGTTCGAGGGCGCCCTCGCGGTCGCGAAGTTCATGCGGGGCCTGTTCAAGCCCAGCAAGGCCAAGCGCGACCTGGCCGGCGGATCGCCCGAGATCTACGCCACGACCGCCAACGGCGACCCCGCCATCGTGGCGGTCCTGGACGGCCGGGTCATCGGCGTCATGTGCCTGGAGATCACCGAGGAGGGCATCGCCGCGTTCCGCAACCAGGTCAACCCCGACAAGCTCGAACGCGCGACCGAGCGGTGGGCGACAGCCGACCACGGCGACCCCCTGCTCCACGCCTTCTGACCCTGCCGACCCCGATGTGACGTGCTTCACATCGCTCACCTGTCAGGAAACGGCGGACCGCCCGGTTCAAGGGGCGAACCCGCTGAAGACAGGAGCGAGACATGCAGCACCGCATCATCGTCCTCGGAGCCGGCTACACCGGAGCCGTCGCCGCCGGGCGCCTCGCCAGGCGGCTGCACCGCGAAGACGTCGCCATCACCCTCGTCAACGCCGAGCCCGACTTCGTCGAGCGCGTCCGGATGCACCAGCTCGCGGTCGGCCAGGAGCTCAGGTCCCGGCCCTTCAGTGAGATGTTCGCGGGCACCGGTGTCGAACTGAAGCTGGCGAAGGTCACCGGCGTCGACGTCGACCGCAAGACCGTCGCCGTCGTCGGCGCGCACGGCGCCGAGGGCCTGGAGGAGGAGCTGGAGTACGACACCCTCGTGTACGCCCTCGGCAGCGGCTGGAACGACCAGGGCGTCCCCGGCACCGCCGAGTACGCCCACGAGATCGCCGGCCGCCCCGGAGCGCTCCGGCTGCGCGAGCGCCTGGCCCGCCTGGACGCCGGACAGCCCGTGCTGGTGGTCGGCGGCGGCCTCACCGGCATTGAGGCCGCGACCGAGATCGCCGAGGCCCGCCCGGACCTCGACGTGGCCCTCGCCGTCCGCGGCGGTCTCGGTGACTGGCTCTCCCCCAAGGGCCGCCGGCACCTGCGGAAGGTCTTCGACAGGCTCGGCATCACCGTGCACGAGCACACCGCCGTCACCGCCGTCGAGACCGACCGCGTCACCACCGCCGAAGGCAGCACGATCCCCGCCGCGGTCACCGTGTGGACCACCGGCTTCGCCGTCCACCCGATCGCCGAGGCCACCACCCTGGAGGTCGCCGAGACCGGCCAGATCGTGGTCGACGGGACCATGCGCTCGGTCTCGCACCCGGACGTGTACGCCATCGGCGACACGGCCATGGCGACGGGCCCCGGCGACAAGCCCCTGCGGATGTCGTGCGCCTCGGGCACCCCCATGGCCTGGCAGGCCGCCGAAGCCATCGCGGCCCGCCTGACCGGCGGCAAGCTCCCGAACGTGCCCCTCCGCTACTTCAACCAGTGCATCTCGCTGGGCCGCAAGGAAGGCCTGATCCAGTACGTCACCGCCGACGACCGTGCCGTCCGCGCGGCCCTGACAGGACGGTTCGCCGCCGTCTACAAGGAGCTGGTCTGCAAAGGCGCGGCCTGGGGCGTAGCCAACCCGACGTTCGGGATACCTGTCCGGCGCCGCCGCGTCGTGCGGGTGCCGGCCCAGGCGGGCTCAGCGGGCTCAGCGGACTCGCCGAGTTCGGCGGTCAAGGCGCCGGCCTGACTCGCACAGCGGAACGGGCGCCCTCGACACGAGGGCGCCCGCTTCGTCATCGGTCTACGTGACCACGATCGCCGACCTGCGCGAGGTGCCGTACTGGAAGATTGTCCTGCTCGGGCAATCGGCCGTCTCGTCAGCCCATCAGGGCGTGGAGCGCAAGGAGTTGACCATGGACGCACAGGACGCACAGGACGCACTGGACGGACAGGACGCGCAGGACACGGCCAGGAGACTGCGGGCGATCAGCGACGAGCTGTCGGACCGTTTCTACGAGCGGGATGACGTGGTGCGGACACTGGTGGTGACACTGATGGCCGGACAGCACTCGTTAGTGCTCGGCCCGCCCGGCACGGCGAAGTCCGAGATGGCCCGCGAACTCACCGGCAGGATCGCCGGGGCGGCCTACTGGGAGATCCTCCTGTCGAAATTCACCGCGCCGACGAGGATGTTCGGTCCCATCGACGTCGCCGCGCTGGCCCGGGGTGAGTACCGCCAGGTCTACGACGGCCGCGCCACGACCGCGCACGTCGCGTTCATCGACGAGATCTTCAAGTGCTCCACGGCGGCGCTGAACGAGACGTTGGGCTACCTCAACGAGCGGATCTACCATCCCGAGAACGGCGGCGAGCCGATCCGCTGCCCCCTGATCGGGGCCATCACGGCGAGCAACGAACTGCCCGACGGAGAGGATTCGGCCGCGATCTACGACCGGTTGCTGGTACGGATCGAGGTCGGATACCTGGAAGACCCCTCGAACTTCGCCGCGCTGGTCCGCTCCGCCGTCAGCCGCCCGGTGGCCCCGACTCGCACGACCATCGAGCTGGCCGCGTTGCGGCACGCCGTCACCGAAACCGTCCCGGCCGTGGATGTCCCCGACGTGATCGTGGACGCGGTGTGCACGCTGCGGGCCGCCCTGCGCCGCAAGGAGCTCGTCGCCTCCGACCGCCGCTGGCGGCAGGCGGTGGGCCTGCTCCAGGCGTCCGCATACCTCGACGGCCGTCCGGCGGTCGCCGAGACCGACCTTTCGGTGCTGACTCACGTGCTGTGGAACTCCCCCGCCGAACGCCCGACCGTCGAGCGCGAAGTGCTGCAACTGATCAACCCGGACGCCAAGGAGGCGCTCGAACTCGCGGACACGATCGAGGAGTTGGAGACCCAGCTCGACGCCATGGCCGGGCAGTCCCGGGAGGCACTGAGCGAGTGGGTCATCAAGAACGCCCACAACAAGCTCGCCATGGCGGGGAAGCGGCTGGAGAAGCTGCGTGAGGAGGCGGCGGGCGCCGGCCGCTCCACCGCCGCCATCGACCGGATCGCCGGCCGCCAACGCGCCGTCCGCGCCCGCGTTCTCACCGAGGCCCTCGGCGTGGACGCGAGCATGGTGCAGGCCGCGCAGCTTTGAACACAGGGGATCAGGACCAGGGACCACGTCCAAGGGATCACGACCAGGGGATCAGGACCAGGGGATGAGACCAAGGGATCAGGACCAGGTGGAGGCACTGAGCAGGACCGTGGAGGAGACACCGATCAAGCTCGACGAGCTGACGAGCCGGGCCGGGAAGTGGCTGGGCCTGTCCACCGCCGCCCCCGAGCGGCACACCACGGCCGTGGTCGCGGACCGGTTCGACCGGATCACATGGCGCGACACCTACGCGCAGTCCGCCGGACTGCGCGAGCTGGCCGAGGAGCTGAGCCGACGCCACGACCACACCACCGACCTCCTGACCGACGCGTTCCTGGCCGCCTACAAGGCCCGCCCGCGGTTGCGCGAGCGCGCGGAGATGGACCCGTCCCGGCTGGTCAACCACCAGGTCATCGCGTCACTGGTGGAGTCACCGGACTCCGCCGAGCTGCGCCGGGATACGGCCGGCGACCCCTACGCCGCCGCCATGGCCGTGCTCGCCCAGGCCACCGCGCTGCGCCGGATGCTGGAGCACTCCCGGCAGGCACAGGAACAGGCCGAGCAGGCGAAGAATGCTCAGCGAGCCGCCGAAGGCGCGGCGACCGCCGTGGGCGAGGCGCTCCAGCAGGCCGCCGACGAGGGGGACTGGTCCGACGGGGGCGGTACCGTACCGGCCCCGGCCGCCGACGCCGTCCATCACGCGATCGAGGCCGCCGACGCCGCCGAGGCCGCCGCGCGGCAGGCCGCACAGACCGCCGCGCAGGCCCTCGCGGCGGCGACCCCCGGTATCCGTGCCACCGCGCGGACCGCGGCGGCGAAGGCCGCCGCGGCAGTACGCGAGGAGACGGCGCTGATGCGGGCGTGGGGCGTCGGCCCCGGCGAGTTGGAGCGGATGCCGTACGACCGGCGTGCCCGGCTCGCCGAGCGGCTGCGCACCGGCCGTCTCGCGCAGTGGGCCGAGCTGATCGGCCGCTTCCGGCAGATGGCCGACGGTGAACGCGCCCGCAAAGTGGAGAACACCGCCGGGGAACTGGTCGGCGTCACACTCGGCGATGACCTCTCCCGCGTGATCCCCTCCGAGCTGGCCGGCCTCGGCGTGCCCGAGCTGCGTGCGGTGTTCGCCGCGCGCTACGCCGCCGGGGAGCTGATGCTCTACGACAGCCAGGGAGAGCAGACCACCGGCCGGGGCGCCATCATCGCGTGCGTCGACACCTCGCACTCCATGTACGAGGCGGGGCCCGGCGGGATCACCCGGGAGGCGTGGGCCAAGGCGTGTGCGCTGGCGCTGCTGGATCAGGCCCGCCACGCGGGGCGCGATTTCGTCGGCATCCTGTTCTCCGCCGCCGACAAGCTCCAGGTCTTCCGCTTCCCGGCCGACCGGCCCGCCGGCATAGCCCGGGTCATCGACTTCGCGGAGACCTTCCTCGGCGGCGGCACCAGCTACCAGAGGCCGCTGACCGCGGCCGGCGAACTGCTGGAGGAGGAGTTCAACGACACCGCCCGCACACGCGGCGACATCGTGATGCTCACGGACGACGACTGCGGCGTCACGGAGGAATGGATGCGCGGCTGGAACGACGCCAAGCACCGGCTGGGCTTCCGCGTGTTCGGCCTGGCCATCGGCGCCCCGCGCGTCGCCGAGGCCGATTCGGTACTGGACGCCCTGTGCGACAACCTGCGCTCCGTCGAGGACCTCACCGACGTCCACACAGCCGCCGACCTCTTCCGCGTGATCTGACCCGGCCTTCCCGCCGAGCCGCAACCGCCATCGCCGTCACCGTCACCGTCACCGTCACCGGGCGGGGACGCCGAGCGACCGCCCCGGGCCGCAGTCGCAGACGTGAGCGGGGCTCGGCCTCCTGCGCAATGAGCAGGGTGCCGAGCCCGTTCACACGTGTTCGCCCCTGGCCTCCGTGGAATCGTCAGGCTGCGAAGTGGTGTGTGCCGGAGCCGACCCGGTAGACCGCGCTGCCGTCCTCGTGGCGCAGGAACGTCCCGTCAGCGCGGGTGACCGCCTCCGGGGCGGACGCGGGGATCCACACCTCGGCGGTAGTGTTGGGGGGCACCGTGCAGGTCAGGGTGAAGCGGCCGGCCTGCTGCCGCCATCGCGTGGAGACGGGGCCGTAGACCGAGGTGAAGGTGGCGCGTGCGGAGGTGACGGTTCCGCCCGGACGGGGGCGGATGACCATCTTGCGATAGCCGGGACCGGCCGCCGAGATACCGGCGATGTTCGTGTACATCCATTCCCCCACCGAGCCGTAGGCGTAGTGGTTGAAGGAGTTCATGGCTGTGTCCTGGAAGCTGCCGTCGGGCCGGATGGAGTCCCAGCGTTCCCACATGGTGGTGGAGCCCCGGTCGATCGGATAGCCCCAGCTCGGGTAGGAGCGCTGTTCCAGCAGCCGGTAGGCGACATCGGTGTGGCCGGTGTCGGTCAGGACGGGCAGCAGGCGGGGCGTGCCGAGGAAACCCGTCGACAGGTGCCAGTCCCTCGCCTCGATCAGGGCGACGAGCCGGTCGGCCGCGGCCTTCCGCAGGGTGTCCGGCAGCAGGTTCATCGACAGCGCGAGGACGTACGCCGTCTGCGTATCGCCCCTGACCCTGCCGTCGGAGCCGACATAGGCGGCGCGGAAGGCGTCCCGTATCCGTCCGAAGAGATCCAGGTAGGGGGCGGGATCCTCGCCCAGGACCTCGGCCGTCCGGGCCGCGAGGTCGGCGCTGTGCGCGAAGTACGCGGTGGCGATGACGTCCTTGGGCGTCTCGTCGTCGACGTTGAGCCAGTCGCCGTAACCCCCAGCCGGGCGCAGCAGACGGTCGCTGTTCTTCTCCAGGTACGTCAGCCACTTCCGCACGGACGGCCAGGCGTCGGCCAGGATCTGCCGGTCGCCGTAGGCCCGGTAGAGCGCCCAAGGGACGGTGACGCCCGCGTCGCCCCACCCGGCGGTTCCGTTGCCGAGCGTGCCGACCACCGGTGCCACGTCCGTGAAGGCGCCCGCCGAGGTCTGGCCGTCCCGGAGGTCGACGAGCCACTTGGCCAGGAATCGGGCCGACTCCATCGTGTAGGCGGCGGTGGGTGCGAAGACGTTGATGTCTCCCGTCCAGCCCAGCCGCTCGTCGCGGGCGGGTGTGTCGGTCGGCACGGAGAGGAAGTTGCCGCGCTGCCCCCAGGTGATGTTGCTGTGCAGCTGGTTGAGCATCGCTGCGTCGGTCTCGAAGTCGAGCGTGAAGGGGGCAGACGTGTGCATGACGCGGCCGGTGACGGCCTTCGCCGAGGGAGTGCCGGGGAATCCGGTCACCTCGACGTATCGGAAGCCGTGGAAGGTGAAGCGGGGCTCGTACGTTTCCTCCCGGCCGCCCTTGAGGGTGTACGTGTCGGTCGCCGCCGCACCCCGCAGGTTCGCGGTGTAGACGGTGCCGTCGGGGTTGAGTACCTCGGCGTGTCTGAGCCGGACGGTCGTTCCCGCGTCGCCCGACACCCGTAGGCGTACCGAGCCGACCATGTTCTGTCCCAGGTCGAACACGAAGACACCGGGCTTGGGTTGGGTCACCTTCTTCGGCTTCAGCTCCCGCTCCACGCGCACCGGCCCGTCCACCTGCGCGACGATCAGACCGGGGCCGAAGTCGCCGACGCCTCCCATGCCGCGTACGCCGAGCCAGCCCTCGTCGTCGAAGCCGGGTGAGGTCCAGCCGGGGTCCTCCTTGCGCGCGTCGTACGTCTCACCGCTCAGGAGATCGGCGGCGACGATCGGCCCGGAAGCGGCCCGCCAGTCGCTGCCCGACGTGATGCGCTCGCTCGTCCCGTCCGCGTACTCCACCTCCAGCTGCGCCAGCAGCGCCGGGTGCCTGCCGTACTGACCGGGCCCGAACACGCCGACGTTGCCCGCGTACCAGCCGGGTGCCAGGTAGGCCCCGATGGCGTTGGCTCCGGGCCGCAGGAGCGTGGTGACGTCGTACGTCTGGTACTGGACGCGGGTGCGGTAGTCGGTCCAGCCGGGAGCGAGTTCGTCGCGGCCCACACGGCTGCCATTGAGGTGGGCCTCGTACAGTCCGAGCGCCGTGGCATACAGGCGCGCCCGTGACACCTTCCTGCGCGGGAGCCGGAACTCGTGCCGCAGCTGGGAGACGGCGTACGACACCGGGACGACCCTTCCCCAAGGCCCGCCACCCCACTCGGCCGCCACCTTCGCCGCCGGCCAGTCCTCGTCGTCGAAGCCGAGGCCGCGCCAGCCGGCGGGAGGCTCCTTGTCCGTCGCCTTCCAGGAGGCGTCCGTGACCACCTTCTGCTCGCCGGAGGCGGTACGGACCGTGAGGACGGCGATGACTCCCGCCGGGCCCTGGTTCGCGTTGGTGGCGGAGAGTGCGACAACGTTGTTCCCGGCGCGTATCCAGTTCAGTACGTCGATCACCGCCGGGCGGCGCCAGTTCTCGTTGTCCGAGTCGAGGTCGGTGCGGGCCACCTCGACTCCGTTCACGGAGACGGCGTACACGTTGTCCACGGTGATGGCGAGCGTCGCCGCCGTGATGCCTTCGGGTAAGTCCGCGGTGCGGCGAAACCAACGGGTGGCTGCCGGAACGCTGTTGGTCGGATCGCCCTCGGGGAACCAGATCCAGGAACTTCCCTCCAAGGACGGCGCGTCCGTGAGGCTCGCGGGAGCCGAGATCCAGTCGGCCGTCCACTTGCCGGCATCCATGAGGCCGGTCTCCCACCAGGAGGGTGCGCTCCAGTCGGAAACTCGACCGTCGGCGTCCCACACGCGCACGGACCAGAAGTAGCGGGTCCGGGGCTTGAGCCCAGGCCCCCTGTACGGGACGAGGACGGACTCGCCGGACGCGACCTTCCCGCTGTCCCAGACGTCCGGCCGGGACAGGCGCGAGGCGGTGGTGGCAACGCGCACCTGATAGGCGCTCTGCCGTATGCCCGGCCTGTCGGAAGCCAACGGCCAGCTCAGCCGGGGGCGTTGCGCATCGAGACCCAGGGGGTGCTGGACGTATTCCACGGTCGGTGCCGTGACGCGCAGGCCGTTGCGCCGCGCCTGCGCCTGGACATGCCCGGCTCCTGGCGCTGCCGTCGCCGGTACCGCGTCGGTGGTCACTGCGGCGACTGTGGCGGCTGCCCCCGCGAGAATGTTCCTCCTGCTGATCACTACGACTCCTCACTCGCACGGAATGGATGAATCGATTCAAATAGGAGAGGCGTGGGTAACCTAAGGCCGTGCGACGCGAGGGTCAATCGTTGTGCACGGTAATTCCTGACGGCCCTGATCCGTGATCAGCCGGCGCCAAGTCGGGATGCGCAGTGGGACCGAGAGGATTGAACGTTTCAATCGGGAGCCCGTACAACACAAAAACCCCCGGGTCCCTGACCTGGGGGTTTCACATGGAGCGGGGGACGAGGACGCAACTCGCGCCGTCCGCTCGGGGAGCGACGGCGCTCGGGCCGGTAGTCGGGCGCTGACCCGCGAAGACGCGCCCCCTCCTGATGGCGGAGGTGGGCCGTACGCACGTCACGGACCCTCGTTCCCTCTCACGGCACGCGGAGGGCAAGGAGTCAGCGGCGGTTCACGGGTCCGACCAGCTCGACAAGCCAGGTGGCAGGCGGATCCTCCACCTGCCGTCGCCCGCGGAAGCGTCACCAGCCGAGCGCACTCCCGTCGCCTCGCCAGTCCCCGGCCGGTGCGACCGGGCGCGCGTCGTGGCAGGTGAAGCCGAGTCGGGTCAGTGCCCGGCGCATCTCACCCGTGGTGAAGTCGCGGCGATTTTGCCGGGTGATCACTTCGCCTACCTGCATGACGGAGTAGACGCGGCGGCCGATGGTCACGGACACGCCGGTGACAGGTTCGGGCGTGATGCCGCTCATCTGCTGCTCGACCTCGCTCTTGATGAGGTCGAAGGGGAAACGGGCGATGACACAGCGCATGGATGCCTCCACAGGGATGGGGAAGAACACCGGAGAAGCCGGCTCCGCTACGGCGGTCAGTAAGTGAGGGCGAGGATGCCCAGGGCGTAACCGTGCTCGTCGATCACGGGGGAAACGTCCAGCGCCCGGACCCGCATGGCGGCTTCCGCCTCGCTGAGTTCGACCCCGGACGAGGTGAACGGTCCGCGGTCCAGCGGGATGTCCCGCAGTCGCGTCCGATCGCTGTACCACGAGCCGCCGCGGTGCGCGGCGAGCTGGGCCCGGGTGACCAGGCCCGTGCACCGCCCGTCCTCGTCCTGGAGGAGCAGGTGCGGGACCCGGGCACCGATGAGCACGGAACGGGCCACGTCGACGGACATGTGGTCGTCCACCTGTGGCCCGGGAGCGTGCATGGCGTCGCGGGCGGTCAGACCTGTGCCGTCGGGGCTGTCGGCCTGCCGTGCGCACGGCGCAATCGGCGTCAATGGCTTCTCCTCTTCGTCGGGGCGGGCAGGACGAGTGAAGGTCGCCCCGATTGGCGGGAGCGAGTCCGCTGTCTGGGTTACGGGTTGTTCTTCGGGGCGGAGCGACGGGCTCGGGCGGCGGTCCGACCGCTCCCGCCGCGGCCGGCGGCCCGGCGCCTGCGACTCCGGTCGGCGGATCCCCTGCTCTCGCTTCGTTCGGCGGCCGGCGGGGTGACGGTCACGGGCACCCCAGAGGGGGTCCGGGCGCCGGTTAGGCGATGCAACTCGGTTTCGCCCGGTCGGATCCGGACAGTATGCGGAGTGATGCCGGCGTCGGCCATCAGACGGTCCATCGCGCGCCGCTGGTGCGGCAGGACCAGGGTGACGACGGTGCCGGACTCGCCGGCGCGGGCGGTGCGGCCGCCGCGGTGCAGGTAGTCCTTGTGGTCGCCGGGCGGGTCGACGTTGACGACGAGGTCGAGGTGGTCGACGTGGATTCCGCGGGCGGCGACGTTGGTGGCCACCAGGACGGTGACGTGGCCGTCCTTGAACTGCGCGAGCGTCCGGTTGCGCTGCGGCTGCGACTTGCCGCCGTGCAGGGCCGAGGCACGCACACCGACGGACAGCAGGTGCCTGGCCAGCCGGTCCACCGCGTGCTTGGTGTCCATGAACATGATCACTCGCCCGTCGCGGGCGGCGATCTCGGTCGCGGCGGTGTGCTTGTCGGTGTCCTGCACGTGCAGCAGATGGTGCTCCATGGTGGAGACGGCTCCCGCTGACGGGTCGACCGAGTGCACCACGGGGTCGTGGAGGTAACGGCGCACCAGGAGGTCGATGTTCCGGTCCAGGGTGGCCGAGAACAGCAACCGCTGCCCGCCGGAGGGCACCTGGTCGAGCAGAGCGGTCACCTGCGGCATGAAGCCCATGTCGGCCATCTGGTCGGCCTCGTCCAGAACGGTGACGGCGACCTGGTCCAGCCGGCAGTCGCCCCGCTCGATGAGGTCCTTGAGGCGGCCGGGCGTCGCGACGACGACCTCGGCGCCGCCGCGCAGCGCGCTCGCCTGACGGCCGATCGACATGCCGCCCACCACGGTGGCGAGCCGCAACCGCAGGGCGCGGGCGTAGGGGGTGAGCGCGTCGGTCACCTGCTGGGCCAGTTCCCTGGTGGGTACGAGGACGAGGGCGAGGGGCTGCCGGGGCTGGGCCCGCTGTCCGTCCAGGCGGGCCAGCAGAGCCAGCCCGAAGGCGAGCGTCTTGCCCGACCCGGTGCGCCCCCGGCCCAGGACGTCCCGGCCGGCCAGCGCGTTCGGCAGCGTGGCCGCCTGGATCTGGAAGGGCACGGTCACGCCCTCGGCGCTGAGCGCGGCCAGCAGACGTGCGGGCATGTCCAGTTCGGCGAACGTCTCGACAGCCGGCAGCGGTTCGGTGAGAGTGACCGGCAGGGCGAACTCCTGCCGGCGGGTGCTGGAGCGTACTCCCTGGCCGCTCTTGCGCCCGGTGCCCGGACGAGACCCTTGCCGGCTCGCCCCCTGCGTACGGAAGCGGCTGCCGCGAGCGGAGCCTGTCGAGTGCTCGGAGTTCCTGTCCGCGCGGAAGCGGCCGGAATTGCCGCCGGTGCGGCGGGTGCGGTTCATGGGGAACCTTCCTCGATGCGGCGTATCGAGGAATTCCGGCCAGCGGCGGGCAGCCGCACGGGGATTCACAAGAATGAGCCGAAGAAAAATGCCAAAAGCCAGCCCTCTCGATACCGGAGCCCGAGCTGTCAAGGATCCGGTGAATCCGACAGGTCAGGGAGGGGCGAGAGAGCGGAAAGAGTGGGGGAAGCAATGAGCTGGGACCCGCACCCCAAGAGCGCGGGCCCCAGCCACATGTTCGCGTCAATATCAGGCGGGAATGATGTTCTCCGCCTGCGGGCCCCTCTGGCCCTGGGTGACGTCGAAGGTAACCTTCTGGCCTTCCTGAAGCTCGCGGAAGCCGCTGGTTGCGATGTTCGAGTAGTGGGCGAACACGTCAGCGCCGCCGCCGTCCTGCTCGATGAAACCGAAGCCCTTTTCCGCGTTGAACCACTTCACGGTGCCAGATGCCATATGAATCTCCCTTGGGGGGCAGTGCCGGGCTCCGCATTTTTACGGACCCGAGTCGCCGCGATGATCACCCCTCCGGAAAGATCCGGAAAGCCTGCAAAGAAACGAATCTCTGGTAACCAAAACTGCAACTGCTATCACGTTAACACAGGTCGGGCGGAAGCGGCCAAACGCTTTGGGGATCGCCCGGTAATTCTCATCCCGCTGGGGTCTGCATTTCTGTACTGGCGAGACTAGGTATCCGTACCCTGCTCGTCCAGCTTCCGGCACATTTCCCGGTTCAGCCGCACGGCGTCGTCGAGCTGGTCCTCGAGGGAGATGATGCGGCACGCGGCCTCGATGGGGGTGCCCTGGTCGACCAGCTCACGGGCGCGGGCGGCGATGCGCAACTGGCGGCGGGAGTACCGGCGGTGGCCGCCTTCCGAGCGCAACGGAGTGATCAGCCCGGCTTCGCCGACGGCCCGGAGGAAGGCAGGGGTGGTACCGAGAACGTCGGCGGCCCGCCCCATGGTGTAGGCGGGATAGTCGTCGTCGTCGAGGTTGTCGGCGAGGGCGTTCTCAGCGGGCATAGCACCTTCGTTTCGAGGACGCGGCGAGGGACCCGGGCGTGCGTGGCACCCGCGTTGTGAAGGATCAAGCACCGTCTGCCCCGTCCGCCCAACCCTAACTCCGACAGACGCGGACATGTGCCGTCGCCGGGGCAGATTTCCGCCGGGCCCTGCCCGGCGAGCCGCCGTACGTCGTCGTCGGCCACCGGTGACGCTGCCGAGCGCGTCCTGCCCGCCAGGCCCACGACGGCCGCGCCCGAACGGGCCGCCGCACGGGCCTCGACCGGGGCGTGGACCAGCGGCGTCACGGCTGCGTGTCCGGTTCGCCGTGCGCGGTGACGATGCAGCAAGCACTACGGCACGAATGCCGCGCCGCGGCACAACGGCACCACAGCACTACGGCACAACGGCACTCGTCGAAGAGCACGCGCGCTTACTGATGAGCGGTCAACGGTGCACGCTGGATGGCAGGTGAGACCGGTCGGCCGTCCCGGCAGCCGTCCCGGCCGTGGACTCCCGAGGCATCGCGTGCCTCATTCCGCGTCACCGTCCGTGCCTACGAGGGGACCGGTTTCGGAGAGCGTCAGCATCCGTGCGGCGGTCAGCGGGTTCTCGGGGTCGGCGGCGGCGGCCAGTAGCCGCGCGGCGTTTCCGGCGGTCTCCTCGGGCGGGACGACCAGAAGCACCCAGCGTCCCACGCCGGCGCAGTCCACGGTGAGGAGGTGTGCCTCGCTTCCGGGCCCGGCCGGTTCCACGGCGATCACCCGACCGGGTGCCATGACCGTGTTCGGGGCGTCGGGCCAGTCGGCGGGGTCCACGGTGACCCGCATCGGGGAGCCCCAGCCGGGGCCCAACGAGCCCAGGAGCGAGGGCAGTTCGAGTTCCAGCGCGTCGCACCGCGGCCACCAGGCCCCGTGCAGCGGGCCGTGGCCGACGCCCGGGGTGAGGGTCAGGCGGGGCAGGGGCATACGGTACGTCAGGTATGTGTGCGCGTCGGCCGCGGACGCACTTTCCGCCGGCGTTCTGGGTTCCATCGTGCGGTCCCGTCCCGGGAGCCGTTGGACGACCGCCCGTTTCGTCACTCGCCGGGAACGGCACCGCCGGTCGCGCTGCGCGAAAAGCTCTCGGTACGGTCAGGCTACCGTTGCTGAAGACTGAGCGGGAGTGAGTCCTGTTGCCAGGACGCATGCTCAGCCGAACGCTCCGAACGGTGTTGGGCGTTCTGGTCGCCCTCCCCCCAGGCCGGGGCGTCCCCCGCACGCACGGTCACCTTGTCCAGTCGTACGGGCAGCTCCGGCAGGAAGACGACCTCGCCCACCGGGACCTTCGTCCCGTGGCCGGCCTGGAACGCGCTGAGGGCGGTGTTCGCCGTGTCCAGTGCCTGACGCGCGGACCTGAGCCGCAGCTCCCGCAGTTCGGAGTTACGCGCGCCCCCCCCGTGTCCCGTGCCTGTCAAGAAGTGCGAGGCCGACGCGTTCGTCCAGACATAGGAACGCGAGCTGTCAGCCGATCCGTTCGATCCACTCGCTGCCGCCCAGCGGGTAGTCGTAGCCCGGGCGGTTGACGTTCGCACTGGTGCGGAACGGGGTGCCGTCGTTGTCGATGCGGATCGTGCCGCGGCGGCTGCCGCTGGACCAGTCCAGGGTGAGGTCCCAGCGAACGTCGTTGGCCTTCGTGCGGGCGGTGACGTAGAAGACCTCCGGGTCGGACTCGCTGACCTTGTACGGGAAGTCGCGCTGACCTCCCTTGACGGTGACCGTGGGACTGCCGTTGTCGAGGTCGATGTCGAACGACTTGGTCTCGACGCCACCGCCGCAGCCGACGCCCATCGCGTAGTCGTTCCAGGCGAGTGGCGCGCCCTTGGTGAGGACGCGTATGTGCAACGCCTCCAGTACGACGGTTTCCTCGCCGGTGCCCTGGACCGTGAGGGCGATCTCCTGTGTGCCCGAGGACACCGCCCCGTACGCGGCGGCCCAGCGCGGGGCGTCCTGCTCGTTCGCCGGCGGGCCGACCTGCTCGGGTTCGCTGTTGACGAGGAAGTGCTGGCTGCACGGGTTGTCGTAGACGTAGGGGCGGGTGCGGACAGTGAGCGGGGCGGCGCCGTTTTCGCTGTCGTCGGACCGCTGGTCCCCGCCCTGCTTGCCGCCGTCCTTCGAAGTGCCGGACCCGGCGCCCTCGGACCGGGTGGGGTCGGCGGAGGAGGCCGATGCGGGCGGCTTGCGCCCCCGCGCGCTCGAGGAAGGGGAGGCGGACGGCTTCCCGGCGTCCACCGTGCCGGTGATCGTGGGTGTGCCACCGGCCGCCTGTCGGTCGCCCGTGTCCTTTCCGCCGAACGGACTGACGGTGAGTACGACGGCTCCCAGCACGGCGACCACCGCGACGGAGGCGATCAGCACGGTACGGCGACGCCGTGACGGTGTTGGCTCGCCCGGCACGCCGACGACAACCAGCTCACCGTTCTCGCCCTCGCCCCGCCCGGGCGATGCCGGCGACCCCGGATCCACCGTATGGACCGTTTCCGCCGCCTCAGCTGCAGCAGCCGCCTCAGCGTCCCTGGCATCCCTCTCAGCAGCGGCACCAGAGGCGCCAGCGGCCTCAGCATCCGCAACTGCCGCATCAGGCACATCAGGGCCATCAGGAGCGTCAGCCGAACCGGCCCCCTGCACCGAAGCCGTCGCCGAAGCCTGGTCCGTCCTGCTCCCTCGAGCCGCGTCCGCCAGGATCCAGCGCCGGTGCAACTCCACCAGTTCCTGCGGCGTTGCCCGGCACACCCTTGCAAGGCGCTCCACCGGTGCGTACTCGGTGGGAACGGCTGTGCCGTTGCAGTAGCGGTGCAGCGTCGACGTGCTCATGTGCAGCCGCTTGCCGAGCGCCCCGTAGCTCAGTCCCGAGCGGTCCTTGAGCTCCCGCAGCAGCCGCGCGAACGCCTCCGTTCCGCTGTCCCCTGTTGCCCCTGGCACCCGTTCCCTCATCCCCTCGTGTTCCAGTCCCGCGTTCCAGGGCCTCGGTCTTCTCCCTGTTCAGAGCGCGTTTCTGTGTTCCAGCGTCCCCAACTGCCCGCCTTTCGTGGCGGCTGGGACAGATCGCACCACAAGCTTCGGTCATCCAATCACCACCCCACCCGAACACCGAAGGGGCCTGGCCACATGTTCAACTTCCGCACCTCTCGCACCCGTTTCGTCGGCGCCACCGCGACCGTCCTTCTCGCCGCGCTCTCCCTGACCGCGTGCAGCGACAACACAGGCGTCCAGGACGAGGGTGCACCGGTGGGCAACTCGTCGACCGCGAACTCCGCTTCCGGCGCTTCGTCATCCGGCGCTGCGTCCGCCGGCTCCGGCTCCGGCTCCGGCTCCGGCTCCGGCTCCAAGTCCTCCTCCCCGGAGGCCAAGCCCGCCACCGGCACAGCGGGGCACGCCGCGGGCACCTCTGCGGCGAAGTCGAAGGCGCCCTCGGCCGGCAAACCGGTCACCTGCGAGGGGTCCAACACCAAGACGGTGGCGGCCCCGCTGAACCGCCCCGTGAACCACATGCTGCTGACGGTGACCAATACCGGTAGCAAGACCTGCTTCCTCTACGGCTACCCGGCCGTCCAGTTCGGCGAGGCCCAGTCCGTGCCTCCGGTCATCGAGGACTCGCAGCCGCAGGCGGTCGTCACGCTCGCGCCGGGCGAGTCCGGCTACGCCTCGGTGAGCCTGTCCGCGACCGACGGCAGCGGCTCGAACGGCCGCACCGTGAACTCCCTGGCCGTCTACTTCAGCGGCCGCTCCGGCAACGAGAGCGTCGGCGCGGGCGCGCACCCGTCGCTGCCCGCGAAGGGTGCCTATGTCGACGACTCGCTCAAGGTCACGTACTGGCAGCAGTCGATGGATGACGCCCTTGCCTGGTGACGCCTGAGCGCGCGTCGAGAACCAGCCCACAGACCCGAGCAGGCAGGTGACCCACCATGAGCAGCACCCGCACACGCAGGATCTCCCGCTTCGTGACCGCCTACGTCGGCGCGGCTTTCCAGGTGATCGTCCTGGGCGGCGCGGGCCACCTGTCGGCGGAGGCGGGAGTCCGCAGGCGCCGGCACACGGCGTGAACACGACGACTGTGACGGCGTGCAGCTGATCACGACGTACGGCGGAAAGGCCCGGGTCTCCGACCTGGGCCTTCGTCATGGAGCGGGGACAGGACTCCGCGGACGCGGCTCGGTGTCCATGGGCCATGGCCCACAGCCCCATGGCCCACAGCTCGTCGAGTTCGTGACGGATGCGGTACGTGCGGGGCTGGACTGCTGCCGCACCATCGGCCATGATGACGCCGCCATGACAACAATGTCGGGATGGTGACCGTGCGCGGATCCTTCGTCAGGGCCACGCTGGCCGCCGTGTTCCTCCTGGTGCCCCTGGCGCCCGTCCCCGCGGCCGCGCAGGATCCCGCCCCCGAGACCGCCATGCCATCCGGCAGCACCGTGTCCGCCGCGGCCGCGGCGGACTGGACGGCACCGCTCAGCACGCGAGGCCGCTGGATCGTCGACGCGGACGGCGACCGCTTCAAGCTGCGGTCCGGCAACTGGCACGGAGCCAGCGGCACCTGGAACGGTTCAGGAAGCGCTGATGAGGACGCCAACCACCACGCGGGCGAGAACTCCGGCCGGATACCGCTCGGCCTGGACCGCGCCCCCATGGCCGAGATCATCGCCGGTTTCCGGGAGATCGGGATCAACAGCATTCGACTGCCCTTCTCCAACGAGATGATCCACGACAGCGTCCCCGTCACGGACGACGCCGTCGCCGCCAACCGCTCCCTGCGCGGCAAGACCCCACTCCAGGTGTACGACGTCGTCGTCCGTGAACTCACCGCCGCCGGCCTCGCCGTGATCCTCAACAACCACACCAACACGACCCGCTGGTGCTGCGGAGTCGACGGCAACGAACGCTGGAACGCGAGCCGTTCCACCCAGACCTGGGAGAACGACTGGCTCTTCATGGCCCGTCGCTACAAGGACAACAAGCGGGTCGTCGGCGCCGACCTCTACAACGAGGTGCGCCGCGACATCTGGAACGACCCCAACTGGGGCCTCGGTGACAACCACGACTGGTTCACCGCCTCACAGCGCGTGGGCGACCGCATCCTGACGGAGGCCAATCCCGATCTGCTGATCATCGTCGAGGGCATCAACTGGACCGGCATCCCCGTCGACGGCCTCCCGCACGAACGCCCCACCCTGGAACCCGTACGCCGCCTCTCGCACACGCTCGTCGACTCGGGCAAGCTCGTGTACTCCGCACACTTCTACGACTACACCGGCCCCAACCACAGCGGCGCCACCGGAACGGGCGAGACCACCGACCCCCGCTACCGCGACCTCACGCCCACCGAACTGATCGACGTGCTGAACCGCCAGGCGTTCTTCGTCACCGCGGAACAGGACCAGCACTTCACCGCCCCCGTCTGGATCAGCGAGTTCGGCATCGGGGGCCGCGCGGAGACCGGCGCCCGGCAGCGCGCCTGGTTCGAGAACTTCGTCGACCACCTGATCCGCACCGACGCCGACTTCGCGTACTGGCCCCTCGTCGGCTGGCACGAGAACCGCACCGGCAACGGCTGGGCGCTGCTGCACTGGGACGCGGCGGGCAACCGGATGGGCGTGTACGACGGTGACGACTGGCGTGCCACCGCGTGGAGCCGGCTCATCGGGGCCCAGGGCCGCACCGGCCGCGTCGGCCCGGTGACGGACTGGTCCATGCTCAGCCCCGACCACGGCGACTTCGTCGCATCGAGGCGGATGCGTGCCCTGCCCGACTGGGACTCCGGAGCCCGCAAGGCCGTCTGCCCGGACGGGCAGCGGCTCCTCGGCCTCAGCCACACCGGCAACCGCGGCCTGTGCTCGGACGTGTCCGCGGGCCCGGTGTGGGATCCGGCCGCCGGACACAAGGTGATCGTCGACGAACGGTACGTCACGCCGGGCCGGGACTGGGCGACCGGATACACCAAACTCCAGTGCCCCGAGGGCCACTTCATGACCGGCTACAGCGTCCGCGGCGCCGCCGTCTCCGCCGCCCTGTGCGTAGCCGCCCCGCCCGGCTCGATCGTCGGCACGAGCGGCCGCACCGTCTGGTTCGACCGCGGCGACAACAGGGGCTCGTCCCCCAAGGGCGGCGACTTCGCGCTCGGCCACTACAAGGGCCAGTGCGCGGACGACGAGTACGCGGCCGGGATCGCCGTCACGGGCCGTGTGGGCTCGTCGCGGACGCCCGACGCCCTGTACTGCCGCCAGCGGAGCTGATCCGCCCCACCTCGCTGCGGAGCGTGGCGGCGAGGGCGGTGAGCGGGGCCGGCGCGGACTATGGCCAGGGAAGGTCGGGCCGTGGTCAGGATTCGGCGGCGGTGGCCTCGGCCGCGGGACGGGTGGCGTCGGCGGGGCGGGGCACCACCGGCTCCCGCGCGGCGAACGCGGAGCCGGGCAGGGCGAGGGTGTGCAGCAGGCGGGCCAGGGCCGGGACGCGGGCCGCGCCCTGGAGGACGACGTAACCGATGAGCCCGCCGAGCGTGTTGACCATGAGGTCGGTGACATCGGTCAGACGGGCGTTGTTGCACACGATGTACATGAGGAGCTGGGTCAGCTCGATCGACAGACTCACCGCCGCCGTGACGGCCGTGACCCGCCCCTTCGACCCGGCCCGGGCCGACATCAACGGGAGCAGCATGCCGAGCGGGACCATCAGGATCACGTTGGCGACGATGCTGGGGTCGGGGCTGGGCGCCGGAATCCAGTTGATCTGGCTGGTCCAGGGCATCAGGTTGGCGTACTTGCCGTAGGTCACCACGATCGGGAAGAGCGTGAGGGCGAGGACGCCGGCGGCGTATCCGGCCGCCAGCAGGCAGGTCACGGCGTGCCCTCCCCTCCAGCCGGGCCTGCCCTGCCGGAGCCGGACGGCCATCAGCACGCCGAACGCGGCCAGCAGCGGCCCCAGCACGGTGGGGGCACCGATCTCGAAGTTGATGTCGCCCATGGGGAGTTGCTCCTCGGTTTGACGGGATTGACTGCCGGCGGCGTCCGGCGGCGAAGCCAACTCTCGTCCGCCGCACCCGGGCTGCGGATCTTGCGATAGTCAGATCTTTCGGTGGAGCACTACGACTTTCGGCCGACCTCCCGGCTACGCTCCCGGCATGAGGTCCTGGCGATCCTGGCAGTGGTCGTGGGTGCGCACGGCGGTGTGGCCCGTCGTGGGCGTGCTGCTGCTCTGTCTCGGTGGATTCGACTACCTGATCGGCGCGTTCGGTCTGCTGGGCCAGGCTTTCACCAGGGTCGACGCACACACGGCCGGTCCGCTGATGCTGGGCTCCGCGATGCTGTCGGCCGCCGCTCTCCTGCTCTGGCCCCGGCTGGGCGCCCGGGGCCTGCCGCTCGTGACCGGTACCGTGGCGGCGCTGTCGCTCGGCACGACGGCCTCCGTCCACGTCATCCGGGTGTTGTCCGTCCGGGAGGAGAACGGGTACACGCCCGTGGAGCCACCGGTCGGATTCACCGAACCGGCGGCGCTGCTGGGGTTGTTGACACTGACCGCATGGCGCGGCGCGCCGAGGTGGGCGGCTGTGGCCGCGCCGGCCTGCGTCGCGGCGATCGTCCTGCGCCCGCTGGCCGTCGAGATCGATCTGGGCAGCATGGTCCTGGCGTTCTTCTTCACCCTGGCGGCCGTAGCCGCCCTGGCCATCGGCCTGACCATACGTCTGGTCGTCGCGGACCGGCAGCGCAGGGAGACCGCCGTACGGCTGGAGCAACGCGCGGAGTTCGCCCGGGACCTGCACGACTTCGTCGCCCACCATGTGACGGGCATCGTCATCCAGGCACAGGGGGCGCGCTCGATCGCCGTCCGCCGCCCGGACCTGGTGCCGCCGGCACTGGAACGGATCGAGCACGCGGGGGCGGAGGCGCTTAAGTCGATGCGTGCGATGGTCGGGATGCTGCGCGACACCGCCCCGGCGGACGCGGGCGAGACCGGGGAAACGGTCACCGCCCCGCTCGTCGGCATGGCCGAAGTGCGTTCCCTCGTCGAGGAGTTCGCTCCGGTCGGCGGCGGCAGGGCGAGCCTGCGGACGGAGGGCGACTTGGAGGACCTGCCCGTGGAGGTGGTCACCACCCTGCACCGGGTGGTCATGGAGGCGCTGACCAACATACGCAAGCACGCCCGCGACTTCACCGAGGTGGAGGTGCGCCTGGTCCGCTCCGGGCCGCGGGTCACCGTGACCGTGAGCGACGACGGACGGTCCCGCGCCGGCCACCAGGCCCTCCAGGCACTCGGCGGTGGTTTCGGGCTGAAGGGGCTGGCGGAGCGGGTGGGCATGATCGGCGGCCGGGTCCAGTCGGGCCCCGCAGCGGCCGGGGGCTGGCGCGTCGAGGCGACGCTGCCGGTGGGCGCACGTCTGGACGCGTCCGTGGGAAGCGCGGCATGACGGGCCGGGCGAAGATCCGTGTGCTGCTGGCCGACGACCAGGCCATGGTCCGGACCGGCTTCGAGATGATCCTGGCCGCCGAGGACGACATCGAGGTCGTCGGACATGCGGCAGACGGCCTGGAGGCGGTGGAACTCGCCGAGCGACACCGCCCCGACGTCGTCCTGATGGACATCCGCATGCCCCGGCTGGACGGTCTGGAGGCGCTGCGCCGGCTGACCCGTCCCGGCCTGGTCGACCCCCCGAAGGTCGTCGTGGCCACGACGTTCGACGACGACGAGTACGTCCACCGCGCCCTGCGCGACGGCGCCTGCGGCTTCCTGCTCAAGGACTCCGGCCCCGCGCTGCTGGTCGAGGCGATCCGAGCCGCGGCGTCCGGGGAGGCCCTGGTCAGCCCGTCCATCACGCTTCGACTGCTCCGGGGCCTGCCGGCCCCGACCGCGCCCGCCACCCGGGAAGCCCGGTCGTCCGGTCTGTCGGCCCGCGAGACGGACGTGGTGCGGCTCGTGGCCAACGGCCTCACCAACGCGGAGATCGCCGCAGAACTGTCGATCTCCGTGGGCACGGTGAAGACCCATCTGGGCAACGTGCAGACCAAGCTCCCCGCCCGCAACCGCGTCGAGATCGCCGCATGGGCCTGGCGTTCGGGCATCGTCGACCGCTGAGGTCCCGACCTGCCCTGATCATGCCTGGCACCGCGGCCCCAGGCTCATGACCACCGGCCGGTACCCACTCGCGCTGCCCGCGCGGCTCTTCGGCCGCCTGGTGCCGGCCGCCGCCGGTGAACCGGCGCGGCACACGCCTCCGCGAGTCCATCAGGCATGGCGGGGATCAGCCATGGCGGGGCCGCAGGCCGTGGTGCCTGCGGCCCCGCTCGGGCGTTGGGGTCAGGACGGGTCGCCGTACTGGAGACCGCGTCCGTTGGTGCCGACGTAGACCCGGCCGAACGTGTCGGGGTCGCCGGTGATGACGCCGCTGCCGCCGATGCTGCCCCACTGGTGGGCGTCGTCGTTGACGCGGACCCACGTGGCGCCCTTGTCGGTGGAGCGGAAGACTCCGGTGACGTCCTTGATGGTGCCGATCAGGTACAGGGCCTGGTAGGAGGCACCCGAGGCGGCCTTGCCGAAGCCGAGGGCGGAGGCGGACTGCACCGTGGCGAGCGTGGTGAAGGTGCGGCCGCCGTCCGTGGAGTGCAGCAGCCCCTTGCCACCGCCGGCGATCCACAGGTCCCCGGCGATTCCGGGGACGGCCGTGAGCCGGCCGGAGGGCAGGTTGGTGGCGCGGGCGGTGAAGGTGGCGCCGCCGTCGGTGCCGGCGTAGAGCGTGCCGCCGGACAGGGAGTAGAAGGTCCCGGCCGAGGAGCGGTCGGCGACGACCACGGCGTCGGTGCCCAGGCCGCTGACCTTGGACCAGCTCGCCCCCTTGTCGGTCGAGCGGTACGGGGCCTGACCGGCCTCGGTCCAGACGATGGTGGAGCCGTCCGCCGAGAGCGCGACATGGCCGTCCTGGGCGCCGGCAACCGGCTCTGCCGTGAAGCCGTTCCAGGTGCTGCCGCCGTCGGTGGAGTAGGCGCCGTCCTGATCGCCGCCATGGCCGACCCGGACCATCATCGAGGGGTTGGACTGGGCGAAGTCGATGTCGGTGCTGTTGGTCATCATCGGGTTCTTCAGCCGCCCGGCGGGCACCTCGGTCAGGGAGTCGTGGCGGAAACCGCCCTGGTCGCCCATGGCGGTGACGACGCTGGCGCCACCGGGCGGGGCGATGGCGTCCAGCAGCGCGGTCTCCTCCAGCCCTCGGGCCCCCACGGTCCAGTGGCTGGTGCCACCGCTGTCGGTGGCGTTGGCGTCCTTGCTGCGCCAGATGCCGTTGCCGGTGCCGTACAGCACATGCCCGGAGTCGAAGGGGTCGATGGCCAGGGCGGTCATCCAGTGCCCGGTGTGGGTGCCGATGTAAGGAGCGGCGGAGGCGTCCCGCACTGACTTGTCGGCCAGTGCCTTCCAGGTCGTACCGCCGTCGGTGGTCCGGTAGATCTCGTCCTCGGGCCACCAGCGGTCGAGGGTGGTGACCATCACCGTGGACGGCTTCTGCGGATCGACGGCCAGACCGGAGAACCCGTAGCCGCCCTGGGACGGGGAGACGTTCTTCCACGCCCCGCCGGCCGGCGTGTACTTCCACACCGAGCCCGCCGTCGCGTCCATGGGTCCGATGCTGTTGCTGTACGTCAGGAACAGCGAGCCGTCGCCGGAGACCACGCCGTGCTGCGGCATCTGGCCGGTGGGCTGCCCGGAGACGGCCTGCCAGGTGCCGCCGCCGTCGGTGGAGCGGTACAGGGAGGTGGACTTGTCGTTGACGCCGACGTAGACCGTCTTGCCGTCGGAGGGACCGTAGGTCACGAAGGAGATGCCCGCGCCGCTGCTCGCCCCGTCCTTGACCGGGAACGAGGAGACCTGGTTCCAGGTCGCGCCGTGGTCGGTGCTGCGCCACAGGCCGTTCTTGCGGGTGCCCAGCAGCAGGGTGCCGTTGTCGGCGGGGTTGATCGCGAGTCGTTCGCCCGCGCCGCGGCCGGGCTCATTGGCGCCCAGCTTGAAGGGCAGGTTGGTGCGCTGGAAGGTGCGGCCCCGGTCGGTGGAGCGCAGGATCGCGCCGTTGCCCGCCCACTCGTTGGTGTAGGTGCCTGCCCCGAGGTAGAGCCGATTGGGGTCGACGGGGTCGGTGGCCACCGAGTCGATGCCCAGCAGGTTCCAGTCCTGCTCGCCGGCCCAGTCGGTCAGCGGGATCCACTGCTCGGCCGCGGTGTCCCAGCGGTAGGCGCCGCCCATGTCGGTGCGCGCGTACAGCAGCCCCTTCTCCCGCTGGTTGAACACCAGCCCGGTGACGTAACCGCCGCCCACCACCTGGGCGTTCTTCCACACATACGGTCCGGCCGCGGCCGTGGTCTGCGCGCTGCCGGTCCCGGACTGCGTGCTGCCGGTCCCGGACGACTGGGTCTCGGCCGTCTTCACCAGCTTCCACTGCTGGTTGGTGCCGCCGTGGCTCGGATACTGGATGACTGCGGCGCCCTGGGCCGTGGAGCCTCCGGAGACGTCCAGGACCTGGCCGCTCCTGCGAGAGGTGAAGGTGACGGCGTCGGCACCGCTCACATCGTCGATCCGCCACTCCTGGGAGGTGGCGGAGCTGTCGGTCTGCTGCTCGGCGGCGGCCGCCCGGGCGGTCGAGTCGCCCGCTATGCCCAGCAGTTTGCCGCTGTTGCGGTTCACCAGCTCGTAATAGCCGTCCCCGGTGGATCTCAGCTTCCACTGCTGGTTGGCGGTGTTCTGGTCGGTCCACTGCTGGATACGGGTGCCGTCGGCGGTGGAGAAGCCGTTGACGTCCATCACCTTGCCGCTGCGCACGGAAACCAGCCTGTAGTAGGCATCGCCGTCGACCGTCGCGGCCTGGGAGTCCTCCTGCGCGAACAGGAGGTACGGGACGACGGCGAGGGGCACGCCGAGCAGCAGAGCGGTGGCGGTCCAGCGACGGCGGTGACGCCCGCGGCGCCCGCCGTTCGTGGGGTTCTTCATGGGGAGGGGTTCTCCTTGCATGCCGTTCACCTGAGGAAGGGCGGATCCGGCCAGCGAGTTGGCCGGAATCCGACTCCTTGTGGTCACAGGCTCCGCAAAGGGTTGCCTCGAGCCGGGAAATTTCTGACGGGCAGGTCATGAACAGGTGTCCCCTCCGGGCGCCTTGGGACGGTGACGCAGGTTCACGCCGTGCCGGAGGCGGCCGAGGACACCGTGGGCAGGCGGTGAACGCGACGGCCGACGGGCGGCAGGTCAAGTCAGGTGTGCGGCTGCGCGTCCGGGACGTCTTACCTCCGTGACGAGGCGACCGAGGGCGGCGCGATGTCGTCTCGGTGACAGGGATTCCGCCCGGCCTGTAATAACCCGGCCGTCACGCGCATTCCTCAGTGACAGAGCCCGATACGAGGAGACGGCGCGTGACTCAAGTCCAACGCTTCCGGGACGTCTACGAGGAGTGCTATCCGCGTGTACTCGCCTACGCCACGAGCCAGGTGGGACGGCAGGTCGGTGAGGACATCACCAGCGAGACCTTCACGGTCGCGTGGCGGCGGATGTACGACGTTCCGCAACCCGCGTTGCCCTGGCTCCTGGGCGTGGCCCGCAACCTCGTGCGGGAGTTGCGTCGCCGGGACAGCCACCAGTACGCCCTCGCCGCCGAGGAGGCCCAGCGCATCAGTACCGGCGCCCGGACCGAGGCGCAGGACGTGGCCACGGGCGTGACCGACAGAGAGGCGGCGCTCCAGGCCCTGGCGAGCCTGTCCGGCGCCGACCGGGAACTGCTGACCCTGATCGCCTGGCACGGGTTGAGCCGCACGCAGGCCGCACACGTCCTGGGATGCACCACCGCGACCCTGACCGTCCGGCTGCACCGGGCCCGTCGTCGGCTGGAACGGGCCATGGAGGCCGTGTCCGCACCCCCCGCACCGTCAGTGCGCCGCACTGACGGCCGCACCGACCGCGAAGGAGCACTCGCATGAGGAAGACGTACGAAGGGTCCGCGCGGCGGCGCGACGTCATGAAGGCGCTCGCGGACGCCCGGCCCGCCGAGCTGGACCCGTCCCTGTTGGCGGGCTCCCGTCGGCAGCGCGAGGACCTGGCCCGGATCACGGCCGCCATGCAGGAGGGGCCCACCGGAGGCCCCCTGGCATGGCTGCGTCCCCGGCTCCTGCCGCTCGGGGCCGTCGCGACCGTGGCGGCGTCCGCGATCGTCATGGGCACCGTCGTCCAGCAGGAATCGCGCGGAACCACGAGCGCGCAGCCGGGCACCCGCCCGCCGTCGGCCACCGCGACGGGGCTGGACGGCCGTATGGAGCTGCTCGGCGCGGCGAAGGCGGCGGAGGCGGCGGCTGCCGAGGGAACGTACTGGCAGGTGACCACGCGGGCGGAGAACGTGGATGTCGTCGGTGAGCCGGGACGGCGCTTCACGGTGCGGACCACCGAGAAGCAGGAGTGGTCGGTGGGGGTGCGCCCGGGAAGCCAGAGCCTGATGGTCAACGGTCTGGACGCCGTGACCGAGCCCCGCACGGCGGCGGACGAGGAACGCTGGCGGGACGCCGGTTCACCGCGGCAAGTGGTGAGCCCGGCAGGGGCCGACGGTGGGATGAGGGTCGGGCTCACAATCGGAACCAGGCGGCCCATGGTCATGCGCACCGACCACGACAACAAGATCTACGCCCTCGGCCCGGACAACGTCTCGTACCAGGATCTGCGGCAACTGCCCACCGAAAGCGCGGGGTTGCGCCGACAGTTCGAGCGGCTGTACGAGCGGGACCGCGGTGCCGAGAACAGCGGCGACCGTACGACCTGGATGCTGCGCCAGGCGGCCAACCTCATCACCATGCCGGTGAAGCCCGGCACCCGGGCCGCCGCGTACCGCCTGCTCGCGGACTTGCCGGGCATCCGGGTCCAGGGCTCCGTCACCGACCCGCTGGGCCGCGAGGGCATCGGCATCACGCTTCCCGACAACCCGGAGACCCCGCTGGGGAGCGTGGAGGAGCGGCTGGTCGTGGACGCGTCCACCGGCGCTCTGCTGGCCGAGCTCACCGTCCTGGCCGAACCGTCGGCCACCGCGCGGCAGGCGGGGCTGGACGCGGGCACGACGGTGTCCTACTCGGCGACCACCCGGATGGAGTGGGCGCAGCGGCAGATCACCGTGCCGCAGAACGCCCGGCGCTGAACTCCCCCACGCGGGCCCGGCACCGCCCGGGCCCGTCACGGAAAACACACCCCCAGAAGGAGCGACTTGATGAGAACCCCCGCACAAGGGTCCAGCTCACGCGGCATCGGCGTGGCCACCGCACTCGCGGCCTGCGTCCTCGCCCTCACACCGTGGGCCGCCCAGGCACAGGCCGGGACGAAGGCCCAGGCACAGACCGGGACGAAGGCGCAGACGGAGACGCCCTGGAAGCTCGCGTTACCGCTTTCCGAGGCGGCTTCCATGCACTTCTGGGACGTCGACGCGAGGAGCAGGACCGACGCTTGGGCGGTCGGCCAGAAGACGAGGGCCTTCTCGGTGGAGCCGGTGGCCAAGCGCTGGGACGGCACGCGGTGGAGCGACGTCCAGCTCGCGTCGACCGGGGGCAGGCCCGCGCAATTGGAGAGGGTGGCCGCCTCCGGCCCCGACGACGTCTGGGTCGCCGGGACGTACACCGACGTGGGGATCCCCTCCGCCTCCTCGGCGAAGCTGCCGGACCGCCTGGCGGACCGCCTTGCGGGCCGTCCGGCCGACTCTCCGGCCGACCGGTCCCGCGGCGGCGACGCGCGTCCCGCGGCCGCCAGCCCCATCGTGCTCCAGCACTGGGACGGCACCCGATGGAAGCGGGTACAGCGTCCGGCACCCGCCGAGGGCTGGATCCGCACGCCCGTCGAACTGACCTCGTTGGGCCGGGACTCCGTGTGGCTGACCACCATGGACTGGAACCCGGTGACGAACGCGTACACCGGACAGCTGGAGCACTGGGACGGCCGCACATGGCGGCGGACGGCCCTTCCTTCGGCACCGGACGGCAGCCCGGTACTGCCCTGGGCCATCACCGGCACCGGCCCCGACGACGTGTGGGTCACCGCCGACGCCGACGCCGACGGCACCGTGACGCCCCTGCTCTACCACTTCGACGGCCGGCGCTGGACGGTGGACAGCATCCCCGTCCCTTACGAGTACGACGCCGGCTGGGTGGCCAACAAGGTCGTGACGACGAAGCGCGGAACGGTCCATGTGTTCGGCAAGACCAACGACCCGGTGGTGTCCGACGGGCTCCTGGCCGCACGATGGGACGGCCGCACCTGGCGGCCGGTCCCCGCGCCCGACGTCGAAGAGGTGAGCGCCTCGGGCACGGACGGCTCCGGAGCCGTGTGGATCGCGGGCTGGCCCGCGGGCGGCGGCCATGCGGTGCTCTCCCGCTGGGACGGCGTCTCCTGGACGAAGGAGCAACTTCCGGAGGAGATCACGGCCACCGTGGGCAGTTCACTCTCCGGAATCGACGGCGTTCCCGGCACCCGCGCCGTACTGGCCGCGGGAAACGTCGCCTGTGAGAGCACGACGGGCGCGTGCGGTCTGGTGGTTTCGCGCCAGGCCGGCTGACGGTCCGAGCACCCGGGAAGGCGTACTCGAACCGGCCCCCGTCCCTCACCGCAACACCCGCCTGTGGCCCGCGGCGTCCGCCGCGGGACACAGGCGGGCCGGCAACCGGGCCGACAACCGGGCCGGCGGCTGCGCATTCCCGGGTGCGGAGTTACCCATGTGCACAGATTTACGGATCTGGTTTTGCGTCCCTAGACTGCGTGCACTGTTGGGGCGCCTGCCGCGGGGGTGACGGCGGGACTCATTCTCCTGGGGACTTCATGCGCAAACTCGCTGTGGGCGCCGCACTCTCCGGCGCACTGGCTCTCGTCACCCTGACCGGCGCGGGTGCTCACGCGGACGAGATCTGGGGCGGTGACACCACCATCGTCGATGTCAACGTCAACGGTGGCAGGGACATCGCCGTCGGTACGACGAACACCGTTACGATCAAGGGCTCCGTGACGGTCACCGACCCGGACGGAATGGCATTCGCCCGCTGGGTCCTGTGGCACGGTTCGGACTACTTCGAGCCCGAGGCCTACTCGTTGCAGGCAGGGCGAACCTGCACGGACATCGACGCCACCACGATCAAGTGCGCCATCACGGCGACCATCGACCCCCAGGATCTCCCCGGGAACTCCGTCGCGGGCAAGTGGTACGTGGCCGTCGACGCCTACGACGAGGGCAACGGCGGCATCGCGGTCAACGCGTACACGACCGTCCACGTCAAGCGCTACTCCCGCCTGTCGGTCAACGCCTCGCCGGAACCCGTCACCAGAGGCAAGACGATCACCGTCACGGGCAGGCTCACGCGCGCCGACTGGGAGACGTTCGACTACCGGGCCTACCCCAACCAGCCGGTCAAACTGCAGTTCCGCAAGGCGGGCGCCAGCACCTTCAGCACCGTCAAGACGGTCTACACGAACAGCTACGGCAACCTGAAGACCACAGTCACTGCCTCCACCGACGGCTACTGGCGCTACTTCTTCCCCGGCACCACGACAACCGCCCCGGTCAAGGCCACGAGCGACTTCGTCGATGTGAAGGCGCCGTAGCGGCCGGGCGAGATTCACGCACCGGCTTGACCCGTTCGTCCAAGGCTGACCGACCCCCGCCAATCGGCGGGGGTCGGTCAGCCGACCGGAGGGGCACCTTCCGAAGCTCGCCGGATGGTCGACCGGCCCAGCCTCAGCAACGTTGTCCAAGTGACTGAGATCGAAAGCGCCAAGAAGGCGCCTCCCCGGCCCGTACCCGCACCCGACCTCGCACCCGACTCCGCACCCGACTCCGCACCCGGGTCCGCACCCGGGTCCGCCACGGCGACGGAACGCCCGGCGCCGATGGCACGGCTGGTCGGGGTGGACCTCGCCCGTGCACTGGCCGTGTTCGGAATGTTCGCCGTGCACGTCGGCCCCTTCCCAACGCCCGGGGGCGGCGTTGACGACTGGTTACTGGGCCTGGCGAGCGGCCGGGCATCGGCGCTGTTCGCCACCCTCGCCGGGTTCTCGTTGATGCTGATCGCCGGCCGCCGCGAGCCGAAGACCGGACTGGCCGGCCGGCAGGCGCGGGCCCGGATCGTGATCCGTGCCGTGATCCTGCTGGCGCTGGGCACCGCGTTGGCGATGACCAACTTCGGCGGCGCCGGAATCCTCAACTTCTACGCGTTGTACTTCCTGCTGGCCCTGCCCCTGCTGCGGCTGCGGGCCAGGACGCTCGCGATCATCGCGGTCTCGCTCGCCCTCGTGACGCCGCAGGTGGCGTTCGGCCTCAGGGCACTGCTCACCGAGTCGATCGTGAACACCATCGACTCGTACGACCCGATCGCGCGGCTCTCCGGCGTGGGCGTCCTCGACCTCCTGCTCACCGGCCTCTACCCGGCGATCACCTGGATGACGTTCGTGGTCACCGGCATGACGTTGGGCCGGCTGGATCTGACCTCCGGCGCGGTGCAGCGGCGGCTGGCCGTGGTCGGTCCCGCGATGATCGGGTTCGGGTACGGCGTCTCGTGGCTGGCGCTCCGGTTGTCCGGCGGCGCTCAGAAGATCATGGCCGCGATACCTGCCATGGAGGACCCCGGTGCCATGAAGGACCCCGGCATGGCATCGGGATCCTTCGACATGCCGGTCGGTGGTGATCTGTGGGGCCCCGACGCATGGGGGTTGCTGGCAGCCGAGCCGCACAGCGGTTCCACGTTCGACCTCATCGGCAGTATCGGGATCGCGATCACCGTGCTCCTGTGCCTGACGGTGGCGATGGACCGACTCCCGTGGCTGCGCCGGGCGGCAACTCCGATCATCGCCGTCGGCACCATGTCCCTGACCCTCTACGTGGGCCACATCCTCGTCATCCTCGCCCTGCCCGGCGAAGCCGCCACTCCGCCGCAATCCGCCTCCGCCGCGCTGCTGCTCTGGTTCATCGCCGGGGCCACCCTGTTCGCGGCGATCTGGTCTCGCTTCTTCCGCCGCGGACCGCTGGAGTACCTGCTCAACGGCGCCACCAAGCTGGCGAATTCCGTCCGATGAGCCTCGGACAAGCACCCCGGGGAGGTCAGCCCGAGTCGCAACCAGCAGCCAGGTCGGCCTTGTACGTGAAACGGGCGGGTGTCCCGCGAGGCCCGGGCCGGGTCCAGGCCGATCGGCCTCGTGGCATCAGAACCACCGGGAGATCATTCGTTATCTTTTCGTGACCGTCCGAGCTCATGGCCATCATTTGGAATGACCAGTTTGAACTGCCATGCATTCGGTACGAGAGCGGGAATCCGCACCGCCCACAGGCAGCGCCGCGGCATCCCACCGCGATGGCCGTACGCGCCCGCCCTCTCCGGGCGGTGGCCGCCACCGGCCCTCCCGCCGCCGGGGCCGTTCGAGTCGCCGGGCCCGTTCGACTCTCTGGGGGCGTTCGAGTCTCCAGGGCCGACGGGGCCGGACCTACCTGGTCGGCGCGCTGGTGGCCGCCGGCCTGCTCGGCTCCGCGGCGTACTTCCTGGACGGCGGACGAAGCGACGCGTCAAGCGCTGCGCCGCGCCCGCGGAGCACTGTGCACATCACCCCCACCCCCACGCCCAAGCCCACCCCCACACCCAAGCCCACATCCACATCCACACCCACATCCACATCCACACCCAAACTGACGCCCACCCCGACGCCGCCCCCGACGCCGGCCTCCACCAAGATCGACGTCCCCTCGACAGGCCCCGGCACGTTCGTCACCGCGCAGGCCAGTGGCGCGAAGGTCGGTCAGGGTAAGAAGCTGCTCCGCTACGTGGTGCAGGTCGAGACCGGGCTCGACATCTCGCCGGCCCAAGCGGCGAACGAGATCGCCGACATACTCGCCGCTCCCCGCGGCTGGACCCGGAACGGGGTCTCCTCGTTCCAGTTGGTGAGCGCGGGGCAGCCCCACGACCTCGTGGTGAAGATCGCGACACCGGGAACGGCGGACGCCCTGTGCTGGGCGGGCATTCGCCAGGACACGCAAGGCGAATACAACTGCGAGGTTCCCAACGGGGTGGTGGTGAACCTCAAGCGCTGGGTCGAGGGCTCGCCCACGTTCGACGGTCCCATCCATGACTACCGGGCGCTGATCATCAACCACGAGATGGGGCACTTCCTGGACTACACGCACCAGACCTGCGCGGGTCCCGGGCAGCCGGCCCCCGTGATGATGCAGCAGATCAAGGGCCTGCGCGGATGCGTCGCCAACGCCTGGCCCTATGACAAGAGCGGGAACCTCGTCTCCGGGCCGAGCGCGTAGTGGGCCCGCTGACGGTGCGCACCAGGAACGGGCCACTGTCTGGCCCAGGTCGGAGCGACCCTGGCAGCAGGCCGGAAGACCGGTGTTACAGCTTGGTCATCATCCGAGCCAACGGCCATCAACTGCGAACGCCAGTCTCGAACTCAGCACCAACCCCGTGGTCGTCAAGGCCGTCGGGCGACTCGCACGGTGCCGTGTGCCCGACGCGGCGACGCGGCGACGCGGCGACGCGGCTGCTCCCCATGTGAGCAGTGGGCAGCGCAGGGCAGCGCCTCAAGTTTTCAAGGTTCTCCGTGGCTTCCCCCTGGCTCGTCATGGGACCTCAACCTTCTCGATTCGATCGGACGGAATGAAATGTCTGGATCCCGCACTGTTCGGAAACTTGCCGTGGCATTGAGCCTGTTGCCCGTGTTGGCGGCTTGCGGGACGGGCGGCGAAAGTGCCTCCGCCGGGAAGCAGTCGGCCGGTTCGTCCGGGTCGTCCGGGTCGTCCGGGTCGTCCGGGTCGTCGGGACAACTCGACATTCCCGCCGACGCCAGCGAGGACCTCAAGAAGGAGTACCTCGTGGAGAACGCGATCGCTGCCTGCATGAAGGAGCAAGGGTTCCCCTACACCCCCCAAGCCCCCACGGATTTCAGGGACACCTACACCACCAGCGGGGCGGACTACGAGCTCACCAAGAAGTTCCGGCAGAAGTACGGCTTCGGCTACGCGGCGAGGGCGGTCTACCCCAACGATCCCCAGTTGTCGAACAAGGAGGCGAACGGGCCCTCGGCCAACGCGAAGTACCGCGAGACGCTCACTCCCGCGCAGCAGGCCGCCTACGAGAAGGCGCTGGGAGGTCCCCCGGACCCGAAGGTCGGCGAGAAGGATTGGACCGGTTGCTCGGGAACGGCCGACAAGAAGGTTTACGGCTCCACGTCGGTCCAGGAGCGGAGCGAAGCACAGGCATCAGAGAACCAGAGGAACGCGCAGGCACTCAACGGTGACCCGGAGTTGGTCGCCCTGGCGCAGTCGTACGCCTCGTGCCTGAGGAAGGAAGGCATCTCCGTCACGACCACACAACCGACCAACATCGCGGATGAGGTGAAGTTCCAGTCGGCCGACTCCGCTGCCGCCGGCGAAGGTGAGGTGGCACCCGACGCGGATGGGGGGAAGCCCGCGGGGGCCCCTTCCCCGAAATCCATGAGCAAGGAGGAGGCGCTGCCGCTACTCACCAAGGAAATCGAACTGGCGATGAAGGACCTGGAGTGCGGCAAGGACTTCCGGGCCGCCTACTTCCCGAAGTTCTTCAAGGCCCCGGGGTCCACCGGTGCCGGGTGATTCAGCACCGGAACCGGCCGAGCAGCCGTCCCGGCACCGGGTCAACGCCCAGTCTCGCGATCGAAGGAAGAGCATGTCCGAATCCCGCACCGTGGGCCCCGCCACGGTGAACCCCGACGGGACTCGCGTGGTCCCGAAGGGTTCGTTCCACGGAGGTGCCGGGTGAGAAAACCCCGGAAAGGTGAGAGCAGCCGCCCCAAGCAGCTGGGGATCATCGTCACCGTGGTGGCCCTCGTGGGCGTGGGCGGATGGTTCGCCGGATCGCAGATGCAGTCGCCGGCGGATGCGGCCGCCGCACGTCAGCCACCGAAGGCCGGACCGGTCACCGTCGCGGTCGAGCAGCGGTCCCTGACCGCGAGTGTGGTGGCCCAGGGCTCGGTGGAGTTCGCCTCACCGCAGGATCTGGCCCTGGCCGGGGCCGTCGGCGCCCCGGATTCCGGCTCCGGGGGTTCCGGGGCCGACGGTGCCGTCGCCCAGCGAGTCACCAAGGCACCGGTCGCCGGCTCGGTGGTGAAGGAGGGCGACGTGCTGATGCAGCTGAGCGGCCGACCGGTGCTCGTGCTGCGTGGATCCGTTCCGATGTACCGCACGCTGGGTCCCGGCACGTCCGGAGACGATGTCAAGCAGCTCCAGCGGGCCCTGAACCGGCTCGGCTTCAACTCCGGTGGGGTCACCGGGCAGTACGGGCAGGGGACCGCAGCGGCGGTCAGCCGCTGGTACAAGAGCAAGGGCTATCAGGCGCAGGAGCCCAGCGTCGCGGACAAGCAGCAGCTGGGAACGCTCGAAGCGGGTGTGACCGCCGCGCAGCAGGGTCTCCTCGCGGCCCAGAACTCGGGCGGCGGAACGAAGGGGACCGGCAGCGGCACCGACACCGCTGGCGAACCGAAGGGGACCGGCAGCGGCACCGACACCACTGGCGAACCGAAGGGGACCGGCAGCGGCACCGACACCACTGGCGAACCGAAGGGGACCGGCAGCGGCACCGACACCAGTGGCGAAGCAGGAAGGCTGGAACGCAAGGCGGCACAGCAGCAGTTGGACGCGGCCAACGCGGCGCTCTCCGCCTTCCGGGCCGGCTACGGAACCAAGATCCCCGCAGGTGAGGTGGTCTTCCTGCCGGAACTGCCGGCCCGGTTGGACAAGGTGTCGGTGAAGGTCGGTGACACCCCGTCCGGACCTATCGGCACGGTGACCAGCTCCAAGGTCGTGGTGCAGGCCGTGGTGCAGGCCAACGATGCCAAGTTGCTCCACAAGGGCATGGCAGCGCAGGTGGAGACCACCGACGGCAAGAAGGTGCAGGGGGAACTGGTGGCACTTGGCAACGATGTGCCGAAGAACGAGTCGGCAGACGGTAAAACCCCATCGGGGACATCGGATGGCGCGAGCGATGGCTCGTCGGCTCCTGTACCGGTGCAGATCGCCATCCCCTCGGGGAAGTTGACCAAGAACGCCGACGGATCCGCGAAGGTGACCATCAAGGTCGGCTCGTCGGACGGTGAGGTGTTGACGGTCCCCATCGCCGCGCTCCACACAGCGGCCGACGGGCAAGCCAAGGTGCAGATCCGGCGCGGCGGCAAAGTGGTGGATGTCCCCGTCAAGGCGGGTCTCTCCGCGGAGGGGCAGGTGGAGGTCAAGCCGTCCGGTGACGCCCTGAAGGCGGGCGATCAAGTGGTGATCGGGCAATGACCGGCCTGCCGACGTCCGTCCCGCCCGACGACGACACGGTCATCGTGCCCCGTGCGGACGCGGTCATCGTGCCCGACGCGGACACGGTCATCCAACTGGTATCCGTCGACCGGACCTTCGACTCCGAACCGCCGGTACATGCCCTGCGGGACGTGAACCTGACCGTCCGGCGCGGCGAGCACCTGTCGATCGTCGGCCCGTCCGGTTCCGGCAAGTCGACGCTGCTCAACACCCTGGGACTGCTGGACCGCCCCACCTCGGGTGCCTACTGGCTCGACGGGGTGGAGACCAACACGCTCGGCGACCTGGAGCGCACCTCGCTGCGCGGCAGCCGGATCGGATTCGTCTTCCAGTCCTTCCATCTGCTGCCCTACCGGACGGTGGACGAGAACGTCATGCTGGCCGAGGCCTACCGTCGGCCGCGCCCCGGGCGCGGCCGTGCCGGCCGCCGCGCCAGGGCCGAGGAGGCGCTGGAACGGGTGGGCCTGGCGCACCGGTTCGGCTTCCGGCCGGACAGGCTCTCCGGTGGTGAAAGGCAGCGTGTGGCGATCGCCCGAGCGCTGATGAGCGAGCCGGCTCTGCTGCTCTGCGACGAGCCCACCGGCAACCTCGACAGTGAGAACACCGAGTCGGTGCTGGACCTCTTCGACCAACTGTCGCAGCAGGGCATGACCCTGGTCGTGATCACCCACGAAGAGGCGGTCAGCAAGCGGGCCGACAGGCGGGTAAGGATCAGCGACGGACGGCTCACGGAGGAGAGCCGATGAGGGCCCGCTCACGCGCCCTGGATCCGGCGGCTCCGGTGGATCAGACAGAACCGGCGGATCCGGCGGCCCCGGTGGATCAGGCAAAGCCGGTGGATCCGGCGGCATCGGTGGATCAGGCAGAATCAGCCGACCCGACGGCCCCGGTGGATCGGGCAAAATCAGCCGACCCGGCAGAACCGACCGATCAGGCGGAACGGATGGATCAGGCAGAACCGGCCGATCCACCGCTCGCCGACCGGGACAGCGGCAGACGGCTCACCGCTCGCCGGGGACGTGCACGGCGCCGCGGGAAGGCCAGGGGGATCGAGCGTCCCTGGATGGATGTGCGGGATCTGTGGACCGAGGCGCTGGCGGGGGTACTCGCCCGTCCGGTGCGCTCCGCCCTGACCACGCTGGGCACGGTTCTGGGCATCACCACCCTGGTCATCACCATCGGGGTCTCGGCCACGGCGGGCAATCAGATCGTCGGCCGGTTCGACGCCCTCACCGCCACCTCGGTCACGGTGGTGGTACCCCCGTCCCAGGACCCCGTCCCGCTCGTCGACTGGTCGGGTGTCGACGCGGTCCGGCGGCTGGCCGGGGTCGTTTCGGTGGCGGCACTCGCCGACTCCGATGACACCGCGAGCGTCCAGGTACGTGCGAACGACGTGGTGTCCCCCGGGGACGTCACCGGCCAGACCATGGCGGTTGTCGGCGCGTCCCCCACGCTGCCCGCCGCGGTACGCGGCCGGATGACCGCCGGGCGCTTCTTCGACGCCGGCAACATCGCCCGGCACGACCGGGTGGCGGTGCTCGGCGACCAGGCCGCACAACTCCTCGGCATCAGCTCGATACGGGACTCCCCCGCGGTCTTCCTGAAGGGCCAGGCCTACACCGTGATCGGGATTCTCGGCGAAGTCGAGCGGGAACAGCAGCTCTCCACCTCGGTGATCCTGCCGCCCACGACAGCCGAGGACCAACTGGACCTCGGAATGGTGACCCGGGTACTGATCAACACCGCGCTCGGCGCGGCGAAGCAGGTTGCCCACCAGGCACCGATCGCGCTGGCACCCGGAGCCGAGAACGCCCTCGCCGTCACAGCACCGCCCGACCCGGTCAGGGCACGCAAGGGAGTGCAGGGCGACGTCAACGGCCTGTTCCTGGTACTCGGACTGGTCTCGCTGGTGGTCGGAGCCATCGGTATCGCCAACGTGACGCTGGTGACGGTCATGGAAAGGATCGGGGAGATCGGGCTGCGCCGCGCCCTCGGCGCCTCGCGACGACAGATCGCCGGCCAGTTCCTGGTGGAGTCGACGACCATCGGACTCCTCGGCGGCATCATCGGCGCCGTCCTGGGCATGGTCGTCGTGGTGGCCGTCTCCGCCGTCAGGGACTGGACTCCGGTCCTGGACGTCCGTCTCGCTTTCGGAGCCCCGGTCGCCGGAGCCCTCGTCGGACTCCTGGCGGGTCTCTACCCGTCACTGCGGGCCTCCCGCATGGAACCCGTCGACGCCCTGCGCTCCTAGGCCCGGTCGTCGAACTCCCGTGGCCCCGCGGCGTACGAGCGCCTCCGGGGCGGAGGGCGCTTCCTGCAGGAGGGGGTGGCCGGCGAAGAACATCGACGTGACGTCGGCGCTCTCCACCACCGCCGCGGCACCGGTGATCCGACTCCACTCCTAATACCCGGTCAACCTCTACCCGTCTTCGGGCAAATGGAAGTAAACGGTTCCCGACCGCCAAGGGCCATGCTCGGTCATCTCCGACTCGATCACCACGTCCTGGATCTCAACGGGCCCCAACGCCTCAATGGAATCGGCCAGCCGCCGCAGGAGGGCCGGAACGCTGTCGCAGCCCGGGCCGGCGGGGTTGGCCTGCGAGAAATGACGCACGGCCCCATGCTGCGGAGTATCGATCATGGGCTGAGCGTAGTGCCTGCCGTCACCTGGTCAGCGAGCCGCAGTCTGGGCAACAAAGAACCCCCGGGTCCCTGACCTGGGGGTTTCACATGGAGCGGGTGACGAGAATCGAACTCGCGCTCTCAGCTTGGGAAGCTGGGCATTCTGAGGTACTGCGGCTCTGATCTGGGCGAACGGCGCGGCTGAGGCCTCGTCGGGAACGGAATGCAACTGAGTAGGCGTAATCATCTTGCACACCAGCCAAGACATACTTTCTCAAGCTCAGTACAAGCCGCACACGGTCGAGAGGTCGGCGTAGCGACTTTGGGCAGGCTGCTATGGGGCGAGTGGTCATGGCCCCGTAAGCTTCCGGCGCGCCGGGCAAGATTACTCAACGGCGTGCAGTGTCCGATGATCACGGGCCGGTTGTGTCAGTACCACGGATCTTCGTCCCCGGCGACGGACACCATGCCTCGGCGCGACCCAGGTCTCCTCCGCCCTCGGTGAGCCGCCCTCGCCGCGTCCGAACGTGACGACGGCGCCGTGCTGCGGCGGTCGCTGCCAGGAGCGAGCGGGTGCTGAGCGACAAAACCAGGTCGACGCAGATCAGTGCGGTACCCGATCATGCGTTCATGCCCCTGAGGGAGACGCTTGCCCGAGTCGATGCGGACCTGGCCGCCGGCCGGGTTCCCGTCGCGCGCCAGCGTTTGCGCGGTCTCGTTTCGTCCTTTCCTACGACCTGACGCTCCGCCGACGTCTGGCCGAGGTGTACCGGCTCTACGGCGACGCCGCCGAGGCTGGACGCTGGATGTACCTTGAAGAGGACCGCAGTGCCGACGAGACCGCCGCCTTCGAGGCGCGGTACGGGTCTCCCGGGTGGCGGATGAAGGCCCTCGCCTGGCGCGGCCCCGAGGCGATGGCTGCCACCGCTTGCGCGGAGGAGCAGCTGGTCGCGGTGCGGACCGCCTGCGCCGAGGAACTGGGCCTCGGGCCGGAAGTAAGGAACGGCCGCCATGCATCCCTTTTCTCGCGGCGTGTTCGAAGCGCGACCGCGCGGGGCCGCGCTCGCATCGGCGCGGCCCCGTGCTGTCAGCGGCCCCGTTTCCGGCCGCGTCCGCTGATCAGAGTCCTCCGGTGTACTCGAAGATGTAGAGCCCGTGGTCTCGGTCGGAGGCAGCGACGTACTCCTTGCCACCGGACTCGAAGACCTGGGCACCCCAGAAGTTGTTGCCGCCCGCGTCGATGTAGTGACCCACCTCGACGATCTCGTCGTCGACGATCTTGGCGACGCGCAGACCGGCCGCGTAGTACGAGAAGTAGAGCAGGTCGGCGCGCTTCTCGGAGACGGCCACCTCATGGATGGAGAGGTCGCCGGAACCCGACGCGTGGGCGGGATCGTGCGCCTCGGGAACGGCGTATGTGTCCAGCTCGGTGAGCTTGCCGCTCTCGTTGCGGTAGAGGTGCGCGTAGCCCCAGCCGTCGAAGTAGGACGAGAAGGTGAGCCGGTCGCCCTTGGTGCCGAGTGCCACCGGCAGCCGCGCGGGGCCCGTTCCGGCCAGACAGGCCGCGTCGTCGTAGGGCTGCCCGAAGATGGCGAAGCCCTGGCCGCGCGGTGCGACTCCGAAGGTCGGGATGTCGCCCTCGACACTCATCCCGAGCGTCTGGTCGCAGGCGTCCGTGCCAGTGCGGTTGAAGAGGAGCACCGCGTCGTAGCCGCCGGCCGTGATGACGTTCGCAACCTTCTCAGTGAAGGTGCACACGCCCCGTTCGACGACGGCGATGTCCACGGCGCTCGGGTCGCCGGCGGGGACCGCCGGGTCGCCGATGCAGGCGCCTCCCACGAAGACGGAGTCGCCGGTGATGGTCTGGCCTTCTTCCAGGCGCGTGGTGTTGCTGCCCTGGCTCGCCGTCAGCTCGGTGCCGTCGGTGAGGTTGCGGGCAGTGAGAGCGTATGGACCGAAGTCCTCGTCGGCCCCGATGACGTAACGGTTGTCGAGGGTGAACTCGGCCTGGTGGGCGTTGCCTTCGGGCGCGACCTCGAATCCGCTCTCCAGCGCCTCGGGGTCGAGTGCGGCGAAGTCGGTGTCGCCGAGGTAGCTGGCCTTCGTCGGGTCGGTCACGTCGAGGGTGACGTAGCCGCCGTCCCAGTAGGAGGCGAGCATGATCTGCCGGCCGCCGATCTCCTTGACGACCATGTCGTGCAGGAAGATCTCGCTGAGGTTGGCGGGGGCGTCCTGGACGATCTGCGGGAATGCCTCGTCGAGGTCGTACTCGGCGACGACCTTGGCCTTCTTGGGATTTGTGATGTCGACGATGTCGACGTCCGGGCCCTCTTCGTTGTCGACGATGACGGCGTACGCCTTGCTGCCCGCGTCCCAGGCGTAGACGCTGTGGATCTCGTTGGCGTCCTTCTTGCCCTGCCCCATGACCGTGTGGTCGCCGACGCCCTCGGCGAGCGGGGTCGGGTGGGCCGGGTCGCTGACGTCGTAGATGTTCATGCCGCCGAAGCCGGCGGTCTCCTTGCACTTCTCGTTGTTGCTGACCAGCACGTCCCCGTTGAAGTACGGGGTGTCGATGTGCAGGGTCTGGATGCCCTCGCCCGGTGCGCTGCCCTCCTTCGCCTGGATGAAGGCGACCTCCTTGGGCGCGGCGGGCTTGCGGATGTCCACCACATGAACGCCGTTGTACTTGCAGGTGGCGCCGCCCCAGGCGGCGAGGTAGGCGTACCCCTTGAAGACGCCGACGTCGGCGATCTTCTCCGGCTCGACGTTCTTCAGGCCGAGTTTGCTGACGAGGCGGACGTTCTCGCTGCCGGCGGGGAGGTGGCCCTCGTCACCACCGTGCTGGTGGCTGTGGTGATCGTGAGTGGCTTTGGCGTTGTCGATACCGCCGTCGTCGGCGGAGACACCGTCATGTGCTCGGGCGGCACCGGCGAAGGCGCCGGAGATGAGGCTCACTGCGGCGAGACAGCTTGCGGCGCGCACGCGGAGCCCTGCTCTGCCCATGGCTCTTCCCATGGCTCTCCTTGGTCTGAGAGTGAAGAGGGCACGGGGGGCAGCGAGGGGAATTTACTCTTTGCGTGGCCTGTGAGAGAAGGGTTGCGGAGCCGCCTTAACGTGATCGTATTCATCGTCAGTTTCGGATGGGGTGTCAGTTCTCGTAGCGGTCCGGGAACTTCTGCTCGGGCGGACCGTGTCGGGCGGGCCCACCGGCGTGACTGCTGCCGGGTTCGACTACCCCCACGCTGCGGGCAGGGAGTTGTCCAAAGGGGGGCGGTAGGGGGGCGGTACGCGGGTGCTGTCGCGGGCGAAGCCCTCGGGAACTTTTGGTTCCCACACCTCAGCGGAGCTGCTGAGGGGTCCTTGCACTATGAGCGTCCGATGAGGTCGCGTGGTCTGGTGCCGTGCATCGCAAGGCGCCGGAGAGCCCTGGATGGGGGTGCCCCCTGCTCGAGCGGAGCCGAGAGCTTGGGGGAGGAGCTACCTGGGCTTTTCGGCAACGCGGCGATGGGGGTGCCCCCTGCTCGAGCGCAGCCGAGAGCTTGGAGGAGCGGTGCCAGGCCGCGCGACCCGGGCGGGCATAGTGCAAGGACCCCTTAGGGCCTGTCTCGGCCGACGTCAAGCATCACCCGACGTCAACCCGTCAACTGAGACTCGACACTTCGGCTGGGCCTTGTTGTCCGGTCCCGGGAGATGCTTGAGACTTCGGAGCCAGTGATGGTTGAGGGTGACCATGATCGGCCGTCGCGATCCCCACTTCAGTGTTGGTTCGTCGCCGCGGGCGAGGATGTCTCCGCCGACGTCCAAGAGGGCGATCGACGTCGGGGACAAGTGGCTGACGCGTTCTTCGAGTTGGCGTGTGATGCCTTCGGGCGCGGACGGCCGCCCTGGAGGTACGGCCGTGATCAGCCTGGCGACCGCAAGGGAACGGTGGACCTCCTTCCTGGGGGTCCTTCGTGGCCGTGGCGCTGGGCGTCGCGGTGGTGACCATGAGCGCGCTGGTCCTGCTGTCGGACGGCACGAGGGTGCCGGAACGACTGGCGGGGGCGCCGGTACTGGTGCAGAGCCCGGCGGGACGCGGACGGAGAGTGTTCGCACAGAACCCGCCGTGGGCACCGGAGCGCGCTGAGGAGCTACGGCGGAAGCTCGCCGAACTGCCGGGCGGGGCCACGGCGGTGGCGGACCGGCCCTTCTACGCGCAGGCGGCGGGCAGCGACCAGCGCGAGGGGGAGCAGCAGGGCCACCCCTGGTCGACGGCCGTGCTTGCCACGTACGGCCTTAACGCGGGCGGGCAAGCTCGAGCAGCCATGGAAGATCAATGGTCAGGGCCACTTCCCCTGCCTCCACAGCCTGGCCCGGCGGCCCGCCGGTCCCGGCCGACCCCGCCGTCGCGTTGACTTCCCTGTCGGACCCGTCAGGAGGGGCAGACCGTTCCGGCCGGTCAGGGTCCGGGCGACTCGGCGATGCGACGGTACTCGGCCTCGGCCGCCGCAGACAGACCGTGGGCACCACGTGTCGCGGACAGTGACTGAGCCTGTTCCAGCTGAGCCAGGGCATCGATCCTGCGCTCGGGCGACGCGGCCAGCGCAACACCGGCCTTCACCCGCGCGATTGCCTCGTAGAGCGGCATACGACAGGCACCGAACGCCTCGGCGGCATCCAGTGCGGACCGCGCCGCAACCGCCGTGTCCCGCCGGTCGAGATGGATCTCGGCGCGGGAGAGCGCGACGAAGGCCTGCTGGTGTCGTGGTCCTTCAGGACTCACCGCGGCCGCGGCTCGCTCTGCCCAGGAGTCGGCGGCGGCGCGGTCGCCCCTGGCCAGTTCGGCACCGGACAGCAGCGCGAACCACAGATTGCGCGTCGGGGCCTCGAACCTGAGCAGGTCAGGACCGCCGCCCGCCCGGGTGACGGTGCGGATGCAGCCGTCCGGATCACCGTTGAAGAGCATGACCTGACCGAGAATGCCGAGCGCGACCGACCTGACCGGTGCCGGCTCGGCATCGTCGGTCGCGCGCAGGGCGACGACCAGCTTCTCGAGGATGGCATGGGCGGTGGCGTAGTCCCCTTGCCACATGCGCGTCGCGGCGAGCACCGCGGAGGCGAAGGAGGATGCCTCGGCGCTGCCGACGAACGATGCGGCTTCCAGTGCCTCCTCAGCGCATCTGCTCGCGTCGTCGAGGTGTCCGAGGAGCAGATGAACGTGCGCGGAGGCGGCGAACAGGTCACTGAGCAACAGGCTGTTGCCTGTACGGCGGGACAACTCGAGTCCCTGGTCGAGATGGTGCAGGGCCGAGTCGTAGCGGGCGTGCAGCAGCTCCGTCCAGCCGATCACGGAGAGGGCGTCGATGTACTCCGGCTGGTCACCCTGCGCCGCACCGAGTGTCTTGAGCAGGTGAGCCAGGTGGACTCGGGAGCGGGCCTGGTCGCCGTTCGAAGCGTACGCAAGCGCCAGCAGTCCTCGGGCCAGGGCGAGCCGTGGCGGATCGTCCGCCTTCTCGGCGAAGACGAGTGCCCGTTCGCTCCAGCGGACGGCTGTGGGGAACTCATCCGTGCGCTGTGCGATGGCGGCAAGCGCCATCTGCAACTCCGCTGTGTCGTGCGCCGACCGGCCGCCCCGGTCCTCCAACTCCCGGAGCAGCGAGCGCATCGCCTGCTCGCAGTCGCCGAGCATCCACTCCATCGTGGCTTGGGCGAGGACGACGCGGACCCGGATGTCCCCGGCCTGAGCAGGCAACAGCGAAGCCGTGGCACGCAGCAGGTCGCGGCTTTCCCGCAACCGTCCGGCCGCGCCGAGCGCGCCGGCCCTCTGCAACCACAGTTCCGGCTTGAGGCCGGCCTCGTCACCCAGCAGCCGTAGGGCCTCCCCTGTCCAGTGCGCGGCGGTGGCCGGAGCGATGGTCAGCACGTCCCGGGCGGCCCGCGCGAGCAGATGCGCGGCCTTCTCGTCACCCGGAAGCGCCGATCGTTGGACGTGCGAGGCCTGCGTGGCCAACGAGGCCCCCTGCGCCGCGAGGCACTCAGCGGCGCGGCCGTGCGCGCTGATCAGCCAGCCGGCGCCCGCTCCTTCGTAAACGGCGGCTCGCAGCAGCGGATGGCGGAACCTGAACTGGCCCGGGGCTCCCATGGGCCGCACCACGTCGTGTGCGGTGAGTTCGTCAAGGGCTGCGAGGGCACGCACGTGATCGCTTCCGGCGACGGCCGCGACCATCGTCACCGCGAAGGAGTCGCCGAGGACCGCAGCCACACGTGCGCAGAGCCGCGCCGGATCCGACAGGCCCTGTAATTCCGCCAGGAGTGAGTCCCGCACCGGTCGGGGCACATCGATCACGGAGGCTGTCGGATCCAGAGGGACGGCCGGAGCGAGCCGTTCGGAGGGCATCCGGGTCAGCGCCTCCAGGTAGAACGGATTGCCGCCGCTGACCTCGTACAGCTGCCGCCAGCGCCCCGGCCCCATGTCGCCCGCGAACAGTCCCGCCGCGTCCGTTGACGACAGCGGCCCCAGGTCCGCCTGGGACATCCGGCCGGCCGCCCCGGCCCAGGCCAGAGCCGCGGACAGGCGAGGCGGGATCTGCCGCGGACGGTGGGCGAGCGCGAGCAGCACCGGCGCCTTCGGCGGATGCCGTATCAGGTGGTCGACCAACTCGGCGGTCGCGTCGTCCGCCCAGTGCAGATCGTCCAGAGTGAGCACCAGTCCCTGACCACCACCGGCCATGGCTTCCAGCAACGACCGCACGGCCCGATGGAGCCAGTACCGCTCAGCCCGCGCCGGCTGCGCTGCCAGACGGTCGTTCCACAGTGCGGGGAAGACAGCACCGAGTTGTCGCACCGCCGCCGTCGGCAAGACGTCCACAGGGCCTCCGTCCGGGATCACGGAAGCGAGGTGGTCGTCCAGCGCGTCCACGAAGGCCCCGTATGGGGTCTGGTCGAACTGCGTGCTGCGCCCGGCCAGCACGAGCAGTCCGCGCTTCCTCGCCTGCTCGCCCAACTCGGCGAGCAGACGTGTCTTGCCGATGCCCGGTTCACCGGCGAGCTCCACCACCGGCGCCCGGGTGCCGGACCCACCGGTGGTCAGGTCCCCGAGAAGACGGTCGAACATCGCCACCTCTTCGGCACGTCCCACGAGCCGGTCACCGCGACGGCCGGGCGCCTCCGGACGCGTCGCAACGGTGGCTGACGCCGCTGTGTGGCGCGTGCCCACCACGCCCTCGCGCCGGTCGGCCCGGCTGGGTGCGGTGTCCTCGCCGCGGAGGATCGCCTGGTGGAGTCGCCGCACCTCGGGCCCCGGGTCGGTACCGAGTTCCTCGGCCAGCCGCTCCCGTAACGCGGCGAAACAGGCAAGAGCTTCCGGACCGCGTCCACCGATGTGCAGCGCCCTCATCAACGCTGCGGCGAGCGGCTCGACCAGCGGGTGTTCGGCGATCAGGTCAGGCAGCCGACCGACCACCGCCGCATGGTTGCCCGCCTCCAGCTCGCAGTCCGCCCAGGCGACCAGCGCGGCGATGTACTCCTGCTTCCAGCTCTCCCGGGTCCGGGCCACCCAGGGCCCGGGGAGCCCGCCCATGGGTTCTCCCCGCCACAACGCGCATGCCTGACGCAGCACCCGTGCGCGTTCCCCCTGGGTGCGGGCAGATCCGCGGGCCTTCTCGACCAGCTGCCGGAAGCGGTGCAAGTCCACCTGGTCCGGGGCGGCGGTGAGCAGGTATCCGTCGGCGCGGCGCAGGACTGTCGGTGGCGCCGTGAGGTCGTCGTCCTCAGGAACCGGGGCGCCCGGCCTTGCCTCCAGGAGCCGACGGATCCGGGCGATGTGCGCATAGAGCGAGGCCCGGGCCTCGGCGGGCGGATGCTCACCCCACAGCCGGTCCATCAGCGTGTCGACCGGGACCGGCCGGCCCGCCTCTGCCAGCAGGGAGGCAAGCACGGCTCGCCGCTGCGGCGGGCCCGGTTCCACGATCCGGCCGGCCACCCGCAGCTCCAACGGGCCCAGCAGTCGAAAATCCGTCACGCCAACCTGTCTGATCGGTGCCCCACCACCTTGGGTGCGCGTCCATCACAGCAGGCACACGCGAGGCCGACAAGGTCTCGACAAGATCCTTACCAGGTCGGGGCACCACCATCGACGCATCCACCGCCGAGCGGCCGAGCGGGCCGGCACCCCTGGCCGAAGAACAGGTCCGGAGGCCGGCGACGGGGGGCGAGGTCGCCCGGCGGTGTCGGTAGCAGGACCGCTCGGCCCGAGCCGGACGCACGCATCCACGCGCGTCCCGTGCAAAGGCGGAGGGCTACCGGATCAGAGAGCTGCCGGATCCGAGGCCGGGGAGAGACACCTGCAGATCGCCGCGCATCGTCATGGTGACGAGCCGGCGTATCCGCAGGCTCGCGGAAAGCGAGCGGTGGGCCCGTAGGAAGCATGCGCCCCTGGGGGCGCCGCAGTCAGGGGGATACCAGTATGAAGCGAGCGCTCACTGCCGCCTGCGTCTCCGCGTTGATCGTCGCCGTCACCGCGGTCGGCTGCACCGCGAGCCACCGGCCCGAGTCCGCCCCTCACGCTCCGAAGGGCACCACAGCCCAGAGTTCCAAGACCCAAGGCCGGGAGCTGACCGACGCCGAAAAGATTCTCGTCCAGCGGGCCGAGGTGCTGCTCGTGAAGCAGTGCATGGAGGGCAAGGGCTTCAAGTACTGGGTGGGTTGGCTGCCGACCGTCGACGACCTCAAGGGCGAGGGATATGTGCTCACCGATGTCGGCTGGGCGAGGAAACACGGTTACGGCAGCCGGCTCAGGGCCAAGCTCCAGAACGTCCAACGCGACGATCCGAACAACGCGTACGCCAACGCACTCCCGCAAAGAGAGCGCGTCCGCTATAACGCGGCGCTCGAAGGGGGTCCCTCCAGCGGCATGCTGACCGCCGAACTTCCCGCCGGCGGCACCGTCCAGACCCCTCGCGACAGTTGCCAGGCCGACGCCAAGAACCGGCTCTACGGCGACTTCGCGACCTGGTTCCGCATCGAGAAGACCGCAACGAACCTGTCTTCCCTGTACGTGCCTTACCTCGTCCGGGACAAACGCTTCACCAGTGGTTACGACGTGGACAACGAGATCAGCTCCCACCGCTGGGTGACGGAAGCCTCGTGCCACGGCCAGTTCCTGGATTCCTGACCCGTCCTGAAACGCGCACGGCTGAGCCGCACGCTCACTCCGTGGCCCGCCGTCTCCCGGGGGGCCACGGCCGGCTCCGCCGTCCGTATCCCGTATTCATCCCCGGCGGTGGTCCGCCCCCGCAGGTCACAGACGAGTGACTGTCCCGGCGTCCCCATCGGGGAGCAGGGGATCCAGCGTGGAACGACCGCTGCCAGCATGCTCCGCGCCGGGGCTTCCGGCGATTCACAAGAGGGGGAACACCAGATGGGACGAAGGACGCTTCTGCGGGGCCTGACCCTCGCCGTGGCAGCGCTCCTGCCCCTGTACGGGCCCACGGCGGTGCAGGCGGCGGAGTCCGCAGCCACCGCGGTCGCGGTCTGTGGGCACACGAGCGCACAGCCAACGCTGCAGCGGGGATCGACGGGTGCCTCGGCGGTCGAGGCGCAGTGCGAGCTCAATCTGGCGACGAAGCCGAGCCGGTACACGCCGATCGCGACGGACGGATCGTTCGGGCCGACGACGGAGAGCCGGGTCAAGGAGTTCCAGCGGTGCGCCGGGCTGGGCGTGGACGGTGTGCTCGGTCCGCAGACCTGGGCGGCGCTGAACACCTGGGCCGCACAACCGCGCGCCTGTGCAGACCAGGGCGTTCCGAGCACGGCGCAGACGACCGTGTGCGGCCACACCGACGCGCGCCCGACGCTCCGACGGGGTGCGAAGGGCAGTGAGGTCAAGGAGACGCAGTGCCGTCTGAACCTGGCCATGGAGCCGTTCCACTACCCGCCGCTGGCGATCGACGGCGACTTCGGGGGCGGGACCGAGGCCCGGGTCATCGAGTTCCAGCACTGCGCCAACCTCAGTGCCGACGGCGTCGTGGGCCCGAATACCTGGGCCAAACTGGCGGACTGGGCCGGCCGCAACACGTACTGCACGCCACCGCGCCCCGCCGGCTACCCGATCGACGGCCTGGACACGGCCAAGTACCAGCACCCCGGTGGCCCGCCCATCGACTGGAAGGCCGTCCGGGCCTCGGGTGTCGAGTTCGCGACGGTCAAGGCGACCCGGGGGCTGAACGTCACCGACGAATACCTCGCCACCGACCTCGAGGCGGCCAGGGCCGCGGGGCTGGCCGTCGCGCCCTACCACTTCTACACGGGCACGTCGCCCGACACGGGTGCCGCGCAGGCCGACCGGTTCATCGCCGCCGTGCGGGCGACCGGCTACACCGGCCGGCGTGCGGGTGACCTCCCGCCGATCTTCGACCTGGAACGCATGGACGACGGCAGCGGACGGTGTCCCACCTACGGCACGGTGGACGACGCCAAGGCCTGGCTCGACCGGGTGGAGGCGGCCTTCGGCCGCACCCCGATCATCTACACCCAGAAGTCCTTCCTGGACGACTGCCTGGGTTCGACCACCGCCTTCGCCCGGTATCCGCTGCAACTCGCGGACTACCGCCAGTCGATCACCCAGCCGCCGCTGCCGAACGGCTCGACGACCTGGGCGATGTGGCAGTACACCGACGCCGCGCTTTTCCCGGGCATCCAGGCACCGGCGACCGCTGACGTGTTCAACGGCACCCAGGCCGATCTGGACCGTCTGGCCAACCGCTGATCACGGCCGGACCGAGGAGCAGAACGTCACGTCCCGGATCGCCTACCGCCCTCTTGCCGCACCACCGTTCCCCGAAAGGACGACGATGACTTCCTCCTTCCGTCCCATCGACCGCCGCGCCATGCTGCGTGGCACGCTGGCCGCCGGCGTCGGCGCCACGTTCGGTCAGCTGCTGTTCTCGGGCGTCGCACAGGCCTATGCGTGGTCGCGCACCCTGAAACAGGGCGACCGCGGCGCCGATGTGACCGAGTTGCAGATCAGGGTCGCGGGCTGGGCGGCGGACAGTGCCGCCCACAGCCGGGTCAGCATCGACGGGGACTTCGGCCCCGGCACGGCGGCGGCCGTCCGCCGGTTCCAGACGGCGTACGGTCTCACCGCCGACGCCATCGTAGGACCCAACACCCAGGCGAAGCTCAACGCGCTGGAGCAGTCGGACGGCTCCACGACCCACTTCAACTGGAGCGAGTTCGTGGACCAGGCGAGTGGAACGTTCAACGGCGGCAGGCTGAGCGCGTCGCAGACGAAGGAGAACGTCCGCCGCTGCATGTACAAGCTGGAGGCGCTGCGCAAGAAGCTGGGCGACAAGCCCATCACGGTCACCTCCGGCTTCCGCAGCATCGCGCACAACGCCGACATCGGCGGGGCCAGCGACAGTATGCACCTGTACGGCACCGCGGCCGACCTCGACGTGCCCGGCGTGTCCAACAAGACGGTCTACCAGAAGGCGGAGACCTGCGGGTTCTCCGGACTGGAGAGGTACACCGTGGACCACCAGCACGTCGACAGCAGGGCTGACCTCGGCCGCGACTGGTGGTGGGAGAGCGGCACGATCTGACGCCGCTTTCGGGTGATCGGCCCGGTCGGCCGGATGGGCTGACCGGGCCGCTCGGCGTGCCGGCCCACCGCTGGAGTTCAGGTCTTGCTCTGAAGCGGCGGGCCTGAGGATTGTGTGCCGTCCCGTCGGGTGACCCTGCCGGCAGGGGTGTTCCCGCGGCGGAGGGGGCCGGCATGCGGATGGTGATACGGCGCCACACGGCGGCGACGGAAGCACGGGCCCTGGCGCATCTCCTGCGCGTGAACCCTCCTGGCCGCTTCGGACAACAGGGAGTGGAATGCACTCCACTCCTACTGCACGAAGAAGCGAGGGCCTCGTGGGGGATCCACCCGCCGACGACGCGCTGGTCATCCAGGAATCCCTGGAGCGGCCGGAGATATTCGCCAGGCTTTACGACAGACACGCCGCCGAGATCCACCGGTATGTGATGCGCCGGCTGGGCGACAGTCACGCCGACGACATCACGGCGCAGACCTTCCTCATCGCCTTCCGCAACCGCGCCCGCTACGACGTCGCGCGCGCCAGTGCCCGGCCGTGGCTCTACGGCATCGCCAGCAACCTCATCGGCAGCCACCGCCGCTCCGAAGTGCGGGCGCTGCGGGCGCTGGCCCGTACCGGCGTCGACCCGGTGGCCGAGTCCTGGTCGGAACGGGCCGACGAGCGGGTGACGGCCGAGGCCTCGCAGCAGGCGCTGGCCGGGGCGATCGCGGCCTTGCCCGGGAAGGACCGGCATGTGCTGCTGCTGGTCGCCTGGGCGGACTTCACCTACCAGGAGTGTGCCGACGCCCTCGGGGTGCCGGTCGGCACGGTCCGCTCCCGGCTGAGCCGGGCGCGGCGCAAGATGCGTACGGCGCTCGGCGCCGACCCCACCCTCGTAAGCGACCACAACGGGGCGGTAACCCATGGATGACATGACCAAGATGCACGAGTTGCGCGCCGATGCGCCGACGCCGGACCGGGTGCGGCTGGTTCCCGGCCGCCAAAAGCTGCTGGGAGCAGCGCAGCAGGGCTCTGCCCGCAGGGTGCGGCTGGACTGGCGCGTGACGGCTGCGGGGGTCGCCGCGACGGTGATCACCATCGCGGTGCTGGTGACCATGCTCGTCGGTGGCGATGGACCCGAGCGCGGCGTGCAGCCTGCCAGCCCGGACCTGACGTCCGCGACGGCACTCCTGGAGCAGGCGGCGGAAGTGGTGTCGCAGCAGCCGGATCTGCATCCGCGCGACGGCCAGTGGGTCTACCTGAAGACCGCGCAGTGCCAATACGGAGCGTCGGACGCGGCGCCCGATGCCAAGCCCGAGGTGAGCGAGGAGTGGGTCCAGTACGACAGCCCCGTGAGGGAGGACGATAAGGACGGCGACAACGAGCCCTCGCAGCGGCGGCTGTATCGCCTGCTCGCCTCACTGCCGGACGACCCCGCCGAGATCCGGAAGCAGGCGGCGGACATGTTCCCCATGGGCAAGGACACCGGCTTGACGGGTGAGCAGCGCGAGACCTTCGCGCTCCTGGCGACCCTCGACGAGGCCTATCCCGTGCCTCCGCAGGGAATGGCCAAGCTGTACCGGGCCCTGGCCGCGGACCCCGGGATCGAGGTGGTCCCGCACCTGGTGAAGGACCCCATGGGGCATGACGCCATCGCCATATACCCGGACCTGGGCAGCAAGGCCGTTCAGCGCCGGGAGTACCTCCTCGACCCCGACACCTTCCAGTACCAGGGGAACCAGTCGGTTGCGGTGCGCGACTACGAGGAGAAGTATGAGGACGGCTCGTCGGCTGGGCGCTCGCGCAAGAAGGGCGAGGTCACATTCTGCGAGATGAAGATGACCCAGTCCCTCGTCGACCGGGACGGCGAGAAGCCCTAAGGGCTCTCCGATAAATAATTCGTCGGCGAGCATCGCTCCTGAGCTGCGGTGTCAAGACCTGGAGCACGCAAGTTATTTCCCGGCAAGCCCTACTGAGTTTTTCGTTAGTTCTGTGGGGGCTGATGGTGGATGGTGAGGCCGGTGTTGGTGAGGAAGGACCACGGGAGTTGCTCGCTGGAGCAGACGCGTTGGATGCCTCGTTCGGCTGCGTCAGCG
>NZ_ML137712.1:198962-230755 GCF_004023625.1 Streptomyces cavernae | reverse complement strand
CTTGATGGGGTAAGGCTCCCAGTAGACGACTGGGTTGATAGGCCGGATATGGAAGCACGGTAACGTGTGGAGTTGACCGGTACTAATAGGCCGAGGGCTTGTCCTCAGTTGCTCGCGTCCACTGTGTAAGTTCTGAGGCAACGAACAGTTGCCGGCTTTGAGCAGAACATTTAACTGAAGAGTGTGCTTGTTCGCTCGAAACCAATAGGGTTTCGGTGGCCATAGCGTGAGGGAAACGCCCGGTTACATTCCGAACCCGGAAGCTAAGCCTTACAGCGCCGATGGTACTGCAGGGGGGACCCTGTGGGAGAGTAGGACGCCGCCGAACAATCTTTGGAGGACCCCTGGTCCCAGCGTTCACGCTGGGACCAGGGGTCCTTTCGTTTTTCACAGGCGTGTCGGGCACCCGTCCCGAATGCGCGAGAATGGCTTGCAGTACCGAAGACAGGAGTCACCATGTCCACCAACTCTCCCGACGATCGACCGGAGCGCGATCAGCGCCGCAGGGACAGTGGTGACCGCGGTGGCTTCCGCGGCGGGCCCCGCCGCGACAACGACCGCGCCGGCTACGGCCGACGAGACGGTGACCGGGGCGGTTTCCGCCGGGACGACAACCGCGGCGGAGGCTTCCGGCGTGACGGTGACCGTCCCTCCTACCGGCGCGACGACGACCGCGGTGGGTACCGCCGAGATGACCGGCGTGACGACCGCCGAGATGACCGACGCGATGACCGCCGTGACGATCGCCGCGGTAGTGGCGAGCGCGGCGGCAGTGGTGACCGCGGTGGCAGTGGTGACCGCGGTGGCTATGGGCGCCGTGACGACACCCGTGGCGGTTTCCGTGGCCGTGACGATCAGCGTGGTGGGCGTCCGTCCTTCCGGCGCGACGAGCGGCCCTCCGCACCCCGTCGCGATGACCGCGACCACGGCGGGTTCCGCCGCGACGACAGCCGTGAAGACCGCCGTGACTTCCGCCGTGAGGGCGGCGACCGCCCCACGTTCCGGCGTGACGACCGGCGCGACAGCGAGCGCGGCGGCCACGGGCGCCGTGACGACAGTCGCGGTGGCTTCCGTCGCGATGACGACCGGGGCGGTTTCCGCCGGGACAGCGACCGCGGCGGCTTCCGTCGCGATGACCGCAGGGACGACCGCCGCGAGGGCGGCGACCGTCCGGCGTTCCGGCGCGACGAGCGCTCCGGCCCCGGCGGGCGGGACGACCGCGGCGGGTTCCGCAGGGACGACCGCAGGGACGACCGCCGCGAGGGCGGCGACCGTCCGGCGTTCCGGCGCGACGAGCGCTCAGGCCCCGGCGGGCGGGACGACCGCGGCGGGTTCCGCAGGGACGACCGCAGGGACGACCGCCGCGAGGGCGGCGACCGCCCCGCTTTCCGGCGCGACGAGCGCCGTGACGACCGTCGTGAAGACAACCGCGACCGCGGTGGCTTCCGACGCGACGGTGGCGAGCGCGGTGACCGCGGCGGCTATGGCCGCCGTGACGACCACCGCGGCGGTGGCGGCTTCCGAGAGCGGGACGAGCGTGGTCCGCGCGGCCCCCGTCGCGACGACCGCGGTGGACGTCCCGGCGGCTTCCGAGGGCGTGACGACCGTCGCGACGACCGCAGGGGCGACCGGCGCGGCGACGACCGGCGTGGCGGCGGGCGGTTCCGGGAGGAGAGGGACCGGGACCGGGAGCCGATCAAGCGGCTGCCGATCCCGGAGGAGGTCACCGGCGAGGAGATCGACAAGGACGTACGGCAGGAGCTGCAGAGCCTGCCCAAGACGCTCGCCGATGACGTCGCCAAGAACCTCGTGATGGTCGCCCGGCTCCTCGACGAGGAACCGGAGAAGGCCTACGACTACTCCCGCGTCGCCCTGCGGCTGGCCTCCCGTGTCGCCGCCGTGCGCGAGGCGGCGGGCTTCGCCGCGTACGCGAACCAGAAGTACAGCGAGGCTCTCGCGGAGTTCCGGGCCGCCCGGCGGATGACCGGCAACGTGGACCTGTGGCCCGTCATGGCCGACTGCGAGCGCGGCCTCGGCCGCCCGGAGAAGGCACTCGACATGGCCGGGGCGCCCGAGGTGCACAAGCTGGACAAGGCAGGCCAGGTCGAGATGCGACTCGTCGCGGCCGGCGCCCGGCGCGACATGGATCAGCTCGACGCCGCCATCGTCACGCTGCAGAGCCCCGAGCTGGCCTCCAACTCCCTCCAGCCGTGGACGGCCCGGCTGCGCTACGCGTACGCGGACGCGCTGCTCGCCGCCGGGCGGGCGGACGAAGCGCGCGAGTGGTTCGCCAAGGCCGTGGAGGCCGACCGGGACGGCAGCACCGACGCCTCCGACCGGCTCGCGGAACTCGACGGGGTGGCGTTCCTCGACGCCCTCGACGAGAGCGCCGATGACGCGGAGCGCGAGGACGAGGACGAGAGCCGGGCGGGCCAGGTCCACGACAGCCGCGACGGCGATTCCAGCCACGAGACCGAAGGCGACGAGTCCGACGGCGGCGAGGGCGAGACCGAGGACGGGCACGACGCTCCCGTCGACGAGGACGGCTTCGAGGACGGCTTCGAGAACTGACGGCACGCCACGCGTGCACAGCATGCGGGTGGGGCGGGATCCGGTGCCGGATCCCGCCCCACCCGCACGTCGGGTCACAAGCGCGCGTCGGTGTCAGAAGCCGAGCGCCCTGAGCACCAGCCCCGACGCCGGCTTCGGGCCGAAGGACGTCGACTTCCGCGGCATCGTCACGCCCTGCAGGGCGAGTTCGCGGACGACCTCCTCGCGGACCGGATGCATCAGGACCGCGGTGCCCCCGTCCCGTTGCGCCTTGGCGACCGTGGCCTCCGTGTCGTGGATGTACGCGATGTGCTCCGGGGCGTCCGGGACACGCCAGATGTGGTGGATGAGCGTGGCGTGCAGGACCGTCGCGTCGAGGGTGCGCCAGGCCTGGGGGCGGTCCGCGGGCACCGTGCGGGCGATGAGGTCGGCCGACGGACGGTCCACGAGATGGAAGGCGCCGTCGCCGGCGAGGAGGAACGCGTTCGACCCCGTGACCGCCTCGGCGAGGGCCGTCAGGGCGTCACCCAGCGAGCCGGTGAGGGTTCTGACCCGGAACGTGTCCCGGACCGCGGCCAGCGCCTCGCTCACCGGGAGGTTGTGCAGCAGACGGTGGATCGCGCGTACCCGGAGCGGGTAGCGGGCCGTGTCGACCAGGAGGACCAGGCCGAAGTCCCAAGGGCTGGGGGAGGGGTGTTCGGTGCGCAGCCGCAGGTAGGTCGCCCAGCGGTGGTGGCCGTCGGCGATCAGCGCCCGGTGGCCCGCCAGGTACGACCGGATGGCGCGCAGGTCGGCCGGGTCCGTGACGGACCACAGCCGGTGGCTGAAGCCGTCCTCCGTGGTCGTGGACAGCAGCGGCGTGCCCTGCGCCACGCGTTCCACGACCGCCGTGGCGCCGGTGGCGGTACCGTCGCCGCGGTAGGTCAGCAGCAGCGGTTCGAGGTTGGCGTCGGTGGCGCGCATCAGGGCCGCGCGGTCGGCGACCACGTGCGGCATGACGTCCTCGTGCGGCAGGACCACGCCCTCGTCCGGCTCCGACAGCCGGAGCGCACCGATCACACCGCGCTGCAGAACGCCGTCGTCGTGCTGCTCGTAGACGTAGAGGCCCGGCTCGCGGTCGGCGGCCAGGACGCCCTCGGCCAGCCAGCGGTCCAGGGTCTCGGCCGCCCGTTCGCTGCGGGCCGCGGGGCTGCCGTCCTGGGGGAGGATCAGCCGGACGATGTTGTGCGGGTCGGCGGACTCGAGGTGGTGCAGGCCGTCCGGTCGTACGACCACATCGTACGGAGGGGACATCACATCGGCCAGGTTCCCGACTCGTTCCGGGTCGTAGCGCAAGCCCCGGAACGGGGTCAGATCAAGGCCCATGCGTGCCGGTACGTGCGCGGTACCTGCGGTGTTCATTCGTGCATCGTAAGTGTGTCGGTGCCATGAGGGATGATCGGGGGAAAGGGATCGGCAAGAGGAGAGACAGCGAATGAGCCAGACCGTGCGGACCCGCCCGGAGGGCAGTGAACAGGCTCTGTTCGAGGCCTACGACACGGCGCTGCTCGATCTGGACGGTGTGGTGTACGCGGGCGGCGACGCGATCGCGCACGCCGTCGAGTCGCTCGGCACCGCTCGCGCGGGCGGGATGCACCTCGCGTATGTGACGAACAACGCACTGCGGACGCCCGACGTGGTGGCCGCGCACCTCACGGAGTTGGGGGTGCCGGCCGAGGCCGCCGACGTGATCACCTCGGCGCAGGCCGTTGCCCGGCTGATCAGCGATCAGGTGCCCCAGGGGGCGCGGGTGCTGGTGATCGGCGGGGAAGGGCTGCGGGTGGCCCTGCGGGAGCGCGGGCTGGTGCCGGTGGACTCCGCGGACGACGAGCCCGTGGCCGTCGTGCAGGGGTACGGCGGGCCGGAGTTGCCGTGGGGGCGGTTCGCGGAGGCGTGTTACGCCGTCGCGCGCGGAGTGCCGTGGTTCGCTTCCAACACGGATCTGACGATTCCCAGCGCGCGGGGGATCGCGCCGGGCAACGGGGCGGCGGTGGAGGTGGTGCGGATCGCCACGGGCGCGGAGCCGCAGGTGGCGGGCAAGCCGCTGCCTCCGATGCACCGGGAGACGGTGATTCGTACGGGGGCGCGGCGCCCACTGGTCGTCGGCGACCGGCTGGACACGGACATCGAGGGCGCCTTCAACGGGCAGGTGGATTCGCTGCTCGTGCTGACCGGGGTGACGGACGGTGCGCAGTTGCTGGCCGCGCCGCCTCAGCACCGGCCGACGTACGTGGACCAGGACCTGCGCGGACTGCTCACCGGGCAGCCCGAGGTCGTCGCGGAGGGCGATGGGTTCCGGTGCGGTGGCTGGACGGCGACGGCCGGCGGTGAGCGGGTGGAACTGACAGGTCAGGGCGGGACGCTGGACGGGCTCAGGGCGCTGTGCGCGGCCGCGTGGACGGCTGCCGGGGACGGCTCGTGCGAGCTGGACGGGGGCAAGGCGCTGGCGCGGCTGGGGCTTTGAGGACCCGCCCGGGCCGCCCGGCCTGAGACCGGCAAGGCCCGGCATCTCCCGGAACCGAGCCGTGGCGGCGCGGGCCGCGAAGCGGAGCGTGACCGCCGGTGACTCAGCGATGGATTCGAGCGTATATGCGAGGCTAGGCTAACCTAACTTGCGTGTTGGTCGACAGTTCTCCCGAACAGCGCGCGGAGACCGCCCCCGCGCCCCCAACCCGCCGAGCGATTCGTGCCTTTGGTCTTCTCGTGTCCGTTGTGGTCCTCGCGCTCGTCGCGGTGGCCAGCATCGCGATCGGGGCGAAGGAGCTGTCCCTGGAGCAGGTCTGGCACGGACTGTTCCAGGAGTCGGGGACATACGGCGACGTCGTGGTCGGCGAGCGGGTCTCCCGTACGGTGCTCGGGCTGCTCGCGGGGGCGGCGCTCGGGCTGTCGGGGGCGGTGCTCCAGGCGCTTACCCGCAACCCGCTCGCCGACCCCGGGCTGCTCGGCATCAACGCGGGCGCGTCGGCCGCCGTCGTCACCGCCGTCACCTTCTTCGGCGTCACCTCGCTGAGCGGCTATGTGTGGTTCGCGTTCTTCGGAGCGGCCGCTGTGGGCGCGGTGGTGTGGTTCCTCGGGGGCAGCCGTGGCGCGACCCCGGTGCGCCTCGCGCTGGCCGGCACGGCGATCAGCGCCGCGCTCTACGGCTATCTCCAGGCGGTGATGATCATGGACGATGCGGCGCTCGGCAAGATGCGTTTCTGGACGGTGGGTTCACTGGCGTCGGCGAACGACAGCACCATCACCCAGGTGTTGCCGTTCCTCGGCGTCGGCACGGTCCTCGCGCTGCTGCTCGCCCGGCCGTTGAACGCGGTGGCGATGGGCGACGACACCGCCCGCGCACTCGGCGCCAACCTGGGCCGCACCCGCGCGCTGTCGATGGCCGCGGCCACCGTGCTGTCCGGGGCCGCGACCGCCGCCTGCGGCCCGATCGTCTTCGTCGGGCTGATGATCCCGCACGTCGTACGTTCCTTCACCGGCCCCGACCTGCGCTGGATCCTGCCCTACGCCACGATCCTGTCGCCCGTTCTGCTGCTCGGCGCCGACGTCGTCGGTCGGATCGTGGCGCGCCCCGCGGAACTTCAGGTCGGCATCGTCACCGCGGTCATCGGTGGGCCGGTCTTCGTCTTCCTGGTACGACGCGGGAGGACGGCACAGCTGTGACGACCACTGTGAAGGCCATGCGAACCCGGTCCGTCCGGACTCGCGGCGGGCTCTCCCTCCGCCTCGACGTGCGCGCGTCCGCGGTCGTCGTCGGACTGCTGCTGGCCGCGCTCGGTGCGAGCATCGTCCTCATCGGCACCGGTGACTTCCCCATCGGCGCCGGTGACGTGCTGAAGACGCTCCTGGGCGACGGCGAGGCGGGGCAGGAGTTCATCGTGCGCGAGCTGAGGCTGCCACGTGTCCTGGTGGGGCTGTTGGTGGGAGCGGCGCTCGGACTCGGCGGGGCGCTGTTCCAGACCGTCTCCCGCAATCCGCTGGGCAGTCCGGACGTCCTCGGCCTCGGGCAGGGCGCCACGGCCGGTGCGCTGGTGATGATCGTGCTGTTCTCCGGAAGCGCCGCCGCGGTCACCGTCGGCGCGCTCGCCGGCGGTCTGGCGACCGGCTTCGCCATCTACCTGCTCGCGTGGAAGCGGGGCGTGCACGGTTATCGGCTGGTCCTGGTCGGCGTCGGCGTCTCCGCGATCGTCACCGCGGTCAACGGTTATCTGATCACCAAGGCCGACCTCGTCGACGCGGCACGGGCCGTCGTATGGATGACGGGGTCCCTGAGCGGGCGCGACTGGACCCAGGTCTGGCCGCTGCTCGGCCTGAGCGCGGTCCTCGTGCCGCTGGTGCTGGGCAACGCGCGGGCGCTGCGGATGATGGAGATGGGCGACGACGTGTCGTACGCACTCGGCGTGCGGGTCGAGCGGGTGCGGCTGCTGCTGATGGTGGCGGCCGTGCTGCTGACCGCGTCGGCCACCGCCGCCGCGGGCCCGGTCGGCTTTGTGGCGCTCACCGCGCCGCAGCTCGCGCGCCGGCTGACCCGGTCGCCCGGGCCCAATCTGGTGCCGTCGCTGTGCATGGGCGCCACCCTGCTGATCGTTGCGGACTGGGCGTCCCAACGGGCTTTCGGCGCGGATCAGTTGCCCGTGGGAGTGGTGACCGGGATCCTCGGTGGGGTCTATCTGCTGTGGCTGCTGGTCATGGAGCGCAGGGCCGGACGGATATGAACGACAAAAGGAGCACTGTGAACCGCCTGTCCGCCGAGAACGTCACCCTCGCCTACGACCAGCGCGTCATCGCCGAGCAGTTGTCGGTGGAGATACCCGACAACTCCTTCACCGTGATCGTCGGCCCGAACGCGTGCGGCAAGTCCACGCTGCTGCGCGCGCTGTCCCGGATGCTTAAGCCGTCCGAGGGGCGGGTGCTGCTCGACGGGCAGGTCATCCAGTCGATGCCGGCGAAGAAGGTGGCCCGGACGCTCGGGCTGCTGCCGCAGTCGTCGATCGCGCCCGACGGGATCACGGTCGGGGACCTGGTCGGCCGCGGCCGCTATCCGCACCAGGGACTGCTCAGGCAGTGGTCGGCCGAGGACGAGCGGGTGGTGCGGGAGTCGATGGAGTCGACGGGCGTCGCCGAGCTGGCGGACCGTTATGTCGACGAACTCTCCGGCGGTCAGCGTCAGCGCGTCTGGATCGCCATGGCGCTCGCCCAGCAGACTCCGCTGCTGCTGCTCGACGAGCCGACCACCTATCTGGACATCCAGCACCAGATCGACGTGCTCGACCTGTGTGCCGAACTCCACGAGGAACAGGGGCGGACACTGGTCGCCGTCCTGCACGACCTCAACCACGCGGCCCGGTACGCCACCCATCTGATCGCGATGCGCGACGGGAAGGTGATCGCCGAGGGCGCGCCCGGAGACATCGTCACGGCGGAGCTGGTGGAGGAGGCCTTCGGGCTGCGCTGCCAGGTGATCGACGATCCGGAGACGGGGACTCCGCTGGTGGTGCCGGCGGCACGGAAGGCACGCGCCGGCGCGGCGCGCGGATCGGGGGCGACCGGCGCGGCGGAACCGGCCGGCGGGACTGACGCGGCTGAATCGGCCGAATCAGCCGAATCAGATGAATCGGTCAACTCGAGCGGGATCGAGGCCGGCGATGCGGTCGGCGCGGCGGCCAAAGCTGCCGCTAAAGAAGGCTCCTGAGACGGAACAGGTCGCGCAGGCCGGCCTCGAGCTTCACCCGGCCCGAGGCCCAGGCCTTGGCGAAGTTCAGCTCGCCGTCGACCATCGCGACCAGGTCGTCGCCGGTCATCGCGAGCCGGATCTCGGCCTTCTCCACGGGCGGGCCGGGGTGCGTGTCCAGCACCTCGATCCGGCCGCCTTGCAGCCGGCCGGTGAAGGTGATGTCCAGGTCGGTGATACGGCAGCTCAGCGAACGGTCCAGCGCCGCCGCGCTGCGTACGTCACCGTCCGCGTCCGCCAGGTTGTCGGAGAGTTTGTCGAGTGCCGCCCGGCACTCCTCGATCGTCGCCATCGCGATCGACGGTACCCCAGCGCTTCGCGGTAGCGTCGGGGCATGAGCGACTCATTCGAGCCCGCCCCGGAGGTCTTCGCACCCGAACCGGAGGCCTTCGAGCCCGCACCCGAGGCCGAGCCGGAGCCCGCGCTGGAGCCCGAGGACGCCTACGACCCCGCCGCTCCGGCGCCGCTCGGTGTCGTCCGCACCCCCACCGGCAACCCCGAGGTCGACGCCCAGCTCGAACGGCTGGGTGATGCGGATCACCTCGCCACCGACGGCCATCTGGAGGTGTACGAGGATGTACACGGGGGGCTGCGCGACGCGCTCACCGCGCTCGACGCCCGCCCGGGACCCCCGGCGCCCCCCTCCCCGTCCCCGTACGCACACAGGAGCTGAACCGAACGTGGCAGGAGTGGCACGCCGCCGCCTCGACGCCGAGCTGGTCCGCCGGAAGCTCGCCCGCTCGCGCGAGCACGCGAGCCAGCTGATCGCCGCCGGGCGGGTCACCGTCGGCAAGACCCTCGCGACCAAGCCCGCCACCCAGGTGGAGACCGCCGCCGCGATCGTCGTCGCGCAGGACGACAGTGACCCCGAGTACGTCTCCCGCGGCGGTCACAAGCTGGCCGGTGCCCTCGACGTCTTCGTACCGCTCGGACTGAAGGTGGAGGGGCGGCGCGCGCTGGACGCCGGCGCGTCCACCGGTGGCTTCACCGACGTCCTGCTGCGCGCGGGAGCGGCGCACGTCATCGCCGTGGACGTCGGCTACGGACAACTCGCGTGGTCTCTCCGAAGCGATGAACGCGTCACCGTCAAGGACCGTACGAACGTACGCGAATTGACGTTGGAGGCGATCGATGGAGAGCCCGTGGATCTTGTCGTGGGGGATTTGTCCTTCATCCCGCTCGGCCTGGTGCTGCCCGCCCTCGTGCGGTGTGCGGCGCCCGACGCCGACCTGGTGATGATGGTCAAGCCGCAGTTCGAGGTGGGCAAGGAACGCCTCGGCAGCGGAGGGGTGGTGCGCAGCGCCGAACTGCGGGCCGAGGCGGTCCGCTCGGTGGCCAGGCGCGCGGGGGAACTGGGTCTGGGAGTGCGCGGGGTCACCGCGAGCCCGCTGCCGGGCCCGTCGGGCAATGTCGAATACTTTCTGTGGCTGCGGTCCGGGGCGCCCGAACTCGACCCGGCCGACGTCGACCGTGCAGTGGCGGAGGGGCCGCGTTGACCGAGACCGGAGCTCGTACTGTTTTCCTGCTCGCCCACACCGGGCGGCCCGCGGCCATCCGCAGCGCCGAGCTGGTCGTGCAGGGGCTGATCCGCGCCGGTCTCGGCGTACGGGTCCTGGAGGCGGAGGCGGCCGAGGTGCCGCTGCCGCCCGAGGTGGAGCTCGTCAGGGAGGCCACCCCCGAGTGCCTCGACGGCTGTGAGCTGCTGATCGTGCTCGGCGGCGACGGCACCCTGCTGCGCGGCGCCGAGTTCGCCCGAGCCTCCGGGGTACCGATGCTCGGCGTCAACCTCGGCAGCGTCGGCTTCCTCGCCGAGGCCGAACGCGACGACCTCGACAAGGTCGTCGACCGCGTGGTCACGAAGGCCTACGAGGTCGAGGAGCGCATGACCGTCGACGTCGTGGTGCATCGCAACGGCGACGTCGTGCACACCGACTGGGCGCTCAACGAGGCCGCCGTGCAGAAGGCCACCGCCGAGCGGCTGCTGGAGGTCATCCTCGAGATCGACGGGCGGCCCGTCACCGGCTTCGGCTGCGACGGCATCGTGCTGTCGACCCCGACCGGGTCCACGGCGTACGCCTTCTCGGCCGGCGGTCCCGTGGTCTGGCCGGAGGTCGAGGCGCTGCTCATGGTGCCGATCAGCGCGCACGCCCTGTTCGCCAAGCCGCTGGTCACCTCGCCGAACTCGGTGCTGGCCGTGGAGGTGCTGCCGCACATCCCGCCCGGGGTGCTGTGGTGCGACGGCCGCCGCACCATCGAACTGCCGCCCGGCGCCCGGGTCGAGGTCCGCCGCGGCGCGGTCCCGGTCAGGCTGGCCCGCCTCCACCACGCGTCGTTCACGGACCGCCTGGTCGCGAAGTTCGCGCTGCCGGTGTCGGGCTGGCGGGGGGCGCGGCACTAGGCGCGCTGTCCAAAGGCGGCCCGCAGCCGCTCGTGGAACACCTCCGCGGCTGCCGGTTGCCTCGCGGGAGGGCGTCCTCGGGGCCCAGGCCCCGGCCGGGCCCGGGCCCGCAGCAGTTCGGGAGTGGCGCGACTGCTCGGCGTGCGCGTTGGCGTGCGCGTCGCGTGCGCGGATCACAGGGGTGGATTCGGGGCGGAGTCGCCGCCGGGACGATGCCGCAGAGGGCTGCCGAGGTCAATCGGCGTGGCTCCTGAGGGTGACACCGGGCAACGGGCCGACCTGTGGGTTCGTCCACGGGGCAGGGCGGCGTCGCGCCGGACGAGGGAAACCTCGTATGGTCTTGTCCGTGTTGGAGGAGATGCGTATACGGTCGCTCGGTGTCATCGACGACGCGGTCGTCGAGCTGTCGCCCGGCTTCACCGCCGTGACCGGGGAGACCGGCGCGGGCAAGACGATGGTGGTCACCAGCCTCGGCCTGCTGCTCGGCGGGCGCGCGGACCCGGCACTCGTACGGATCGGTGCCAAGAACGCGGTCGTGGAGGGGCGGATCACCGTGGCCGGCGACGCCTCGGCCGCCATACGCGCCGAGGAGGCGGGCGCCGAACTCGACGACGGGGCCCTGCTGATCAGCCGTACCGTCTCCGCAGAGGGGCGCTCGCGGGCACACCTCGGAGGGCGTTCCGTCCCCGTCGGGCTGCTCGCCGAACTCGCCGACGAACTGGTCGCCGTCCACGGGCAGACCGATCAGCAGGGGCTGCTCAAGCTCTCCCGGCAGCGGCAGGCGCTCGACCGGTACGCGGGCGACGCGGTCGCCGTGCCGCTCGCCAAGTACGCGGAGGCGTACCGGCGGCTGCGGGCCATCTCCGTCGAGCTCGAAGAGATCACCACGCGCGCGCGTGAGCGGGCCCAGGAAGCCGACATGCTGCGCTACGGACTCGACGAGATCGCGGCCGTCGAACCGCGTGCGGGGGAGGACGTGGAGCTGGCCGCGGAAGCCGAGCGGCTCGGCCACGCGGAAGCCCTCGCGTCGGCCGCCACCGTCGCGCACGCCGCGCTCGCGGGCAACCCCGAGGATCCGGAGGGCATCGACGCGGCGACGCTCGTCGCGGGCGCGCACCGGGCCCTGGAGGCGGTGCGTTCGCACGACACGGCACTCGCCTCGCTCGCCGACCGGCTCGGCGAGATCGGGATCCTGCTCGGTGACGTGGCGGGGGAGCTGGCCGGGTACGCCGACGACCTGGACGCGGACCCGCTGCGGCTGGCCGCCGTGGAGGAGCGGCGGGCCGCGTTGACCGCGCTGACACGGAAGTACGGGCAAGACGTCGGCGCGGTGCTCGCGTGGGCCGAACAGAGCGCCGCCCGGCTGACCGAACTCGACGGCGACGACGAGCGGATCACGGAGCTCACCGCCGAACGGGACGCCCTGCGGGCCGAACTCGGCGGGCTCGCCCAGGCGTTGACGGACGCCCGGACGGAGGCCGCCGAGCGGTTCGCCGCCGCCGTCACCGCCGAACTCGCCTCGCTCGCCATGCCCCACGCGCGCGTGTCGTTCGCCATCCGGCAGACCGAGGACCCGGAGGGCGTCGAGGTGGACGGCCGCAGAGTCGCCTACGGGCCCGCCGGGGTCGACGAGGTCGAGCTGCTCCTGGCCCCGCACCCGGGCGCGCCGCCGCGACCCATCGCCAAGGGCGCGTCCGGTGGCGAGCTGTCGCGGGTGATGCTCGCGGTGGAGGTCGTCTTCGCAGGCACCGATCCCGTGCCGACGTACCTCTTCGACGAGGTCGACGCCGGGGTGGGCGGGAAGGCCGCGGTCGAGATCGGCCGACGGCTGGCCAAGCTCGCGAAGAGCGCGCAGGTCGTGGTCGTCACGCATCTGCCGCAGGTGGCAGCGTTCGCCGACCGGCAGTTGCTGGTGGAGAAGCGGAACGACGGGTCGGTGACGCGGTCCGGGGTGAAGGTACTGGAGGGCGAGGCCCGGGTGCGGGAGCTGTCCCGCATGCTGGCGGGACAGGAGGACTCCGAGACGGCTCGGGCCCACGCGGAGGAACTCCTGGCAGCGGCCCGCTCGGACGCGTAGCCCCACCGCCGCCGAGTGCCGGGGCCTACCCGCCGTACCGGCTCGTCTGCGGCGGTCTGGACTGCGCCGTGGCGGTCTTCCGCACCGTGCCGGGGCCGTCTTCCGTCGCGCCGGGGCTACCCGCCGTACCGGCTCCTCTGCGGCGGTCTTCTGGACTACGCCGGGGCCTACCTGCCGTACCGGCTCCTCTGCGGCGGTCTTCCGGACTACGCCGGGGCCTACCTGCCGTACCGGCTCGTCTGCGGCGGTCTTCCGGACTGCGCCGCGGCCGTCCTCCGCACCGCGCCGCGGAAGTCTCCCGCACCCGCCGGGCGGTCGACGTTCTCCCCGGCCGCCCGCCTCCCTCCGCCCGCTCCCCGGCCCCCTAGGGTGACGCGCATGATCAGTCGTCGTTTCCCCCGGAGTTCCTCGTTCGGTTTCGCGGCCGCCGTTACCCGTCTCCTCAATGTCGCCCTGCGTTCCACGGGTCCCGGTGGCCGTGAGCGCTGGACGCGGACGAACTACCGGGGTGGGACGGTCGAGTTGTACGCCGGGCCCGCCGCGGCGCTCGCGGCGGGGCTCGGGGCCGGGCGGGTCCGGGGTGTCGTCGGGGGTGCCGTGTGCGTTGCCGGGGCGTGCGGGGCGTACGACGACGTCGTCGGGGACGGCGATCCGCGGCGGGGGTTCCGGGCGCATCTTTCCGCCCTGCGGGACGGTGAACTCACCAGCGGGACCGTCAAGCTGCTCGGCGTGTCCGCCGCCGGGCTCGTCGCGGGGGCAGTGCTGAAGGAGCGGGTGGTCGACAAGGTGCTGGCGGGGGTGGTCATCGCGGGGGCCGCGCACTTCGTCAATCTCGTGGACGTGCGGCCCGGAAGAGCCGCCGGGGCCGTGCTTGCCCTGGGCGCGCCCGGGCTGTTGCGAGGCGGGCCCGCCGGGGAGCTGGCCGCCGCCGCCATGGGAGCCGCGGCCGCCGTGCTGCCGGACGATCTGGGGGAGCGCGCGATGATCGGGGACACCGGCGCGCACGCCCTGGGGGCTGCGCTGGGGGCCGCCGTCGTCGCCGCCAACGGGCGCGCGGGACTGCTCGCCCACGCCGTCGCGGTGGTGGCGGCCGCCGTGTACGGGGAAAAGGTCAGCGACTCGGCGCGCCGACTCGGCGTTCCCCGCCACACGGCGGCGCACGAGCCGGCGGTGTGAACGGGCCGCGCCCTTGCGATGCGTCCTGGAACCTCGAACAAGGGAGGAGTCCGGCTTCAGAACTCTTGAGGCAACTCGGCGCGACACGCCCGTCCGTACGGACCCACGCCGTGCGTGCGTGTGAAGTCGGGGCACGCCGCCGGTACTTTCGTGTGCCTCGGTCACTCGTGTGGGTGATTGGCTGCGGCGAGTTGCCCGCGAGGTCGCAGGACCGGGGCCTCGGTGGTCCCGGAACACCCGTACGGCCTGGCATCCTTGGCAGGGGGTCACGCGCGCACACCCCACCGCGCCACGCCTCCGCACGTTTCCCATGTTCCTTCGTGACCGCCCGACGCCGAACCAGGAGCCCCGGCCACGTGATCCACGTGAGCAGCCACTCACCGCACGGACAGCCGCCGCTGCGTACCGTGCACGTGCTCGGCGGCGGCAGCGCGGGCAGCAGCACGCATGTGCGGTCGCTGGCCTCGGGGCTGGTCGCACGGGGCGTCCGGGTCACCGTCTGCGCCCCGACGGCGGCCGACCTGACGTACGACTTCACCGGCGCCGGTGCCCGGCACGTGCCCGTTCCGCGGCGCAGCGACCCCGCCACCGTCGCCGCCCTGCGACTGGCGACCGCCGACGCCGACCTCGTGCACGCGCACGGACTGCACTCCGCCTTCCGGACCGTCCTGGCGCTCGGCGGGCGTCGCACACCGCTCGTGGTGACCTGGCACAACCGCGAACACGCCGAAGGCGCGCGCGCCCATCTGCTGTGGCTGCTGGAACGACGGGTCGCCAAGGCCGCCACCGTCGTCCTCGGCACCTCGACCGACCTCGTCGACCGGGCCCGCAGCAGGGGGGCACGAGACGCCCGGCTCGCCGCCGCCGCACTGCCCGTACCGCGCCGTGTCGACCTCGCGCAGCGGGAGAAGACCCGGGCCGAACTGGGAGCGACCGGCCGCCCGTTGCTCATCGCCGCCGGCTCGCTCGACGGGCACCGCGGCTATGACACGCTGCTGGACGCCACGCGCGCCTGGCGGCGGCTCGACCCGGTACCGCTGCTGGTGATCGCCGGCGACGGGCCGCTGCGCGGCGCGCTGCGGCGGCGCATCGACGACGAAGGGCTGCCGGCCCGGCTCATCGGGCCGCGCGACGACCTCACGGAGCTCCTCGCCGCCGCCGATCTCGCGCTGCTGCCCGGCAGCCGCGAAGCGCGCGCCGTCCTGGTCCACGAGGCGCTGCACGCGCGGGTGCCGTTCGTCGCGGCGGACGTCGACGGCATCCGGGAACTCGTCGGTGACGCGGCGGAGCTGGTCCCGGCCGGTGACGCGGAGGCGCTCGGTGGTGCCGTCCTGCGCCTGCTGGCCGACGCGGACCGCAGGGAACTGCTCAAGGACCGGGGCGAGTCCCAGGCCGCGACCTGGCCCACCGAGGACGAGACGGTGGCTCAGGTCCTCAGCGTGTACGACGAACTGACCAAGCCCTTCCCGTTCTCCTAGCCCCAAGGCCCGCGCCCTTTCCGGTCTGGTAGCCCCGGCACCGCGCCCTTTCCGTTCTCATAGCCCGGGCGCCGCGTCCTTTTCGTTCTCATGGGCCCAGCGCCCAGCGCCCCGCGCCCCTCGCCCCTCGCCCTGCGCCCCTCGCCCTGCGCCCCCCGCCCCGCTCCGGCGCCGGTTTCCCCGGCTCATTGCACGAGCCTGCGGGCCCGCAGTGCCAGGCTCAGGGTCAGTACCGTCTGCGGATCGTCCAGGTCGCTGCCCAGCAGTTCCCCGATCCGGGCGAGCCGGTTGTAGAGCGTCTGACGGTTCAGATGCAGTTCGCGGGCCGTCTCCGCCTTGCGGCCCGCATGGGCGAGATACGTCTCCAGCGTGGGCAGCAGCGGCGGCCGCGCACTGTTGTCGTGGTCCCGCAGCGGGCCGATCGCACGGCCCACGAACGCCGCGAGGTCCGGGTGGTCGCGCAGCCGCCACAGCAGGAGGTCGATGTCGAGGCGGCGCGCGTCGTACCAAGGGCGGTCCGCGAGCCCCTGCGCGGCCGTCGCCGTCTCCGCCGCATGGCGCAGCCCCGCCGACGCCGCCGTCCAGCCGCCCGCCACCCCGACCACCACCACGGGCGCCCTAACACCGGGCCGCTGCATCCCGGACCGTTCCACACCGGCCCGCAGGGCCGCCGCCACCCGGTCCGCGACGGCCCCCCGCTCGGTCTCCGAGCGCAGGCCCAGCAGCAGCGGTACACGGCCCTCCACCGGCCGAACGCCGACCAGCACCGGCACCCCCACCGACGCCAGCTCCTCGGCGACGGCGCGCGCCAGCACCGCCCAGCCGCCACCACTGGGGGACAAGCCGTCGGCCAGCCGCATCACCACCGGGAGCAGGGGGCCCGTGCCCTGTTTGAAGCCCAGCACCCGGGCCTGTGCCGGCGCGTCCCCGGCCGCGATACGGCCCTCGGCGAGGTCGGTGAGGAAGTCGCCGCGGCCGCGGGCCGCCAGCTCCTCCTCCTGGCGCGCCTGCATCAGAACCACGGCGAGGATCCCCGCGGCCCGCTCCGCCGCCATCCGGTGCACCGGGGCCAGGGAAGCCGACACCGGCAGCAGAACCAGCCGGGCGCGCACCGAGCCGGTGCCGGGCCCACCGCCGGGCACGTCGATCAGCGCCGTCCCCGCGGGTGGTTCGGCCCGCTGGTGACCGCCGGGGTGTCCACGGTGGTGTCCGCGCATGCCCTCCCACACCTGGAGCGGATCGGCGTGGGCGGGCCCGGTGCCGGCCGCGTAGAGGAGCTGTCCGTCGGGCGTCTCGAGGAAGACGGGGTTCGCGCAGAACTCCGCGAGGATGTCCAGCACCTGGGGGACACCGCCGCCGCCGAGCAGTGCCCCGGTGCAGCGCCGGTGCACCTCCTCGGCCCGCTGGAGCAGCGCGTAGTGACCGTTGACGATCTCGGTGTGGACCTCCTCGGTGACGGCGACGAACGGCACTTCCCGGTGCAGCTGCACCAGCGGCAGACCGGTCGACCGTGCCGTCTCCACCAGCGCCGTGGGCAGCCGGGTGAACCGGGTGCCCAGCTCCACGACCAGCGCGGCGATGCCCCGCTCGGCCAGGGTCCGGACGAACGCGCGCTGCTCGGCGGGGCGGGTGCCGAGCCCGTACCCCGTGGTCAGCAGCAGTTCGCCGCCCTTGAGGAGGGAGGCGATGTTCGGCACCTCGCCCGCGTGCACCCAGCGGATGGTGCGCTCCAGTCGGTCGGCGCCGGACAGGACTTCGGGCAGCCCGCTGCGCAGACCGGGCAGCTCCAGCGCCCGCTGGACGGTGATCCCGGCACCGTGCGGCTCGGCGCCCGGGTCGGCGGGGCTGTCCGGGGTCCGGCTGCCGGTGGGGCTGTTCATGATGCGGACGCTACCTGCGGATACACGCCCGCGACAGGTACGGCCGGTAGTGAACCGAGCACCGGTCGGGCCCCGCGGACGGCGGCGGTTGCCGGCCGACGGCCGCGGGTGCCGACTGGCGGGGGTGGGCGTTGTCCGGCGGCAGCGGCTGCCGACTGAACGGCCGCGGGTGCCGAGACTGGCGGTGGGCACTGTCCGGCGGGGTTGGCGCTGACTGTCGGCGGTGGACGGTGTCAGACGGCGGCGGCTGCCGGCCGACGGCCTCGGGTACCGACCGGACGAGGCCGCGGCTGCCGATCGAACGGCCGTGGGGTGCCGAGACTGGCGGCAGTGAGCGCTGTCCGGCGGGGTTGGCGTTGGCTGGCGGCGGTGGGCGTTGTCCGGCGGGGCTGGCGCTGACTGCCGGGGTGAGCGGTGTCCGACGGCCGGGGGTGCGCGGTACTGCCGGCCGTGGGCGGTGTCCGACTGCGGCGGGGGTCGTCCCGCCGCAGTCCGCGCGCGAGGCTCAGCCCCCGTAGGCCCCGGAAGCCGTCAGTCGCAGCGCCGTGTCGATCAGCGGCACATGGCTGAACGCCTGCGGGAAGTTGCCCACTTGGCGCTTGAGCCGCGGGTCCCACTCCTCCGCCAGCAGGCCCAGGTCGTTGCGCAGGGCCAGCAGCTTCTCGAAGAGCTTGCGGGCCTCGTCCACGCGGCCGATCATCGCCAGGTCGTCGGCCATCCAGAACGAGCAGGCCAGGAACGCCCCCTCGTCGCCCGGCAGACCGTCCAGACCCTCGTCCTCGCCCTGGGTCGCGTACCGCAGGATGAACCCGTCCGGTGTGGACAGCTCGCGCTGGATCGCCTCGATCGTGCCGATCACGCGCTTGTCGTCCGGCGGCAGGAAGCCCATCTGCGGGATCAGCAGCAGCGAGGCGTCCAGTTCCTTGGAGCCGTAGGACTGGGTGAAGGTGTTGCGTTCCTTGTCGTAACCCTTCTCACACACGTCCCGGTGGATGTCGTCACGCAACTCACGCCACTTCTCCAGCGGACCGTCCGCGTCGCCCGACTCGATCAGCTTGATCGTGCGGTCGACGGCGACCCAGGCCATCACCTTGGAGTGCACGAAGTGCCGGCGCGGTCCGCGCACCTCCCAGATGCCCTCGTCCGGTACGTCCCAGTGGTCCTCCAGATAGCGGATCAGCTTCAGCTGGAGGAGGGAGGCGTAGTCGTTGCGCGCCAGACCGGTCATATGGGCCAGGTGCAGTGCCTCGGTGACCTCGCCATACACGTCCAGCTGCAGCTGGTGCGCGGCGCCGTTGCCGACCCGGACCGGGGCGGAGTTCTCGTAGCCGGGCAGCCAGTCCAACTCGGCCTCGCCCAGCTCCCGTTCGCCGGCGATGCCGTACATGATCTGCAGGTTCTCCGGGTCGCCCGCGACCGCGCGCAGCAGCCACTCGCGCCAGGCCCGGGCCTCCTCGCGGTAGCCGGTGCGCAGCAGCGACGACAGGGTGATCGCCGCGTCGCGCAGCCACGTGTAACGGTAGTCCCAGTTGCGGACACCGCCGATGTGCTCCGGCAGCGAGGTGGTGGGCGCGGCGACGATGCCGCCGGTCGGGGCGTACGTCAGCGCCTTGAGGGTGATCAGGGAGCGGACGACGGCCTCGCGGTAGGGGCCGTGGTACGTGCAGTGCTCCACCCAGTCGCGCCAGAACTCCTCCGTCGCCTCCAGCGACTGCTCCGGCTCCGGCAGCGCCGGCGGCTCCTTGTGCGAGGGCTGCCAGGAGATGGTGAAGGCGATGCGGTCGCCCGGCGCCACCGTGAAGTCCGCGTAGGTGGTCAGCGACTTGCCGTAGGTCTCGGCGGAGGTGTCGAACCACACGGAGTCCGGTCCGGCGACGGCCACCGTCCGGCCCTCGTGCTTGTGCACCCAGGGCACCACGCGCCCGTACGAGAAACGCATCCGCAGCGTGGAACGCATCGGGACGCGGCCCGTGACGCCCTCGACGATGCGGATCAGTTGCGGCGCGCCGTCACGGGGCGGCATGAAGTCCGTCACACGGACCGTGCCGCGCGGGGTGTCCCACTCGGACTCGAGGATCAGGGAGTCGCCACGGTACCGCCGGCGTGCGGCTCTGGGCGGTTCGGTGTCCGCCGGATGGGCCGGGCCCAGGCGCCAGAAGCCGTGCTCCTCCGTGCCGAGCAGTCCCGCGAAGACGGCATGGGAGTCGAAACGGGGCAGGCAGAGCCAGTCCACCGTCCCGTTCCGGCAGACCAGCGCTGCGGTCTGCATGTCTCCGATAAGGGCATAGTCCTCGATGTGCCCGGCCACGTGCTTCTCCAGTCGAACGGCCACGTCGCCCCCCGAGGGGCGGTCGCTCTTGCGGTCAAGGGAATGGATGTTCTTGAAAAGGGGGTTGATCGTTCTGGAAACGCCATTGCTGACGTCACTGCTGAGTGGGTTGCTGCTGAATGTGTCGCTGCTGAATGGGCTGACGAGCTCTTCGGTTCCGGGGGCACGGGCGTGGGGTGGTGCCGTTTGCCGGCCGGCTCGGCAGCAAGGGGTCCGAGCAGGATACGACGCACCTCAGTGATCCGCGTGCCGCTCCGGACAACCGGACTGCGCCGGTCGAGTGAGCGTCCCCCGGGGCCCCTGAGAACCAGTGTGCCGCTCCCCGTGGGGCGCGTGGCCGTCCGGGCGGAAAGCGTGGCGGGAAGCACTCCTGGCGGCCGGAGCACGGCCGCCCGCGCGCTGATACGCTGGTAGCCCGTGGACCGGTGGGCACGTTACCCCCGAACCGCAGCGACGGCACCTCCGGAGATCTCCGGCCCGGCAGCCGGTACGCACCCCAGACCGCGACCACGGGAGCCCCCTCTTGGCCATGCCGACTCGTTCCTCGACATCCGCGACGACCAAGCACATCTTCGTCACCGGGGGTGTCGCCTCCTCCCTCGGCAAGGGTCTGACCGCCTCCAGCCTGGGTGCGCTGCTCAAGGCCAGGGGTCTTCGGGTCACGATGCAGAAGCTCGACCCGTATCTCAACGTCGACCCGGGCACGATGAACCCCTTCCAGCACGGTGAGGTGTTCGTCACCAACGACGGCGCGGAGACCGACCTCGACATCGGGCACTACGAGCGTTTCCTCGACGTCGACCTGGACGGCTCCGCCAACGTCACCACGGGCCAGGTGTATTCGACGGTCATCGCCAAGGAGCGGCGCGGCGAGTACCTGGGCGACACCGTGCAGGTCATCCCGCACATCACCAACGAGATCAAGAACCGCATCCGGCGCATGGCGACGGAGGACGTGGATGTGGTGATCACCGAGGTGGGCGGCACCGTCGGCGACATCGAGTCGCTGCCCTTCCTGGAGACCGTGCGCCAGGTCCGGCACGAGGTCGGCCGGGACAACGTCTTCGTCGTTCACATCTCTCTCCTGCCTTACATCGGCCCCTCGGGAGAGCTGAAGACGAAGCCGACCCAGCACTCGGTTGCGGCGCTGCGCAACATCGGTATCCAGCCGGACGCGATCGTGCTGCGCGCCGACCGTGACGTGCCCACCGCGATCAAGCGCAAGATCTCGCTGATGTGCGACGTCGACGAGGCGGCCGTGGTCGCGGCCATCGACGCCAAGTCGATCTACGACATCCCGAAGGTGCTGCACACCGAGGGCCTCGACGCCTACGTCGTGCGCAAGCTCGACCTGCCGTTCCGGGACGTGGACTGGACGATCTGGGACGACCTGCTCGACCGTGTCCACAACCCGCGGCACGAGATCCACCTCGCGCTCGTCGGCAAGTACATCGACCTGCCCGACGCCTATCTCTCCGTGACCGAGGCACTGCGCGCGGGCGGCTTCGCCAACCACGCCCGCGTGAAGATCAAGTGGGTCACCTCCGACGACTGCAAGACCCCGGCGGGCGCCGCGAAGCAGCTCGGGGACGTGGACGCGATCTGCATCCCCGGCGGCTTCGGCGACCGCGGTGTCTCCGGCAAGGTCGGCGCGATCCAGTACGCCCGCGAGAACAGGATCCCGCTGCTCGGCCTCTGCCTCGGCCTGCAGTGCATCGTCATCGAGGCGGCACGCAACCTCGCGGGCATCGACGACGCCAACTCCACCGAGTTCGACTCCGGCACCGGCCACCCGGTGATCTCCACCATGGCCGAGCAGCTCGACATCGTCGCCGGCGAGGGCGACATGGGTGGCACCATGCGGCTGGGCATGTACCCGGCGAAGCTCGCCGAGGGGTCGCTGGTGCGGGAGGTGTACGACGGCAAGGAGTACGTCGAGGAGCGGCACCGGCACCGCTACGAGGTCAACAACGCCTACCGGGCCGAGCTGGAGAAGAAGGCCGGGCTGGTGTTCTCCGGCACGTCGCCGGACGGCAAGCTCGTGGAGTACGTCGAGTACGCGCGTGACGTCCACCCTTATCTGGTCGCCACGCAGGCCCACCCCGAGCTGCGCTCCCGGCCGACCCGGCCGCACCCGCTGTTCACGGGACTGATCCGGGCGGCGGTCGCGCGGCAGCGCGACATGGGCAAGACGGGCGAGTGACACGAGAGCTGTACGGTTGCCGGGGTGCGGGCGTTCACGGTCCCTGCCCCGGCTCCGGCCGGTCCGGGATTGTGCGTGTGGGAGGACGAGTCGACATGACCATCAAGGACACCCCGGAGGAGTGGGAGATCAGGGCGACCGCCACTCCCTTCGTCGGGAACAAGACCTCCGTGCGCACCGACGACGTGGTCATGCCGGACGGTTCGGTTGTGCACCGCGACTACCAGGTCCACCCCGGTTCGGTGGCCGTCCTCGCCCTCGACGACCAGGACCGGGTGCTGGTGCTCCGCCAGTACCGCCACCCCGTGCGGCACAAGCTCTGGGAGATCCCCGCCGGGCTGCTCGACGTGCCCGGTGAGAACCCGCTGCACGCGGCGCAGCGGGAGCTGTACGAAGAGGCCCATGTGAAGGCCGAGGACTGGCGTGTCCTTACCGACGTCTACACCACACCCGGCGGCTGCGACGAGGCCGTCCGCATCTTCCTCGCGCGGGATCTGTCCGAGGCGGAGGGGCGGCGGTTCGTGGTCGAGGACGAGGAAGCGGACATGGAGCTGGCCCGGGTGCCGGTGGAGGAGCTGGTGCGGGGCGTACTGGCGGGGGAGTTGCACAACAACTGTCTGGTGGTGGGGGTTCTTTCCCTGGTGGCCGCGCGGGGCGGGGACGGGCTCGACGCGCTGCGGCCCGCGGACGCGCCGTGGCCGGCCCGGCCGTTCGAGGCGTAGGCCCGCCGGCCGCCGCCTGACTGCTCGTCTGTGCCGAGGTGGGGTTTTCGCCCCACCTCCGCCCTACCCGTCCGTGTTCCCGAGGCTCCCCCTCCATGGCGTGGCGGCGGCCGATGGCACCTGCGAGCTCTTCGACACGGTCTTCCGCGCCCCGGAGGCGAACGGACTCCCGCTCATCGGCGTGAACCGCACCGTCATCGGGCTTCCCTCAAGCTCTGTCCGGGGCGGACTCCCGGGTCCGAGTGGAACCCCCGGGTTCGTGGCAGGTAGGGGCGGGGGCGAAAAACCCGCTCTGCGTGGCATCCGCACTCACCGCCCGGTCGTACCATCACCTGATCCGATCGAGGGACCTCCCTGCCGTGATTCACCAGGTGCGTTGCAGAGCGTGAACTAGGCTCGGAGGACGCCCGGACCGGAGTCCCGGCTTGGCAGGTGTGCGCAGTGGGACGGGAGCGTGGCCCGTGACGGAACAGGCAGGGGACAGCGGCGACACCATCGTGTCGGCACAGGAGCAGCGCCCGGCTGCCGCCTCCGCCCCCACGGAGAGTCAGTTTCTTGGCCGCACAAGGGAGTTGAAGGAACTCCGGGCCGACATCGAGCGCGCCGGACTCGACACGCTCGCGGGCCGCAAGGCTCCCCGCGCACGGGTGCTGCTGATCGCCGGACGCCCCGGCTCCGGCCGCACCGCGCTCGCCGAGGAACTCGCCCGGCAGGTCGCCGAGAGTTACCCGGACGGAAGTCTGCGGGCCCGACTGACCGACCTGGACGGCACCCCCGTACCCACCGACCGCACCGCACGCGAACTGCTCGCCGCGCTCGGTGTGTCCGCGCCCCCCGGCGCCGATGAGGACGACCTCACCGAAACCCTGCGTGAGGCGCTCGCCACCCGTCGCGTGCTGCTCCTGCTGGACGACGCGGCCGACGCGGAACAGGTCGACGCACTGCTCCCCGACACCCCCGACTGCCTGGTCGTCGCGGTGTCGGCCGGACCGCTGACCGGGATCCCGGACGTCCGGCCCTGCACGCTGGGCGGTCTGGACACCAAGTCCGGGGTGGAACTCCTCGAGCGCTACACCGGCTCGGTCCGTATCACCGTCGACCCGCTCGCCGCCGAGGGCCTGGTCGAGAGTTGCGCCGGTCAGCCCGCCGCGCTGATGATCGCCGGGGCCTGGCTCGGTGCCCGGCCCAAGGCCGCCGTCGCCGACCTGGGCCGACAACTGCGCAGCGGCCCGGAAAGCGCGGAGAGCGCGCCCCTGACCCGGGTCTTCCGGCTCGCCCACGCCGCGCTGAACCCCTCAGCGGCCCGCACCCTGCGGCTGCTCTCGCTCGCACCCGCCGGACTGGTCGACCCGCACACCGCCTCGGCGCTGGCGGGCTGTTCGGTCCCCGACGCCGGCGCCGCACTGGAGGACTTCGTACGGCTCGGCTTCCTGCACGCCGTGGACTCGCCGCTGCCGCAGTACGAGGTCCGGGCCTGTCTGCTGCCCGAGCTGAGGCTGCTCGCCAGGAGCGAGGAGCGGCCCGCCGAACTCCAGTTGGCCCGGGCCAGGATGCTGGAACGGACCGTACGGCTGCTGCAGTCGTGTCGTGCGATCACCGAGACCGACAGCCTGCTCGCCCGGGACCGGCTCGCCGAACTGCCCAAGGCACTGCGCTTCCCGGACCCCAGGGCCGCCGCCGAATGGCTGCGCATCCGCCGGCCCGCGCTGCTGGCCGCGGCCCGGACCGCCGCCGCCGACGGCGAGCTGGACACCCTGGCGCGCCGTCTCCTGGCCGCCCTCGTCCGGGCCATGGTGGCCCACTTCGGCACCAGGGCGTCTGCACCCGAGCTGTACGAACTGCACCGGCTCCTGCTCGACGTGGCCGAGCGCCGCGACCTGCCGCGCGAGAAGGCCGCCGCGCTGCTCAACCTCGCCGACCTGGACGCCGAAGCCGGCCGGACGACGCAGGCCCTCGCCCGCTACCGGGCCGCCCTGGACGCCGGACGTGCGGCGAACGACCCGTACACGACCGGGCGCGCCATGGAATCCGTAGGTGCCGCCCACCAGGAACTGGGGGACCACGACCGGGCCGCCGACTGGTACGGCCGCGCGCTCGCCCAGCGGCTCGCCCGGGACGAGCGGGAGGACGCCGCCCGGCTGTACGGCCGCATCGCCGTCGCACACACCCACGCCGGCCGCTACGACGAGGCGCTGCGCAACTGGAGCTCCGCCGTCACCGGGCACCGCCGGAACGGCGATCCCGCGGCCCTGGCACGGGCGTTGAGCGAGACCGCGCGGGTCCACGAGCAGGCGGGTCGCCCCGAGGAGGCACTGCGCCTCGGCGAGGAGGCGGTCGAGTGGGCACGCCACGCCGAGGACGCACGGCTGCAGGCCGCGCTGCGGCTGCGACTCGCCGACACGCTGGAGCGCCTCGGGGACCCGGCGGCCGCCCGGCTGCACCGCGCCGCGGCCGAGCGCATGCTGGGAGACGAGGTCCAGGAGCGCGATCCAGCCATGCAGACCATGGAACAAGGCGCTAACACCTGCGAAATCCGTAGTACATCAGCCGAAGATTGATGCATTGAAAGGCTAGACACGGGGAACACCTTCATTAGACTGGCTCTGCCGCACCTTCTCGTGCGGTGTCTCCTGGTACGCCCCGTGCGTTCCGGTATGTGCGCGTTTCCACAATCCCTGAGCCAAGGACCGTGATCGACGTGAAGGTCGGCATTCCCCGCGAGGTCAAGAACAACGAGTTCCGGGTGGCCATCACCCCCGCCGGTGTGCACGAGCTGGTGCGACACGGCCACCAGGTCGTCATCGAACGGAACGCAGGCGTCGGCTCCTCCATCACGGACGCCGAGTTCGTCGCGGCCGGCGCCGAGATCCTCGGGACCGCCGACGAGGTCTGGGCCACCGCCGACCTGCTGCTCAAGGTCAAGGAGCCCATCGCCGAGGAGTACCACCGCCTCCGCAAGGACCAGACGCTCTTCACGTATCTGCACCTGGCCGCCTCCAAGGAGTGCACCGAGGCCCTGCTGGAGTCGGGCACCACGGCGATCGCGTACGAGACCGTCGAACTCCCCAACCGTGCCCTGCCGCTGCTCGCGCCCATGTCCGAGGTGGCCGGACGGCTCGCCCCGCAGGTCGGCGCTTACCACCTGATGCGCACCAACGGCGGTCGCGGCGTGCTGCCCGGCGGTGTCCCGGGCGTGGCGGCCGGCCGGGCGGTGGTCATCGGCGGCGGTGTCTCCGGCTGGAACGCCGCGCAGATCGCCATCGGCATGGGTTTCCACGTGACCCTGCTCGACAAGGACATCAACAAGCTCAAGGAAGCCGACCGGGTCTTCGGCACCCGGATCCAGACCGTTGTCTCCAACGCCTTCGAACTGGAGAAGGCGTGCCTGGAGGCCGACCTCGTCATCGGCGCCGTCCTCATCCCGGGAGCCAAGGCACCGAAACTGGTCACCAACGAGCTGGTGGCGCGGATGAAGCCGGGAAGTGTCCTTGTCGACATCGCCATCGATCAGGGCGGCTGCTTCGAGGACTCGCGTCCCACCACCCACGCCGAGCCGACCTTCCCGGTCCACGACTCGGTCTTTTACTGCGTCGCCAACATGCCCGGCGCGGTCCCCAACACCTCGACGTACGCGCTGACCAACGCCACGCTCCCGTACATCGTGGAACTCGCCGACCGCGGCTGGGTCGAGGCGCTGCGCCGCGACCCCGCACTCGCCCAGGGTCTCAACACGCATGACGGCAAGGTCGTTTACCGCGAGGTCGCGGAGACGCACGGCCTGGAGCACGTCGAACTGGACTCGCTGCTCGGCTGATCCGGGAGTCGTCGCAGGTGAAGGGTGTGTGAAGGGCGTTCGTCAACGCACATCGTCAACGGATCGAATCCGGCCGGACCTTGCCCCCGAGGTCCGGCCGGAGACGTTTCGGAGCACGCCGAAGCGCGGGGCAACTCGCCTCGAACGTAGCCCTTTAACCTATTCGCACACCCGGGAAACCCGGCATGCGACGCCCGTACGCCCTTGACAGCGGGATGTTCCGTTGCCGACACATCGGGCCGGGTCCGGCGGATTGTGTTGCTGCGAACCGCCGACACGCCATAGAGTCGCCAACCGTCGGCATGGTGCCACGCTGACCTATCTAGAAGTTTCCTGGTCACCAAGGAGGTAAGACGACTTGTGAATGAGTCGACATTTACTCCCGGGGGTGGTCAACCAGGAATGCCTGCGCGGGGCCAGGGGCCCACGGGGCTCGAGGCTGTCGGCTCCGTAGCGGTGCGTACCTTCGCAGCCCGCCAGAGTCCCCGCGTGACTCAGACAGCACACCAGAGCATGGATGGCCATCACGTGAACGCCATGGCCGGCAACGGAAGTGGCGAGAACCACACCCACTTCGCCGACTACGACGACCTGCCCGAGGGGCACTTCTACGACCCCGACGCCGAGTACGAGCCGGATCCCGAGTACGCGGCCACGCTCGCACCCGACGCCGCCCGCCAGCGCCGCGAACGCATCGGCCCGACGGGACGCCCGCTGCCCTACTTCCCGATCCCGGGCCCGCTGACCGACCACGGCCCCGCGAAGATCATCGCGATGTGCAACCAGAAGGGCGGCGTGGGCAAGACGACGTCGACCATCAACCTGGGCGCCGCGCTCGCGGAGTACGGACGGCGTGTCCTGCTGGTCGACTTCGACCCGCAGGGGGCGCTGTCGGTCGGCCTGGGCGTCAACCCGATGGAGCTCGACCTCACCGTCTACAACCTGCTCATGGAGCGGGGCATGGCGGCCGACGAGGTCCTGCTGAAGACCGCGGTCCCCAACATGGACCTGCTGCCCAGCAACATCGACCTGTCCGCCGCCGAAGTGCAGCTGGTGAGCGAGGTCGCCCGCGAGTCGACGCTGCAGCGCGCCCTGAAGCCGCTGATGGCCGACTACGACTACATCGTGATCGACTGTCAGCCCTCGCTCGGTCTGCTGACCGTGAACGCGCTGACGGCGGCGCACAAGGTGATCGTCCCGCTGGAGTGCGAGTTCTTCGCCCTCCGTGGTGTGGCGCTGCTCACCGAGACCATCGAGAAGGTCCAGGAGCGGCTCAACCCGGAGCTGGAGCTCGACGGAATCCTCGCCACCATGTACGACTCGCGCACGGTACACAGCCGTGAGGTGCTCGCGCGTGTCGTCGAGGCCTTCGACGACCACGTCTACCACACGGTCATCGGGCGTACGGTCCGCTTCCCGGAGACCACGGTCGCCGGTGAGCCGATCACCACCTACGCGTCCAACTCCGTCGGTGCCGCCGCCTATCGCCAGCTCGCCAGGGAGGTGCTCGCCCGGTGTCACGCCGAGTGAGTCTGCCGGGGGCCGACGAACTGTTCCGTACCACCGGGGGAATGGCGCTGCAGTCGTCCACCCCCAGGCGCCAGGCCAACGGCGAGGCCCGGGTGCCGGCTCCGGCGGGCGAGAGCGATCCCGCCGCCGCGGAGGACGCACCGCCGTCGGTGCCCGTGCAGGGCGGGGACGGCGAGGGCGACGAGCACGTCGCCGCCGAGCCGGAGGGTGATGCGGGGGAACCGCGCAGCCGGTCCGCCTCGGTTGCCGCCGAGCGCCCCGTTCGGCGTGAGCCGGCCGCGCCCGCGCAGGAAGGTTCTGCCGCGGCGGGCACCCGGAAGCGGGGGCGTGCGGCCCGGCGGCCCAGCGGCCGGGAACGGCACGACGAGAAGATCACCGTGTATGTGTCGGCCGAGGAACTCATGGACCTCGAGCACGCCCGGCTGGTGCTCCGCGGTGAGCACGGGCTCGCCGTCGACCGGGGCCGCATCGTTCGCGAGGCGGTGGCCGTGGTGCTGGCGGACCTGGAATCCCGGGGAGATGCGAGCATCCTGGTGCGGAGGCTCCGGGGCCGGTAGGCGGTAGCCTTCGACCGCTATGACCTCGTACGAACCCTCCGGCCGCGGCGGCCGCCGACGTGCCCTCGGCCGGGGCCCCGGCACCCCACAGCCCGGCCGGCCCGAGGACGGCTCAGCCCCGGCACCCCACCCGACGCCCGCCGAGGGCGCACCGTCCGGCGACCGGGCTCCGGTGGGTGACGAGCCCTCGCCCGCGACGGAACACGATTCCGAGGAGCGCGATTCGGGGCGGAGCTCCGGGCCGGTGGGGGCGGAGCCCGGAGGCGGAGCCTCGGCGGCTGGTTCGCCCACCGGTGGTGTGGCTGCCAGTGGTGCGGTCGCCAGCGGTGCGTTCGGTGCGGATTCCGTTGATGTGACTGCCAGTGGTGCGGTTGCCAGTGATGCGGTTGGGCTGGGCGCGAGGCCGGGTGCCCAGGCGCTCGCCGGTGACAGCGGGTCGGTGGCCGTTGAGGCCGGCGAGGCGAGCGAGGCAAGCGAGGCAAGCGAGGCAGGCGGGGGCCTCGACGCCGTTGTCAGTGAGGCGCATACCGGTGAGCCCCGTGGGGGCGCCGAGGCCGGTGTCAGTGACGTACGTACCGGAAAGTCCACCGTGGGCGCCGAGGCCGGGGGAGGGGTCTTCAAGGTTCGGCTGGCGAACTTCGAGGGGCCCTTCGACCTGCTCCTGCAGCTCATCTCCAAGCACAAGCTCGACGTCACCGAAGTCGCCCTCTCCAAGGTCACCGACGAGTTCATGGCGCACATCCGGGCCATGGGACCGGACTGGGACCTGGACCAGACGACCGAGTTCCTCGTCGTCGCGGCCACCCTGCTCGACCTGAAGGCGGCCAGGCTGCTGCCCGCCGCCGAGGTCGAGGACGAGGCCGACCTCGCCCTGCTGGAAGCCCGCGACCTGCTCTTCGCGCGGCTGTTGCAGTACCGCGCTTATAAACAGATCGCCGAGATCTTCAGCGGACGGCTCGACGACGAGGCCAAGCGCTACCCCCGTACCGTCGGACTCGAGGCCCACCACGCGGAACTGCTCCCCGAAGTCGTCATCAACATCGGTGCCGAGGGGTTCGCCAAGCTCGCGGTCAAGGCGATGCAGCCCAAGCCCAAGCCGCAGGTGTACGTCGACCACATCCACGCCCCACTGGTCAGCGTCCAGGAGCAGGCCGCAGTCGTCGTGGCCCGGCTGCGCGCACTTGGTGAGGCCAGCTTCCGTACGCTCGTCGAGGACACCGACGACACCCTCACCGTCGTAGCCCGCTTCCTCGCCCTGCTCGAGCTGTACCGGGAGAAGGCCGTCGCCCTCGACCAGGAGACCGCGCTCGGCGAACTGATCGTGCGCTGGACCGGCGGCGAGGGCGAGGATGAGCCGAGGATCACGGACGAGTTCGACCGGCCGCCCGAGCAGCCCCAGGACACCACCGACGACACCAAGGACAAGCAGGAGGAGACGGCGTGAGTGAGACCGGGCAGCAGGCCCCGGCGGGCCTGGCCACCGTCGCCGAACTCGACCTCAAACCCGCCCTGGAGGCCGTCCTCATGGTCGTGGACGAGCCCGCGACCGAGGAGCACCTCGCGAAGATACTGGAGCGGCCCCGGCGGCAGATCGCGGACGCCCTGCGAGCGCTCGCCGACGAATACACCGTGCAGGGCCGCGGTTTCGAACTGCGCCTGGTCGCGGGCGGCTGGCGGTTCTACACCCGCCCCGAGTACTCCGCGGCCGTCGAGCGCTTCGTGCTGGACGGCCAGCAGGCCCGCCTCACCCAGGCGGCGCTGGAGACACTGGCGGTGGTCGCCTACCGCCAGCCGGTCAGCCGTTCCCGGGTCTCGGCCGTGCGCGGGGTGAACTGTGACGGTGTGATGCGCACCCTGTTGCAGCGCGGTCTGGTCGAGGAGGCGGGCACGGAACCCGAGACAGGTGCGATCCTGTACAGGACGACGAACTACTTCCTGGAGCGGATGGGCCTGCGCGGCCTGGACGAACTCCCGGAGCTCGCGCCCTTCCTGCCCGAGGCGGAGGCGATCGAGGCCGAGACACAGGAAGCCGTGCCGTCGTTCGATCCGGACGCACCCGAGCCGGACGCGCCGATCGCGGGCGCGTACGCGCCGGGCGCACCGGAGACAGACGACCCGACGACGACGGAACTTTGATGCGAAGCAGCGGCAGCGGAAAGAGTGGCGGACGCGGTAACTACCGCGGGGCCGGCAACAACAGGGACCAGAAGCAGGGGCAGGGGCAGGGCCGTCCCCGCAAGCCCCGTCCCGAGGAGCGCCGCTACGACGTGGGCCCCGGTGCCACGCAGGACGGCCCCAAGTCCGGGCGCGGCGGTTCCGCGCGCGGCGGCGCCAAGGGCGGCCCGAAGAAGCCCCAGCAGTCCCCGTCCGAGCAGCGCCGCGGAGGCGGCCGGACGGCACCCGCGCGCTCCCGTGAGTACGAGGCCCGGGCCGAGGAGCGCAACCGGGAGCGGTACGCGGGCAAGAAGGAGATCAAGCTGCCCAAGACCTTCCCCGGCGCCGAGCAGGAGGGCGAGCGGCTGCAGAAGGTGCTCGCCCGGGCCGGCTACGGCTCCCGGCGTGCCTGCGAGGAGCTGATCGAGGAGGCGCGGGTCGAGGTCAACGGAGAGATCGTCCTCGAACAGGGCCTCAGGGTCGACCCGGAGAAGGACGAGATCAAGGTCGACGGGCTGACCGTGGCCACGCAGTCGTACCAGTTCTTCTCGCTCAACAAGCCCGCCGGTGTGGTGTCCACCATGGAGGATCCCGAGGGCCGGCAGTGCCTCGGCGACTACGTCACCAACCGGGAGACCCGTCTCTTCCACGTGGGCCGCCTCGACACCGAGACCGAGGGCGTCATCCTGCTCACCAACCACGGCGAGCTGGCACACCGGCTGACCCACCCCAAGTACGGCGTGAAGAAGACCTACCTCGCGCACATCGTCGGCCCGATCCCGCGCGACCTGGGCAAGCAGCTCAAGGACGGCATCCAGCTGGAGGACGGCTACGCGCGCGCGGACCACTTCCGCGTGGTCGAGCAGACCGGCAAGAACTACCTCGTCGAGGTGACCCTGCACGAGGGCCGCAAGCACATCGTGCGCCGGATGCTCGCCGAGGCCGGCTTCCCGGTGGACAAGCTGGTGCGCACCGCCTTCGGGCCGATCACCCTCGGCGACCAGAAGTCGGGCTGGCTGCGCCGGCTGTCCAACACCGAGGTGGGGATGCTGATGCGCGAGGTCGATCTGTAGTTCCTGTCCGCTGCGCACGCCGTCGGGCGGGGCCCGGGCCCCCCGGCCCCGCCCCCCGCGGTTGCCCGCGGGGGGTGGGGGGGGG
>NZ_ML137712.1:0-198952 GCF_004023625.1 Streptomyces cavernae | reverse complement strand
GTATAGCCGGCCCGCTGCGCCCGCCGCCGGCCGGACCCGGACCCCCCGGGCCCGCCCGACGGCGTTTCCGCGAGGGGGTTGTGGGGACGGCTGAACCATCTTTATAGTCTGACTGACCATTAAGGGGCCCGGGCTCACGGGGGTGGTCCGGGCCCCTTCTGGAGTCCGGGCCCCTTCTGGAAGGGGAAGCGCCGTGGACGGCTACGACAAGTACGCCTTCGAACCCTTCGCCGTCACCGTCGATCTCGCCGTCTTCACGGTCCAGCGGGGCGGTCTGCGGGTGCTGCTCGTCGAGCGGGGGCAGGAGCCGTACGCCGGACGGTGGGCACTGCCCGGCGGCTTCGTCCGGCCCGCCGAGTCCGCGGAGACGGCGGCCCGGCGCGAACTCGCCGAGGAGACCGGGCTGGCGGACGTCTCCGGACTCCACCTGGAACAGCTGAGGACCTACAGCGAACCCGACCGTGACCCCAGAATGCGGGTCGTGTCCGTCGCCTTCACCGCGCTGCTGCCCGACCCTCCCGAACCCCGTGGCGGCGGGGACGCGGCCCAGGCCCGCTGGCTCCCGTACGGCGGACGCGAGGCGCTCGCAGGGCACGGACCGCTCGCAGGGCACGGACCGCTCGCATTCGACCACGACCGGATCCTCGCCGACGCCCGCGAACGCGTCGGCGCCAAGCTCGAGTACACCTGTCTCGCCACGTCATTCTGCTCGCCCGAGTTCACCCTCGGGGAACTGCAACAGGTCTACGAAACCGTCTGGGGCACCGAGCTCGACCGGCCCAACTTCCGGCGCAAGGTGCTCGCCACCCCCGGATTCGTCGAACCGGTCCCCGGCGCCGCGCGCCTGACCGGCGGGCGCGGCAAGCCCGCCGCGCTCTACCGCGCGGGCGGTGCCACCGCCCTGCACCCGCCGCTGCTGCGTCCCGCCCTGCCCTCACAGTCCCAGGAAGGACAGAACCCATGACCACCACGACCGTCGCCAAACGTGCCGCCACCGGAACCCTGACCGGGCTCGCGCTCGGCGACGCGCTGGGCTTCCCGACCGAGTTCAAGGACGTGCCGTCGATCCTCGCGGCGTTCGGCCCGTGGCGGAGAATGCCGCTGCCCACGCCGGCCATCGTCACCGACGACACCCAGATGACGCTGGCGCTGGGGCGGGGCCTCAGGACCGCCATGGACCGGGGACTGCTCGGGCCGAAGCGGATGGAGCGGCCGGTGCGCGAGGAGTTCGTGGACTGGTACCAGTCGCCGGAGAACAACCGGGCACCCGGCAACACCTGCATGGCCGCCTGCTATCTGCTGAAGACCGAGGGCCGTCCCTGGCAGGAAGCCAGCCAGATCGACTCAAAGGGTTGCGGGGCCAACATGCGGGTCGCCCCGCTCGGGATCATCCCGGGGCTGAGCGACGAACAGCGCGCGGGCGCCGCCCAGTTGCAGGCCGCGCTCACCCACGGCCACCCCACGGCGCTCGCCGCCTCCGACCTCACCGCGCACGCGGTACGGCTGCTCGCCCAGGGCACCGAACCGACCGGGCTGGTCGGGCTGCTCCGGTCGTACGCGTACGAGAACCGGACCCACTACCACGAGCGCTGGCTCGGCGACCTCTGGACTCGCAGCCAGGACCCCAGTCCGGAGCACTTCATGGCCCGCGGCTGGGACGACTGCCTGGCGGTGCTGGACCGGCTCCGGGAGGCGCTGCGCGCACCCTCCCCGGAGACGGACCCCTGTCTGGCCACGGGGGAGGGCTGGGTCGCCGAAGAGGCGCTCGCCACCGGCCTGTTGTGCTTCCTGCTCTTCCTCGACGAACCCGTCACGGCCCTGCGCCGGGCCGCCTGCACCTCGGGCGACTCGGACTCGATCGCCGCGCTCACGGGAGCCTTCGCTGGGGCCCACCTCGGAGCCGACGCCTGGCCAGCGCAGTGGGCGGACCGCATCGAGTACCACGGGGAACTGGTGGCGCTGGGGGCTCTCTGGGACTCCTGAGGTCGACGACTCCTGAGGTCGACGACTCCTGAGGTCGACGACTCCTGAGGCCGGGGGCGCCTGAGGCCGGGGGCGCCTGAGGCCGACGACTCCTGAGGCCGGGGACGCACGAGGCTCAGGTCAGGCGGATCGAGCCCCCCGCCACCGTGATCTGCTCCTCGGGCAGCGGACGGGTCGCCGGGCCCTTGGCCACCGAGCCGTCCTCGATACGGAACTTGCTGTTGTGGCAGGCGCAGTCGATGGTGCCCTCCGCCACCGAGCTGACGATGCAGCCCTGGTGGGTGCAGACCGCCGAGAAGGCCTTGAACTCGCCCTTCTCCGGCTGGGTGACGACGACCTTCCGATCCTTGAAGATCTTGCCGCCGCCCTCCGGGATCTCGGCCGTCGTGGTCAGCGCCTCGCCCCCGGGAGCCCGGGAGGTTTTCTCCGGGGTCACCGAGTCGCTGCCGCTGTCCTTCTCGTCGCCGTACTCGCTGCAGCTCGCGATCAGCACGGCCGAGCCCGTGACCAGAACCGTGCGCCGCGTCGGGCCGATCGTCATGTCGTCACTCCGAAGGTGCGGAAGAACCAGAGCGCCGACGTCAGCCAGACCACCGTGAGAGCGGCGAACACCAGTCCGCCGACGACCGGCAGCAACCAGCCGGGCAGACGCTCCGAGCGAAGAAGGAGCATTTTCGCACTGAATATTCCGAAAAAGAAGCAACCCAGGGCAGAGTGCCACATAACGCGTGGTGTGTACGTCTGATATCCGAGCGCGTAGAGACAGTGCACGGCGACCGGCACCGCCACCAGGAACGCGACCCGGCCGGACCAGCGGTGCAGGGCAGCCGCCCAGCCCGGCCCCGGCAGCCGCCCGTAGATCATCAGCGCGGAGACGATCTGCACCAGCGCGAAACCGAACGACGCCGTCGCCAGCCAGGACTTCACCGCGCTGGTGCTGCTGAACCCGGCGAGGTTGAAGGCGGTGCCCGCAGGGTCGTGCACCCTGCCGTACGCGCCGAGCGCGACCGCGACCGCCGCCGCAACCAGGGCCGGCATGAGGAAGCGCGCGGCACCCGGCCGCCGCGGAACGGGCTGTGGTGACGCGAAACCCTGGGTGGCGGCGTTCGGGTCGACGGTCATGGTCGGCTCCCTGGGTCGGGACGAGCGTCACGGAAAGTGCGGGCCCGGTGGCAGCGGGACCGTGGGTCAGGGGGTGACGGGGCGGGCGGTGAGTTCCTGCCCGTCGACGGTCACGGCCCCCGTCTCGGGGTCGATCTCCGGCGCGGCGCCCGGTGCGCCGTCGCGGTTGAGGATGCCCACCTGGCGGCCGCCCGGCAGCACGATCCAGCCGCCGTCGATCTCGGCGCCGCGCACGGTCGCCGTCGCCCGGTACAGCCCGGACGGCTTGACCGCCTTCTCGGCGGTGAATGTGTGGCGCTGCCCGCCCAGATCGACCGTGCCCCGGATCCGCCCGTCGGCCAGTTTTCCGGCCAGCACCCCGCCTGTCTTGCCGGTCAGCCGCATGCTGCCGTCCTCCGCGACGTCTCCCCTGAGCCAGGACTCCTGGTCCCGGCCGTCGCAGAAGTACGCGATCGCCCGGCCGTCCCGCAGCGAGACGGCGACCGCGGAGGAGTCGTCGTCGGTACGGCCCGCGTAGTCGGCGTTGGCCGGGGCGCTCCGGGACGGGGCCGGGGTCGGGCTCGCCGACGGTGACGGCGGTGCGGAGGTGGTGGGCGGCCGCGTCGCGGTCGGGCTCGCCGACACCGTGTCACCGGCCGACGTGGCCTTCGAGGCCGAACCCGTCGTCGCGTTCAGCGTCAGCATGAACAGGGCGAGCAGCAGCCCGCCGAGAAGCGTGAGCAGTGGTCCGATGCGCTTCATACGTGCCTCCCCCGAGGCGTGACGCGGGCACTCCTGCCATGAGAGCGGAACCTCGCCCCGCCGTCCAGAGGCGCACCGGGGCGTTCGCCCCGGCCGTGACGGAACGGGGACGGAACACGGGGACTCCGGTGACAGTGGAGGCCGTCTCGGTGGGCGGGCGGTGGAAACCCCGGTGTCCGTGGCTGACTACGCTGGTACGACGAGACACGCACGTAACACAGCGAGGAGCACAGCCGTGGCGGTACGAGCGGTCCGGGGCGCCGTTCAACTCGAACGGGACGAGGCCGGGCACATGGACGAGCAGGTCAGCGAACTGCTCACCGCCATCCTGAAACGGAACGCCCTCACCACGGACGACCTGATCAGCATCTGGTTCACCGCGACACCCGATCTGCACAGCGACTTCCCGGCCGCCGCGGCGCGCAAGCTGGGCATCGTCGACGTACCGCTGATCTGCGCGCAGGAACTGGACGTCGCCGGCGCCATGCCCCGGGTGGTCCGGGTCCTCGCCCACGTCGAGTCCGGACTGCCGCGCACCGAGATCGCCCATGTCTACCTGGGCGCCGCGGCGGCCCTGCGCAAGGACATCGCCCAGTGAGAACCGCACTCGTCATCGGCACCGGCCTGATCGGCACTTCGGCCGCGCTCGCCCTCACCCGCCGCGGCGTCGAGGTGCACCTCACCGACCGCGACCCGGAGCAGGCCCGTACCGCCGCCGCGCTCGGCGCCGGCACGGACGAGCCGCCCACCGCACCGGTCGACCTCGCGATCGTGGCCGCACCGCCCGCGCACGTCGCCGCCACCCTCGCCGACGCCATGCGCCGCGGTCTGGCCCGCGGCTACCTCGACGTCGCCAGCGTCAAGGGCGGACCGCGCCGCGAGCTGGAGGCGCTCGGGCTCGACCTGTCCGCGTACATCGGCAGCCACCCCATGTCGGGCCGCGAGAAGTCCGGCCCGCTGGCGGCCACCGGCGACCTCTTCGAGGGCCGCCCCTGGGTGCTGACGCCCACCCGCGACACCGACACCGAGGTCCTCAACCTCGCGCTGGAACTGGTCTCGCACTGCCGGGCCGTGCCGGTCGTCATGGACGCCGACGCCCACGACCACGCGGTCGCCCTCGTCTCGCACATGCCGCATCTGGTCTCCAGCATGGTCGCCGCGCGGCTCCAGCACGCCGAGGAGTCCGCGGTGCGCCTCTCCGGTCAGGGCATCCGCGACGTCACACGGATCGCCGCCTCCGACCCCCGGATGTGGATCGACATCCTCTCCGCCAACCCCGGCCCGGTCGCCGACCTGCTCTCCGACGTCGCCGCCGACCTCGACGAGACCGTCCGGGCCCTGCGCGCCCTGCAGTCCTCCGACGAGGTCAAACGCCGCGAGGGGGCCTCGGGCATCGAGGACGTGCTGCGCCGGGGGAACGCGGGCCAGGTACGGGTCCCGGGCAAGCACGGCAGCGCCCCGCGCGCGTACGAGGTCGTGGCCGTCCTCATCGACGACCAGCCCGGCCAGCTGGCCCGCATCTTCGCGGACGCGGGGATGGCCGGGGTCAACATCGAGGACGTCCGCATCGAGCACGCGACCGGGCAGCAGGCCGGTCTGGTGCAGCTGATGGTGGAACCCAAGGCGGCCCCGGTCCTGACCGTGGCGTTGCGGGAGCGGGGCTGGGCGTTGCGGCAGTAGGCCCCGAACGGGGCGCGGCCGTCCGGGGGACACGCACCCAGTAACCTTGTGCAGGGCACAATCGGCGGCCCCGCTCACCCACACCCCGCACCAGGAAGGTGTCCGCAACCGTGGAAAGCGCCCCGGCAGTGATTGTCGCCATCGACGGCCCCTCCGGCACGGGCAAGTCGAGCACGTCGAAGGCCGTCGCCGCGCAGCTCGGTCTGAGCTATCTGGACACCGGCGCCCAGTACCGGGCGATCACCTGGTGGATGGTGACCAACGGCATCGACATCGCCGACCCCTCGGCGATCGCGGCCGCCGCCGGGAAGCCGGAGATCATCTCCGGTACCGACCCGAACGCTCCGACCATCTCCGTCGACGGCACCGACGTCGCGGTCCCGATCCGCACCCAGGAGGTCACCTCCAAGGTCAGCGCGGTCAGCGCGGTGCCCGAGGTGCGCGCCCGGATCACCGAGCTGCAGCGGTCCTACGCCGCCTCGGCGGAGAAGGGCATCGTGGTCGAGGGCCGGGACATCGGCACCACCGTGCTGCCGGACGCCGACCTGAAGGTCTTCCTCACCGCGTCCCCGGAGGCGCGGGCGGCCCGTCGCAGCGGCGAGCTGAAGGGCTCCGACGTGCACGCCACCCGTGAGGCACTGATCAAGCGGGACGCGGCCGACTCCAGCCGGAAGACCTCGCCGCTCGCGAAGGCGGACGACGCGGTCGAGGTGGACACCACCGAACTCACGCTGCAGCAGGTCATCGAGTGCGTGGTCACCCTTGTCGAGGAGAAGCGGGCCGGGAAGTGAGCGCGCCACCCTCCGCCAAGGAACCCTCTGCCAAGGACCCGTCCCCCAAGCCCGCCGCACCGAAGACGGGCGACGTCCGGCTCCCGTCGGCGCGCGGCGCCGAGGTCGGCCGCCGCATCGGTGTCGGCCTGATGTACGGGCTGTGGAAGCCGCGGGTGCTCGGCGCCTGGCGGGTCCCCGCGACCGGCCCGGTGATCCTGGCCGTCAACCACAGCCACGGCATCGACGGCCCGATGGTCATCGGTGTCGCACCCCGCGCGTCGCACTTCCTCGTCAAGAAGGAGGCGTTCGTCGGTCCGGTCGGCTCCTTCATGGTGGCCACGGGCCAGCTGGCGGTGGACCGCTCGATCGCCGACCGCACGGCGATCACCCAGGCACTCGGCGTCCTCGAACGCGGTGGGGTCCTCGGTATCTTCCCCGAGGGCACCCGCGGCGACGGCGACTTCGCCTCGCTGCGCTCCGGGCTCGCCTACTTCGCCGTACGCAGCGGCGCCCCGATCGTCCCGGTCGCGGTGCTGGGAAGTTCCGAGCGGCCAGGCCGGTTGATAAAGGCGCTGCCGCCGCTGCGCAGCCGGGTCGACGTGGTCTTCGGCGATCCGTTCGAGGCGGGTGACGGCAGCGGACGGCGCACCCGCAAGGCGCTCGACGAGGCGACCCTGCGCATCCAGGACCGGCTGACCGGACACCTGGAAAACGCCAGGCGCCTGACGGGGCGCTGAGGAACACTTTCAGTAGTGGACCCCCGGCCTTCCGGGGTGCTCCACCGATCACCACGATGAACGAGGTACGGACTTCATGAACGACCAGATCCCCTCCGGCGGTTCGGGCGAGGAGCACGGGCACGCGGACCACGGAGCGCTGGGCGACGCCGAGTACGCGGAGTTCATGGAGCTCGCCGCGGAAGAGGGCTTCGACCTCGAAGACGTCGAGGGCGCGATCGAGGAGGCCGGGCACGGACCGCTTCCGGTGCTCGCCGTCGTCGGCCGCCCCAATGTCGGCAAGTCGACGCTGGTGAACCGCGTCATCGGCCGTCGCGAGGCCGTCGTCGAGGACAAGCCCGGGGTCACCCGCGACCGCGTCACCTACGAGGCCGAGTGGGCCGGCCGCCGCTTCAAGGTCGTCGACACCGGCGGCTGGGAGCAGGACGTCCTCGGGATCGACGCCTCCGTGGCCGCGCAGGCCGAGTACGCGATCGAGGCGGCCGACGCGGTCGTCTTCGTCGTCGACGCGACGGTCGGCGCGACCGACACCGATGAAGCCGTGGTGCGGCTGCTGCGCAAGGCCGGCAAGCCGGTCGTGCTGGCGGCCAACAAGGTCGACGGCCCCAGCGGAGAGGCGGACGCGGCGATGCTGTGGTCCCTCGGCCTGGGCGAGCCGCACCCGGTCTCGGCACTGCACGGGCGCGGCACCGGCGACATGCTGGACGCCGTCCTGGAGGCGCTGCCCGAGGCCCCGGCGCAGAGCTTCGGCACCGCGGTCGGCGGCCCGCGCCGGATCGCGCTCATCGGCCGCCCGAACGTCGGCAAGTCCTCGCTGCTGAACAAGGTCGCGGGGGAGGAGCGGGTCGTCGTCAACGAACTGGCGGGCACCACCCGTGATCCCGTCGACGAACTGATCGAACTCGGCGGAACCACCTGGAAGTTCGTCGACACGGCGGGCATCCGCAAGCGGGTCCACCTGCAGCAGGGCGCCGACTACTACGCCTCGCTGCGCACGGCCGCCGCCGTGGAGAAGGCCGAGGTCGCGGTGGTGCTGATCGACGCGGCCGAGTCCATCTCCGTGCAGGACCAGCGCATCGTCACCATGGCCGTCGAGGCCGGACGCGCGCTCGTGATCGCGTACAACAAGTGGGACACCCTCGACGAGGAGCGCCGCTACTACCTGGAGCGGGAGATCGAGACGGAGCTGGGCCAGGTGGCCTGGGCGCCGCGGGTGAACGTCTCGGCGCGCACCGGGCGGCACATGGAAAAGCTGGTTCCGGCGATCGAGACGGCGCTCGCGGGCTGGGAGACCCGTGTTCCGACGGGCCGACTGAACGCCTTTCTCGGTGAGTTGGTCGCCGCCCATCCGCATCCGATCCGCGGCGGCAAACAGCCGCGCATCCTCTTCGGCACCCAGGCGGGCACCAAGCCCCCGCGGTTCGTGCTCTTCGCCTCCGGCTTCATCGAGGCGGGCTACCGGCGTTTCATCGAGCGCCGACTGCGCGAGGAGTTCGGCTTCGAGGGGACGCCGATCCATATCTCGGTGCGGGTGCGCGAGAAGCGCGGCAAGAAGAAGTAGCCGCCGCCCCCCGGGGCTCCTGGGGACTCGGCGGGTGCCGTTACGGTTCTGCACCGGGTGCCCGCCGACGGCGGTCTCATGTTCCGCGGCGTGGCGCGGGAGGCAGCGCGGCGGGGAGTTGACGCAGGCTCGAGATGTCCTGTCGCTGCCAGACGCTGGTGGAGCCGCCGCTAGCGGTGCCCTGCTGGTTCTGGCGTGTGCCGTACGAGCCCGCCGAATAGCCTGGGCCGGCCGGGCCGAACGCCGTGAAGCCCAGCTCCTCCTCGCCCGTGCGGTCGCCCGGCAGAGCCCGGAACGACCGCTGGTACTCCGCATACAGCGCGTCGTAGATCGGTGTGGCCGAGTGGCTGCTCCCGAGGTCCTGCGCCGACCTCATGGCCGGGACAGTAGTCGGGTACGGCTGGCGGCGAGGGGCGTCGTATACGTGCACGTACGTCCAAACGACCGCGGAGCCGCACGGATGCGGCTCCCGGCTGCGTTTCGCCGGTGGCACGGGAGCGCGGACCGGCGCAAGGTGCGGCCGGGGGCGCGGTAACCGGCCCCCAGCCTGCGTCTTTCTGTTCCTTCTCCGGCGAACTCCGTTGCGGGCCTTTCGTCCAGGCGCGCTTCAGCGATCGCGTGGTGGACTCAGGTGCCCGCCAGCGGCATCGCGCAGGCCACCAGTTGACCGTTGACGGCGGCCTTGTCGAGTGCGTCGCGCAGCAGGTCCTCGCGGGGCTGGCGGCCGATCGAGCCGGCCGGGGCCGCGAAGACCAGTACCTGCCGCAGCTTGTTCGCCGCCATCCGCCAGCTCTCGGTGACCTGCAGCGGCTGGTGGGCCTGCCACCAGGCAACCGGCTGGCCGCCGCCCGTGCCCGGCTGCAGCACGGCGTGCAGCTGGCCCATGGCGAGCAGCACGGACCAGCCGGGCAGCACCGAGGGCACGGAGTTCAGCTGGGTGACCGGCATGAAGCCCTGCTCGATCAGCAGCGGCAGGAAGTCGTCCCCGCCGCCGGCGGCGCCGGGACGGGCGATCGGTCCCGTCGGCTCCACCACCAGCGCCGGGTGCAACTCGCCGTTCAGCATCACGAGTCCGCTCGTCACCCCGAGTACGGCCTGTTCGGGGGCGTGGTTCTGTCCGTCGTCGCCGGTGATCGAGCGGACGGCGCCCTGGAGTTGTTCCTCGGTGACCTGGACGACCTGGGAGGGGAGGCAGGTGGCGTGGGCGAAGGCGAGCACGGCGGTTTCGTCGCCGATGAACAGGACCGTGCTGGTCCGCTCCTGTTCCGAGTCGCCCGGGGTGCGGCATGACGTGCAGTCGTAGCTGCCCGGGGCGTTCTCTCCGGCGAGCAGCCGGTCGGCTTCTTCGTCGCCGATCTCGGCGCGTACGTCGTCGCTGACGTCGAGCAAGCGCGGCACGGGTGGCTCCTCGGGATGTGGCGCGGCCGGGTGGTTCCCGGCTCATGAGTAGCTCAACGGCGATCTGTGGCCGGAGTCACGCTCGACAGTGAACGGAATCGAACCATCCGACGCGGACGGTCACCCACTGCACGGAATTCCTCACTCCACGTCAACTTGCGAGGTTGTCAAGGAAGTTGAGTCGGTGAAGTGCCTCACAGATCGTCAGACGGTGTGGTTGAAAAATCCCGAAATCAGCGAATGAAATGGGTGGCCGGAAATCGTCGATACCTCGGGTAACAGCCAAGTGGCCTGCGTCGACGGGGAGTCGGTTGATGGAGGGCGGGCGGCCTGCCTAGATTCCTCCGCCGTGTGCAGCGAGCACCGCTCGGGTACGTCCGCCGATCGCGCAACCAGCAACGAGCACGACTTCCGGTGGACGGGGCGGAGCACGGCATCCCGCGTCGTACACGCGGGGAGCCGGGCCCCGTCTTTGGGGGAGCCCCGGGTCCTTGGAGAGGGATCTACATGTCCGAATGTGCCGATAACACCCGCAAGACTCGTACGAAGAACGCGACTACGGCGGCTCTCGCCGGCGCGGTTCTGCTCGCTCCGCTCGGAGTGCTCGCCGCGACCGGCAACGCCGCGGCGGCGGACGGCGGGGTGTGGGACCGCATCGCCAAGTGCGAGAGCGGCGGCAACTGGCACATCAACACCGGCAACGGCTACTACGGAGGACTGCAGTTCTCCGCGAGTACCTGGCGCGCTTTCGGCGGCGGGGCCTACGCGGCCCGGGCCGACCAGGCCTCCAAGCAGCAGCAGATAGCCGTCGCCACCAAGGTCCAGCGCTCCCAGGGCTGGGGCGCCTGGCCGGTCTGCTCGGCGCGTGCGGGGGCCTCCGGCAGTGCGCCGGCGGTCTCGGGTTCCGCGTCCGGCGCGGGCACCAAGAGCACCACCCCGAAGAAGAGCCCGGCCAAGAAGGCCGCCAAGGCTCCCGCGCGCGAGTCGAGCCACGTCAACCGCGGGTCTTCGCGCGGCGGTGACTACACGGTCCGCCGCGGCGACACGCTGGGCACGATCGCCTCGAAGCACGGGATGACCTGGCAGAAGGTGTACGCCGCCAACAAGGCCGTCATCGGCGCTGACCCGGACCTGATCATTCCGGGGCAGCGTCTGGAGATCTGAGCGCTCACGAGGAGCTCGGGACTGGGACGTCCGGGCCGGGCCGGGCCGCGCATCGGCCTTCGACCGCGGACAGTCTCGGTCGATCTACCGCAGGCAGTTCCCGGTCGATTGACCGCGGGCAGTCTCGGTCGATCGACCGCGGACCGTTCCTGGTCGATCGACCGCGGGCGGTTCCCGGTCGATCCCGCCCACGCGGCGAGGCCGCATGATGTGACAGGCTCCGCCCCCTAGGGGTCCTTGCACTATGAGCGTCCGATGAGGTCGCGTGGTCTGGTGCCGTGCATCGCAAGGCGCCGGAGAGCCCTGGATGGGGGTGCCCCCTGCTCGAGCGCAGCCGAGAGCTTGGGGGAGCGGTGCCAGACCACGCGACCCGGGCGGGCATAGTGCAAGGACCCCTTACGGGACCTCCCTCGGGCCCGGTCGATGTGACCGGGCCCGTTCCCTTGCCTCCCCGCCGAACACGACCTCCCCGCGGCGCAGTTCGTACACCAGCGTCGTCCTGCGGATCGCGCGCAGGGCGGGAGGCAGACGCTGTTCGGCCACGACCACGCAGGTGTCCAGGGCGCTGAGCAGTTCGTAGGTGCGGTCCGCGACCGCCGGTGACATGCCCTGTGCCGGTTCGTCGACGAGCACCACGCGCGCGCGTGCCGACAGCGCACGGGACAGGGCGAGCATGCGCTGCTCCCCTCCGGAGAGGGTGCCCGCCCGGCGGCCGAGGAGCGGGGACAGCTGGGGGTAGGCGTCCAGCGTCGTGCCGAGGTCCGCCGCCGTCAGCTCCAGGTTCTCGCGGACCGTCAGCGAGCCGAAAACCGCCCGGCGGTCCGGGATCAGACACAGGCCCCGGCGGGCGCGCTCGTACGCGGGGAGCCGTGTCACGTCGGTGCCGTCCCAGAGCACATGGCCGCCGGAGAGGGGCACGGTTCCGGCCAGGGCGCGCAGCGCGGTCGTCCGGCCGGCCCCGTTGCGGCCGAGCAGCACGGTGACGCCGGGGCCGGGCGCGGTGAGCGACACGCCGTGCAGGGCCTCCAGGGGGCCGTAGCGCACGCGCGCGTGGTGCAGGGCGATGTGTGTGGTCATGCCGACTCCAGGACGCGGTCCGGGGGGCCGGACGCCACGATCCGGCCAGCGGTCATCACGTGCACGGTGTCGGCGAGGTGGGCGACGAGATCGAGGTCGTGCTCGACGACCAGCACGGCCGTGCCATCCGCGGCCAGCGCTCGCAGTACCCGGGCCAGCGCGACGACCTCGGCCGTGTCGAGCCCCGCCGCGGGCTCGTCGAGGAGCAGCACGCGCGGGCCGCCCGCGAGGGCGCGGCCCAGCTCCACCCGGCGCAGCGTCCCGGTCGGCAGCCCGGCCGCGGGCAGCGCCCGTACCGGGCCGTCGAGGCCCAGCAGCCGCAGGGCGCGCTCGCCGGCCGCCGGATCGGTGACCCGCCCCTGCTCGGCGCCGATCCGGACGTTCTCGGCCACGGTCAACGAGGGGAACACGGCCAGTTGCTGGAAGGTGTGCGCGATCCCGAGCCGGGTGCGGGTGTGCGCGGGGAGCCGGGAGATCTCCCGGTTCCCGAGCAGCACCCGCCCCCGCACGGGGCGCACGGTTCCGGCCAGACAGTGGAACAGGGTGCTCTTCCCGGCCCCGTTGGGGCCCACGACGGCGGTGACGCGCCCGGGCGGGACCTCCACCGTGACGTCGCACAGGGCGGTGTAGCCGTTGTAGACGACGTGCAGGCCGTGGGCGCGCAGGGCGGGGGGTGCGACCACCGGGGGCGCCGGGTGGGGCGCCCCGCGCGCCCTGCCCGGCGGCACGTCGGCCCCGGCCGGGCGACCGCCCGGCGGCACGTCGGCCCCGGCCTGGCGACCGTTCGGCTTCTCGGCCCCGTCGGGTGCCGGGCCGGGGGCTTCCGGTGCCGGGCCGGGGGAGTCTGCTGTCGGTCCGCGTGTGTCCGGCGCCGGTCCGCCGGAATCGGGCGCCCACCCGGGCTGTGTACCGCCACGCCCCGGCCGACGTGGACGGGACGCCGGTGTGCCGCCCCGGCGCTCGGGTGCCGGGGGGCCGTCCGGCGTCCGAAGGGCGGATCCTGCCGCCGTCGCCCCGGCGAGGGCCGGACCCGTCCCCGTCGTCGGAACCGGGCGCAGCCGCCGTCGTGCCGCCCTGCCCAGCGGTGTCAGTTCCGTCTGCCCGCGCCGCCGTAGGCGCAGTCGGTCGGCCGCCGCCCGCAGCGCCTCGTACGGGCCCCCGGGAAAGCGGCCCACGAGCACCGCCAGCAAGCCGATCAGGGCCGCCGCCACTCCGCCGCGCGTCCCCGCGTCCAGGCCCACCAGGAGGGCCGCCGCCGTCAGTGCGCCGAGGGCGCTGTCCGCGCCGAGGACGACCACCGCCGCGAACCACAGCAGACCGCGCACCGGGTCGTACGCGCTCGCGTCGAACGCGCGCAGGCCCATGCCGAGCATGCCGCCGCCCAGCGCGGCCAGCGCCGCACCCGCCACGAACGCCGTCAGCTTCAGCGCCGGGACCCGGACGCCCGCCGCCGACGCGCCCGGCTCGTGGTCCCGCATGGCGGCCAGCGCCCGGCCCGTGCGGCCCCGGCGCAGCGCGTGCACGGCGAGCAGCGCCCCCGCCAGCAGGAACAGCTCGAGGGCGTAGTACGCCCGGTCCCCGTCGAAGCCCGCCGGGCGGCCCAGCGACAGCCCCGCCGTGGCGTACGGCTGCGCGAAGACGAAACGGCTCACCGCGACGCCGACCGCGAACGTCGCCAGCGCCAGGGCCAGACCGTGCCGGCTGATCGCGGGCCAGCCGGTCAGCAGCCCGAGGGGAGCGACCAGCACCACGGCGACCGCGAGTGCCGCGAGTTCGGGCAGCCGCGGCAGCCCCGGGAAGCGTCCGGCCGCCAGCAGCGCCGTGAACAGGGCACCCAGACCCGCGTACGCCGCCTGGCCGAGGGAGATCTGGCCGCCGCGCCCGGTGACCACGACGAGGGAGAGCAGGACGACGCCGAGTGCGGGGACCTGCACCGACGTGTGCAGGTCGGAGCCCGCGAAACCGAGCGGCAGGAGGAAGAGGACCGCGGCCACGATCCAGGCCCCGGGGGGCGCGGGGAGAACCCGTGCGGTGCTCGTGCGCGGCAGCGCGTCGCGGGCGCCGACACCGGGCAGCACCAGCGCGGCCACCAGCAGCGCCACCACGAACAGGTTCGAGCCCACGGCCTGCAGCAGCGGCTCCGCCCGGCCCCCGGGATGCAGCCGGGTGAGCTGGCTCTGCGCCACACCGATGCCGAGCGCCACCACCACCGCGCCCCCCGGACTCCGCATCCGCGCCGCCACGGCGACCGCCACCACCTCCATGACCAGCAGCGGCATACCGTACGGGTCGAGACGGACGTACGGCGCCAGCAGCACCCCGGTGAGCCCGGCCGTGAACGCGCCGAACGCCCAGCCCGCCGCCGCCACCCGGTCCGCGTCGATGCCGCCGAGCACGGCGAGCCGCCGGTCGTCGACCACGGCCCGCAGCTCCCGCCCGAAGCGGGTCCCGCGGACCACCACGACGACGCCCGCGGCCAGCGCCACGACCACCACGAGCTGCCCCCAGGGCTCGGCGGGAACGAGGGTCGGCGCGTCGGCCCGCGCCCCCGGCCCCCACAGCAGCGCCGCCCCGCCGACCAGCAGCACGAACACCCCGATGGACGCCACCAGCGTCCGCGCCGGATCCGCGCCGAGCACGGCGAGCGGCCGGAACACGAACCGCTCCAGGACCACCCCGATGCCCGGCGCCACCACCAGGAGGGTCACGGCCGCGGCGAGAGTGAGCGGCCAGTCCCACTCGACGGTCAGCTGCCGCAGCAGATACGCGCACACCATGGCGATCGCGCCGTGCGCGAAGTTCAGCACGCCGGTCGCCCGGTAGGTGACGATCAGCCCGATCCCGGTGAGCGCGGCGGCACTGCCGACCGACAAGCCGGCGAGCGTGAGGTCGTAAGTGAGGGAGGACATCGGATCATCGGGTCCCCGCGGCGGGTGGTTCGCAGATCGGGCACGGGCCCAGTTCGCCGGAGGCCAGGACGTGCGAGTCCACCGGCACGGCCTCCGGTTTCCCGGCGACCAGTGGACAGTCCGCACGGTGCCACAGCGTGCCGCCCGGCACCATCAGCAGCTCGCCGCTGACCGCCGCCACGGCCACCGGCGATTCCTCCGGCTCCTCGGCCACCGCCACGAGCAGCCCGTACAGCTCCTCGATCCGTGCCGCCGCCAGCGCGTTCCTGCCGTGGGCGAGGAGAACCGCCCCCGCGACGATCAGCGCGGCACCGGGGATCGTGCAGGAGGCGAGGTACGGCAGCTGGCGCTCCGCGAAGCGCTCACCGGAGATCCCGTACCAGCCGATGACGCACAACACCGCCCCGGCGGCCAGCGCTGCCCAGCCCGCCCACAGCACGGGGTGCACGGTCCGCAGTCGAGCAGTCCGCATACGCGGCTCCCACCGTCGTCTGTCCGGTCGTGTCGAGTCCTGTCCGGTCGCGTGTCTGTCCATGTCAGCCGATGGCTTGCACTATGCCCTCTGGAAGCTGACCCTGAAAGCACCGGGCGCAGATGGCCCGGCCGACACCCGGTGGTGAGCCAGATGGTTCTCGGGAGCGACCTCAGGCGCAACGGCAGGCGAGGCAACCGCAGGAGGGTGGCGGGGCTGCTTGCGGCCGCGGTGCTCGTTCTGGGCGGCGGCCTGGCGGGATGCGGGGACGACAGCGGCGGAGGCGACAACACGACCCCGCCGACCCCCACGGTGGAGACGCCCACGCCCACCACGCAGCCGAGTCCGACGACACCCCAGGACACCGCGGCGGCCGAGAAACAGATCAGGACGAACTGGCAGAAGTTCTTCGACCCCGACGTCCCGCTGAAGGACAAGGCGGCACTGCTGGAGAACGGTGACAAACTGGGGCCGCTCCTGGAGAGCTTCAGTGACGATCCGCGCGGCGGACAGGTGGAGGCCGTCGTCGACCGGGTCGAGTTCACCTCGCCGACCGAGGCGAACGTGACGTACGCGCTCACCCTGAAGGGTGCGACGGTCCTGCCCGGTGCCACCGGAACGGCCGTCCTGCAGGACGACACCTGGAAGGTCTCCGTCAAGACGCTCTGCGGGCTGGTCGGGATGAGCGGCAATGGCACGCCCGCGCCGGGCTGCTGAGACCATCGCCGCGGCGCTGCTTCTCCTGCTGGCCAGTGCCTGCGGCAGCCGGCTCCCCGAGAGCGACTTCGGCACCACCCCGGAGCCCGGGCGGACCACCGGGACCACCGCCGGCGCGCCGATCCCCGTCGGCATCATCACCAGCGCCACCAGCCCGGTCGGCTCCGCCGCCTTCACCGGCCCGCGCGACGGCGCCCAGGCCTACTTCGGGCGTCTGAACGCCGAAGGCGGCATCGGCGGCCGCAGGGTCGAGGTGCACACCTGCGACGACGGCGGCAGCGGCGTCGGCAACAACGAGTGCGTGCACGAACTCCTCGACGAGAAGAAGGTCGTCGCACTCGTCGCCACCACCGCGCTCGACTACGCGGGGGCCTCCCGGGTCTCCCGAACGGGCGTGCCCGACATCGGCGGCCAGCCGATCGGGCCGGCGTACGACACCTATCCGCACCTGTACGGGATCTACGGCAGCCTCGCGCCCCGCGACGGCACCCCCGGGTGGGACGGCGAGCTCTACGGCGGCACCGAGGTCTACCGCTACTTCAAGCGGGAGCAGGGCGCCCGCACGGCGGCCGTCGTCTCCTACAACCAGTCCGCCTCCGCCGCGTACGCGGACCTGGTCGCCCGCGGTCTGAAGGCGGAGGGCTACAAGGTCGTCACCGAACAGGTCGACTTCGCGCTGCCCAACTTCCGCGCGGCGGCGGCCGACCTGAAGGAGCAGGGTGCCGATCTCGTCTTCGACGCCATCGACAGTCACGGAAACGCCCAGCTGTGCGAGGCCATGGACGACGTCGGCGCCGATGTCATCGCGAAGGTCACCAACGTGCAGAACTGGGCTTCCACCGTCCGTGAGGACTACAAGGACGCGCCGCGCTGCCGCAACGCCCTGTGGGCGACCGGTTCCAGCCGCAGTTACGAGGACACCGGCCACCCGGCCGTCCGCGAGTTCCGCGACGCGACCGCAGACCTCGAGACGCACTCCCAGTGGCAGCTGGAGGGCTGGGCGGCCGCCATGTGGTTCTCTGACGCCGCCCGGTCCTGCGCGGAAGCGGAAACGGGCGTCACGCGCGCGTGCGTCGACCGCTTCATGAACCGTCCGGGGCCCTACACGGCCCGGGGGCTGCTGCTGCCCGTCACATACGAACGACTGGCCGAGCCGCCGAAAAGTCGCAGAACATGCGTTTCGGTCGCGCGTTGGGAGGACACCCAAGGGTGGATCACTCAGGGGGATATGAACCGGAATTGCTTCGATGTTCCACAACTGGCTTATAAGCCTTGATCCGCGCGGATGCGGAAGGGTTCCTTCCGTTGCTTACCGATGACGCAACTCTTGGGAAACAAGATGATGATGGCGGCCAACCAACGTCCGAACTCCCCGGTCTAACCCATGTCAGGCGGTTGAGCGCCAGACGGTTGAGACGGAGATACGGGGACGCATGCACATCTCTTTCCTGATACACAACGGGTATGGGATCGGGGGGACGATCAGGACGACCTACAACCTGGCGAGCACCCTCGCGGAACACCACGACGTGGAGGTCGTCTCGGTCTTCCGGCACCGCGAGGAGCCGGTTTTCGCACCGAGCCCCAAGGTCCGGCTGCGCCATCTCGTCGACATCCGGCAGGGCACCCCCGGCTACGAGGGCGACCACCCGGACTACCGGCGTCCGGCGAAGTTCTTCCCCGCGTCGGAAGGCCGCTACCAGCAGTACAGCGCCCTCACCGACCGCCGCATCGCCGAGCACCTCGCCTCCGTCGAGGCCGACGTGGTGGTCGGCACCAGGCCCGGCCTGAACGTCCATCTGGCCCGGCAGACCCGCCGCGGCCCGCTCCGCGTCGGCCAGGAACACCTCACGCTGGACAGTCACTCACCGCAGCTGCGCCACGAGCTGCGCGGCGCCTACCCGCGGCTCGACGCCCTCACCACGACCACCGAGGCGGACGCCCGCGCCTACCACACCAAGATGCGGCTGCCCGGTGTCCACGTCGAGGCCGTGCCCAACCCGGTGCCCGCACCCGCCCTCTCGCCCGCCGACGGAACCGCCAAATGGGTGGTCGCGGCCGGGCGGCTCGCCCCCGTCAAGCGGTACGACCTGCTCATCAAGGCCTTCGACAAGGTGCGCGCCGAGCGGCCCGACTGGCGGCTGAGGATCTACGGCGGCGGCAAACAGAAGGACAAACTGCGCACCCTCATCGACAAACTCGGCCTCTACAACCACGTCTTCCTGATGGGCCCCGCCAGTCCCATCGAACCGGAGTGGGCCAAGGGCTCCATCGGCGCGGTCACCTCCAGCCTGGAGTCGTTCGGCATGACGATCGTCGAGGCCATGCGCTGCGGACTGCCCGTGGTCTCCACCGACTGCCCGCACGGCCCCGGCGAGATCATCGACGACGGAGTGGACGGCCGACTGGTCAAGGTCGGCAGCGTCCCGGCCATCGCGAACGGCCTCCTCGAACTCATCAACGACGACGAACTGCGCCTGCGGATGGCCGACGCCGCGCTGCGCGACGCCGAGCGCTTCGACCCGACCCGGATCGCCGAACGCTACGAGTCCATGTTCGCCACGCTGACCGCCCGCGGCGGCAGCACGGCGGCCGGCCGGATGCGCGGCACGCTGCACCGTACCCGTGGCGCCCTGCTCGGTGGCGCGTACGCCGTTCGGGATGCCGGACTCTCCGTTCTCAGAAAGGGACACATCGCATGATGTCGCTGGCCACGCCGTCCGCCGAGGACCAGCACTCCGGAAAGGACCCCGTACCGCCGCGCGCCGACTGCGTCGCCGAATCCGCGGGCGGTCTCACCTTCGACGTCACCGGGATCACCGAAACCGACGAGGCCCACCTGGTGCTGCGGGCCCGCGACGAGGAGACCGAGGTGCGCCTGCCGCTGACCCCCGTCGACGGCGGGCGGCTGCGGGCGGCCCTGCCGAACGGTGTCCACCTGCCCGAAGGCCGCTGGGACGTCTACGCCCAGGTCGCCGACGGTGAGCCACGACGTCTGGTGCCCGGCCTCAACGACCTGCGCGCCCTGGTCGACCGCAGCGCCGACGGCGAGCGGACCGCCGTGCGCATCCCCTACGTCACCAAACACGGCAACCTCTCGCTCCGCAGCTGGCTGCGCGCCCCGCACGCCGAGGCCGGCGAACTGCGCGTCGGCGAACGCGAGCTGGTCGTCCGCGGCCGGGTCCACGGCACCACGCTCACCGAGCAGGCCCACGCCGAACTGCGCGGGCGGAGCGAGTCCGCACCGGTGATGCGGGCGGAGGTCTCGGGGCGGGACACGGAGTTCGCCGTCACGGTCCCCTACGGCACGCTGACCCCGGACGTCTGGGACCTGTGGCTCTGCCCCACGGGTGGGAGCGGTCCCGCGGTGCGGGTGGCCCGGCTGCTGGACGACATCGTCGACAAGAAACCGATCTTCACATATCCGCAGGTCAGTGCGGAGACCCCGAGGGGCGCGATGGCGGTCCAGGCGTCCTACACGGCCGACAACGACCTGTCGGTGACGGTCACCGCCGCGTAGTCGCCACGGTCGCGAGCCCTTGCGGACGGGAACTGTCCGCAAGGGCTGACACACTCGACGGCATGCTGGAAACCTCCGCACGCCTGCTGCGCCTGCTCTCCCTCCTGCAGGCCCACCGCGACTGGTCCGGAGCCGAGCTGGCGGACCGGCTCGGCGTCACCCCGCGCACGGTCCGCCGCGACGTGGACCGGCTGCGCGAACTCGGCTACCCCGTCAACGCCAGCCCCGGCACCGGCGGCGGCTACCAGCTGGGCGCGGGCGCGCAACTGCCGCCGCTGCTGCTGGACGACGACGAGGCCGTCGCCGTGGCGGTCGGACTGCGCACGGCCGCCGGGCAGGGCATCGAGGGCATCGGCGAAAGCTCCGTGCGCGCCCTCACCAAGCTGGAACAGGTGCTGCCCAGCCGGCTGCGCCGCCGCGTCGGCGCCCTCAACGCCTTCACCGTGCCGATGCTGCGCGGAACCCGGCCCTCCGCTGTCGACCCCGCCGTCCTCACCGAACTCGCGGCCGTCTGCCGGGACGCGGAGCGGCTGCGCTTCGAATACCGGGGGCACGACGGGACCACCAGCCGGCGGACCGTCGAACCGCACCGCCTGGTGTGCACCGAACACCGCTGGTACCTGGTCGCCTGGGACACCGACCGGGGCGACTGGCGCACCTTCCGGGTCGACCGCATCGAGCCCAGGCCGCCGCACGGCCCCCGCTTCACGCCCCGTACCCCACCGGCCGACGACCTCGCCGCCTACGTCTCCCAGGGGGTCTCCACGCGCGCGTACGCCTCGCACGCCGTCATCCGGCTCCTCGTCCCCTTCGAGGAGGCGGCCGAGCGGATCTCGCCCTCGGCGGGGACGCTTCAGGAGGAGGGGCCCGGGAGCTGTGTGCTGCGCACCGGAGCCGCCGGCCTCGACGTCATGGTCATACACGTCATGCTGATGGGCTTCGACTTCGAGGTGCTCGAGCCCGCCGAGCTCACCGAGGCGATCAGGGCCGCTCGGGACCGTCTGACGGCCGCTCTTGACCGAACCGGAACTGCGGGCCCTTCTCCTGCCCGGAACGGGTCTGCGGCGGCGTCAGCGCCGCCTGGGCCGGATGGTTCAGATCGAACGCCGGGGACTCGGAGCGGACCCGGGGCAGAGTGACGAAGTTGTGCCGCGGCGGCGGACACGAGGTCGCCCACTCCAGCGACCGGCCGTACCCCCACGGGTCGTCGACCTCGACCTTCTTGCCGTACCTGGAGGTCTTCCAGACGTTGTAGACGAACGGCAGCGTGGACAGGCCCAGCAGGAACGAGCCGATCGTGGAGAGGGTGTTCAGCGCGGTGAACCCGTCGACCGCGAGATAGTCCGCGTACCGGCGCGGCATGCCCTCCGCGCCCAGCCAGTGCTGCACCAGGAACGTGGTCTGGAAACCGACGAACAGCGTCCAGAACTGGATCTTGCCGAGCCGTTCGTCGAGCATCTTCCCGGTGAGCTTCGGCCACCAGAAGAAGAACCCGGCGAAGGTCGCGAAGACGACGGTGCCGAAGACGACGTAGTGGAAGTGCCCCACCACGAAGTACGAGTCGGTGACGTGGAAGTCCAACGGCGGCGAGGCCAGGATCACCCCCGTCAGACCGCCGAACAGGAATGTCACCAGAAAACCGGTGGCCCACAGCATGGGCGTCTCGAAGGAGAGGGAGCCCCTCAGCATCGTCCCCGACCAGTTGAAGAACTTCACCCCGGTAGGTACGGCGATCAGAAAGCTCAGCAGGGAGAAGAACGGCAGCAGCACCGAGCCGGTCGCGAACATGTGGTGCGCCCAGACGACCACCGACAATCCCGTGATCGCCATCGTCGCCCCGATCAGCGTCAGATAACCGAAGATCGGCTTCCGGCTGAAGACCGGGATGATCTCCGTGATGATCCCGAAGAACGGCAGGGCGATGATGTACACCTCGGGATGGCCGAAGAACCAGAACAGGTGCTGCCACAGCAGTGCGCCGCCGTTCGTCGCGTCGAACACGTGCGAGCCGAACTGCCGGTCCGACTCCAGCGCCAGCAGTGCCGCCGCGAGCACCGGGAACGCCATCAGCACCAGGATCGAGGTGAACAGGACGTTCCAGGTGAAGATCGGCATCCGGAACATGGTCATGCCGGGCGCGCGCATCCCGACGATCGTGGTGATGAAGTTGACCGCGCCCAGGATCGTCCCGAAGCCGGCCAGTGCCAGCCCCATGATCCACATATCCGGTCCGATGCCCGGGGAGCGCTCCTCGCTGTTCAGCGGGGCGTAGGCGAACCAGCCGAAGTCGGCCGCGCCGTCGGGCACCACGACCGACCCCAGCACGATCAGCCCGCCGAACAGGAACAGCCAGTACGAGAGCATGTTCAGCCGTGGGAACGCCACATCGGGCGAGCCGATCTGCAACGGCATGATCTCGTTGGCGAAGCCCGCGAAAGTGGGGGTCGCGAAGAGCAGCAGCATGATCGTGCCGTGCAACGTGAACAGCTGGTTGTACTGCTCGGCCGACATGATCTGCAGCCCCGGCCGGCCCAGCTCGGCGCGCATCATCAGCGCCATCACCCCGCCGACCAGGAAGAAGACGAACGAGGTGATCAGGTAGAGGTGGCCGATCTTCTTGTGGTCGGTGGTGGTCAGCCAGTCGATGACCAGCCTTCCCGGCCGCCGCTGCGGGGCGGTCCGCACCGCGGCCCGCGCCGTCTCCGTCCCCATCGGTGCCCTCTCGCTCGCAGCGTTCCGGCCCGCCTGACGCTCACGCCCGGATGTCACGCTGATGCCCGCTTCGCCGCCGCTCGGGCAGGGTGTGTGCGCGGGTTCTGTGTTGGATCCGTGCATTTCCTGTGGCGTGTCTGCTTCGGGAACACGCCGGGCCGGAGGAAAAGGAAAGGAGTTACCACTCGGTACTCGTCTGCTTTCCGCCGACTATTCGAGCCGACGTCAAGTTAGTCCCGAATTACGACCGGCTGTGTGTGAAACGCCTATGGATGCGTCCGTCCGTGTGACTGAGTTCGGCGGAAACTCGTGTCTTGGTCCTGTGACAGAAGCGTGACCGCAGAGGGACAGGGGGCTTGTGATGGCCCGTGATGACCCGTTCGGCTTCCTTGGCCGGGGTACGCGGCCTAACGTGGCGGGCATGGCACCCATACCCGCTCCGTCCGCGGAGCCCCAGGACAGTCCGGACGCCTATGTCGGCCTGGACGCGACCGAGGCCGAGCGTCTCGCCCGAGAGCGCGGCTGGACCACGGTGCGGTCGCTGCCACCGGGGGCGATCATCACCATGGAGTACCTCGTGGGGCGGCTGAACTTCGAGGTCGCCGGCGGGACGGTGAAACGGGCCTGGAAGGGGTGACCTTCGGGTCCTCCGCCCCCTGTAGGACGAACCCAACCGGGAAGGCCCCCGGCTCCTGACCCGGAGCCGGGGGCCTTCCTCGTGCGGGACGGGGTGTGCGTACCGGTGTCCCGCGACCGGGGTGTCAGCCTCCGGCGACCGGGCGGGCCGAGGTCGTACCGCGAGCTATGCGGTCCGAGTGCGGGGGCCGCCGGCTGCCCACGGGAGTGACCGGTGTGCGCTCCCCACGGGTGGTGTGGGGACCGGGCGCCAGATGATAGGCCGGCGTCCTGGCAGGCCGAGCCGTGGTGAGCGGCTCGGTGAGCGGCTCCCGCGCCTCCTCGGCCGTCTGGTGCCGGGTGAGCGCCACCGGGGTGCCGACGACCGGCGCGGCCGGTGCGGGGGCGGTGCCGGCGCGGCGGCTGCGCCAGGTGTCGCGCACCGTGAAGATCCATGCCTCCGCGCGCGCGATGAGCGGCTCGAACCACGGCAGCGCCAGCAGGATCAGCAGACCGGCGGCCCAGCCCAGCAGCACGTCGCTCAGCCAGTGCGTACCGAGGTAGACGGTGGTCAGGCCGACGCCGAGCGAGATCACGGCGGACAGTGCGGACAGCCAGCGTCTGGCCCGCGGAGTGGAGGCCAGATAGGCCAGGATTCCCCAGGTCACGACGGCGTTGGCGGTGTGGCCGGAGGGAAATATATCGCCGCCCTGCCACATCTCGTTCGAGCCGATCGTGGTCGCGTAGTGCGGGCCCAGCCGGCCCATGCCCAGCTTGGCCGCGCCGACCGTGATGTTCAGCAGCAGCAGTGCGGCGGCGAGGGTGAGCAGCGGGCGCAGCGTGTGCTGGCGCCAGGAGCGCCAGCCCAGCCAGGCCGTGACCATCACGGCGGTGGGGCCGCGCTGGCCCAGCACCACGTAGTAGTCGAGGAAGGCGTGGATACCGGGCCATTGCTGGTACGGCCGGAAAAACATGACCTGCCAGTCGAGCCGAACCAGCCACGAGGTGATGAGCACGGCCCAGATGATCGCCGCGTAGAAGGCGAGGGTCGCCGAGAAGAGCACGATCCGGTGCCGGCTCATGTGTGGCACGTGCATGAGAGCCGGTCGTTCCGGCTCTCGGTCCAGTCGCGCGAAGACCCGGTCAAGCCGCCGGGTCAGGTTTCGTTCGGTACGCACTCAATCGACGTTACAGGGAGTGAGCTCTCAGCCAGGTCGCACCAGCGGCTTTGTGATGACGATGTGATGTGGGATGGATCTCAGAAGGAGGTTTATTCAGCAGGATTAGGCAATGGTTCGCAGGCGGTGTGCGCAATTTCTTTGATCTGTCCCGGCGACGGTTTTGTGTCGCTTATAAAATCGTTAACCCGATGATGGGGCGGAATTACCCCGCCGATCACCCGGTCGGCGGGAGGCCGATCACGGGTGACGGCCGGCCGGGGGCGGGGGAGGGCCCCGGCGCGAGGCGGGGCCGGGCCGGTTCCCGTGTGACGGCCGGCGGAAGGGCGTCGACGGCCGGCCGGATCGCCGGCGGGAGGTAACCGGCGGCGCGGGCGGCGCCAGGAGTGTCCCGGGGGCGCGTCGCCACGGTGGCGCGCTGCGCCCGGTGGGCCGTGCTCCGGGGGCGTACGAATGGGGCAACGGCCATCACCCGAACGGCCGCACGGCCGCCACGTCCGGGAACCGGCCGCCCCTTCAGGGCGTGGTGCAGCAGGGGGCGCGACGGGGGCGGGACGGTGCGGAAGTGGTGTACGCCACACCCGGTGAGTTGTGAACGTGAGAGGTGGGCCACGTGCCACCGGCGGAAACTCGCGTACGCTGGCCGCTCACTCGCCTTTCGTTGCGTGCGCGACCGGGAGCCGCTCAGAACCGGCCGCAGCCCCGGGGCCGTCCCCGCCCCGCGGATCCGCCGAACGCGAGGGAACATCTGGGAGGTACGTACATGTCCGGGACGACTGCGGCCGCTGCGCGGTGCCGTGGGGCGGCCGGGGCCGGTGCCAACCGCTGGGTCGTCCTCGTCGTCCTCTGCGCCAGCCTGCTGCTGGTCGCCCTCGACGCCACGGTGCTGCACGTCGCGGTGCCGGCCGTCACCGAGGACCTGAAGCCCAGTGCGATAGAGCTGCTCTGGATCGTCGACATCTACCCGCTCGTCTGCGCCTCACTGCTGATCCTCTTCGGCACGCTGGGCGACCGGGTCGGGCGCAGACGCGTCCTCCTCCTCGGGTACGCCCTCTTCGGCGTGGCCTCCGGGCTCGCGGCCCTCGCCCAGGATCCGGAGATCCTCATCGCCGCGCGGGCGCTGCTGGGCGTCGGCGGGGCGATGATCATGCCCGCGACACTGTCGATCCTGCGGCAGGTGTTTCCCGACCGGCGCGAGCGGGCGCTGGCGATAGGGATCTGGAGCGCCGTGGCCGCGGTGGGCGCGGCCGTCGGCCCCCTGCTGGGCGGCTTCCTGCTGGAGCACTTCTGGTGGGGCTCGGTCTTCCTGGTCAACATCCCGCTGATGCTCATCAGCCTGCCCATAGGGCGGATGCTGCTGCCCGAGTCCACCGGTGACCGGAATGGCCCCTGGGACGTGGTCGGGGCGCTGATGGCCGCCGCCGGACTGTTCGGGGTGGTGCTCGGGGTGAAGCGGCTCGGCGGTGGGGAACCGCCGCTCGACCCTTACACGTTCGTGCCGCTGCTCCTCGGTGGCGGGCTGCTCGCCGCCTTCGTACGACGGCAGCGGCGGCGTACGCATCCGCTGGTGGACCTGCGGATGTTCACCCGGCCCGCGTTCAGCACGTCCGTCGCGTGCATCGTGCTGGCCATGCTCGCGCTGGTGGGGCTGGAACTGATCGCCGCGCAGTACCTCCAGCTGGTGCTGGAGCTCTCGCCGCTGGAGACCGGGCTGCGGCTGCTGCCGCTGACCGTGGCGGCGATGGGGGCCGGGCTCGCCGGGGCGCGCATGCTGCGGCGGTTCGGGCCACGCGCGATGGTGAGCTCCGGGTTCCTCCTCACCGCGGCGGCGGTGATCATGCTGACGCCAATGGGCCGCGACGACAACACCGGACTGCTGCTCCTCGGCTTCGTGCTGCTCGGGTTCGGGCTCGAGACGACGTTGTTCGGTGCGTACGAGTCGATGCTCAGCGAGGCGCCGCCGGAGCAGGCAGGCGGGGCCGCCGCCATCGGGGAGACCTCGTACCAGCTCGGGGCCGGCATCGGGATCGCGTTGCTCGGCAGCGTGATGAACGCGGCGTACGCGCCCGGACTGTCCTCCGTGCCCGGGGTGCCGGCCGCCGCCTCGGCCTCCGCCGGACGGTCGCTCGGGGAGGCGTACGAGGTGTCGGAACGGCTGGGCGGGGCGCCCGGGCTCGCTCTGCGGCACGCCGCGCGGAACTCCTTCGTGCACGGACTGCATGTGACCTTGCTGGTGAGCGCCGGGCTGCTGGTGCTGGGGGCACTCATCGCGCTGCGGCTGCCCCGGGTGATGGAGTGCGCGGCGGAGGTGCCCGAGGCCCGGGGGACCGCCGCGGAGGCGGCGGAGGTGCCCGGTCCGCGGAAGGGCGCCGTTGGAGGGAAGGGCGCCGCGTCGCAGGATGGCGCCGCTGCACGCAAGGGCGCGGCGTCGCGGAAGCAGTCCGCTTCGCGGGAGGCCGGGGAGCGGGTTTCCGCCGAGTCGGTCACCTGAGGGGCTCGCGGTCCGCGGTTCCGCGGGGTGCGAGGGCGGCGCTCACCTACGAGGCACCGTGCGAAACGCACCAGCTCGAGCCGGGCAGGGCGCTCACCGGACTCGACGCGTTCCGGTGATCTCCCGTCCATCGGACGGCGGGAGTCGGTGAGCGGCCCTGCCTCAGCTCTGGTTGAAGAAACCGTCCGTCTGACGGCTGAGGGCCTCTCCGCTGATGATCTCCGTGTGGGAGGGGGTCAGCAGGAACACCCGGGTGGCGACCCGCTCGATCGAACCACGCAGACCGAAGATCAGGCCCGCCGCGAAGTCGACGACGCGCTTGGCGTCGGCGGGCTCCATGGCCGTGAGGTTCATGATGACCGGGACACCGTCCCGGAACAGCTCGCCGATGGCGCGGGCGTCCCGGAAGCTGTCCGGGGTCACCGTGCCGATCCGACGGCCCTTCTCCTCGGCCGTCTCGGACGCGACCTTCACGCGCGGGTCGGTGACCCAGGCATCGCCGGACTCGGAGCCCTCGGCGTAGTCGTCGTCGTAGTACCGCTCTTCATCGTTGTCGTCGACGAGGCCAAGCCAGGCACTCGCCTTGCGCACCGATCCCATGGACGCCTCCTCTCACAGCGGTCATTTCTGCTTTCCGCATCCCTATCGTCGTGCATGATGCGGATCGCGCGCCAAGTGGTTAGACGCCGCGCAGGGGTTTCGTGACGGTACTGGTGCAGAGTCAATTCGTCGAGAGCCCGGGTGTCCCAAGGGCCGTGCCGTGTACGACTGCTGACTGAGAGTGAAATATGACTTCTCCTGCCGTACGGGTGACGAGCGGGGCGTATGGGTGAATGCCCGAGTCGATACGATGCCGCCCTCGCGATCGCACGAACCACGGGGGAGCAAGTGTTCGGGATGGTCAGACCGTGCCGTCATCGGCTCGGTGAAGGGCTCAAAACCCAGTGGATGGCGCATCTGTGCGGGCTTTGTCTGGCGCTGCGCGGCGACCACGGGCAATTCGCCCGGCTCGTCACCAACTACGACGGGCTGCTCATATCTGTTTTGACGGAGGCTCAGGCCAGGCGCACGGCCGGCCGGCGACGTACTGCCGGACCCTGTCCGCTGCGCGGCATGCGGACCGCCTCGGTCGCCCAAGGGGAGGGAGCGCGGCTGGCCGCCGCGGTCTCCCTGGTGCTCGCCTCCGCGAAGGTCCGCGACCACATCGCCGACGGAGACGGGCTGTTGGCCCGCCGACCGGTGGCACTGGCCGCGCGCAGGGTCGCCGTGAACTGGGGCCGCGCGGGGGCGCGTACCGGCCTCGACGTCGGGTTCGACACGGCCGTACTGGTCGACGCCGTGGACCGGCAGACGGGCATCGAGGCGCTCGCCGGGCCCGGCACGCCGATCCTGGCGGTGACCGAGCCCACCGAGACCGCCACCGCCGCGGCCTTCGCGCACACCGCGCTGCTCGCCGAACGCCCCGGCAACGCGCGGCCGCTCGCCGAGGCCGGCCGGCTCTTCGGGCGGCTCGCGCACCTGCTGGACGCCGTGGAGGACCGGGAGGCCGACGCCGCCTCGGGCGCCTGGAACCCTCTCACCGCCACCGGAACGTCCCTGGCCGAGGCACGCCGGCTCGCCGACGACGCGCTGCACGGCATACGGCTCGCCCTGCGCGAGGTGGAGTTCTCCGACGCCAAGCTGGCGCACGTCCTGCTGGTGCACGAACTGCGCAGGTCGGTGCACCGGGCGTTCGGCACCTCGGCGTGCGCGCACCCGGCCGAGAGCGCCTTCGGGCCGCCGCCCGGAGGACCGGGCAGCACGCAGAGCCCGTACATCGGCGGATCTCCCCACGGCAGCCCCGGAGGTGGGCCCTCCGTCGAACCGCCGCGTCCCGGGCGCGGTTTCTGGGCCGGATGCGCGGCCGCCATCGGGCTGTGCTGCACCTGCCAGATGTGCTGCGCCGACGAATTCGAGGCCCCGTGGTCGCGGAGGAAGAGGGAGGGGTGCTGCAGCAACTGCAATTGTGACTGCGGGTGCTGCGATGGCTGCGAATGCTGTGAGTGCTGCTCCTGCTGCGATTGCGGGGCATGAACCGGGCGGAGAACGGATGCCGTTCTGCAGGGAAAAGACGCGCTCGGCGCGGGCGTCAGAAGTTAAGGCGTTTTCCGGGGGAGGGGGAGAAAAGCCCTGGCGACAAGGGCTGTGGGTCGGTCGAGGGGAGCAGGACGTGGAACAGGCATCCGGTTTTCCGTCAGCGGAATTGGTAGGGGCGATAGGGGCGACAGGGATGCTCATATCCCCGAACATCCCGTGATCCCCAAGGAGGGGCGCGGGCTGCGATCCGTTCTCGACCGGCCGGGCGGGATGGGGGCGCCGACCCGAGTATCGGCGGGGTGCCGATCCGAGCCGTGGCCGGGGCGTCGACCCGGGCCGTGGCCGGGGCGTCGGCCCGCGCTCCGAGGCGCCGGACCCCCGGTGGTGTACGTCGGTTGAACAGGGCGCGGCCGAAAGGCGCCCTTGCGTCGGTCGGTCGCACCGCCGAATACTCCCCCCAGCGCTTGTCAGGGGCACGGCGTGTTCGGAAACCGGATGACTCTGCCCTGGCTGCGCCTCACGGGCCCCGACCCCACGCGGGCCCCCGACTTCCCATGTGGAGGAACGAAAAGTGAGGATCAAGCGCACCACCCCCCGCAATGGCGTCACGAGACGGACCCGGCTGATCGCCGTCAGCACCGGACTCGTGGCCGCGGCCGCCTTCGCGGTACCCAACGCGAACGCGACCGACACCGCCACCTTCAGCACCAACCAGCTCAAGAGCGCCAGCAGTTCGGTGCTCAAGGCCGATGTCCCCGGCACCGCCTGGGCCATCGACGGCAAGACCGGCCGGGTCGTCGTCACCGCCGACAGCACGGTCTCCGCCGCCGAGATAGCGAAGATCAAGAAGCAGGCGGGCAGCAACGCCGGCGCACTCACCATCAAGCGCACCCCCGGCAAGTTCAACAAGCTCATCAAGGGCGGCGACGCCATCTATGCGAGTAGCTGGCGCTGCTCGCTCGGCTTCAACGTCCGCAGCGGCAGCACCTCCTACTTCCTGACCGCCGGTCACTGCACCGACGGTGCGGGCACCTGGTACTCCAACTCCGGCCGTACGACGGTCCTGGGCTCGACCTCCGGCTCGAGCTTCCCGACGAACGACTACGGGATCGTCCGGTACACCAACACCTCGGTCACCAAGGACGGCACCGCCGGCAGCGTCGACATCACCAGCGCCGGGACCCCGAGCGTGGGCACCAACGTCATCCGCACCGGTTCCACCACCGGTACCCGCACCGGACGCGTCACCGCGCTCAACGCGACCGTCAACTACGGCGGCGGCGACATCGTCTACGGCATGATCCAGACCACGGTCTGCGCCGAGCCCGGTGACTCCGGCGGCCCGCTCTACGGCAGCAACGGTGTCGCCTACGGTCTGACCTCCGGCGGCAGCGGCAACTGCACCTCCGGCGGCACCACGTTCTTCCAGCCGGTCACCGAGGCCCTGAGCGCCTACGGCGTCAGCGTCTACTGATCCGCGCCCGACCAGTACGGCACCTGCACCGCTGCGAACGCTTCGAGTTGTGCTGCGAACCGTTTGGCAGTTGTGCTGCGAACCGCTTCGCGCGGCTTCTTCACCACTGCGCGTGATCGAACTGCAGCCAGCAGCAGACGAGCCCCCGCACGGCACTGCCGTGCGGGGGCTCGCCCTGGTTCGGGCCACGGGGTTACCGTCGAAGGGCACGGACTGCGGAACTGCGGACTGCGGACTGCGGAACCGCGGAACTACACGCCTGAATCGCCCACTTCGGACCCCGGGGGCCAGGATGGTGGAGGAGCTGGTGGCGGCGGGAGTGACCGTCGCGTTCGCTGGAGCCGCGTATGTGGCGGCGGCTGCCAGGGTCGTCAAACAGTACGAGCGGGGTGTGGTCTTCCGGCTGGGGAGACTGCGCCCGGATGTGCGCGGACCCGGGTTCACCATGATCGTGCCGTTCGTGGACAAGCTCCGTAAGGTCAACATGCAGATCGTGACGCTGCCTGTGCCCGCGCAGGAGGGCATCACCCGGGACAACGTCACGGTACGGGTGGACGCGGTCGTGTACTTCAAGGTGATCGACGCGCCCGACGCGATCGTGCGCGTCGAGAACTACAAGTTCGCCGTCTCGCAGATGGCGCAGACCTCGTTGCGGTCCATCATCGGCAAGAGTGAGCTGGACGATCTGCTCTCCAACCGCGAAAAGCTCAACCAGGGGCTGGAGTTGATGATCGACAGCCCGGCCGTCGAGTGGGGTGTCTCCATCGACCGGGTCGAGATCAAGGACGTCTCGCTGCCGGAGACCATGAAACGGTCCATGGCCCGGCAGGCCGAGGCGGACCGGGAACGCCGGGCTCGCGTCATCAACGCCGACGCGGAACTCCAGGCCTCGAAGAAGCTGGCGGAGGCCGCACAACAGATGTCCGAGTCGCCTGCGGCACTGCAACTTCGGTTGCTGCAGACGGTGGTGGCGGTGGCCGCCGAGAAGAACTCCACGCTCGTGCTGCCGTTCCCGGTGGAGTTGTTGCGCTTTCTGGAGCGTGCGCAGGGTGGGGGTGGAGTGCCGCAGGCGGAGGTGCAGGCGCAGTCCGAGGTGCGGCGGCTTCTGGCTCAGGTTGAGCGGCTTGTGGGTCAGGAGACTGGAGTTCGGGAGGCCGGGCGGTCTGAGGTCCTCCAGCAGTTGTTGGCGGAGGTGCAGCGGCTTGCCGGGGTAGCTGCGCCTATGGCTCAGGGGCAGGTGGCCCAAGCGGCGGTCGAGTCGGCGGTCGAGTCGGCTGTCGCACCGGCTGTCGCACCGGTTGTGGCGTCGGCGCCGGGGCAGGTCGTGGGTGAGCGGGCTGATGGGCAGGGGCTCGTGGCGCAGTAGTGGGCTCAGGCCTTGCGTATTGCCTGGGGTGGGTTACGGGGCCCGGTGCGCCTGCTGTCGGTTCCCGGGTCGGGGCCGCGCCGGACTCTCCGCCCTCGGTCATGGGGGTCCCCCGCCCGAGCGAAGCCGAGAGCGGGGGAGCGTTCCATGTTTCACGGAATGGGCTGGGTGACCCGAGCGCCAGCCGCTGCGGGCGGAGAGTCCGGCACGTCCCCTACCGATGGTTCGCGGCTGCGGGTCGTGGGGGCGCACGTCCTTTGCGCACGTCCCGTTGCGTTGGTTCGCGGGTGGGCCTTCGCTCAATCTTCACCGCGTCAACCGGGGGCCTCCGCACGTGTATCGGCGAACGGTCGCTGTGGGGGCTGGATTTGGACAGGACTAGACCTCACGGACCGGAAAAAGTTACTCGCTCGTAGTGTTTGCATTGCGAACTGACGTGGTGTGACCGGGGTGGAGCAACTCGCGGCAGGCGCACCGCGTTTGCTCGTGCGCGGCCTGAAGTCGACCTTGTGTGCTCCCTGTACGCCTCGGAATAGTGGGCGCCGTCCAATGGGCGGGGCGGCTTCACAGCACGTCGAGCCCCTGCTCGTACCCTTTTCGCGGCACCGGTGTTCCCCACAATCGCCGGTGTCGACCCCCCACAGGAGGACGTAGGTTGAAGCACCGACGCATACCCAAGCGGCGTGCAGCCGTGGCGGGTGCGGGTATCGCCGCACTGGTCGCCGCAGGAGTCACCTTCCAGACTGCGAACGCCAGCGAGCACGCCGCAACCCCCGCCCCCGAGACGCTCTCGGTCGTCGCGGCCGGAAAGCTCGCCTCGACGCTCGGCAAGGACCTCGGCGTCGAGGCGGCCGGAACGTACTACGACGCCAAGGCCAGGAACCTCGTCGTCAATGTGCTCAGCGAGGACGCGGCGAAGGCCGCGGCGGCGGCAGGAGCCAAGGTCAGAGTCGTCAAGAACTCGCTCGCGGAGCTGACGAGCGCCCGTATGACGCTCAAGAAGGACGCCACCATCCCCGGCACCTCGTGGGCGACGAACCCCGAGACCAACAAGGTGGTCGTCACCGCGGACCGCACCGTCTCCAAGGCCGAGTGGGCCAAGCTCACCAAGGTCGTGGACGCTCTTGGCGGCAAGGCCGAACTCAAACGTACGAAGGGGGAGTTCAAGCCCTTCATCGCGGGTGGCGACGCCATCACCGGTGGTGGCGGCCGATGCTCCCTCGGCTTCAACGTGGTCAAGGACGGCGAGCCGTACTTCATCACGGCCGGTCACTGCACCGAGTCGATCTCCACCTGGTCGGACTCCGGCGGTCAGGAGATCGGCACCAACGAGGAGTCCAGCTTCCCCGAGAACGACTTCGGGCTGGTCAAGTACACGGCGGAGGTGGACCGTCCGAGCGAGGTCAACCTCTACAACGGCTCGACCCAGAAGATCACCAAGGCGGGCGACGCCACCGTCGGCCAGGAGGTGACCCGCAGCGGCTCCACGACCCAGGTGGACAGCGGTACGGTCACCGGTCTGGACGCCACCGTGAACTACGGCAACGGTGACATCGTCAACGGCCTCATCCAGACCGATGTCTGCGCCGAACCCGGCGACAGCGGCGGCTCGCTCTTCTCGGGCGACACCGCGATCGGTCTCACCTCCGGCGGCAGTGGTGACTGCACCTCCGGTGGGGAGACGTTCTTCCAGCCGGTGACGGAGGCGCTCAGCACCTTCGGGGCGGAGATCGGCTGACGTAGTTCGGGCCCCGCCCCCGGGTAGGGGGTGGGGCCCTTGTGCTTTCACGGGGTGATCCGCCGCCTGAACGACGCCGTCAGCAGTGTCACCGACACCCCCGCCACCGCCCAGCCCGACAGCACCAGCAGGGACTCCCGCAGGCCGTTCCCGCCGAAGTACGCGATCGAGCGCGCCGCCCACGTTCCCGCCCCCGGCGGCAGCGCCGGGCCGATCCCCCTCCAGAACGGCGGCAGCATCGGGAAGGGGACGGCGCCGCCCGCGCTCGCACTGCCCGCGATCACCACCAGCAGGATCGCCAGGCCGATGCCGGCGACCCCGAAGACGCTGCGGAGGGCCAGCGTCGTCGCGCCGGCCGCGAAGACGACCAGGGCGCCGAGCCCCCAGAGGGCGAACACACCGCCGGGCAGGGCGCCGAGTACCGGACCGACGATCACCGCACCGCCGAGCCCGCCCAGGACCGAGACGAGCGCCAGCGCTCCGAGCCGGATCGTGGCGCGGCGCGGGGTGATCGCCAGGATCGCCCCGTACAGACAGCCCCCGGCGCACCAGCCGACGACCAGGTGGAAGGACGTCAGTCCGTCGAAGTCCGCGGCGGAGACCGGGGCCACGTCCACGGTCCGGAGCGTGCGCCGCTCGGCCCGCGCCAGCGTCTCCATGAGCGTCTGCAGCGCCTCGGCCGACACGGTGCCGCCACCGGAGGAGACGAGCAGGGTGTCGGTGGTGCTCCGGGCGTCGATGATCAGCGCCCCGTCGATCTCCCGGTCGAGGATCCGCTGCCGGGCGGCCGACAGGTCCGCGATCGCCCGTGGCTCCAGCGGATCGCCGGGCAGCTGCTCCAGCCGCGCCACCGCCTCCGGAGCGACCTGCCGCGGGGTGACGATCCCGAAGGGCACGTCCCGCATCTCCGGGTCGTGCAGCGCTCCGACGAACGAGGCGATGAAGAGGAGCTGAAGCACGATCGCCCCGATGACGAGCAGGGCGGCCCGCGCAGTGACGGCGTCCTTCACCTCCGTGAGAAGGGGCCTGCGGGTCCGCGTCATGCCCTCAACGCTCCGGTCCTCCCGGCTTCCGTGCAGGTGGGAGGGGGCCGAATGGTCGACCTGGGTCGTGCCGTCCGGATGCCGAGAAAAGCGATCATGTGTTCGAATAGCGTCGCCGCCCGGGGGTGATGGGGTTAGAGTAATCGAACGCAAGTGCGATGAACATATCGGGCGTATCGTACGTATGGCTGGAAACGTGTAGGGCTGGAGCTGCGTACGGCTGAAAAGGGGTGGAGTGATGGAGGTGCGGCATGACGGGCTACGCCCATCTGCACGTCGCGTCCGGTTACTCCGTTCGCTACGGCGCCGCCCACCCCGAGCATCTCGTCCGGCGGGCGGCCGAGCGCGGTATGGCGACGCTCGCGCTCACCGACCGGGACACGGTCACCGGCGTCGTCCGGTTCGCGCTGGCCTGCGCCGGGACCGGGGTCCGTCCGGTCTTCGGCGTCGATCTCGCGGTGGCGGCCGTCGCGCCCCCGCCCCCCGCGCTGCGGCGCCGCACCCCGGCGCGCGGTGGCGCACACGTGATCGAGCCGCCGCTGCGGTTCGTGCTGCTCGCGCAGGACCGCGCCGGATGGGCACGACTGTGCCGCATCACATCGGCCGCGCACGCCGGCACCGCGGCCGGTGCGGCACCGGTGGTGGTGCCGTGGGAGGCGCTGCGCGAGCACGGCGGCCCGGGCCTGGTCGTGCTGCTCGGACCGCTCTCGGAGCCCGTGCGGGCACTGGCGGCGGGCCGGGAGGACGTCGCGATGAAGCTGCTGGCACCGTGGCGCGAGATCTTCGGAAGGGGGATCAGACTGGAGACCGTCCTGCACGGGCAGTCCGGCACCGGGCCGGGGTCGCTGCGACTGGCCGCGCGCACCCTGGCGCTGGCCGACCGCACCAGCACCACCGCCGTGCTCTCCAACGCCGTCCGCTACGCCGACCCGGGTCAGCACCGGATCGCCGACGTCCTGGACGCCGCACGGCTGCTGCGGCCCATCGACCAGCGTTACGTGGACAGCGGTCAGCGCTGGCTCAAGGACGAGCGGGCGATGGCGGACGCCGCACGGCGGATCGCCGCATGCGCCGGAGCGGCCCCCGGGCGGGCGGACCGGCTGCTGGCGGACACCGCGGCCACGGCGGCCGCGTGCACCGTCGACCCCGTGGCCGACCTCGGACTGGGCACACCCCACTTCCCGGAACCGGAGGTGCTCGGCGCCGAGCCCGGGCCGGGCGGCGCGGCACGGCTGCTGCGCCGGCGGTGCGAGGACGGCATGGTCCGACGTGGCCTGGACCGGGACCAGGCCGCCGTGGAACGCCTGGACCAAGAGCTCTCCGTGATCTCCGAGCTGAACTACGACTCGTACTTCCTCGCCGTCGGACAGGCCGTGGCGGACATCCGGGAGAAGGGCATCCGGGTCGCGGCCCGCGGCTCCGGCGCGGGATCGATGGTCTGCCACGCGCTGGGCATAGCCACCGCCAACCCGCTCGACCACCGGCTGCTGTTCGAACGCTTCCTGAGCGTGCGCCGGGCCTCGCTCCCGGACATCGACATCGACGTGGAGTCCGCCAGACGGCTGGAGTGCTACGACACGATCTTCGAGCGGTTCGGCGAGGAGCGGGTCGCGGTCACCGCGATGCCCGAGACCTACCGCGCGCGCAGGGCCCTCAGGGACACCGGTCTCGCGCTGGGGATCGCGCCGGATGAGGTCGACCGGATCGCCAAGAGCTTCCCGCACCTGCGGGCCTCCGACATCACCGGCGCGCTCGCCGAACTGCCCGAGCTGCGCCGGCTGGCGGCCGAGGCGGACCGGTACGGGCGGCTGTGGGAGCTCGCCGAGGGCCTCGACTCCCTGGTCCACGGCATGGCCATGCACCCCTGCGGAGTGGTCATCAGCGACGCGACGCTCCTTGACCGGCTGCCGGTGCAGCCCACCCCCCAGGGGAACTATCCGATGGCGATGGCGGCCAAGGAGGAGATCGAGGCGCTGGGCAACATCAAACTGGACGTCCTGGGCGTGCGGATGCAGTCCGCGATGGCGCACGCCGTCGCCGAGATCGAACGGACCACCGGCAACCACATCGACCTGGACGACCCGCGGCAGGTGCCGCTCGACGACGTCTTCGCCTTCAAGCTCATCCAGGAGAGCCGGACCCTGGGCCTCTTCCAGCTCGAGTCGCCCGGTCAGCAGGACCTCCTGTCGCGGTTGCAGCCGCGTGACCCGCAGGACGTCATCGCCGACATCAGTCTCTTCCGGCCCGGACCGGTCGCCGGTGGCATGCCCGAGCGTTACATCGCCGCCCGCCACGGCGGCACACCCTCCTACGCCCACCCGGACCTCGAGCCGGTGCTCGCCGACACCTACGGCGTGACCATCTGGCACGAGCAGATCATCGAGACGCTGTCGGTGATGACCGGCTGCGACCACGCCCTGGCCGAGGTCGCCCGGCGGGCGCTGGGGGAGAAGGACCGGATGCCCACGCTTCGGGAGTGGTTCCACCGTGAGGCGGGCGCCCGCGGCTACAGCGCGGAGGTCCGGGAGGAGGTGTGGAAGACCATCGAGGCCTTCGGGTCCTACGGTTTCTGCCGGGCGCACGCGGTCGCGTTCGCCGTACCGGCCCTGCAGAGCGCCTGGCTCAAGGCGCACTACCCGGCTTTTCTGCTGGCCGGTCTGCTCGAACACGACCCCGGTATGTGGCCCAAGCGTGTCCTCGTCGCAGACGCCCGTCGGCATGGCGTGCCGGTCCTGCCCGTCGACGTCAACCACTCCAGGGCGCGGCACACCGTCGAGCGTGCCGACGCGGAACGGTGGGGCGTCCGGCTCGCGCTGTCCGCCGTGCACGGCATCAGCAAGGACGAATGCGCACGGATCGAAGAGGGCCAGCCGTACGGATCGCTGTCGGACTTCTGGCAGCGGGCCCACCCCAGCAGACCGATCGCGGAACGCCTCGCGGAGATCGGCGCCCTGAACCGCCTCCATGACGGACGCCTCACGCGGCGTGATCTGCTGCTGCAGATCGCCGAACTCCACCGGGCCTCCCGCACCCGGTCCGCGGGCAAGGGCCAGGTGCCCATCGACGCGAACGCCGTCGGCGGAGCGGAGCCGAGCGGTCTGCCGGAGATGACCGGGCGCGAAGCCCTGAGCGCGGAGTTGAGCACCCTCGGCATCGACGTCTCCCGGCACCTGATGGAACACCACCACAGGTTGCTGCGGGAGATCGGTGCGACCGACTCGGCGCATCTGGCCGGGCTGCGCCCCGGTCAGCAGGTCCTCGTCGCCGGAGTGCGGGCCTCCACCCAGACCCCGCCGATCGCCAGCGGCAAGCGGATCATCTTCGTCACCCTGGAGGACGGCTCCGGCCTGGTGGACCTGGCGTTCTTCGAGGACTCCCACCCGGCGTGCGCGTACACCGTCTTCCACAGCGGACTGCTGCTGGTGCGCGGCACGGTCCAGGTGCGCGGCACCCGCCGTACGGTCGTCGGCACCATGGCCTGGGACCTGGACGAGATCGCCGCCGCCCGCCGCGACCACGGCCCCGAGGCAGCTCTGGCCCTGCTCGGCGCCGACCATCCGCAGCCGACTCCTGCCGAGCCGCAGTCGAGTCCCGACCAGGCCCAGCCGGCCCCTGCCCAGCCGCAGCGCACCCTGGCCAACGGCACCACCGGCGCGCGGCTGCACCCGTACGCGGATCTGCAGACCGCCGGCAGTCGTTCGGCCGACCTGAGGAAGCTGGGGCACCGCAGTCCTGGGAGCGCGGGATGACCACGCGGCAACGGCACATCGCCCACCTCCATCTGCACGCCGAGCTGACCGAGGACCAGTACGACGACATGGTCGAGCTGATGTCCGGAATCACGCCCCACGTCCAGGCGGTCCCGCCGGACGCCGTCCAACTGGATCTGACCTCGGCACTCAGGTACTTCGACCTGTCTCCCTACGACGTCGTCCAGTTGGCGAAGTTGCGTCTGAAGGCCCTCTACGGCATCGACAGCAGCGCCGGCCTCGCGGGCAACCGCATGCTGGCCGCCATGGCGGCCGACGCGTCGGCGCCGGGGGAGACCACCTGGGTCCCCGCCGAGCGGGCCACCGACTGGCTGCGGCCGCGGCCGGTCGCCGCACTGCCGGGGGTCGGCCGCACCACGGCGGCGACGCTCGACAGATACGGTCTGCACACCATCGGCCGGGTCGCGGACGTGCCCCCGGCGACCCTGCAACGCCTTCTGGGTGTCGGCCAGGCCCGGCTGCTCGGCGAACGCGCGCGCGGCCATGACCCCCGCCCGGTCACCCCCATGGAACCGGTGGCCCATCTGACCGACGACCTCGTGTTCGACCGGGACTGTCTGGATCCGGCGCAACACCATCGGGCCGTACTGGGACTCGCCGACCGGATCGGCCAACGACTGCGCGGTGAAGGCCAGGTCGCCGGTCGTCTCAGCCTCACGGTGCGGTACGCCGACCGCAGTTCCACCACGCGTACGCGCACGCCGCCGGAGCCCACCAGCCATTCGTCCGCCCTGGCCTCGGTCGCTCTGGGCCTGCTGGCCGGCCTCGGGCTGCAGCGGGCGAGAGTCCGCGCCTTCGCGCTCCGCGCCGACGACCTGTCACCGGCCGGGGAGGCCTATCGTCAACTCTCCCTGGACCCCGGGGACGACCGTGCTCGCGCCGCGGAGGCGGCGGCCGATCGAGCCCGCCGCCGCTTCGGCCCCGGAGCCGTTCAGGCCGCCGCCCTGGCCGACGACCAGCGGACGACATGAGGGGGCTCAGTTGGCCCAGGGGGGAGCGAGGCGGGTGCCGTCGGCGAGGGTCGCTTCCAGGCCGATGGACGTGGTGACCCAGGAGACCGCGGTGCGGTCGGTGGGATTCTCGACCCCCAGAGTGGCGCCGCGGTTGATGACGACCGTGTCGCCTGCCGAGATGCGTTCGGTAAGGCCGTCCAGGGTGATCAGGAGTTCACCTTCGAGGAGGTGGAAGATCTCCTCGCGGTTGACGGTGTGCAGAGGAGCCTTGGTGCCGCCGGGGATCTCACCGCGCCAGGCGCACAGTTCCCTGCTGCCGGTGAGGGGGGTTGCGTACGAGACGAAGCGGGCGCCGTGGATCTCATGGGTGACGGCTTCGGACGAGCGGATGACGGGCATTGCGCCTCCGTAAGGTGGTCAAGCCACTTGACTATATTCCTGTATGGTCAAGTAGCTTGACCACTGTGTCAAGGGTGTTTCAATGCCCCCGTGCACAACTCCGAGGCCATGGCCCTCTCCGCCGCCCTGCTCGCCGCCGCCGGTGAGCTCACACAGCGCATTCACGCGGGCGTGGTCGCCCGGGGCTTCGAAGGGCTGCGGCCCGCGCACGGGTTCGCCTTCGCGCGGCTCGCGCCGGACGGAGCGACCGTCAGTGAGCTCGCCGGCCATCTGGGGGTGACCAAGCAGGCCGCCAGTCAGCTCGTGGAAGAACTCGTGCGCAAGGGGTACGTCGAGCGGCGGCCGCATCCTGTGGACGCCCGGGCCCGGCTCGTCGTCATGACCGAGCTCGGGTGGGCGTGCACGCGCGCCGCCGAGGAGGCCGCCGCCGACGCCGTGCGCCCCTGGGTTCGGCAGCTGGGGGGGCGTCAGGCCCGTGCGCTGTATGAACAGTTGCTGGTCATCGCGCCGAACGGTCCCATCCGCCCCACGTGGTGACAGCGGTAACGCCATTCAGGTGGTGTGCAACTAACACTGGAAGTTTTTACTGACGCGTAACTTCCCACGTCTGCTACTCGTTCGTAACTTGAAGTCAGAACAGCATCCTCGTGATCCGGATCACAGGGCGTACGTCGTCGCATGTCCCTTGAGCCGCAAGGAGATCACCCGATGCTGCCCTGGAAGCGAGTGCTCAGATCACTCGTCGCGCTGCTGCTCACCGCCGTGGCCGTCCTCGTCCCCGTCACCGAAGCCACCGCCTCCGAGTCCGCCGCCCGCAGCAGTGGCTTGAACGATTACTCGTGCAAGCCGTCCACCGCCCATCCCCGCCCCGTCGTCCTGGTGCACGGCACCCTCGCCAACTCCGTGGACAACTGGCTCGGCCTCGCACCGTACTTGGTGAACCGCGGCTACTGCGTCTTCGCCCTGGACTACGGGCAGTTGCCCGGCGTGCCCTTCTTCCACGGACTCGGCCCGATCGACAAGTCCGCGGAACAACTCGACGTCTTCGTCGACAAGGTCCTCGCCTCGACCGGCGCCGCCGAGGCCGACCTCGTGGGCCACTCGCAGGGCGGCATGATGCCCCGCTACTACCTGAAGTTCCTCGGCGGTGCCGCCAAGGTGAACGCCCTCGTCGGCATCGCGCCCGACAACCACGGAACCGACCTGAACGGCCTCACCAAGCTGCTGCGTTACTTCCCGGGCGCCGAGGACCTGCTCACCAAGGCCACCCCCGCCCTCGCCGACCAGATCGCCGGCTCCCCGTTCCTGACCAAGCTCAACGAGGGCGGCGACACCGTGCCGGGCGTCAAGTACACCGTCATCGCCACCAAGTACGACGAGATCGTCACTCCCTGGCGGAGTCAGTACCTGAGCGGTTCGAACGTACGCAACGTCCTGATCCAGGACCTGTGCCCGCTCGATCTGTCCGAGCACGCCGCGCTCGGGCTCGTCGACCGGATCGCCTTCCACGAGGTGGCCAACGCCCTGGACCCGGCGCGCGCCACCCCGACCACCTGTGCCTCCGTCATCGGCTGATGGCTGATGGCTGTGGTTGGCAGTCGGCGTCTGACGTGTGACGGCTGGCGTGTGACGGTCGATGGTCGTTGGTCGAGGCCGATGGCTGATGGTCCGTGGCCGGCCGCCGACCGCTAGCGGCCGTGCCGGCCGCCGCCCGCCGTGCGCCTGCGGACCGAGGCGAACCATGCCCCGGTCCCCAGTGCCAGGGCGGCGGCACCGCCCACGGCGAGATACGGGGTGTTCCCGCTGCCACCGGTCTCGGCGAGGTCCGACTTGGCGCCGGCCGGCTCCGGCAGGTTGGCGCCGCCGTCCGAGGCGGGTGAGCCGATCTGCGGCCCCGAGTCCGAGCTGGTGCTGGTACCGGTGCCGGTGGCCGGGCTGCCGGAGGGGTCCGTCGTCGTGTGCGGGTCGGCGTCGCCCTTCCCGTGGTGCTCGACGGTCGACTTGTCGGCGCCGTCGGCGATCTGTTCGTCGGAGGGTGCGGAGGCGCTCGGTGCGGGTGCGGACTTGCTGTCCGCACCACCGCCCGCCGGATCACCGCCCGCGGAACCACTGCCCGAACCACGCTCGGGAGAACCGCTTCCCGAGGCGCCGCTGCCCGACGAGCCGGCCCCCGACGAGGCGCTGCCCCCGAAGGACACGTCCGAGCAGGAGTAGAACGCCTCCGGACTGTCCGACCGCTGCCAGATCGCGTACAGCAGCTGTTTGCCGGAGCGCTGCGGCAGGGTGCCCGAGAACGTGTAGAAACCGCCGGTCGCGGCCGGGTCCGTCGCCGTGGCCACCGGACGGGCCAGATCCAGGTCGTCCCAGGCCAGCGGCTTGGACGGGTCGTAGCCGGGCTTGGTGATGTAGACCTTGAAGGTGCCCTTGTGCGGGGCCGTCACCCGGTACTTGAAGGTGTACGAGCCGGCGCGCACGCTCGTCGTGGGCCAGTCCCCGCGGGCCAGGTCCAGGCCCTTGAACTCGTCGTTGCCCGCACTGCACAGTTTTCCGTCGGCGATCAGCTCCTGGTGACGTCCGCCGGCGTCACCGATCCGGATGCCGTTCCAGTCGTAGAGCGCCTGGGTGCCGCCCGCCGCGACCGCCGCCCGGCACGCGGCCGACCGCGGATTCTCCGGGCCCTCCGCGTAGCACTGGGCGACCCGGCTGACGGGGTCGCCCATGGAGCCGTGTGCGACGGCGGGCCCGGCGGCCAGCGCGGTCAGGGCGAGCGGGGCGGCACCGGCGACGGTGAGCACGGTGGTCTTGCGCAGAGCGGACGCAGACATGGGAGTGACTCCTGGGGCGGTCGGGTCTTGCGGTGGGCGATCCGCAAGCTAGCCCCTGGAATCCGGGAAAGCGCCTGCTGAGAGCGGGCGAGGGCGATCTTTATGGCGCCCTTAAGGGCGTGCTGAGGCTGGGCTCAGGTAGGTACCGTGCGGGCATGACAGACCAAGGTGACCTCGGTGAGATCCGCCCTGCGACCGCCGCCGACGTACCCGCGGTGAAGGCGGTGACGGACGCGGCGTTCGAACGCTATATCGACCGGATCGGGGTGGTGCCGGTGCCCATGGAGGCGGACCACGCGGCCGATGTCGCCGCGGGGCGGGTGTTCGTCCTCGGAGAGCCCGTCCGCGGACTCGTGGTGATCGACGCGCACGAGGATCATCTGTTCCTCGACAGCATCGCCGTCCACCCCGACGCCCACGGTCAGGGGCTGGGGCGGCGGCTGCTCGCCTTCGTGGAGGCACGCGCGCGTGCGCTCGGTCTGCCCGAGGTCAGGCTCTACACGAACGCGATGATGTGGGAGAACCAGCGGATGTACCCGAGGTTCGGGTACGAGGTCGTCGAGCGGCGTGCGGACGGGCCGTACGACCGGATCCACTACCGCAAGCAGCTCATCTGACCAGTGCGAAGCCGCGGATTCCCGATGTTGGAAGAGGGCGGCTGGGCTCAGCCGTCCGGCCACCAGGTGCGTGCGATGTCCTTTCGCACCTCGGGGCGCTCTGTGGGGTTTTCGTCGATCTCATCCCGCTTCCGGCGGGATTCGGACTTCCTCAGGGGCTTGTGCACGGTCGCACGGCGCATGGCTGCCTCCTAGTGCCTACCGGGTTCCGTGATGGCACGGAGGTAGACCTTTCCCGGGAGGGTTACTCATCGAACGTGGTCTGTCAGTGGCGGGAGTCACGATTCGGTTGTCAGTGGCAGGTGTCACTCCAGGCCACATGCTGTGGAACAGTGACAAAACCGCGAGCCCCGATGCACGTCGCAGGGCCGGCTGTGACGCGGCGTTCCTGATCGGTTACGAGGAGGCCCCGCCGACCGGCGAGTAGCGGTTCGACGTAGTGTCCGTACGCCATGCGCTCGACCGGCGGTACGCGGTGGTGGCCGTGGGGCGGCCTCCCGGTGCGGGTCCCGGGCTCACTGTCACAACCGCGCCAAGTGCCCGCCGCGCGCCAGGCGCTCCAGTTCGTCGAGGGACCGCTCGGCGGCCGACGCTGCCTCGGGATCGCGGTCCGCGAGACCGCTCGCCGCGAACTCGTCCTCGTCCAGTCGGAGCACGGTGCCGCCGTCGGCGGAGCACCACAGGTCGAGGTCCAGGTCCTCGACCACGATCTCGCGAGGGGAGATCCCGCGGGATGAGACCCCGCGGGATGAGACCCCGCGGGAGGAGATCGCACCTGGCGAGACCTCGCCGGAGGAGATCTCGCCGGGGGAGACCTCGGCCGGACGGGTCACATCGCAGTACCAGCCCTTCAGCACGCCCTCCGCGTCGCGGACCTCCTTGACCGCGTACCACCGGTCGCGCCAGTAGTGCTCGGTGAAGATGTCCCCCGGCTCGAACCGGACGAAGCCGAAGTCGCGGATGCCGCTGCCCGCCCAGGGGGCGCGGACCGTGATCCGTGTGCCGTCGTCGTCGAGCAACTCGGCACGGTAACGGATCTTCGTACGGCCGGACTTCATCAGGACGACCTCGAACTCCGCACCTTTCTCAGTCGAGTTCGCGGGCATGCTGGACCTCCGTCGCGCGGATCTCGTAGCCGAACCACTTGTTGATCGCCAGCATCGGGCCGTTGCCGGCGTCGTTGCCCGTCACCGCCTCGGTGAAGCCCGCGGCGCGGGCGCGGTGCAGGGAGTCGTTCTTGGCGAGCTTGGCCAGGCCCCGGCCGCGGTGGGCGCGGCTCGTGCCGGTCATCACCGTGCCGTAGCAGGTGGCGCCGTCGGTGCGGGCCGCGCTGAACGCGGCGGGGCGGCCGTCGACCAGTACGACCGAGGTGAGCTCATGGCTGAGCAGCGGATGGCGCCAGGTCTCCGCCAGCCAGGCCTCGTAGTCCGTGAACTCGTGCTGAATGTCGCTGGGTTCGTCGCTCATGGTCTCCGCGTCCAGCTCGAACAGCGGGCGCGGGTCGTCCGCGAAATCGGCGGCCGTGCGCAGTTCGACGTCACCGGGGAGATCCTGGAGCGGAGGCAGGGAGGCGTTCGCCAGATCGAGGTGGAGGAAGTGGGCGGAGCGGCCGGGACGGTAGCCCCGCCGCTCGGCGAAGGCGCGGTTGCCGGGCTCGTCCAGCACCCACGAGAAGAGCTTGCGTGCGCCGAGGGCGGCGAGCCACTCCTCGGCCGAGCGGACCAGCAGCGAACCCGCGCCCCGGTCAGAGTGCTCGGGATGCACATAGATGTTGAGGTAGCCCTGGCCGGGCTCAGGGCTGTCGTACACGAGGCCCACCTGGGCGGTGCCGACGAGTACGCCGTCGGCCTCGGCGACCAGGGGCCGGAAGTGGGCGTCCGGATGGGAGTGGGCGACGTCGTACCTGATCGAGTCGGCCGTCGTGAGCATGTACGGCAGGGCCCGTCGCCGGATGTCGGCGAACGCTTCGGCGTCGTCGGGGGTCAAGTCGCGGACGATCACAGTCATGGAGGCGCACGCTACGCGTCGCGAGAGTCCGGGTGCCTCTCATTTTCCGGCGGCTGCGGGACAATCACAACGTGACGTTGAAGATCGACATCGATGCGGGGTCGGCGGTCGCGCCCTACGAACAGGTGCGCGCGCAGATCTCCGAACAGGCACGGGCCGGAGTGCTGCCGGTCGGCTACAAACTGCCCACCGTGCGGGGCCTCGCCGAGGCGCTGGGGCTGGCACCCAACACGGTCGCCAAGGCCTACCGGACCCTGGAGACGGATGGGGTGATCGAGACACGGGGGCGCAACGGCACGTTCGTCGCCGCGGCGGGATCCGCGGCGGAGCGCGCCGCCGCGGCGGCCGCGCAGTCCTTCGCCGAGCGCGCCCGGCGCCTCGGTCTGGACGAGGCCGCAGCCCTCGCGGCGGCCCGGGACGCACTGCGGGCGGTCTACGAGAGCCGGCCCGGAGACTGAACGCCGCGCGGGCGGGCTGTGCGAGCTGTGCGGGCGGTTTACGTTTCGGTGGTCTGTGCGAGCCGCGTTGGCGGGCTGTGCGACCGCCGCGGTCGCGGTGTACGGGAGCCTGCGCCGGCGGTGACGGCGGTCGCGGGGTGTCGGCGCTTGTGTCGGGCGGTGTAGCGAACGACGGATCCCGGCACTGGCCTCAGCTCTGCCGTCGCGCCGAGGACCCGGCCGGCTCCTTGGTGGCCGGCGGCAGGTGCCGGGGGGTGCGGGTGACCGTCAGTCCCGCCGCGGTCGCCGTGCGGGCGAACACCAGCGCGTCCTCGACCGCCGCGGCATGCGGATCATTGTTGAAGTACGCGTACACGTCGCGGTCGTCGGTCCAGGTGCCCGCGATCCGCCGCGCCCAGGTCGCCAGGGACTGCCGGCCGTAGTGCGGCCACCGCCGGGCGCGTCCGACGTGGAAGCGAATGTAGCCCCACTCGGCGGTGGGCCACAGCGGGGTCACCGGCCGGGACAGCACGTCGGCCCAGCACAGCGCGGCACCGCGGGCTTCGAGCACCTCGCGCACCGCGGGCGTCCACCAGGACTCGTGACGTGGTTCGACCGCCACCCGGGCACCGGACGGGAAGCGGGCGAGGCACTCGTCCAGCAGGGCCGCGTCGGCACGCAGGGTGGGCGGGAGCTGGAGCAGCACCGGTCCGAGCCGGTCGCCCAGCCCGGCGGCGTGGCTCATCAGCCGGTGCACCGGCTCCTCCGGATCCCGCAGACGCTTGATGTGGGTGAGGAAGCGGCTCGCCTTGAGGGCTACGACGAAGTCCGGTGGCGTGCGTTCTCGCCAGGCCTCGAAGGTCTCCCGCGACGGCAGCCGGTAGAAGGCGTTGTTGATCTCGACGGTCGCGAAGCGAGCGGCGTACTCCTCCAGCCAGAGGCGGGCAGGCAGACCGTCGGGGTAGAGGACGCCTCGCCAGTCCTTGTACTGCCAGCCTGATGTGCCCACGAAAAGGGTCATATGTAAATGAAAGCACCTGGGGTGGAGCCCCTACAGCGTGGAGCCCCCAAAGCGTGGGCCCCTACAGATAGAGCCCCAGCGTGGGGCCCCTACAGATAGAGCCCCGCATCCGCCCCGTCCCGTGCCCCCGGCACCGACGTGGGCGTGGTCCCCCTGCGCAAGGCGTAAAGCTCCGCCAGTGTCGCGCCCTGGCGGCCGATGCCCTCGTCCGTGCCCAGCCAGCTCACCGCTTCCCCGTGGGTCAGCGGGCCCACCTCGATACGGGCGAGACAGCGGCCGGGGCGGACCACCGCGGGGTGCAGGCGCTCGAGGTCCTCGTTGGTGGTCACGCCCACCAGGACGTTGCGGCCCTGGCCGAGCAGGCCGTCGGTCAGGTTCAGCAGCCGTGACAGGGCCTGGCCCGCGGTGTGCTTGGCCTCGCCGCGGATCAGTTCGTCGCAGTCCTCCAGCAACAGCAGCCGCCAGCGGCCCTTCCCGGTGCCCTCGTCCTCCCCTATCGCGATGTCCATCAGATAGCCGACGTCGGAGAAGAGCCGCTCCGGGTCCAGCACGCAGTCCACCTGGCACCAGTCCCGCCAGGAACGCGCCAGTGTGCGCAGCGCGGAGGTCTTGCCGGTGCCCGGCGGGCCGTGCAGCAGCAGGAGCCGGCCCGCGATGTCCTCGGGTGTCGTCTTCATCAGCCGGTCCATGGCGTCCGCCACCGGCGCCGTGTAGTTGGACCGCACCTCCTCCCACGTGCCCGCCGAGATCTGGCGGGTCGTGCGGTGCGGGCCGCGGCGCGGGGACACGTACCAGAACCCCATCGTGACGTTCTCCGGCTGGGGCTCGGGCTCGTCGGCGGCGCCGTCCGTCGCCTGGTTCAGCACCTGTTCGGCCAGTTCGGCGCTGGTCGCCGTCACCGTGACGTCGGCGCCCCGGTTCCAGCGGGAGATCAGCAGCGTCCAGCCGTCGCCCTGCGCGAGGGTCGCGCTGCGGTCGTCGTCGCGGGCGGACCGCAGTACCTGGGCACCCGGCGGCAGCAGCGTGGCCCCGGACCGTACGCGGTCGATGTTGGCGCTGTGCGAGTACGGTTGCTCGCCCGTCGCGAAGCGGCCGAGGAACAGCGCGTCGACGACGTCCGACGGTGAGTCGCTGTCGTCGACGTTGAGCCGGATCGGCAGTTCGTCGTGTGGGTTGGCAGCCATGCCGCCATGATCCAGCACGTGTGCGTCCCGTGCACCCCGGTTTTCGTAGTGCGTCCGCCTCGTCCGTTCTCGTCCGCCGGGGCCGTACGCGCCGGCCCGTTCTTCCTCCTCCGCGCCGGTTCCCACCCTGTTGCAGAGGTGTGCCGCGAAGCCCTGTCGCGCCCGTGCACACGCGATTACTCTTGCCCCTTGATGGGACGTCATGGGTGGAATTCGGGGGCACGGCGGTGGCGGCTCACCGCGCTGCTCGGCGTGGGGGCGGCCGCTCTGGCTCTGGTGCTTACCTTGATCAACACATTGCCCTCGAGCGGTGGCAGCCAGGCGGGCACGACTCCGGACGGGGACAAGGTGTACGGCAGCCCCTCGGTCCCCGCCGAGCGGCCCGATCCGGAGGTCGGCTGGGGCTTCACGCACACCCAGTACAGCGCCGACGAGGGTGACAGCACGGCCACCGCGCGCGTCGAGGGCGATCTGTCGCGGCAGCCGCTGCCGCAGATCCAGCACATCATGGGGTGGGGCGCCGGAAACCCCGAACCCGTCAAGGGGCGTTACGACTTCGACGAGATGGACAGCCGCGTCGACTTCATGCGCAAGTCGGGCGGCACCCCGGTGATCACCCTGTGCTGCGCCCCGGACTGGATGAAGGGCGGCAAGTCCGGCGTCGGCAACACCGACTGGAGCCAGGCCGCCCTGGAGACCGCCCCGGACCCGGCCCACTTCCAGGACTTCGCGAACCTCGCCGCGACCGTCGCCAAGCGCTACCCGGACGTACGCCACTTCGTCGTCTGGAACGAGTTCAAGGGCTTCTGGAACGACGCCGAGGGCCGCTGGGACTACGAGGGCTACACCAAGCTCTACAACCTGGTCTACAAGGCGCTGAAAAAGGTCGACAAGGACATCCTGGTCGGCGGGCCCTACCTGGTGATGGACAGCCTCGACCCGCGCCAGAAGGAGAACGCGTCCACGGCCCTGAAGGGCCCCTGGGGGGTGATGGACCAGCGGGTGCTCGACGCCTTCGAGTACTGGAACAAGAACAAGGCGGGCGCCGACTTCGTCGTCGTCGACGGGTCCAGCTACACCAAGGACGACGACCTGCTGCCCGACGAGTTCGCGGCCACCGAAAAGTTCACCGCCGTCAGCCGCTGGGTGCGCGAGCGCACCGGTGATCTGCCGCTGTGGTGGGCCGAGTACTACGTGGAGCCGGCCGACGGCAACGACGACCGCAAGGGCTGGTCCGAGGCGCGTCGTGTCGCCGTCCAGGCCTCCGGTCTGATCGCGCTGGCCCGCGGCGGCACCACCTCCGCCTTCTACTGGAACCCCGAGGTCAAGAGCGGCAGGAGCTGCGCGGGCTGTCTGTGGACCCCCACCGACGGCGCCGACGGCGGCAGGCCGCTGCCGATGCTCGGCCTGCTCTCCCGCTTCAGCGAGGAGTTCGGCCCGGGCACCGAGTTCGAGGCGGTGTCCGTCGCCCCGGACGACCGGCCCAATGTGCGCGTCCTCGCCGACGACGACATCGTCCTGGTGGTGAACACCCTGGACCGGCAGATCAGCGCGCAGGTCGACGGCAGGCGGTTCGACATGAAGGCGTACGAGGTGAAGTGGCTCAAGCGGTGAAAGGGCCGCAGACGGCGCACGGGCTCGAGCGGTAGAGGGGCTCGAACGGTGAATCCGTTCGAGCCCCTTCACCAGCGGGAGGGCAGCGGTACGACCTTCACTTGATCGTCAGGAAGCGCTGCACCAACGACGCGACCAGCACGGCGAGCAGTGGCAGCGAGAACCAGAAGGTGCTCTGCAGCCAGCGCAGTTGCCGCACACTCGGCCGCACCGCGACCCGTACCACCTCGCGCGCCGTCAGCAGCACGATCAGCGCCAGGGTCGCGAGTCCGCCGACCACCGACCACGGGGTCCAGGTCACCTGCGGCCCGATCGGCCCCGGATCCGCCTTCGGCGCCTTGCTGCCCGTCGGCTGACTGCGCAGCGCGTACATCGTGACGTCCTCGTTGACCAGGACCTTCTTCAGCTCCCGCCGCTGGTCCAGGTTGCTGACCAGCCGGTCCTCCCAGCTCACCGGATAGCCCGCGTCCAGCATCAGATAGGTCACCTGACTGCGGTTGATCATCAGATACGAGTTCGGGCCCGCGTCCTTCAGCGACTTCACCAGACCGGACACCAGGACCGGGTCGGTGGGCGCGAGGGTCGGCCGGTACTCGACCTTCTCCATGTCCCTCGCACCCCAGGGCATCGCGGGCGTCACGTTGTTCACCGTGTCATTGCTCAGCCACAGCAGCCTTACGGTCGGCTTGTCGTGCGCGTAGACGTAGTTCATGGCCGCGACCTCGCCCGGCCTGATCCGTTCGAACGGCTCGTTGCCCCAGCGGGCCACCAGGAAGCCGCCCATCAGGACCAGCCCGGCCATCAGCGCCGCGAGCGGGGCGAGGCTCACCTGGTCCTTGTCGCGCTCCTCGGCCGTGGCCCCGGTGCGCGGGAAGAGAGCGAGCCCGGCCAGCAGGGCCGCGCCGGGGAGCGCGAACATGAAGACGCGGAGCGCCATTTCGCCGCCGTAGGACTGCATGCCGAAGCCGAGGAACGGCACGAAGGTCAGGACGAGCAGCGACCGCTCGCGGTACTTGAACTCGCGCCGCCTGAGCCAGCCCCAGCAGGCGAACGCCATCACGCCGCCGGCGAGCAGCACGCGTGCGTACAGCACGAGTTTGTGGGTCGAACTGCCGCCCTCGATACGGCCGGACACCGATGTCGACACATTGCTGCCGACGCCGCCGACCCCGCCGAACAGCTCGTCGAAGTGCCCGGACCAGTACGGCTCGGCCATGAAACCGATCCAGAAGGCGACCATGACCGCGAACAGCACGGGCAGCCCGCGCAGTTCGGAGCGGCCGATGAGGACCAGGACGGCGAGCACGCCCAGCATCACGAACGGGGTGAGCTGATGGGCCGGGACGGTCACCGCGAACAGCCCGATCAGGACCATCAGCAGCACGGTCCGCTGCCGGCGGCCGGCCGGTTCGACCTCCGCCTCACCGGGGCGCCGCCGCGTCCACAGCACCCGCGGCGCCCGGAACCACACCAGCAGGACCGCCACGAACACCAGGTACAGCAGATAGGTGAAGCCCTGCGGCGAGAAGTAGTCCTGCCCCACCCAGCCGCTCAGCACGAAGATCCAGACACCGGTCCATTTGGCCCGCCAGCTCGCCCGCATGGAGCGCATCAGCAGGAACATCGGTGCCAGGTAGAGGAGTTGGATCGCCAGCGGCCACCAGCGGATGAGCTCGGTGAAGTCCGTGACCCCGCAGGCCTTGAGCAGGAACGCGGCCGCCGCGAAGAAGCCCGGCCAGCTCCAGCGGGCGTCCAGGTCGGGCACCGCGGAGCCGGTGCGGTCGATGTAGTCGATGAACCCCAGGTGCTGCCAGGCCGTCGCGAACCTCGGCTCGGTCTCGATCACCGCGGGCAGCGCGTGCAGGGAGACGACGGTGGCCAGCAGCGTGATCAGCAGCAGCACCCGGTGCTCGCGCCGGGACCAGAGCAAGCAGGCGAAGACGACGACCAGCAGACCGGCGCCGGCCAGCGTCGTCGGCGGCAGGATCGAGACCAGTCCCAGCCCGCCCATGCGGTCGAGATCGGCTTCCCCCAGCGCCAGCGCGGGCACCCAGTACAGCCCGAGGGCGGCCAGCAGCAGACAGCACAGCACCAGCCCGGACGGGGTGGGCCGCAGGCGTTCCGCGAGCGACGGGCGCGCGGGCGGCGGGGAGGGCGTGCGCAGCGACAGTGTCCGGGTCTCCCGCGCGCGCGGAGCCACGGGCCACCGTACGGCCACGGGGCCCGGTACGGGCACGGGGAACCGTTCCGGCTCGCGTGCCGGGGCCGCTTCCGGCTCGCGCGCCGGGGCAGCCTCGGAATCGCGGCGCGACGGCGCTTCCGGCTCCCGCACCGGTAGTGCCTGAGCATGTGCCGCGGCCTCAGCCCCGGGCTCCCGTGCACGCGCCGCTTCCTGTTCGGCGGCACGTGCGGGGGCCGCGGATTCCTCGGAACCTGCGGAACCCGCAAGATCCACGGAACCTTCGGAATCCACGGAACCCGCGGAGTCCGTCGTGGGGACCGAGCCGTCGGCTTCCGGTACGGGCGCCGCCTCGTCAGGTCCACCCGAGGGCCGGTCGTCATCGGATTCGGGGACCGGCTCGGCGTCCTCCGGTTCGGAGTCCGGCCTGGCGTCCTCGGGCTCGGCGTCCCGCGGCTCGGAGTCCGGCTCGGCGTCGTCCGGCTCCGTGCCCTGCGGCTCCACGTCCTCGGGCTCGGCCTCCCGCGGCTCGGAGCCCGACTCGGCGTCCTCCGGCTCCGCCACTGGCTCGGCGTCCTCCGGCTCCGCCACTGGCTCGGCGTCCTCCGGCTCCGCCACAGGCTTGGCGTCCTCCGGCTCCACGACCGGTTTCGCGTCCTCCGGCTCTGCTGGGGACTCCTTCCCGGAGTCTCCCGCCAGTTCCGCCTCGGCCTCGACCAGTGACGCCTCCGCCGCCGCCAGTGACGCCTCGGCCTCGTCCAGACTGCGGGAGACCCGGTCCTCCGCCTCTTCCAGCGAGGCATCGGCCGGAGTGGACGGCGGCTCCCGCTCCTCGACCGGCAGCCCGACGACGTGCTGCGGCTGCTCCGGCCCCTCCGACTGCCCCTCCGACTGCTCCACCGACTGTTTCGGGAGCGACCTGAGCGCCCAGGGCGGCCGGTCGGGCCGCTCCACGGCGGGCGTCCCGGCAGGCGGCGTGCCCGGTCCCGGGCGTACGTCCGGCCGCCGTTCCTGATGGTCGAAGTCCACATGCACCCCGAGGGCAAGCGTGTCCGTGTCCAGCTTCTGCGCCCAGGCCGGACCGCGCCTGGGCTTGGCTACCGGGGGAGTGGCCGGATCGGCGAGGTCGCCGTCCGTAGCCGCCTCCCGGAGTTCGCCGGCGGACGGCGCCGTCCGTACGATCCGGTAGAGCCGGGGCGCCGCGATCAGCACGATCACCGCCAGGCTGGAGATCTCCGCGACCCCCGCGCCGGTCAAGCCCATGCGGGGGAGCAGCAACAGTGTCAGCCCCAGCACCGACACGCACAACAGGCCCTGCAGATACGCGAGCCCGGAGGTCCGACTCTGGGCTCGCAGCACCGCGAAATAGGTCTCCATCACGACCCGCAGCACCGCGCCCACCGCGAACCAGCGCAGCAGCGGGGTCGCCGCGTCCGCGTAACCCGCCCCGAAGACGCCGAGGATGTACGGCGCCCCGAGGAACAGCCCGGCGCACACCGGCAGCATGATCCGCGCCATCCGCCGCAGCGCGGCCCGGGTGTTGGCGGCGAGCCGCGCCGGATCGTGGGATCCCTCGACGGTCAGGGAGGCGCCCATGTTGATGGCGAGCAGGTTGACCGTGCCGCCGATCGTGGTGGTGATGTAGAAGTACGCGTTGTCGGCCGGGCTGACCTGCGCCGCGACGATCACCGGTATCAGGTAGACCACCGCGAGGGAGAACAGCGAACCCGTGTAGTCGCCCGCGAGGAACCGCCCGATCTCCTTCAGGGACGGTGGATGGGCGTGTTCCGCGGTCTCCGCCTCGTGCCGGGGCACCAGCCGGCGGAAGACCAGCCAGCCGAGCGGCAGTACGGACGTGGCGATCGCGGCGACCCAGGACACGAAGACGCCCATCGTCGGGATCGCCACGGCGAAGGCGACCAGCAGCGCCAGCTTCACCGCCGAGAACACGGTGTTGCCCACCGGCACCCACAGCGCGCTGCGCAGCCCGGTCAGCACCCCGTCCTGGAGCGTGAGGACCGACCAGCCGACCACCGCGACGACGAAGAACGCGGCGTTCAGCGGGTCATGCAGGAAGCGGTACGAGTCCTCCCACGGACCGGGCGTGACCAGGAAGACGAGCGCAGCCAGCGCCACCACGAGCGAACTGCCCGCGTAGGTGCGCAGGATGAGCCGGCCCGTGGTGCGCCCGGCGACCGGGATGAACCGGGCCAGGGCACCGGTCAGAGTCACGGCGGTGATGCCCGCGAGGAGCTTCATCGCGGCGATCGCGGCGGAGCTCTGGCCGACCGAGTCCTCGGAGTAGTAGCGGGCGGCGGCGAGCCAGAAGCCGAGGCCGAGCACCGCGGAGATACCGGTGTTCAGCATCAGTGCGTAGGCGTTGCGGAACAGTTGGCCGCCCCCGCCCCCGCCCGTGCTCTCGCCCCCGCCCCTGCCCGCGCCTCCGCCCCTGCCTCCGGCACCGCCCCGGCCGAACCGGGGCAGTCTGAGCCGACGGCCGGAGGGCTGCTCGGTCCCCTCGGTCGGCTCCGTCGGCTCGGTGTTCGAGGTATTGGCCTGTGCTGTGGTCGTGTCAGACACGGGTGGGGATGGCCTTCCGGCGGACCTGTCGAGCTCGGCGGACCACGGCGTACCCCTTGGTGAGGGCGCGGTCCCTGGCGAAGGTGCGGGCGATCGCGCGGCCTTCGACCAGCCGCTCGAACTCCTCGATTCCGGTGCTGCGGCGCACGGTGACGCGGCGCAGGGCGTATGGACCCTGACCGCGGCGCGCCAGGTCGTTGTTGACGGCGAGCGCCTGGGCGAAGCCCGCCGCGCGCACCGTACGGCGCACCCGGCGGCTGGAGTAGCCGTACGGATACGCGAACGAGACGGGCAGGTTGCCCAGTTCATCGGCGATGATCTGTTTGCAGCGCAGCAGCTCGAACCAGAGGGCGTCGTCGTCGATCTCGTCGAGCTGCGGGTGGGTGTGGCTGTGGCCGCCGATCTCGACGTCCGCGTCGGCGAGAGCGCGTACCTGGTCCCAGTCGAGCATGGTGTCGAGGCCGCCGCCGGTGTCGTACGCGCCCCTGATCCAGCCCGTCGACACGAACAGCGTGGCGGTGAAGCCGTGTTTGGCGAGCACGGGCAGCGCGTGCCGGTGGACGCCCTCGTAGCCGTCGTCGAAGGTGATCAGCACGGGCCGCTCGGGCAGCGGGCCGCCCGAGCGCCAGGCGGCGGCGAGGGTCGCCGTGCTGATCGGGGTGAGTCCGAGGTCGGCGATCAGCGTGAGCTGTTCGGCGAACGCCTCGGGTGAGACGGACAGGTCCCGGGTGGCGTCGTTCGGCGTGTGTGCGACGGAGTGGTACATCAGGATGGGTACGGGTTCGATCATGCGGCTCTTTCCCCCTCGGCCTCCGTCTCCCCCCGGGCGCCGGCGATCCGAGTCACCGAGAAGGCGACTCCACCTCTGCGCGCCCGGACGCTGCCGAGGACGTACCCTCCTGCCGCCGTCAGTACGCCGGCCACGATCGCGCCCGCCCGGCCCGCGCCTCCGGGGCGGGCCAGCAGGGCGTCCCTGAGGCCGCGGGCGACCCCGGCGGGCAGCACGCGGGTGGTGTAGCGGCGCTCGGACTCGAGTCCCTTGCCGGCGCCGACACTTCGGGCGACCAGCGCCTTGGACAGGCCCTCGGCGTAGGTGCGGGTGCGGAAGTACGCGAAGTGCTCGCGGGCCTCGGGCACCCGGTGGTGGATGACCGCGCGGTCGTCGATGAGCAGGATGGCGTCCGGCCTGGCCCTGGTGAGCCGGATGCACAGCTCCGTCTCCTCGCAGCCCAGCGGCCGTTTGTCGCCGTCCCGTCCGATACCGGTCGCGAAGCCGCCCGCCGCGTCGAACGCCGTGCGCCTGAACGAGGCGTTGCCGCCGAGGACGTTGCGCACCCGGACCCGGCCGGGCGGCAGGCCCTTGTATGTGCAGCCCACCACCCAGTCGAACTCCTCCGGGAACCAGTCCGGCCGGCGCCCCGAGGCCCAGATCGGCAGCGTCCGGCCGCCGACCGCCATCACCCGGGGATCGGCGTACGCCTCGGCGAAGTGCCTCAGCCAGTCCCGTTCGGCCACCGCGTCGTCGTCGAGGAACGCGACGACGTCGCCGTAGGAGGCAGCGATCCCCGTGTTGCGGCCCGCGGACAGGCCGCGCGGGCCCGCGTTGGCCAGCACCCGGACCGCCGTGTCCTCCTTGAACTCCTTGGTCAGCCGCTCCAGGAGGACGGGATTGTGGTCCACGACCAGCAGTGTCTCCAGCGCCGGAAGTGACTGTGCGCGCACCGATGAGACCGCCGCGAGGATGTCCTCCCAGCGGTCCTCGGTGTACACACAGATCACCACGGAGATCTCCGGGTGGGTCAAGACACCGCTCCCTGGTGCGAGTTGAGCGTCGCGCCACGCGGTTTGCGGTGGAGTGCCCGGCGGTTGGAGCGCTCCTTGAGAATCACCCTGAGCACCCGGAAGCCGTCGCGCACGGCCCGCAGGTTGCTGGTGCCGTGGATGCGGAGGTACTCGTGGCTCGGTATCTCCTGCACCTTCAGCCCCGCCTTGACCACCCGGATGTTCATGAGGGTCTCGACCTCGAAGCCGGTGCAGTCGAGGTCGATCTTGTCGAGGCAGTGCCGCCAGAACGCGTTGTAGCCGTAGCAGAGATCGGTGTAACGGGCGCCGAACTTGGCGTTGACGACCGCGCAGAGCACGCGGTTGCCGAGCTTGCGGATCGGCGTCATGTCCGAGGTGCCGCCGCCGTTGGCGAACCGCGACCCCTTGGCGAAGTCCGCACCGGACACCAGCGCCGAGACGTAGCTGACGATCTCGTGGCCGTCGGCCGAGCCGTCCGCGTCGACCATGACGATGATGTCGCCGGTGCACGCCTCGAAACCGGTGATCAGGGCATCCCCCTTGCCCTTGCCGCGCTGCTTGACCACCTTGACCGAGGGCCACAGTTCGCGGGCCACCCGCACGGTGTCGTCGGTGGAGTTGCCGTCGACGAGAACCACTTCGTGGATCCACCCCGGCAGCGTCTTGAAGACGTAGGGAAGGTTCTCCGCCTCGTTCATGGCGGGTATCACGACGCTCACCGGCGGTGCTATCGCCAGGTGACTGGAGATCGGACGGTACTTGCTCGTTGCCGATGTGACCGACGGATCGTCTTCCGAGACCGCCGGGCGCAGAACAGAACTCATGAGTCTTGGTCCCTCTCGTCCGGTGGGCCGCCCGCCCCTGGGCGGCCCGGCTTCGTGTCCGGTTCGAAAGGGGGGTCTCTCACTTACGGCATGCCGGAATCGGTCTCCGAACACCCCGGGTGAGCTGGCAAAGCTGGCCGACTGCGAAAGCCGGTCGCGCGGCTCGCGACTCGGTACAAAAGCGTTCACCGAGCACGGCGGCACCCCCCTACCGCGCCCCGCGCCGACCCGTCGTCGCGACCTTGAGCCCTCCCCTAGATCGCATTGTGCGCTGATGGATCGATGCGGGCTGATGTATGACGGTATTGATGATTGATATTGTATGGCAAGACCTGGAACGTGGTCTCACCTTTTTGTTGATTTGACCGTTACCGACTCCCTGAACGGATTTTGCCGATCCGTTTAAGGAGTTTGTCCGCCGGGTCGAACAGTTCCGGCCGGGACAGCACCGTGTTGCGTAGCGCACGCACCGGCGCACGCCTCGCGCGGTGACCCAGCGCCACGGGATGACGACGTGTCACCCACCCTTCGGACACGCTGAGTTCGCGTGTCTTCAGGGAGTCCTTGTACTCCTTCTGGCCGCGGCCCAGATCCAGATAGGCGATCCCGTCCGCCGCCGCGGCCTCGGCCATCCGCAGGTGCAGGATCAGGCCCGGCGAGTATTTCGCGAAGGCGGGGTCGTACGCCGGGAACCAGCAGGCCAGCACCCGCTCCGAGCGCAGCCCGAAGTGTGCGGCGACCGGTTTTCCGTTCGCGTAGAGCACCGACAGGATTCCCGCGAACCGCTCGGCTCGGGTATGGAACAACTGGTGCACCAGCCGGGTGATCCACGGCTGCGCGAAGCGGTCGCTCCGCCCGGTCCTGCGGTACTGCGCCGACTTCCACTCCATCAGCGCGCGCAGCGCCGCCGGGTCGCGTTCGTCGTGGACGTACGTCACGTCGGAGTGGTCCCGCCCGAGCTTGCGCTCCTTGGCGAGGGTGGTCCGGGTGAACTTCGGCGACCGGGCACGCAGTTCGCCCAGATACGTTTCATAGCCCCGGTCGACGTCCATGACCGGGGACGGGAAGGTGCCGGAGGCCCCAGCCTCGAACGGGACCTGGCCCTCCACCAGGTGGTCGAACTCCCACACCGCGAGCCGGCAGGCACGCAGCAGCTCCTGGGCGTCCCAGTCGAGGCCCGGCCGGTGGACCAGGCCCTGGCAGTCGGAGACCCCGAGGCCGATGGCCCGGCCGACACCGGCGGCGGTTCGCTGGAACGGCAGGAAGGCCACCGGCTCGCCGTTCTCACGGCCCACCGCGATCCGCACGCCCCTGCGGCATCTGCCCACCGCGAGCGCGAACTCAGGGCTGAGGAACGGATTCGCCAGCTCGGGCGAACCGTTCAAGTGGGCCTTGGACTGCAGATCCGTCCATGCCGTCCGGTCGGCGGACGTCAGGTCGCCGGGACGGTACACCTCGATGTCCACGTCAGGGATTCCGTCTATTCGCGGTACGGTCACGCAACCGCCGTACCAGGACCAGCAGGAGTATGAGGGTGCTGAGGGCGGCCACCGCCGCGATGCCGCCGGGCACCGACCACTGGTGCAGCGCCAGCATGGCCTGGGCCACGAGCATGTCGAGCGCCACCGCGCCGGCCACCGAGGCCAGGGTCCGGGCGTACGGGTCCAGCCCGCCCAGGGCCGCCCAGATCGCCGCGCCCGGCGCGGCGAGCAGGAAGAACAGCGTGAGCGGGCCCCGCAGCGGTGAGGCGGAGTCGGCCAGTGCGAGTACGGCACCGATCCCCGCCACGGCCAGGACGGCGCCCGCGAGCAGCGCCGGCAGATCTCTCCCCGAATCCTGCCGCGTCGGCTGTTCGCTGTCTGTTGAAGGTGGCTTGATACGCATGGTCTGCATTGGCGACTTTGCCCCCCGAAGCGCCGGATGCCGGGCTTCAATGTCGCGCAGCGCACCCGGCGGAGTCAAGGACGCGGCGGAGGATGCGCCAGTTCCCCGAAGACGCGGGCTCTCTCCGGGGAACTGCCGCTCGTCCGGGCCGAGTTGCGGTTCCGGTCTTTGCGGGTGCTACGAATGCCGCGGAGTGCTGCCGGCGCTGCTGGTGCTGCGGTGCGGCAAGCCGTGCCGGGCCGCGATTGTCACGGGACGAGCCGCAGCAGCTTGTTCGGGGAGCCGGTGCCCGGGCTGGTGACCACGTTCGAGGTGGCGCCGTTCACCAGGGCTGTGGCGACCTGGGCCGGGGTGGCCGAGGTGTTACCGGCGAGATAGACCGCCGCCGCGCCCGCGACGTGCGGGGTCGCCATCGAGGTGCCGGAGATGGTGTTCGTCGCGGTGTCGCTGGTGTACCAGCCTGCCGTGATCGACGAACCGGGGGCGAAGATGTCCAGAATCGAACCGTAGTTGGAGTAGCTGGCCCGGGCGTCCGTGCTGGTGGTGGCGCCCACCGTGATCGCCGAGGCGACGCGGGCGGGGGAGTACGAGGAGGCGTTGGCGTTGCTGTTGCCCGCAGCGACCGCGTAGGTGACACCGCTGGCGATGGAGTTGGCGACCGCCGTGTCCAGTGAGGCGGAGGCGCCGCCGCCGAGCGACATGTTGGCCACCGAGGGGCCGGAGTGGTTCGCGGTGACCCAGTCGATGCCCGCGATCACGCCCGCCGTGGTGCCGGAGCCACTGTTGTTCAGTACCCGCACGGCGACGATCTTGGCTGCCTTCGCGACGCCGTAGGTGCTGCCCGCGATGGTGGTGGCAACGTGTGTGCCGTGGCCGTTGCCGTCGGAGGCGACGGTGTCGCCGTCGACGGCGTCGTAGCCGTAACTGGCCCGTCCGCTGATCTGCTGGTGCGTGATCCGGACGCCGGTGTCGATGACGTACGCCGTCACCCCGCTGCCCGCCGAGTCCGGGTAGGTGTACGTGGTGGACAGCGGGAGCGCCGCCTGGTCGATGCGGTCCAGGCCCCACGGGGCGCTGGTCTGCGTGGTGTCGGCCAGGTGGACGGTCTGGTTCTGCTCGACGGCCGCCACCGCCGGGTCCTTCGCGAGTCTCTTCGCCTCGGTCTCGGAGAGCTCGGCCGTGTAGCCGTTCAGCGCCGCGCCGAACGTCTTCCTGACCGTGCCGCCGTATTCGTTGATCAGGCTCTTGCCGGTCTTGGAGGCGGCCTTGAACCCGGCGTCCTTCTTGAGGGTCACGATGTAGCTGCCCTTGACCGCGGTGGGGGAGTCCGCGGCGAGGATCCTGCCCTCGGCCGGCGCGGCGTGGGCGGGGAGTGCGGTGAGCGCGCCGAGCAGGGCGGCGGCGGTGAAGGCGACCGTCGTGGCGGTCCGGAGCTTCGTGCTACGCAGTCGTGCCATTACGAGGGAGTCCTCCTCTAGGCGCACGCGCCGGGGTGGGGCGCGTGACTGTGGGGGATGCACGCGCAGCCGCGTGCACAGCCTGGAGCGTTGCGTTCCGCTCTTGGCTGACCCACAGACTGGGCCAACTACCCAGTCAGCTCAAGAGAGTTGACGGCTTGTCACGTATCTGTCATGCACACGTAATCAATTTCATGGCCAAGTCACAGAAAGCCAGGGGATAAGCCGGGAAAGGTTCGCGCGGACCGATAAGGCCGAAAACGTCTTGGCATGGACACTTCCAGTCAACTCGCGTAACTGCTACGACGGTTATGGCAGAGATCCTGCTAAAGGGAGGTTCCATGAGACGTTCCCGACTTGCGGCATACCTGACCGCACTCCTCCTGGCCACCGGCACCGTCCTCACCGGGGCGACCGCGGCGCAGGCGTACGAAACCACCGCGGCCACCGGCTATGTGGCCCTCGGCGACTCCTACTCGTCAGGGGTGGGCGCGGGCAGTTACATCAGCTCGAGCGGCGACTGCAAGCGCAGCACGAAGGCGTACCCCCACCTGTGGGCGGCAGCCCATTCACCCTCTGTCTTCACTTTCGCGGCGTGCTCCGGCGCTCGTACGAGTGATGTTCTGGCGAACCAGCTGGGCGGACTCGGCACCGGCACCGGACTGGTCTCGATCACCATCGGAGGCAACGACGCCGGCTTCGCGGACGTCATGACGACCTGTGTGCTCCAGTCCGAGAGCACCTGTCTGGCGCGCATCGCGACGGCGAAGGCATACGTCGACTCGACGCTCCCCGGCAACCTCGACCGGGTCTACTCGGCGATCCGGGCCAAGGCGCCCTCGGCCCGGGTGGTCGTCCTCGGCTACCCCCGTTTCTACAAGCTCAACGGCAACTGTCTGGCCGGGCTCACGGAGAGGGAGCGCGCGGCCATCAACGACGGCGCCGACTATCTGAACAGCGCCATCGCCAAGCGGGCCGCGGACCACGGCTACACCTTCGGCGACGTCCGTCCGGCCTTCACCGGCCATGAGATCTGCTCGGGCAGCTCCTGGTTGCACAGCGTCAACTGGCTGAACATCGGCGAGTCATACCACCCCACCGTCGGCGGACAGTCCGGCGGCTATCTCCCCGTCCTCACCGCGGCGGCCTGATCCCGTGCTCAACAGGCAACGTTCGCCCCGTCGCAACGTTGCCTGCCAGGCCCTAGCCGTTCGGTGTCGCCCCGGACGCACCGCCGTACGGGGCGGCTGAGGAGGCCCCGCCCGTGCCGGTCGGGGTCGCCGTCTCGCAGCTCACCGAGAACGCGACGTAGTTGGAGGTCGTGGCCACCGGGCTGCGGACCTCGACGGCGATCTCGTTCTGGTACGTGCCGCCCTCGTCGTACGTCGTCTCGACGTGGTTCACCTGCTTGGTCCGACCGTCGCCGGACCCGAACGACAGCGTCTTCCAGCCCGCGTCGGACGGTTCACCGGACCTGGTCACCCAGCGGTAGTCCACCGACGCGGGGACCCGGCCCACCGTGAACGTGGCGGTGAACGCCGGAGCCTCGGCGCCCTGCGGGGGGCAGCTTCCGCTGTAGTCGGTGCGCGCGCCGGCGACCGTCACCTTCACCGACTGCGGCGCCTGACTCGTCTGACCCCCGCTCGTCTCACCCTCGCTCGTCGTACCGCCGTTCTCCGCGTCCGTACCGCTCTCACTCGCACCGGGGTCGTCCGCCGTGGTCCCGCCGTCGTCCGAGCCGGTGGTCTGCGCACCTCCGGACGTCCTCTCGCCGCTGGTGGGTTCGTTGCCGCCCCCGTCGCCGTTGTTCATCAGCGCGTAGATGAGGCCGCCGAGCGCCAGCGCGAGGAAGACGATCCCCACGATCAGCATCACCTTGGTGTACAGCGGATAGCCCTGTCGCCCGGGAGGGCCGCCGACCGGCCCGGTGGGCGACGTGGGCGCGGTGTGCGCACCCGCGGGTACCGGCACCGGGGGTCTGGGCGGCGTCGGCGTGTACTCGGGCCGCTGGTGCGAGGCGATGGTCGGGGCGGCCGGCAGCGGGGCCGTCGCCGGGCCGAACGAGCCCACCGTGCCGCCCGCGGCGACGATCCTGAGGTCCTGCTCCGCCCGCTCCGCCTCGAGCCGCTCCGCCGGATCCTTGCGCAGCAGCCCCTCGATCACCGGTGTCAGCACACCCGCCCGGCGCGGCGGCGGCAGTTCCTCGTCGACGATCGCACGCAGCGTGCTCAGCGGGGTGTTCTGCCGGAACGGGGAACTGCCCTCGACCGCGGCATACAGCATTACCCCGAGCGACCACAGATCGGACTCGGGGCCCGGCTTTCGCCCCAGCGCGCGCTCCGGCGCGAGGAACTCCGGCGAGCCGATGACCTCGCCGGTCATGGTCAGCGCCGCACTGCCCTCGACCATGGCGATGCCGAAGTCGGTGAGGACGACCCGGCCGTCGTTGGCGATCAGCACGTTCCCGGGCTTCACATCACGGTGCAGCACGCCCGCCGCGTGCGCCGCCCGCAGCGCCGACAGCACCTCCGCGCCGATGTGCGCCGCGCGCCGCGGGTCCATCGGACCCTCCGCCTCCAGCACGTCGGCCAGCGACAGCCCGCGGATCAGCTCCATCACGATCCAGGGGCGGCCGTCCTCGGTCGCCACGTCGTAGACCGTCACCACATTGGAATTGGCGACCCGGGCCGCGGCCCAGCCCTCCCGCTCCAGCCGTGCGTACAGCCGCTCGACTTCGGGTGCCGGGAGCCCGGCGGGGGCGCGTACCTCCTTGACCGCCACCTCGCGGTGCAGCACTTCGTCGCGGGCGCGCCATACCGTCCCCATACCGCCCTCGCCGAGCCGGGAGAGCAGGCGGTAGCGCCCGGCGACCGTTCGTTCGCCGCTCGGGTTCTCCGTCACGGGCGTCCCCCAGTCGCAGCCGTGTGATCCACCCACACAAAGTAACTCAGCCGAGGGCGGATGCGGCCCCCCTGATGACCAAACCAGCCCCGAGGGCGACCACGACGAGCGCCGAGCCGAGCGGCGCGGCTTTCCGCAGCAGGGCCACCGCCGGACCGCCGGCCAGCCGGGGGCGCCGGTCCAGCAGACGGTTCATCCCGTCGCCCGCCTTGACCACGACGAATCCGGCCGCGGTGAGCGTGAGGGCGAGCCCGACGCCGTAGGCGATCACGAGCAGGAAACCGAACCAGGCCTTGCCGAGCGCCGCCGCGCCGACGAGCACGACGACCGCGGAGGGGCTGGGCACGAGGCCACCGGCGAAGCCCATCAGGATCGTGCCGCGGATGGTGGGGGCGATCTCGTGGGTGTGGGTGAAGCCGCCGTGGGTGTGAGTAAGGGTGCGGGGGCGGGGGGTGCGCTTGCGGGGCTTGGGGGAGTGGTCGTGCTTCTTCTCGTGCTTGTGGTCGTGCTTGTGGTCGTGGTCGCCGTGGGCGTGCGTGTGCTGGTGTTCGGTCGTTTTCCGAACGACCGGCTCCTTGACCGCGACCAAAGCGGTGGCGGTGGCGGCCGGGGCCGCCTGGGCGTGCGCGAGGACGAGGGGACGGTCGTGCTCCTCGGCGCGCTCGTGGTCGTCGTGGCTGTGCGAGTGGGTGTGCTCGTGCTCGTGGTCGTGCGGGTGACCGTGGTCGGGTGTGTGACCGTGACCGTGGTCATGCCCGTGGCCGTGCGAGTGCCCGTGGTCGTGGTCGTGGTCCTGATCGTGCGTGTGGTCGTGATCGTGCGGGTGGTCATGGTCATGGGTATGCGTATGACCCTGCCGGTTCTGCCAGGCCCTGCGTACGAGCGTGAGACCCGCTCCCATCACCAGGACCCCGCTCGCCAGCCCCAGCCAGGTGATCACCGAGGGCGCCGCGCCCGAACCCGCCGTGATCAGCAGGCCCAGGCCGACCACGCCGAGGGTGTGGGTGACCGTCACCGACGCGGCCAGCGGGAGGACGTCGCGGAACGTCGCGCTGCCGCCGCGGGCCGCGGCCGTGGCCGCCATCAGGGTCTTGCCGTGACCGGGCGCCAGCGCGTGCATCGCACCCAGGAAGATCGCGATCAGCACCGCGAGAGCGGCGAAGCCGATGGTGAGGTCGTGCCGGGCCACCAGGCCGTCGAGTGCCTTGGTCCAGCGGTCGGCACCGCGCGGCAGGATCGACGACCCGGGGGCGTCCCGGTCGGCCGAGGCGAGCGCGGGCCCGCCCGGCCGCACCTGCAGAGACGCCGAGGAGGTGTCGGCCGGCGAGGCCAGCAGTTCCTCGGGGTACTGGGTGAGCCGCCGCGAGATCGACTTCTTCGGCACGTCGGTGCCGGCGAGCGTCATCCGGTCGCCCTGCGCGGTGATCTCCCGCCAGCCGGGCCCCTTTGTCGCCCCGGCGCTGCGGAAGCCGACGGTCACCGACTCGCCCTCGGGCAGCGGAGCCGTCAGCCGGCACTCCACCCGCAGAGTGTTCAGCCCCGCCTGCCCGGGCCGGACCTCGGCCTCGCTCTTGGCGACGGTCAGCTCCACCGGCTTTCCGGCCACCGTGAGTTCACTGCCGCTCGCCGCCGTCGCGCAGCGCTGCCGGGCCCACTCGGTCGCGCCGAGCTTCTTCAGCTGCGGCCCCGCCTGGGTGGCCGGGATCTCCGCGAGGTCCTCGACGTGGTCGACCCGCAGCTGACCCGGAGCGGCGACGAGGCCGTCGTAGTGGTTGACCGTGAAGTTGCCGAGCGGGTGCGCGCTCGCGGTCCCCGCGGGGATCAGCACGAGCGCGCCGGCGGCCGTCAGGACGGCGGCACCGGAGCCGAGCGCGCGGCGGAACGTGCGGGTCACTTCGTCTCCTTGAGTGCCTCGCGGGCGTCACGGGCGCCCAGTGGCGAGAAGCCGGGGTTGAGCTTCAGGGCGGCCGAGAGCGCGGTTCGGGCCGCGTCGGTGTTGCCCGTGGCGCGCTCGATCATGCCGCGGTGGTACAGGAAGGTGGCGTCCTGGTAGCCGGTGGCCGTGGCCTTGCGGGCGTACGGGAGCGCCTCCTCGTCCTTGCCGTTGACGTGCAGGGCCCAGGCGAGGGCGTCCGCGGTGTGCACGGTCTCGCGACGGTCCCACTCGGCGCGCGCAGCCTTCAGCGCGGCCTCGCGGTCGCCGTGGTCGGCGGCGGCGAGCGCGGTGTCGAGGTCGGCGTTGACGCCGTTGGCGCGGGCCAGTTCCGTCCACGCGTTCACCAGGTCGTACTGCTCCTGGGCCTTGGCCTTGTCGCCGCTCGCCTCGTACAGCTCACCGAGGGCGACGAGCGGGCCGGGCAGCGGGTAGCGGGTGACGACGTCCCGCAGGCCGCTGATGGCCGCCTTGGTGTCACCCTGCGCGGCCTGGGCGCGGGCGCGGCCCTCCAACGCGGGGAGGTAGGAGTCGTCGGCGGCGAGCGCCCGCGCGTAGAACTCGAGGGCGGTGTCGTAGTCGCCCTGACGCCAGGCGAGTTGGCCGAGCTGGGTGGCCACGTAGGAGATGTCGCCGCGGGACGTCGCCGAGGACAGCGCCTGCTCCAGGACCCGGCGGGCGGTCTTGACGTCGCCGCGCAGCTCACGGACGTAGGCGAACCGGGTGAACACCGGGATGCCGGGGCGGCGTGCGTCGGCCGTGTCGGCCGCCTTCGACGCGTCGTCGTAGCGGCCGAGTTCGACCAGGGCGTCGATGCGGGAGGAGAGCGCGCGTTCGCTGTACGGGTTCAGCGCGAGCGCTTCATCGGCGTACTTCAGGGCCTCGGGGAACTGGTGCCGGGCGGCGGCGAGCGCGGCGAGGCCCGCGAACGCGGCGTCGTGGTCCGGCCTCAGCTTCAGCGCGCGGGCCAGGGCCTTCTGGGCCTGCGGGTAGCGGGAGGGGTCGCCGGTGGTGCGGGCCTGCTCGACGTAGGCGAGGCCCAGGGTGGCCCAGGAGCTGTAGTCCTTGGGCTGGGCGCGGAGTTGGGCCTGCAGCGCATTGATGCCGGCGTTGAGGTCGCCGTTCGCGAGGAGGCCGGGGGAGACGCCGGCGGGGGCCGAGGCCACGGGGGCGGTGCCCTCGTCGCGGGCGCCCACCACGATGGCCGCGGACGTCATCGCGACGGCGAGGGCTGCCGCGCAGGCTGCCAGTCGTAGGACACGGCGTCGGCGCGGCTCCGCGGGCCGGACGGCGTCGGACTCCTGCTCCCGTGTGGGGCTCTTGCTTTCTGCGGGAGGCTCTTCTCGGCTCGAGCTCTGACCGTCGGTGGCGGTGGCCGCCGCGCCCACCCGTGCCGCCCCGGCGGCACCACTGCCCGCGGCGGTGGCGCCGTCATCGTCCGTGGCGGAGGCCGCCTCCGCCGTGTCGTCCTCGTCGCGCACCAACGTCAGCCTGCGGTCGCGAGGTTCCTCGGCCGTGGTCTCGGTCTCATCGGTACGCCGGGACATGGCCCTCTCCTCAAGTGCGGTGCGTCTGGCGGGAGTGCTGAAGTGCGGGAGTGCGGAAGTGCTGAACTGCGGGAGGTGCAGGGAAGTCGTGGGGCGGCGCGGCCCGCGCCGTGGGGGATGGGTACGTGCGGGCCGCGCCAGTTGGTGGGGTGGTGTCAGTAGCGCATGTTGTCCAGACGACGCTTGCGCCACCACAGGAAGACGGTGCCGATGAGCAGGAAGCCGCCCGCACCGGCCGCCGCGGAGACGGCGATCAGGGTGGTGTCGGAGCTGCTGCTCAGGCCGAGCCCGCTGAGCGCGCTCTTGGTCTCGGCCTCACCGCCGGCCTTGGCCTTCTTGCCGCGGGAACCCGAGGTCGGCTCGGCCACGTACGGGAATTCCTTCTCGAACTTCCGGTCGTTCTTGTCGACCGCGTCACCCAGGTCGTTCTTGGCGCCGAGGAGCTCTCCCTCGACGACCTGCAGGGCGATGTCGAGCACGTCGTCGGTCAGGCGGCGACCGTTCGGGAAGCCGGCGGTGTCACCGTCGAGCACTCCGAGCCGCTTGGGCTTCTTGGCCGGCTGGATGGAGGTGTTGAGGCGCAGCATCTCCGACGGCGTCACGTAGGGCGGCTGGTTGAGGTCCTTGACGCCCTTCAGGAACACGTCGACCAGGTCGTTGCGCGGCTCCTTCGGAGCCTTGATCTTGAAGATCGCCTCGATGAGCTTGGGCAGCTCGGGGTTGGTGACGTTCTTCAGGAACTGCGCGTCCTCCCAGGGCGCGGACGCGTTGAACTTGTCCTTGTCCTTCAGCGGGTTGACGACCTCGTTCACCAGCGGCATGCCCAGACGCGAGACCTGCTTGTACTCGCCGTAGGCGTTCTGCCGCTGGGTCGTCGTCCAGATGCCCACGATCGGCTGCTTCTCCGACTCGGCGATCAGGTGGTTCGGCACCTGGAGCGCGATCGAGTTGACGTTGTAGCCCTTGAGCGTGTCCCGGCCGACCTCGCTGAAGTCACCGCCGTACAGCAGGTCGAAGACGCGCAGGTCCAGGAAGAACGGGTCGTCGGCCTGGCCGGCGAAGGACTTCGCGCCGTCGCCGAGGTCGTAGACGGCCTGGTCGCGCAGCTTGCCGTAGTCCGGCATCGACGCGTCGCCGACCCTGGACGGCGCCACCGGAGCGTTCTTGGCGACCTTCGTCCGGGAGACCAGCTTCTGCTTCTTCAGCCGCAGCAGTTCCAGGTCGTAGGTCTGCGTGATGTTCAGGTCGGGGTCGTCGAGGCTCTCCACCGGACCCGTGTTGTACAGGAACGTCTTCTTGTTCTTGATCTTCGTCTTGAACGTGTAACGGAAGATCAGGTCGCCCTGGGCGTCGCCGTCGCTGTCGATGTGGATGTCGTACTGGGCGTCGTCGGCGAAGTTGTAGAAGTTCGGCCCGCCCGCGGGTTCCTCGAACGGGATGACGTTCGCCACGATGGTCGTGGTGTCGGGCTTGTCGGGGCTCACGAACGCGTACAGGTCCGTGTTGTCGAACTGGGGGGTTCCCGAGATGAGAGGGGCCTCCCGGTGGCTGGACGCGCTCGCCGTGGTGGGGCCGAGCGCCGTCACGCCGGCGGCTGCGAGCCCCCCGGCGGCCAGCGCACCACTGATCAGGGTCGCGAGACTCCTGCGTCCCACGCCGCCCTTGATGAAAGGTGTCATGCCGTCCGTCCTCGTGTTCCAAGCAGTGTTTCCGGCGGTGCTGCCTGCCTGCTGCGGTGCCGGGGTGCGATCTGCGCCCAGCTGCCTCGGCGATTGGTTCGCTTGTCGCTGTGCCGCTGCACCGACTTACGGATCAATCAGCCGTTGCACTCAATCCGTTGTCGGTTGTTGCCTGACACTCGCCATTCGGAGCCCTCGCGAGGCCGGATTGGTGGAACCTCGACAAACTTCGACTCGCGTTTTCGGACGGCTGATCCGTAACCCATCCAGAGGCGCGCTCGCTGCGAATACCTGACCGAGGAGGGGAGGAGGGGTCGTGCGGACGTCCGGAGAGGGGAGAAGGGTGGATGCGGACGAACTTCTGGTGCTCGTCGCCGGAGGAGACCAGAAGGCCTTCGAGGATCTGTACGGGATGGTGTCCGGTGCGGTGTTCGGGTTGGTGCGTCGGGTCGTGCGTGATGTGGCGCAGTCGGAAGAGGTGTCCCAGGAAGTGCTGATCGAAGTCTGGCGGACCGCGGGCCGGTTCGATCCCGGGCGCGGCAGCGCCCTGTCCTGGATCCTCACCCTCGCCCACCGCCGCGCCGTGGACCGGGTGCGCAGCGCCCGCGCCGCGACCGAACGCGATCTGCGCGTCGGACAGCGGGAGCACTCTCCCGCCTTCGACCACGTCTCCGAGGAGGTGGAGGCCGGCCTGGAACGGCAGTGGGTGCGCCGCTGTCTGGACCGGCTCACCGATCTTCAGCGGCAGTCGGTCACCCTCGCCTACTACGACGGGTACACATACCGTGAAGTCGCCGAGCGGCTCTCGCTGCCGCTCGGTACGGTCAAGACGCGGATGCGTGACGGTCTGACCCGGCTGCGCGAGTGTCTGGGAGGTGCCGCATGACGATCCGGGACCACTTGTGGCCGGGCGGCGACCTCCACTCCCTTGCCGCGCCCTACGCGCTCGACGCCCTCGAACCCCAGGAACGGGCCCGCTTCGAACGCCACTTGGAGCGCTGTCAGAGTTGCGCCGCCGAAGTGCGGGCCCTGTCCGAGGACGCCGTCCGGCTCGCCTGGTCCACGGCCGCGCCCCCGCCGCCGATGATGCGTGACCGGGTCATGGCCGCCGTGCGCAACATCCCCCAGGAAGGGGCCCTGCCGGCGCAGGAGGCCCGCTGGGATTACGGTGGCGCCTCCGAACAAGCGCGCGCCCGAGAAGGCGTGCGCGTCGAACGGCCGCAGCAGCGCCCCCGTGAACCCCGTTTCCGATGGCTGCTGATGCCGCTCGCCACCACCACGGCCGCCGCCGCGCTCGTCGTGGCCGCGCTCTTCGCCGTGCAGGCCGACCGGGCCCGTCAGGACCTCGACGCCGAACGCGTCCAGGCGCAGCGGATCGCCCAGGTGCTCGCCGCGCCCGACGCCAGCGCCACCAGCCAACGGGACGCGCAGGGACGCGGACTGGGCGTGGTGGCCTCCAAGTCGGAGGGGCGTGCGGTGGTCACACTGAGCGGGCTCGGCACTCCCTCCGGCGGCCGGGTGCACCAACTGTGGCTTATGCGCCCCAATGTGCAACCACGCTCCCTGGGTCTGTTCACCGGCGACACGCCGCTGGTGGCATCAGGCCTGAGCACGGATGCGACCTCACTCGCTGTCACGGAGGAGCCCAACGGTGGATCACCGCAGCCCACCAGTGCACCAGTTGTCCAACTCGCCCTGAATTCAGTCGGCTTCGGAGGGTAATGGGAAAGAACGCGTCAACGGCCTTGTGTCAAAGGTGAATCCTGTGACCGCGATACACGGGTGCCATGCGAGGGCGATAGGGTTAACCTGCCCGGGCCGGGTGCATCGTACGGGTGGGGAGTGACATGGAACAGATAACAGTGCGCAGCAGGGCGCGAGTCCCTGCGATCACCTACGGCAGCAGCGCGAGCAAATCGCGTCTCGACCGCCACCTGTCGGTGCTGGCTGGTCCCGCCATCCCGCAGGGTGAGACGGTGGAGGCGACGTCTCTCATGCGGGAGCTGACCGCGCGGGACAGCTCGCAGCGGGACAGCGGCAGGGGGGCGAGGGTGCGGCGGGTGTCGCTCTTCGCGCCACTGCGACGGCTGCGCCGCACGCTCTTCGGCGGTCGCTGAACGCCTGAGCCCGCGTTCGGGCGACCACACCGTCCCGGCGCAGTGCCGCGATCTTCCGAGTCCGTCATCCCCACGGCTCGCGGCGGCGCCACGGTTTGCTCACCGGGCGCGGGCACGGTAACCCGTCTCCCAGCCCCTTCACCCAGGGCACGGCAATCCGTCCACGTCCCGTCACGCGGGCACGGCCACCCTTCCCCCGCCATCCCGCGGGCAGGGCCCCTCGTCTCCCCAACCGCGCGGTCTCCCCACCCGCGCCGACGGGACGACCCGGTGGCCGCCCGCAGAGCCGCGCCGGGCCGCGCGTTCGATCCCGCGTGGTGGCCGCGTCGACGGCCCGGAGCACCCGCGCGCCGAGCACTACAACAGCGCGAACTGCCCCTCCGGGCCCTCCTCGTGATGGTCCAGTACGGAGGCGGGCCGACGCGCAGCCGCCGGGACCGGGAGCACGCCCGCCGTGCGCAGTTCCGCCGCGGTCACCGGTGCCGTCACCGTCAGCTCGGCCTGCCGGGGACGCAGTTCCCCGAGCAGCGCGAGCACCGTGACCAGTTCCAGCAGTTCGGACGTCCAGGTCTGCGGCCAGGTGGGTGGCCGGATCGCCGTCAGCCCGCCCGGCTCGCCGTCCACGGTCCGGGCCGTGAACCACTGCTCCAGGACGCGCACCCCGCTCACCTCGAAGTCCCAGGCCTCGGGCGGCACCGGGGAGATCCGGCCACCGTCGAGATGCAGTGTCTCCTCGTCGCGGTCGAAGTGCAGGGTGAGCGGACGCGAGGGCAGCGGAGCGCGCACGTAGGGCCGCCGGCCGCCGGGTAGCTTGGGCCGCTCGCCGTCGCGCCGCATCAGCCAGAGCATGCGGTGGCCCACCTCGACGCCCCGCGCCCACAGTTCGGCGTCCCCGGTGAGCGGAACCCGGAGCCCGTCGGGGCCAGCGCGCACGGTCGCCACCGTCCACGCGAGGATGTCCTCCGGGGCGGGGGAGTGGCCGAGCCGGGAGCCGAGGTGCTCCAACAGGCCGGGCGCCAGGTTCGGTTCCGTGCCGTGCGGGCGCCGGTACAGCGGGCGGACGCGGCCGGCCCGCAGCACCGGCAGCAGGGACGTCACCAGCAGCGGCGGACCCGAGGAGCCGGGGACGGCCGTCGTCTCGACGGCGAACGCCTGCCGTTCGTCCGTCACCCGCCACAACTCCGGGCGCGCCACGTCGATCAGCCGGTGGTCGGGGATCAGCCACTGCTCGTCGAACGGGCCGTGCAGCACCCGCACGGGCTCCGGGCAGGGGCCCGCGACCCGGGCCAGCCTCTCCGTCCCGCTGGACTGGCCCGGCAACTGCGCGACCGCCGAGTTCAGGGTGCGCGAGCGCGTCGGCTCCAGGAGCGCCTCCCGGTCGGGGCCCTCGGCCTTCATCAGGGCGTCCCAGCGTGCCTTCAGCGAAGCCGCGTCGGGGGCCGTCGGCCACCCCCGGCCCAGCCGCGGCGGTGCGACGGACCACGGTATGAGGTCCGCGAGCAGCGGAGCGTCGTCGTGCGTCACGCTGGGCATCGTACGGCCTGCTCAGTGTGCGTCGAGGGTGACCGTGAAGGAGAAGCGGTCCCCCCGGTAGCAGATGCGGGCCACGTCCAGCACCTGCCCGTCCTCGCCGTACACCACACCCGTGTAGTGCAGGATCGGGCTCAGCAGCGGTACTTGGAGGAGGCGGGAGGTCTCCGGGTCGGCGAGGCGCGCCTCCACCGTGTCGGTGATCCGGCTGATGCGCACGCCCACCACATCGCGCAGGACCTTCGTCATCGGCCGCCGCACCAGGTCCTCGGGGTCGATGCGCTCGGCCAGTTCGGGCCGCAGATGGTTGCGCGCGTGGTTCGTGGGCTCCCCCGTCAGCTCGTCGCCGCGCAGCCGGTGGAACATCGCCACCTCGGTCAGATCCGGGAAGTGCTCGGCGAGTTCACCGGGCACCGGGACCCGGCCCCGGTCCAGCAGCTCGCTCGTCATCCCCGACTGCTGCGCCACGATCGTGTCGACCGAGCCCAGCAGCCGTACGGGCGCCCCGCGCTGGGCGGTCGGCTCGATGAACGTGCCACGCCGCCGGTGCCGGGTGATCAGTCCCTCGTCCTCCAGCTCCTTCAGCGCCTGCCGCATGGTCAGCACGCTCACGCCGTAGTGTCCGGCCAGTTGCTCCTCGGTTGGCAGCCGCAGCGGAGCGTCCGGCCGGCGGCCGAGTATCGAGGCGCGCAGCGACTGCGACACCTGGTACCACAGCGGCAGCTTCCGGTTCAGAACGATCGAATCCGGGGCGAACGCGGTCACGGCTACTCCGAATCAATCCGTTCCGGTCAGGCTTTATGCGAATCCCGTGCGCGGGAAATGGCGCTCCAGACCCTGCCACACATCGTCGTAGCCGCGCTGCAGATGGGCCGCCCGGGCGGCCTGCGCGGTGGCGGTGACCGGCCAGCGCGTCTCGAACATGAAGGCCAGGCCGTCGTCGATCTTCTGCGGCCGCAGCTCGGCGGCGCTCGCCCGCTCGAAGGTCTCCCGGTCCGGCCCGTGCGCCGACATCATGTTGTGCAGCGACCCACCGCCGGGCACGAAGCCTTCCGCCTTCGCGTCGTAGGCGCCTTCGATCAGGCCCATGTACTCGCTCATCACGTTCCGGTGGAAGTACGGCGGCCGGAATGTGTCCTCGCCCACCAGCCAGCGCGGCGCGAACACCACGAAGTCCACACCCGCGAGACCCGGGGTGTCGGACGGCGAGGTGAGCACCGTGAAGATCGACGGGTCCGGATGGTCGTAGCTGATCGTGCCGATCACATTGAAACGGCGCAGGTCGTAGACGTACGGAACGTAGTTGCCGTGCCAGGCGACGACGTCCAGCGGCGAGTGGTCGTAAACGGCCGACCAGAGGTTGCCGCAGAACTTGTTCACCACCTCCACCGGCTCCTCGACGTCCTCGTACGCGGCCACCGGTGCCCGGAAGTCCCGTGCGCCCGCCAGACCGTTGGCGCCGATCGGCCCGAGGTCGGGCAGGCGGAAGGGCGCGCCGTAGTTCTCGCAGACATAGCCGCGCGCCGCCGGGCTCGGCCCGCGGTCCGACTCCGCGTCCAGCAAATCCACCCGGAAGCGGACCCCGCGCGGGACCACCGCCACCTCGCCGGGCTCCACGCGCAGCAGCCCGAACTCCGTGCGCAGCAGCAGCCCGCCGCGCTCGGGCACGATCAGCAGCTCCCCGTCGGCGTCACTGAAGACCCGGTCCATCGAGGCGTTGGCGTGGTACAGGTGCACGGCCATGCCCGTGCGCTGCGTGGCGTCGCCGTTGCCCCCGAGCGTCCACAGCCCCTTGACGAAGTCCGTGCCCGCCGGGGGCTCGGGCAGCGGGTTCCAGCGCAGCCGGTTGGGGTCGGGCACCGACTCCGTGAACGGGGCGGTGCGCAGCGTGCCGTTGTGAATGCGGGTGAACGCCGGGTGTGCGGCGGAGGGGCGGATGCGGTACAGCCACGAGCGCCGGTTGTGCGCCCTCGGTTCGGTGAACGCCGAGCCGCTCAGCTGCTCCGCGTACAGCCCGAGCGGTGCCCGCTGCGGGGAGTTGCGGCCCAGCGGCAGGGCGCCGGGGACCGCTTCCGAGGCGTGCTCGTTGCCGAAGCCCGTGAGATAGGTCAGCCCCTCGGCGACCTTTCGCGCGTCCCCACTCATGCTCGCTCCTCGCTCCCTCGCACCCGCATCCGATTGATTCCTATGCTTCACCGTAGGATTCCGGGACCGGCTGTGCAAGTGACTGCGGAGTGAGTGCGGTGAGTGCGACCTGCGTATGACCCGAGAACCCCTCTCCAGGGGGATTCGGGTTACCTGAGCGGTGTTCTACTCTCCCCGGCATGGCGTGGATGCGGGGATGTGCCGCTGCGCTCGCGGCCTGCGTCCTGATCGGCGGCGCGACGGCCTGCGGCTCCAGCGAGGCACAGGAGAGAACGGGCGGGGCACGGTCCTCACCGGTCGGCAGGCTGCTGCCGGACACCGACGGCGAAGGGCGTCGCTACCGCGAGATCGACGAGAAGGGCGCGCCCGGGGTGGGGATCGTCGTCCGTCCCGACACGGCGGGCGGCTGGGACGTACGTCTGACGGTCACCAACTTCCGCTTCTCACGCGCCGGGACCGACCCCACGGCCGAGCCCGGCCGGGGCGTCGCCGTCCTCCGGCTCGACGGCCGCGACGTCGCCCGGCTGCGCGGCCCCGAGCACCGACTCCCCGAGGGACGTCTCTCGCGCGGCACGCACCAGCTCACCGTGCGCCTCTACGCGGACGACGGCACGGTCTGGGCGGTGAACGGCGAACCGGTGGAGAGCACCGCGGACGTCACGGCGTCGGAGGACGAGCCGGCCGCGGACGCGAGCCCGACCGCTCATCCCCTGCGGTGAGTGCGCCGTCGCCCACCGTGGTTGTGATCCGCTGCATTGGCTTGAGTGCACAGGGTGGTCGCACGCGTACTGAAGGGCAAGGTTCACCGGATCGCGGCAGGAAGGCATCATGAAGCCCGTGCCCCACGCGACGAAGCCAGTGCCCCAAGCCATGACCCTGCGCCGAGCGCCCGTACAGCAGCGCAGCGCCGAACGCCTGACGAGAATCCTCGACGCCTGCGCCGAACTCCTCGACGAGGTCGGTTACGACGCCCTCAGTACCCGTGCGGTCGCCCTGCGCGCCGGGGTGCCGATCGGCTCGGTCTACCGCTTCTTCGGCAACAAACGCGCCATGGCCGACGCCCTCGCCCAGCGCAACCTCGACCAGTTCACCGAACGTGTGGCCGAACGGCTGAAACCCGCCGCCGCGGGCGACTGGCGCACGGCCATGGACGCCGTGCTCGACGAATACCTCGGCATGAAGCGCACAGCCCCAGGCTTCTCACTCGTCGACTTCGGCAACCAGATACCCGTAGGCGCCCGCTACGCCGAACCCAACCACCGCGTCGCCGACCGCCTCACCGACCTGCTCTCGGCGTATCTCGTCCGGGAACCGGACGAGGACCTGCGGCGCGTCTTCCTGGTGGCGGTGGAGTCCGCCGACACCCTGGTCCACCTGGCGTTCCGCGTCTCCCCCGAGGGGGACGAACGGATCATCGAGGAGACCCGGGAACTGCTGCGGGCGTATCTGTCAAGGGTGCTGGACTGAGCCGAACCGCCCGGCCGTCCCGCACGGCGGCGGTGATGGGGACTCCCCACCGGTCATACCGGTCGGTATGCTCGGGCCCAGTCCGACGTCACCGTCGCCGTCACCCGCCGGGAGGACCCGTGCCCACCACCGACCCCCATACCTCCGGAGCCGCCGGCACCGCCCTGCGCGTCTGCCCGCTCTGCGAGGCCACCTGCGGGCTGACCCTCACCATCGAGGGCTCCCGCGTGACCGGGGCCCGCGGCGACCGTGACGACGTGTTCAGCAAGGGCTTCATCTGCCCCAAGGGCGCCTCCTTCGGAGCGCTCGACGCCGACCCGGACCGGCTGCGCACCCCGCTGGTCCGCAAGGACGGCGAACTGCGCGAGGCCACCTGGGACGAGGCCTTCGACGCGGTCGCCGCCGGCATCCGGCCGGTCGTCGAACGCCACGGACCGCACGCCGTCGGCATCCTCCTCGGCAACCCGAACGTGCACACCATGGCCGGCGCCCTCTACCCGCCCGTCCTGCTCGCCGGCCTCGGCAGCCGCAGCCTCTTCACCGCCTCCACGCTCGACCAGATGCCCAAGCACGTCTCCAGCGGACTGCTGTACGGAGACGCGAACGCGATCCCGGTCCCGGACCTCGACCACACCGACCACCTGCTGCTGATCGGCGCCAATCCGCTGGAGTCCAACGGCAGTCTGTGCACCGCGCCGGACTTCCCCGGCAAACTGCGGGCACTGAAGGCACGCGGCGGCACCCTCACCGTCGTCGACCCGCGCCGCACCCGCACCGCCAAACTCGCCGACCGGCACGTGGCGATCCGGCCCGGCACGGACGCGCTGCTGCTCGCCGCGATGGTCAACGTCCTCTGCGAGGAGCGGCTCATCGAGCTCGGCGAGCTCGCCCCGCACGTGCAGGACGTCGATGAAGTCGCCGCCGCCGTTCGGGAGTTCACCCCCGAGGCGGCCGCCGACGCGTGCGATGTGCCCGCCGACACGATCCGCACCCTCGCCCGCGAACTGGCGGCGGCGCCGACCGCCGCCGTATACGGCCGTATCGGCAGCTGCACCGTTCCCCATGGGACACTGGCCAGTTGGCTCGTCGACGTCCTCAACATCCTCACCGGAAACCTCGACCGGCCCGGCGGCGCACTCTTCCCGCAGTCCGCCACCGACCGCACCCCCCGCCCCGCGGGCCCCGGCCACGGCTTCCGCCTCGGACGCTGGAACAGCAGGGTGAGCGGTCACCCGGAGGCCAAGGGCGAACTGCCGATGGCCGTGCTCGCCGAGGAGATCGACACCGCCACCGCCGAGGGCAGCCCCGTCCGCGCCGTCATCTGCGTCGCCGCCAACCCCGTGCTGTCCGCCCCCGACGGCGACCGGCTCGACAAGGCGCTCGGCTCCCTGGACTTCATGGTCAGCGTGGACCCGTACCTGAACGAGACCTCGCGCCACGCGGACGTCGTACTGCCCCCGCCCCCGCCGTCGCAGAGCGCCCACTTCGACTTCGCGTTCAACACCCTCGCCGTACGCAACCAGGTCCGCTACAACCGTGCCGCCGTCCCCCTCGAATCCGGCCGGATGGCCGAGACCGAGATCCTCGCGCGGCTCGTCCTCGCCGCCACAGGCATGCACGGCGCCGACCCTTCCGCCGTCGACGCGATGGTCATCGACACCACCCTCGCCAAGGCCGTCAAGGAACCGCACTCACCCGTCCACGGACGGGACCCGAAGGAACTCGCGGCACAGCTCACCGGGGACAACGGCCCCGAGCGGCGGCTCGACATGATGCTGCGCATCGGCCCCTACGGCGACGGATTCGGCACCCGTGAGGACGGGCTGACGCTGGAGAAACTGCTCGCGCACCCGCACGGCATCGACCTCGGCCCGCTGCGCCCCCGCCTTCCGCAACCGCTGAAGACCCGCAGCGGCCGCATCGAACTCCTCCCGGAACCCATCGTCGGCGACCTGCCCAGGCTGCGCGCCGCGCTGCGTGAACGCCCCGCCGGACTCGTCCTCGTCGGCCGCCGCCATCTGCGCTCCAACAACAGCTGGATGCACAACGTCCCGGCCCTCACCGGCGGCAGCAACCGATGCACCCTGCACGTCCACCCGCACGACGCCGAACGGCTCGGCCTCGGCGACGGAGCCCCCGTACGCGTCAAGGGAGCCGGGGGATCGGTCACCGCGCCCGTGGAGATCACCGACAGCGTGCGCCCCGGTGTCGTGAGCCTCCCGCACGGCTGGGGCCACGACCGTCCCGGAACCCGCATGAACCATGCCGCCACGGACCCCGGCGTCAACGTCAACCAGCTGCTCGACGGCAGCCTCCTCGACCCGCTCTCGGGCACCGCCGTCCTCAACGGCGTACCCGTGGAACTTCTACCGGCCACCGCCCCGTGAGCTGAGCAAAGCTGTGACCAGCAATTTTGCGCTTATTGCTCGCACGTCAACGTCTTGTTAACGCCATTCGACGCGCCCTAACGTCAGCCCAACCCCCAGCCCTGGTGGGAGTTCAAGGGCGAACGTTAGGTATCCACTCATGCTGACCATCCTCGGCTTCGCGATGATCGCGACCTTCCTGGTCCTGATCATGCTGAAGAAGATGTCGCCGATCGCGTCACTGGTGCTCATCCCGGCACTGTTCTGCGTCATCGTCGGAAAGGGAGCCAAGCTCGGCGACTACGTCATCGAGGGGGTGGGCAACCTCGCGCCCACCGCCGCGATGCTGATGTTCGCCATCGTGTACTTCGGCGTCATGATCGACGTCGGGCTCTTCGACCCGATCGTGCGGGGCATCCTGCGCTTCTGCAAGGCCGACCCGCTGCGCATCGTCGTCGGCACCGCCGTGCTCGCCGCGATCGTGTCCCTCGACGGCGACGGCTCGACGACCTTCATGATCACGGTCTCGGCGATGTACCCGCTGTACAAGCGCCTGAAGATGAGCCTGGTCGTGATGACCGGTGTCGCGGCGACCGCCAACGGCGTGATGAACACCCTGCCCTGGGGCGGTCCGACCGCCCGCGCCGCCACCGCGCTGAAGCTCGACGCCGGTGACATCTTCGTGCCGATGATCCCCGCGCTCGCCGTCGGTCTGCTCTTCGTCTTCGTCCTCTCCTACTTCCTCGGTCTGCGCGAGCGCAGGCGGCTCGGCGTGCTCGAGCTCGACGACGTCCTGGAGCAGGGGGGGAGCACCGAGATCGTCAAGGACGAGGAGCAGGAGCCCGAGACGGTACTCGTCGGCGCCGCCGCCGGGGGCTCCGGCAACGACAAGGGCCGTATCGCGAAGGCCACCGGCGGCGCGGGCTCCGGCACCGACGCCGACGCTTCCGACGACGCCGCGGACGGCACGGACTCCGCGGACGACGCACGGCTCCAGGGCCTGGACCCCAACCGCCCGACGCTGCGCCCCAAGCTGTACTGGTTCAACGCGCTGCTCACCATCGCGCTCCTCACCGCGATGATCATGGAGTGGCTGCCGATCCCCGTACTGTTCCTGCTCGGCGCCGCGCTCGCCCTCACCGTCAACTTCCCGCACATCCCCGACCAGAAGGCCCGGCTCGCCGCACACGCCGACAACGTGCTGAACGTCTCCGGCATGGTCTTCGCCGCCGCCGTCTTCACCGGCGTCCTCCAGGGCACCGGCATGGTGGACGCCATGGCCAAGTGGATCGTCGACAGCGTCCCCGGGGGCATGGGCCCGCACATGGCGCTCGTCACCGGCTTCCTGAGCCTGCCGCTGACGTACTTCATGTCCAACGACGGCTTCTACTTCGGCGTCCTGCCGGTCCTCGCCGAGGCCGGCGCCGCCCACGGCGTCTCGCCGCTGGAGATCGCCCGCGCCTCGCTCGTCGGCCAGCCGCTCCACATGTCCAGCCCGCTCGTCCCCGCGGTCTACGTCCTCGTCGGCATGGCGAAGGTCGAGTTCGGCGACCACACCCGGTTCGTGGTCAAGTGGGCGGCCCTGACTTCTCTGGTGATCCTCGCTTCGGGCATCCTGTTCGGCATCATCTGATTCATCTGATGAATCCTTCGACCTTGAGTTCGAGCCCGGCAGGGAGGACACGACCGTGAGGCCCGGTGGGAACCGCGGCTGGCTGCTCCGCCTCGTCATCGCCTTCAGCTTCGCGCAGGGGGCGGTGTCGATGGCCCGGCCCGCCGTCTCCTACCGGGCCCTCGCATTGGGCGCCGACGAACGCGCCATCGGCGTCATCGCGGGCGTCTACGCGCTGCTGCCGCTCTTCGTCGCCGTACCGCTGGGCCGCCGGACGGACCACGGCCGCTGCGCACCGCTGCTGCCGGTCGGCGTGGTCCTGATCGCCGCGGGCTGTGCCCTCAGCGGCATCGCCGGCTCCCTCGCCGCGATGGCGGCGTGGAGCGGCGTCATGGGCCTCGGTCACCTCTGCTTCGTCATCGGCGCCCAGTCCATCGTCGCCCGCCAGTCCGCACCACACGAACAGGACCGCAACTTCGGGCACTTCACCATCGGCGCCTCACTCGGCCAACTGGTCGGACCGATCGCCGCGGGTGCGCTGATCGGCGGGCAGGACATGGCGGGCACCAGCGCGTTCGCCCTGCTGGTCGCGGGTGCCGGAGCCGCCGTCGCAGTAACGTCGCTGTGGCGCATCGAACGTCCCGTGACCCCCAAGTCCGCCGCGGTACAGGGAGACCGCGTCCCGGTCCACCGCATCCTGCGCACCCGGGGCGTGCCCGCGGGCATCTTCACCAGTCTGGCCGTGCTCTCGGCGACGGACATCCTGACCGCGTACCTCCCGGTGGTCGGCGAACACCGGGGTATCGCGCCCCCGGTGATCGGTCTGCTGCTGAGCCTGCGGGCCGCGGCCACCATCGCCTGCCGGCTGGTGATGACGCCGATGCTGCGGCTGCTCGGCCGGAGGGCGTTGCTCACCACCACCTGTCTCGCGGGGGCCCTGCTGTGCGCGGGCATCGCCCTGCCGGTCCCGGTGTGGGCGCTGGGCGTGATGCTCGGCGCCCTCGGCTTCTGCCTGGGCGTCGGCCAGCCGCTGTCGATGACGACCGTGGTGCAAGCGGCACCCGAGGACGCCCGCTCCACGGCGCTGGCGCTGCGGCTCACCGGCAACCGGTTGGGTCAGGTCGCCGCGCCCGCCGCCGCGGGACTGGTCGCCGGGGTCGCGGGCACGGCGGCGCCCTTCGTGATGCTCGGGGCGCTGCTGCTGATCGCGTCCGGGCTGGGGTTGCGCCCCGCCGCTCACCCCGGGGGCGCGCGGGCGTGCAGGACGGAGCATGGGTCGTCCGCACCGGAGCATGAGCGGCGCTGACCGGGCGCATCGCGGGCGTGCGCCTGCTTGAAGCGGATCATCCGTCTCCGCTTCCAGGTGAACTCCGGGCACAGAGGGCACATGTGCCACGGAAGAGGAGGGGCCGCGTTCGGTTTGCCCCGTTTCTGCCGGGCGGAGGTTTCCACGGGGCCGCACTTCGGGTACTCGGCGGCGCCTCCTGGGCGGCCGCAACCCGCGCTCCGCGCCGGGCAGTTGCTCTCGGCTGGCCGCGCCCCGAGGTGAACCAGAGCTGAAGCGGATCTTCCATTTGTGTGTGCGTCGCACTCGACTGTGACAATTCCGCCATCTCTCTTCCCTCACGCCCGGTCGACCGTTAATTTCCGAGCCCCCACCTCTCATCTGCTGACTCGTCCGCGCTCCCCAGCCGACCTGTCCGCGCCAGCGCACCGCGAGCTCCCAGGGGCCCACATGACACGCGCCATTTCCCTCAGACAGGTCGGCAAGGAGTACAGGCGGGGCGTCCGCGCGGTCGACCGTTTCTCCCTCGACGTCAACCCGGGTGAATTCCTCGTCCTGCTCGGCCCGTCCGGCTGCGGCAAGTCCACCGTGCTGCGAATGATCGCCGGCCTGGAGGACGTCACCGACGGCGAGTTGTACCTCGACGGCCAGTACGCAAACGAGCTGGAACCCGCCGAGCGCAACATGGCGATGGTCTTCCAGAACTTCGCGCTCTACCCGACCATGACGAACCGCGCCAACATCGGCTTCCCCCTGCGTATGGAGTCCCCGGGGGAGGACCCCGCCCCGCGCGTCGACGCCACCGCCCGCATGCTCGGCATCGAGGACCTCCTGGACCGCTATCCGAGCCAGCTGTCAGGCGGCGAACGCCAGCGCGTCGCCATGGGGCGGGCCGTCGTCCGGCACCCCTCCGCCTTCCTGATGGACGAGCCGCTCTCCAACCTCGACGCCAAACTCCGCAGCCATCTGCGCGCCGAGATCTCCCAGCTCACCCGGCACCTCGGCGCCACCACCGTGTACGTCACCCACGACCAGGCCGAGGCGATGTCACTCGGCGACCGCGTCGCCGTGATGCGCGGCGGCCTGCTCCAGCAGGTGGGCACCCCGCGCATGGTCTACGCGCTGCCCGAGAACGTGTTCGTGGCCACGTTCATCGGCACCCCCCGTATCAACCTCCTGCGCGGTGTCGTGCGCGCCCCCATCGGCGGCGCCATGTCCATCAGCCTGGGCCAGCAGTATCTGAGGCTGCCCGAACCGCTCTGCCGGGACCACGAGTTGCTGCGGGTGCAGCAGGGGCAGGAGGTCATCGTCGGGCTGCGCTCCGAGGCCGTGCGGCTGGCCATGCCGTCCCGGGCCAGGCCCGGCGAAGTGGCCATCGGTGGGCTCGTGGAGCACGTCGAGTACCAGGGGCACGAGGTGCTCGTTCACCTCAACACCGGCTCCCGGCCCGCCGTCGTACCGGAACTCGAGTCGCCGACCCCCACCCGCCCGGCGCGGCGCCGGACCCCGGCCGCGATGGGCGGCGTGCTCGGCAAGCTGAAGGAGCGCGCGGAGGCACTGCGGTCCGGTTCCGTGGCGGTGCTGGAGCGCGCCCCCGAGGCAGCCCCGCCCCCGGAGGTGACGGCCTCCGCTCCCGGCGACCTGGTGGTCCGCACCACACCCGACGTCGACCTGCGGCCCGGAATGCGGGTCCCCCTGCTGGTGGACCTCGCCCACCTCTTCGTCTTCGACCGGCGGGGAGAACGCGTCTGCCCCGCGCCCGCGCACCTGATCGATCTGGGAGAGTGACCGGCGGCACCCCGCCTTCTGGGAGAGTGACCGGCGGCACCCTGGCCTTCAAAAACTAACGCCGCTAGTTTGGGCTGCGCACGCGCCGCCTGCCCGGGGCGCGGACGACGGCCCGACCCCGGAAGGACAGCCATGAAAGCGCACGACGGCATGTACATCGACGGGGAGTGGCGCGCCGGCACCGGCAACACCACCATCAGCGTGGTGAACCCCGCGGACGAGCAGACGATCGCCGAGGTGCCCGCGGGCACCGCCGAGGACATCGACGCCGCCGTACGGGCCGCCCGCGCCGCGCTCCCGGGCTGGGCCGCGACCCCACCCGCCGAACGCTCCGTGAGGATCGCCGCGCTCCGCGACGCCCTGGCCGTCCGCAAGGACGAGCTCGCCGAGACCATCACCGCCGAACTCGGCTCACCGCTACCGTTCTCCGAGGCCGTCCAGGTGGGACTGCCGCTCAAGGTCGCGGGCTCCTACGCCGATCTCGCGGCCTCCTACCCCTTCGAGGAGAAGGTCGGCAACTCCACCGTCTATCTCGAACCGGTCGGCGTGGTCGGCGCGATCACCCCCTGGAACTACCCCCTCCACCAGATCGTCAACAAGGTCGCCCCCGCTCTGGCCGCGGGCTGCACGATCGTCCTCAAGCCCGCCGAGGACACCCCGCTCACCGCCCAGCTCTTCGCCGAGGCCGCGCACGACGCGGGCCTCCCGCCCGGGGTGTTCAACCTGGTCACCGGGCTCGGCCCGGTCGCCGGCCAGGCGCTCGCCGAGCACCCGGACGTGGACCTGGTCTCCTTCACCGGCTCCACGGCCGTCGGCAGACAGATCGGCGCCACCGCGGGCGCGGCCGTCAAACGCGTCGCCCTCGAACTCGGCGGCAAGTCCGCCAACGTCATCCTGCCGAGCGCCGACCTCGCCACGGCGGTGAGCCGCGGCGTCGCCAACGTGATGTCCAACTCCGGCCAGACGTGCAGCGCCTGGACCCGGATGCTCGTGCACTCCGAGCGGTACGAGGAGGCCGTCGAACTGGCCGCGGCCGCCGCCGCGAAGTACGGCGACCGCATCGGCCCCCTGGTCAACGCCAAGCAGCAGCAGCGCGTGCGCGGTTACATCGAGAAGGGCGTCGCCGAGGGCGCCCGGCTCGTAGCGGGCGGGCCCGAAGCACCGCGCGAAAAGGGCTATTTCGTCAGCCCCACCGTGTTCGCCGACGTCACCCCGGACATGACGATCGCCCAGGAGGAGATCTTCGGCCCGGTGCTCTCCATCATCCGCTACGAGGACGAGGACGACGCCCTGCGGATCGCCAACGGCACGGTGTACGGGCTCGCCGGCGCCGTCTGGGCCGGTGACGACGCCGAGGCCGTGGCCTTCGCCCGCAGGCTCGACACCGGGCAGGTCGACATCAACGGCGGACGCTTCAATCCCCTCGCCCCGTTCGGCGGTTACAAGCAGTCGGGGGTGGGGCGTGAGCTCGGGGCCCACGGCCTCGCGGAGTATCTGCAGACCAAGTCCCTTCAGTTCTGATCTTCCTGATCGGTTCTGAGGTGCAGATCGAGTCGATCCGAGTTCCATCCGAGTTGCAGTCCGAGTTCCAGGAGCGTCGTAGCGTTGCCCGCCATGATTCGTGCCGCAGTCCTGCCCGCCGTCGGAGCCCCGTTGGAGATCACCGGGATCGAACTGCCGGAGCCCGGCCCGGGCCAGGTCCGCGTCCGGCTCGCCGCGGCCGGGGTCTGCCACTCCGACCTCTCGCTGTCCAACGGGACCATGCGGGTGCCGGTGCCGGCCGTGCTCGGCCATGAGGGGGCGGGCACGGTCCTCTCGGTCGGTGAGGGCGTCACCCATGTGGCACCCGGCGACGGTGTGGTCCTCAACTGGGCCCCGTCCTGTGGGAGTTGCCCAGCGTGTGCGCGCGGTGAGGTGTGGCTGTGCGCCGACGCGCTGACCGGGGTCGGCAACGTCCACGCCCACCGCGCCGACGACGGCAGCGCGCTGCACCCCGGGCTGAGCGTCGCAGCGTTCGCGGAGGAGACCGTGGTGGCCGCCGGGTGCGTGCTGCCCGCACCGGACGGCGTACCGATCACCGACGCGGCCCTGCTCGGCTGTGCCGTGCTCACCGGCTACGGCGCCGTCCACCACTCAGCCGCCGTCCTGCCCGGCGAGAGCGTCGCCGTGTTCGGCGTCGGCGGTGTCGGCCTCGCGGCAATCCAGGCGGCGCGGATCGCCGGAGCGTCCACGATCGTCGCGGTCGACGTCTCCCCGGAGAAGGAGGCGCTCGCGCGGGCCGCCGGGGCGACGGAGTTCGTCGTCGCCTCCGACACCACCGCCCGTGAGATCCGGGCGCTCACCGGCAAGCAGGGCGTGGACGCGGCCGTGGAGTGCGTGGGCCGCGCGGTCACGATCCGCGCGGCCTGGGACTCCACCCGGCGGGGCGGCCGTACGACGGTGGTGGGCATCGGCGGCAAGGACCAGCAGGTGTCCTTCAACGCCCTGGAGCTCTTCCACTGGGGCCGGACCCTGTCGGGCTGTGTCTACGGCAACACGGACCCGGCGAAGGATCTGCCCGTCCTGGCGGACCACGTCCGGGCGGGACGTCTGGACCTCGGGGTCCTGATCACGGAGCGGACCGCCCTGGACGGGATCCCGGCGGCGTTCGAGAACATGCTGGCGGGGAAGGGCGGGCGGGCGCTGGTCGTCTTCTAGACCACTTCCGGATCACCTCTGGACGGCGTTCCGGGAACCGCGCCTGCCCCGTGCGACCGGCTCGACGACCGCGGCGTGAGCTTGTGCCCGGGGCCGGGAGCGCGAGACCGCCACGCCCGCCAGACACAGCGCACCGCCCGCCAGCGTCATCAGTCCCGGCACCTCGTCCAGCATCACCCAGGACATCACGACGACGAGCGCGGGCACCGCGTACGTCGTCGCGCCCATACGGCTCGCGGTGGTGCGGGCCAGGGCGTAGGCCCAGGTCGTGAAGGCCAGCGCGGTCGGAAAGACGCCCAGGTAGAGCATGTTGAGGGTTGCCGAGAGCGGCGCGGCGGCGGCCTCGTCGAGCAGCTGACCGGAGAAGGGCAGGCAGGCGACCGTGCCGACCAGGCAGCCCCATGTCGTGACCTGCAGCGCGGTCGCCCGGGCCAGCGCGGGCTTCTGGGCGACCACGCCTGCCGCGTAGCAGACCGCCGCGAGCAGGCACAGCAGCACGCCCAGGACCGGGGCGCGGCCATCGCCGGACATCGACAGGCCCACCGCGACGGCGCCCGCGAACGACACGGCCATGCCGACGAGCAGGCGGGGCGGCATCGAGTCGCCGAGCAGACGGGAGGCGAGCAGGGCCACCAGGATCGGGCCGATGTTCACCAGCAGGGCCGCCGTGCCGGCGTCGACCTGCTGTTCTCCCCAGTTGAGGACGATCATGTAGCAGCCGAACCAGAGCAGACCCGATATGACGATGCCCCGCCACGCGGTGCGCGGTGGCAGGCCCTCACGCCGCAACAGACACAACACGCCGAGCGCCAGCGCACCGGAGGCCAGCCGGCCCAGTGCGAGGGCGCCGGGGGAGTAGGCCTCTCCCGCGCTGCGGATCGAGACGAAGGCGGAGGCCCAAAGGACGACAGTGACGGCGGCGGCGCCGGTGGCGAGCAGGGCGGGGCGGCGGCGGTCCTGGGTGCTCATCATGGGCCCGAGGCTAGGTGGGGAGCGAGGTGAGCGCTCGCGGATTTCGGACGTGGAGTTTTCTGGTGGGGCAGAGGCGCTGGTGGTGGCTGAGCACGTTCGCCGCGGCCGGTTCGTGGGTCGGGGCCGCGCCGGAGTCTCCGTCCTCGGTCATGGGGTCCCTCCGCCCGAGCGAAGCCGAGAGTGGGGGAGCGTTGCGTGTTTCACGGAGGGTCTGGCTGGTCCGAGCGCCGGCCGCTGAGGGCGGAGAGTCCGGCGCGTCCACTTCCGCCCGTTTGCGGCTGCCGGGCCGTGGGGGTGCGCGTCCTGGGCCGTGAGGGTGTCGTTCCCAGGGTATGGGTCAGGTTTGGTGCGCCAGTCGGTCGTACTGGAGGGACAAGCCGTCCAGTAGGGCCGTCAGGCCTGCTTCGAAGGCGCGTTCGTCGATCTTCTCCTGCTGGTCGGCCAGGAGATGGGCCTGGCCCAGATGCGGATACGAGGTCGGGTCGTACGCGGTCTCGTCGTCGACGAACCCACCGGCGAAGGAACCCAGCGCCGAGCCCATGATGAAGTAGCGCATCAGCGCGCCTATGGACGTGGCCTGGGACGGGGGCCAGCCGGCCCTCACCATCGCGCCGAAGACCGCGTCGGCGAGGCGCAGCCCAGCGGGGCGGCGGCCCGGTCCCCGGGCGAGTACCGGGACGATGTTCGGGTGGTCCCGCAGGGCGGCCCGGTACGACACCGCCCAGTCGTGCAGGGCCGCGCGCCAGTCCCGTACGTCCTCGAACATCGACAGGTCGACCTGCGCGCTCACGGAGTCCGCCACCGCCTCCAGGATCTCGTCCTTCGTGCGGAAGTGGTTGTACAACGAGGGCCCGCTGACACCGAGTTCGGCGGCGAGACGGCGCGTGGACACGGCTGCCAGTCCCTCCGCGTCCACCAGCGCCCTCGCGGTCCGGACGATTCGGTCGGTGCTGAGCAAGGGCTTGCGCGGTCGGGCCATGGCGCACATAGTAGGGCTGCCACACGGAAACTAGCAGTGCTAATTTAAGACGGGGTGGAGTCGTGGATCTGGGGCTGAACGACGAGCAAGTCGCCGTACGGCAGCTCGCCCGGGACTTCGTGGAGCGTGAGATCGCCCCGCACGCGGCGGCGTGGGACCGCGCCGAGAGCGTCGGCCGGGGGATCGTGAAGCGACTCGGCGACGTCGGGTTCCTCGGGCTGACCATCGACGAGGAGTACGGCGGGAGCGGCGGCGATCACCTGTCCTACTGCCTGGTGACCGAGGAACTGGGGCGCGGGGACTCCTCCGTGCGCGGCATCGTCTCCGTCTCGCTCGGGCTCGTCGCCAAGACCGTCGCCGCCTGGGGCAGCGAGGAGCAGAAGCGCCGGTGGCTGCCGGGGCTGACGGCGGGGGAGTACGTGGGCTGCTTCGGCCTCACCGAGCCCGGGACCGGCTCCGACGCCGGGAACCTGACCACGAGGGCCGTACGGGACGGCGACGCGTACGTCCTGAGCGGCACCAAGATGTTCATCACCAACGGCACCTGGGCCGACGTCGTTCTCCTCTTCGCCCGCTCCACCGACGCGCCGGGACACCAGGGCGTCTCGGCCTTCCTCGTCCCCGCCGACTCCACCGGGCTGACCCGGCGGGCCGTGCACGGAAAGCTCGGGCTGCGCGGACAGGCCACCGCCGAACTGGTCCTCGAGGACGTGCGCGTACCGGCGGAGGCCCTGCTCGGACCGGAGGGCAAGGGGTTCTCGGTCGCCATGTCGGCGCTGGCCAAGGGCCGGATGTCGGTGGCGGCGGGCTGCGTGGGGATCGCCCAGGCCGCACTGGACGCCGCCGTGGCGTACGCGACCGAGCGGGAGCAGTTCGGCAGGACCATCGCGCACCACCAGCTGGTGCAGGAACTCATCACCGACATCGCCGTCGACGTGGACGCGGCCCGCTTGCTGACCTGGCGCGTCGCCGACCTCGTCGACCGCGGTCTGCCCTTCGCCACCGAGGCCTCCAAGGCCAAGCTGTTCGCCTCCGAGGCCGCCGTCCGCGCCGCCAACAACGCGCTCCAGGTCTTCGGCGGATACGGGTACATCGACGAGTACCCGGTGGGCAAACTCCTGCGCGACGCCCGGGTGATGACCCTCTACGAGGGGACCAGTCAGATACAGAAGCTGCTCATCGGCCGCGCGCTGACCGGAGTCTCCGCGTTCTGAGGGTCCGTGTGCGCGTACCTGAGTATTACGGCGGATGCGGTCCCGGCCACGTCCGCCGGATTCTGTCCGTATGAGTGAGACACCGGTCAAACAGCAGTCCACCGCGGCCTTCTACGGTCAGGCCGTCGCCTCGTTCGCCGTCGCCATGGCGGCCACCGCGATCGGCATCTTCAAACTGGAGGCCGACGCCTGGGTGCGTGCCTTTCTGGCGATCGCCGTCCTGTACCTGGTGACCTCGGCCTTCACCCTGGCCAAGGTGATCCGGGACCGGCAGGAGGCCGACCGCCGCCCTTATCACCCGTGCGAACAGTTCTGAACCTATTCTCACCCACCCTGAGCGGGCACTCTAAGCGATCGCTCACCTTCGGAGGTATGGTGTTCATCCTGCCATGGGAAGGGGCGAACGAGACATGAGTACGGCGGAGGAGACGGCCGGCGGCGAGCGGGAGCCGTGGGGTGAGGTCGCCCCGGACGCGGCCCGGCGGCTGCTCGTCGCCGCCGTGGAGGCCTTCGCCGAGCGCGGCTACCACGCGACCACCACACGTGACATCGCCGGCCGCGCCGGCATGAGCCCGGCCGCGCTCTACATCCACTACAAGACCAAGGAAGAGCTGCTCCACCGGATCAGCCGCATCGGCCACGAGAAGGCGCTCGAGGTACTGCGGACGGCCGCGGAGCGCGAAGGCGGCCCCGCCGAGCGCCTCGGCAGCGCCGTCCGGTCCTTCGTGCGCTGGCACGCCGGGCAGCACACCGTCGCCCGGGTCGTGCAGTACGAACTGGACGCCCTCGGGCCCGAGTCCCGCGCCGAGATCGTCGCGCTGCGCCGGCAGAGCGACGCGGCGGTGCGCGGAATCATCGAGGAAGGCGTGGCGGCGGGCGAGTTCACCGTGACCGACGTCCCCGGTACGACCGTCGCCGTGCTCTCGCTCTGCATCGACGTCGCCCGCTGGTTCAAAGTGAACGGCCCCCGGACACCGGACGAGGTCGGCGCGCTCTACGCCGACCTCGTGTTGCGGATGGTGGGAGCGAAACATTGACGCCCTCGCCTGCGTGACCGTAGGCGATTCCGGCCCGCACCGCTACGCGGCGCGACCACGGGTTCCTGCTTCACAGGCCCTCGCCCGCTCCCTTGCGAGAGCCGGTCTTACATGAGCCTCCACAGGCGTTACTTTCCGCCCGTCCGGCGGTAGGTCGCACAACTCCGTTGGCCGACAACGCGATCCCAGCCCTGGTTCTGCTCCCCTCCGGGCCGCTATGGCACGGATGCCCTACACCTCCACCCTGAAGGGCGGAGCACTGGGCAAGTGTTCGGTAGCGCCGGGCTCAGAAGTAGAAGCGCGACACGGACTCCGCGACGCACACCGGCTTGTCGCCGCCCTCGCGCTCCACGGAGACCGCCGTCGTCACCTGGACCCCGCCGCCCGCCTCCGTGACCTCCTTGAGCACCGCCGTGGCGCGCAGCCGGGAGCCGACCGGTACCGGAGCGGGGAAACGGACCTTGTTGGTGCCGTAGTTGATCCCCATCTTCGCGCCGTCGACCCGCATCACCTGCGGCACCAGCGTGGGCAGCAGCGACAGGGTGAGATAGCCGTGCGCGATGGTCGAGCCGAACGGGCCCCCGGCCGCCTTCTCCGGATCCACGTGGATCCACTGGTGATCACCGGTGGCGTCCGCGAAGAGGTCGATCCGCTTCTGGTCGATCTCCAGCCAGTCGCTGTACCCCAGCTGCTCGCCCACCGCCGCCTGGAGCTCGTCGGCGGACGTGAAGATCCTCGGCTCTGCCATGTCCCTGGCCTCCTGCGTGTCGATGTCTAAGCAACTGCTTAGCATGGTCGCGTGAGGCCCCCCTGTCAACGGACCGACTCGACGACGGGGTGGGTAGGCTTCGGCGAGTGCCCCAGATTCCCGAGAAGATCCAAGAACTGACAGTGGGCCAACTGTCGGCCCGCAGCGGCGCCGCCGTGTCCGCGCTGCACTTCTACGAGACCAAGGGCTTGATCACCAGCCGCCGCACCTCGGGCAACCAACGCCGGTACCACCGCGACACCCTGCGCCGCGTCGCCTTCGTGCGCGCCGCCCAGCGGGTGGGCATCCCCCTCGCGACGATCCGCGAGGCCCTAGCCCAACTCCCCGAGGAACGCACCCCCACGCGCGAGGACTGGGCCCGCCTCTCCGCGGCATGGCGCTCCGAACTGGACGAACGCATCGGCCGCCTGAGCCGCCTGCGGGACCACCTCACCGACTGCATCGGCTGCGGCTGCCTCTCCCTGGAAACCTGCGTCCTGTCCAACCCCGACGACGTCTTCGGCGAGCGCATGTCCGGCTCCCGCCTGGCCCCGGAACGCCCACCCCGCCCCCGCGACGCATAAACTCGCCACGTCCCGGACGCGTCCCACGTCCCGGACGCGTCCCACGTCCCGGACGCGTCCCACGTCCCGGACGCGTCCCCCATTGCCCGGCACCCCTACGGCCCGGCAGCCACGCACCCCTACGGCCCGGCAGCCACGCACTCCCACGGCCCGGCAGCCGGCACTCCCACGGCCGGGCCGCGCACCCCACCAGCCCGGCAGCCGCGAACCATCGGTAGGGGACGTGCCGGACTCTCCGCCCGCAGCGGCTGGCGCTCGGGTCACCCGGCCCTTCCGTGAAACATGGAACGCTCCCCCACTCTCGGCTTCGCTCGAGCGGGGGGACCCCCATGACCGAGGACGAAGAGTCCGGCGCGGCCCCGACCCACGAACCGGCGGAAGGCGCACCAGCCACGCACCGCCGGCATGCGGCAGGAGGCGCACCAGCCACGCACCGCCGACCCCCCGCCCATAACCGGCAGCAGGAGCAACGCCCCAACCCCAGCGGACCAGCCGCACCGCGCAACAGTCAAAAGCCCGGCGCAGCCGACCGCACAGACGGACGACCCCTACTCGTACTCCGTCCCGCCCTTCCGCGTCAGATAAGCCGGACTGACGGCCTTGGCGATCGCACGCCCCCCGGTCACCCCGCTGTAACGCTCGACCGCCGGCCGGATCACCACACCCTCACGCAGATGCAGCGCCCGACCGGACACGCTCTCCCGCCCCGAAGCCGTCTCCAGGACCCGGTCGATGTCATAGGGCCCCTCGAACAGGCGCGGAACGAGCGGGAGTTCACCGTCGAGCAGATCCGTCACCTCGGCCGCGTCCAGCCAACGCACCCCACCGTCGACCTCGACGGAGACGTCGAACACCGCGTACCCCAGCGTCTCCCGGCGGCCATCGGCACCGTAGGTCAGGTCCTGGACCCCCGCCCCGAACACCTCACCGAAGACCCCGACCCGCCGCGCCCCGAGCCGCTCGGCGAGGCGGGCCGCCGCCTCGGGGACACCGTGGCCGCGCACCGCGCGCCAGTACAGGTTGCGTGGATCCTCCTGCAGGGCCAGAGCCTTCGAGCCGAAACCCTTCGAGGAGACCTGGACCCCCCCGTCCTCGGCGAGGTACGTGACAAGGCATGCCGTACCGTGCAGCTTCTCCGTCAGGACGACCGGCTCGCCGGGCTCGAAGATGCCCGGGTAGCGCTGGATGTTCTCGATGTCGACCCAGGGCAGCAGATCGGGCGCGGACTCGACCTCGCCGCTCATGGTGGGCGGGATGGGCGGCACCCACTTGGTGATCCCGAGCCGATCGGCGAAGTCGGTGCCGTCCGCGGCGGCCGCGGCCAGGTCGACGTCCCGCAGGGCGCTGGGCCGGCACACGATGCCCTGGGACAGCTCACCGCGCAGCCGAACCGCCTTGACCCGGTCCGCCTTACCGCCCGCCAGCCGGCCCGTGAGCCCCAGCTCCTCGATCAGCTCGGCCGGGAGCACGGACTGCTCGGGGATGTAGACGGCGGTCTCACCGGTGCGGTACACGCCCTTGGCCACAACTGCTCGGTAGAGCCCGACCTGGGCCAGCTCGAGCGCGTCGGCGTTGGGGTGTTCATGGATGGTCAGCACTTCGGCGGTGACACGCAGCGTCGACATGACGGCGGCTCCTCGGGGTGTTCGGTTGCTCAGTCGCGTTTCATCGCCCCCAACTTGCCTGAGGGCAAACAGGTGGAGCCACCGGATTTCCCTGTGCTAGCCCGCCCCACGCCCCACAACCCACGCCCCACCACGCGACGCCCCACCACCCATGGCCCGCTACCCACGCCGACCACCCACGGCCCGCTACCCACGCCGACCACCCACGGCCCGCTACCCCACCGAAAGGGCAGCGCGCACAGCACCAACCAGAACGCCAACGCCAACTGAACACGGGGGCAATATCTTTGAACCATTTCTCGATCACGGTCGTCACCACAGACAGAACACCAGCCACACAAGACCATGAGCCAGACAAGAGAGAGGGGGGCGTGGATGAGCATCGTCGTCAGTTCGCTGAAGTGGGAGTCCGCGCGCTCGGGGGCGCAGACGATCTCGTACGACAGCGACGGGTACCACCTCGTGCGTTTCCCGTACGAGAAGACCGAGGAGTCGTACGACCCGTGGAAGATGCACGACGCGGCGCACGGCGGGGAGAGTAAGTCACAGTTCCCCGATCCGCGTTCAGGGCTGATCTGGCCGAGCCACCACGGGTGGGGCATGCTCTCCGCGATGGTCTTCTGGGCGGCCGACGCCCGGGCCACGGAGTACCGGGCCCGCTTCGTGCGCGACCCGCTGGACTCCTCCACCGGGTACGACTCGACCGCCACCACCGACACGCCGCCCTCCCGGGGCGGTCAGTACCGCACGTACCAGTGGCAGATGTTCGTGCACCCGGGCACTCCGGTGGGGCTGAAGATCTCGGCGCGGGGAGTCGGCGACGTAAAGCTGCCGGTGCCGCTGATACTGGCCGAGTTCAAGCTCGCCATCAACACGGATGTGAAAACACCGCCGGCGTGACAGAGTCCAGCGTCAGGACACCGTGAGCTTGTCCGGCGCGAACCCACGGAATCCACCGCTGCTTACCCGCGGCCTGTGACCTGCTTGCCCGAAACGGCCTGCTTGTCCCCAGCCTGCCTGCCCGCGGCGAAGGTGAGCGCGCGCCCCCGGGGGGCGCGTATCCCCGCACGGGGGTGCGGCCGTTCAGCGGCGCACCCCCGTCGTGCTCACGCCGACATCAGCAACTGCCTTCCGCGCCTGGCCTCCGCCAGCGCCTCGGGCGTCAGAACCGGCCGCGGCACCACGATGCCGCAGTTCGTGCAGACCGGGCCCGAGGACGGCTCGTGGGCCAGGTCGTACTTCCAGGTGAGTCGCGATTCGGCGCACACCGGGCAGACGTTCCCCGGCTCGCGCTCCAGCGCGGATATCAGTTTGCGCAGCACCTCGGCGAGTGGTTCCCGGGGGTGGACCCGGGGGTCGTCGCACCAGGCGACTCCGAAGCCGCCCCAGGTGAGCCGGTGCCAGTCGTCGACACTGCCCGGCCTGCGCAGCCCGTCGTACTTCTCCTTCCTGCGGCGTTCGGCGAAGGCGTCCTCGTAGGCGAGCCAGACGGCGCGTGCCTCTTCCAGCTCGTCCAGCGCGGACACCAGCCGCGCCGGGTCGGGCGACCTGTCCTCCGGGCCGAAACCGGCCCTGGAACTGAGATGGTCCCAGGTCGCCCGATGGCCATAGGGGGCAAACCTCTCCAGGCACTTGCGCAGTGAATACCGCCGCAGCGCCAGGTCGCTGTAGGGATCACGCACCTGTCTCGCGAGACTCCGGAATCCGGCCATCGCCCTGCACCTCCGTCACACCTGCACCTGTACTTCGGTCACTTCGGCGTCGTCGTTTGCACGTCGCCGAATAGACGTATCGACACCCGATTCGGCTCCATCTGTTTTCTGATGGCCTCCCATCGGCGATCCGTCAGCCCCCGTGCAACCCCCGTACAACCTCCCGGACAACCCCGAACAGCTTTGCGAACAGTCGTCCGTACACCTCCCGGACGGACCCCCCGAACCATCGAAAGCTCTTGACCGAGGATGTTTAGAAAAAGGTGACGTCTGTTCATCTTCAACTCCCGGGCTACCGGCGGTAACCTCCGCCTCACCAACGTCGGGAGGAGCAGTAATGCGACGGCGCACCCCACGCACCACCCTCGGCAGATTGACAACTCCCCGCGGATTCGCGGGGTTCCTCAAAGCCGCGTCCGTGTTCGTTCTCACCGCAGGCCTGCTCTCCCCGCTGCAACAGGCCTCCGCGGCCGAGGCGGCCGTCACCGACTACTGCGAGGGACAGTGCTCGGACATCCTGCCGCCCGGCGCCAACGGCAACGCCACGCTCGCCCAGATCCTGCTCAACCGGGCCTTCGGCAGCCAGCCGGCGCACGCCGACGACCAACTCGGCCCCTACGACTCCCTGTCCTCCGGCTACAAGTCCCTGACCGACAGCGCCCTCAGCCAGTTCTACGCCGACTCCTCCTTCGGCGTCCCCACTGACCAGGTCGAATCCGTCACCAAGCCGCGTGACGACGTCACGATCACGCGCGACAAGAAGTACGGGATCCCGCACATCCAGGGAACCACCCGGTACGGCACCGAGTTCGGCGCCGGTTACGCGGCCGGCCAGGACCGGATGTGGCTGATCGACCTCTTCCGTCACATCGGCCGCGGTGAGCTGACCTCCTTCGCGGGCGGAGCGCTCGCCAACCAGGGCCTGGAACAGGAGTTCTGGCCGCAGGCCCCGTACACGGAAGAAGATCTGCAAAAACAGGTCGACTACCTCCTCAACAAGTCCGGCGAGCGGGGAAAGCAGGCCCTGGCGGATGCCCAGGCCTACATCGACGGCCTCAACGCCTACCGCGTGGCAGCGAAGAACGGCCGCTACTTCCCCGGTGAATACGTACTCACCGGCAAGATCGACTCAATCACCAACGTCGGTGAAATCGAGCCCTTCAAAGTGACCGACATGATCGCCCTTGCCTCCGTGGTGGGCGGGTTGTTCGGAAACGGCGGTGGGGGAGAGGTCGACGCGGCGCTCTCTCTCCTCGCCGCCCAGCAGAAGTACGGCATCACCGAAGGCACCAAGGTCTGGGAGTCCTTCCGTCAGCGAAACGACCCGGAGTCCGTGCTCACCATCCACGACGGCAGCAGCTTCCCGTACGCGGAGAAGCCTTCGAACGCCCAGGGCATGGCCATGCCCGATCCCGGCTCGGTCGAGAAGGAGCAACTCGTCTACGACCGCACGGGTTCGGCCGCGACCACCGCCCAGGTGGCGAGCGTCACCTCCAACGCGGCGGCGGACGGTTCGGCCTCCACCGGTTCCGCGGGCACGACCCTGCCCAAGTCCCCGGTGAAGGCACCCGGCAAACTCAGGAAACTCCAGGGGATGTTCGACGACGGGGTGCTCCCCGCCGACCTCTTCTCCACCGGTGCCCACAAGAAGGGCATGTCCAACGCGCTGCTCGTCTCCGGCGAGAACACCGCGAGCGGTCACCCGGTCGCGGTCTTCGGCCCGCAGACCGGCTACTTCGCCCCGCAGCTGCTGATGGCGCAGGAACTCCAGGGGCCGGGCATCAGCGCCCGCGGCGTCTCGTTCGCCGGCGTCGGCATGTACGTACAGATGGGACGCGGCCAGGACTACGCGTGGTCGGCCACCTCGGCCATGCAGGACATCACCGACACCTACGCCGTCGAGCTCTGCGAACCCGGCGGCGGCACGCCCACCAAGCAGTCCGCCTCCTACCTGTTCCGCGGTACCTGCACCCCCATGGAGAAGCTCGAGAAGAAGAACGCCTGGAAGCCCACCACCGCCGACTCCACGGCCGCGGGCTCGTACCGGATGCAGGTGTTCCGCACGAAGTACGGCATCGTCACCCATCGGGCCACGGTCGGCGGCAAACCTGTCGCGTACACCTCGCTGCGCTCGACCTACTGGCACGAGGCCGACTCGGTGATCGGGTTCCAGATGTTCAACGACCCCTCGGTCGTGAACAGCGCCAAGACCTTCCAGGAAGCCGCCGAGCACATCAGCTACGCGTTCAACTGGTTCTACGCCGACTCCAAGGACATCGCGTACTACAACAGCGGAGCCAACCCCGTACGGGCCGTGTCGGTGGACCCCTCCCTCCCGGTCAAGGGTGAACGGGCATACGAGTGGCGGGGCTTCGACCCCGTCAACAACACCTACGACCTGACACCGGCCGCCCAGCACCCGCAGTCGGTGAACCAGGACTACTACATCTCCTGGAACAACAAGCAGGCCAAGGACTACAGCGCGTCCACCCTCAGCCTCGGCGCCGTTCACCGCGGCGATCTGCTCGACGGCCGGGTGAAGAAGCTCGCGCAGGCCGGCGGGGTGACCCGTGCGAAGCTCACCCAGGCGATGGCGGACGCCGCCATCACCGACCTGCGCGGCGAACAGGTGCTCCCCGAACTGCTGAAGGTGCTGCGCAGCAAGCCGATCACCGACGCGGCGCAGGCCAAGGCGGTCGACCAGCTCGACGCCTGGCTCAAGGCGGGTGCGCCGCGCAACCAGACCGCGGCCGGATCCAAGAAGTACGCCCACCCGGACGCCGTCCGGATCATGGATGCCTGGTGGCCGCTGCTGGTGGAAGCGCAGTTCAAACCCGGCCTCGGTGACGACCTGTGGAAACTGCTGACCGCGCAGCTCACGGTCGACGAGTCGCCGTCCGCGGGGCACGGCCCCACGGGCTCGCACGCCGGATCGTCCTTCCAGTACGGCTGGTGGGGCAATGTCGACAAGGACCTGCGCCAGGTGCTCGGGCAGTCGGTGCAGGGCCCGCTGGCCCGCACCTACTGCGGCGGCGGCGACCTCTCCGCCTGCCGTGACGTGCTGCTGGGCACGCTCACCACAGCCGCCGGCAAGACGGCCGCCCAGGTCTACCCCGGCGACGACCTGTGCTCGGCGGGCGACCAGTGGTGCGCTGACGCGATCGCCCAGCGCGCACTCGGCGGCATCACCCATCGGCTGATCCAGTGGCAGAACCGGCCGACGTACCAGCAGGTGGTGGAGTTCCCGGCACACCGGTAGCCGCCACCCCGTCGAAGCCGGGCCGCTGAAGCCGGGCCGCTGAAGCCGGGCCGCTGAAGCCGGGCCGCTGAAGCCGGGCCGCTGAAGCCGGGCCGTCGAAGCCGGGCCGTCGAAGCCGGGCCGTCGAAGCCGGGCCGCCGAAGCCGGGCCGCCGAAGCCGGGCCGCCGAGCGTATCCCGCGCCCGTCGGCCCGGCTCTCGCCCTCGAAGGACGCTCCCCGCTCTCCCGGTGTCCCGGGTCTCCCGCCCTCAGCGATAGACCAGATACCGGCGGCGCACCCGCCGGAACGCGGAGAGTTCGGTCTGCCAGGCCGCGACCACCTCGTCCGTCCCGGCGCTCGCGTCGATCATCGTCCGCACCCGCGCGGACCCGGTCAGCTTGTCGATCCAGTGGTCGGGGCGCCAGGCGAAGCCGGTCCACACCTTCTTCGCGGTCACCAGGAGCCCGATCCCGGTGCGCACCGGATCGTAGGCGGCCCGGTCGTGCACATGGATCTGCACCCCGCCCACGGTCCTGCCCTGGAATTTGGAGAACGTCGGTGCGAAATAGGCCTCTCTGAAGTGGACGCCGGGCAGGTCGAGGCGCTCCGCCTCGAGCGCCCACCGCCGGTCGACGCCCTCCGCGCCGAGCAGTTCGAACGGGCGGGTCGTGCCCCGGCCCTCGGAGAGGTTCGTGCCCTCGAAGAGGCACGTCCCCGAGTACACGAGCGCGGTGTCGGGGGTCGGCATGTTCGGGCTCGGCGGCACCCACGGCAGGCCGGACGCCTCATAGAAGTCCGCGCGTCGCCACCCGCTCATCAGGACCGTCTCCAGCGGTACCGGCGCGGGGAGGAACTCCCCGTTGAACAGCCGCGCCAGTTCCGCCACGGTCATCCCGTGCGCCTGTGCGATCGGCTGCCGTCCGACGAACGTGGCGAACTCCTTGTGCAGTACGGGTCCGAAGGCGCCGCGGCCCGTCACGGGGTTGGGCCGGTCGAGGACGACGAACCGCTTGCCCGCGAGCCGGGCGGCCTCCATGCAGTCGTAGAGGGTCCAGATGTACGTGTAGAAGCGCGCGCCCACGTCCTGGATGTCGAAGACGACGGTGTCCACACCGGAGGCGGTGAAGATGTCGGCGAGCGCCTGACCGCTCTTCAGATACGTGTCGAAGACGGGCAGTCCGGTCGCCGGATCGTCGTGGCGGCCCTCGGAACCACCGGCCTGCGCGGTGCCGCGGAAGCCGTGCTCGGGCCCGAAGACGGCGATCAGATCCACCCGGTCGTCGGCGTGCATGACGTCCACGATGTGGCGCGCCTCGCGGGTGACGCCCGTCGGGTTGGTGACGATGCCGACCCGCTGACCGTCGAGCAGCGCGTAGCCGCCCGCCGCGAGGCGGTCGAACCCCGTACGCAGCCTGCCGGGGCCCTTCCCGTCGCCGCGCCCCTCCCCGCCACCGCTCCCGGCGGCGGAGGACGGGGCGGTGGCGGCGGCGGCCGACGACCCGCCGACGGTCAGCGTGCCCGCCGCGGCGAGCACCCCTCGTCTGGACACCTGCATCCCGGCGACCTCCGTACTCGACGGCGCTGTCATGCTCACGCTACTGCTCTGGCTTCCGTCGGGGAACGCGCCTACGAGCCGTTGCCGGGCTCAACGCGTCGGCCCGGCGTTCAGGATCACCCGACCACGAAAAGCTCTTCCACCCGAACATACCGACCGGTTAGTCTCTCAGCAGGGAGTCGCGCAGTCGCGTCGAGTCGCGTCTGGCGAGGTCGCGTCTGAAGGAGACCGATGGTGGTAGCCGTGCAGGATGCCGGAGTGGTCGTCACTGGAGCGGGAGGCGGTATCGGCGCCGCACTGGCCCGCCGCTTCGCCGCCGAGGGGGCCCGGGTCGTGGTGAACGACCTGGACGCCGTCAAGGCCAGGACCGTCGCCGACGAGATCGGCGGGATCGCGGTCCCCGGCGACGCCTCCGCGATCGTGACCGAGGCCCGGGACGCCCTCGGCGGCACCGTCGACGTCTACTGCGCCAACGCCGGGCTCGCCTCCGGCGGCACCGAGGCGGCCGACGAGAAGGTCTGGGCGCTCGCCTGGGACGTCAACGTGATGGCGCACGTCCGTGCGGCCCAGGAACTGCTCCCGGCCTGGCTGGAGCGCGGCAGCGGCCGTTTCGTCTCCACGGTCTCGGCGGCCGGACTGCTCACCATGATCGGCGCGGCTCCGTACAGCGTCACCAAGCACGGCGCGTACGCCTTCGCCGAGTGGCTGTCGCTCACCTACCGCCACCGCGGCATCAAGGTCCACGCCATCTGTCCGCAGGGGGTGCGCACCGACATGCTGACCGCCTCGGGCTCCGCGGGCGAGCTGGTGCTCACACCGACCGCGATCGACCCGGAGGACGTGGCGGAGGCACTCTTCGCGGGCATCGCCGAGGACCGCTTCCTGATCCTGCCGCACCCCGAGGTCGCCGGGTACTACCAGGCGCGCGCGGCCGTCCCGGACCGTTGGCTGGAGAACATGAACCACATCCAGCAGAAGTGGGAGGCCGCGCAGTGACGGCGTGCGGGTGACCCACCGGGTCGGGTCGTGCCGGGGCGCCGAGGAGGACCCGGCTGCAACCGCCGGCCGGCCCGGGTGGAGACTGGCGACCCAGAGCACCCGGCAGGTGGCGGTCCTGCCCGACTCGCCGACGGCGAAGAGTGGCAAGATCCTCCGTCGGGGACGCGTTCCACGCTTCCTCGAGTCCCACGACAACTGGAAAGGCAGGTGGCCGGCAGTGCCCAGGACGACGGACGGTGACGGGACCCCGGTCCCGCAGCGGCTCCTTGCGGCCGCCACCCGCCTCTTCGCCGAGCAGGGCTACGACCGTACCTCGGTGCAGGAGATCGTGGAGGCGGCCGGGGTCACCAAGGGCGCGTTGTACCACTACTTCGGCTCCAAGGACGACCTGCTGCACGAGGTGTACGCACGCATGCTGCGCCTCCAGCAGGAACGCCTCGACGCCGTCGCGGACGCCGACGCGCCCGTGGAGCAGCGGCTGCGGGACGCGGCGGCCGACGTCGTGGTCACCACGATCGACAACCTCGACGACGCGGCGATCTTCTTCCGCTCCATGCACCACCTGAGCCCCGAGAAGAACAAGCAGGTGCGCGCCGAGCGCCGTCGCTACCACGAACGTTTCCGCGCGCTCGTCGAGGAGGGCCAGGAGTCCGGCATGTTCTCCACGGCGACCCCGGCCGACCTGGTGGTGGACTACCACTTCGGCTCGGTCCACCACCTCTCGACGTGGTACCGCCCCGACGGCCCCCTCACCCCCCAGCAGGTCGCCGACCATCTGGCGGATCTGCTGCTGCGGGCGCTGCGGCCGTGAGAGGCCGCTGCGCGGGGCTAGGCCTTGGGCTAGGCCCCTTCTGATGGATCTGCCGGGCGTCGCGACGCCCGGCGCGCACTCCCCCAAGCTCTCGGCTCCGCTCGAGCAGGGGGACCCCATGCCGCACGGCGCGAAGGGACAGGTGGCTCCGCCACATGACCCTCCACGCCGCACGACGATCGCACGCTCCCCCAAGCTCTCGACTGCGCTCGAGCAGCGGGGACCCCCATGACGCCGCTCCTGTCTCCACGGAGATACATGCGAAGGGCCCTAACCCCGATGACCGCCCCGCGCGTCGGACGCCTACAGGTACTGCTTGATCTCCCGCCGGGCCAGCGACCGCTGGTGCACCTCGTCCGGACCGTCCGCGAGCCGGAGGGTACGGGCGGCAGCCCACAGCTCGGCCAGCGGGAAGTCCTGGCTGACGCCGCCGGCGCCGTGCAGCTGGACCGCCTTGTCGATGATGTCCACCACGGTCCGCGGGGTGGCGATCTTGATGGCCTGGATCTCCGAGTGCGCGCCCTTGTTGCCGACCGTGTCCATCATCCAGGCGGTCTTCAGCACCAGCAGCCGCAACTGCTCGACCGCGACCCGCGCGTCGGCGATCCAGTTGTGCACCACGCCCTGCTGGGCCAGGGGCTTGCCGAACGCCGTCCGGGAGACCGCTCGCCGGCACATCAGCTCGATGGCCCGCTCGGCCATGCCGATCAGCCGCATGCAGTGGTGGATCCGGCCGGGACCGAGGCGTGCCTGGGCGATCGCGAAGCCGCCGCCCTCCTCGCCGATCAGGTTGCTCACGGGCACGCGCGCGTGGTCGAAGACGACCTCGGCATGGCCGCCGTGGTAGTGGTCCTCGTACCCGTACACCTGCATGGCGCGCCGGACCTCGACACCGGGGGTGTCCCTCGGGACGAGGACCATGGACTGCTGACGGCGGATGTCGGATCCGTCGGGGTCCGTCTTGCCCATCACGATGAAGATCCGGCAGTCCGGGCTCATCGCCCCGGAGATGTACCACTTGCGGCCGGTGATGACGTAGTCGTCAGTGCCGTCGGAGGCTCGCTGGATGTGCGTGGTGATATTGGTGGCGTCCGAGGAGGCCACCTCCGGCTCGGTCATGGCGAACGCCGAGCGGATCTCACCCGCGAGCAGCGGCTGAAGCCACTGCTTCCGCTGCTGCTCGTCGCCGAACTGCGCCAGCACCTCCATGTTGCCGGTGTCCGGCGCCGCGCAGTTCAGCGCGGTCGGCGCGAGCTGCGGGGAGCGGCCGGTGATCTCGGCGAGCGGGGCGTACTGGAGGTTGGTGAGACCGGCGCCGTACTCGGAGTCCGGCAGGAACAGGTTCCACAGGCCCTGCCGACGGGCCTCGGCCTTCAGCTCCTCCACCACCGGCGGGGTGTCCCACGGCGAGGCGAGCCGCGCTCGCTGCTCGTGGGCGACGGCCTCCGCCGGGTAGACGTGCTCGTCCATGAAGGCGAGCAGCTTGTGGCGCAGGTCCTCGGTGCGCGCGTCGTATGCGAAGTCCATGGCGGGTCAGCCTTCCTGGAGACCTTCTCGGAGGGTGGTCAGGCCGTGCTCGATGAAGACGGGGACCAGGTCGCCGATGCGGTCGAAGCCGCGGCCGACCGTCTGGCCGAGGGTGTAGCGGTAGTGGATGCCCTCGAGAATCACGGCGAGCTTGAACCAGGCGAACGCCGTGTACCAGGAGACACCGGACACATCGCGCCCCGAACGCTCCGCGTACCGCTTGATCAGCTCGGCCGGATCGGGATGACCGGCGGCCTCGGCCGTCGTGGAGACGGGGGAGTCGGGGGTGCCGAGCGGGATGCTGTACATCACGAGCAGGCCCAGGTCGGTGAGCGGATCCCCGAGGGTCGACATCTCCCAGTCCAGTACCGCCCTGATCCGGTCGTCCGCGTCGATCAGCACGTTGTCCAGGCGGTAGTCGCCGTGGATCACGGTCGGCGCCGGGGAGCGCGGCAGGGTGCGGCCCAGGGCGGCGTGCAGGTCGTCGATACCGGCGAGGTCGCGGTTGCGGGAGGCGTCCAACTGCTTGCCCCAGCGGCGCAGTTGCCGCTCCAGGAAGCCCTCCGGGCGGCCGAAGTCACCGAGGCCCACCTCGGCGGCGTCCACCGCGTGCAACTCGACCAGCGTGTCGACCAGCGACAGCACCGCGCCCCGGGTGCGCTCGGGGCCCAGCGGGGCGAGCTGCTGGGCGGTGCGGTACGGGGTGCCCTCGACGAAGTCCATGACGTAGAAGGGGGCCCCGAGCACGTCCTCGTCCTCGCACAGGAGCACGGGCGCGGGTACCGGGACCGCCGTCGGGTGCAGGGCGCTGATCACCCGGTGCTCGCGCTTCATGTCGTGCGCGGTCGCGAGCACATGGCCGAGCGGCGGACGCCGCACCACCCACTTCGTGCTGCCGTCCGTCACCGCGTACGTCAGGTTCGACCGCCCGCCCTCGATCAGCCGGCCGGTGAGCGGGCCCCGCACCAGGCCGGGCCGCTCGGTGTCGAGGAGTCGACGCAGCCGGTCGAGGTCGAGTCCGGGCGGGTGGTCTGGGGTCATCGTGGCTCCTGTTCGGTTGTCCCGGCATTCCGCGGATGACGGTGTCGCACACCTCATGATGCCGACCGGTCGGTATGCCGTCCAGTGGTGCGGGACCAACGTGATCCGTATCGCTTTCCCCCCGCCTGCCCCCACGCCGGGCGAACGGCCCCGTCTCCGTCAGTCCGTGCCCGCCCGGGCGAAGGCGGGCCCTGCGGGCCGCCCGCGGGCGCGCGAGGCGGGTGGGCGGGGGCTGGCTCCCCGGCCAGCCGGCGCGGAGACCGGCGGGCAAGCCAAGGCCCCCGGGCGCGTGGAGGCCGGCGCCGCGGAGTCACGCGTGGCAGGCCACCATCCGGCCGCCGTTCATCGCGGCCATGTCCCCGAACGCGGCGATGGAGTCGACCGGCGCTCCCTCGAGCAGACCGTCCAACTCGGCGTAGGCGCGGTGCAGGTTCGCCACCAGCCGCTCGCTCTCCTGCCACTCGGCGAACTCCCCGAGGTCCGTCTCGCGGGCCGCCTCCAGCGGCGTACGCCCCGCCGCGTGGGCCTTCTCCGCGACCCCGGCCACGAAGCGGACGTAGCGCTCGGTGCGGTCGAACGCGGACGGGTCGGTGACCTTGCCATGCCCCGGCACGACCGTCTCGGCGCCCAGGTCGCGCAGCAGCTCCAGCGCCCGCAGCGAGCCGCTGAGCGAGCCCATCAGGAAGAACGGGGTGCCGCCCTCGAAGACGAGGTCACCGGTGAAGACGATCCGCCGGTGCGGCAGCCACACGATGGAGTCGCCGATGGTGTGGGCCGCGCCCGGGTGCAGGAGCTCCACGTCGGTGCCGGCGGTGTGCAGGGTCATGCGGTCGGTGTACGTGAGGTCGGCGCCGGTGATCTTGATGTCCCCGTAGTCGGTCCCGGGCCAGATGAGCTCCAGGTGGTGCCCGCTGGCCAGGGCCTCCTTGCGGCAGTCGGCGTGGGAGACCACGGTGGTCGCGAAGTGGGCGTTGCCGTAGGTGTGGTCGCCGTGGTGGTGGGTGTTGACGACGTACGACGGCCGCGGCGCGCCGCTAGCCGTGATAGCCGCGGCCAGTGCCTCGGTACGCCGCTGGGTCGCGGCGGTGTCCACGAGCAGGGTCGTCGTCCCGTCACTGACGAACCCCGCGTTGTTGAGGCACCACCCCCCGTCCGGCTGCACATAGGCGTGTACGTCGTCGGCAAGTTGGAGGGTGTACGGTTCACCGGCGCTCATAGCCACTCCCGAGCATTCGTCAATGATGGGTCGGAGCGTGTCAGTTGGGCGACCGCCGGGAAAAACCGGGGCGGTGCGTCCGTCAGAGGACGAGCACCGCCGCGCAGACCGCCACCGCCACCGTGCACAGGGTGGCGGCCGCCGCGTGCCGGGGGGTGAGCGACACGGGCTGCCCGGGCGCCGCGAGGGCGTGGATGCGACGGTGGGCGAGCCACAGGAAGCACAGCCACAACAGGCAGCACAGGGCACCGGCCACCACGCCCACCGCGGGCATCCCGCCGTGCAGCAGGGCCCTTACGGCGAGGATCACGACGACCGTGGACGCAAGCGTCGTACGCCGCCACGCGAGGCGCGTGCGTTCGGGCTGCAGCCCGGGATCGCGAGTGGTCCCCCGCGCTTCGCTCACCCCTCCCACCCGGTGAGCACGACGACCACCATGGCGACGGCGACGACCGCGACGACGAGGCTCAGCAGCGCCGGGAACCGTGACACCGGCAGGTCCTCGCCCCGGCGCATGGCCCGCTCGGTGCGCACCCAGTGGTTGACCGCGCGCAGGGCACACAGCACACCGGCCGCGAGCAGCGCGAGCGCCAGACCGGCCCGCCACGCCCAGCGCAGGTCCGGCAGGAACTGGTCCACGGCGAACCCTCCGCCGATCAGCGCGAGCGCGGTGCGCAGCCAGGCCAGGAAGGTGCGCTCGTTGGCCAGTGAGAACCGGTAGTCGGGCGTCCCGCCCTCCTCCCGGATCTCCTGGGGCGCGAACCACAGCCTGACGTTCCGTACGAACTCGCTCACGCACAGGACCCTACCCGCGCCCCGCCCGGGCACCCCTGCGGCCCTCAGCCCATGGTCCAGTGCGCCTTCAGCCGCCCGGGCACCCCTGCGGCCCTCAGCCCATGGCCCAGTGCGCCTTCAGCTGCCCGGGCACCCCTGCGGCCCTCAGCCCATGGACCGGTATGCCTTCAGCCGCTCGTACGCCGCCAGCCCGTCCGGCACCCACGCCCAGTCGGTCAGCCGCCGCTCCACCTCGTCCTCCGGCAGGAAGCCGTGCCAGGCGACCTCCTCCACCTGGGGATGCACCGGGAGATCGCACCGGACCCGGTACACGGCCGACCACCAACTGCGGCCGGCCCCGTCGTCGTACAGGAACTTGAACAGCGGCTCGGGCCGGGGCAGCCCCGAGACCCCCAGTTCCTCCTCCGCCTCCCGCAGGGCGGCGTCGTCGTAGGACTCCCCGGCCCCGACGACCCCGCCGACGAACATGTCGTACAGCGACGGGAAGACGAGTTTGGCGGCCGTACGCCGGTGCACGAAGATCCGCCCCTCGCGGTCGCGTGCCTGGATGAACACACACCGGTGCCTGAGCCCGCGGGCGTACGCCTCACCTCGCGCCACACGGGCCACGACCCGGTCGTGCTCATCGACGATGTCGAGCATCTCATCGGCGGGATTCATGACCCCCATCCAAGCCCACCCGCCCGCCCCGCACGTGCCGCGCCCCCAGGGGGAGCGGCAGGGCCCGACAGTTGACTCGGTCACTCCTGTGCCGAAAGGATCTGACCGTTCAGTAACAAGAGCTGGCCCGGCCGCCGGCCCGAACAGCTCGAAGAGCACGACAGTTCGGAACAGCACGACAGCACGACAGCAGACAGCACCAGCGAACCAGCAGCAACGGCAGGTACGACCGGGCGGCGCCACCACCGGCGGCACCGGCGCCACGGCACGAGCGATACAAGCGCTATGGAGGGCGGGGGCACTATGGCCTACGACGCAGATGTGATCGTGATCGGGGCGGGTCTCGCCGGCCTCGCGGCCACCGCGGAGCTGGTCGACGCCGGCCGCAAGGTCATCCTTCTCGACCAGGAACCGGAGCAGTCCATCGGTGGCCAGGCCCACTGGTCCTTCGGTGGCCTGTTCTTCGTCGACTCGCCCGAACAGCGCCGGCTGCGCATCAAGGACAGCCACGCCCTCGCCCTTCAGGACTGGATGGGCACCGCCGCCTTCGACCGTCCCGAGGACCACTGGCCGCGCAAGTGGGCGGAGGCGTACGTCGACTTCGCGGCGGGCGAGAAGCGGGCCTGGCTGTACGGGCAGGGCGTGCGCTTCTTCCCGGTGGTCGGCTGGGCCGAGCGCGGCGGCTACGACGCGGGCGGCCACGGCAACTCCGTGCCCCGCTTCCACATCACATGGGGGACCGGACCGGGCGTGGTCGAGCCCTTCGAGCGGCGGGTGCGGGCCGGTGCCGCGCGCGGCCTGGTCCAGCTGAAGTTCCGCCACCGGGTCACGGGTCTGTCCCGCAGCGCGGGCAGTGTCGACACGGTCACCGGGGAGATCCTGGAGCCGTCCGGCGTCGAGCGCGGCAAGGCCAGCAGCCGCTCCGTCACCGGGGCCTTCGAGTTCCGTGCCCAGGCGGTGATCGTCACCTCGGGCGGCATCGGCGGCAACCACGACCTGGTGCGCGCCAACTGGCCCGAGCGCCTCGGCAAGGCGCCCGAGAAGATGGTCTCCGGTGTGCCGGCGCACGTGGACGGGCTGATGCTCGGCATCGCTGAGGACGCGGGCGCGCGTCTGATCAACCGCGACCGGATGTGGCACTACACCGAGGGCATCCACAACTGGGACCCCATCTGGAACAACCACGGCATCCGCATCCTGCCCGGCCCGTCCTCCCTGTGGCTGGACGCGCTCGGCAACCGCCTCCCCGTGCCGCTGTTCCCCGGCTTCGACACCCTCGGCACGCTCGAGCACATCATGCGGACCGGCCACGAGCACACCTGGTTCGTCCTCGACCAGAAGATCATCGGCAAGGAGTTCGCGCTCTCCGGGTCCGAACAGAACCCCGATCTGACGGGCAAGTCCGTCAAGGACGTGTTCGTCCGGGCGCGCGCCGACGTGCCAGGACCCGTCAAGGCGTTCATGGACCACGGCGTGGACTTCGTCGTCGAGAAGGACCTGGGCGCGCTGGTGCGCGGCATGAACGCGCTCACCAAGGAGCCCCTCATCGAGGAGGCCGCGCTGCGCCGCGAGATCACCGCCCGCGACCGGGAGGTCGCCAACCCGTTCACCAAGGACCTCCAGATCACCGCGATCCGCGGCGCCCGCAGGTACCTCGGCGACAAGTTGATCCGCACCGCCACCCCGCACCGCATCCTCGACCCCAAGGCGGGCCCGCTGATCGCGGTACGGCTCAACATCCTCACGCGCAAGACGCTCGGCGGCCTGGAGACCGATCTGTCCGCCAGGGTGCTGACGGACGGCGGCGATCCGCTGGCGGGCGTGTACGCGGCGGGCGAGGCGGCCGGCTTCGGCGGCGGCGGCGTGCACGGCTACCGATCGCTGGAGGGAACGTTCCTCGGCGGCTGCCTGTTCTCGGGGCGTACGGCGGGACGCGCGGCCGCCAAGGCCGTGGACTGAGCGCGAACCACAGCCGACTCCGTCTCCCTCGCACTCCACCACGAAGATTTTCAGCCACCGGGCTCGTGCCGACTTCCCTTCGGTGCGGGCCCGGTGGCTGGTCGTGGGGCGTACGACGGCAGGCGGGCGATGCGGGACCGTGGCCAAATGTGCTCCTCTTTCGAGACGTTGTGAGGGCACCTGGGTGACTGTGGAAGTAACTTTCGTAAACGGAGGGTAATTTGACACGTGTAGCGAAAAAGTGAAGCTTGACGGCGCGCTTCGGTTGTCGCTTTGCTGTTTGTGATCAGCTCCTGACAACCGCGTGATGAGGAAGTCCAGCGGTGCCGCCACCCCCACCCCCGCTGGGCCGCTCCAGGAAACGGGCCGCCCAGGCCTTCGACGCCGCTCTCGACGACGCCGAACTCATCACCGCCCGGACCGCCTTGGCCGGAGGCCGCTGGACCGCAGTGCGGGCCCTGCTCGACCGGACCGGGGACGACTGGGACCGCCGCGGACACCGCGTCACCGTCCTCGCCCAGGAACCCTCCACCCTCGCCTGGGCGCGCGACTGGCAACTCGCCGAACCCGAGTCGGCGGACGCCGCCGTGCTGCTCGGCTGCGCCATGGTGTACCGCGCGCTGCAGGGCAAGGAGCGCCCCGACAGGGCCCGCGAGGCCTGCCGGGCCGCGGCCGCGCTGGTCCCCGCCGACCCGACGCCCTGGCTCGGCCTGCTGATGCTCGAACGTTCCACCGGCACCGAACAGGGCGTCGTCCAGCTCTTCGACGAGGTCCGCCACCGCTACCGCGAACACCACCACGCCCACCACCTGATGGCCGCCCGGCTCGCCGAACGCAGACCCGAGGCGGGCCAGGACCCGCTGCACGAGGTGTACGACTTCGCCAACTGGGCCGCCGAACAGGCCCCCGCGGACTCGCCCCTCGCGATCCTCCCCGTCGTCGCGCACGCCGAGCGCTACCGGGTCCTCGCCGCCGCCGGCAGCGAACCCGCCGACCCGGCCGCCTCCGGGCACTGGATCGGCCGGCGGGCCCGGCAGGTGATGAAGGCCGCCTTCGACTGGTGGCTGGAGTGGGAGCGCGAGGAACACCCGCGCAGCTTCGTCGACCTCAACTTCCTGGCCCACGCGAAGTTCTGCGAGGGCCGGGGCGCCGAAGCGGCGGCGCTGTTCCACCGCATCGGCAGCCATGCGACCCCGGCGCCGTGGTCGTACCCGGACCGGGATCCGTACCAAGCCTTCCATGCCGCGCGCACCACCGCGCTCGGCACGGTCTGAACCACCCACCCATCCGAACGGTTCTGCACCACCCACAACCGAAGGACCCGAAAGGAACCCCCGCGATGACGACGGGCAGTTCGAACGCGAGCAGACCCAGTGCCGCAAGCGGCGGCATCAGTACCTTCAAGGGGCAGGACCGCGCCCTGCGCGCCGACCGGCTGGGCACCGTCGGCCTGCTGCTGTCCGTGCTGGCGGCGACGGCACCGCTGATGGTGGTCGCGGGCGTCATGCCCACCGCCTTCGCGGTGATGGGCGTCGTCGGGCAGCCGCTGATCTTCGTCATCCTCGGCGTGGTGCTCGCCCTGTTCAGCGTCGGGTACGCCGAGATGAGCCGCCACGTCCACAACGCCGGCGCCTTCTACGCCTACATCGCGCGCGGCCTCGGCGGCACCGCGGGCGCCGGCGCCGCACTGCTCGCCCTGGTCGCCTACAGCGCGCTGCAGGTCGGCATCTTCGGCATCTTCGGCTTCGAGGTCTCCGGCCTGTTCGCCACCTACCTCGACACCGAACTCGTCTGGTGGATACCGGCGCTCGTGGCGGCCGCGCTCGTCGGGCTGCTCGGCTGGCTGAAGATCGACGTGAACGCGAAGGTGCTCGGCGTCCTGCTGGTCATCGAGGTGCTGCTGGTCGTCGTCTTCGACCTCTCGGCCGTCGCCGACCCCGCCAAGGAGGGCCTGTCCCTGCACGCCTTCAACCCCGACACGCTCACGGGGGCGGGCGTCGGCACCGCACTGTGCCTGTGCATCGCCGCCTTCACCGGCTTCGAACAGGCGCCAGTGTACGCGGAGGAGACCAGCCGCCCGCAGACCCTGGTGCCCCGGGTGATGTTCCTCGCGATCGGCTTCGTCGCCGTCTTCTTCGCGATCAGCTCCTGGGCCCTGACCGTCGCCGCCGGGCCCTCCGCGGTGGTGCCCACCGCCCAGAAGCAGGGCCCCGGACTGCTCTTCTTCCTCGCGGAGCCACGGCTCGGCGAGACGTTCACGGACGTCATGCACGTGCTGTTCGTGACCGGTATGTTCGCCGCGCTGCTCAGCTTCCACAACGTGGTCGCCCGGTACGCCTTCGCCATGGGCCGCGAGGGTCTGCTGCCGCGCGCCTTCGGGCGGACCACCGGGGCCAGCGGTGCCCCGGGCACGGGTTCGCTGCTGCAGACCGTGGTGTCCGTGGTCGTCATCGTCGTCTTCGCGCTCTCCGACGACAAGCCGGTCGGTGACCCCACCGCGCCCGTGCTGCAGCTGTTCACCTGGCTGGGCAACATGGGCGCCCTCGGGGTGATCGTGCTGATGGCCGCCGCGTCGCTGTCCGTCATCGTCTTCTTCGCCCGGCGCGGCGCGGCAGGCGCCCAGGTCTGGCGGCTGGTGACGGCAGGGATTTCCGGAGCGGCGCTGCTGGTCATCGCGGTGTACACCGTCAAGGACTTCGACGTTCTCGTGGGCGCCGGTCCCGAGTCGTCGCTGAGCTGGGTGCTGCCCGGGATCATCGGTCTCGCGCTGGTGGCGGGACTGGTCCTCGGCGGGGTCCTGCGCGCCCGCAACCCCGAGGCGCACGCCCGCATCGGACTCGGCAACGAGGCGTTCCAGCTGGACAAGGCGGCCGAGTCGGCGGACTGACCGAGGGTCCGTGTGGAGTCATTACGGAACTCTGACGCACACCCGGGTTCTCCTGAGCCGAGGAGGACCCGGGTGTTCAATGGACCGCGTGAACCCCGAACCACAGGCTGAACCACCGGACGGATCGGCGGAGCGGACGGACGCGACCGGCACACCGGTCGGGCGTCGGCTCGTGCTGGGCATGCTCGGGCTCGGCGCGGCCGGGGTCGCCGCCGCTCCGGTCCTCCAGCGCGGCCTGGAGTCCTTCCTCGGCGCCGCCTCCGACAAGGACCCCACCGGACTGACCGGACTGCTCCCCAACGGCGGCGGCTTCCGCTACTACTCCGTCGCCGCCTCCGTGCCGCGCAAGGACTCCGGCGACTACACCCTGAAGATCGACGGCCTGGTCGACCGTCCGGCGTCGTACTCCCTGGCCGACCTGCGCGCGATGCCGCAGACCCGGATCGTGCGCGACGTGCAGTGCGTGACGGGCTGGCGGGTGCCGGAGACGCCCTTCGAAGGCGTACGGCTGTCGCACCTGCTGGACGCCGCCGGGGTGCGCTCATCGGCCGGGGCCGTCCGCTTCACCTGCTTCGACGGCGTGTACACCGAGAGCCTCACCCTGGACCAGGCCCGCCGCGCGGACGTCCTGGTGGCCCTCCGGATGCAGGACAAGCCCCTCTCCCACTCCCACGGCGGGCCGGTCCGCCTCTACGTCGCGCCCATGTACTTCTACAAGTCGGCGAAGTGGCTCTCCGGCATCACCCTCACCGACGACGTCCGGCCCGGCTACTGGGAGCGGCGCGGCTATGACATCGACGCCTGGGTCGGCAGGTCGAACGGGCGTGATGATGAACCCACGACGTGACGCCCCCGGTCTCCCCGCCGACCCCCGCCCCGCCGCCCCCCGTCCCCCCGGGGACCGGAGCGCCGGCCCCAGTCCCACCGGGGACCGGGTCGCCGAGGCCGCCGGGCCGCTCCTCGCGCGGGTAGGGAGGTTCACCCGGGCCGAGCGCTGGGTGCACCGGGCCACCGCCGCGCTGATGGCCGTCTGCGTGGTGACCGCGGCCTGTCTGTACGTCCCGGAGCTCGCCGAACTCATCGGGCGCCGGGAACTGGTGGTCCGCGTCCACGAGTGGTCGGGCGTCCTGCTGCCCGTACCGTTCCTGCTCGGCCTGGCGTCCCGGGCCTTCCGCACCGACCTCGGTGTCCTGAACCGCTTCGGCCCGCACGACGGCCAGTGGCTGCGCGCCGCACTGCGCCGCGACAAGCGCCCCGAGTCCCGCCCGGCGGGCAAGTTCAACGCGGGCCAGAAGGTGTACTCCGCCTGGATCGCCGGCGCCACGCTCGTCATGCTCGGCACCGGCCTCATGATGTGGTTCACCCACCTCACCCCGCTGGCCTGGCGCACCGGCGCGACCTTCGTCCACGACTGGCTGGCCCTGACCATCGGCATCGTCCTGGCCGGACACATCGGCATGGCCGTGGCGGACCCGGAGGCCCGCCGCGGTCTGCGGACGGGATCGGTCAGCAGGGAGTGGGCCGAGCGCGAACACCGCCTCTGGCGCCCATAGGGGTGCTTTGGCCGGCAGTCAGCGCTTGTCGCGGTCGAACGCCTCCAGGGCGGCCACAGCCCGGTCGGCGATCTCCTCCGGTTTGCCGGAGACGTCCACGGCCACCCCCGGCTCGTCCGTCTGGAGCGGCTCGAGCGTGGCGAACTGGGAGTCGAGGAGTGCCGTGGGCATGAAGTGCCCCTTGCGACGGTCTATCCGTTCCGCGATCAGCTCACGGTCACCGGTCAGATGGACGAAGACGACACCGGGCTCGGCGGCCCTCAGCCGGTCGCGGTAGACCCGCCGCAGCGCCGAGCAGCTCACCACACCACCGGGACCCGCCGCACGCTCGTGCGCCCAGGCCCCGATCGTGTCCAGCCAGGGCCACCGGTCCTCGTCGGTGAGCGGGGTCCCGGCCGTCATCTTCTCGATGTTGGCCGGAGGGTGGAAGTCGTCGCCGTCGGCGTACACCACGCCGAGCCGGGCGGCGAGCAGCGAGCCGATGGTGCTCTTCCCGGTGCCGGTCACGCCCATCACCACGATGACGCGTGGAGTACTCATCACTGCCTCGCTTGTCTCCGCCGACATCGGACGCCCAGCACAATCGAACCCATTAGATATGACTAACCAAGGGCTGGACACCTAAAGGAACGTCTACGACCCCCAGGTCATCCGCTGGCGCCTCGCGGGCGCCGACCGGCCGCACCAACTGCGCTCACTGACCGTGCTGCGCTCGGCGGTCGAACCGGTGGCCGCCGGCCTCGCCGCCCGCAACGCCGATGCCCGGCAGTGCGCGGCACTCACCGAGTGCGCCCTCGACATGGTCGCGACCTCACGCGGCCATCGGCTCGAGGAGTATCTCGTCCACGACATGGCTTTCCACCGGATCATCCTCAGCGCCTCCGGCAACGAGATGTTCGCCCGCCTCGGCGATGTCGTCGCGGAGACCCTGACCGGCCGCACCCAGCACCGGGTGATGTTCTGGGACCCCGACCCCGAGGCGGTCACCCTGCACGTCCGGGTCGCGGAGGCGGTCCGCGGCCGGGACGCTGCCCGCGCGGAGGAACTCACCCGCGAGATCGTCCTCGGCGCCCTGCGGGAACTGGACGTACTGGCCCCCTCGGAGACCTCCGCGCACGACGAGCCCGCTGACCACGCCCCGGCAGGACGAGCCCGCTGACCACGCCCCAGCGGGGACGAGCCCGCTGACCACGCGGACCAGTCCGCCGACTACGCGGACCACTCGGCCTGCCCCGACTACTCAACGAAGTCCCCGTCGACGTAGACCCACGCCCCGTCCACCCGCTCGAACCGGCTCCTCTCGTGCAGCGCCCCGCCCCGGTAGTGCGCCTTGAACGTCACCGTCCCCCGTGCGTGGAAGGCCGACCCCTCTTCCACCGCGGTGACCTCCAGCCCGGTCCAGCGCATGCCCGGATCGAACTCCACCGCGGACGGTCGCGTCCGGGGATGCCAGGTCCGCAGCAGATACGCCGCGTCCCGCATCACGAAGGCGCTGTACCGCGACCGCATCAACCCCTCCGCGGTGGGCGCGGCGGCACCCGCGTGGTAGCGGCCGCAGCACTTCTCGTACGGCTCGGGAAGCCCGCAGGGACACGACGACGGCCGCGACGACGCGCGTGAGGACGGGCGTGCGGACTGCCGCGCGGGCGGCCGGGACTTGCTGCTCATGCGGACCCCGCACTGCTCGGCGGAAAGGGCGGATGGGGTGGGTGCGGCGGCCGCAGCGGCACCGGCGCCGTCGTCGTCGGCAGCGGCGGCAGGGACGTCTCGTCGAGCCACGCCGTGAACAGGTCGTCCAACGGCCGGGACGTGAAGCGGGACGCGTGCGCCGTGAAAGCGGACGTCGTGACGACCCCGCCGCGGTGCACCGCCGCCCAGCCGCGCAGCATCCGGAAGAACGCCTCGTCGCCCAGCGCACAGCGCAGCGCGTGCAGGGTGAGACCGCCCCGCTCGTACAGCCGGTCGTCGAACATCGACTTCCGGCCCGGATCCGCGAGACGCAGGTCCTGCGGCAGCCCGGCCAGCTTCCGGTGCGCGACCGCGGCCAGCTCCTGCGCGCCGCGTCCGCCCGAACGCTCCGACCACAGCCACTCCGCGTACTTGGCGAAGCCCTCGTTCAGCCAGATGTGCCGCCAGTCCGCGATCGTGACGCTGTTGCCGAACCACTGGTGCGCCAGCTCGTGCGCCACCAGCCGCTCCGAACCCCGCACACCGTCCACGTGGTTGACGCCGAACAGCGACAACCCCTGTGCCTCCACGGGCACATCGAGCTCCTCGTCGGCGACGACCACGGCGTACTCACCGAACGGATACGGCCCGAACAGCTCCTCGAACAGCTGCATCATCGCGGGCTGCCGCGCGAAGTCCCGGGAGAACTCCCGCAGCAGGTGCGCCGGGATGTGCCCGGCCTGCGGCACCCCGCCGAGACCCGGATCCCCGAGCAGCACCGTCTGGTACTTCCCGATCGACAGCCCCACCAGATAGCTGGACGTCGGCGCCGACTGCTCGTACACCCAGGTCGTCGTGGACGCCTTCGTCGTACGCGTCAGCAGCCGGCCCCCGGCCACCACCGAGTACGCCGACGGCGTGGTGATCGAGATCTGGTACGACGCCTTGTCCGCGGGACGGTCGTTGCACGGGTACCACGACGGGGCACCCACCGGCTGACTCGCCACCAGCGCCCCGTCCTGCAGCTCCTCCCAGCCGAGCCCGCCCCAAGGACTGCGCACCGGCTGCGGATTGCCCGACCAGTGCACCTCCACCGTGAACGGCGCCCCGGCCCGGATCGGCTTCGCGGGGCGGATGCGCAGTCTGCCGCCGCGGTGCGTGTAGTGCGGGGCCTTGCCGTCGACCCGCACCCGGCCGACCTTGAAGTCGGCCAGGTTCAGCAGGAACTCGGAGAGCGCGGCGCGGCCCGCTATCGCGTTCAGACGGGCCGTCCCCGCGAGCCGGTTCGGCCCCGGACGGTAATCCAGCGTGAGCTCGTAGCGGTGCACCCGGTAGCGGGCATCGCCGTTGGCGGGGAAGTACGGATCGGTTCCCGTCCTCGGCTGTGGGCCCGTCTTCACCTGAGACCCCGTCTTCGCCTGCGGGCCCGCCTTCGATCGAGGGCTCACTGCTGTGTCTACTCCCTGCGGTGTGCTCGTGTGTCGTGCCGGTGCACCGTCCCCCGGCCCGGGGCGAGCCACGCCACGGGAGTGGCCGGTGCCGCTCACTTCCGCGGACGCCATGCCTCGATCGGGTTGCCCAGCCAGCGGGTGTCGTCGGGAACGGACTCCGCGGCCATCACCAGCGACGCGGGACCCAGCGTGCTGCGGGCACCGATCGTGCTGCCGGGCAGGACGATTCCGCCAGGGCCCAGCGTCGCGCCCTCACGGAGGACCACAGTATCCGTCCGCAAGATCCGGTCGTGGAAGAGGTGGGTCTGCAGCACACAGCCCCGGTTGACCGTGGCCGCGTCCTCCAAGGTCACCAGGTCCGTCTCCGGCAGCCAGTAGCTCTCCACCCACACACCCCGCCCGATCCGGGCCCCCAGCCCGCGCAGCCACAGCGTCATCAGCGGGGTACCCGGAACGGAACCGGCCAGCCACGGCACGGCGAGCACCTCCACGAACGTGTCCGCGAGCTCGTTGCGCCACACGAAACCGCTCCACAGCGGATGTTCACCGCTGCGGTGCCGGCCTACCAGCAGCCACTTCGCCACGATCGACACCACCGCGGCCACGACCCCGGCAGCGAGGAACACCACACCGGCCAGCAGCCACGCCCAGCCCCCCAGCGCGCCGAACAGCGCGCCGAGCGCCGCCACCGTCCCCGCCGCCAGCGCAGCCGAGCACAACACCGGCACGATCCGGCACAGTTCGACCAGCCCGCGCGCCCACAGCAGTCGCGCGGGAGGGTCGTACGTGCGGCCCTGATCGCCGCCTGCCGCGGCCCGCGGCAGCTTCACCGGCGGCAGCCCCAGGTACGAGCTGCCCTTCTTCGCCTTCTTCGGCGTCGCCGAGAGCACCCCGACCAGACCACCGTCCGGCACGCTGCGGCCCGGCGCCGTCATCCCCGAATTGCCCAGGAACGCCCGGCGCCCGATCTGCGCACGCCCGATCCGTACCCAGCCGCCGCCCAGTTCATAGGGCGCGGTCAGCGTGTCGTCGGCGAGGAACGCACCCTCGCCCACCGTCGTCAGGCTCGGCAGCGCCAGCACCGTCGACACCTCCGCGCCCCGCCCGATCCGCATTCCCAGCAGCCGCAGCCACACCGGTGTGATCAGCCCGGCGTACAGCGGGAAAAGCGTCTCCCGTGAGCGGTCCATCAACTGCGTGACCGTCCAGGCCTGCCAGCCCACCCGGCCGTGCGTGGGGTGGGTGCCCTCGCGCAGCCCCACACTCAGCAGCCGTACGCCCACCAGGATCAGCAGCGCGTACGCCAGCCCGAACGCCAGCGTCGCCGGGACCAGCGCGAGCGCGGCACCCCGCAGGGCTTCGGCGAACCCGGCGTCCGCCGCCACGAATCCACTCGCCAGCGCCAGCGCCGCCCCGGCGGACAGCACCGGCAGCGCACTCAGCCCGAAACCGGTCGCCCCGTACATCGCCCGCCAGTACCTGCCCCGCCGCGGGCGCTGCTTGGGCCAGTCCCGCTTGGCCTTGCCCAGTTTCACCGCGGGCGCACCCGCCCAGCGCTGCCCGGTCGGGATCTGCCCGACCACGGCAGAACCGGGCGCCACCTCGGCCCGCTTGCCGACCCGGGCACCCGGGAACAGCACGCTCCGCGTGCCCACCACCGCGTGCGCGCCCACCTTCACGGCCCCGACCTCCAGCCGGTCACCGTCCAGCCAGTGCCCGGACAGATCCACCTCGGACTCCACCGCCGCGCCCCGGCCCAGCTTGAGCATCCCGGTCACCGGCGGCAACGAGTGCAGGTCCACGTCCTCGCCGATCTTGCAGCCGAGGGCACGCGCGTACCGCTCCAGCCAGGCACCCGTCAGCGAGGTCGCCCCGCTGAACTCCGCCAGCCGCTCCGCCGTCCACAGCCGCAGATGCACACCGCCGCCGCGGGCGTAACGACCGGGCTTGATGCCGCGCAGCAGCAGCCGGGCCCCGCCCGCGGCGATCGCGAGCCGCCCCGGCGGAGAGAACAGCAGCACGCCACCCGCGCCGACGACCCACCAGGAAACGCCGGCAGCCCAGGGATACGGGCCGAACCAGTGCAGCACATTGCCGAACGCGGCGAGCGCCACGCTCCAGCGCAGCCCGACCAGCGTGAACAGCGGGAGAAGCAGCAGCAGTTGGCCGACCCCGGCGCGTACCGGGACCGGCGCGACCTCCCGCAGCGAGCCGTCGTCCGGCGCGGACCGCTCCAGATACCGGGCCAGCTTGCGCAGCGTCGGCTGCTGATAGATGTCGAGGACCGCGGCGCTGGGGTAGCGGGCGCGCAGCCGGGTGGTGAGCTGCGCGGCGGCCAGAGAGCCGCCCCCGATGGCGAAGAAGTCGTCACCGGCGCTCGACACCGGAATCCCGAGCACCTCGGCCCACTGCTCGGCGAGCCACGCCTCGGTGCCGTACAACCGCTCCGCAGGGCCCGTCTCCAGCCCCTTCAGGGGCCAGGGCAGCGCGGCCCGGTCCACCTTCCCGGACGTACGGGTCGGCAGCTCGGCCACCGGCGCGAGCAGCGGTACCAGCGCGGCCGGCAGCTCCGCGCGCAGCTTCTCCACGGCCGTCGCCTGGTCCCAGCCGTCCTGGGTGACGACATAGCCGACGAGCAGCTGGTTTCCGCTGCGTGCCGTCCGCACCGCGGCCGCGGCGCCCGCGACACCCGGCAGGGCCTGCAGGGCGGCATCGACTTCGCCGAGCTCGATCCGCCGTCCGCCGAGCTTGATCTGCTCGTCAGCGCGCCCCAGGAAGACCAGCCCCTCCCGATCGGCCTTCACCAGGTCGCCACTGCGGTAGGCGCGCTCCCAGCCCAGCGATTCGAGGGGCGCGTACTTCTCCGCGTCCTTCTCGGGGTCGAGATAGCGGGCGAGGCCCACCCCGCCGATCACGAGTTGCCCGCTGCCGCCCATGGGCACCGGCTCACCGGCCTCGTCGACGACGGCGAGCTCCCAGCCGTCCAGCGGCAGCCCGATCCGGACCGGCTCCTCGCCGGTCAGCAGCGAGGCGCAGGCCACCACGGTCGCCTCGGTCGGCCCGTAGGTGTTCCACACCTCCCGGCCCTCCGTCACCAGCCGCTGCGCCAGCTCCGGCGGGCAGGCCTCGCCACCGAAGATCAGCAGCCGGACGTCGTTGAGCGTCTCCGGCTCCCACAGCGCGGCCAGCGTCGGCACCGTCGACACGACGGTGATCTCCTGCTCGACAAGCCACGGCCCGAGGTCGGCACCACTGCGGACCTGCGCCCGCGGCACGGGCACCAGACAGGCCCCGTACCGCCAGGCCAGCCACATCTCCTCGCAGGAGGCGTCGAAGGCGACGGACAGCCCGGCCATGACCCGGTCGCCGGGACCGATCGGCTCCTCGGCGAGGAACAGGGCCGCCTCGGCGTCCACGAACGCGGCGGCGCTGCGGTGGGTGACGGCGACACCCTTGGGCTTCCCGGTCGAGCCGGAGGTGAAGATGATCCACGCGTCGTGCTCGACGCCCGGCCGTCCGGAGTCCGCCTCGGGTCGTCCGGCGCCTGCCTCTGACCGGCCGTGCACGGTCAGCCGGTGCCCGGCGCCGATCACCGCACGCACCCGGGCCTCGCCGAAGACCAACTCGGCCCGCTCGTCCGGATCCTCGAAGTCCACCGGCACGTAGGCGGCACCGGCCGCGAGCACCGCCAGGATCGCCACGTACAACTCGTTGGTGCCCGACGGGATCCGCACACCGACCCGGTCACCGAGCCCCACACCGGCCGCCCCCAGACGGCGCCGCAGCAGCTCGACCTCGGCGGCCAGCGCCCGGTAGCTGAGGGAGGCCCGTCCATCGTCCAGGGCCGGCTCGTCGGGGTGCGCGCGTACGGCGGCCTCGAAGACGTCCACGAGAGTGCGGGGCGGAGCCGCGGACCCGGCCGAGAAGCGGGCCGTGTCACCGAACTCCCTGCGCATCGCGTCGTCGTCCAGCAACGCGAGCGCCGGGCTCTCTTGCAGGGCTGCCATCGGATCCTCAGATCTCGTACCCGGAGCGTCCGGGGCGCTGGTGGGCCCGCAGGTCTGCCTGGGGATATTCCGGTCCAGCTCCAAACAAGCCGGAGATTTTAGTACGAAGTTAGGGCCGCCCGTGGGCACCGGCCACGCGGAAGGGGCCGTTCGGGCGTCCCCGGGGAGCCGTACGTACGGCATGACCTCGTGGTCTGTGTACCGGACGAGAGATGTCCCACACTGCCGCCCGGACACCGGACGAGCGGGTCGCCCGCCGCCTGGGCACTGGACGGGCGGGGTCCCCGGCCGTCCGGACACACCACGAGCGAGGGCCCCGACCGTGCGGCCGGGGCCCTCGCTCGCAGGACGCCGGTTCAGCCCGGCAGCCCCCACGGCTGTGCCTCACCGATGGCCGGGACGTCGCGTGCGGCCAGGTCCGGACGGGTGCCGCGGGGGACGATGACGGCCGTCTCCTCCCGGCCGAGCGGGATCTCGATCCGGCCCTGCCCCCGCTCCCGGTACGGCAGCCGGCGCCCGCGCCCGTCCCTCACCTCGATCCCGCCCTCGATGCCGTGTTGCAGCACCAGCGGCGCTCCCGCCTCGCTGTGCACCCGGACCCAGCGCGTCCGGCCCGCCGAGCGGTCCGCGTCGACGAGGAACGCGCCCTCGGTGCGCAGCGACTGCACCGAGGCGTCCGGCCAGCGCCGGGAAACCGACGGGAAGACCCGTACGACGCCGCCGCGGCTCTGCACCGTCATGTCGAGGATCGACTGGGCCGCCGACAGCGGGCTCTCGATGGCCAGATTGCCGCCCTCGACATACATGGTGTTGGGAGTCATCCGGGCATTGTTGATGAGTTCGCCGTCGGTGAAGAACGTCAGGAAGTCCAGTGCCTCCTCGGGCCGTTCCATCCGGGAGGCCATCGAGGACGCGCAGGCGTAGCTGTAACCGGCCCACAACCCGCGGTCCTTGACCCAGTGGTCGAACGTCGTCCGGATGATGTCCCGGTCTTCCGGCCGGTCCCAGTCCAGTTCGCCCAGCGGGTACAGCCACAGCATGTGCGAGAAGTGCCGGTGGGACTCGGTGAGCGGCTTCCCTGCGCCGATCAGCACGCCGGTGGCGTCCCGCGGGTAGTCCACCAGGCGCCCCAGGATCTCGCGCCAGCGTGGGGCGCGCGGGTGGTCCGTACGGAGGATGCGCAGACAGTCCAGGAGCGTGGTGCACCCCCAGCGGAGCAGGGAGAGATCGTAGGTGCAGTCCTCGACGTCCGCCCACTCCGGGGACCGGGTCAGCGGCAGGTGCAGCTTTCCGTCGCTCCCCTCGTGCAGGAAGTGGTCGTAGAAGTTCACGGCCTTGACGAGGATCGGGAAGAGGACGTCGCGCACGATGCGGATGTCCATGGTGTGGCGGTAGCTGAGCCAGATGTTGTGCAGGGCCCAGCTCAGGTTGCCGTTGTTGTCCGTCTTGGCGGAGGTGCCCGGAACGCCGACGGTCTTCGCCCCGGGACGCAAGCGCCAGTCCGACGGGTGCGCGAGGGCGTAGGTCTGACCGTCCCGGTACGCGGGCGGCACGGACAGTGGCAGGTTCTCCTCGAAGTCCTTGAAGGTCGAGGTGACGGAGTCCAGTTCGAGGTGGTTCGACCCCTGGACCAGCCAGGTGGCGATCTGGACGTTGAGGTTCCACCACACGGCGGTCCAGCTCCCGCCGGTCTCGGGGTACCACGGCCCCCACTCGGACATCGACGGCCCGCCGGCCCGGGTGGCGCAGGCGGCCTTGTAGAGCTGGATCCAGTAGAAGTCCTGGAGACGCTTGTCGGGTACGGACAGCAGACTGCGCCGGTGGAAACGGTGCCACCAGGCGCGGTGCGCGCGCACCAGGTCGTCCGGGTCCGCGGCCAGTGTGCGGGCCACCTCGGCGACGGCGAGCCGCGTGGTCCCCGACAGCTCCTCGGGGAAGCGGTAGACGATGTGCGCGGCCAGCAACCTGCCGGTGCCGACGCGTCGTTCGCGCCAGGCGGTGGTCCAGCCGCCGCCCGCGACCAGCGGCTGCTCGACGTAGTGGGTGGCCTGGGTGGCTCCTGAGGAGCCGGTGCGCGGGTCGGGGTTGCCGGTGTAGTCCGCGGGCTTGTCCTTCACGCGCGGTGAGACGGCGGGCATCCAGGTGAACGACCAGGCGGCCGACTCCTCGCCCGCGCTGGGCCGGGTCGAGACCAGTAACGCGCTGCGGGTGTTGTGGACCAGCATCGAGAAGCGGACGCTGCCGCGGGTGGTGGTGACGGTGCCGCGCAGCTCGGCGTCCCAGATGTCGAGGGTCCAGTCGATGCCGGTCACCTCGCCGGCCAGGGTGAGGTCGAAGTGCCCGATGGGCAGTCGTGAGAAGCCGTACGGGGCGCGCCACTGGGGCCGCTGGTCCGTCACATGGTTGTGGCTGACCATCACTTTCACGGTGTTGGGGGTCGCGCCCCCGTAGACCTGCACTCCGAGCAGACCGTTGCCGAGGAAGGGGCCGTCCTTCCAGTCGCCGGGCATACGGCGCCATCGCAGAGCGGCGGCTCTGGCCATCCGTTCATGGGGACCGCCTGCCGCCTCCCGCGCCTGCGGGGCGGCCCAGGCAGTCCCGGCGCCCGCGAGCCGGCCCCCGGCACCGACGGCCACCGCCGTGCCGATCACACCTCGTCGAGAGATCCCGTTCCCCGCCTCTGTGGTCACGTATGTGCCTCCCATATCCGTCTGTGAACCCTCGGGCATGGTGCAGGGCAGGGAGGCTCCTGGGGAAGACCTCCGACGTATCGGATGTGGGTGGGTGGTCGAAAGGCGAGGATGCAACCTGAAGCCCGGCCAGTTAGCCTTGGGTTTCGGTCACTTGAGTCCCTCGCGCACGGAGAGACATCCGCATCCCGTTGAGAAATCCCTCCGACCTTCATGGATGCCGTCCCGGACCGGGGCGGTCCTTTGAACCGGACAGGGGGCCCGGAAGATCGGAGCGGGGCAGTCGTGAGAACCGGGATGGGTGTCTCGAGAGCCGGACCGGGGCGGTCGTGAGAACCGGAGCGAGGTCCTGAGAACCGAAGTGGAACCATCAGCCGGGACGGTCCTGGAAACCAGAAAACCCCACGCGAAGTGGGGTCTCAACTGGTGTCCGAGGGGGGACTTGAACCCCCACGCCCGATAAAGGGCACTAGCACCTCAAGCTAGCGCGTCTGCCATTCCGCCACCCGGACGAGGTGTCGGCCGTGCGGGACTCCCGCGGCGACAGAGAAAACACTACCAGGCTTTGGAGCTCCCCCGATCACCGGCCGGTGCCGCGTGAACGCCCTGTGACGGGCCCGGCCCCGTCTTGGGCGAGGGCCGGGGTGGGAGGGAGGATGAGGAACCACCAGCGAAGACAGCGGGAGGAAGCAGCGTGAGCGAGTCGAACACGGCCAAGCCCCTGACCGGTGAGGACGAGGTGGTTGACCTCTGCCGCGACCTGATCCGGATCGACACCAGCAACTACGGGGACCACTCCGGTCCCGGGGAGCGGCGGGCCGCCGAGTACGTCGCCGAGAAGCTCGCCGAGGTGGGCCTCGAGCCGCAGATCTTCGAGTCGCACCAGGGCCGCGCCTCCACGGTCGCCCGGGTCGAGGGCGAGGATCCCTCCCGGCCGGCGCTGCTCATCCACGGTCACCTCGACGTCGTACCCGCCAACGCGGCCGACTGGACCCACGACCCCTTCTCCGGCGAGATCGCCGACGACTGCGTCTGGGGCCGCGGCGCCGTCGACATGAAGGACATGGACGCGATGACCCTCGCGGTCGTACGCGACCGGCTGCGCTCCGGCCGCAAACCGCCCCGGGACGTCGTGCTGGCCTTCGTCGCCGACGAAGAGGCGGGCGGCACCTGGGGCGCCCGCCATCTCGTCGACAACCACCCGGAACTCTTCGACGGCGTCAGCGAGGCCATCAGCGAGGTCGGCGGCTTCTCCCTCACCGTCAACGAGCAACTGAGGCTCTACCTGGTGGAGACCGCCCAGAAGGGCATGCACTGGATGAAGCTGACCGTGGACGGCACCGCCGGACACGGCTCGATGATCCACAAGGACAACGCCATCACCGAGCTGTCCGAGGCCGTCGCACGCCTCGGCAGGCACGAGTTCCCGGTCCGGGTCACCAAGACCCTGCGCCACTTCCTCGACGAACTCGGTGACGCGCTCGGCACCGAACTCGACCCCGAGAACATGGACGAGACGCTCGCCAAGCTGGGCACCATCGCCAAGCTCATCGGCGCCTCGCTGCGCAACACCGCCAACCCGACCCAGCTCGGCGCCGGTTACAAGGTGAACGTCATCCCCGGGCAGGCCACCGCGCACGTCGACGGCCGCTTCCTGCCCGGCTACGAGGAGGAGTTCCTGGCCGACCTCGACCGCATCCTCGGCCCGCACGTCAAGCGTGAGGACGTGCACGCGGACAAGGCCCTGGAGACCACCTTCGACGGGGCGATCGTGGAAGCCATGCAGACCGCGCTCGTCGCCGAGGACCCCATCGCCCGCGCCGTCCCGTACATGCTCTCCGCCGGCACCGACGCCAAGTCCTTCGCCGACCTCGGCATCCGCTGCTTCGGCTTCGCACCGCTGAAGCTGCCGCCCGAGCTGGACTTCGCGGGCATGTTCCACGGTGTCGACGAGCGGGTGCCGGTCGAAGGGCTCAAGTTCGGCGTCCGGGTACTCGACCGCTTCCTCGACGCGTCCTGAATTCGGCCGCTGAAAAGACACTCAAATAATCGCCAACCCGTACGGAGGACGACCGGGAAGAGTGAATGCGACGATCAGGTCGTAGCCCCATTACTCCCTCCTCGTTACAGGTGATGCGATCCGCGGTTGGAATCGCATATGCCAACTAGGAGGAATAATGATCAAGAAGGTCGTCGCTGCCGCTGCCGCCACCGGTGGTCTGGTTCTCGCTGGTGCGGGCATGGCCGTGGCCGACTCGAGCGCCGGGGGCCACGCCCAGAACTCCCCCGGTGTTCTCTCGGGCAACGTCGTCCAGGTGCCCGTTCACGTCCCGGTGAACGTGTGCGGCAACACGGTCTCCGTGATCGGCCTGCTGAACCCCACCTTCGGCAACACCTGCGTCAACCAGTGACGTCGTGCCTCACCTCGTGAGGGTCTGAACCGCGTCGGCCCCGGAGTGCGCGCCATGCGCTCCGGGGCCGACGGGTATTCGGCGCACGCGTACTGGGGACACGTGCGCATTCCTAAGGTCTAAGACAGGGAAAAGGGAAATGCGACAGGTCACCCGCAAGAGCCTGATGACGGTGGCGGCCGCGACCGGTGTGCTCGCCGTCTCCGGCGGTTATGCGCACGCCGACGCCGGCGCGCAGGGCTCGACGTCGGACTCACCCGGCGTGCTGTCGGGGAACACGGTGCAGGCACCGATCGACGCACCGGTCAACATCTGCGGAAACACCGTGAACGTCGTCGGCGTACTCAATCCGGCGATGGGCAACGCTTGCGTGAACGGCGGTGTCCGGCACCCGGGCACGGCCGGCGGTGGCGGGGCGCAGGCCGACGGGCAGGCGAGCGCTTCGCCGGGTGTCGCCTCCGGCAACCACCTTCAGGTCCCGGTCCACGCACCGGTGAACGTCTGCGGCAACAGCGTCGACGTCGCCGGCGCGGGTAACGCGACGACGGGCAACGAGTGCGCCAACACCGGTCAAGCCCAGGGGCAGGGCCCGAACGGTGGCGGTGGTCCGCACAGCGGTGGCGGCGCGTATGGCGGTGGCGGGGCGCAGGCCGACGGGCAGGCGAGCAGTTCGCCGGGTGTCGCCTCCGGCAACCACATTCAGGTCCCGGTCCACGCACCGGTGAACGTCTGCGGCAACAGCGTCACCATCGGCGGCGCCGCGAACGCCACGACGGGCGACGAGTGCGGCAACGGAACGGGCGGCGACTACCAGGCCGGTCCGGAGAACCCCGGTCACATCGGCAACCCCGGCCACCCCGCCCAGCCGGGCAACCCTGGTGAGCCCACCGCACCCGGTGGCGCGAACCCGGTCGGCCCTCCGGCCGGGAACCAGCCGGAACCCCACTCCGTCACCGCACCGCGCACCACGGCACAGCTCGCCCAGACCGGCAGTGACCTCCCGCTGGGCATGGTGCTCCCGGTGGGCGCGGGAGCACTGTTCGCGGGCGCCGTGCTGTACAGGAAGGCGCGCGCGACGGCGTGAAACCTCGAACGGAGTGGTTCCCGCGGCCGCGGGAACCACTCCGTTTCAGCCGCCTTCCGTCACCATGTGGCGCGCACCTGGCGAATGATCCGGCGCCGCAGCCGCACCCGGCGGCTACCGTCGGAAAGCAGGCTGAGGCGGTCCAACTCCCAGTGTCCGTACTCGGCGTGGTCCGTCAGCAGTCGTGTGGTTTCCTTGCGGGACACCCCGCGGGGCACATACACGTCGACAAATTCGTATTCCGGCATCGCATCTATTGTGCGGGCAGAGGCCCGGTACGGATAGCGTCTGCACTATGTCTGATGCTGCGCAGCCCACCGCTGCCGAGGTACGCGCCGCCGCCGAGGCGGTCAAGGCCGCGCTCGACCGCCACCTGGCGGCGGTCGAGCGGAGGACGGGGGAGGACGACCCGGCCGTTTACGAAGCGTTCAACGAGCTGGCCGCGGCCGCCGAGGAGTACGACGAACTCCTCTACGACCGCTATGACGAGGTCACGCCCTTCGAGATCCCCGGCACGGAGGACATGCCGCCGTACACGGGCCCCGAGGAGCCGAACGCGATCAGTGTGCTGATCCGCCGGGACTACGCCGTGGTGGAGCCGCAGCGACTGCTGGCACAGGCTCAGCGGGTGGAGGCAGTGGAGGAGCCGGCCGCGGAGACGACCGGCACCGTGCATGAATCGCTCGGCATTCTCTTCGGGGAATTCGAACCGGACGAAATCGCCTCCCGGCACAAGGAGTTCGGCCTCGAGGAGGGCGACTCCACGCTGTGGGTGACCGCCGCGGACGAACCCGCCGAGCCGGGGGAGTGGCTGGAGGCACCGTTCGAGCAGGCCGACCCCGGGCGGGTCGTCTGCCGTTTCGACGTCAGCGCGGTGTTCGACGAGGAGTCCACGGAGGACCTCGAGGACGACCCCGACCCCGACCTCGACGTTGCTCTCGACGACGACGACCTGGAGCCACTGGACGTGGAACGCTGACAGTCGGCGCAGGCCTGGACGGCTGAAACAGTGGCGGGCACCCGGAGCTCCGGGTGTCCGCCCCTGGCGCGGGCAGGCGCCGCTCGCCGGCGGGCTCAGCCCGTGACCGGCACCTGGGTCTTGAGGAGTGTGCACAGGCGAGTCGTACGAGGCTTGGCAGGCACCTCTGCGACCGCACGCGGCAGCGCCCCCTCCACCCCGTGCACCACGGAAAGATGCCGCTCGCCCCGCCCGAAGGCGGTGTACACCCAGGGCCTGGACAGAGCCTGCGCGGCGTCGCCCGGCAGCACCACCACCACGGCCGGCCACCGCATCCCCACCGCCTGGTGCGCGGTCAGCGCCCACCCATGCCGCACGGACTGCTCCACCTGGTCCTTGGGGACGAGGACGGGCACACCCGCGCACTCCAGACGCAGTCCGGCCGCGTCGGCCCCGACCACCCGGCCCGGTACGGCACGCCCCGGCGCGGACGCGGGGGTGTGGACGATCCGGTCGCCCGGGTCGAATCCGCCGAACCGCCCCGGCCCCGGGTTGAGCCGGTCCTTCAGCGCCGCGTTCAACGCGCGCGTACCCGCCGCCCCACCATGGCCCGGAGTGATCACCTGGGTCCGCTCGGCGGGAACACCGATGGCCCGCGGCACTGAGTCGGCGACGAGCTGCACCGTGCGGTACACCGCCTCGCCGGCGTCGCGCACCGGGACGATCACGACCTCCTTGCCGGGCGCGTCGATCTGTTCCAGCTCACCGATGCCGATCCCCGAGACGAGTTCACCGATGGGTCCCGGGTCCGGTGTCCGCGAGGCGATCTGCGGACACACCCGCGCCGCCAGCAGATCCGCGAAGACCCGGCCGGGTCCGGCGGACCAGAGGACCCCGGGGTCCCCGCTGAGCACGAACCGCGCACCGTCGGGCAGCGACTCGACGATCACGGCGGCAGTCTCCACGTCCAGCTGGGGCGCGTCGAGGACGACGAGCAGATCCAGCTCGAAGGCCCCGTCCCCGTCCCGCCGGGGCCCCTCGGCCCCGGACAGCAGCCCGCCCACGGTCACCACGGCCCCGCTCCCCGCGCCCTCGTCGGCCACGGCCCCGCCATGCTCCGCCGCGAGCAGCCGGGTGAACCGCTCCCGCCCGTCCGGGCTGTGCGCCGCCGCGTACACCCGCAGGCCGTGCGCCCGGGCCACCGCGACCAGGGCCGCCGCTTCCCTGCGGGACGTCTCGCCCCCGGTGTGCACGACCAGGCCGTGGGCGGTGACCGCGCGGATCAGCTCCGCCGCGGGTCCTGCGGGCACCTCCCACATGGGCGGGTCCTCCTTGGGCGCGGAGTTGACCACGCGGGCGAGGCCGTCGGCCAGGCTCTCCTCGGCGAGCGCGTACCGCTCGAGGCCGACCAGGACGCGCACCGGGAGCTCCGCCTCGGCCTCGTCGGGCTCCTGCGGCTCCGGGACGGCCGGGTCGAGCGCGTCCTCGAAGCTCAGTGCCTCGCCCTCCGCCAGGGCGTCCTGGAGCGCCGCGTCCGGGTCCGGGACCCCGTACTTCCCGAGCGCGGTCGTGAGCGCCGGGAGTTCCAGCACGGTGTGCCCCGCGAGAGCCGCCTGTTGCAGCAGCCAGACGGTGACCGCGCGGCCGCGCCGTTCGTCGTCCGGGCCGCACTCCGGGCCCAGCAGCGCCCGGGCGAAGCCGTCGGCCTGCTCGGGGCGGACGCCGGCGACCCGCAGCAGCTGCCAGGGGTCCTCCCGCAGCCGGACGTCGGCCCCCTCACCCAGCGCCGCGACGGTGCCCGGCGCGAGCGCGGCGGGGGCGCCGCCCTCCGCCAGCACCGCTCCCAGGGCCGCGACCGTCTCCGCGGCGGGGGCCGCGGGGGTGGGGGCGGAGGGCACGGTGGGGTGCGGCCGTGGCTCGGGGGAGGCCGGGCGCGCGGTTTCCGGCTCGGTGCGCGGCGTGGGCCTGGGCTCCGGCTCGGCGAAGACCGTGCCCGCCGGTTTCCCGCCGCTCTCCACGGCCCGCACGGCCGCCAGCAGATCGGCGGCCTTCCCGCTGAGCTTGGCCCCGGCGGCGATCGGTCCCTTCCTCTCGGCCTTGCGCCGCTCGATCCGTTCCCGGTCCAGTCGTTGAGCCGCCAGTTCGGCCTCGGCCTCGGACACCTGCGGTGCGTCCGTGCCCGACGCCGCATCGGCCGCGGGCTCCCGGCCGGCCGAACCCTCGGACACGACATCTCCGGGCTCGACACCCTCGGGCCCGGCCTCGGACCCGTGGCCCTCCGGCGCGGCGGCATCCGGTTCGCTTCCCTCCGGCGCGACTTCCTCCGGGCCGGCGGACTCCGTGCTCACAGCGTGCTCCAGTCGTGATCGGGATAGCGGTGCACCGGCGCGGACACGTCGTCCAGCGCCCGGCAGATCTCGTCAGGAAGACTAAGGGCCTCCACTGACAACGCCGCCGTGAGCTGCTGTGCGTTGCGCGGGCCGATGATGGGCGCGGTCACCCCCGGCCGGTCACGGACCCAGGCGAGGGCGACCTGGAGCGGGGTCGACGCGAGCCCGTCCGCCGCCGTCGTCACGGCGTCCACGATGCGGCTCGCCGCGTCGTCGAGGTACGGGGCGACGAAGGGGGCCAGATGCTCGGAGCCGCCCCTCGAGTCGGCGGGCGTGCCGCCCCGGTACTTGCCGGTCAGCACCCCGCGCCCGAGCGGTGAGGAGGGCAGCAGCCCTATACCCAGGTCGAGCGCCGCGGGCAGCACCTCCCGTTCCACACCGCGCTGCAGCAGCGAGTACTCCATCTGCGTACTGGCCAGCCGGGTGCGCGTTCCCGGCGCGGCGAGCTGCCACGTCGCCGCCTTGGCCAGCTGCCACCCACAGAAGTTTGACACCCCGGCGTACCGGGCCCGCCCGCTGCTGACCGCTAGGTCGAGGGCCTGGAGCGTCTCCTCCAGCGGGGTGTCGGGATCGTAGGCGTGCACCTGCCACAGATCGACGTAGTCGGTGCCGAGCCGGGCCAGGGAGGCGTCCAGGGCGGCCAGCAGATGGCCACGCGAGCCGTCGAAGCGCCGGTCCGGGTCCGGTACGCTGCCCGCCTTCGTCGCGATCACCAGTTCCCGGCGCGGTACCAGACCCTCCATGAGCTGCCCGAGCAGATACTCGGCCTCCCCTCCGCCGTACACGTCCGCCGTGTCGATCAGAGTTCCGCCCGCCTCCCAGAACGCCTTCAACAGGTCCGCGGCGTCGTGCTCGTCGGTGTCCCGCCCCCAGGTGAGGGTGCCGAGCCCGATCCGGGACACACGCAGGCCGGTCCGGCCGAGATGCCTCTGCTCCATGGCCGCGAGATTACTGTCCGGACCTGTCCTCGCGGAGACCCTGTGGACAACCGATTCGGCGCTGCCCGAACGGGCCCCCGCCCCTAAGGGCTTTCCCGTAATCCCCGGCGGGCGCACGACGACAGCTACGGCACCTCGCTGCGTTGTCGGATCGCCCGAATACATCCAGTATGCGAGCGACCCTCCGCCTTGCGATGCACCGCTCCCCCAAGCTCTCGACTTCGCTCGAGCAGGGGGGACCCCCATGACGCCGCGCGCGGATCCACCGGGGATTACGGGACAGCCCTTGGGGGGCTTCTGATGGATCTCCGCGGCGTCGCGACGCCCGGCACGCTCCCCCAAGCTCTTCGAGCAGGGGGGACCCCCAGAGCACGCACCGAACGCCGCTCTCTCTTCCACGGACATCCACCAGAAGCTCCCTGGCCCGAACGGGCCCGCCCCGCCGGGCCGGACCGCGGGAGGACCGCGGACCTGACGCCGGGCGGCGGGCCGGTCCCACGTGCGCGGCCTCACGCGGCCCATGCCTGCCGCACGGAGGGCCGGGCGCGCTAGTGTCTCCGGAGCAAGGGACGTTACTGATGGGTAAGGGGATCGGCCATGCAGCTCGGGATCAACCTCGGCTACTGGGGTGCCGGAATGGACGCGGACAATCTCGCCGTGGCCCAGGAGGCCGACCGGCTCGGCTACGCCGTCTGCTGGGCCGCGGAGGCCTACGGATCCGACGCGGCCACCGTGCTGACCTGGGTCGCCGCCCAGACCGAGCGCATCGACGTCGGCTCGGCCATCTTCCAGATCCCGGCCCGTCAGCCCGCGATGACCGCGATGACCGCCGCGACCCTCGACTCGCTCTCCGGCGGCCGCTTCCGCCTCGGCCTCGGCGTCTCCGGCCCGCAGGTCTCCGAGGGCTGGTACGGCGTCAAGTTCGACAAGCCACTGGCCCGCACCCGTGAGTACGTCGAGATCATCCGCAAGGCGATGACGCGGGAGCGGCTGTCCTACGAGGGCGAGCACTGGACCCTCCCGCTGCCCGGCGGCCCGGGCAAGCCGATCAAGCTCACCGTGCACCCGCAGCGCGAGCACATCCCGCTCTACATCGCCGCGATCGGCCCCAAGAACCTTGAGCAGACGGGTGAGATCGCCGACGGCGCGCTGCTCATCTTCCCCTCGGCGGCCCACCTCGAGGACACCGCCCTCAGCCACCTCAGGGCGGGTCGGGAGAAGTCCGGGAAGACCATGGACGGCTTCGACGTGTGCCCCACGCTGCCCCTCGCCGTCGGTGACGACAAGGACGTCACCGCGCTCGCCGACACCTTCCGCCCGTACACCGCGCTCTACGTCGGCGGCATGGGCAGCCGCAAGCAGAACTTCTACAACCAGCTCGCCGGACGCATGGGCTACGAGAAGGAAGCCGCCGAGATCCAGGACAAGTACCTCTCCGGCGACAAGCAGGGCGCCGCGGCCGCCGTACCGCACGAGCTGATCGACCAGACCACCCTGCTGGGTTCGGTCGACCGCATCGCGGACCGCATGAAGGCCTACGCCGAGGCCGGGGTCACCACCCTGACGCTGGCTCCCGCGGGCTTCACGCTCGAGGAGCGCGTCGCCTCGCTCCGGGCTGGCTCCGAGGCCCTGGAGCGGGCCGGCCTCGGGTAACGGACGACGACGGCGGGGAGGGCCTTGCCGCGCAGCGGGGTTCCTGCGGCGCGGCGGGGGAGCAGTTCCTGCCGCCGTGGTGGGGGAGTAGTTCCTGCGGCGGTGGCTCGGGAGGAGTTCCTGCGGCCGTGGTGGGGGCTCGGGGGTCTTCCCCGCCACGGCCGTCACGGGGAACAACGCCGCACCGCCCGGCTCGGTTACGCGCCTTCACGACTCATGTTTCACGACCCGTGCTGTCCTTCGTTCGGCGGAATTGTCCGGCACAGCTGTTGCCGCACCCCTGTCGCCGCATTTGACTCGTTCTTTGCGGAGTCCTGCAGTGGAGGTGGCAGCAATGCTTTCGGCCAAGAGTCTGTTCCAGGAGATCCTCGACAACGACGAGTCGTTCCGGCTCTTCTGCTCCATAGCGGCCAGCGGTGAGGCCCAGGGCGGCTGGGAGAACGCGCGGATCGCCGCCCTCGTCCCGCAGAGCGAGAGCGCCATGGCACCCAAGATCACCCGCCACGGCGCCGACGAGGACAAACACGGGCGGATCTTCAACGCCCTGATGAAGAAGCGCGGCCTCAAACCCGTCGACGTGCCGTCCGACACCGACTACACCATGCTCCTGGAGAAGCACGGCATCGGCCTCGCCCACGAGCAGCTCAAGGCCGACCAGCCACTGACCGTGCAGGACATCGTCACCTACCTCGCCCACAGCAGAGTCACCGAGCAGCGTGCCTCCGAACAGATGGACCTGCTGCGCAAGCACTTCGCCGACCACCCCGACATCGGCCGCGCGGTCCGGATGATCTCCGACGACGAGGACAACCATCTCGCCTACTGCCACGAGGAGTTGCTGCGCTTCGCCTACGCCGGACACGGCCGCGCCATCCAGCGCACCCTGCGTGAGTCCGCGCTCGCGGAGATCCGCATCTACCGGGACGTCAGCCTGGCCGTGATGGCCCACATGGGCCGCATCCTCGGCTGGTCCCGCGCCAAGTCGGCCGTGCTCGCCGCGGGCATCCACGCTGTGTACGCGTACGAACGGGCGGGCGGCTGGCGGCGCATGGTCTCCCTGAAGATGCCCGAACGCCGCAACGCCCTGGGCGGTCCCGCGACGACGGCCGCAGAGTTCGCGTAAGCGGGGCGCACCCGGGAGCACGCGCGCGTGAGGGGCCGGCACGGACCGAGCCCACCTCCCGCGACCGCCCAGCTCCCGGCCGTCCGACCCCGCGACCGCCCGACCGCCGACCGCCTAAGCACACCGTCCAACCCCGCGACCCGCCGACCCCGCACGTACGCGCGTGTACCGGCGGCCCCCTGGGCCACCCACTCGCCCCAGACCACCCGCCCGCTATGCCCCCCCCGGGTCACCCGCTTTTGGGGCATCCGCGCGCCCCTCGGCCCTCGCCCCCTACAGCCACCCCCGCCGCTTGAACTGCCGGTACAACATGACCTCCAGTACCACCATCACCAGCAGCACCGCCGGATAGCCCCACGTCCAGCGCAGCTCCGGCATGTGCTCGAAGTTCATGCCGTAGACACCCGCGACCATCGTGGGAACGGCGGCCATGGCGGCCCAGGACGAGATCTTCCGCATGTCGTCGTTCTGCCGCACGCTCGTCTGCGCCAGATGCGCCGACAGGATGTCCGACACCAGCCGGTCCAGTGCCTCCACCGACTCGTTCACCCGCGTCAGATGGTCACCGACGTCCCGGAAGAACGGCCGCGCCTCGGCGTTCACGTAGGGCAGCGTGGCATTGACCGCGCCGAGGCCCGCGAGCCGGTTCACCGGCCCCGCCAGCGGAACGGTCGCCCTGCGGAACTCCAGGATCTGCCGTTTGAAGTTGTAGATCTGCGACGCGGTGCTCCGTGTCCCTTCGCCGTCCGGCGCGAACACCTCCGCCTCCAGCTCCTCCAGATCGGTCTGCAACTCCCCGGCGACCTCCAGATAGTGGTCGACGGTGGCGTCCGCGATCATGTACAGCACCGCCGTGGGGCCGTGCCGGAACAAGTCCGGCTGCTGTTCCAGGCTGGTGCGGACCTCCGCCAGCGGCCAGCAGTCGCCATGGCGCACGGTCACCGCGAAGGAGTCCCCGACGAAGACCATGATCTCGCCCGAGGAGACGGTGTCGGTCTCCGGTTCGTAGCTCACCGGCTTGAGGACCAGGAACAGCGAATCGTCGTAGACCTCCAGCTTCGGCCGCTGATGCGCCTTCAGGGCGTCCTCGACCGCCAGCGGATGAAGAGCGAACTCCTCGGCGACCCGGTCGAACTCCTTCTCGGTGGGATCGTGCAGCCCGATCCACAGGAAGGCACCCTGTGCACGTGCCTCGGCCAAGGCGTCGGAGAGGTCCTCGGGGCCCTGCACACGGTGCCCGTCACGGTAGATGGCACAGTCCACGATCATGGAGCGCCACCGTCCCGGCCTGGCACCCGGCACGTCACCGTACGCTGGACGGCATGCCCACGCTGATCCTCGTCCGGCACGGACGCTCCACCGCCAACACCGCGGGCCTGCTCGCCGGCTGGACGCCCGGCGTCGCCCTCGACGAGCGCGGCACCGCCCAGGCCGCGGCCCTCCCCGGCCGCCTGGCGGACCTGCCCCTCGCCGAGGTCGTCACCAGCCCCCTGCAACGCTGCCAGGAGACCGTGGCGCCCCTCCTGGACGCCCGGCCGGAACTCACCCCGCACACCGACGACCGCATCGGGGAGTGCCACTACGGAGACTGGTCCGGCCGCAAACTGGCCGAACTGAAGGACGAACCACTCATGGAGGTCGTCCAGGCGCATCCCTCCGCCGCCGCCTTCCCGGGCGGGGAGTCGATGCGGGCCATGCAGACCAGGGCCGCCGAGGCGGTGCGCGAGTGGAACGCGCGCGTGGAACGCGACCACGGGGCCGACGCCGTCTACCTCATGTGCTCGCACGGCGACATCATCAAGTCGCTGGTCGCGGACGCACTCGGACTTCATCTGGACCTCTTTCAGCGGATTTCTGTTGAACCGTGTTCCATCACCGCGATCCGCTACACACGGCTGCGGCCCTTTCTGGTGCGCCTTGGCGACACCGGTGACTTCGCGTCACTCGTGCCGCGCGAGGAGCCGCCGGGCGGAGACGCCCCTGTCGGGGGCGGCGCGGGCGCACCGTGATCGTCGGCCGCAGTAGGGTGAAGCGGTCGCATTAGCGCCTTGTCGTCAGCACACATTTGTCAGCAGCAGTCGATCGCGATGGAGATGAGGACGTGTCCCGTCAGGTGTACCTCTACGACCCGCCGGACCGTTTCGTCGCCGGTACGGTCGGGCTGCCCGGGCGCCGTACCTTCTTCCTCCAGGCCTCGGCGGGGCAGCGGGTGACCAGCGTGGCCCTGGAGAAGACGCAGGTGGCGGCGCTCGCCGAGCGGATGGACGAACTCCTCGACGAGGTCGTGCGCCGCAGCGGGGGCAGCGCCTCCGTGCCCGCCATGGCCCCCACGGAGATCACCGACACCGCACCGCTGGAGTCCCCCGTCGAGGAGGAGTTCCGGGTCGGCACCATGGCCCTGGCCTGGGACGGCGAAGAACAGCGCATGATCGTCGAGGCCCAGGCCCTGGTCGAGCTGGACGCCGACACGGAAGAGGACCTCGCCGAGGCCGAGGAACGGCTCCTCCAGGACGAGGAGAACGGTCCGCCGATGCTCCGCGTCCGGCTCACCGGCGCCCAGGCCCGCGCCTTCGCCAAGCGCGCCCTCGACGTCGTCAACGCCGGGCGCCCGCCCTGCCCGCTGTGCAGCCTGCCGCTCGACCCGGAAGGACACGTATGTCCGCGCCAGAACGGATACCGCCGCGGAGCGTGACCACGACCGAGCTGCTCGCCCGTGGCGAGCTGAGCGTTCGCGGACAGATCCGGGAAGCCTCGAACGCGGTGCTCTACTGCACCGTGTCGTACGAGGACGAGGAGGCCGCCTGCGTCTACAAGCCGGTCCGCGGGGAGCGACCTCTGTGGGACTTTCCTCACGGCACCCTCGCACAGCGGGAGGTGGCCGCCTACGAGGTCTCCGAGGCCACCGGTTGGGGGCTGGTCCCCGCCACCGTGCTGCGGGACGGGCCGTACGGCGAGGGCATGTGCCAGCTGTGGATCGAGGGCGAGGCCGGTTCCGAACTCCTCGCCCTCGTCGACGGCGAGGAGCCGGCGGAAGGCTGGAAGGCGATCGGGTTCGCCGAGGTCGGTGAGGGCCGGACCGCGCTGCTGGTGCACGCCGACGACGAGCGGCTGCGCCGGCTCGCCGTCCTCGACGCGGTCATCAACAACGCCGACCGCAAGGGCGGCCATCTGCTGCCCGCCGCCGGGGGCCGGCTGTACGGCATCGACCACGGAGTCACCTTCAACGCCGAGAACAAGCTGCGGACCCTGCTGTGGGGCTGGGCGGGCGAGAGGCTCACGGACGAGGCGCTCGACGTCCTGCGGCGGCTGCGGGACGGGCTGGCGCCCGGGGGCGAGCTGGCGGGGCGGCTGGGCCCGCTGATCAGCGGGCCCGAGATCGACGCCCTCCGCGGCCGGGTCGCCGCGCTCCTCACCACCGGGAAGCACCCGGAGCCCAGCGGCGACTGGCCCGCCATACCCTGGCCGCCGGTGTGACACGCCTCCGGTCCGGCGGGATCAGGACACCTCACCCAGGTTGACGCACTACCGGTTCGTACCCGGAACAGCCGTCCGGTTAGGCTCAAGGCATGCATGCCTGGCCCGCTTCTGAGGTCCCCGCCCTGCCCGGACGGGGCCGCGACCTGAGGATCCACGACACCGCGACCGGGGGCCTCATCACCCTCGAGCCCGGCCCCGTCGCCCGTATCTACGTCTGCGGCATCACCCCGTACGACGCGACCCACATGGGTCACGCGGCGACCTACAACGCGTTCGACCTGGTACAACGCGTGTGGCTCGACACCAAGCGGCAGGTTCAGTACGTCCAGAACGTCACGGACGTCGACGATCCCCTGCTGGAGCGCGCGGAGCGTGACGGCCTCGACTGGGCCGCGCTCGCCGAGCGGGAGACCGCCCTCTTCCGCGAGGACATGACCGCCCTGCGGATGCTTCCCCCGCAGCAGTACATCGGCGCCGTCGAGGCGATACCGGGCATCGTGCCCCTCGTGGAACGGCTCCGGGACGCAGGAGCCGCCTACGACCTCGAAGGCGACATCTACTTCTCCGTCGAGTCCGACCCCGACTTCGGCAAGGTGTCCGGCCTCGACGCCGCCGCCATGCGGCTGCTGTCCGCCGAGCGCGGCGGCGACCCGGACCGCCCGGGCAAGAAGAACCCGCTCGACCCGATGCTGTGGATGGCCGCCCGCGAGGGCGAGCCGAGTTGGGACGGCGGCTCCCTGGGCCGTGGCCGCCCCGGCTGGCACATCGAGTGCGTCGCCATCGCCCTCGACCACCTCGGCATGGGCTTCGACGTCCAGGGTGGCGGCTCCGACCTCGTCTTCCCGCACCACGAGATGGGCGCCTCCCATGCCCAGGTGCTGACCGGCGAGTTCCCCATGGCCAAGGCGTACGTGCACGCCGGGATGGTCGCCCTGGACGGGGAGAAGATGTCGAAGTCCAAGGGCAATCTGGTGTTCGTCTCGACCCTGCGCCGCGAGGGCGTCGACCCGGCCGCCATCCGGCTCGCCCTGCTCGCGCACCACTACCGGGCCGACTGGGAGTGGACCGACCAGGTGCTCCCGGACGCCGTCGCCCGGCTCGACCGCTGGCGTTCGGCCGTCTCGCGCCCCGACGGACCGCCCGCCGAGGCACTCGTCGAGGAGATCCGCGAGGCACTCGCCGACGACCTGGACGCCCCGACGGCGCTCGCCGCCGTCGACCGCTGGGCCGCACTCCAGCAGGAGCGCGGCGGCACGGACGAGGGCGCTCCGGGTGTCGTCTCACGCGCGGTGGACGCGCTGCTGGGAGTCGCCCTGTAGGCAGGGTGGAATCGGCGCCGCAGCCCTGCCGGCAGCGGTGGTCTCGGCTCCGCGGCAGGAGACACGCCGGGCGGATGCGCACCCGCATCAGCCCGGCCCGCCTGCGGCCGGGTCGTCCAGCACGCCGTGGCCTGCCCCGTGCCGTGCGAACCGAGCGAGCCGACCCGTGGGCGGGCCGCAACCCGTCCCTTTGCTGTCGGGAGGCTGTCGAGAAACCGTCTGTCGCTGCGGAGGAAGCTGTCATGTGATGGGGTGTCAGGGTCAGTTGACCGCTGGACCGGCCAACTGCCGGTCCACCTCGCGGAAGGACGACCAGTGGTACCCCCGCACTCAGCCTTCGCACGTGACCTCAGCCGCCGCCGACTGCTCACGGCCGGGGCGGCGACCGCCGGCGCCCTGCTCGTCGGATCACCGGCCGAGGCGTCCACGGCCTCCGCGGTGTCCGGGGCCACCAGAGCGTCCGGCGCGTCCGGAACCTCGTGGCCCTCGGTGATCCCGCTGCCGAACGGTTTCCGCCCCGAGGGCATAACCATCGGCGGCGGCCCGTACGCCTATCTCGGTTCCCTCGGCGACGGCTCCGTCTACCGCGCCGATCTGCGCACCGGAGACGGCCGCATCATCTCCACCGGCCCCGGCACACCCTCCGTCGGGCTCAAACTCGACGACCGCGGACGCCTGTTCGTCGCGGCCCGCGCCCAGGGCGCCCGGGTGGTGGACGTCCGCACCGGGCAGATCCTCGCCTCCTACCCACTGGCCACCGCGACCCCGACGTTCACCAATGACGTGTTCCTGACCCCGCGCACCGCCTGGTTCACGGACTCGTTCCAGCCCGCGCTGTACGCCCTGCCCCTCGGCCGGCACGGCGCGCTGCCGGACGCCTCCGACGTCGTGCGGCTCACCCTGAGCGGCGACTGGAGCCAGACGCCCGGCGAGGTCGTGAACGCCAACGGCGTCACCCGCACCCCGGACGGAAAGGCGCTACTGGTGGTGCAGTCCGGCGTCGGCGCGCTGCACCGGGTCGATCCCCGGACCGGGGTGACCGCACGCGTCGACCTCGGCGACGCGGCACCGCTCACCAACGGTGACGGCCTGCTCCTGGACGGGCGGACGCTGTACGTGGTGCAGAACCGGCAGAACGCGATCGACGTCTTCCGGCTCGCCCCCGACGGTCGCAGCGGTGTCTTCCAGCGCCGCGTCACCGACCCCGACTTCGACGTACCCACCACCGTGGCCGCGTACAGGGACCGGCTCTACCTGCCCAACGCCCGGTTCACGACGACGCCGACACCGGACACGACCTACGCCGTGGTCGCCGTGGAGCGCTGACGCACCGAGGGGCGGTGCACAGCACCTGTGCGCCGCCCCATGCCCGCACTCCGCGGCCGCTCCTCGGCGCCCTCACTCCTCCGGCGAAGGTCCCTCACCGGACGATCCGGTCGAGCCGGGAGAACCGGGGGAGTCGTCGTCCCCGCCCGGGGAGAACGGCGGCTTCGGCGGCTTGTTGCGGCCGCCGGGGTTGTCCCGCAGATACGAGGAGCCGTCGCCGCCGTCCGTGGCCCGCGGCGACCCACCGGGCTGCCCGCCGGCCGGCCCGTCGCCGTCCCGGCGGCGCAGATAACGCTCGAACTCGCGCGCGATCGCCTCGCCGGACGCCTCCGGCAGCTCGGCGGTGTCCCGCGCCTCCTCCAGCGTCTGTACGTACTCGGCGACCTCGCTGTCCTCCGCGGCCAGCTGGTCCACGCCCAGCTGCCAGGCACGCGCGTCCTCGGGCAGCTCGCCCAGCGGGATGCGCATGTCGATCAGGTCCTCCAGCCGGTTCAGCAGGGCCAGCGTCGCCTTCGGGTTCGGCGGCTGCGACACGTAGTGCGGCACCGCCGCCCACAGCGAGACCGCCGGCACACCCGCGTGCGTACAGGCCTCCTGGAGGATGCCGACGATACCCGTGGGCCCCTCGTACTTGGTCTCCTCCAGATCCATGCGGCGGGCCAGGTCCGGGTCGGAGGTGACCCCGCTGACCGGGACCGGACGGGTGTGCGGGGTGTCCCCGAGCAGCGCGCCCAGGATGACCACCAGCTCCACCCCCAGCTCATGGGCGAATCCCAGCAGTTCGTTGCAGAACGAACGCCAGCGCATCGACGGCTCGATACCGCGGACCAGCACCAGGTCGCGCGGCTTGTCGCCGCCGACGCGGACCACCGAAAGCCGGGTCGTGGGCCAGGTGATCTTACGGACCCCGGCCTCCAGGAACACCGTGGGGCGGTTCACCTGGAAGTCGTAGTAGTCCTCGGCGTCCAGCGCCGCGAACACCTCGCCCTTCCACTCCTTGTCCAGATGCGCGACCGCGGTGGAGGCGGCGTCGCCGGCATCGTTCCAGCCCTCGAACGCGGCCACCATGACCGGGTCGATCAGCTCGGGAACCCCCTCGAGCTCGATCACCCAGCGCCTCCTTCCGACGTGCCCTCGCTGACGCACCAACCTTACGGCCCCTGCGGGGGGCCTCCGCAGCCCCCTTGCACGGGTGAGTGAACGGATCACTGCCCCTTCACCGGCCGGTGAACACCCTTGATCGACAATCGTTCGCGCACCCTCACAGCGTCGACCGCAGCCACTGCTCCACGCTCGCGATGTGCACCGTCGCCCACGAGCGCGCCGCCTCCGCGTCACGGTCGCGCAGCGCCCCCAGGATGGCCCGGTGCTCGTGCAGGGTGCGGCTGACCGCGTCCTCCTGCGTCAGCCCACGCCAGATACGGGCCCGCGTCGTGGGACCGGAGAGGCCGTCGAGCAGCGAGCACAGCACCGAGTTCCCGGAGCTCTGCACGATGCCCCGGTGGAACTCCAGGTCACAGGCGACCAGCTCCTCCACCGACGGAGCGGCCCCGAGCGCGTCCAACTGCGCCGTGAGCGCGTCCAGTTGCTGCTCACTGATCTTCGACGCGGCCATCGCCGTGGCCGCCGGCTCCAGGATGCGGCGCACCGCGAGGAACTCCAGCACCGTGTCGTCGCGGTGGAAGTCCACGACGAAACTCAGCGCCTCCAGCAGCAGCTGGGGATCCAGGCTGGTCACATACGTGCCGTCGCCCTGCCGCACGTCCAGGATCCGGATCAGCGACAGCGCCCGCACGGCCTCCCGCAGGGAGTTGCGCGACAGTCCGAGCTCCGCGGCGAGCTCGCTCTCCTTGGGAAGCCGGTCGCCGGGGCGCAGCGCGCCGGAGACGATCATTCCCTTGATCTTCTCGATCGCCTCATCGGTGACCGCCATGGCTGACCTCCCCTTCGCTCAGACATCCGATGTCTCACGCCATTATGGGGGTTCAGCAGGCTGAACGTGACACCGAAGCCTCAGCTCAGCGCAAGATTCCGGGTCCGCCAAGGGGCGGCCCCCCGAACCGGGAGACCGCCCCCTCCACGACCACGCTCGCACGCCTACTTCCGGTCGAGCAGATCCTGCACCGTGCCGCGCACCTCGTCCGTGGCCAGACCCCGGATCGTCAGCGTCGTACGGCGGCGCAGCACGTCGTCCGCCGTCTCCGCCCACTCGTTGTCACGGGCGTAGACGACCTGCGCCCAGATCTCCGGGGCGTCCGGGTGGACGCGCTCGCCCAGCTCCGGGTTCTCGTTGGCCAGCCGCGCGATGTCGAAGGCCAGCGAACCGTAGTGGGTGGCCAGATGCCTGGCCGTGTCGGCGGCCATGCGCGGGCCGGGCGCGGGCCGGTCCACCAGCAGACGGTGCGCGACCGCGCGCGGGTTGGCGATGCCCGGCAGCGGCAGCTTCCTCGGCAGCTCGCTGATGGGCTCGAAGTCGTCCCCGAGCGGACGCCCCGGCAGCGTCTGAAGCTTCTTCATGACCGTACGGCCGATGTGCCGGAACGTCGTCCACTTGCCGCCCGCCACGGACAGCATCCCGCCCGGGCCCTCCGTCACGACCGTCTCCCGCTTCGCCTTCGCCGTGTCGCCGGGGCCGCCGGGCAGCACCCTCAGGCCGGCGAAGGCATAGGTGATCAGATCCCGGCGCAGCTGCTGGTCGCGGATGGAGAACGCGGCCTCGTCGAGTATCTGGGCGATGTCCTTCTCGGTGACCGCGACCTCGGCAGGGTCACCCTCGTACACCTCGTCCGTGGTGCCGAGCAGCAGCATGTCCTCCCAGGGGAGGGCGAAGGTGATGCGGTACTTGTCGATCGGGGTGGCCAGCGCCGCCTTCCACGGCGAGGTGCGCTTCAGCACCAGGTGCGCGCCCTTGGACAGCCGGATCGACGGCGCCGCGTTCGGGTTCTCCATCCGCCGCAGATGGTCCACCCACGGCCCGGTCGCGTTCAGCACCAGCCGCGCGTCCACGCCGAACTCGTCCCCGGACAGCCGGTCGCGCAGCTCCGCGCCCGTCACCCGGCCGCGGGTGAACCGGAGCCCCGTCACCTCGGCGTGATTGAGGACGACCGCGCCGGACTCGACGGCCGCACGTACCGTCATCAGCGCCATCCGCGAGTCGTTCATCTGGTCGTCGCCGTACACGGCCACGGCCCTGAGGTTGTCGGTGCGCAGCTCGGGCACGTCCTGCGCGGCCTTCGCCGGGCTCAGCAGGTGTCCCACGCCGTCGCCGAACGCCGACAGCGCGGAGTAGGCGAAGACGCCCGCCCCGAGCTTCGCCGCGCCGTGCGGCCCGCCCTTGTACACGGGGAGGTAGAACGTGAGCGGGTTCGCCAGGTGGGGGGCCACCTGGCGGGAGACCGCACGGCGCTCGAAGTGGTTCTCCGCCACCAGCTTCACCGCGCCGGTCTGCAGATAGCGCAGACCGCCGTGGAGCAGCTTGGACGAGGCGGAAGAGGTGGCGCCGGCGAAGTCGCCGGCGTCGACCAGGGCCACCCTGAGGCCGGACTGCGCGGCGTGCCAGGCGGTGGAGATGCCCAGGATTCCGCCGCCGATCACGAGGAGGTCGTACGTCGCCTTGGAGAGCTGCTCCCGGGTCTCGGCTCGGCTCGGATTGGAGCCGGAGGCCGGGCGCGTACCGAGGGCAGGCACGGACTGCAGGGTGGACTGACTGGTCATTGGGGGTTCTTACTCCTCATCAGCTGTTGGACAGCTCCGGGCAGGACTGCTCGTCCGCTGCCGTCAGCTCTCGTCCTCGAGCCAGCCCATGGTCCGCTCCACGGCCTTGAGCCAGCTCTTGTACTCTCGGTCGCGCTTGTCCGCGGCCATGTTCGGGGTCCACTCGGCGGCCCGGCGCCAGTTGGCGCGCAGGTCGTCGGTGCTGGTCCAGAAGCCGACGGCGAGACCGGCGGCGTAGGCGGCGCCGAGGCAGGTGGTCTCCGCGACCATCGGACGCACCACGGGCGCGTCCAGGAAGTCCGAAAGGGTCTGCATCAGCAGGTTGTTGGAGGTCATGCCGCCGTCGACCTTCAGGGCCGAGAGCTCGACGCCGGAGTCCTTCGTCATGGCGTCGGTGATCTCGCGGGTCTGCCAGGCCGTGGCCTCCAGCACCGCACGAGCGAGGTGCGCCTTGGTGACGTACCGGGTCAGGCCGGCGATCACACCGCGGGCGTCGGAGCGCCAGTACGGGGCGAACAGCCCGGAGAACGCGGGGACGAAGTAGGCGCCGCCGTTGTCCTCGACGGACAGCGCGAGCGTCTCGATCTCGGCGGCGGTGGAGATCAGCCCCATCTGGTCGCGCATCCACTGCACCAGCGAGCCGGTGACGGCGATGGAGCCCTCGAGCGCGTAGACCGGCTTCTGGTCCCCGATGCGGTAGCCGACGGTGGTCAGCAGGCCGGAGTAGGAGTTGATGACCTTCTCGCCGGTGTTCATCAGCATGAAGGTGCCGGTGCCGTACGTGGACTTCGCCTCGCCCTCGGAGAAACAGGTCTGGCCGAACAGGGCCGCCTGCTGGTCGCCGAGCGCGGACGCCACGGGGATGCCGCCGAGCAGGTCACCGAGCTTGCCGCCGGTGATCTCGCCGTAGACCTCGGCCGAGGAGCGGATCTCCGGCAGCATCTGCTTCGGCACGCCGATGGACTCGCAGATCTTGTCGTCCCACTCCATGCTGTGCAGGTTCATCAGCATGGTCCGGGAGGCGTTGGTGACGTCGGTGACGTGCCGGCCGCCGTCGACACCGCCGGTCAGGTTCCAGATGACCCAGCTGTCCATGGTGCCGAAGAGGATGTCGCCCGCCTCGGCGCGCTCGCGCAGCCCCTCGACGTTGTCCAGCAGCCAGCGGGCCTTCGGGCCGGCGAAGTACGAGGCCAGGGGGAGGCCGGTCTCGCGGCGGAAGCGGTCCTGGCCGACGTTGCGGCCGAGTTCCTTGCAGAGGGTGTCGGTGCGGGTGTCCTGCCAGACGATGGCGTTGTGGACGGGCTCACCGGTGTTCTTGTCCCACAGCAGCGTGGTCTCGCGCTGGTTGGTGATACCGATGGCCTTGATGTCGTCGCGGGTGATCCCGGCCTTCGACACGGCCCCGGCGACGACCTCCTGGACGTTGGTCCAGATCTCCACGGCGTTGTGCTCGACCCAGCCCGGCTTCGGGAAGATCTGCTCGTGCTCCTTCTGGTCGACGGAGACGATCCGGCCGTCCCGGTCGAAGATGATGCAGCGGCTGGACGTGGTGCCCTGGTCGATGGCTGCGATGAACGGCCCTTGGCCGTGGGAGGCGATGCCGGCGTGTGCGTCGGTCACGGTGTGCTCCTGAAGGTCCTTGAGTCGAGTGGGGCTGGCTTACGACGATCGCCCACGGCTACGAGCCCCGAGAAGGGTGCTGCCGGAACAGAAGCCGCGCGGGCGGGGCTGTCGGCTGTCAGGCGAAAGCGAGGTTGTAGATACCTGCGGCGATGGCGCCACCGGCCAGCGGGCCGACCACCGGGATCCAGGCGTAGCCCCAGTCGGAGCCACCCTTGTTGGGCAGGGGCAGCAGCGCGTGGACGATGCGCGGGCCGAGGTCACGGGCGGGGTTGATCGCATAGCCGGTGGGGCCGCCGAGCGAGAGACCGATGGAGACCACCACCAGGGCCGTGACCAGCGCGCCGAGGGTGCCGAGGCCCTTCCCGCTGTCGTTCAGGCCCTGAGTGAGGACCGCGAGCACCAGTACGACGGTGCCGATGATCTCGGTGGCGAGGTTCTGCACCGCGTTGCGGATCTCGGGGCCGGTGGAGAAGATGCCGAGCACCGGGCCCGCGCCCTTCTCCTGCGCCTCGACCGCCTTGGTCTTGGTGGCCTGAGCGCCCGGACCGCCGACGATCTCCCGGTCGGTGAGGTGGGCGGTGAACTGGCCGGCGTACGCGGCCCAGACCAGCGCGGCGCCGATCATCGCGCCCAGCAGCTGTCCGGCCCAGTAGGTCCCGACGTCGGCCCACTCACCGTCCTTGATCGCGATGCCGAGGGTCACGGCGGGGTTGAGGTGGGCACCGGAGAGCGGAGCCGAGATGTAGACGGCGGTGAGCACCGCGAAGCCCCACCCGAAGGTGATGGCGAGCCAGCCGGCGTTGCGTGCTTTGGAGGCCTTCAGCGTCAAGGCGGCGCAGACTCCGCCGCCGAGGAGGATGAGTATGGCGGTACCTATGGTCTCGCCGATGAAGATGTCGGAGCTGGACACCCGCGACTCCTTTGTCGTTCGTCCAGGGGAAGCCGAACCCCGGGTCCCTCCGGTGGTCCGCGCCCTCGTGGGTGAGAGCGATGCCGGCCCTTGGCGTTGCCACACTCTAGCGCTTATTGCCGATAGGTGTTCGACAATGCCGACCGTCGGACGGGAGTCTCGCGCGCCGTTACCACGTCGTCAAGGCCCCTGTTGTCGAAAATGCGATCGTTACTGATCGACACGAGTCAACGATCTACGCGCAGCAACTGGAGCTGGGGTTCTGGCATGGCCAACCGCACGCCCACCCGGGGCGCTCAGAACCGCCCGGCGCCCAGGTCCCGCGACACGGCCCGAGCACAGTCGCGCACCGCGGCGATCAGCTCCGGCCGCAGCTCGCCGTCCTTGCAGACCCGCTCCACGGCCCCCGTGATACCCACCGCGCCCACCGGCATCCGCCGCTGGTTGTGGATCGGCGCGGCGATCGACGCGACGCCCGTCAACGTCTCCTCCACGTCGGAGGCGTAACCCCGCGCGCGCGTGAGGTCGAGGATCTCCTCGAACCCGTCGGGTTCGCAGATCGTCCGCGGCGTGAACGGCTTGCGCTCGGCCTCCAGCGCCTCACTGTGCGCCACCGGGTCGTACGCCGCCAGCACCTTGCCGAGCGCGGTGGAGTGCAGCGGCTGCATGGCCCCCACCTCCAGCACCTGCCGGCTGTCGTCGGGCCGGAACACGTGGTGCACGATCAGCACGCCCTGCTGGTGCAGCACACCCAGGTAGGCGCTCTCGCCGCTGGAGCGGGCCAGGTCGTCCGTCCACACCAGGGCCCTGGCCCGCAGCTCGTGCACATCCAGGTACGTAGTGCCGAGCCGCAGCAGCTCCGCGCCCAGCTGGTAGCGCCCGGAGGTCATGTCCTGCTCGACGAACCCCTCCTGCTGGAGGGTGCGCAGGATGCCGTGGGCCGTGCCCTTGGCCAGCCCCAGCGAGGAGGCGATGTCCGACAGGCCGAGCCGCCGGTCACCGCCCGCGAGCAGCCGCAGCATCGCCGCCGCTCGCTCGAGCGACTGGATGTTCCGTGCCATCGCAGTCCTGCCTCCGTCCCCTTCGACCGTCGGCGGGCGCCTGAAACTGCCGCCGTTCGGCAATGCCGAACATTACCGGTCGTCAAGGTCCTCCCGCTAATAGGCGGTCGCCATTCGTATTCCCCGGTCGTGCTCCGGCCGTGTCCCGCACAGGACCGTCGGAGTCCCGCACAGGAGCGCTGGACCGCTGGAGCGCAGGAGCGCTGGAGCGCAGGAGCGCTGGACCCAAGGACCGCTGGAGCGCAGGAGCGCTGGACCCAAGGACCGCTGGAGCGCAGGAGCGCTGGACCAAAGGATCACTGGCCCGCTGGCCCGCTGGCCCGCTGGCCCGCATGCCCGCGGGCCCGCTGGACCGGGGGCCCGCTGGACCGGGGGCCCGCAAGGCTGCTGGAGTGCCGGAGCGCCGGAGCGTTAGGCCCGCCGGACGCCGGACCGAAGGACCGCCTGGTACGCCGCCGCGTCCCCCCTCCCAGGTCTGGCGCCACGCCAGTCCGTCCTCTGGACGACCTGACGAACCGACCTTGGTCCCGGCTACCCTGGCTGGGTGCGCCTTCCGCGGGAAGCCGCAAAGCCGACAGCCGTCGCACTCCAGGGAGCCCCTCTCATGGCCTCGTCGCCGAACCAGTCGTCCCCCTCGTCCGAGCAGCACACCGCGCCCCCGAACGGTCCCGCGGCCCCGAACGGCAACGCATCCGACAGCCGCAGCCGGACCGACGCGCTCCGCGAGGCCCTCGCCACCCGGGTCGTGGTGGCCGACGGGGCGATGGGCACGATGCTCCAGGCGCAGGACCCGACGCTGGAGGACTTCCAGGACCTCGAGGGCTGCAACGAGATCCTCAACGTCACCCGCCCCGACATCGTCCGCTCCGTCCACGACGCCTACTTCGCGGTGGGCGTGGACTGTGTGGAGACCAACACCTTCGGCGCCAACCACACGGCGGCGAGCGAGTACGAGATCGCCGACCGGGTCCACGAACTGTCCGAGGCGGGCGCGCGGATCGCCCGCGAGGTCGCCGACGAGTACACCGTCCGGGACGGCCGGCAGCGCTGGGTGCTCGGCTCCGTCGGCCCCGGCACCAAGCTGCCCACCCTCGGCCACATCGACTACACCACCATCCGCGACGGCTACCAGGCCAACGCGGAGGGCCTGCTCGCGGGCGGCGCCGACGCGCTGATCGTGGAGACCACCCAGGACCTGCTGCAGACGAAGGCATCCGTCCTGGGCGCCCGGCGCGCCATGGAGGCCACCGGCGTCGAGGTGCCGCTGCTGTGCTCGATGGCCTTCGAGACCACCGGCACCATGCTGCTCGGCTCCGAGATCGGCGCCGCGCTGACCGCGCTCGAGCCGCTCGGCATCGACATGATCGGTCTGAACTGTTCGACCGGCCCCGCCGAGATGAGCGAGCACCTGCGCTACCTCACCCGCCACTCCCGTATCCCCCTGCTGTGCATGCCGAACGCGGGTCTGCCGGTGCTCACCAAGGACGGCGCGCACTTCCCGCTCGGCCCGGAGGGACTGGCGGACGCGCAGGAGGACTTCGTCCGTGACTACGGCCTGTCCCTGATCGGCGGCTGCTGCGGCACCACCCCGGAGCATCTGCGGCAGGTGGTCGAACGCGTCCGCGGCCTCACCCCGGCCGAGCGCGACCCGCGGCCCGAACCCGGCGCGGCCTCCCTCTACCAGACGGTCCCGTTCCGCCAGGACACCTCGTACCTGGCGATCGGCGAGCGCACCAACGCCAACGGCTCCAAGAAGTTCCGTGAGGCCATGCTGGAGGGCCGCTGGGACGACTGTGTGGAGATGGCGCGCGACCAGATCCGCGAGGGCGCGCACATGCTGGACCTGTGCGTGGACTACGTCGGCCGCGACGGCGTCGCAGACATGGAGGAACTGGCCGGCCGTTTCGCCACCGCCTCCACGCTGCCCATCGTGCTGGACTCCACCGAGGTCGACGTGATCAAGGCCGGGCTGGAGAAGCTCGGCGGACGCGCGGTCATCAACTCCGTCAACTACGAGGACGGCGACGGCCCCGAGTCCCGGTTCGCGAAGGTCACCAAGCTCGCCCAGGAGCACGGCGCGGCGCTGATCGCGCTGACCATCGACGAGGAGGGCCAGGCCCGCACCCCGGAGAAGAAGGTCGAGATCGCCGAGCGGCTGATCGCCGACCTGACCGGCAACTGGGGCATCCACGAGTCGGACATCCTCATCGACACCCTGACCTTCACCATCTGCACGGGTCAGGAGGAGTCGCGCAGGGACGGTATCGCCACGATCGAGGCGATCCGCGAACTCAAGCGCCGTCACCCGGACGTACAGACCACGCTGGGCCTGTCCAACATCTCCTTCGGTCTCAACCCGGCCGCTCGTATCCTGCTCAACTCGGTCTTCCTGGACGAGTGCGTGAAGGCGGGCCTGGACTCGGCGATCGTGCACGCCAGCAAGATCCTGCCGATCGCCCGTTTCGACGAGGAGCAGGTCACCACCGCCCTCGACCTGATCTACGACCGGCGCAGCGAGGGCTACGACCCCCTGCAGAAGCTCATGCAACTCTTCGAGGGTGCCACCGCCAAGTCCCTCAAGGCCGGCAAGGCGGAGGAACTGGCCGCGCTGCCGCTGGAGGAGCGCCTCAAGCGCCGCATCATCGACGGTGAGCGCAACGGCCTGGAAGCGGACCTGGACGAGGCGCTGACCACCCGTCCCGCCCTCGACATCGTCAACGAGACGCTGCTGGACGGCATGAAGGTCGTCGGCGAACTGTTCGGGTCGGGGCAGATGCAGCTGCCGTTCGTGCTGCAGTCCGCCGAGGTCATGAAGGCGGCCGTCGCCCACCTCGAACCGCACATGGAGAAGTCCGACGCCGAGGGGAAGGGCACCATCGTGCTGGCCACGGTCCGCGGCGATGTGCATGACATCGGCAAGAACCTGGTCGACATCATCCTGTCCAACAACGGCTACAACGTCGTCAACCTCGGTATCAAGCAGCCGGTCTCCGCGATCCTGGATGCCGCCGAGGAGCACAAGGCCGATGTCATCGGCATGTCCGGGCTCCTGGTCAAGTCCACGGTGATCATGAAGGAGAACCTGGAGGAGCTCAACTCCCGCGGCCTGTCCGCCGACTACCCGGTCATCCTCGGCGGCGCGGCACTGACCCGCGCCTACGTCGAACAGGACCTGCACGAGCTGTACGAGGGCGAAGTCCGCTACGCGCGCGACGCGTTCGAGGGCCTGCGCCTGATGGACGCCCTGATCGCGGTCAAGCGCGGAGTGCCGGGCGCGACGCTGCCGGAGCTCAAGCAGCGCCGGGTACGGGCGGCCACCGCGGTCGTCGAGGAACGCCCGCAGGAGGTGGGCGCGGTCCGCTCGGACGTGGCGACCGACAACCCGATCCCCACGCCGCCGTTCTGGGGCACCCGCGTCGTCAAGGGCATCCAGCTCAAGGAGTACGCCTCCTGGCTGGACGAGGGCGCCCTGTTCAAGGGCCAGTGGGGGCTGAAGCAGGCCCGCACGGGTGACGGGCCGACGTACGAGGAACTGGTGGAGACCGAGGGCCGGCCCCGGCTGCGCGGACTGCTGGACCAGCTGCAGACCGGCAACCTGCTCGAAGCGGCCGTCGTCTACGGCTACTTCCCCTGTGTCTCCAAGCAGGACGACCTGATCATCCTGGACGAGCAGGGCAACGAACGCACCCGGTTCACCTTCCCGCGTCAGCGCCGCGGCCGCCGGCTGTGCCTGGCCGACTTCTTCCGCCCCGAGGAGTCCGGTGAGACCGACGTCGTCGGCCTGCAGGTCGTCACCGTCGGCTCGAGGATCGGCGAGGAGACCGCACGGCTCTTCGCCTCCGACTCCTACCGCGACTACCTCGAACTGCACGGCTTGTCGGTGCAGTTGGCGGAGGCCCTCGCCGAGTACTGGCACGCACGGGTCCGCTCGGAGCTGGGCTTCGCCGGGGAGGACCCCGCCGACATCGAGGACATGTTCGCCCTCAAGTACCGCGGCGCCCGCTTCTCCCTCGGCTACGGCGCCTGCCCCGATCTGGAGGACCGCGCCAAGATCGCCCGGCTGCTGGAGCCGGAACGCATCGGAGTCCACCTCTCCGAGGAGTTCCAGCTGCACCCGGAGCAGTCCACGGACGCCATCGTGATCCATCACCCGGAGGCGAAGTACTTCAACGCGCGCTAGGCCGGTGCACGTGTGGGACTTGTCCCATGCCCACCAGCGTCAACGCTAAACACAGCGCTTCGCCCGGCGGAGTCGTACACTGGTCGGTCCACCGCAGGCCGGTTCCCTACCCGGGAACCGGCCTGCTCGTCCCCCACGGAGGTGTGCCGGATGACCAGTACGGTTCCCGCGCTCAGTACCCGTACGGCCGAAGGCTCCATGCTGCAGGCCGTACTCCTCGACATGGACGGAACCCTGGTGGACACCGAGGGGTTCTGGTGGGACGTCGAGGTCGAGGTCTTCGCATCCCTCGGTCACACCCTCGACGACTCCTGGCGCCATGTCGTGGTGGGCGGGCCCATGACCCGCAGCGCGGGTTTCCTGATCGAGGCCACCGGCGCCGACATCACCCTGGCCGAGCTGACCGTCCTGCTCAACGACGGCTTCGAGGAGCGCATCGGCGGCGCGCTGCCGCTGATGCCGGGAGCCGCCCGGCTGCTCGCCGAGCTGGCCGCGCACGAGATCCCCACCGCCCTGGTCTCCGCCTCCCACCGGCGCATCATCGACCGTGTCCTGGCCTCGATCGGCCCCCAGTACTTCGCGCTGACCGTGGCGGGCGACGAGGTGCAGCGCACCAAGCCGTTCCCCGATCCGTATCTGCTGGCGGCGGACGGGCTCGGCGCCGTCCCGGGCCGGTGCGCGGTCATCGAGGACACCGCGACCGGTGTGGCGGCGGCCGAGGCGGCGGGCTGCCGGGTGGTGGCCGTGCCCTCGGTCGCGCCCATCACACCGACGAACGGGCGCACCGTGGTGAACTCGCTGGAAGAAGTCGACCTGCCTTTCCTTCGCGGACTCATGACCCTCTCGTGACCCGCTCCTGGCCGTCTTCTGACCGAGTTCTCACCCTTTTCCGCCTTTTCTATGACGGAAATGCCCGGATCGTTCACCCCGCGTGAATACTTGAAAGTGGGAAAACAATTCGGTGTCCCCTGGGCCCGGGTAATTCACTTTTCGCCGACTGGCCGAATTCCGCCCCGCCGGGGCGGAATTTCGCCGCTCACGAACAGGGTGAGCAGTGTGACGTTTGCCACTCGCAGAGGGCTCGACAGGTCGAGTGGCATATGCAGTCGAGCATCGAGCGGAAGCCGACGGCGAGTCCTTGTGTCCTGATTGATGGAACGCTGCACGAATCCTTCCGCTGTCGGGTTTTCAGTGCGTCCCCGCCCGGTTTCACTCCGTGATGGTCCATCAACTCCCGCCGTGTCAGGCGATCGTGGAAACGCGGACTAATCTCGTCGCGAGAACCTGGCCTCACCCCGCCCCGCGACCCGACTGCGCCACCCCTGCCGCCGGGCGCGTGGAATCGACAGCTGTGGAGAACTACGAGCATGAACCGAAAGACGTTGGTGCTGCCGGCTGTGGCCGGACTGCTCGCACCGGTGCTCGCCGCCTGCGGCGGATCCGACAGCGGGGACAACAGCGGCGAAGCGATCGTCGTCGGCACCACGGACCGGTTCGTCGAATCGAAAGCCGCACCCGCGCCCCTGGATCCCGCCTACGCCTATGACGTCGGCACCTGGAACATCCTGCGGCAGACCGTGCAGACCCTGATGACGACCCCGCGCGGCGGCGGCGAGCCCCAACCCGAGGCCGCCGAGAAATGCGGATTCACGGACGCCGGCAACGAGCGTTACTCGTGCACACTCCGCGAAGGCCTTGAGTTCTCCGACGGCAGCCCGGTCACCCCCCAGGCCGTCAAGTTCTCCGTCGACCGAGCCATCAAGATCAAGGCCGACAGCGGCGTGGCAGGACTGCTCTCCACGGTCGACCAGGTCGAGACCAAGGGCGACCGCGAGGTCATATTCCACCTCAACACCGCCGACGCGACGTTCCCGTACAAGCTGTCCACCCCGGTCGCCGGCATCGTCAACCCGGACAAGTACGAGGCGAACAAGCTGCGCGACGGCTTCGGTGTCGACGGCTCCGGCGCCTACCGCCTCGAGACCGAGGTCAAGGACAAACGCGTCGTCAAGGCCGTCTTCACCAAGAATCCCGGCTACAAGGGCCAGTTGAAGGTGAAGAACAGCGAGGTCGAGCTGCGCCCCTTCGAAACCGCCGAGGCCATGGGCAAGGCCCTCACGGCCGGCAACATCGACCTGATGACGCGCACCATGTCGCCCGAGCAGATCAAGGACCTCGCGAAGAAGTCGGACGGCGACATCGACCTCGTCGAGATGCCCGGCCTGGAGATCCGCTACCTCGGCTTCAACACCGAAGCGCCCACGGTGAAGAACAAGGCCGTCCGTCAGGCCATCGCCCAGCTCGTCAACCGCGGCCAGCTCGCCGAAGAGGTGTACGGCAGCGCGGCCGAGCCGCTCTACTCGATGGTCCCCGCCACCATCACCGGCCACGCCAACTCGTTCTTCAACAAGTACGGCAACCCCAGCAGGGACAAGGCCGCCGCCATCCTCTCCAGGGCCGGCGTCACCACCCCCATCAAGCTGACGCTGCACTACACCAACGACCACTACGGCCCCGCCACCAAGCAGGAGTTCGAGACGCTGCAGAAGCAGCTCAACGACAGCGGCCTGTTCGACGTCAGCATCAAGGGCGAGGAGTGGACGACCTTCGTCCCCAACGAGCGCAAGGGCAAGTACGACGTCTACGGCATGGGCTGGTTCCCGGACTTCCCCGACGGCGACAACTTCGTCGCCCCCTTCCTCGACAAGGACAACTTCCTCAAGTCCCCTTACGTCAACAGCCAGATCCGCAGCGATCTGCTGCCCTCCACCCGGCGGGAGGCCGACCGGGCGAACGCGGCCGAGGACCTCGAGGAGATACAGAACATCGTGGCTGACGACGTGCCCTTGCTGCCGCTGTGGCAGGGCAAGCAGTACATCGCCGTACGCGACAACATCACCGGCGCCGAGTGGGCCATCGATCCCTCCTCCGCACTTCAGCTGTGGGAGCTCGGCCGCGGTCTCTGACCGCCCGGGACAGCACAAGATCAACATGTTAGGCATGCACGTGAACAAGCGCACCCAGTGGCCCGCCCTTCCCGTCGTGGCGGGACTGGCGGCCGGTCTGCTGACCGGCTGCGGTTCCGACTCGAGCGGCTCCGGCGGCTCCGGGGCATCCATCGTCATGGGAATGTCCGACGACATCCAGGCGACCGACCCCGCCTCCGGCTACGACCCCGGATCCTGGCTGCTGTTCAACAACGTCTTCCAGTCGCTGCTGAGCTTCCCCAAGGGCGCCACCGAACCGGAACCCGAGGCGGCCGAGTCCTGCGCCTTCACGGACAGCGAGACCAAGGTCTACAAGTGCACCCTGCGGGACGGCCTGAAGTTCAGCAACGGTGACGACCTCACCTCCAAGGACGTCAAGTTCTCCTTCGACCGCATGCTGAAGATCAATGACGCCGACGGTCCGGCCGTCATGTTCCCCATGCTCGGCAAGGTCGAGACCCCCGACGACAAGACCGTCGTCTTCAAACTGAAGACCGCCGACGCCACCTTCCCCAGCAAGATCGCCTCCGGCGCCGGCTCGATCGTGAACCACCGCGAGTACTCCGGCACCGAACTGCGCGAGGACGGCAAGGCCTCCGGCTCCGGCCCGTACAAGCTGGACTCCTTCAGCAAGGACGAGGCCGTCTTCACGGTCAACGAGCAGTACAAGGGCAGCGCGGACATCTCCAACTCCGGCGTCACCCTCAAGCTCCTCCACGGCAACCAGGACGACCTGAAGAAGGCACTGCTCGACAACAAGATCGACATCGCCTACCGAGGTCTCGCCGCCAAGGACATCGCGGAGATCGAGAAGGATGTCACCAACGAGGAGATCGAGGTCATCGAGGGCACCAGCGCCGAGGTCCAGCACCTGGTCTTCAACATGAACGACCCCGTTACCGGAAAGCTCGGCGTACGCAAGGCCATCGCCTACCTGCTGGACCGCGAAGCCCTCGTCGAGGACGTCTACCAGGACACCGCCACACCGCTGTACTCGATCATCCCGGCCGGAATCACCGGCCACAACACGGCCTTCTTCGACGCCTACGGCGCCACCCCGTCCAAGGAGAAGGCCCAGGCGGCCCTCCAGGCCGACGGCATCACCGAGAAGGTGAAGCTGACCCTGTGGTCCACCCCGGCCCGCTACGGACCGGCCACCGACCAGGAGTTCAAGGCCATCGCCAAGCAGCTCAACGACAGCGGCCTGTTCGAAGCGAACGTGAAGTCCGTGCCCTTCGATCAGTACGAGAAGGACATCGAGGCCGGCAAGTACGGCGTCTACGTCAAGGGCTGGGTCCCGGACTACCCGGACCCCGACAACTTCACCGCCCCGTTCTTCGGCGAGGGCAACGTCCTCGGCAACAACTACACCAACAGCGAGATCACCGGCGACATCATCCCGCAGACCGCCGCCCAGTCCGAGCGCGCCTCCACCGACGAGGCCTTCGGCGATCTCCAGGACACCGTCGCCGCCGAGGTCCCCGTCATCCCCATCTGGCAGGCGAAGCAGTACGCCGTCGTACGCGGCAACACCTACGGCCTGGAGTACTGCCTCGACGCCTCCACCGTGTTCCGCTTCTGGGAACTCAACAAGGACTGACACCCGCCGCGCCGCCGCCACGGCGCGCCGCCACGGCGATGGGCTCGCCCCCGCGGGGGACGAGCCCATCGCCGTGCCATGCGCCCGGCAGCACCAGGCCCCTCTCGGCCCGCCTTCGCGCTACTGCGCGCCCGGCCGCACCAGGCCGCTCTCATACGCGTACACCGCCGCCTGGACCCGGTCACGCAGCCCCAGCTTCGTCAGGACATGCCCCACATGCGTCTTGACCGTGGTCTCACTGACGAACAGATCAGCGGCGATCTCCGCGTTGGACAGGCCCCGCGCCACCAGCTTCAGCACCTCCACCTCACGCTCGGTCAGCGTGTGCAGCGTGTCCGGAACCGGCTCCTCACCCGACGGCAGATGCGTGGCGTACTTGTCGAGCAGCCGACGCGTGATGCTCGGCGCCAGCATCGCCTCGCCCGCGGCGACCACCCGGATCGCCTGCACCAGCTCGTTCGCCGGCGCGTCCTTCAACAGGAACCCGCTCGCACCGGCCCGCAACGCCTCCACCACGTACTCGTCGAGATCGAACGTGGTCAGCACCAGCACCTTGGCCGGACCGTCCCGGCCCGGCCCGGTGATCTGCCGGGTGGCCTCCACACCGTCCATCCGCGGCATACGGATGTCCATCAGAACCACATCGGGCTGCAGGACACGCACCTGGTCCAACGCCTGCAGACCGTCTCCCGCCTCGCCGACGACCGCGATGTCCTGCTCGGCCTCCAGGATCATCCGGAAACCCGTACGCAGCAGCGGCTGGTCGTCAACCAGTAGGACGCGGATGGCCACGTGACAACTCCTTCGCTAGTCCCGGCCCATTCTGCCCTGCTCGGTGCCGCCCGACCCGGCCGGGATCACCGGAAGCGGATACGGCGGGGGAGTGCCACCGAACTCCGGGCACACCGCCTGGTGATCACACCAGCCGCACAGCTTCGTCGGACGCGGCCGCCAGTCACCCGTCTCAGTGGCCAGCCGAATCGCATCCCACAACGCCAGCAACTTCCGCTCCACCCGCCGCAGATCCGCGAGCACCGGGTCGTACGTCAGAACGTCACCGCTGCCCAGATACACCAGCTGCAGCCGACGCGGGACGACCCCCTTCAGCCGCCACACCACCAACGCGTAGAACGTCATCTGGAACAGCGCGCCCTCGGCGTACTCCGGACGCGGCGCCTTACCGGTCTTGTAGTCGACGATCCGCACCTCACCCGTCGGCGCCACGTCCACCCGGTCGATGATGCCCCGCAGCCGTAAACCCGACTCCAGCTCCGCCTCCACGAACAACTCGCGCTCGGCGGGCTCCAGCCGCGTCGGATCCTCCAGCGCGAACCACCGCTCGACCAGCCCCTCCGCCTCACTCAGCCAGCGCGCCAGCCGCTCACCGTCCGGATCGTCGGCGAACAGCTCAGCCACCTCCGGCCGGCTCTCCCGCAGACGGTCCCACTGGGCCGGGATCAGCGACTTGGCACGCGGCGCCGTCCGCTCCACGGCCGGCGCGTCGAACAGCCGCTCAAGCACGGCATGCACCAACGTGCCCCGGGTGGCCGCCTCGCTCGGTTTCTCCGGGAGCCTGTCGATCACCCGGAACCGGTACAACAGCGGACACTGCATGAAGTCACTCGCCCGCGAAGGCGACAACGAGGCGGGCGGCTCGGCGGCCCGGGCCGGCGATCCGCCGTCCCCGGGCACCCCGGCCAAGCCCTCGGCGCTGGTATCCATGAGGACAGACCTTACGGGGCGACACCGACAGTGACGCAGGGCTGTGGACAACCCCGAACCGAGCCCGGCCAAACCCGGATCCCGCCCCCGCCACCGCGGCGAACACGACACCACAGAAAACAGAAGGGGTGCCGGGGCGGAACGCACCGCGACGGACGCATACCATCGACCGCAGACCCTCCCGCCCCCCGACCGGCGGCGGGAGACGCTTCGAACGAGGGGACATCGTGGACGAGAGCGGGCAGCCGCGCTCCGGCAACGACGCGACGACCGACCACCCCGCGCCCCCGGCCCCACCGGCCGCCGACCCCACGGGGACGGAACCGCGCGACGCCCGCACCGACCGCCCCCCGACGGACACCCGTCACCAGCCGACCGGAAAGCCATCGCAGGACACCCCGGCCGACAACGAGCGCGGCGACGCGTCCGACGACACCGCGGCACCCACCACGCCGGCCACCCCCGAGGCAACCCCGGCGCAGGACTCCGACCACACAGCACACACCACCCCCCGGCCACCCCACGACGACGAAACCGCCACGACCCCCCGCCCCCGCGCCGAGTCCGGCGACAGCCACCACCGCCCGCCCCAGCGCAAGGAACCCGGCGGCGGCATCCTCATGGGACGCCCCTTCGGAGTCCCCGTCTACGTCGCCCCCAGCTGGTTCCTCGTCGCCGCCCTCATCACCTGGGTCTTCGGCGGCCAGCTCGACCGCGTCCTGCCCGAACTCGGCGCAGCGCGCTACCTCGTCTCACTCTTCTTCGCCGTCGCCTTCTACGCCTCCGTCCTCGTCCACGAACTGGCGCACACCGTCGCCGCGATCCGCTTCAAACTCCCCGTGCGCCGGATCCAGCTCCAGTTCTTCGGCGGCGTCTCCGAAATCGAAAAAGAGTCCGAGACCCCCGGCCGCGAATTCGTCCTCGCCTTCGTCGGACCCCTCCTCTCCCTCGTCCTCTCCGGCGTCTTCTACCTTGGCCTCCTCGCCGTCGAACCCGGCACCGTCCCCGCCGTCCTCCTCGCCGGACTGATGATCTCCAACCTCATCGTCGCCGTCTTCAACCTCCTCCCCGGCCTCCCCCTCGACGGCGGCCGCATGCTGCGCGCCGTCGTCTGGAAGCTCACCGGCCGCCCCATGGCCGGCACCGTCGCCGCAGCCTGGGTCGGACGCGCCCTCGCCGTCTCCGTACTCATCGGCCTGCCCCTGCTCACCCAGTCCGGCGCCCTCGGCGCCAACCCCGACGACATCGGCGGCATGGACACCGTCACCGACGCCCTCCTCGCCGCGATCCTCGCCGCCATCATCTGGACCGGCGCCGGAAACAGCCTCCGCATGGCCCGCCTGCGCGAACACCTCCCCGAACTACGCGCCCGCACCCTCACCCGCCGCGCCGTCCCCGTACAGACCGACACCCCCCTCTCCGAGGCACTGCGCCGCGCCAACGACGCCGGGGCCCGCGCCCTCGTCGTCGTCGACGCCGACGGCGAACCCCTCTCCGTCGTCCGCGAAGCCGCCATCGTCGGCGTACCCGAACACCGCCGCCCCTGGGTCCCCGTCAGCGGCCTCGCCCAAGAACTCACCGACGGCATGCGAGTCTCCGCGGAACTCACCGGCGAGGACCTCCTCGACGCCATGCGCGCCACCCCCGCCACCGAATACCTCGTCGTCGAGGACTCCGGCGAGATCTACGGCGTCCTCTCCGCCGCCGACGTCGAACGCGCCTTCGTCAAAGCAATGGCCCGCCCCAGCTGACCGCCGGCCGCACCACCACATGGTCGGCGGCCCCCACCGGGACCGGTAGGCTGTTCACATGTCCGAACCGACCGGTGCCGCCCGCAGGCGCGGGCCCTTCAAGGTCGGGGACCAGGTTCAGCTGACCGACCCCAAGGGCCGCCACTACACGTTCACGCTCGAAGCCGGGAAGAACTTCCACACACACAAGGGCTCCTTCCCGCACGACGAACTGATCGGCGCACCCGAGGGCAGCGTTGTCCGCACCACAGGAAACGTCGCCTACCTCGCGCTGCGCCCCCTGCTCCCCGACTACGTCCTGTCCATGCCCCGCGGCGCCGCCGTGGTCTACCCCAAGGACGCAGGACAGATCCTGTCCTTCGCCGACATCTTCCCCGGCGCCCGCGTCGTGGAAGCCGGCGTCGGCTCCGGCTCACTCAGCGCCTTCCTGCTGCGCGCCATCGGCGACCAGGGCATGCTCCACAGCTACGAGCGCCGCGCGGACTTCGCCGAGATCGCCCAGGCCAACGTCGAACGCTACTTCGGCGGCCCCCACCCCGCCTGGCAGCTCACCGTCGGCGACCTCCAGGACAACCTCAGCGACACCGACGTCGACCGCGTCATCCTCGACATGCTCGCCCCCTGGGAGTGCCTCGAAGCCGTCTCCAAGGCACTCGTCCCCGGCGGCATCCTCTGCTGCTACGTCGCCACCACCACCCAGCTCGCCCGGACCGTCGAGTCCATCCGCGAAATCGGCTGCTTCAACGAGCCGACCTCCTGGGAAACGATGATCCGCAACTGGCACATCGAAGGACTCGCCGTCCGGCCCGACCACCGCATGATCGGCCATACCGGCTTCCTCCTCACCGCCCGCCGCCTCGCCGACGGCGTCGAACCGCCCATGCGCCGCCGCCGCCCCGCAAAGGGCGCCTACGGCGAGGACTACGCCGGCCCCAACGCCGACGGCGGAACCGGCCGCTGAGCCACCCGCAAACCCACAGCACCACCCGACACCGACAACGCCGAAGCGACACGACCGAGTTCCCGGACCGCCCGGAGAACTCGGCCGTGGCGCATGTCCCTTGACATGCGAGCAGTCACCCCCACCCCGCCGTTCCCTCCCCCTGTGAGGTGTGACACCATGCTGGCCACCCCACCGGCACAGCCCTCACAGGAGACACATCTCTCGTGCAGCAATCCGCCGTCCCGGAACTGGCACTGGCACACACCCACACCCGCCCGATCCACTGGATCGCCACAGCCACCGCCGTGGCCGCGGTGATCGCGGGATCCTCCTTCGTCCAGCCCGACGCGGCCACCGCCGCCCAGCCCGGCCCCGCCGCGAAACCCGTCACCGCACCCCCCACCACCACCGGCGTCGACTTCCCGATCGAATGCGGCCCCTTCAAGGTCCTCGTGCAGAAAACCGCCACCGGAGACCTCGACGGAGACGACAGACCCGAAGCCGTCGCCGTGGTCCGCTGCGACACCGGCATGGGCACCCCACCCAACGGGGTCTACGTCCTCACCCACGGCACCGACACCGGCGACCCCGCCCGAGTCGTCGCCACCCTCGTCGACCCCAAGGACCGCTACTCCGTCACCGACTTCGCGGTGCGTGACGCCGCGGTCACCGCAACCCTCCTCGGCTACTCCACCGCGGACGTGCCCAGTTGCTGCCCGGACACCAAGGACACCGCCAAGTGGCAGTGGAAGGGCGGGGCGTTCATCCGCTCCAGCCCCTCCAAAGCCCTCGGCGTGTGACACCGGGCTCACTCAGCGCGCACCCCCCAGCCGACAGCATGTGACGAAACACACGCACCAAGGGCCCGGAAAAATGCCACAAGGCACTTCCGGGCCCCACTTCGGACACCTCAGATGACACACAGCGCCCCAGACGTCACTCCGCGTCGGGGCCGTAAACCTCGGTCATGTCCGAAATCCGACGCACATGAATGCACTCACCCGGACACTCCCTCGCCGAGTCCACCACGTCCCTGAGCAGGGAAAACGGCACCGGAGTGGTCGCTCCGGGCGCCTGCAGCAGCTCGTCGTCGGACCCCTTCACATAGGCCAGCCCGTCGATGTCCAGCTCGAAAACCTCCGGGGCGTACTGCGCACAGATCCCGTCCCCAGTGCAAAGATCCTGATCGATCCAGACTTCCAGGCCCTCACCGCCGGTTTCGGCCGCCTGCTGCACGCTCATCTCTCCTGCCGTTTCCGATGCCGAACCTGCACCCGATCAACCGCAAGTCGGGCCAGCTCGGAAGGGTGTTGAACGCTTCGACCCTACAACCGTCCGCTTTTCGATGTTGTTGGATGGGTAACCCCCTGATGTGAGGGAGAGCGCAAGGGTGAAGATCGGACACACCTCGACAGTCTTTGTGATCTAGGGGTTTCAATCGACACCCACCCAGGTAGGGTCTGGAAGCGTCCAGCTCCCCTTGGAGGAGGTGAGGACCGTGGCAGCCCACGACGACGACATGAACCGCGGCATCCGCCCGGGACGAGGGTCCGAAGACCCCGCCGGTCAGATTGCCTATCTCGAGCAGGAAATCGCCGTCCTGCGACGCAAGCTCGCCGACTCTCCGCGGCACACGAGGATTCTCGAAGAGCGGATCGTCGAGCTGCAGACCAACCTGGCAGGCGTGTCCGCACAGAACGAGCGGCTCGCCAACACACTCCGTGAGGCACGAGACCAGATCGTGGCCCTCAAGGAGGAGGTCGACCGGCTCGCACAGCCGCCGGCCGGCTTCGGTGTCTTCCTCACGGCGAACGAGGACGGCACGGCCGACATCTTCACCGGGGGCCGCAAGCTCCGGGTGAACGTCAGCCCCAGCGTCGAGCTCGACGAGCTCCGACGCGGCCAGGAAGTGATGCTCAACGAAGCGCTCAACGTGGTCGAAGCCATGGAGTTCGAGCGCGTCGGGGACATCGTCACCCTCAAGGAAATCCTCGAGGACGGCGAGCGCGCCCTGGTGCTCGGGCACACCGACGAGGAACGGGTGGTGCGGCTCGCCGAGCCCCTGCTGGACATCACCATCCGCCCCGGCGACGCCCTGCTGCTCGAACCCCGCTCCGGCTACGTCTACGAGGTCGTGCCCAAGAGTGAGGTCGAAGAACTCGTCCTCGAAGAAGTACCGGACATCGGCTATGAACAGATCGGCGGCCTGGGCAACCAGATCGAAGCGATCCGCGACGCAGTCGAGCTCCCGTACCTCTACCCCGACCTGTTCAAGGAGCACGAACTGCGGCCGCCCAAGGGCGTCCTGCTCTACGGGCCCCCCGGATGCGGCAAGACACTCATCGCCAAGGCCGTGGCCAACTCACTGGCCAAAAAGGTCGCCGAAGTGACCGGCCAGGCCGCCGGCAAGAGCTTCTTCCTCAACATCAAGGGCCCCGAGCTGCTCAACAAGTACGTCGGCGAGACCGAGCGGCAGATCCGCCTCGTCTTCCAGCGTGCACGCGAGAAGGCCAGCGAGGGCACCCCCGTGATCGTCTTCTTCGACGAGATGGAGTCCCTCTTCCGCACCCGCGGCTCCGGCGTCAGCTCGGACGTGGAAAACACCATCGTCCCCCAGCTGCTCGCCGAGATCGACGGTGTCGAAGGCCTGCAGAACGTGGTCGTCATCGGCGCCTCCAACCGCGAGGACATGATCGACCCCGCCATCCTGCGCCCCGGCCGCCTCGACGTGAAGATCAAGATCGAGCGCCCGGACGCGGAAGCCGCCAAGGACATCTTCGGCAAGTACCTCACGGAACGGCTCCCCCTGCACGCCGACGACCTCGGCGAACACGGCAGCGACAAGAGCGTCACCGTCCAGAGCATGATCCAGACGGCGGTCGAGCACATGTACGCCGAATCCGAGGAGAACCGCTTCCTGGAGGTCACCTACGCCAACGGCGACAAGGAAGTCCTCTACTTCAAGGACTTCAACTCCGGCGCCATGATCGAAAACATCGTGGGCCGCGCCAAGAAGATGGCGATCAAGGACTTCCTCGAGCACAACCAGAAAGGCCTCCGCGTCTCCCACCTCCTCCAGGCATGCGTGGACGAGTTCAAGGAGAACGAAGACCTGCCCAACACCACCAACCCGGACGACTGGGCACGAATCTCCGGAAAGAAGGGCGAACGGATCGTTTACATCCGTACGCTGATCACCGGAAAGCAGGGCGCAGACACCGGACGCTCCATCGACACGGTGGCGAACACCGGTCAGTACCTGTAAAAGACAGGGCGGCTGCGGGTGCCCTACACGGGTACCCGCAGCCGACTGTTTTTTGAGGCCACAGCCGGAGCGGAGCAATGACGCAAATGATCTCCACACCAGCGCAGAGGCGTTCTAGGCTCTTTCGTACCGCCGGGACGCGCAGTGCGGGGACGGGCACCGCACACGCACCGGAGAACCAGCGGTACTTGAGCGCCGCCCAAGACCGAGGGCGCCGCCGGGCAAGGAGGGCCGCATGACCGTACGGCGAGTAATGGGCATCGAGACGGAGTACGGGATCTCCGTCCCCGGCCACCCGAACGCCAATGCCATGCTCACCTCATCCCAGATCGTCAACGCATACGCGGCGGCGATGCACCGGGCGCGACGCGCCCGCTGGGACTTCGAGGAGGAGAACCCGCTGCGCGACGCACGCGGCTTCGACCTCGCCCGCGAAGCCGCCGACGCCAGCCAGCTCACCGACGAGGACATCGGCCTCGCCAACGTCATCCTCACCAACGGCGCACGCCTCTACGTCGACCACGCACACCCCGAATACAGCGCCCCCGAGGTCACCAACCCCCGCGACGCCGTCCTCTGGGACAAGGCCGGCGAACGCATCATGGCCGAAGCCGCCGAACGAGCCGCACAGCTCCCCGGCGCACAACCCATCCACCTGTACAAAAACAACACCGACAACAAAGGCGCCTCCTACGGCACGCACGAGAACTACCTGATGAAGCGGGAAACCCCCTTCTCGGACATCGTGCGCCACCTCACGCCCTTCTTCGTCTCCCGCCAGGTCTTCGCCGGCGCCGGCCGCGTCGGCATCGGCCAGGACGGCCACGAACACGGCTTCCAGCTCAGCCAGCGAGCCGACTACTTCGAAGTCGAAGTCGGCCTGGAGACGACGCTGAAGCGCCCGATCATCAACACCCGCGACGAACCCCACGCGGACGCCGAGAAATACCGCAGGCTCCACGTGATCATCGGCGACGCGAACCTGTCGGAGATCTCGACCTACCTCAAACTCGGCACCACGGCCCTGGTCCTGTCCATGATCGAAGACGGCTTCATCGCCGTCGACCTGGCCGTCGACCAGCCCGTACGCACCCTCCACCAGGTCTCGCACGACCCCTCCCTCAAACGAAACGTCACCCTCCGCAGCGGACGCACACTCACCGCCGTACAACTCCAAATGGAGTACTACGAGCTCTCCCGCAAATACGTCGAAGAACGCTTCGGCTCGGACGTCGACGAACAGACCAAGGACATCCTCAGCCGCTGGGAAGACGTCCTCACCAGGCTCGAGAACGACCCCATGAGCCTCGCCGGAGAACTCGACTGGGTCGCAAAACGAGAACTCATGGAGGGCTACCGCCGCCGCGACAACCTCGACTGGGACGCCGCGAGGCTCCACCTCATCGACCTCCAGTACGCCGACGTAAGGGCCGAGAAAGGCCTCTACAACCGCCTGGTGGCCCGAGGGAAGATCAAACGGCTCCTCAACGAGGACGACGTCACACGAGCCGCCACAAAGCCACCAGAGGACACCCGCGCCTACTTCCGCGGACGCTGCCTCGAGCAGTACGCCGACGACGTCGCCGCGGCCTCCTGGGACTCGGTCATCTTCGACCTCCCCGGCCGCGACTCCCTCCAACGCGTCCCAACCCTGGAACCGCTACGCGGAACGCGTAATCACGTCAAAGCACTCCTCGACCGCTGCCGCACGGCAGAAGACCTGGTCAGGGTGCTCTCCGGCGGCTGAGCAGGGGTGTGCCGGGCTGCGCAGCGGGTATCACCGAGCCAGGCTGAAAGAAGCGACGTCCGGGAATCATGGAGGTGGTTCCCGGACGTTGTAGCAACTGCAGGGTCGTTGTCAGGCCCGGCAAGTAGGGTCTGATCAAGAACGTCGAACCGAGCGGGGTGAGGTAGATGGCGACCAAGGACACCGGCGGCGGACAGCAGAAGGCGACGCGCTCCACCGAAGAGGTCGAGGAGCAGGCGCAGGACGCGCAGGCTTCCGAGGACCTCAAGGAGCGCCAGGAGAAGCTGAGCGACGACGTCGACTCTGTGCTTGACGAAATTGACGATGTACTCGAGGAAAATGCCGAGGATTTCGTGCGTTCCTTCGTGCAAAAGGGCGGAGAGTAGGGGTCGCTAGGCCGCTTTAACCTTCGAATTGAAGGATGCGGGGGTGAGGGTGGTCAGCGACCCGGACGCGAAGCAGTGCACGGGCTGCAAGAGGGACCTGCCTGCTGGGGCATTCGCTCGAGACAGGAACCGGCGTGATGGCCTTCAGGTGCGATGCCGGGCGTGCGTGGTGGAATACAGCGCCGCGCACTACCGGCGCCGCCGGGAGGCAATGGGAAAGTCGGTGCGCGAGAAGGTGGAGGTCCCGGCGGGGCGCAAGCTCTGTCGGACGTGTGGCGAGATCAAGCCGCACAGTGAGTGGCATCGCAATGCCACCGCGTCCGACGGGCTGTCGACGCGCTGTAAGGCCTGCCGGGCCATTCAGGGCCGCGAGAGGCACTTGAAGCGCCAGTACGGCCTCACCGAGGCTGAGCGGGACGAGCTGATCGCCTCTCAAGGAGGCGTCTGCTGCATCTGTCTTTCGGCTCTGCCGGCACATGTGGATCACTGCCACGACACGGGTAGGGTCCGTGGCGTACTTTGCTTCAGCTGTAACGCAGCACTGGGGCAGTTCAAGGATCGGCCCGACGTCATAAGGCGGGCTGCCAGCTACGTGGAAGGAAACGCGTGGAAGCCAACACTCGTAGCACCGGGCGTCTACCGGCTGCCTTCCTGACGCCCGGGTCGTCGTCCTTCATGGACTTCCTGTCCGAGCACCAGCCGGAGATGCTGCCGGGCAAGCGGCAGCTCCCGCCCGTGCAGGGCGTGATCGAGGCCCCGCACGGCACGACGATCGTGGCCGCGACCTTCCCCGGCGGGGTGGTGCTCGCCGGTGACCGTCGGGCCACGATGGGCAATGTGATCGCGCAGCGGGACATCGAGAAGGTGTTCCCGGCCGATGAGTACTCGGCGGTGGGGATCGCCGGCACGGCGGGTCTGGCCGTGGAGATGGTGAAGCTGTTCCAGTTGGAGCTGGAGCACTTCGAGAAGGTCGAGGGCACGCAGCTTTCGCTGGAGGGCAAGGCGAACCGGCTGTCGACGATGATCCGCTCGAACCTCGGTATGGCGATGCAGGGTCTGGCCGTGGTGCCGCTCTTCGCGGGGTACGACGTGGACCGTGACAAGGGGCGCATCTTCTCGTACGACGTGACGGGTGGCCGTTCCGAGGAGCAGGGGTACGCGGCGACGGGGTCGGGTTCGATCTTCGCGCGTGGTGCGATGAAGAAGCTGTTCCGTGACGATCTGTCCGAGGAACAGGCGACGACGCTGGTGGTGCAGGCTCTGTATGACGCGGCGGACGACGACTCGGCGACGGGTGGTCCGGATGTCGCGCGGCGGATCTACCCGATCGTCACCGTGATCACCGATGAGGGGTTCCGTCGTCTGACGGACGACGAGACCTCCGAGATCGCCCGCTCGGTTCTGGAGCGGCGGCTGGAGCAGCCGGACGGTCCGAGGGCCGCGTTGCTGTGACGGCGTCCGGCAGGGGCGACGGCAGCTCTGCGTGAGCGGGTTTTGTGAGTGATCACTGTGACTTCTACGGAAAGGGATGGGTAGCCGGTGTCGACGCCGTTCTATGTGTCGCCTCAGCAGGCGATGACCGACCGCGCGGAGTTCGCCCGTAAGGGCATCGCGCGCGGGCGCAGCCTGGTCGTGTTGCAGTATGCCGACGGCATCGTCTTCATCGGCGAGAATCCGTCGCGGGCGCTGCACAAGTTCAGTGAGATCTATGACCGGATCGGTTTTGCCGCGGCGGGTAAGTACAACGAGTACGAGAATCTGCGGATCGGTGGTGTGCGGTACGCGGACCTGCGTGGTTACACCTATGACCGGGATGATGTGACGGCTCGGGGTCTGGCGAACGTGTATGCGCAGACGTTGGGCACGATCTTCTCGAGTGCGGCGGAGAAGCCGTATGAGGTGGAGCTGGTGGTCGCCGAGGTGGGGGAGACCCCGGAGGGTGATCAGATCTATCGGCTGCCGCATGACGGTTCGATCGTGGATGAGCATGGTTCGGTCGCGGTGGGTGGCAATGCGGAGCAGATCAGCAGCTATCTGGATCAGCGTCATCAGGACGGTATGAGTCTGGCGGAGGCGCTGAAGCTGGCTGTGCAGGCGTTGTCGCGGGAGCCGAACGGTGGTGAGCGGGAGATTCCGGTGGAGCGGCTGGAGGTGGCGGTGCTGGATCGTACGCGTCCGCAGGCGCGGAAGTTCAAGCGCATCACCGGTCGTCAGTTGGGTCGTCTGCTGGAGGACAACGGAGCGGAGACGGCCGCTGAGGCTGAGGAAGGCGAGGGTGAGGGCGAGAAGTAGTCGCTGCTCGCTCCGCGCGTCGGTTTCGACCCGCTTTTGTGCGCCCCGGCCTGAAGAGGCCGGGGCGCGCGGCGTGTGTGGGTGTCTGCGGGGGCCTAGGGGCGGCGTGGGGGCGCTGTGGAGCCTCGTACGACCAAAGTGACGGGGATGTCGTCCTGGGCGGGTGTGCGGCCTTGCAGGACGGTCAGGAGGGCTTGCATGCCGCGTTCGCCGAAGCGTTCGGCGTTGAGGTGGACGGTGGTGAGTTCGGGTTCGACGGCGGTGGCGAGGGTGAGGTCGTCCATGCCGGTGATGGAGAGGTCGTGGGGGATGCGCAGTCCCAGGCGGCGGGCGGCTTTGTAGGCGCCCACGGCGAGTTTGTCGTCGTCGCAGAGGATGGCTGTGGGCCAGGGTTCGGGGCCGCGGAGTGCGGTCTCGGTGGCGGTGAGCGCGCCTTCCATGGTGAGGGGTGCTCGGACGGTGCGGACTTCCGCGTCGGGTGTGCGGTGTGCGCGTGTGGTGAGTTCGCGGGCTCGGACCTGGAAGGTCCAGGAGTCGATGTCGGCTGCGAGGTGGAGGATGCGGCGGTGGCCGAGTTCGAGGAGGTGGTCAGCGGTCTGGCGGGTGCCGTCGGCGATGTCGAGGTTGACGGTTGCGGCGCCGAGGCTGCCTGTGGGGTCGCTGTCGAGCATGACGAGGGGTAGTTCGTCGCCTCGGATGGCGGTGAGTGCGTCGGCGGCCATGGAGGAGGCGATGACGCCGTCGAGGGCGGCTCGGGCGGAGGCGAAGGGGTCGCGGGCGGGGCCGATGCCTTCGGGGGAGGGGTAGAGGACGACGCCGAAGCCGTGTTCGGCGGCGATGCGGGCGGCGCCCTGGTAGACGCCGGCGAAGAATTCGTTGGTGAGTGCCGGGACGACGAGGAGTGCTGTGCGGGTGTGGCCGAGGCGTAGGTTCCGGGCGGCGAGGTTGGGCCGGTAGCCGAGGTCCTGTGCGGCTTGGCGGACGCGTTGTGCGGTGGCTTCGGAGACGCGTCCGCGCCATTTGTCGCCGAGGACGAGGGAGACGGCAGCCTGGGAGACTCCTGCGGCGTGGGCGACGTCGCGGCTGGTGGGGCGGCTGCCGGTGGTGGGTCGGTTGCTGCTGGTGGCTCCGGTGCCGCTGGTGGGCCCGGTGCTGCTGGTGGTGCTGGTGTTACTGGGAGCCACCGTCGGTCTGCTCTTTCTCGCTGGACCCGTCGTCTGGCCACATGATACGTATGACGAGCGACGTTATACGTACAACGAGAGGCAGGGGATGGCCGCCGGATATCTGGAGATCCTCAGGGCGAAGCACTGTGTACGGCTCCTGGTGGGCACGCTGGTGGGCCGGCTGCCGAACGCCGTGTCGGCGCTCGTGATCATGATGTTCGTGCGTGCCGAGGGCGGCGGCTACAGCCTCGCGGGCGCGTTGGTCGCGGTGTACGGGGTGGCCAATGCCGTCGGGCAGCCGGTGCTGGGCCGGCTGGTCGATCTGTACGGCCAGCCTCGGGTCCAGTTGCCGGCGGCACTCGTCTCGGCACTGGGGGCGGCCGTGTTCGTCCTGGGGGGCATCGATCCGCTGTGGCCGGCGTACGCGGCCGTGGCGGTGGCGGGGCTCTTCACGCCGCCGCTGGAGGGGGGTCTGCGGGCGCTGTGGCCGTCCGTGCTCCGCAAGGAGGAGCAGGTGCACACGGCGTACGCGATGGACGCCGTGGCGCAGGAGGTGATGTTCACGGTCGGGCCGCTGCTGGTGACGTTGTGCGTGTCGCTGTGGTCGGCGCAGGTGGCGATGCTCGTCCTGAATGCCTTGGGTGTGCTGGGTGCCGTGTCCGTGGTGGTCTCGAAGCCGTCGCGTGTGTGGCGTTCGGCGCCGCGGGAGGCGCACTGGCTGGGCGCGTTGCGTTCGCGGGGGCTGTCGGCGTTGCTCGGGGCTTTTCTGTTCGTGGGTGTCGCGCTGGGTTCCATCACGGTGGCGGCGCTCGCGTACGCGGACGGGCGCGGTGGTGACGCGGTCTACGGCTGGTTGATGGCGGGTCTGGGGCTGGGTGCGTTGTTCGGTGGGACGGTGTACGGGGCGCGGCCGTGGGGTGGGTCGCCGGAGCGGCGACTGCGGGTGCTCGTGGGCTTGCTGTCGGTGTGCTATCTGCCGTTGATGCTGATGCCGGGTGCGGTCGGGATGACGGCGCTCACGGCGGTGGCGGGGGTGTTCCTGGCGCCGTGCATCGCTTGTGCGTTTGTGATTGTGGATCGGCATGCGCCGCGGGGCACTGTGACGGAGGCGTTCTCGTGGCTGGTGACGACGTTCACGGTGGGGACGTCGGTGGGGTCGGCTGCCGCGGGTCCGGTGGTGGAGTGGGGCGGGGCGGTGTGGGGGTTCGCCGTGCCGGGTGTGGCCGGGGGTGTGGCGTTGGTGGTTCTGCTGGCCACGGGGCGGGTCCTGGTGGCGGGGGGAGGGCGGGCGGTGGTTGCGGTCTCGTCGGAAAATGATCCAAACGGTACGGTCGAACCCCGTTTCAGCTCCGGGGATCGGGCGTAATGTTCAGTCATGGACCGCCGCATTTTCGGGCTGGAGAACGAGTACGGCGTCACGTGTACGTTCAGGGGACAGCGCCGCCTGTCTCCGGACGAGGTGGCGCGGTACCTCTTCCGCCGTGTCGTGTCATGGGGCCGCAGCAGCAATGTGTTTCTGCGGAACGGTGCCCGTCTGTATCTCGATGTGGGCTCGCACCCGGAATACGCGACACCCGAATGTGACAACGTGACAGAGCTGGTCACCCACGACAAGGCCGGTGAGCGCATTCTCGAAGGGCTCCTGGTCGATGCTGAACGCCGCCTGCACGAGGAGGGAATCGCGGGCGACGTCTACCTCTTCAAGAACAACACCGACTCGGCGGGCAACTCCTACGGCTGCCATGAGAACTACCTGGTGGCCCGGCACGGGGAGTTCTCCCGTCTGGCGGACATCCTGATCCCGTTCCTCGTCACGCGGCAGTTGCTGTGTGGTGCGGGGAAGGTGCTCCAGACGCCGCGTGGCGCGGTCTACTGCGTCAGTCAGCGTGCTGAGCACATCTGGGAGGGCGTGTCCTCGGCGACGACGCGTTCGCGGCCGATCATCAACACGCGTGACGAGCCGCACGCGGACGCGGAGCGTTACCGTCGTCTGCACGTCATCGTGGGCGACTCGAACATGTCCGAGACGACGATGCTGCTGAAGGTCGGTGCGACCGACCTGGTGCTGCGCATGATCGAGGCGGGCACGGTGATGCGGGACCTCACGCTGGAGAACCCGATCCGGGCGATCCGTGAGGTCAGTCATGACATCACGGGCCGTCGCAAGGTGCGTCTGGCCAGTGGCCGGGAGGCCTCCGCGCTGGAGGTGCAGCGCGAGTACTTCGAGAAGGCCGTGGACTTCTGTGAGCGCCGCGGTATCCGTACGGGCACGGTGGAGCAGGTCCTGGAGCTGTGGGGCCGCACGCTGGACGCGATCGAGGCGGAGGACCTCGACCGGATCGGCACGGAAATCGACTGGGTGATGAAGTACAAGCTCATCGAGCGGTACCGCGCCAAGCACAACATGACGATGTCGCATCCGCGGGTCGCGCAGATAGACCTCGCGTATCACGACATTCACCGCCGTCGTGGCTTGTACTACCTGTTGGAGAAGAAGGGGCAAGCTGCGCGGATCTGCAACGACTTGAAGATCTTCGAGGGCAAATCGGTTCCCCCGCAGACCACTCGGGCGCGGTTGCGCGGTGACTTCATCCGGCGTGCTCAGGAACAGCGTCGTGATTTCACGGTGGACTGGGTGCATCTGAAGCTGAACGACCAGGCACAGCGCACGGTGTTGTGCAAGGATCCGTTCCGTTCCGTCGACGACCGGGTGGAGAAGCTGATCGCCGGAATGTGAGCCGGAGCATTCTTCGGGGAATCCCGGAACGCAACGCGGGGCGCCGTACGTTTGACGTACGGCGCCCCGCTCACGCGTAGAGTTGCGCGCACTTCCGTTACGACAAGATCGACTGATACGAGGCCCCCACAGTGCGCCGACGTTCCATCCTCCTTGCCCTGCCCGCCGGACTGGTCACGCTCGCCGGGTGTGGGGACGACAGTTCCGACAAGGGCAAGTCCGGTAAATCGTCACCGTCGGGCGACGCGTCGTCCGCCGCCCCGTCCGCTCCGCCGTCGCCGAAGCTCGTGGAGGGGCCGCTGCCGGCCATCACGGCGGGCGGGAAGTTCGGGGAGAAGCCGACGCTGGCCAAGTCGTCCGGTGATCCGTCGAAGGACCTGGCGGTGAAGACGGTGATCGCGGGCAATGGCGCGACGATCGCGGAGAACGACTACCTGCAGGCCCACTACCTGGGGCAGATCTGGGCGTCGGGGAAGGTCTTCGACAACACCTTCGACCGCAAGGCGCCGATCCTGATGCAGCTCAAGCAGGGCGCGACGCTGGAGGGGTGGCGTTACGCGCTGGCCGGGAAGAAGGCCGGCAGCCGCGTCGAGATGGCGATCCCTCCGGCGTACGGGTTCGCGGAGCAGGGCAATCCCCAGTTCGGGATCAAGGCCTCGGACACGATGGTGTTCGTCTTCGACGTTCAGGCGACCTTCAACGCCAAGAGCTCGGCGAAGGGCAAGGTCGTCGCGCAGAACGACTCCGCGGTGCCGAAGGTCGGTACCAACACCGACGGCAAGGCGCCGTCGATCGAGATCCCCGACGGGGACGCGCCGACGAAGCTGGTCGCTGAGTACGTCATCGAGGGTGACGGTCCGGAGCTGAAGGCGACCGACACGGTGCTCGTGCAGTACAAGGGCGTGCTGTGGGAGGGCGGCAAGGAGTTCGACTCGACGTACAAGCGCTCCGATCTGACGTCGTTCTCGTTGCAGCAGGTCGTCAAGGGCTGGTCGCAGGGTTTGACCGGGAAGAAGGTGGGAAGCCGCGTGCTCGTCGTCGTCCCGCCGAAGCTCGGTTACGGCGACAACCCGCCGTCCGGCAGCGACATCAAGAAGGACTCCACGCTGGTGTTCACGGTCGACATCCTCGCCAAGAGTTAGTGGCCGGAGGTGTAAGACTGTGCGGGTTGCCTCATCCGCACGAGCAGGACACGTAGGAGCAGGAGCGTTTGACGTGAGCATCGACAAGCCCGAGATCGACTTCCCGGGCGGCGAGCCCCCGGCCGACCTCGAGATCAAGGACATCTGGGAGGGCGACGGCCCGGTGGCCAAGGCGGGCGACACCGTCTCCGTCCACTACGTGGGTGTGGCCTTCTCGACCGGCGAGGAGTTCGACGCGAGCTGGAACCGCGGTACTCCGCTCCAGTTCCAGCTGGGTGTCGGCCAGGTCATCGCGGGCTGGGACCAGGGCGTGCAGGGCATGAAGGTCGGCGGGCGCCGTCAGCTGACCATCCCGGCGCACCTGGCGTACGGCGACCGTGGCGCGGGCGGCGGCCGGATCGCCCCCGGTGAGACGTTGATCTTCGTCTGCGACCTGGTCGCGGTCTGAGTCACCCGGTTCCGGGCGTCCTCCGGTCCCGGTAGGACCGGAGCCCGCCGCCTGTGGAACACATGGGGCCCATGCCTTTCCGGGCATGGGCCCTCCGCTTTTGCCGCGGTACTCATCAGCGGTACGGTCAGGCGTCGTAAGCACCGTACGGGGAAGGGCGTCGATGGCCATTGCCAAGGCCGAGCGGTTGATGAACCTGGCGCTGTGTCTGCTCGGGACACGACGGCCGCTCAGCAAGCGCGAGCTGCGCGACTCCATCGAGGCTTACCACGATGCGTTCGGGCCGGGTAACCGTGCGTCGTCGGCTTCCGGTGACGGGCCGTCCGGGAACGACGACTCCTTCAACCGCATGTTCGAGCGGGACAAGGACGATCTGCGCGAGCTGGGCCTGGTCATCGAGACGGTGGAGAACCTCGACGGTGAGGTCGGCTATCTCGCCCGCCGCGACAACAACCGGCTGCCCCCGATCACCCTCGACGCCGAGGAGGCCGCCGCGCTGGGGCTCGCCGCGAAGGTGTGGCAGCAGGCCCGCCTCGCGGGCGCGGCCAGCGGTGCCCTGCACAAGCTGCGTGCGGCGGGGCTGCCCGAGGACGTGGACCCGTACGAGGCGCACGGTGCGCTCGAGCCCCGCATTCCGGTGCACGAGGCCGCGTTCGAGCCGCTGATGCTGGCCTGCCGGGACCGCCGGCCGGTCGTGTTCAACTACCGCAAGGCGACCGCGGCCCGTCCGGAGCCGCGCACGGTGGAGCCGTGGGCGCTGGAGTGCTGGCGCGGCCACTGGTATCTGGCGGGATTCGATCGTGACCGCGGGGCGGAACGGGTGTTCCGGCTGTCCCGGATCACCGGCCGGGTCCGCAACCGTACGGGCAGCTTCACCGCCGAGGTTCCGGACGTGGTCACCGTGCGGGAGACCGTGGCGAGCTGGGCCGGGGAGAACGCCGACCGGTCCGCGCTGATCCGGCTCCGTACGGGGGCGGGTTATCCGCTCCGGGCGAAAGCTTCCTCGGTGCGGGAACTCGGTGACGGGTGGGACGAGTTGGAGATTCCGTACGGGCACGGGCTGGACGCCTGGCTGGTGGAGTTCGGGCCCGACGTGGTCGTCCTGGAGCCCGCCGAACTGCGGGCGGACGTCGTGGACCGGCTGCGCGCGGTGGCCAAGGGCTGAGGGGGACTCGAGGAACGTGGCAGGAAAGCCGGCCAGGCCCGCCAACGCGATCGACCAGACGCGGCGGATGCTGTCCCTGGTGACGTATCTGCGGGAGCGTCCCGGCGCGCGTATCGAGGACGTTGCGCGTGCGTTCGGGATCACCGAGGACGAACTGGTCTCGGACCTCGATGTGCTGCCGATGTGCGGGACCAGTTTCCGCGGCGGGGATCTGCTCGACATCGATACCGACGGTGAGCGGATCTGGTGGCACAATCCGGCCGCGCTCGGCGCGGACGCCGCCGAGCCGCTGCGGCTGGCCGCCGACGAGGCCACCGCGCTGCTGGTGGCGGCACGGGCGGTGGCCACGCTGCCCGGGCTGCGGGAGAGCGACCGGCAGGCGCTGCTGCGGGCCACCGCGAAGGTGGAGGCGGCCGCCGGGGAGGCGGCCGGCGCCAGTTCGCGCCTGTCGGTGACGTTCGAGTCCGAGGGCGGGGTCTTCGCGGACGTCGACCGGGCGATCTCCGAGCGCCGCAGGTTGTGGATCCGCTACTACTCGCCCGCCCGCGACGAGGTCACCGAACGTGAGATCGACCCGATCCGGCTGGTCAGCGTCGGCCACACCTATGTGGAGGCGTGGTGCCGTCGCTCCGAGGCGCGCCGCACCTTCCGGCTGGACCGGGTCGCGGAGATCAGGATCCTCGACGAGCCGTCCGCGCCGCCCGAGATCGAACTGCGGGACCTCTCCGAGGGCCTGGTGCAGCCGGCCGCGGAGGACCCCGAGGTGGTGGTGGAGGTGGGCCCCGGCGGGCGCTGGGTGGCCGAGTACTACCCCCACGACCAGGCGGAGGAACTCCCCGACGGCGGTCTGCGCATCACGCTGCGCACACCTGATCCCGCGTCCCTGCGCCGACTGGCCCTTCGGCTCGGCCGGGACGGGCGGATCGTCGCCCCGCAGGACCTGGCGGACAGCGCGCGGGACGCAGCGCGCGAGGCGCTGCTGGCGTACGACGGGCTGCCCGACGGCGACGAGGGGCTGCACGGTGGACACGGCGGGCTGCGCGGCGGGCTGCAAGAAGCGCCGTCCGGGGCCCGCGAGGAACGCCAGGGCGACCCGGGAGGACACTCGCCGTCGGCGGTGCACCACGATCTGCACACAGTTCAGGACGGACCGTACGGCGGCAGGCGGGAGCAGAGGCTTTGAGCGGGTCGGGGAAGTCCGGAGAGCCGGAGATGTCCGTCGTCACGGCGTTCGCCGGGATGACGAGGGTGGATCCCGTGGTCTTCAAGGCCAACTGTCCGGATTGCCGGGCCCGCTTCGAGCTCGCCGCGAGCGCGCTGAGGCTGGCCGTCGGCGCCACCCCCCGCACCACCTTCTACTCCTTCACCTGCCCCGAGTGCGGTGAGGCCGTGCGCAAGCCCGCGGGTGAGCGGATCGTGGAGCTGCTCACCGGGGGCGGGGTGCGCACCCTGCGCCTGCACTCGACCCTGTGACCCTCTAGGCTCGGCGCATGTTCTGGCCGATGTTCGCGGTAACTGTGGGTTTCCTGGGGCTAGCCGTCCTCGGTGTGCTGGCCGTGCGGGTCTTCGTCGAGGCCCGGCGCCTGGGGGTGCAGGTCAGTGACTCGGCGGAGCGGATCAACCGGGCCGCCGATGAACTGGAGCGGGCCGCGGCCGGGACGGCCCGTTCTGTTCGCGGCCTTTGAATCAGCTGAGACAAGTCTCCGGGCCATCTCGGCCTGTCAGCTTCGCAGCTCGGGCAGGTACGCTGCGTTGCACGGCCCGTTAAACGAGGCGCGGGCCGCATGACTGGGAGTACGCACAGGGATTGCCCCGGGTTTACCCCTGCGCGTTACGATCGCTGCCAGCACGGTTTGTCGGACACCTGTCCGACCGGCCGGACAGCTCCCAACCCGCTGCCTCGGTGAGAAGGTAAAGACTTATGTTCGGAAGGCTCGGAGCCCCCGAGATCATTCTCATCCTCGTCGTCATCATCCTGCTGTTCGGCGCGAAGAAGCTTCCGGACATGGCCCGCTCCCTCGGCAAGTCCGCGCGCATCCTCAAGAGCGAGGCCAAGGCGATGAAGTCGGAGGGTCAGGACAACACCACCGCGGCCTCGGCTCCGCCGCACGACGACCAGCAGCCCTCGGCGCAGCGCACCATCCAGGCCGCTCCCGGCGATGTGACCAGCTCCCGCCCGGTCACCGAGCCGACGGACACGACCAAGCGCTGATTCAGGGCAGGCACGGGCCTGCCCACCGCACGAGATGAGGACGTGGGTTGCTCAAGTCTGCCCGCAAGAAGGAGAAGGACCCCGAGGGGCGGATGCCCCTCGTGGAGCACCTGCGCGAGCTGCGAAACCGCCTCGTGAAGAGTTTGATCGCGATCGTTGTCACGACGATCGTCGCGGTCTTCTTCTACAAGGAGATCATCGAGTTCTTCACCAATCCCATCCTTGAGGCGGTGGGGTGCGACCGCAGCTTTGCCGAGTTGGCCGAGTTGGCCAAGAACAACGGCGAGACCAAATGCGCGCGCATCGTGCAGAACGGTCTGCTCAGTCCTTTCACGCTCGCCCTCACGGTGTCGCTGTCGGCGGGTGTCGCACTCGCCGCGCCCGTGTGGCTCTACCAGCTCTGGGGATTCGTGGCGCCGGGTCTGCACCGGCACGAGAAGAAGTACAGCCTCGCTTTCGTGGGCGCGGGATTCCCGCTGTTTCTCCTGGGCGGGTACTTCGCCTACTGGACGCTGCCCAAGATGGCGTCGGTCATGCTCGAGTTCTCCATCATCGGAAGCGACAACCAGCTCCCGCTCGACGATCTCCTGCAATTGATCATGCGGATGATCCTCGTCTTCGGTCTCTCCTTCGAGCTGCCGTTGCTGCTGGTGATGCTGAACTTCGGCGGCATACTGCCCGGCAAGAAGATGGCCGGCTGGTGGCGCGGCATGATCATGGGCATCACGGTCTTCGCCGCGATCGCCACACCCAGCACCGACCCGATCTCCATGCTGGCCCTGGCGGGCCCGATCTGGGTCATGTACTTCGCCGCGACGGCCATCGCGCTGACCAACGACAAGCGCCGGGCCCGTCGTGAAGCCGAGGGGCCGGCGGACGACGAGGCCTCCGAGCTCGATCTCACGCCTGAGGACATCGGCGAGATCGAAGCGGTGGGTGCGCCGCGAGCGCTCACGGACGGCAGCGGGCCCGAGCGTGACCGTGTGAACGGTTACGACGACGTCACCTGAGGCCGATCTCTCTCCTGAGGACGCACCGGTCGTCTCCACACGGGAGGCGACCGGTTTCCGCATGGGGTTTCGCGGCCCGCGATCCGGATATTGATCGTCCTGTTGTCAGTGGCTCCCGGTACGCTCGAAAGCACGATGACTCAGGACCTCTCCCCGGCCGAGCGGTACGCGGCAGCTCGCAGGCGTGCTGCCGAGCAGGCCACCGCTCTCGCCTCCTTCCGCGAGATGTACGACTTCGGCCTCGACCCCTTCCAGATCGAGGCCTGCCAGGCACTGGAGGCGGGCAAGGGCGTTCTGGTGGCCGCGCCCACGGGTTCCGGCAAGACGATCGTCGGTGAGTTCGCGGTGCACCTCGCCCTCCAGCAGGGCAAGAAGTGCTTCTACACCACCCCGATCAAGGCGCTGTCGAACCAGAAGTACGCCGATCTGTGCCGCCGTTACGGCTCGCAGAAGGTGGGCCTGCTCACCGGCGACAACAGCGTCAACGCCGACGCGCCGGTGGTCGTGATGACCACCGAGGTGCTGCGCAACATGCTCTACGCGGGCTCGCAGACACTCCGCGGGCTCGGCCATGTGGTCATGGACGAGGTGCACTACCTGTCCGACCGTTTCCGGGGCGCCGTGTGGGAAGAGGTGATCATTCACCTCCCCGAGTCGGTGACGCTCGTCTCGCTCTCGGCCACCGTGTCGAACGCCGAGGAGTTCGGCGACTGGCTGGACACCGTCCGCGGCGACACCGAGGTCATCGTCTCCGAGCACCGCCCGGTCCCGCTGTTCCAGCATGTGCTGGCCGGCCGCCGGATGTACGACCTGTTCGAGGAGGGGGAGGGCCACAAGAAGGCCGTCAACCCCGATCTCGCCCGGCTGGCCCGCATGGAGGCGAGCCGGCCGTCGTACCAGGACCGCAGACGCGGCCGGGCGATGCGGGAGGCCGACCGTGAGCGGGAGCGGCGGCAGCGTTCGCGGGTGTGGACGCCGGGCCGCCCCGAGGTCATCGAACGGCTCGACGCCGAAGGGCTGTTGCCGGCGATCACGTTCATCTTCAGCCGTGCCGCCTGTGAGGCAGCCGTGCAGCAGTGCCTGTACGCGGGCCTCAGACTCAACGACGAGGAGGCCCGCGCCAGGGTGCGTGAGCTGGTCGAGGAGCGCACGGCGTCCATCCCGACCGAGGACCTGCACGTCCTCGGCTACTACGAGTGGTTGGAGGGCCTGGAGCGCGGTATCGCCGCCCACCATGCGGGCATGCTGCCGACGTTCAAGGAGGTCGTCGAGGAGCTGTTCGTCCGCGGCCTGGTCAAGGCCGTGTTCGCCACCGAGACGCTGGCGCTCGGCATCAACATGCCCGCGCGCTCGGTGGTGCTGGAGAAACTCGTCAAGTGGAACGGCGAGCAGCACGCGGACATCACGCCCGGTGAGTACACCCAGCTGACGGGCCGTGCCGGACGCCGCGGCATCGACGTCGAGGGCCACGCCGTGGTGCTGTGGCAGCGCGCCATGAACCCGGACCACCTGGCCGGGCTCGCGGGCACCCGCACCTATCCGCTGCGCTCGAGCTTCAAGCCGTCGTACAACATGGCCGTGAACCTGGTGGAGCAGTTCGGGCGGCACCGCTCGCGCGAACTGCTGGAGACGTCGTTCGCGCAGTTCCAGGCCGACCGGTCCGTCGTCGGGATCTCCCGTCAGGTGCAGCGCAACGAGGAGGGCCTGGAGGGCTACAAGGCCTCCATGACCTGCCACCTCGGCGACTTCGAGGATTACGCGCGGCTGCGCCGTGAACTGAAGGACCGTGAGACGGAACTGGCCCGGCAGGGCGCGGTGCAGCGCCGCGCGGAGGCCGCCGTCGCACTGGAGAAGCTGAAGCCGGGTGACGTCATCCACGTCCCCACCGGCAAGTACGCCGGTCTGGCGCTGGTGCTGGACCCGGGGCTGCCCGCCGGGCGGTCCAACGGCCACCGCGGCTTCGAGCAGCACGACGGGCCGCGCCCGCTGGTGCTGACCGCCGAACGCCAGGTGAAGCGGCTCGCGTCGATCGACTTCCCGGTGCCGGTGGAGGCGCTGGAGCGGATGCGGATCCCGAAGTCGTTCAACCCGCGCTCCCCGCAGTCCCGCCGGGACCTGGCCTCCGCGCTGCGCAGCAAGGCCGGGCACATCGTTCCCGACCGGCACCGCAAGCGGCGGGCCGCGGCCGCCGACGACCGTGAGATCGCCCGGCTGCGCACCGAGATCCGCGCGCACCCGTGCCACGGCTGCTCCGACCGCGAGGACCACGCCCGCTGGGCCGAGCGCTACCACCGGCTGCTGCGGGACACCTCGCAGCTGGAGCGGCGCATCGAAGGCCGGACGAACACCATCGCCCGCACCTTCGACCGCATCGTCGCGCTCCTGACCGAGCTGGACTATCTGCGCGGCGACGAGGTGACCGAGCACGGCAAGCGGCTCGCCCGGCTCTACGGCGAACTCGACCTGCTCGCCAGTGAGTGTGTGCGCGAGAGGGTCTGGGAGGGCCTCGCCCCGGCCGAACTGGCCGCGTGCGTCTCGGCGCTGGTGTACGAGTCAAGGGTCGGCGACGACGCGCTGGCGCCGAAGGTGCCCTCCGGCAAGGCGAAGGCCGCGCTGGGCGAGATGGTGCGGATCTGGGGCCGGCTGGACGCCCTGGAGGAGGAGTTCCGCATCAACCAGACCGAGGGCGTGGGCCAGCGCGAACCCGACCTCGGCTTCGCGTGGGCGGCCTATATGTGGGCGTCCGGCAAGGGCCTCGACGAGGTGCTGCGCGAGGCGGAGATGCCGGCCGGCGACTTCGTCCGCTGGACGAAGCAGGTCATCGACGTGCTGGGCCAGATCGCGGCCGCCGCGCCCGCCGAGGGCTCCACGGTCGCCAAGCACGCCCGCAAGGCCGTCGACGGGCTGCTGCGGGGCGTCGTGGCCTACTCGTCGGTGGGCTGATCCGGCGTCCGCCGACGAGTGATCCGGCCTGCGCCGGTGACTGATCCGGCGTCCGTCGGCGGGCCTCACGGCACGTCTCTACCAGGCAGGCGCCGCGGGGTTCGTGATTGGTTTCGGACGGGCGTTCGCCGGGGGTCCGTGGCTCGTTCTTCCGGTCGGGCGTTCGCTGTGGGTTCGCGGCTGGTTCCGGCCGGGCTGGCGCCGCGGGGTCCATGGCCCGTTCCGGCCGGGTGGGCGCCACTGGCTCCGCGGCTCGTTCCGGCGGCCAGGCGTCCGTCACGGTGTCCGTGGCCGTAGAGGCCCGAGCGATAAGCCCCGTCGAGTGTTCGCCGTCACGGGGTCCGACGCGGGCGTCCGCGGCCACCACAGTCGTGATGCCGCACGTGACGAGCTCCTCAGCCACCGCGACTGATTCCCCACCCACTGCTCCCCGAGGCACGCGCCGAGCGCTTCGCGGGCTTCCATGCCGTGCGGGCCGAACCGAAGGACGCCTGCCGATAGTTGACGAGCCCGAGCCCGAGCCCGAGCCCGAGCCCGAGCCCGAGCCCGAGCCCGAGCCCGAGCCCGAGCCCGAGCCAAGCCCGAGCCCGAGCAGGGCCCGAGCCCGAGCAGGGCCCGCGCCCCGCTCCGGGACCGTAGAGGTGTCGTAACCCTTCTGAGCGGCAGGTTTCGGACGCCCGTACGCCATCACTCGCGGTGTGCGATCGGTAGCTCATCGTGTAAATGGGCCTGAGTTTATTCCGCTCATAGGGGCGGTTTCAGGTGCTTGCGGAATATGACTCGGCGTTGATCCGGTCGGACTAAGCTCGCCCGCGGCGCACCGAGTTGCGGTGTAATCGTGCGCTTGTTCCCAAAAAATTATGAAGATCCGCTTACGCCCCCCACGACCTTCCCTTGCACGGACCCCTACACCTCCACCGATTTTCAGAGGGCATACATGGTGAGAGTTCAATCTCCTCCCGGTGGCCGAGAAGTCCCCTTCGCGCGCGTGCTGTTGCTGCCCGCCATACTCATGGCCGCGGCCACCGGGACCGCCGCCGCCCTGGTGGCGCCGTCGGCCCGTATCGCCGTCGCCTGCTGCGGCGCCGTGGCGACCCTGCTACTGATCGCGGTCGCCGCCGCGGCGCTGCGCCGCGGTCGGGCCCTGCGCGCGCTGCGCGCCGAACACGCCGAGCGGACCGCCGCACTGGAGCGGCGTATCGCCGCCAACGACGACGAGGTGCTCCGGCTGCGTACGGAGATCCTTCCCGCCACGGTGGGCTGGGTGCTCGGCGGTGAACCCGTCCGGGAGGTGATGCGCAACCGGGTCGACTCCCGTCCCGAGTGGCGGGACATGCCCGATGTGCAACGGGAACTGCTCCTCACGGTGCTGCGCCTGATCTCCGACGAGGAGTCACGGCGCGACGCCTCGCAGCGTTCCTTCGTCCACGTCGCCCGGCGCGTCCAGGCCATCTGCCACCAACAGGCCATCGACCTGCGGGAGATGGAGGAGGACCACGGCAACAACCCCGAGGTCTTCGACAACCTGCTGCGCCTCGACCACGGCAACTCGATGATCGGCCGGCTCGCCGACTCCCTCGGCGTCATCGGCGGCGGCGGTCCCGGACGCCGCTGGCCCAAGCCCGTGACCCTGTACAGCACACTGCGCGGCGCGATGTCCCGCATCCTCGAATACCGGCGCATCAAGCTGGACTCGATCGCCGTGGTCAACATCGCCGGTCTCTACGTCGAGCCGATCATCCACATCGCCGCCGAACTCATGGACAACGCCACACGGTTCTCGCCGCCCCAGTCCAAGGTGCGGGTCACCGCCACCGAGGTGCAGACCGGTATCGCGATCGAGTTCGAGGACGCGGGTGTCAAGCTCACCGACGAACGCCGCCAGAAGATCGACACGCTCCTCGGCTACGCCCGGGCCGGTATCGACATGACCCAGGTGGGCGAGACCCCGAGGCTGGGCATGGCGGTGGTCGGCCGGCTGGCGAAGATGTACAACATCGAGATCTCCATGCGGCCGTCCTCCTACGGCGGTTGCTGCGCGGTGATGGTCGTGCCGCGCAGCATGCTCTCCACCGATCCCAGGCCCGTGGGCCTGCACGCGCACGGCATCGGTGCGGTCTCCCGGCCGCTGCCCACCCTCGACGGTGTCGTGGGCCCGAAGCGTTCGCCCAAGAAGCGCCGCCCCACCACCGGACCGCGGGTCCCCCGGCCGGGCCAGGACCCCTACGACGACGACGTCCCGGTCGTCACCGAATGGACCGCGAACGGCCTCCCGCAGCGCCGCAGCCGGGTCAGGACCCCGCTCAGCGAGCGGCTCCTCGCCACGCAGCAGATGGAGGCCGAGCAGGCGGCGGCCCGGGCCGCCGCACCCGCCGCGCCGCAGGAGGAGGAACCCCCGCCCGGGCTCTGGGTCGAGGAGTTCTTCGAGGGCCTCAAGGGCGGCCCGGACAAGTCCGCTCCGGACACCGGTGGTGACAGCCCCGGCCGGCCCGACCCGGCCTCCTCGGACAGCCGGGCAGAGCTCGCCTCGGAGGCATCCGGGCCGGCCGCGACAGCAGCATCAGACACGGACAACCAGCCGGCCCCCGTGACGGCCGACGACGAGGGAGACCTCAAGTGATCCAGCAGCAGGGCAACTTCGACTGGATGCTCAAGGAACTCGCCGACAGCGTGCCGGGCATCGAGCAGATCGTGGTGCTCTCCGCCGACGGCCTGCGCATCGCGCGCTACGGTGGCGAACCCGACGGCGCCGACCGGGTGGCCGCCGCCTGCGCGGGCCTGCAGAGCCTGGCGGCCGCCGTGGCGAGCGAGATCCCGCAGAGCGACGGACGGATGCGCCTGGTCATCATCGAGATGAACGGCGGCTACTTCTATCTGATGGCCGCGGGCCCCAACGCCTACCTCGCCGTCCTCGCGGACGTGCGCACCATGCCGGCCAACATGAGCGGACACATGCGCGACCTCGTCAGCCGCATCGGCGACTATCTCACCAGTCCACCCCGGCACAACGGACACTCCGTATGATCCCTCCCCAGCGCCGACGGCGACATCCGATCAAGGAAGCGGGCTCCGTTGTCACCCCCGGGCCACCTGCGGCCGGCGGCACGACCGCGCAGGGCCCACCGGAGCCCCCGGGACCACCGGGGGAGCCGGAACCGCCGGAACCACCGGACCCGCAGCGCCTGTTCACCATCACGGGCGGCGAGGACGGCGACCGGTCCCCCCTCGACCTGGTCACCCTGATCGTCGCCCGGGAGGACCCGCCCGGCGAGGTACCGCCGGAGCAGGCGGTCCTGCTGGAGCTGTGCGGTGCCCCGTTGTCCGTGGCCGAGATCTCGGCCTACCTCCACCTGCCGTACAGCGCGGTGGCCGTCGTGCTCACCGACATGCTGGCGGCCGATCTGGTCCAGGCGCGCGCCCCCGTCGTCCGCTCGTCGCTGCCGGACCGTTCCCTTCTCGAAGCGGTGATGCATGGACTTCAAAAGCTCTGACACCATCACGGGTCCCCGGACCGAGGACAAGCTGCCGCACACGGTCACCTCGGCGGCGAAGATCGTGATCGTGGGCGGCTTCGGTGTCGGCAAGACGACCATGGTGGGCTCCGTCAGCGAGATCAGACCGCTGACCACCGAGGAGACCATGACGCAGGCCGGCATCGGCGTCGACGACAACTTCGGCTCCCAGACCAAGACCGCGACCACCGTCGCCATGGACTTCGGCCGCATCACCATCACCGACGAGCTGGTGCTGTACCTCTTCGGCACCCCCGGCCAGCAACGCTTCTGGTTCCTGTGGAACGGCCTGTTCGAAGGGGCCCTCGGCGCGGTCGTCCTGATCGACACCCGCCGGCTCGAGGTCAGCTTCGACGTCATAGGGCGCCTGGAGGAGTGCGGGGTGCCCTTCATCATCGCGATCAACGAATTCCCGGACGCCCCCCGGTACCCGATGGAGGAGTTGCGCTCCGCGCTCGACCTCACACCGGACATCCCGATGCTCCAGTTCGACGCCCGCCACCGGTCCTCCAGCCGGGACGCGCTGCTGACCCTGATGCGCTATCTGCACGCGCTGGCGATGAAGTCCCCCCACGGCTGAGCCCGCGCGCCCCCGAACTCGGCCCGTCCGGCCCCCTCACCCGAACCGACCAGCAACCGGAACCACTTCAGCCCCGGAGCCAACCACCGTGACGCCTGAACCGCACTCCCTCACCGATACGGACCCCACGCCCGCCCCTCCGCCCGGCTGCCCCGCCCACGGCCTGGGCCCCGGCGGACTGCGCCGCGTCTACGGCCCCGAGGCGGAGGACCTGGCGGCCCTCTTCGAGGAGATCCGCGCCGAACACGGCACCGTCGCCCCCGTGCTGCTGCACAACGACGTCCCGGTCTGGCTGGTGCTGGGCCTCACCGAGAACTTCCAGATGGTGAGCAACGCCGCGCACTACACCCGCGACAGCCGTCAGTGGCGGGCCGTGCAGGACGGCACGGCGGGCCCCGACCACCCGCTCGCCCCCATCTTCACCTGGCAGCCGTTCTGCAGCACGGCGGAGGGCGACGAGCACCTGCGGCTGCGCGGCGCGGTCATGGGAGCCGTCTCCACGGTCGACTTCCGCGGGATGCGCCGCCACATCGACCACCACACCCAGGTCCTGGTGAACAGGTTCTGCGAGCGGGGCAGTGCGGACCTGGTGGGCGAGTTCGCCGAGCATCTCCCGATGGCGGTGATGTGCGAAGTCCTCGGCATGCCCGAGGAATACGGCGAACGCCTGGTGCAGGCCGCCCGTGACATGCTCAAGGGCACCGCGACCGCGATCGCCAGCAACGAGTACGTCACGGACGTCCTCATGCGGCTCACCCTCCGCCGCCGGGCCGTTCCGCAGGACGACTTCACCAGCCACCTCATCAACCACCCGGCACGACTCGACGACGAGGAGGTCTGCCAGCACCTGCGGCTCGTGCTGATCGCCGCGTACGAGTCCACGGCCAACCTCATCGCCAACGTCCTGCGCATGGTGCTCACCGACCCACGGTTCCGCGCCCAGCTCAACGGCGGCCAGATGACGGTCCCGCAGGCGGTCGAGCAGTCCCTGTGGGACGACCCGCCGTTCACCTCGGTGCTGGGTTACTTCGCCAAGCAGGACACGGAGTTGGGCGGCAAACGCATCCGCAAGGGAGACGGACTGCTCCTCGGTATCGCGCCGGGCAACGTCGACCCGGCCGTCCGCCCCGACCCCAGGGCGAACATGATGGGCAACCGGGCCCATCTCGCCTTCAGTGCCGGCCGGCACGAGTGCCCCGGCCAGGACATCGGCCGTGCGATCACCGAGACCTGTGTCGACGCGCTGCTCACCCGGCTGCCCGACGTGCAACTCGCCGTCACTGAAGAGGAGTTGCGGTGGTCCCAGACCATCCAGTCCCGGCATCTGGTCGAACTGCCGGTTGAGTTCGAGCCGAGGGCGCAGCAGGACGTCGAGGTCCGCCCCACCAGCCCGGCGGTGCACCAGCCGGAACTCGGGCCGTACCCGGTGGCCACCGCGGTGGGGCCGGAGGCAAGGCCCATTTCACGGGCCCTCCCGCAACCGGCGCCCGCGCCCATGCCGCCGAGCGCGCCCATGCCTGCGACCGCCACCATGCCGCCGAGTACGCCCATGCCTTCGACCGCCACCATGCCGCCGGGCGCTCCGATGCCACCGGCCACGCCCATGCAGCAGACCGTGGCCGCGACCGCACCGCAGACCTCGACCGCGTCGCAGACCCCGGCCGGGCAGCCGGAACCGGCGCCCGGCCGACCCCGCCGACCCGGCCTGTCCCGCCTCCGCGGCGCCTGGCGACGGCTGCTGCGCTGGAGGCGCGGCCACTGACCCCGCGGACCGGCGGCCCCTGGGCCTCCTAGGCGGCCCACGTCTCGTACGAAGCCCAGGCCTGCAGTTCCCTGGTGCTGACGAACCGGTGCTCCCGCCCCGTGACCGGATCGGTGAACTCCAGTGACCGCGCGAGCAGTTGCAGCGGGCGCCGGAAGTCACCCGGGGGCACGGGGCCGGTCACCTCCGGGTAGAGCGGGTCACCGAGGATCGGGACGCCGAGTGCGGTCATGTGCACCCGGAGCTGATGGGTCTGCCCGGTGCGGGGGAGCAGCCGGTACCGCCCCAGCCGGCCCCGGTGGTCGACCAGTGCCACCTCGCTGACGGCATTGGGCTCACCCGCGACCTCCCGGGCGGCCATCGTCCCGCGCTCTTTGACGATCCGGCTGCGCACGGTCCGGGGGAGGCTCAGCCGCGGGTCGTACGGTGCGACGGCCTCGTACTCCTTGCGCACCCGCCGGTCCCGGAACAGCGTCTGGTACGCCCCGCGTTCCTCGGGCCGCACGGTGAACAGGACGAGCCCGGCGGTGAGCCGGTCCAGCCGGTGCGCGGCGGCGATCCGCGGCTCCGCCAACTGCCGCCGCAGCCGGGCGAGTACGGTCTCGGCGACATGACTGCCGCGCGGCGTGGTGGCCAGGAAGTGCGGCTTGTCCACGACGACGATGTGCTCGTCCCGGTGCACGACCTCCAGTTCGAACGGCACCCGTTCCTCGGCGGGCAGTTCCCGGTGGAACCAGACGAACATGCCCGGTACGTACGCGGCGTCGGCGGCGACAGGCCGTCCGGCCTCATCGACGATCAGACCGTCGCCCAGCATTCGGTCGATGACCCCGTCGCCCGCCGCGAGCCGTGCGACGAGATGTTCCCGCACGGTCGCCCAGCCCTCTCCGGCGGGCAGCCGCACGCGCACCGCGTCCACCCCGTCCCGCTGGGGCAGGGGGGAGGGCGGAATCCGGCGCTTGCGTCGCATTGATCAAGCGTACGAGGCGACGGCCTCGCGTCCCTCCTCGCCCGCCTCTCTTGCCGCCTCTTGCCGCCCGCGCGTGAACGCGATACATCGTGTCCATTGACGGCCGTTGGCAGACGCGATATGTTCGGTCACGGATATTCGCCCACGGGCTAACCGGTCACTGCCGACCCGCCCGGCTCTGTCGAAGCAGACCTCCAACGAGAGGTGGTCCCGTGCCGACGAAGCGTCGCAAGCTCGGTAACCCGCTGGCGCTGGCGGTCATGGTGCTGCTCATCGAGCGCCCCATGCACCCCTACGAGATCGCCCAGACGCTCCGCCGGCGCGGCAAGGACACCACGCTGAAGATCAACTACGGCTCCCTCTACACCGTCGTCCAGAACCTGCAGAAGCACGGCTTCGTCGAGGTCGCCGAGGTGCAGCGACAGGGCAACCGCCCCGAGCGCACGCTCTACGGCATCACGGACGCCGGGCGTGAAGAGGCCACGGAATGGCTGTCGGACCTGCTGGCCGTTCCGGCGCGGGAGTTCCCGATCTTCGACGCCGCGCTCTCCCTGATGGGGATCATCCACCCCGACGAGGTGGCGCGGCTCCTGGAGGAGCGCCTCAGCACTCTGGAGTTGCAGGTCGCGAGCCTGCGCGGCGCGCTGGCGAAGCTCTACGAGACGCTGCCCCGGCTCTTCCTGGTCGAGACCGAATACCAACTGCACATGATCGAGGCCCAGGCGGAATGGGTCCGTGGCTTCCTCGCGGAGCTGACGGGCGGCACGCTGCCCGGCGTCAAGGAATGGCGGAGCTTCGCGGAGACCGGGGAGTTCCCCGAGGAGTACCGGGACCTGGAAGGCGGCGACACCAGCAGACAGTGACCGGCGAAACAGACCCCGGCAGAGCTGTTGCAGCAGCTCCGCCAGGGTCTCGAACCCCGAACCGAATCCGCCGTGCAGGCAGTCCGGACGATCGAGGTGCGGCACACCCAGAATAGCCCGGCGCTCTTCACCCGGATCGGCTCGGCAGTACACCCGGGACCGCTCGGAGCCCCCGAGCCGGCCCGGCCACCACCGAGAACACCCGGCGTACGCGGCCCGACCCGCCGTACCCCGGGAACTCCGTTCACACAGGAGAGCAGCTGACATGAGCATCCCTGCGCACGCAGTGGAACCGGCGGCGGGAACCGCGGCCCGGCCCGCGGTGGCCGCACGCCGACTGATCAAGACCTATCCCGGTGACGTCACCGCGCTGAACGGCATCGACATCACCGTGGAGCAGGGCACCGTCTTCGGACTGCTCGGCCCCAACGGCGCCGGCAAGTCCACCACCGTCAAGATCCTCACCACCCTCGCCCGCCCCGATTCGGGCACGGCCGTGGTCGCCGGCCACGACGTGCTGCGCCACCCGGACCGGGTGCGCCGCGCCATCGGCGTCGTCGCGCAGAACTCCGGCGCCGACCCGGTCGCCACGGGCCGCGAGAACCTCCTGCTCCAGGGCCGGCTGTACGGCATGAGGGGCGCGGCCCTGGTCCGTCGCGTCGACGGGCTGCTGGAGCGCTTCGGCCTGGCCGACGCGGCACCGCGCCAGGTCAAGGGCTACTCCGGCGGAATGCGCCGCCGGCTCGACGTGGCGCTCGGCCTGGTCCACCGCCCCGAGGTGCTCTTCCTCGACGAGCCCACCACCGGCCTCGACCCCGAGGCGCGCACCGCGATGTGGGACGAGATCGCCCGGCTCGCCGGTGACGAGGGCCTGACCATCCTGCTCACCACCCACCACCTCGAAGAGGCCGACCGGCTCGCCGAGCGCATCGCGATCGTCGACCGCGGCCGGGTCGTGGTCGACGGCACCCCCGACTCACTCAAGGGCGAACTGCGCGGCGACGCCGTCCATGTGGAACTGCGCTCCCCGCTCGGCGATTCGGGCCGCACGCTCCTCGAGGGCGCGCTGATCAGGGTGCCGGGCGTGCACGAGACGCTCTACGACGGTCGTCGTATCAGCGTCCGCGCCGACGACGGGGCCGTCGCGATGCCCGCGCTGCTCGGCGTGCTGGAGCGGGCCGGGGTCGGCGTGGCCGCTGCCACCGTGGCCCGGCCCTCGCTCGACGACGTGTACCTGCGGTACGCGGGCCGACGCTACGCCGAGGCGGAGGCCGCCGGCACGGAGCGGCTCGCCCTCGCGGGAGGTGTGCGATGAGCGCCGTCGTCCCGGCCGCCGTCTCCCAGACCTGGTACATGACCCAGCGCCAGCTCCTGGTGTACCTGCGGCAGCCTGCGTATCTGCTGATCACCCTGATCCAGCCGGTGGTCTGGCTGTTCCTGTTCGGCAGCCTGTTCAGGAAGGTCGTCGAACTCGGCGGCTTCGGCACGACGTCGTACCTCGACTACCTGGTGCCCGGTGTCGTGGTGATGAGCGCGCTCAGCTCCAACATGTGGGCGGGGATGACCACGCTCGACGAGATCCAGCGGGGCACGCTCAACCGTTTCCTGACCACCCCGGTCAGCCGGGCCGCGCTGATGAACGGCAACGTCGTCAACAACGGCCTGGTCACCGCGTTGCAGTCGGTCGTCATCGTGCTGCTCGGACTGCTGGGCGGCGCCGACTACCCGGGTGGGGCGGTCGGCGTCCTCGTCCTGATCGTCGCCGCGGTGCTGCTCGGCACGATCTTCGGGGCGTTCTCCAACGCGCTGGGCATGCTGGTACGGGAACGGGAATCGATCATCGGCGTCAACACCTTCCTGCTGCTGCCGCTGACGTTCCTCTCGTCGGCCTTCATGGCCCCGTCCGGGATGCCCGGGTGGATGCGGCACGCCGCCGACCTCAACCCGCTCGACTGGGCGATGGTGGCGGGCCGCTCGGCGCTGTCCGCCGACCCCGACTGGGGCGCGGTGCTCCTGCGTGGGGGAGGACTGCTCGCGCTGGCCGTGGCGGCGGTCTGGCTGTCGATCCGTACGTTCCGCTCCTACCAGAGGTCGGTCTGAGGTTCGGCCAGGCCTGAGGCCAGTGAAGGTCCGGGGACCGGGGAACTCAGGAGGCGGCCGCCTCGGCCGCCTCCTGCTCGGCTTCCACCTGCGCGTTCCACTCCCGCTTGGTGGCCTGCCAGCGGTCCTCGGTGTGCCCGTTGCGCCAGTACCCGGAGATCGACAGGTCCTCGCGCGGCACCTGCAGATCCACCCGCAGCAGCCGGCGCAGCTCCTTCACGAAGCCGGCCTCGCCGTGCACGAACGCGTGCACCCGGCCCTCGGGGAACTCCAGCGACCGCACGGCCTCCACCAGCGCCTCGCCGACCGGCCGGTCCCCGCGGTGCAGCCAGACGACCTCCGCGTCGGAGGTGATCTTCTGCTCCTCGTCGGGTCCCGAGACCTCCACGAAGGCGTGCACCCGCACCCCGGCCGGCAGCGACTCCAGGGTGGCGGCGATCGCCGGCAGCGCGCTCTCGTCACCGACGAGCAGATGCCAGTCGGCGTCAAGGTCGGGCGCGTACGCCCCGCCGGGGCCCATGAACCGTACGAGCTCACCGGGCTGCACCCGGGCCGCCCACGGCCCGGCGAGTCCCTCGTCGCCGTGCAGGACGAAGTCCAGCGTCAGCTCGTGGTGCACCGGGTCCCAGGCGCGCACGGTGTACGTGCGGGTCACGGGCCACTGCTCGCGGGGGAACTCCTCCCGGATCCGCTCCATGTCGAAGGGGTCCGGGTACTCGGCGCCACCGGACGGGAAAAGGAGCTTCACATAGTGGTCGGTGCTGGTGCCCACCGCGAACCCCGCAAGGCCCTCGCCGCCCAGCACGACACGCTGCATATGCGGGGTGAGCCGTTCGGTGCGCACCACGCGTGCGGAGTGGGGCTTGCGGACCGTGCGTGCAGGACGCTCTGCCATGGCGCTCTCCCGGGTCACGTGCTTAGGCTTACCTAAGTTAGCACCTCTACGGGGTGAAAAGCCGGTCCGAAGGAGATCGGGTTGCTCCTCGTTCGGGCACTGTGACCTTCTACCTGCGGAAGATGACTTTCGACTTTGAGAAACTTTGAGAATTTCGTTTCTTCCGACAGGGAACGCACTCCTCACTCGCCGACCGCATCGCTCACCGGCCTCGTCACTCATTGAGCGTCGTCACTTACTGAGCGTCGTTCACTCGCTGAGTGTTGTGAGCAGCCGCCGCAGCGAACCGCCCAGCCCCCAGCGCGCGGCCAGGGCGTCCAGCGCCGCCGGATCGCGCGGGGTGCGCGGCAGCACCGGGTCGACGTCCGGCAGCGGCACGTCGGCGGCCACCCGCACGACTTTCGGCGCGACCGCCACATACGGCCGGGCCTCGTCGAGGCGCCTCCGCTGCGACGGCGTGAGCTTTGCCGCCGGGTCGTCGACCGCGGCCATGATCCCGGCCAGGTCGCCGAACTCGGCGAGCAGCTTCGCGGCCGTCTTCTCGCCGATCCCGGGCACGCCCGGCAGCCCGTCGCTCGGATCGCCGCGCAGCAGAGCCAGATCCGCGTACCCCGGACCGTTCACCCCATACTTCTCGCGCAGCAGCGCCTCGTCGGTGATCTGCAGGGTGCCCACGCCCTTGAGGGGATACAGGACGCGCACCCCGCGCTCGTCGTCGACCAGTTGGAACAGATCGCGGTCGCCGGTGACGATGTCGACCGGTCCCGTGGCGCGGCCCGTGAAGGTGCCGATCACGTCGTCGGCCTCGTACCCGGCGACCCCCGCACGCGCGATGCCCAGCGCGTCCAGGACGTCCTCGATCACCGGCACCTGGGGCGACAGAGTGTCCGGCACCTCTTCCACGTCGGGCCCGGCCGGGACCTCCTCCGCGACCCGGTGCGCCTTGTAGGAGGGGATGAGCTCCACCCGCCAGTGCGGCCGCCAGTCGGCGTCCATGCAGGCCACCAGGGCGTCCGGGCGGTGGTCCAGCACCAGCCGGTCGATGAAGTCGAGCAGGCCGCGCACCGCGTTCACGGGCGTGCCGTCCGGGGCCCGCACCGAGTCCGGCACCCCGAAATAGGCGCGGAAGTAGAGGGAGGCGGTGTCGAGGAGCATCAGTCGTCCGGTCACGCCACGCATCATGCCGCACGCCACTGACAGTCGCCGTCCGGGCCGCGGCCCAGCCCTTTTCGGTGTTCCGGCCGCGCACGAAAAAGATCCGGTCAATCACATCGCCATAAGGGGGCACCCGGTCGCGTACGGCTCCGTAGGGGCCGGTGCTGTTGGTGTACTGGCGCGGCCAGTGAAGTCCTGAATCGCACCCCTTCTTTACAGGGATGTGACAGGCGCATGAAGCGGTTTGCCGAACATGCGTAGGGTGCAGAGAAACCCTCGAGAGCATCACATCCAGGACCGGCGCCGGCAGTGTCACCCCACGAGCACAGGAGGGAGCCGAAGCGATGGACGACAGCAAAGAGACCCTTCGGGTGGGCGCGGCCGTCCGGCGGCGGCGCCGGGCACTGGAGCTCACGCTCTCCGTCGTGGCGCAGCGCAGCGGGCTGTCGGTCCCGTTCCTGAGCCAGGTGGAGAACGAGCGGGCCCGGCCGAGCATGCGCTCCCTGGAGAAGGTCGCCGACGCGCTCGGCACCACCTGTGTGGAACTGCTCGCCGCGGCCGATCCGGCGCGAAGCGTCGATGTGGTGCGCGCCCCCGACGAACTGCCGGGTGCTCCTGATACCCAGGTGCGCCCCCTCGTGCGCGGCCACCACCAGTTGCACGCCATGGAGTTCACCGGTGACCACGACGCCGGCCGCGAGTTCCAGCACCGTAACGACGAGTTGCTGTACGTGGCCGACGGCGCCGTGGAGATCGAGGCGGAGGGCCGGGCACACCGGCTGGGCCGTGGCGACGCGATGCATCTGAGCGGCGGCGTACGGCACCGCTGGCGGGCCACCGAGCCGGACACCCGGGTGATCGTGGTCGCGGTCGCGGACCACATCGACGCGGTGGAGGAGCAGCGCCGCTGAGGCCGGCCGGGGCCGTCCCTGGCCGGCCGGGCTATCTTGACCGTTGTGAAGCGCGTTGTCTCACTCGTGCCCTCGTTGACGGAGGCGATCGCCGTGTCGGCGCCCGGTGCGCTGGCCGGCGCCACCGACTGGTGCACCCACCCGGCGGACCTGGACGTCGTGCGGATCGGAGGCACGAAGAACCCCGCGGTGGACCGGATCGTCGAGTTGGCCCCCGATCTGGTGGTCGCCAACGAGGAGGAGAACCGGGAGCCCGATCTGACCGCCCTGCGCGAGGCGGGGCTCGAGGTGCTGGTGACCGAAGTCCGCGATCTGCCGCAGGCGTTCACCGAACTGGCCAGGGTGCTCGCCGCGTGCGGTGTCCCGGGGCGTCCGGCGTGGCTGGCGCAGGCGGAGGCGGCATGGGCCGCGCTGCCCGCGCCCGGGCAGCGGGTCCGCGCCGTCGTGCCGATCTGGCGGCGGCCGTGGATGGCGCTCGGCCGGGACACGTTCGCGGGCGACGTACTGGCCCGGCTCGGCGTGGACAACGTGTACGCGACGCACACCGAACGCTATCCGCGGATCGCCCTCGGTGAACTGCCGGACGTGGACCTCGTGGTGCTGCCCGACGAGCCGTACCGGTTCGCCCCCGACGACGGCCCCGAGTCGTTCACGGCCCCCTGCGCCCTGGTGAGCGGCCGCCATCTCACCTGGTACGGCCCGTCCTTGGCGGAGGCGCCCCTGGCGCTCGGCGCGGCCCTGAGGGAGGCCGCGTCCCGGAGCTAGTGCCCCGGCAGGGAACGTGTCGTTGTCTGGCGTCCGGCAGGGAGGGGTTGCCCTCTGCTGCCCCGACAGGGAGCGTCTGCCCTCTGGCGCCCCGGCAGGGAGCGTCTGCCTTTTGGTGCCCCGGCAGGGAGAGGAGCCTTTGCCCTCCAGCGCATGGATGGGCAACGTTGCCTGTCGGGGCACTAGCGCCCGGCGGCCGCCCGGACCAGGGACTCCATCACGCGCAGGTCCGTACCCATCTCGGGGTGCCACTGCACCCCCAACACCCAGGCGGAACCGGGGAGTTCCACCGCCTCCACGGTGCCGTCGTCGGCGTGCGCCGACGCCACCAGGCCGGTACCCAGCCGGTCCACCGCCTGATGGTGATAGGTCGGCACGGCGGACTCCTCCGCCACGACGGACGCGTACCGCGTGCCCGGCACGGGTGTCACCGTGTGCCGTCCGAAGACCCCGGTGTCCTTCACATGGCCGTCGATGTGCTGCACGAGTGTCCCGCCCAGGGCCACGTTCAGCAGCTGCATACCGCGGCAGATGCCCAGCAGCGGCGTTCCGGAGGCGAGCGCGGCCTCGATCAGCGCCAGTTCCCAGGCGTCCCGCTCCCGGGCCGGTGGCCCCGTCCGCGGCTCGGCCTCGGCCCCGTACCGCACGGGCTCCACATCGGGCCCGCCCGCGATCACCAGGCCGTCCAGCTCGGCCACCATCGCGGCGGCGCGCGAGGGGTCGTCCGGCGGCAGCATCAGCGCCAGCCCGCCCGCGCCCTGCACGAGCCGCGGATAGCCGACCGGCAGCAGTGCCGCGTCCAGCTCCCACACGCCCCAGCGCGCCGCGGACGCCAGATAGGTGGTGACCCCGATCAGCGGCCTGCTCACAGTGCTCTCCCTCGCCCAGTCGACCCGATCATGACCCAACATTGGACTGAGTCCATACCTTTGTGTGCCGGTGCGGACAAAGCAAGCCCGTCTCATGCCCGGCTCAAGCTCGTTTCAAGCCCGGCTCGGGCCGTTTCAAGCCCGTTTCAGGCCCTGCTCAGGGCCGCCCCAGAAAGCCCCGCAGCAGCGCCGCCGTCCCCGCGCAGTGCTCCCGCATGATCTCCCGCGCGCCGTCCGCGTCCCCGTCCAGCACCGCCTCCACCAGCGCGGCGTGCTGCCGCTGCGAGTGCTCGAGATTGCGCACCAGCAGCGGGATGCAGTCCAGCAGGTCGTTCACGGCCGCGCGGACGGCCGCGTACTGCGCCGTCAGCGTCGGCGAGCCGGACAGTTCCGCGAGCGTGAGGTGCAGCAGCGTGTCCAGCCGCCGGTAGTCGGCCAGCGGCGCGTCCCGGGTGCGGGCGAGCGCCTCCCTCAGCCGAACGGTCTGCTCCCGGTCCAGGCCGTGCGCCGCGCACAGCCCCGCCGCCCCCACCTCCAGCACCTCACGGAAGCGCAGCACGTCCTCGATGTCGGTCTCGCCGCTCCGCCGCCGCAACTCGTCCTCGCCCTGCGCCTCGGCGCGCGACAGCACGAACGTGCCGCCGTAGCGCCCGCGCCGCGACTCGACAAGCCCCTGGTCCTGCAGCACCTTGAGCACTTCGCGCAGCGTCACTCGGCTGATGCCGAGCCGCTCCGCCAGGTCCCGCTCGGCGGGCAGCCGCTCTCCCGCGGGCACCAGGCCCAGCCGTACGACTTGGAGGATCTGCTCCAGAGCCTCCTCGAAGCCGTTGCCGGCCCGCACCGGCCGCAAGACCGGCGCCAGAGAATCCTCCGCCTGCGACATTCTGGCCGCGTCCCCTTCCCAAGCAATGGTCCTCGGCAATACCTTAAGGCCCTCGGCTGACCCAAGGAGGCCCTCCGTGGCAGACCGCACCCCGCCCCTCAGCGTCGAGGAGCTGCACGCCCTCGTCGCGGGCGGCGAGATCGACACCGTCGTCCTCGCCTTCCCGGACATGCAGGGCCGACTCCAGGGCAAGCGGTTCGCCGCGCGCTTCTTCCTCGACGAGGTCCTGCACCACGGCACCGAGGGCTGCAACTACCTTCTCGCCGTCGACACCGACATGAACACCGTCGACGGATACGAGATGTCCTCCTGGGACCGGGGCTACGGCGACTTCGCCATGCACCCCGACCTCAGCACACTGCGCAGACTGCCCTGGAACGAGGGTACGGCCATGCTGATCGCCGACCTCGCCTGGAACGACGGCTCACCGGTCGTCGCCGCGCCCCGCCAGATCCTGCGCCGTCAGCTTCAGCGCCTCGCCGAACTCGGCTACACCGCCAACGTCGGCACCGAGCTGGAGTTCATCGTCTTCCGCGACACCTACGAACAGGCCTGGGACGCCGGCTACCGCCACCTGACCCCCGCCAACCAGTACAACATCGACTACTCCGTCCTCGGCACCGGCCGCATCGAGCCCCTGCTGCGCCGCATCCGCAACGAGATGGCGGGTGCCGGGCTGACCGTCGAGTCCGCCAAGGGCGAGTGCAACCCCGGCCAGCACGAGATCGCGTTCAAGTACGACGAGGCCCTCGTCACCTGCGACCAGCACGCCATCTACAAGACCGGCAGCAAGGAGATCGCCGCCCAGGAAGGCGTCTCGATCACCTTCATGGCCAAGTACAACGAACGCGAGGGCAACTCCTGCCACATCCACCTCTCGCTGGCGGACACGGGCGGCCGCAGCGTCATGGCCGGCTCCGCCACGGACCCCGGCGGCATGTCCGAGATCATGCGCCAGTTCCTCGCCGGACAGCTGGCCGCCCTCCGCGACTTCTCGCTCCTGTACGCGCCCAACATCAACTCCTACAAGCGCTTCCAGCCCGGCTCCTTCGCCCCCACCGCCGTCGCCTGGGGATACGACAACCGCACCTGCGCCCTGCGCGTCGTCGGCCACGGCCGCTCCATGCGGTTCGAGAACCGGCTCCCCGGCGGTGACGTCAACCCGCACCTCGCGGTGGCCGGTCTCGTCGCCGCGGGGCTGTACGGCATCGAGCAGAAGCTGGAACTGCCCGAGCCGTGTGCCGGCAACGCCTACACCGCCGAGTACGAGCACGTCCCCACCACCCTGCGGGAGGCCGCCGAGCTCTGGGAGAACAGCCCCATCGCCAAGGCGGCCTTCGGTGACGAGGTGGTCGCGCACTACCGCAACATGGCCCGAGTCGAGCTGCAGGCCTTCGACGCCGCGGTCACCGACTGGGAGCTGCGCCGCTCCTTCGAGCGTCTGTGAAAGGTCGTTCCTTGTCCTCAGAGCACGAGCTCCAGGTACTCAATCCGGCCACCGAGGAAGTCGTCGCCACCGTCCCGGCCGCCTCCCCGCAGGACGTGGACGCCGCCGTCGTACGGGCCACGAAGGCGCAGGCGGACTGGGCCGCCCGCGCGCCGGGCGACCGGGCCCGGCTGCTGCGCCGGTTCGCCACCGTCGTCGACGACCACGTCGAGGAACTCGCCCTGCTGGAGGTACGCGAGGCCGGGCACGTCATCGGCAACGCCCGCTGGGAGGCCGGCAACGTCCGGGATCTGCTGGACTTCGCCGCCGGGGGAGTGGAACGGCTCTCCGGCCGCCAGATCCCCGTGGCCGGCGGCATCGACGTCACCTTCCTCGAACCCCTCGGCGTCGTCGGCATCATCGCCCCCTGGAACTTCCCGATGCCGATCGCGGCCTGGGGCACCGCCCCCGCCCTCGCGGCCGGCAACGCGGTGATCCTCAAGCCCGCCGAGACCACCCCGCTCACCGCCCTGCGGCTCGCCGAACTCGCCCTGGAGGCGGGGCTGCCCGAGCACCTCTTCCAAGTGCTCCCCGGCGCTGGACCGGTGGCCGGAAACGCCCTGGTCGAGCACCCCGGGGTGGCCAAGGTGGTCTTCACCGGATCGACGGCCGTCGGCAAGCAGGTACTGGCCAAGGGCTCGGCCCTCCTCAAGCGCGTCACCCTCGAACTCGGCGGCAAGAGCCCGAACATCGTCTTCGCCGACGCCGACCTCGAGGCCGCCGCGGCGGCCGCCCCCATGTCCTTCCTCGACAACTCCGGCCAGGACTGCTGCGCCCGCACCCGCATCCTCGTCCAGCGCTCGGTCCACGACCGGTTCCTCGAACTCCTCGCCCCCGCGATCGAGTCCGTCGTCGTCGGCGACCCGGCCGACGAGAAGACGGCGATGGGCCCGCTGATCTCGAAGGTCCAGCTGGAGCGCGTGCGTTCGTACGTGGCCGCCGACGCGCAGGGCATCAGCGGGGCAGCCCCCGAGGGGCCCGGTTTCTGGTTCCCGCCCACCGTCCTCACCGACGTCGACCCGCACGCGCGCGTGGCCGTCGAGGAGGTCTTCGGACCGGTCGCCGTCGTGCTGCCCTTCGAGGACGAGGCCGACGCCGTCCGGCTCGCCAACGACACCCCCTACGGCCTCGCCGGCTCCCTGTGGACACGGGACGTCGGACGGGCACTGAGGGTCTCGCGGGCCGTCCGGGCGGGCAATCTGTCCGTCAACTCCCACTCCAGCGTCCGCTACTGGACCCCCTTCGGCGGCTTCAAACAGTCGGGCCTCGGCCGTGAACTCGGCCCCGAAGCGCTCGCCGCCTTCACCGAAACCAAGAACGTCTTCATCAGCACGGAGGCCTGAGCCACCATGACCGACGACACCATCTGCCGCCGCCTGGTCGGCCGCACCGCCGTCATCACCGGTGCCGGCAGCGGCATCGGCCTCGCCACCGCACGGCGGCTCGCCTCCGAGGGCGCCCACGTCGTCTGCGGCGACGTCGACGAGACCCGGGGCAAGGCCGCCGCCGACGAACTCGGCGGGATCTTCGTGAAGGTCGACGTCACCGACGCCGAGCAGGTCGATGCGCTCTTCAAGACCGCGTACGACACCTACGGCTCCGTCGACATCGCCTTCAACAACGCCGGCATCTCACCGCCCGACGACGACTCGATCCTGGAGACCGGCCTCGAGGCCTGGAAACGGGTCCAGGAGGTCAACCTCACCTCCGTCTACCTGTGCTGCAAGGCCGCCATCCCCTACATGCGGCGCCAGGGCAAGGGCTCCATCATCAACACCGCCTCGTTCGTGGCCCGGATGGGCGCGGCGACCTCGCAGATCTCCTACACCGCCTCCAAGGGCGGAGTGCTCGCCATGTCCCGCGAACTGGGCGTGCAGTTCGCCCGGGAGGGCATCCGCGTCAACGCGCTGTGCCCGGGACCGGTCAACACCCCGCTGCTGCAGGAGCTGTTCGCCAAGGACCCGGAGCGTGCCGCCCGCCGGCTCGTGCACATCCCGCTCGGACGGTTCGCCGAGGCCGACGAGATCGCGGCCGCGGTCGCGTTCCTCGCCAGCGACGACTCCTCGTTCGTGAACGCCACCGACTTCCTGGTGGACGGCGGAATCTCGGGGGCGTACGTCACACCGCTCTAGGGGGTGTTTCGAAAGTCCCGCACAGCACCCACGGCGCCCGGCACGCACTCTCGCCGCACCGGCCGAAAGCCCAAGTACGTCCAGTACGAGGGCTTTCGTCCGGCACGCCGAGGGCACGCACCGGACCCCGCGGGCACCGCACAGGACTTTCGAAACACGCCCTACTGAGTTTTTCGTTAGTTCTGTGGGTGCAGGAGCGTCAGTGGTGTGAGGCTGTTGGTGTGTCTTCCGAGTCGCAGGCCGTGGTTTTCGATGTGTCCGTTCCGCCCCTGACCCGGCCCCAGTTGGC